>NZ_JAKNQY010000009.1:194377-199787 GCF_024494355.1 Pseudomonas sp. Q11 | reverse complement strand
ACCCTGAACCCGACGGGGTGGGTGGATCCGTTGGGGTTGGTGGATTGTCCGGGGAGGGGCGGGTGCAGGTCGGCGGTTGGGAGTCCGGATCCGGCGGCTAAGGCGACTGTTAGTCAAGCGGAATCCAAACTACCTACCCCAAAAAAAGAAGATGATTTTCTGTATCGCGGTGATGAGCGAAGTCCTGAAGATGTTTTTGAAAATGGGTTTAAAAGCAAAGGGAAAAGTAAGGATCTATTCTTGCACTCTATAGATAGTGATTGGCCTCCTAGTTATTTCATTAGCACTTCCTATTCGAGAGAGGTGGGGAAGAGGTTCGCCACCAACGAGTTTACGAGAATAGGTTATTTATACACGCTACAAAAAATTCCAGGGCATGATTTAAGTAAGGAGCTGGGAGCAGCATATTTGTTCGGGGGCGAAAAGGAAATCGCGATTCCGGGGCGCATAAAAAACGAAGATGTGCTTGGTGCAACGTTAATACTTGATGATGGAAAGGAGTTTGGTTACTCCATACTTAATCCCAATAGAAGGATAAAAAAATGATTACCAAGGTGGAAGTTTACGTGTCCATGGGGGGTAAAAAAGAGATCGTTCATCTTGTATGTGATGCCGAAAAAGTTGCAATAACCTTCTGTACGAAAGCAGGTGTTGATAAAAGTTATATGAGCAGCAACTTTTATAAATGTTTTGCGAGCCTTCGACGGGATAATCCAGAGGTGACTTTTTTTTGCAAAGGTGCTAAGAGGAATGTTCACCCATCTGGCATGTCATCACAGATGTCGCTTGGACTAAAAGCCTATGAGCTACGCATGGGGGTGGCTCCATCTCTCGATGACCTGGTTTATATATTTGAATATGATGATCAGGATTTAACAAACGATCCGAATGAGCAAGTGAGTTTCTATAGGAGCTGGATTGAGTCTCGAATTAGTTAGTGTGTGGTGTGTTGCAGAGGAGAGTGAATTTTTACACGGCAGGTCGTTTGTCTAAGTGCGCTAGCTTGGATGAAAATCCTTGATGTCACGGAAATCATTCTGAACTATGCTCCGTTTTTTTCTTCCCCATCTGGAGTTCGCCCCCATGCCCAACCTAACCCCATTCCCCATCACCCAGAAATGGCCCGGCCAGTACCCGGAGTGGATCCAGCTCTACTCCCTGCCGACCCCCAACGGCGTGAAAGTCTCGATCATGCTGGAGGAGATCGGCTTGCCCTACGAACCCCACAAAGTGGACTTCAGCAGCAACGACCAGCTGTCCCCGGAGTTCCTCTCCTTGAACCCCAACAACAAGATCCCGGCGATTCTCGACCCTCATGGGCCGGGGGATCAGCCGCTGGCGTTGTTCGAGTCGGGGGCGATTCTGATTTATCTGGCGGACAAGAGCGGGCAACTGCTGGCCCAGGAGTCGGCGGCGCGCTACGAGACGATCCAATGGCTGATGTTCCAGATGGGCGGGATCGGGCCGATGTTCGGGCAGTTGGGTTTCTTCAACAAGTTTGCGGGCAAGGACTACGAAGACAAGCGACCCCGTGATCGTTACGTCGAGGAAAGCAAGCGTCTGCTCAAGGTGCTTGATGGTCGTCTTGAAGGGCGGGACTGGATCATGGGCGAGCGCTACACCATCGCCGATATCGCCACGTTTCCGTGGGTGCGCAACTTGATCGGTTTTTATGAAGCAGGGGATCTGGTGGGTATCCAGAATTTCCCGAATGTAACGCGGGTGTTGGAGCGTTTCCTGGCGCGGCCGGCAGTGGCGCGCGGATTGAAAATTCCGGAATGAGTGGAACGATGGCGAGCCGGTTCAATTTCAAGCAATTGGATGTGTTCAGTGAAGTGCCGCTCAAGGGTAATCCGCTGGCGGTGGTGCTCGGGGCAGACGAGATCAGTGACGAGCGCATGGGCGCTTTTGCCAACTGGACCAACCTCAGCGAAACCACGTTCCTGCTGGCACCGCAGCATCCGGATGCCGATTACCGGGTGCGTATTTTCACCACCTCGACTGAACTGCCGTTTGCCGGTCATCCGACTCTGGGCAGTTGTCATGCCTGGCTGGAGGCCGGAGGCGTGCCGAAAGGGCCGCAGATCGTGCAGGAATGTGGCGTTGGCCTGGTAAGAATTCGCCGCAGCGATTTTGGGTTGGCTTTTCAGGCGCCGCCCTTGCTCAAGTCCGGCCCGCTGGAGGCCGAAGTGCTGGAGCGGGTGCGCAAGGGACTGGGGTTGCAGGCCGAGGCGATTGTCGAGGCGCAGTGGGTTGATAACGGTGCCGGCTGGCTGGCCTTGATGCTCAAGGATCGCCAGCAGGTGTTGACGCTCACGCCCGATTACCATCAGTTGCTGGATCTGGCTGTGGGTGTCATCGCACCTTGGGACCCGTCCGTGGATGGCGACGAGGCCCAATTCGAGGTGCGCGGATTCATTGCCGGCGACGGCATGCCGGAGGACCCTGCCACCGGCAGCCTGAACGCCGGGCTGGCCCAGTGGATGCTGGCCAAGGGGCTGGCACCGTCGCGCTATGTGGTTAGCCAGGGCTTGACCATGGGCCGGGCCGGGCGGATTCATGTTGAGCAGGTGGGCGAGGACGTCTGGATTGGTGGGGCGGTGGTGACCTGCGTCAATGGCTCACTGACCTTGTAAGCCGATTATTGCCCGGCCGGTAAAACTCTGTTTTCCGGTCGGCGTTTGTGCCCCGGCCGGTCAGGGCATAAGCTTTATCCCCTGCGATCGAGCACCCATTTTCCCAGGAGTCCCATGTCCAGCCAGTTCCCCGAAGCACGTCCACGTCGCCTGCGCCGCAATGCCAGCCTGCGCAGTCTGTTCCAGGAAACCGAGTTCACCCTGAACGACCTGGTGCTGCCGATTTTCGTCGAAGAAGAAATCGATGACTTTGTACCGATCAAGAGCATGCCGGGCGTGGCGCGTATTCCTGAATCGAAACTGGCCAGTGAGATCGAGCGGTATGCCCGTGCCGGCATCAAGTCAGTGATGACCTTTGGCGTGTCCCATCACCTGGACAGCGATGGCAGCGACACCTGGAACGAGCGCGGTCTGGTGTCGCGCATGGCCGGGATCTGCAAGGACGCGGTGCCGGAAATGATCGTGATGTCCGACACTTGTTTTTGTGAGTACACCGATCACGGCCATTGCGGGGTGCTTCATGGGCATGAAGTGGACAATGACCGGACCTTGCTCAACCTGGGTAAACAGGCCGTGGCGGCCGCGCGTGCCGGGGCTGATGTGATCGCTCCGTCCGCCGCCATGGACGGGCAGGTCCAGGCCATCCGCAAAGCCCTGGACGAAGCCGGTTTCAGCCAGACGGCAATCATGGCGTATTCAACCAAGTTCGCCTCAGCGCTCTACGGTCCGTTCCGCGAGGCGGGCGGCAGTGCCTTGAAGGGCGACCGCAAAAGCTACCAGATGAACCCGATGAACCGCCGCGAAGCACTGCGCGAATCCTTGCTCGATGAGCAGGAAGGGGCCGATGCACTGATGGTCAAACCTGCCGGCGCGTACCTGGATATCATCCGCGACATTCGCCAGGCTTCGAACCTGCCCTTGTCGGCCTATCAGGTCAGCGGCGAGTACGCGATGATCAAATTCGCCGCCCAGGCCGGCGCTATCGACGAAGCCCGCGTAGTGCGAGAAAGTCTCGGCGCGATAAAACGAGCCGGGGCGGACCTGATCTTCACCTACTTTGCGATGGATCTGGCGTTAAGCGGAATCTGATCGACGCTGGATTCCTGTGGGAGAGAGCCTACTCGCGACAGTGGTGGGACAGCTTGCATCGATGCCGAACGTGCCGCCGTCATCGCGGGCAAGCCTTGCTCCCACAGACCTCACCCACCCCAAATCTACTGTAGGAGTCTTGCTGCCACTCTGATGGTGTTAGGCCACCCATCTCTCACCTCAGGTTTTGCTACTGTCGAGCCTTCCTTCCTCACAAGACCCGTTGTGGCCCTGATGAACCGAACATAGCCTGTACCGGCTTTTGATCGTATGGTTGCTGCGCAATAACAGACTTGATGGAGCAACATGCAACTCAATCGATTGATGATCAGCCTCGCCGCGTTGTTGACCCTGGCCGGTTGCGGCAGCCGTCAGGCCCAGGAACCTGAACGCCAGCCCGCCGAGGTCAAGGCGCAGATCGTGCGGTTGTTGCCGGCAAAGACCGCGGATCGCGAAGGCTGGGCGACGGATATCTACGTGGCTTTTGCCACTCAGCAGATCCCACCCACGACGCAGAATATCTGTTCTGTCCTGGCGGTGACCGAACAGGAGTCGACGTTCCAGGCCGATCCGGCGGTGCCGGGGTTGGGCAAGATCGCCCGGCAGGAAATCGACCGTCGCGCGGCAAAGATGCACATCCCAGGTCTGTTGATCAGCGGCGCGCTCCAGGTGCGTTCGCCCAATGGCAAAAGCTACAGTGATCGGCTCAATGCCGCGCGCAGCGAGAAGGAGTTGAGTGCGATTTTCGATGATTTCCTCGGCATGGTGCCTTTGGGCAGGACGCTGTTCGGCAGCTTCAACCCCGTACACACCGGCGGGCCGATGCAGGTCAGCATCGCGTTTGCCCAAGCCAATGCCCGGGATTACCCCTACGCGGTGGATGGTTCGATTCGTCGGGAGGTGTTCAGTCGTCGCGGCGGGATGTATTTCGGCATTGCGCATCTGCTGGGGTATCCGGTGAGCTACACCGAGCCGCTGTATCGTTTCGCCGATTTCAATGCCGGGTGGTACGCCAGCCGCAACGCAGCATTCCAGCATGCGGTGAGTCGTGTGTCAGGCATTCCCCTGGCCCTCGATGGCGATTTGATTTTGCATGACTCCATCATGCCAGGCAGCACTGAGCTGGCAGTGCGCACATTGGGCAGGTCGCTGGGTATGCGTAACCCGACCATTCGCGATCAACTGGAGCAGGGCGACAGCCTGGCGTTCGAGGACAGCAAACTCTACAAGCGGGTGTTCGAATTGGCTGAGAAGGCCGAGGGCAAACCGTTGCCGCGGGCAGTATTGCCGGGAATCGTGCTCAAGAGCCCGAAGATCACGCGCAAGCTCACCACTGCGTGGTTTGCCAAGCGGGTAGATGAGCGTTATCGACGCTGCATGACGCGGGCTGCGGGACGCTAGTCGATACGTCGGCCCATGAAAAAGCCCGGCGAATAAGGCCGGGCTTTCATTGTGATGCATCAGGTTGCAGAGGTGTTTGAAACAGTGTGGCGAGGGAGCTCCTTCGCCACACATTGCGTTGCACGTCATTGGGGACTTCGTCAGGCATCTGGATTGAACAACTCATACACGGTTCTGAGTCAGACGATCGGAACCACCTTCAGCGACGCGATTCTGTTGCAGACGATCAGAACCACCTTCAGCAACACGATTCTGTTGCAGACGATCGGAGCCACCTTCGGCAA
>NZ_JAKNQY010000009.1:0-194277 GCF_024494355.1 Pseudomonas sp. Q11 | reverse complement strand
AACCACCTTCAGCAACACGATTCTGTTGCAGACGATCGGAGCCACCTTCGGCAACGCGGTTCTGGATCAGGCGATCAGAGCCGCCTTCGGCAACACGTTTTTCGATCAGTCGATCAGAGCCACCTTCGGCAACGATCGGATGGGAGGAGGCGGCGAATGCGTTGGCTGCCAGTACCGAGAAAGCGAGGCTGAGGATGATTTGGCGTTTCATGATGGTGTGCTCCGGGGATGCAGTGGGTTGGTGTGGAGCCATTGTTGCGCGGGGTGACTATCAAGAGAACTTCATTGGCCTGATGGTGAATATCGATGGCGGTGATAACTCGTTGGCCTGCTATCAGCCAATATCGATGTTGATTGATTCATCGGCATTGCGAGCAGGCTCGTGTCCATGGAGAGTGCGTGTCGTCTGCCGGGTGGAACACTGGTCGGCTTGCGGGTTCTACCGGCTACCCCAAGTGCAGGAGGCAAGTTCATGTATCAGCTATTCGGTTACAGGCAATCGGGCTCCTCGGCTGTGGAGATCGCCCTGTGCCTGTGTGGCGTGCCTTATCGCCGTGTCGATGCGTATTCGACCGAAAACAACGAGGCGGCGAAAGAGCTCAAGGCACTGAACCCTCAAAAACAGGTCCCGACCTTGCAATTGCCGGACGGTTCGGTACTGACCGAAGCCGCGGCAATTCTGATTCACCTCGGGCTGGCTTTTCCTGAATCGAAGTTGCTGCCGGACGCTCCGGCCCAGCGTGCGCAAGCCATACGAGGCCTGGTCTATATCGTCGCCAATTGCTACACGCCCATCGGCATCATCGATTTTCCAGAGCGCTGGCTGGTCGACGCGGACGAAGCGACTCGGCAGCAATTGATATCGGGCACCAAGCAGCGGCTATATCGCAACTGGGCGCTGTTTGCCGACCAGTTTGCGCCTCAACCTTTTCTCAGCGGTGCCGAGCCGGGAGCGCTGGATATCCTGGCCGCAGTGGTCACGAAGTGGGAAGACACGCGGGAGGCGATGCGAAGTACCCGGCCTGAATTCTACGGGCTGCTGGAGCGTATCGACCACCATCCACGTATTGCGCCGGTGCTGTCGCTGCACTGGCCCTTGTAGGAGCTGTCGAGCGGAGCGAGGCTGCGATTTTTCTGAGTAGCAAACGAAAGGTCAGAGCCTGAAGATTGTCCGAACGCGTCCGAGCCTTTGGCAGCTCCTGCGGGTCAAGGGCATGCCATTTTGGTGGCGGCTTGCTCAACGAGGCCGACAAATTGCCGGACATTTTGCTGATGAGCTGCCACCAATTCGTCGATGCCGCTCCCCGCCGGCGTTTGCAGGCTGTTACGGCAGGTCAGGGTACGGGCTTCGTTGCCCAGGTCGCGCAGGCGCCATTGCACGTCCATGCGGGCATATTGGCCGGGAATCGAATCGAAGCGCTGTACATCCAATCGCAGCAATAACTTCGGTGCCCCGGGGTTGCTCAGTTGTTCTTCCAGGCTGCTGTGCAGTTCATCGGCCAGACTGGCGCCCCACCATTGCGTTTCAAGAATCGCCAGCCCGCTGTTGCCTTGGCGAATGACCATTTGTGCACGGTCCACTTGAGGTGGAACGCTCACCTGCTCGAGCTGGATGTCCACGTTCGTGCGTGGCTGGCCGGCAGGTTGAGCGGGGCTCAGGGTGTGGTACTGAATCGGATCGCCGCGGCAGGCAGCAAGCAGCAGTGCCAAGGCAACCAGGGGGAGTTTCAGCATCTGCGGCATGGGGCGTGCTCCTGTGGTCATTCTTTCACCGGCAATGTGAGGTTCTGCGCCGGTGCATCCTTGGGGCGGCCGCGAAGCAGTGATTCGGGATGGCGGCTCAGGTAGTCGGACAGCTCACGTAGCGAACGCGACATGCGCCCAAGATCGTCCAGGGTCTGGGTCAGTTGTTCGCGTTGCGGTGAATCTTCGGCCAGGGTCGAGTTGGCCGATTGCAGGGTCTTGCTCACGTCCTGCAAAGTGTTTTGCACGCTTGGCAGAGTCTTGCTGTTGAACTGGGCCAGGCCTTTGCGCAATTCCACCAGGTTGCCGTTCAAGTTGCTGGCAACGCTTTCCAGGGGCAGTTTGTTGATCCGCTCGACCATCGCCTGAAGTTGTTCCTGCAGTTGCTGGAGACTGCCCGGGATGGTCGGTATACGGACGGGGCGGGCGTTGGCGTCGAAAGCAACTTTTTCGGCCTTTGGGTAGAAGTCCAGCGAGATGTACAACTGCCCGGTCAGCAGGTTGCCGCTGCGGGCCTGGGCACGCAGGCCGCGTTCGACGAAGCTGCCGATCAGGCGGGCACCGGCAGCTTCGTCATCCGGGTTGTGATTGAGCGCCTTGAGCAGTTTTTCATGGGCTTTGCCCAGGCGCTGAGGGTAGAACACCACGCCGACATTGACCGGGAAACTGCGCTGCTTCTCGTCGAAATCCAGGTTGATGGCCACGACCCTGCCCACCTCGACGCCCAGGAATTCGACCGGCGCTCCGACCCGCAATCCGCGCAATGCCTGATCGAAACGTAAAGCCAGGTATTGAGCCTTGCCATCAGGCGGGGCCAGGGCGCTCTGCTGGTCGGTAAACAGCTCGAACGTCTTGTCTTCGGTGGCGGGGCTATCGTTGGGGCTGTATTCCGGTGCCCGGAACGCGATGCCGCCCACCAACAGCGCCGAGAGTGATTCGGTCTTGACCGCGAAACCGTTGGCGCCGACGTTCACGTCCACGCCGCTGACGTTCCAGAACCGGGTGTTTTCGGTGACGTAGACATCGTTGGGCGCATTGACGAATACGTCGATGTTGACCCCTTTGCCATCAGCATCCAGCGCATAGGACACCACCTGGCCCACCGGAATCTTGCGCAGGTATACCGGCGAGCCGATGTCCAGTGAACCGAGGTCCTGGGAATGCAGGGTGAAGCGCTTGCCCGGTTCACCGTAGGTGATCGGCGGTGGGGCCTCCAGGCCGATAAAGGACTTTGCTCGAACTTTCGATTGACCGGCGTCGGCCCCGATGAAATCCCCTGACAGCAGGGTGTCGATTCCGGAAATACCACCGGCCCCGATGCGCGGTCGTACGACCCAGAACACCGAGTCCTCGTGAGTGAACGTATCCGCCGTCTTGGCCAGCTTGACCGTGGCGGTGACGTTCTTCTGGTCGTCGCTCAACTGCACGTCGGTGACCTGGCCGATGACTACGTTGCGATATTTCACCGGTGTCTTGTTGGCGGTCAGGCCCTGGCCGGTCTTGAAGGTGATGGTGATGGTCGGACCTTCCTGCAGCCAGTTGTTGACCACCAGGGACAGCCCTACCAGCACCGCGATGATCGGCACTATCCATACCAGCGACACCGTCCAGCGGCGGCTGGTGACGTGGGCGCGACCTGGTGCGGGTTGCTGCCCGTCAGTGGCTTGCGACTTCATCCATGACCTCCTCGGGTGGTTGGGTGTCCCAGATCAGGCGTGGGTCGAAACTCATGGCCGACAGCATGGTGAACAACACTACGAGGCCGAAGAACAGGATGCCCGGACGCGGTTCAATATCGCTCAGTGCCTGGAACTTCACCAACGCCGCCACCAGCGCCACTACCAGCACGTCGAGCATCGACCAGTAGCCGATGACTTCCACCAGTCGATACAGTTTCGCCCGCTGAACCTGGGCCCAGGTGCTGCGCCGCTGCACGGTGACCAGCAGCAAGGTCAGCACCACGAACTTAATGCCTGGCACCGCGATACTGGCGATGAAAATGATCAGGGCGATGTCCCAGGCGCCGCCCTGCCAGAATTCGATGACACCACTGATGATGGTGCTGTCGGCGCCATCCCCGAGCATCTGGGTATTCATCACCGGCAGCAGGTTGGCCGGAATGTAGAACACCAACGCGGCCAGCATGTAGGCCCAGGTACGGGTGAGGGTGTTGGGTTTTCGTCGGTGCAACGGGGCGTCGCAGCGGGAGCAGGTCTCGGGTTCGTCGCTCATGTCACAGGCCAGGCCGCAGCTGTGGCACAGGCACAGGTTCAGGTCACGCGCCAAGGGCGGGAGGGGCAACGGCTCGCGGTTCATGAGTCGCCCCACAAATCGCGCACATCGCGCCCGGCGATGCGGATCATCAGCAGGCTCAGGGCGGCCAGGGCGAACAGGCCGATGCCCGGCAGCACGTCCAGCAGCCCGGCGAGCTTGATCACCGCCACCAGCGCACCCAACAGGCATACCTCCAGCATGCTCCATGGCCGTAGCGTTTCCAGGCCGCGCATGCACAGGTTGAACCCGGGCGCCCGTTGGTTGGTGTAGGCGTAGGCCAGCACCCAGATCAGCAATACCAACTGAAAGACGGGTGCAATGATGATCGCCACCGCGGCCACCAGGGCGATGAAGGTGATGGGGCCCTGGCTCAGGGCCACGATTGAGTCCCACAGCGTAGCGCTGTTGCTCAGGCCCTGGAGGCGGATGCTCATCACCGGATAGATGTTGGCGAAGGCCCACAACACTGCTGCCGTCACGCTCAAGGCCAGGCGCTGTTCAATGGTCAGGCCGTTGTAGCGCTGGATTACGGCGCCACATCGCACGCACGAGGCTTTCTGATGCGCAGCGAGCACTATCGGTTCGTACACCGCATCACAATGTTCGCAAATGATCAGTCGGTCGGTATCGGCCATCGGGATGCTCGGCAGGAACAACTCCTTCAATATAGAAGGCGGTTGAGATTGAGCAACCCGCCCGAACGGGTCATTCGCCGCGAATGTATTGCTCCAGTTGTCGGATCAGGTCCGCCTGCTCGGCAATCGCTTCCTTGACCAGATCGCCGATGGACAGCAGGCCGACGAGCTTGCCGTCCTCTACCACCGGTAAGTGCCGCAGATGTTTTTCGGTCATGATGCTCAGGCAGGTTTCGACATTCTGGTGGGGGTCTATCGTGATCACGGGCGAGACCATGATGTCGCCCACTTTCGTGCCCACTGAAGAGCGGCCATGCAAGACCATTTTGCGTGCGTAGTCGCGCTCACTGATGATCCCCAGCACTTCGCCGTTCTTCACCACCAGCAAGGCGCCGACGTTTTTTTCGGCCATGCGCATCAGCGCCTGCAGCACCATGTCGTCCGGTGAGATGGTGTGCACTTGCTGGTTTTTTTCGTCTTTGATCCGGAGCAACTGCGCGACGGTTTTCATGGGGAAGCCTCGGGTGTTGTTTTTTGCGGGTGGTTTAAGAATCGTAGACCCAACGGCGCAGAGCAAGCGGTAAAGCGGCAGTCAGTCGTCCAAAAGCGTCATTGCCGGTGAATTCACCACCAAAGTGAGGCCATACACTGTTGGGGCGAGGGGATGTTGGAGCAAGGCTTGCCCGCGATGCGGGCGCCTCGTTTCCCTGGGAGACCGCGTCGTCTTCATCGCGGGCAAGCCTTGCTCCCACAGATAAATCCCCTCGTCACAGGTAGAATCGCGTCTCACGCAAAATTCGAGGTTGCAGCGGTGGATTTACAGCAGGGCTTTGTCCTGACCCGGCATTGGCGCGATACTCCGGCCGGCACCGAAGTCGAATTCTGGCTGGCGACCGACGCCGGCCCCCGCCGCCTGCGTCTGCCGGTTCAGCCGTCGGTGGCGTTCGTGCCACAGATTCAGCGCGGCCAGGTCGAGGCCTTGTTGCAAGGGGAGAAAGACGTAGAACTGCGTCCCCTGGACCTGCTGGATTTCGAGCATCGCCCGGTGCTGGGCCTGTATTGCCGGCAACACGCGCAGTTGATGCGCCTGGAGACCACCTTGCGCCGTGCCGGCGTAGACGTGTTCGAGGCCGACATCCGCCCGCCGGAACGCTACCTGATGGAGCGTTTCATCACCGCGCCGGTCTGGTTCGGTGGCACGAAGGCCTCTGGCGGCCTGCTGCTGGACGTCCAGATGAAACCGGCCCCCGAATATCGTCCGCCATTGCGCCTGGTATCGCTGGACATCGAAACCACCGCCCAGGGCGATTTGTATTCCATTGCCCTTGAAGGCTGTGGCGAGCGTCAGGTGTATATGCTTGGCCCGCCCAATGGCGACGATACAGGTGTGGATTTCCAACTTGAGTACTGTGAATCGCGCACCTTGCTGCTGAAGAAACTCAACGATTGGTTTGCTCGGTTCGATCCCGACGCGATCATTGGCTGGAACCTGGTGCAGTTCGATTTGCGCGTGTTGCATGAGCACGCCCGGCGCCTGGCCGTGCCGCTACGCCTGGGGCGAGGCGGGGAGGAGATGCAGTGGCGCGAGCATGGTGCGCGCAACAATCACTTTTTCGCCTCGGCGGCGGGCCGGCTGATCATCGACGGCATTGAGTCGCTGCGCTCGGCAACCTGGAGCTTCCCTTCGTTCAGCCTGGAAAATGTCGCCCAGACGCTGTTGGGAGAGGGCAAATCCATCGACAATCCCTACCAGCGCATGGACGAGATCAACCGCATGTTTGCCGAGGACAAACCGGCCCTGGCCCGCTACAACCTCAAGGACTGTGAGCTGGTGACGCGGATCTTCGCCAAGACCGAACTGCTCAAGTTCCTGCTGGAGCGGGCCAGCGTCACGGGCCTGCCGGCGGACCGCAGCGGTGGTTCGGTGGCGGCCTTCACGCACTTGTACATGCCGCTGATGCACCGCCAGGGTTTCGTCGCGCCGAACCTTGGCCAACGTCCGCCCGAGGCCAGTCCGGGTGGTTTTGTCATGGATTCCCAGCCGGGGCTCTACGAGTCGGTGCTGGTGCTGGACTACAAGAGCCTGTATCCGTCGATCATCCGCACTTTCCTGATCGACCCGGTGGGCTTGATCGAAGGCCTGCGCCACCCGGACGAAAGCCAGGCGGTACCCGGCTTTCGCGGGGCACAGTTCTCCCGCACGCGGCATTGCCTGCCGGCCATCGTGGCGCGGGTGGCCGAAGGCCGGGAAACCGCCAAGCGTGAACACAATGCACCGCTGTCCCAGGCACTGAAAATCATCATGAACGCCTTCTATGGCGTGCTCGGTTCCAGTGGTTGTCGCTTCTTCGATCCGCGGCTGGCGTCATCCATCACGCTGCGGGGTCACCAGATCATGCAACGCACCCGACAGTTGCTCGAAGCCCGGGGGCATGTGGTGATTTACGGTGATACCGACTCCACGTTCGTCTGGCTACGCCGGGCCCACGGCCAGGAAGAGGCGGCGACCATTGGCCACGAACTGGTGAGTTACGTCAATCAGTGGTGGCGCGAACATGTACGGGACGAGTTCGGGCTGGAGAGCGCGCTGGAGTTGCAGTTCGAAACCCATTTCAAACGCTTTCTGATGCCCACCATTCGTGGCGCGGAGGAGGGCAGCAAGAAACGCTACGCCGGGCTGGTAACCCGCGCCGACGGCACCGATGAGATCGTCTACAAAGGCCTGGAAACCGTGCGCACCGACTGGTCGCCGCTGGCCCGGCAGTTCCAGCAGGAGCTGTACGGGCGGATTTTCCACCGCAAGCCTTATCAGGATTATGTGCGCGATTATGTGCACCAGACCCTGGCCGGAGCGTTCGATGACCGCCTGGTCTACCGCAAGCGCCTGCGCCGGCCTCTGGAGGACTACGAACGTAACGTACCGCCCCACGTGCGGGCCGCGCGGCTGGCCGACGAGTTCAACCTGCGCCAGGGCCGCGCGCGGCAATACCAGAACGGCGGGTGGATCAGCTACGTGATTACCGTCGCCGGCCCCGAACCGCTGGAAATCCGCAGCGCACCGATCGATTACGACCATTACGTGACCAAACAGCTGCAACCGGTGGCGGATGCGATCCTGCCGTTTGTCGATGACGATTTCTCGACCCTGGTGGGGGGGCAAATGGGCTTGTTTTAACGGCTGCGGCATTAGTTGCTGCAGGCCGGTTGCTTTTGTGGCGAGGGAGCTTGCTCCCGCTCGGTTGCGCAGCAATCGCCAGAAGGGGCCGCTACGCGCCCCAGCGGGAGCAAGCACCCTCGCCACAAAAAAGCGCTTTGCTCGTGAGAACTAGACCATCGCCAACCGCTGCTTGCCCTCGGGTTGCGGGAACATCAAGTCCAGCGCCGCCAGATCCTGGGGGGCGAGCTTCAGATTGGCCGCTTCGGCGTTCAGGCGCACATGTTCAGTCTGAACGGCTTTGGGAATGGCAATGACATTGTCCTGGCGCAACAGCCAGGCCAGTGCGATCTGCGCTGGGGTTGCGCCGTGGCGTTCGGCGATCTGCCCCAAGGTGTGGTCCTTGAGCAGTTGCCCGCCCTGGCCGATCGGGCAGTAAGCCATGACTGGCATGCGTTGCTGTTGGCACCAGGGCAGCAGGTCGAATTCGATGCCGCGCTCCTGCAGGTTGTACAGCACCTGGTTGGTGGCGCAGGCCGGTGAAGCCAGTTCTTCAAGGTCCGCGACATCAAAGTTCGACACACCCCAGCGGCCGATCTTGCCTTCTTCGCGCAGCCGTTCGAACGCTTCGACGGTTTCTTCCAGTGGGTATTGCCCGCGCCAATGCAGCAGATAAAGGTCGATGTAGTGGGTGTCCAGGCGCCGCAAACTGCGTTCGCAGGCAAGCGCAATGCCTTTGCGGCTGGCATTGTGGGGGTAGACTTTGCTCACCAGAAAAACCTGGTCCCGCAGGCCGGTGATCGCTTCGCCAACGACTTCTTCCGCGCCGCCTTCGGCGTACATCTCAGCCGTGTCGATCAGCGTCATGCCCAATTCGATGCCCAAGCGCAGGGCCGCTACTTCTTTCTTGTGACAGGACGGATCCTCGCCCATGCGCCAGGTGCCCTGGCCGATCACCGGTACGGCTTCGCCGGCCAATTCCAGAGTCCTCATGCCTACCTCCTGTTTGCTCGAACGTTAGACGTGTGGCAGCAGGATAGACCAGGTGTTCAACGTTGATCGTTCCCAACCGCGTGGGAACGATCTTTTCGTGGAAGGGTTTATTGCGCGGAGAACTTCAACACCATGGTCTGGGTGTAGGTCTGGCCGGGGTCAAGCCGGGTCGACGGGAAGTTCGGCTGGTTTGGCGAGTCGGGGTAGTGTTGGGTTTCCAAGGTGAACGCGCCCCAGTGTGGATACACCTTGCCGTGCTTGCCCTTGACCGTGCCGTCGAGAAAGTTGCTGGTATAGAACTGCACGCCAGGCTCGGTGGTGTAGAGCTGCAAGCGCCGTCCGGACTGTGGGTCGTAGACCTCAGCGGCCAGTTTGCTCACGTCGCCCTTGGCGTCAAGCGCCCAGTTGAAATCGAAACCACCCTGTTTGGGTTCGGCGAATTTGAGCTGTGGGTGATCAGCCTTGATATGGGTGCCGATGGCGGTGGGCTTGGTGAAGTCCATCGGCGTACCGGCCACCGGAGCCAGCTCACCGGTGGGGATGAGTTTGCCGGTAACCGGTGTGTAATGGGCGGCGTGCAGCGTGGCAACCTGTTTCAGTATGTCGCCGTTCCCGGCGCCGGCGAGGTTGAAATAGCTGTGGTTGGTCAGGTTCAGCACCGTGGGTTTGTCGGTGGTGGCCTGGTACTCGATGCGCAATTCATTCTTTTCGTTGAGGCTGTAGGTGACATCTGTCTTCAGTGCGCCAGGGAAACCCATCTCGCCATCCGCCGACAAGTAAGTCAGCGTCACGCCCACCGAATCCTTGCCGTCATGGGGTTCGGCTTTCCAGGCGCGCTTGTCGAACCCTAGCGGTCCGCCGTGCAGGGAGTTGCTCTTGTCGTTCTGCGGCACTTGGTAACGCTTGCCGTCCAGCTCGAACGCACCGTCAGCCAGGCGATTGCCGAAGCGGCCAATGGTCGCACCGAAATACACGTTGCCGTTCTTCTGGTAACCCTGCACATCGTCGAAACCCAGCACCACATCGGCGGTCATGCCGTTCTTGTCCGGCACGATCAATGACTGGAGGATCCCGCCGTACGTGATGACAGTGGCCTCCATGCCGTGGCTGTTGCGCAATACGAATTTTTCCACGGCGGTACCGTCGTTGGTCTTGCCGAACGCTGCGCGTTCATTGCTCAGGCCTGCGGCCTGGGAAGCGGACGTGGCGATCATCAGAGACACTCCGAGAGCCGTGAGCAGATGTCTGGATTCAAGCATGGTGTGACCTTCCTTCCTGTCTTGTTGTTGTGTGGAACGCGGGTCGAGTCCGGTGTTTAGTCGGACAGCGATGAAGGTTTATCCGATTAGTAGTCTTTCTATTTGAAAGACTAGAAGGGATATATAGCCATTAATCACGATTAATCAATTAAAAAGTCATACTAATTGAATGGAGCGAATCTTTCCGTCTGTGTGGTTTTCCCTCGTCCATCGCACTTTTACGTTTTTTGCCGCTCTATCCATGGCCAGGAAGCGGCGACCCCCACCGCCTCCCCAAGCCCAGACCGAGACTCGATGGCCGGTGTTTTTCATTTCGTGATGGTGTCGCGACGTCGCTGTTCAGCGCTGTTGGCTGGCGTGTTGATGTTGCTTGGCGGCGGTTGCAGTCATCAGCAGGGGCAGGACATGGTCGCTCAGTTCAGCAACACCAGGCCCCAGGAACTGTTGCAGACCAGCGTTGATCGCATGGCCACGCTGTCGATGCACGACAACCTGCAAAGCCTCTATCTATTGATGAACAAGCTTTATCTGCGCAATCCCGAAGAGTTGCGCAAGTCCGGATTTCTCGACGCCCGTGCCGCTGAAAAGCAGGTACGCCTGGCCATCGAGCAGCAACAACCGTTGCCGACCTTGGGCGGCAAGAAGGACCTGGCCGCCCTGAGCTATGCCATGAGCCCGGAGTTCCTGGGTGACCGGGTGGGGGCGTTCATCTACGCCATTGGCAGCATGCTGGTCACGGCCCATGGCAATCGCCTCGAGTTCTACATGACCGACGCCATCGATCCGCGTTTTGTCAGCAACGCGGCGCGCAATATCGAAAAAGCCACCTGGATACTGAGCCAACGACAGGACAAGGACGGTAAGCCGCTGCTGTTTTCCAACGAGATTTCGGAGGAGGGCAGTAATCTCAGCTTCGCCGTGGAGTTCGGGAAAATCGTTGCGCGCCTGGACCTGCTCACCCAAATGCTGGACGAGCGCTACCGGCGGATCGGTCTGAACTACGCCCAGAGTTTGCTCTTTCTTAACTTCCTGCCGGTTCAGTAACGTGAGGAGTAAAAGGAATAAAGATAGATCACATCGATATAGGTGGTTATAAGAAAAATCGCTATGCTCGCGACCAGATTTTATTTCATGCGGTCGCGCTCAATGGATTTCGGTAATGTCGGTTTAGTCATAGCGGGCTTGGTCGTCGGCTTCATCGTCGGGATGACCGGCGTGGGCGGCGGTTCGCTGATGACTCCCATTCTGTTGTGGTTTGGTATCAACCCTGCAACCGCAGTGGGTACGGATCTGCTGTACGCAGCGATAACCAAGTCCGGCGGTGTCCTGGTTCACGCCAAAAACCGCAACATCGATTGGGCCATCACCGGCTGGCTGACCTTGGGCAGCGTACCGGCGGTTGGGTTGACGCTGTGGTTTCTCAGCAGCCTGCACAGTTCGCCCGACGCCATGAACGCGGTAATCAAGCAAGCCCTGGGTTTTGTGCTGTTCGCTACTGCCCTGGCGATCCTGTTCAAGAAGCGCCTTCTGCAATTTGCCCATGATCGTGCGGGCGGCCACTACAATCCCACCGGCTCGCGGCTCAATGTGCTCACTGTCGTCACTGGCCTGGTCCTGGGCGTCATGGTTGCGCTGACCTCCATTGGCGCTGGCGCGCTGGGCACCGTCGCACTGTTCATTCTCTATCCATTGCTGGTCACCAAGCGCCTGGTGGGCACTGAAATCGCCCACGCGGTGCCACTGACCCTGGTCGCCGGCCTGGGCCACGCCAGCATGGGCAACATGGACTGGCACATCCTGGGTTACCTGCTGGTCGGCTCGTTGCCGGGCATCTATCTGGGCAGTCATTTGTCGGGGCGCATTTCCGATGAGGTGCTGCGCCCATGCCTGGCAGTGATGCTGGCGATGATCGGGTTCAAGTTGGCGTTCTAACTAACCTCCGCACCAATCAATGTGGGAGCGAGCCTGCTCGCGATGAGGCCGGTACAGCAGAACATCTGCTTGACTGACTGTGCGCCATCGCGAGCAGGCTCGCTCCCACATAAGTTGTGCACGACTCCTGTAACGAAATGGCTCATCTCCCACGCCACGGTTGCGCAATGACCCCTCTGGCCTAAGCTTCAAGGCAGGCAGGCGCGGTATTGGGCGACTGTCGCGGAACAATCGCCGCCATGCGCAATCAGTACAGCGTAGATATCAAAAGGAGAGGCGCATGCTCATTCGGTCGTTGACCTTCGCTACCTTGCTGGCCGTTGCCGGTCCCTTGTTCGCCGCTGATGGCGACTCACCCTTGGCGGCGGACGAGGGCAAATCCCGTCCTTTGATTGTCATCGCGCCCAGCACTGTCGACCCTGCTTGGGTCAGCCTGAAAAAAGCACTGACGGAACCGGCAGGCAAGCAGGGCTTTTCCGAGCGCAACATGGTGCTTTACACCGTACTCAACACGATGGGGCAGCGCGACGGTAAAGACCTGGACCCGCAAAGCACCATGGCGCTGATCCGTTCACTCAAGTTGGGAGCCGGTGCCCAGACCAAGATCATCCTGGTGGGCAAGGACGGAGAAAAGAAGCTTGAGCACTCAGGGGCGATTGAGCTGAAGGACATCTTCGACACCGTCGATAAACTGCCTTCGGCAGAACAGCAAGCGGCGGCGCCAACCCCGACTCCCGCGTCTGAAGCCGCACCGGCCAAGGATGTGAAGGGCGCCAAGGCGGGCAAACCGATGGCTGAGCCGAAACCGCTGGAGGATTGACCGGGCAGGCGATGAGATCCCTTTGTGGCGAGGGAACAAGCTCCCTCGCCACAAAGATTTGCGTAGCCTATTGTTTCTCCAGCGCCGTCAGGATTTTGTGCGCCGCCTTCACCCGCTCCTCAATCGGGTAGTTTTTGTTTGCCAGTATCACGATCCCCATAGCCTTTCCTGGTACGAATGCCGCATAGGCACCAAAGCCACCGGTCGAGCCGGTCTTGTTGATCCAGCTATTGTCCGGTGCGGGCAAGGGTGGGTTGAGCGGTTCCACTTTTTGTGGCATCAGCGCCATTTGCGGTGCATTACCGGCCAATAACGCGTCAAGCGTGACTGGGTAAGGGTAGAACTCCCAACCCAATCCCTGGGTCATGCCACTGGCTTTGTAGAACCCGGTGTGCGTCGTGGCGATGGCCTGCCGCAGATCGGCGTCCAGCTTTTCGGGCCGCAGGTTAGCCTCGATGAAGCGAAGCAAGTCCGATGAACTGGTTTTCACGCCATAGGCTTCGGAGTCGAGCGCTCCCGGTCCGACCCGTACAGGCTTGCCGTCCTTTGCGTAGCCTTGGGCGTATCGGTTCAACTGATCCTTGGGCACCCGCACATAACTGTGCTTGAGACCCAATCCCGGCATCAGTGTCTGTTCCATCACATCATCAAACGGTCGCCCCAGGCTACGGGCGGCCAGGTAGCCGAACAGGCCGATGCTCGGGTTTGAATAGAGCCGCTGGGTACCGACCGGGTAGAGTGGTTTCCAGGTCTTGTAGTAATCGAACATCCGGTCCGGATGGTCCGCTTCGCCAGGAAACTGCAAAGGCAGGCCTCCCGGCGTGTAGGTGGCAAGGTTGAGCAGGCTGATGCCTTGCAGGGCGCTGCCGCTCAGCTCGGGGGCGAAGCGACCGGCCGGGTCCGACAGGGACAGCTTGCCTTGGGCTTGGGCATAGGCACCGAGGGTAGCGGTGAAGGTCTTGCTGACCGAGCCGATTTCGAACAGCGTCTGGTCGGTCACTGCCTGCTTCGTGTCCTTGGAGGCCACCCCGTAATTGAAGTAACGACGTTCACCGTTGTGAGTGATTGCCACGGCCATGCCGGCGATGTCCTGTTGTTTCATCAAGGGCTGGATGACGGCATTGACGGTGTCTTCAACGCGTTCCTGAGCAAAGCCCGTTGTCGTTCCACAGGCCAGGAAAAAAGCGCCCTTGAGTATCGATTTGGCAATGTGCATGTCTGACCGTTCTCCATGAGTCCTGATGATGCCAGCCGCTCTGCAAGCAGCTTCGGGGCACTCAATCTAGGGAGTTTTCGGTTGTCCGGCAATCGTGGGCCTTGCGGTCCGAACCGGGTTCCGAGTCATCTGACCGGGTTGCAAGATACTTCCTACGAAAATCTTTAGCGTCCGGGCATTCAACGGCCTCATGGCAAACCACACAAACCACCGGTCGCCGGGTAAACTTGCGCTCTTTCTAAAGGAGTCCACATGAGCTACTACCAGCCCGGCATTCTCGCCACCCCTGTTCCGCCTCAGGCCCGTCACTTGTTTTTTGCCCTGGAATCGGTCGAGGCGCTGCCGGCTGCGATCGATAAGCTTTTGTTGCAACTCGATGAGCGAGTAGTGATCGGCCTTGGCGAGTCGCTGGTCCAGGCGCTGGGTGCGCAGGTCGAAGGCCTGCGGGCGTTTCCGGCCCTGGCCGGGGTGGGCGTGGACAACCCTTCGACCCAGCACGCGCTGTGGTGCTGGCTACACGGCGAAGACCGTGGCGAGCTGCTGCACCGCAGCCGCGCCATCGAGGCCGCTCTGGCCCCGGCGTTGCGCCTGGTGCAGATGAACGAAACCTTCCGCCACATGACCGGCCATGACCTGACCGGTTATGAAGACGGCACTGAGAATCCTCACGATGAAGCGGCCATCGCCGCCGCCCTGGCCCAGGGTGTCGATGGGGTGCGCGGCGGCAGTTTCGCGGCGATCCAGCAATGGCAGCACGATCTGGACGGCTTTGCCGCCATGCAGCCCCATGAGCGTGACAACATCATGGGCCGGCGCCTGAGCGACAACGAGGAAATCGACGATGCACCGGAGTCGGCCCACGTCAAACGCACAGCCCAGGAAAGCTTCGCACCAGAAGCCTTCGTCGTGCGCCGCTCCATGCCGTGGATTGAAGGGGATCGCGCTGGCCTGATGTTCCTGGCGTTCGGCTTTTCCCTCGACGCCTTCGAGGCTCAACTGCGGCGCATGAGCGGCCTGGAGGACGGCATCACCGACGGTCTGTATCGCATGAGCCGGCCGATTACGGGAGGCTACTACTGGTGCCCGCCGTTGCTGGACGGGCGTCTGGATCTACGGGCTTTGGCCCGCTGAATCCAGCGCAAGCGCAACGGCTTGTGCAAAAGTACAGCGTGAACGCTATTCTTGGGCCGGACGTCTATCCGTGGAATGGGGAGAGCGAACGTGGATAAAGTCATCGTCATCACCGGTGGCGGCCGCGGGATTGGGGCGGCCACGGCGCTGTTGGCTGCCGACCTGGGCTATCGGATCTGCATCAATTACCAGTCTGATGAAGGCGCCGCGCAGGATGTGCTTGGACAGGTCCGGGCCAAGGGTGCACAGGCGATTGCCGTGCGGGCGGATGTGAGCATCGAAGATGAAGTGGTCGCGCTGTTCGACCGTGTGGACGCTGAGTTGGGTCGTGTCACCGCTTTGGTGAACAACGCCGGCACGGTCGCCCACAAGTCCCGGCTCGACGAAATGTCCGAGTTTCGCATTCTCAAGATCATGAAGACCAACGTCCTGGGGCCGATTCTCTGCGCCAAGCACGCGGTACTGCGCATGTCGCCCAGGCATGGCGGGCAGGGGGGCAGTATTGTGAACGTCTCCTCGGTGGCCGCCCGCCTGGGCTCGCCGGGAGAGTATGTCGACTACGCGGCCTCCAAGGGCGCGCTGGACACCTTCACCATTGGCCTGGCCAAGGAAGTGGCCGGGGAAGGCATCCGCGTCAATGCGGTTCGCCCAGGTTATATCTACACTGATTTCCATGCCCTTAGCGGTGACCCGGACCGGGTCAGCAAGCTGGAGTCGGCAATTCCCATGGCCCGTGGCGGCCGTCCCGATGAAGTGGCTGAAGCGATTATCTGGTTGCTGTCGGACAAGGCTTCGTATGCGACCGGGACGTTTGTGGATTTGGGGGGCGGGCGCTGAGCTCTGAAATATAAGTTGTCTGTTCTGCCGCCATCGCGAGCAGGCTCGCTCCCACAGAGATCTGCTAAGTAGCTGAGATATTCGTCTCGCCGCAAACCCACTGTGGGAGCGAGCCTGCTCGCGATGGGGCAATAACAGACAACCCAATATCAAAACGACCGAATAATCCGCCCCAACGTCTCCATCGCCTTCTCTGACCCTTCGGTCCACGGGCTGCCATAGTTCAAACGGATGCAATTGCCGAAACGCCGGGTCGGTGAAAAAATCGGCCCTGGGGCGATGCTGATGCCCTGGGCCAAGGCCATCTGGAACAGTTTCAGCGAGTCCATCTGCTCGGGCAGTTCCAGCCACAGGAAATACCCCCCCGCCGGCTGGCTGACGCGGGTCTGCGCGGGGAAGTAACGGGCGATGGCTGCGAGCATGGCGCTTTGCTGTTCTTCCAGGGCGTAGCGCAGTTTGCGCAGGTGACGATCATAACCACCGTGTTGCAGGTAGTCGGCGATGGCCGCCTGGGCCGGCATCGAGGCGCACAGCGACGTCATGAGTTTGAGCCGTTCGATCTTTTGTGCGTAACGCCCGGCGGCGACCCAGCCGATGCGATAACCCGGCGCCAGGCTCTTGGCGAACGAGCCACAGTGCATCACCAACCCTTCGGTGTCGAACGCCTTGGCCGGCTTGGGTGCCTGCTGGCCGTAATAGAGTTCTGCGTAAACGTCGTCCTCGATCAGCGGTACCTGATGACGGCGTAACAACTCCACCAGCGCCTGTTTTCTTTCCTCGGGCATGGTCGCGCCCATGGGATTCTGGAAACTGGTCATGCACCAGCACGCTTTGATCGGGTGGCGCTCCAACGTCTGCTCCAATACGTCCAGATCAATGCCGTCGCGCGGGTGCACGGGGATTTCCACCGCCTTGAGCTTGAGCCGCTCCAGCACTTGCAGGCTGGCGTAGAACGCCGGCGCCTCGATTGCCACCAGGTCGCCGGGCTCGGTGACGGCTTGCAGGCACAGGTTCAAGGCTTCCAGGGCGCCGTTGGTGACCAGCAGTTCCTCCATGGGCAGCATCAGCCCGCCGACCATGTAGCGCAGGGCGATCTGCCGGCGCAATTGCGGATTGCCCGGCGACATGTCCGTGACCACCACACGAGGGTCCATATCCCGCGTTGCACTGGAGAGCGAGCGGGACAGTCGTTGCAGGGGAAACAGGGTCGGGCTGGGGAACGCCGAACCGAACGGTACGGTGGCCGGATCCTTGATCGAGTCCAGCACCGAAAACACCAGCTCGCTGACGTCGACTTCGGTGCTGTCGTGCACCTGGGTGCTGATCACCGGCTCCGCGAACGGATTGGGTGCGTGGGCGTTGACGAAGTAACCGGAGCGCGGCCGGGCCCGGATCAGGCCACGTCGCTCCAGCAGGTAATAAGCCTGGAACACTGTGGACGGGCTGACGCCGTAGGTCTGGCTGGCATAACGCACCGATGGCACGCGCTGTCCTGGCCCCAGCACGCCGGAGCGGATCAGTTCAGCGATGTCATCGGCGAATTTCTCGTAGCGTTTCATGGTGGGCCCGGTCTTGAGTGACACATGATTTGCGTTTTTTAAACTGTGGGAGAGCCCGTGGGAGCAAAGCTTGCTCCCACAAAAGTTTGGCATCTTAAGCCTCAACGATTTATCGGCGCCACAAAGCGGCTGGTGGCCTCACTGAAGGTTTCAGGCTCGTCACTGTCGGCCACCTTGAAGATCATCTCCCGGGAACCGCTGCGGGGCCGTTCGCTGAGCATTGCCACCGACACCGGAACATCGAGAATTTCCCCCGGCGCCAGGCTCAATTGCGTTCTACCCTGCAGGACAAAGCCCTCGGCGTCCGCCAGGGACAACTGATAATCCTGGCGCTGCTGGGTTTTGTTGATGATTTTCAGGCTGTAGATGTTCTCGATCTGGCCCAGGCTATTCTCGCTGAACAGGCCACGGTCCTTGGTCACGTCCAGTGAGACCATGGGGCGTTCTACCAGCGCCACGGCCAACGCCCCGATCATCACCAGCAGCACGGCGGTATAACCGATCAACCGCGGTCGCAGCAGGTGAGTCCTGCCGCCTTGCAGTTGATGTTCAGAGGTGTACTTGATCAGGCCACGGGCATAACCCATCTTGTCCATGATCGAGTCGCAGGCATCGATGCAGGCGGCGCACCCGATGCACTCCATTTGCAGGCCGTCGCGAATGTCGATGCCGGTGGGGCAAACCTGCACGCACATCTGGCAATCGATGCAATCGCCCAAGCCCAGATTGGCCGGGTTCACTTCGCGCTTGCGCGGGCCACGGATTTCGCCACGGGTCGTGTCATAGGAAATGGTCAGGGTGTCTTTGTCGAACATCACGCTCTGAAACCGTGCATAGGGACACATGTGCATGCACACCGCCTCACGCAGCCAGCCAGCGTTGAGGTAGGTGGCACCGGTAAAGAACAGCACCCAGAACAGACTGACACCGGCTATTTGCAGGGTCAGAAGCTCTTCGGCCAGAGGACGGATCGGCGTGAAATAACCGACGAAGGTCAATCCGGTGAGCAGGCTGATAGCCAGCCATAACGCATGTTTGGCCGAGCGCCGCAGCAGCTTGTTCAAGGTCCAGGGCGCCGCTTGCAGCTTGATCCGCTGGTGGCGTTCGCCCTCGGTGATTTTCTCGCACCACATGAAGATCCAGGTCCAGGAACTTTGCGGGCAGGTGTAGCCGCACCATACCCGACCGGCAAACACGGTGATCGCAAACAGGCCGAAGGCGGCGATGATCAGCAGTGCCGACAGCAGGATGAAATCCTGGGGCCAGAAGGTTGCGCCGAAAATGTGGAATTTGCTTTCGGCGAGGTCCCAAAGCACCGCCTGGCGGTCGCCCCAGTTCAGCCATACGGTGCCGAAAAACAGCAAGAACAGAAGCCCTGCACCGCTGATGCGCAAGGTGCGAAACAAACCGGTAAAGCTGCGGGTGTGGATCAGGTTATCGGTGGTCCGGGCCTTTATCTTCGTCGGCGCGGGATCGAAGTGCTGTATCAACTGGACGGGGATTCTTTCGCTCATGGTCGGTCGCTCCTCAGCCTGTAACTGGCCGGTGCACTATGACCATCGAACTGTTTTCATAACAGACTCAGGTATCTAGATAAAAACCGGATCAGATGCCCTGAGACGCTGACCCTGCGACACTTTGATGCATCCAGGATCAGACGAGCAAATCCCCGTGGTGAGGAGCCGTGTGGGAGCAAAGCTTGCTCGCGATACAGGCTCCTCGGTGCCACAGACACCCCATTGTTTTCATCGCGGGCAAGCTTGCTCCCACACGGCTCCTCTCTGCACAGACGACGATTTTCTATTCAATCAAAGGGACCAAAGAGACTCAGATCACCGAATCGCTATCAGTCGCCTTGAGGTTCTTACGCCCATCGACCGCCCCGGCCACGGTCAGGGCATCGGCTTGCGCCTCGGTGATGTAGACCCGACCACCGTTGAGATCCACCGCTGACATGGCTTTTTCCGAGTCCGTGATAATGGTCAGCTCGCTGGCGGCCCGTTGTTCGTTGATCTCCTCGGTGTCGAAGGAGCAGATTTGGTTGCTATCGATACTTACACTCATGGTTAAGTTTCCTTCTGGATATCCTGAACGTTAGGCGCCGGCCCGCAGCCAGGGTTCGTTGCTTCTGATCAGCGGTCGGGCGCACCTCTGGCTTGGCTTGCGGTCCATCGTTTATCGACTGAAAAGAGGACCGTTCATGGACGCCTGGTGGCATGAAGTCTGGATAACCCTGCAATCGGAATTCGCTGATATCACCGATGCGCAGCAGATGACGCGGGTAACCGTGCGCCTGCTGATGGCCGCGGTGTTGGGCGGCATCCTGGGCTTTGAACGTGAACACAAAGGCAAGGCCGCCGGGGTTCGGACGCACATGCTGGTGGCCCTGGGGGCGGCGCTGTTTGTGCTGGTGCCGCAGATGTCCGGTTCCGAAGCCGACGCCATGAGCCGTGTGGTGCAAGGCGTCATCGCCGGCATCGGTTTTCTCGGCGCGGGCACTATCCTCAAAGGCAACGACAGTGACGAAAGCCACGTAAAAGGCCTGACCACCGCCGCCGGTCTGTGGATGACCGCCGCCATCGGCGTCGCCGCCGGGCTAGGGCGCGAGTCGACCGCAGTGCTCAGTACGGTGTTGGCACTGGCGATCTTCAGTGTGATGCCGCTGATTGTCCGGGCGCTGGAGAAGGAGGATAAGCCGTGATAGCGATCTTCAGCCAGAACACATAAGCCAGTGTGGGAGCGCTTGCTCGCGAAAGCGGTGTGTCAGTCGACGAAACCTTGCCTGACACACCGCTTTCGCGAGCAAGCCCGCTCCCACAGGTTTTTGTTATCCACTAGGCTGTTAATCAAACCCGCTCCGGCGGCGCCTCGCTCGGCGGGTCGCCCAGAGGGGGCTGCGGATCAAGCGGCGGGTCTTGCTCCGGAATCGGCTCGGGGTCAGGACCGGGCGGTGGCAGGTTGGGGTCGTCAATGTTGGGATCCGGTGTTTCAGCCGGGATGGGAATATTCATCAGGACGGGTCTCCGTGACGCACATGGCTTGAGTCGTGCTTAACCTTGTTGACCACCTTGCGCCTGGTTTGATCCCGCAGCCATCGGGGCAAATCACTCTGAACTTTTAACCGTGGGTTCGGTTCGGAGTTTAAGTGAGTTTTTCAGGGATCCATTATTTCAAGGACTACTGGGCCTTTACCGCCACAACGTCCATGGGGCGTAAAAGGAGCGATGCTCGATGACTGCTGAACACCCGACTGACCTGGCGTACAACCCGCAATTGCCATTGTCCCAGGCGTTGTTGCTGCCGCGTATTGCAATTGAAAGCACCATGCCGGTCATCGATGGCGGGCAATTCGCCGCCAAGGCCGTGGCCGGGCAGGACGTGACGGTGACCAGTAAAGTGTTCGCCGATGGTCATGACAAATTGGCCGTGCATATCCTTTGGCGCGCGTTGAAGGATGAGTCCTGGAACAGCGCGGTTATGACCGAGTTGGGCAATAACGGCTGGCAAGGCCAGTTCAATGTGCCTGAGCAAGGCTTTTATGTGTTCCGCATTGAGGCCTGGATCGATCAGTTCGCCAGTTTCCGCTATGAGTTGGAGAAAAAATTTGCTGCCGGAGTGCCCATCAGCCTGGAATTGCAGGAAGGGCGTAATCAGGTGCAGATGGCGGCCGAGCGCGGCGAAGGTGAGCTGAGCGAGCAATTGACCGCGTTGCACCATGAGCTTTCCGGCCTGTTGCCAGCCGAGCAGGTGGCATTATTCCTGGCGCCCCGCAGTGCTGCTCTCATGTCCCAGGCCGATCATCGGCCCTACTTGAGTATCAGCCCGCAATACCCTCTGGACGTGGAACGCACGTTGGCCGAGTTCGCCAGCTGGTACGAACTGTTCCCCCGCTCGATCACCGATGATCCCAAGCGTCATGGCACCTTCAATGACGTGCATTCGCGTCTGGCGATGATCCAGGACATGGGCTTCGATGTGCTGTACTTCCCGCCGATTCACCCCATCGGTCGCAGCTTTCGCAAGGGCCCGAACAACTCCCTCACCGCCGGCCCCGACGACCCGGGCAGCCCCTACGCCATCGGGAGCGAGGAGGGCGGTCACGAAGCGATTCACCCGCAGTTGGGCTCTCGCGAGGATTTCCGGCGCTTGGTGTCGGCGGCGGCCGATCACGGCCTGGAAATTGCCCTCGACTTTGCCATCCAATGTTCCCAGGACCACCCGTGGCTCAAGCAGCACCCAGGCTGGTTCAGCTGGCGGCCGGACGGCACGATCAAATATGCGGAAAACCCGCCGAAGAAATATCAGGACATCGTCAACGTCGACTTCTACGCCGCCGACGCGATTCCCAGCCTGTGGCTGGAGCTACGGGACGTGGTGGTGGGTTGGGTCAATGAAGGCGTGAAGATTTTTCGCGTCGATAATCCCCACACCAAGCCGTTGCCATTCTGGCAGTGGTTGATTGCCGATGTGCGGGCCCAACACCCTGAAGTGATGTTCCTCGCCGAAGCCTTTACCACGCCGGCCATGATGGCACGCTTGGGCAAGGTCGGTTATTCCCAGAGCTACACCTATTTCACCTGGCGTAATACCAAGGCCGAGCTGGCGACGTATTTCACCGAACTCAACGAATCGCCGTTACGCGAATGCTACCGGCCGAATTTTTTCGTCAACACGCCGGACATCAACCCGGCGTTTCTCCATGAGTCGGGGCGCGCCGGGTTTCTGATCCGCGCGGCCCTGGCGACCATGGGCTCTGGCCTGTGGGGCATGTATTCGGGGTTTGAGTTGTGCGAATCGGCCCCGGTGCCGGGCAAGGAGGAATACCTCGACTCGGAAAAGTATGAGATCCGCCCCCGGGACTTCACCGCACCCGGCAACATCATTGCCGAAATCGCCCAGCTCAACCGCATCCGTCGGCAGAACCCTGCGTTGCATACACACTTGGGCCTGACGATCTACAACGCCTGGAACGACAACATCCTGTATTTCGGCAAGCGCACCCCCGACGGCAATAATTTCATCCTGGTGGCGGTGAGTCTTGATCCGCACACCCCGCAGGAAGCCAATTTCGAGTTGCCGCTGTGGGAGATGGGTCTTCCGGACGACGCCCAGACCCAGGGCGAGGATTTGATGAGCGGGCATCGCTGGACCTGGTACGGCAAGTACCAGTTCATGCGCATCGACCCGGCGTACCAACCGTTCGGAATCTGGCGGATCAGCGTGGCGTAAGGCTGTGGGAGCAAGGCTGTGGGAGCAAGGCTTGCCCGCGATGAAGTTGACGCGGTCTTCAGGGGAATCGAGGCGCCTGTATCGCGAGCAAGCTTTGCTCCCACAACGTGAGGATAAATCCCCTCGCCACACATAGACCTCGCCCCATAAAAGACCTCACAAGCCTGTTTCAGCGGCTTTACAGAATTTCTCAGGAGTTGCAAATGGCGAAGAAACCCCGGTCTGCCACTTTTATCAAAGACCCGCTCTGGTACAAGGACGCGGTGATTTATCAGGTCCACGTCAAATCCTATTTCGATTCCAATAACGACGGGATCGGTGATTTTCCCGGGTTGATCGCGAAGCTCGACTACATCGCCGATCTGGGCGTCAACACCATCTGGCTGCTGCCGTTCTACCCTTCGCCCAGGCGCGACGACGGTTACGACATCGCCGAATACCGGGGCGTCAGCCCGGACTACGGGACCATGGCCGATGCGCGGCGTTTCATCGCCGAAGCCCACAAACGCAATCTGCGAGTGATCACCGAGCTGGTCATCAACCACACCTCGGACCAGCATCCGTGGTTCCAGCGCGCGCGCAAAGCCAAGCCGGGTTCGAAGGCGCGGGATTTCTACGTCTGGTCCGACGACGATCACAAGTACGATGGCACGCGGATCATTTTCCTCGACACCGAGAAATCCAACTGGACCTGGGATCCGGTGGCCGGCCAATACTTCTGGCACCGCTTCTATTCCCACCAGCCGGACCTCAACTTCGATAATCCCCAGGTGATCAAAGCCGTCCTGTCGGTGATGCGCTACTGGCTGGACATGGGTATCGACGGTCTGCGTCTGGATGCGATCCCGTACCTGATCGAGCGCGACGGTACCAACAACGAGAACCTGCCCGAGACCCACGACGTCCTCAAGCAGATCCGTGCCGAGATCGATGCCAATTACCCCGACCGCATGCTGTTGGCCGAAGCCAACCAGTGGCCGGAAGATACCCAGCTGTACTTCGGCGATGTCGACGCCCAGGGTTTGAACGGTGACGAATGCCACATGGCGTTCCACTTCCCGCTGATGCCGCGCATGTACATGGCGCTGGCCCAGGAAGACCGCTTCCCCATCACTGACATTCTCCGGCAGACCCCGGAAATTCCGGCCAATTGCCAATGGGCGATTTTCCTGCGCAACCACGATGAATTGACCCTGGAGATGGTCACCGACAAGGAGCGCGACTACCTGTGGAATTACTACGCGGCCGACCGTCGGGCGCGTATTAACCTGGGGATTCGCCGACGTCTGGCTCCGCTGATGGAGCGCGACCGTCGCCGTGTCGAGTTGCTCAACAGCCTGCTGCTGTCGATGCCCGGTACGCCGACCTTGTACTACGGCGATGAAATCGGCATGGGCGACAACATCTACCTGGGCGACCGTGATGGTGTGCGCACGCCGATGCAGTGGTCCATCGACCGCAACGGTGGTTTCTCCCGCGCCGACCCGGCCAGCCTGGTGTTGCCGCCGATCATGGACCCGCAATACGGCTACCAGTCGGTCAACGTCGAGACCCAGGCCGGCGACCCTCATTCATTGCTCAACTGGACCCGGCGAATGCTCGCGGTGCGCAAGCAATCCAAGGCCTTTGGCCGTGGCACGCTGAAGATGCTGTCACCGAGCAACCGACGGATCCTGGCTTACACCCGCGAATACACAGGCCCCGATGGCAAGCACGAAATCATCCTGTGCGTGGCCAACGTGTCCCGTAGCGCCCAGGCCGCTGAGCTGGACCTCTCTACCTACGCCGGCATGGTCCCGGTGGAAATGCTGGGGGGAAACGCCTTCCCACCCATCGGCCAGCTGAATTTCCTGCTGACCCTGCCGCCATACGGTTTCTACTGGTTTGCCCTGGCGACGGAAAACCAGATGCCAAGCTGGCACGTGGAGCCGGCCCAGAGCCTGCCGGACTTCACCACCCTGGTGTTGAAAAAACGCCTGGAAGAACTGCTTGAAGCACCGTCGCGCACCACGCTGGAGCAAACCATCCTGCCGAGCTGGCTGCAGAACCGTCGCTGGTTCGCCGGCAAAGACAGCGCGATCGAGAAGGTCAACATTGTCTATGGCGTGCGCTTCGGCGATCCGCAGCATCCGGTGCTGCTGAGCGAAGTCGACGTTACCAGCGGTGGTCAGACACTGCGTTACCAACTGCCGTTCGGTCTGCTGGCCGAGGACCAGGTGGGCGCGGCGTTGCCGCAGCAATTGGCGCTGTCCCGGGTTCGCCGGGTTCGCCAGGTCGGTTTGATCACCGATGCGTTCAGCCTGGAAAGTTTCGTGCGGGCCGTTTTGCAAAGCATGCAGACCGCTACGGTGTTGCCATGCACCGAGGGCGAGTTGCGCTTCGAGCCGACTGAAGGGCTGACCGAACTGAATCTGGGAGACGAGCCGGAGGTGCGTTACCTGTCCGCCGAGCAGTCCAACAGTTCAGTGGTGGTGGGCGGCAGTCTTGTACTCAAGCTGATCCGTAAAGTGGCTTCGGGCGTACACCCGGAACTGGAGATGAGCGCCTATCTGACAGCCGCAGGTTTCAGCAACATTTCGCCGCTGCTGGGTTCGGTGATCCGCCGCGACAGCGAGGGCGAAGAGGCGCTGCTGATGATCGCCCAGGGTTATCTGAGCAATCAGGGCGACGCTTGGGAATGGACGCAGAACAACCTCGAACGCGCTCTGCGTGATGAGCTGGCCGATGCGGTGTCCGAGCAGGAGCAACACTACAACGCCTTGGGCGAACTCAAGGACTTCGCCGGCATGCTCGGCCAGCGCCTGGGGGAAATGCACGAGGTACTGGCCCAGACCACCGACGACCCGGACTTCGCGCCCCAGGCCACCAATGCCAAGGAAGCCCAGGCCATCGGCAAGGACGTGGCCGCCCAGGTAGAGAACGCCTTGCGTCTGCTCAAGCAGAACCAGGGCCAATTGAATCAAGCGGACCGAGGCCTGGTTGCGCGCTTGCTGGAACACAAGAAAACCGTCCTTGCGCACGTCCAGGAACTGGCCGGCAAGGCTGTCGGTGGCTTGCGCATCCGCGTCCATGGCGACCTGCACCTGGGGCAGGTGCTGGTGATCAAGGGCGATGCCTACCTGATCGACTTCGAGGGCGAGCCGGCACGGCCACTGCATGAACGCCGGGGCAAACACAGCCCGTACAAGGACGTCAGTGGTGTGCTGCGCTCCTTCGATTACGCGGCGGCCATGGCGATTCACCTGAACAACGTCGACAGCACCGCCGACGCCGATGCGGCGCGACAAAGGGTGGCTGATCGTTATTTGAAAGAGGCCCGTCAGGCATTTGTTGAGGCATATCGGCTGGCGGCAGCTAGTCTTGCCCATGAGTGGAAGGATGCTGAAGGCGAAGACGCCGCACTGGCGTTGTTCGGCCTGGAGAAGGCGGCCTATGAAGTGGCCTATGAAGCCGAGAATCGCCCCGCCTGGCTGCCTGTGCCATTGCACGGTCTGTACGGGTTATTGAGCGGGCTGAAACCCTTTTCCGACTTAGCCGGACCGATTTAGTGGAGAGAATCATGAGTGTCTCGAACAAAGAACCACAGGGGCAGGCCAAAGAGTCGTTACTGCCGTCCCCCCATGACATCGACGCGCTGGTGCGCGCAGAACATCAGGACCCGTTTTCCATCCTCGGTCCCCACGGCGATGGCGCCGGCGGGCAGTTCATCCGGGCGTACCTGCCCGGCGCCTTGAGCGTGCAAGTGCTGGCCCGCGATGGTGGCGAAGTACTGGGCGATTTGCAGCTCAGCGAAACCCCGGGTCTGTTCGTCGGCCATTTCGACCGCGCCCAGCCCTACCTGTTGCGCACCCGCTGGGCCGGCGGTGAGCAGGTGGCCGAAGACCCCTACAGCTTCGGGCCACTGCTGGGAGAAATGGACCTTTACCTGTTTGCCGAGGGCAATCATCGCGACCTCAGTTCCTGTCTGGGCGCGCAGTTGACCACTGTCGATGGTGTCGACGGCGTGCGCTTTGCCGTATGGGCACCGAATGCGCGGCGAGTTTCGGTGGTGGGCGATTTCAACGTCTGGGACGGGCGTCGGCATCCAATGCGTATCCGTTATCCGTCCGGTGTATGGGAGTTGTTCATCCCGCGGCTTGGTGCGGGCGAGGGTTACAAATATGAAATCCTCGGCGCCCACGGCATTCTGCCGCTCAAGGCCGACCCGGTGGCGCTGGCCACCCAGATGCCACCGGACACAGCCTCGAAAGTGGCCGCGCCGTTGAAGATCGAGTGGCAGGACGAGGAGTGGATGCAGCATCGCGTTGAGCGGCATCTGCCCAGTGCGCCGTTATCGATCTATGAGCTGCACGCCGGCTCCTGGCAGTGCGAAATCGACGAGGCGGGGGAGGTTGCCCGGCAATACACCTGGCATGAAATGGCCGAACGGCTGATTCCCTATGTCAAGGACCTGGGTTTCACCCATATCGAGCTGATGCCGATCATGGAGCATCCGTTCGGGGGTTCCTGGGGTTACCAGCCGCTATCACAATTTGCCCCGACGGCGCGTTTCGGCTCGCCGGACGATTTCGCGGCGTTCGTCAACGCCTGTCACCAGGCCGAGATCGGCGTGATTCTCGATTGGGTGCCGGCGCATTTTCCCACCGATACTCACGGTCTGGCGCAGTTCGACGGCACCGCGCTGTACGAATACGGTAACCCGCTCGAAGGCTTCCACCAGGATTGGGACACCCTGATCTACAACCTGGGCCGCACTGAAGTCCATGGTTTCATGCTCGCTTCGGCCCTGCATTGGCTAAAGCATTTCCACATCGACGGGCTGCGTGTGGATGCCGTTGCCTCGATGTTGTATCGCGACTATTCACGCAAGGCTGGCGAGTGGGTGCCCAATCGCCACGGTGGACGGGAGAACCTGGAAGCCATCGACTTCCTGCGGCACCTCAATGACGTGGTGGCGCTGGAAACCCCCGGTGCATTGGTGATCGCCGAAGAGTCCACCGCCTGGCCCGGCGTCAGCCAGAGCACGCAACAGGGTGGCCTGGGTTTCGCCTACAAGTGGAACATGGGCTGGATGCACGATTCGCTGCATTACATCCAACAGGACCCGGTGTACCGCGCCCATCATCACAACGAGCTGAGTTTCGGCCTGATGTATGCGTGGTCCGAGCGGTTTGTCCTGCCGATTTCCCATGACGAAGTGGTGCACGGCAAACGCTCGTTGATCGACAAGATGCCGGGCGATCGCTGGCAGAAATTCGCCAACTTGCGGGCCTACCTGAGCTTCATGTGGGGCCATCCCGGCAAGAAGCTCCTGTTCATGGGTTGCGAGTTCGGCCAATGGCGCGAGTGGAACCACGACCAGCAGTTGGACTGGTATCTGTTGCAATACCCGGAGCACCGTGGGGTGCAGAAGCTGGTGACCGACCTGAACCGTCTCTATCGCGAAGAGCCGGCGCTGCACGATCAGGACGACGCGCCTCAGGGTTTCCAGTGGCTGATTGGTGACGATGCGGTCAACAGCGTCTACGCCTGGCTGCGCTGGAGCAAGGAAGGTCGGCCGGTGCTGGTGGTCGCCAACTTCACCCCGGTGCCGCGCGCGGCTTATCGGGTCGGCGTACCGTTTGCCGGACGCTGGGTGGAGCTGCTCAACAGCGATGCCGACACCTATGCCGGTTCCAACTACGGCAACGGCGGCGGTGCCTTCACCGAAGAAGTCGCCAGCCATGGCCAGGCGCTGTCGCTGGAGCTCAATCTGCCGCCATTGGCGGTGTTGATTCTGCGGCCGGAGGGTTAGTAGCAGGTCCTATCATGCACTAACCCTGTGGGAGCGAGCCTGCTCGCGATGCTGTTGCGATGTTGGATGTGCCGCCTTCATCGCGAGCAGGCTCGCTCCCACCTGGATAGGTGCTCAACCAGAAGGTTCGTTCAGCGCACCAGGCACGGCTGCTTGTTGTTGAACGTCCAGCCCGGAATCAGATACTGCATTGCAACCGCATCATCCCGCGCGCCAAGTCCCATCCCTTTGTACAGTTCATGAGCCTTGGCCAATTGGTCGGTGTCCAGCTCGATTCCCAGTCCCGGTTTTTTCGGCACCTGTACGCAGCCACCCTGGATCTGCAGCGGAGCCTTGGTCAACCGCTGGCCATCCTGCCAGATCCAATGCGTGTCGATCGCCGTGATCTCACCCGGTGCTGCGGCGGCCACGTGGGTGAACATTGCCAGGGAAATGTCGAAGTGGTTGTTGGAATGCGAGCCCCAGGTCAGGCCCCATTCGTTGCACATCTGCGCCACTCGAACCGAACCCTGCATGGTCCAGAAGTGGGGGTCGGCCAGGGGAATGTCCACCGACTGCAAGGTGATGGCATGGCCCATCTCGCGCCAATCGGTGGCGATCATGTTGGTGGCGGTTTTAAGACCGGTGGCGCGACGGAACTCGGCCATCACCTCACGGCCCGAATAACCATTCTCGGCACCGCAAGGGTCTTCGGCATAGGCCAGGACCTTGTGCTGGTCGCGGCACAGGCGGATGGCCTCCTTGAGTGACCAGGCGCCGTTCGGGTCCAGGGTGATACGTGCCTGAGGGAAGCGTTCGGCCAGGGCGGTGACAGCTTCGATTTCTTCGTCGCCCTTGAGCACGCCGCCCTTGAGCTTGAAGTCCTGGAAGCCGTAACGCGAATGAGCGGCTTCGGCCAGGCGCACCACGGCGTCGGCGTCCAGGGCCTTTTCGTGGCGTACGCGGAACCAGTCGTTGTCGGCGTCCGGCTCGCTGCGGTAGGGCAGGTCAGTCTGCTGGCGATCCCCCACATAAAACAGATAACCGAGCATTTTCACTTCATCACGCTGCTGGCCTTCGCCGAGCAGGGCGGCTACCGGTACATCCAGGTGCTGGCCCAGCAGGTCCAGCAACGCCGCTTCCAGGCCGGTGACCGCGTGGATGGTGATGCGCAGGTCGAACGTCTGTAAGCCACGGCCACCGGCATCCCGGTCGGCGAAGGCCTGGCGTACGGTGTTGAGAATTTTTTGATAAGTGCCGATGGGGCTGCCGACCACCAGCGAGCGGGCGTCTTCGAGGGTCTGGCGAATGCGCTCGCCGCCAGGCACTTCACCCACGCCGGTGTGGCCGGCGTTGTCCTTGAGAATGACGATGTTGCGGGTAAAGAACGGGCCATGGGCGCCACTGAGATTCAGCAGCATGCCGTCATGACCGGCTACCGGCACGACCTGCATGCTGGTGATGATGGGAGCTTTGGTGGCTTCTTGGGTCTGCATGTTTTTCCCACTCGTTGTTTTTATGCGGGGCATCGCAGGAGGGCGATGTTGATAGACATCATACAACTTGAATTTTTTATCTTACAAGAGAGTCTGGTCGGTTTTTTGGGTGGTTTACGCTAAAAAAAATCGCCATCGCCTTTACTTGCAGGAGTTTTTAGCAAGGAAAAGAAATATCGGGAGGCTCGGTTTAGCACTGGCGAAACCGCTCGCTGACTGCGATGATTGCACTTGTCATACAAGCTAAGGGTTGTGAAGTCTTTACCTCACGACCCGCCTGCTCCGTTTCGAGGACCCACGGCCCATGCAGCCAGACATCGAGGCACCGCCGCGCAAACGCACCCACAACCTGGCCCATGACCTGGTGGCGAAGTTGAGCCAGAGCATTTTGCTGGGGCAGTTGAAACCGGGGGAAAAACTGCCGTCCGAAGGTGCCATTGTGCAGGCCCATGGCGTCAGCCGCACGGTGGTGCGTGAGGCGATATCCAAGCTGCAGGCTTCCGGGTTGGTGGAGACTCGCCATGGCATCGGCACCTTTGTGCTGGAACAGACCGGCGAGCCGGGCCTGCGGCTCAATGTCGACACCGCCGCAGGTGTGCGGGGGATCCTGGAACTGCGCCTGGGCCTGGAAACCCAGGCAGCGGCCCTGGCCGCCGTGCGCCGTAACGAACGCCAACTGCAGCGGATGCGCCAGGCCCTGGATGATTACCAGCGGTTGCTCAGCAATAACGACAGTTGTGTCGACGCCGACCGGCGCTTTCATTTGCTCATCGCGGAAGCCACGGACAACACCTGTTTTGTCGAAATCATGCAGCATCTGGGCAGTGCGATGATTCCCCGAACCCGGGTGAACGTGGTGGAACGCGGTCAAGCGGACCTGGGAAAGCTGGCGCAGTTGGCTAATCTGGAGCACGAGGCAATTTTCAATGCCATCAAACGCCAGGACCCGGACGCCGCCCGTGCCGCCATGTGGCTGCACCTGACCAACAGCCGCGACCGGTTTGGCGCGGGGGCCTGAAGGCTCATCGTCGCCTGACCTACCGGCATCGCGAGCAGGCTCGCTCCCACAGTGGATCAATGGTGTTCTTCGATTTTGTGCTCAAAACCCAATCCCCCTGTGGGAGCGGGCTTGCTCGCGAAGGGGCCGGTACATTCAGCATCGATGCAAGCTGACCCGCCGCCATCGCGAGCAGGCTCGCTCCCACAGTGGATCTGTGGTGGACGCTGAATCTGTGAACACCCAAGAACCACAGTGGATCTGTGGTGAACACCAATCTTGCAACCGCCCGAGATCCCTGTGGGAGCGAGCCTGCTCGCGATGGGGGCGGCAAGTCGTGCTCAAAACCTGCAGGCAAAAAAAACCGGCGCAACCCAGGTTGTGCCGGTCGTGTTGCCAGTGAATGTGCGGATGTTCGTGGGTCCGCGCATTCACTGTCGGGCTCTTTGCCGCTTACGCTCGTTCCAGCGCCAGGGCCACGCCCTGTCCGCCGCCGATGCACAGCGTCGCGAGGCCTTTCTTGGCGTCGCGCTTGATCATTTCGTGGAGCAACGACACCAGCACCCGGCAACCCGAAGCACCGATCGGGTGGCCCAGGGCGATGGCGCCGCCATTGACGTTGACCTTCTCCATGTCCCATTTCAGCTCTTTGGCCACGGCCAGCGACTGGGCGGCGAAGGCTTCGTTGGCTTCGATCAGGTCCAGTTGATCCAAAGACCACCCAGCCTTGTCCAGGCAGCGACGGGTGGCCGACACCGGGCCGATGCCCATGATTGCCGGGTCTACGCCCGCGTTGGCATAGGCGCTGATTTTCGCCAGTACCGGCAAGCCCAGTGCCTTGGCTTTTTCCGCGCTCATCAGCAGCACGGCGGCGGCGCCATCGTTCAGCGACGAGGCATTGCCGGCGGTCACGCTGCCGTCCTTCTTGAACGCCGGTTTGAGCTTGCCCAGGGATTCGGCGGTGGTGCCGGCCCGGGGCTGTTCGTCGGTGGCGAAGGCCACGGGATCGCCTTTGCGCTGTGGAATCAGGATCGGCGTGATTTCATCGGCAAACCGGCCACTTTCAATCGCCGCCACGGCCTTCTGCTGGGAAGCGGCGGCAAAGGCGTCCTGCTCTTGGCGGCTGATGTCGTACTTGTCCACCAGGTTCTCGGCGGTGATGCCCATGTGGTAATCATTGAACGCATCCCACAGACCATCGGTGATCATGCTGTCGATCATCTGCGCGTGGCCCATGCGCAGGCCAGTGCGGGCAGCCGGCAGCACGTACGGGGCCAGGCTCATGTTTTCCATGCCGCCAGCGATGATCACCTCGGCGTCGCCACAGCGGATCGCCTGGGCGCCCAGGTGCAAGGCCTTGAGCCCCGAACCGCAGACCTTGTTCAGGGTCAGCGCCGGCACCGCGTGAGGCAGGCCAGCGAGGATCGACGCCTGGCGCGCCGGGTTCTGCCCGCTACCTGCGGTCAGCACCTGGCCAAGGATTACCTCATCGACCTGCTCGCCCGAAAGACCCGTCTGTTCCAGCAACCGACGAATCACCGCAGCACCGAGTTGCGGTGCGGGAATGGAAGCCAACGAACCCTGGAAACTGCCAATGGCAGTACGGGTAGCGGCGACAATCACGACTTCTTGCATCGAATCTCTCCTCACTGGGCAGCGAATTGCATTTCAGGCACGTGGTCCGGCACGATCAGTTTGCCGGCAGTCTTGGCGACGATTTCCTCGACGCTGACGCCTGGGGCACGTTCTTTGAGAATGAAGGCGCCGTCCTGGATTTCCAGGTAGGCCAGGTCAGTCAGCACGCGCTTGATGCAGCCGGCACCGGTCAGCGGCAGACTGCAACGTGGCAGCAGTTTCGACTCACCGTCCTTGGACGCGTGAGTCATGGTGACGATGATGTTCTCGGCACCGGCCACCAGGTCCATCGCGCCGCCCATGCCCTTGACCAGCTTGCCAGGAATCATCCACGAGGCAATGTTACCTTCCACGTCTACCTCGAAGGCGCCCAGCACGGTCAGGTCGATGTGCCCGCCACGGATCATGGCAAAGGATTCGGCCGAAGAGAAGATCGAAGCACCAATGCGCGCGGTGACGGTCTGCTTGCCAGCGTTGATCATGTCGGCATCGACTTCGGCTTCGGTGGGGAACGCGCCCATGCCGAGCAGGCCGTTTTCCGACTGCAGCATGACTTCCATGCCTTCGGGGATGTAGTTGGCGACCAGGGTCGGAATGCCGATGCCCAGGTTCACGTAGTAGCCGTCCTGCATTTCGCGGGCGACGCGTTGAGCCATTTGTTCGCGGGAAAGTGCCATGTTGTTATTCCTTCATTCGGGCTGGGGGCGGGGTCACTTGCGCACGGTGCGCTGTTCGATACGCTTTTCGAACGTACCGCAAATGATCCGGTCGACGTAGATGCCTGGGGTATGGATCTGCGTCGGGTCCAGCTCGCCGGGTTCGACGATTTCTTCGACTTCCACCACGGTGATCTTGCCGGCCGTGGCCGCCAACGGGTTGAAGTTCTGGGCGGTGTGGCGATAGACCACGTTGCCGAAATGGTCGGCTTTCCAGCCTTTGACGATGGCGAAGTCGCCTGTGATGGATTCTTCCATCAGGTACTGGCGGCCATGGAATTCACGCACTTCCTTGCCTTCGGCCACTGGCGTGCCGACCCCGGTGGCGGTGAAGAACGCCGGGATGCCTGCGCCACCGGCGCGCATTTTTTCCGCGAGGGTGCCTTGGGGGGTAAGCACGACTTCGATTTCGCCGCTCAGCAGTTGCTTCTCGAAAAGAGCGTTTTCGCCGACGTAAGACGCGACGACCTTGCGGATCTGCCGATCTTCCAGCAATACACCCAGGCCGAAGCCGTCAACACCGCAGTTATTGGAAACCACGGTGAGGTCGCGGATGCCCTTGCGCTTGATCTCGGCGATCAGATTCTCCGGGATGCCGCAGAGACCGAAGCCACCGGCAATCACCGTCATGCCGTCTTGCAAGCCTTCCAGCGCTTCTTCGTAGCTACTCACACGTTTGTCGAAACCTGCCATAGACACCTCTTTTATTCTTGATGGGGTCGCAATGAAATGCAGTGTTGCGCCAAGTCATATATTTGTTAAGTTGATTTTTAGGTTGGATTGATTGATAAAACTCACTAATGGCCGCTATCCGCTTGCGGCTTGACACTTACCGCTTGCCGCGGGGAGCACTGCGCCCATGACCCTCAAGCAAATCCGCGCTTTCCTCGCCGTGGCCCAAAGCCTGAGCTTCGCCGTGGCGTGCGAGCGGCTGCACCTGTCCCAGTCGGCCCTGAGCCTGACGATCAAGGCCTTGGAAGAGGGCTTGGGCGGGCGTCTGTTCAGTCGCAACACTCGCAACGTGGCGCTGACGCCCGAAGGCGAATCGCTGCTGCCCCTGGCCCGGCGCCTGATTGCCGATTGGGACAACGCCGAGGATGAAATGCGCCAGCGCTTCACCTTGCAGCGCGGCCGTGTCACGTTGGCGGCGATGCCGTCCTTTGCCGGCAACCTGCTGCCGCCCATTCTCAAGACCTTCCGCGCCCGCTATCCGAATGTCAACGTCACGGTCAACGATGTGATCAACGAACAGGTGCTGGAAATGGTTCGTGATCGGCACGTCGAACTGGGAGTTGCGTTCGAGCCGATGCAGAGTTCGTCCCTGGCCTTTACCCCGTTGTACCTGGACCGTTTCGTCGCGGTGGTACCGCTGGATTCGCCATTGGCCCAGCGCAGCGAGATCCAGTGGCAGACGTTGCTGGAGCAGCCGTTTATCACGCTGCAGCGGCCTTCCACCGTGCGGGTGATGCTGGAAGAGCATTTGCAAAGCCGAGGCATGAAACTGCCAGTGGAATTCGAGAGCCATCAGTTGGCGACGGTCGGCCGAATGGTCGCCAGCGGGTTGGGGGTGAGCGCGGTCCCGGCGTTGTGTGTCGGGCAGATGCATGAGCTGGGCGCCCGCTGCATCACCCTGAGCGATCCAGTGATAGAGCGGGCTATCGGCGTGCTGACCAAGCCGGGGCATGAACTGTCGGCGGCGGCGCAGGCGTTGTTCGATACGCTCAGGGAGCAGGATATCGGTGCGCAGTTGACCACACGATAATCCGCTGTTCCCCTGTGGGAGCGAGCCTGCTCGCGATAGCGGTGGTTCAGCTAGCCTCTATGCTGGATGTGCCGCCGCTATCGCGAGCAGGCTCGCTCCCACAGGGATCTACTGTGCTGTTAGAGCTGGCGGTGTGTCAGCAGTGGCAGCAGTTGCTCACACGGCTCTTCAAGCTTCAGATCCAGCAACTCATCGGCCCGTGTCTTGCCTCGGTTGATCGCCAGCAATGGCTTGCCCTGTTCCTTGATCGTCCGGCACAGGCGAAACGCCGACCAGGCCATCAGCGACGAGCCCACTACCAGCAGGCCGTCCGCCTGTTCGACGGCGTGCATGGCGCGAATGGCGGTGGCGGCGGCGACATTTTCGCCGAAAAACACCACGTCGGGTTTCAAGCGCTCGCCGTCGCAATGGGGGCAGCGGGGCACCTGGAAGCGCGCTTCGAACGCGGCGTCCAGCAGGGTATCGCCGTCCGGCGCCTGTACCGCGTCGACACCGGCCAGGTAAGGATTCTGCGCTTGCATCAACAACTGGATCTGCTGGCGCTCACTGCGCTGTTCGCAATCCAGGCACAACACCCGATGCAGACTGCCGTGAAGTTCGATCACATCGTGGCTGCCAGCCTGGTCATGCAGGGTGTCGACATTCTGGGTGATCAGGCCGCTGATGCGTTGGTGTGCCTGCAACATCGCCAAGGCCTCGTGGGCCACGTTCGGCCGGGCCTGGTGAACCCGCGGCCAGCCAAGCATTGCCCGAGCCCAGTAGCGCCGCCGCGCCTCGGGTTTGGCGAGAAATTCCTGGTACATCATGGGTTGTCGACCCCGTCGCACACCGTCGCTGTCCCGATAGTCGGGGATGCCTGACGGGGTGCTGATGCCGGCACCGGTAAGCACCAGGAAACGGCGCCCGGCCATATGCTCCAGCAATTGATCGATCGGTTGACGGTGGAGATCGTCGGGCATAGGTATCGCTCCGCTGGCCTGGAGTCGTAGAGGTTAGCACCGTGAGTCAGCGAGAGGGCCGCCGTAGCGCCTTTCGTCGCCCTGCGTTGTTGTTTCTTCAAACTTTCTCCGGTCCCGCGACATCCACCCCTATGTACGGTACTTCAGAACTGTCGGCCTGCAATGCAGTGACGACCACAGGTAAGGAGAAGCAAATGGCTACGCCTCAAGAGAACCTGTTGGACTGGCTCAACGACGCCCATGCCATGGAACAGCAGGCGGAAAAAATGCTCAAGGCCCAGGCCGAGCGCCTGGAGCACTATCCACAGCTCAAGGCCCGGATTGAGGAGCACCTGCAGGAAACCCTCGGGCAACAGAAACTGGTGGAACAATGTATCCAGCGCCTGGGCGGCAGTACGTCGATGCTCAAGGACATGGCCGGCAAACTCATGGCCTTCGGTCAGGCGGTGGGCGGCATGACGATGAGTGATGAGGTGGTCAAGGGTGCCATGAGCGGGTATGTATTCGAGAACCTTGAGATCGCCTCCTACACGATCCTCATCGAAGCCGCAAAAGTGGCCGGCGATGCTGAAACACAGCGGGCGTGCGAGCAGATCCTGCCGCAGGAAGTCGCCATGGCCGAGTGGCTGCGCGAGCACCTGCCGCAGATCACCCAAGCGTTCCTGGAGCGTTCGGCCAACCCGCACACCGAAGCCAAACGCTGAACGTGACAAGCGGCCGGCAAGGTGTTTCGGTCGCCTTTAACCGAGAAGAGGAGGCGTATGAAACAGACCACCGGTGAAGTACGGGCCATCAATCGACAGAGGGCAATGGTCGGTGTGTACGTCGAGCAAGAAGATAACCACACAGTCCTTGAGCTCGGTTCAGCCAATGACATCGATATTGGCGACGTCATGGAGTGGGACAGTGGCAAGGCCTTGGGCACCCAGTCTTATCGCAACCTGACCAAAGGCTGGACCGCCGAGGTCTATGTGGCGAACCATGGCGTTGCGGCGGCGAACCTTGAGGTTCAATTGCTGGTGTGATCCTGACGACAACTTTAAAAACCGGAACCCAGGAGAACGAACATGAGCGAGTTAAAGTGCGCTTGCCCCGATTGCCAATGCGATGTGAACCCGCAACAGGTGTTCAACCACGACGGCGAGGCCTATTGCAGTCAGGCCTGCGCCGAGCAACATCCCAACGGCGAACCTTGTCCGGCACCGGATTGCCATTGCGAACGCAGCGGCAAGATTGGCGGGCCAGACGTGAATGGCAATTAACTGGATGACGCGCTGGAGGAAATATTTCCGCCCCGCGATCCCATGTCACCCTGAATATAAATCGGGATAGCGGCCCGTTAACGATTGGCATCGCTCAAGTTGAGTACTTGAATTCATTATCGGACGCCATTTGTTTGATAGGCCGTTGCAACTCGACACCGCGGTCAGAGCGTTGGATTACATGAGCCGTTCGTCGCCATTTGCAAGATATGTTTAAAACCTTGTCGACGCCAGGTTTTCCGAATGCTACGAGCCAGCGGGTTCGCAAACATCAGCTAACGAGGTGAATGAAATGGCTAACACAGGAAATAAGAATCCTGGCAATTTCGCTAACGATCGTGAAAAGGCATCGCAAGCGGGGAAGAAAGGCGGCCACGCGTCAGGTGGCAACTTCGCGAATAATCCGCAACGAGCATCCGAGGCCGGGCGCAAGGGTGGCCAAGCCTCGGGTGGGAACTTCGCCAATGACCCTGAACGTGCAGCCGAAGCGGGCCGCAAAGGCGGCCAAGCCTCGGGCGGCAATTTTGCCAAAGATCCTGAGCGGGCCTCCGAGGCCGGTCGAAAAGGCGGTCAGGTATCCGGCGGCAACGTTACCAACGACCGCTAGCCAGTTTTCGAGCGGGTGGAAAAGGCAATGAAAAAACAGCCAGGATGATGGCGCAACTCTTAATGTCCAATGACCTCGCGGGCCCTATGTTAATAGCATGGGGCCTGGTGGATTTATATATAGCGGGGCTGGTGGTAATTAGTATTCACCCCACGTAAGCGGCCGATAACTTGTTCAGTTGTCGAGCGTTTCTGCAAGTGCGCCTTACCCATTACCGTTCGTCTCGTTTATTAAATAAAAGATAAATTTTAATTGTTTAACTTCTTCAGATTTTCTGTGGGCCTGCCCCGGCAGTGGCCCCTTGGCTTGTGTCCTGAACGAGGAGTTTCATCATGTTCTTACATAACAAACGACTGCAGTACACCGTGCGTGTCGCCGAGCCTAACCCAGGGCTGGCTAATCTGTTGCTTGAGCAGTTCGGCGGTGCCCAGGGCGAGTTGGCGGCGGCGTCGCGCTACTTCACCCAGGCCCTGTCCGAGGATGATCCCGGCCGCAAGGATCTATTGATGGACATTGCCACCGAAGAACTCAGCCATCTGGAGGTGATCGGCTCGATCATCGTGATGCTCAATAAAGGGGCCAAGGGCAGAATGGCCGAAGGTGTGGAAAAGGAAGGCCAGTTGTACCGGGACATCAACGGCGCCGGTAACGACTCTCACATCACCAGCCTGCTTTATGGAGCCGGGTCCCCGCTGACCAATTCGGCCGGTGTACCCTGGACAGCCGCTTACGTCGACACCATAGGCGAGCCGACAGCGGACATGCGGTCCAACATCGCCGCCGAAGCACGGGCGAAAATCATCTATGAGCGCCTGATGAATCTGACCGATGATCCTGGGGTAAAGGAAGCGCTGGGCTTTTTGATGACCCGTGAGATCGCTCACCAAATGTCCTTCGAAAAAGCCCTGCACTCGATCCAGCCGAATTTCCCTCAAGGTAAATTGCCAGGCATGCCAGAGTTCACCAATGTGTACTTCAATATGTCCCAGGGCGAGCCTTCGGTGCGTGGTCCCTGGAACCAGGGCGAGGCGTGGGAATTCGTCGAGAATCCAACGCCGGCGGTGGATGGCGGTGATGGTTTGGCGAGTGTGCAACTGAGTAAAAAAGACGAAGCACTGCTGATGGATATGCAGGCACGCACCCTGTCCAACCCGGAAAGCGACCCCATGACAGGTGCCGACTTGGGTTCAGGGATGCAAGGTGACAAACTGTAGGAAACCGGCGAGGGAGCTTGGCTCCTTCGCCTGAAAATTGCGTCTGATCGTTCCTGGCGTTGCATGAACGATCCGACATGACCTGGCAAAAAACCAGTAAGGATGTTCGATGGACCAGCCCACCTCCCGGATCCGATCGCCCTGGCGTACCTGGCTGGATCCTGTGCAAAACAACCTGCTGCTGGGGGTGAGCTTCTGGCTGGGGCTGGTGGTGGTCGCCGCGTTATTGCTCTACAGCGGTTACAACGCATTGGTGGGGGCCGACCGTCATAATCTGGGGTATGCGGTACTGGGCGGCACCGCCGGTTTTGCCGCCACCGCCCTGGGCGCGTTGATGGCGGTGGTGCTGCGGGATATCTCTTCGCGCACCCAGGACATCATGCTCGGTTTCGCCGCGGGCATGATGCTCGCCGCCAGTTCGTTTTCGCTGATCCTGCCGGGTATCGAAGCGGCACAAAATATCGTTGGCAATCAGTTGCTCGCCGCGTTTGTCGTGGTGCTCGGCCTGGGCCTGGGCGTGGCCCTGATGATCGGCCTTGACCGTTTCGTGCCCCACGAACACGAGGTGAGCGGCCGGCGCGGTCCGCAATCGGAACGCATCAACCGTGTCTGGTTGTTCGTACTCGCCATCACCTTGCACAATTTGCCCGAAGGCATGGCCATCGGCGTGAGTTTTGCGAATGGCGATCTGAAGGTCGGCATGCCCCTGACCACCGCCATTGCGATTCAGGACATCCCCGAAGGACTTGCCATTGCCATGGCGCTGCGGGTCACCGGGATCAGCGCGCTGCGTGCCGCGCTGATCGCGGTAGGCTCGGGGCTGATGGAGCCGCTGGGCGCGGTGATCGGGCTGGGCATGTCCTCGGGCGTGGCCGTGGCGTATCCCATCAGCCTGGGGTTGGCGGCGGGGGCGATGATCTTTGTGGTGTCCCACGAAGTGATTCCGGAAACCCACCGCAACGGCCACGAAACGCCAGCCACGCTGGGGTTGATGATGGGGTTTGCGGTGATGATGTTTCTCGACACGGCACTGGGTTAGCAGGCCGTCGAGCACTGGACCCACGAAGGTTTTAGCGAGATTGGAATCGGGCCTGGCGAATACGTCAGCGCCCGATTTTTTTGTGCCCGCAAACAAACCAGCGGCCTTTGATACCGCGCGGCGTCCCGCAGTGAAACTCGTTTGAACTACGCCCCAACCTGCTCCGTCATCTGTACTGAGAGGCACGTCATCGGGCACCCCTCGGGGCTTCCCGGTATCGAGTATTCATCACGGAGGCGATGGACAGACATGACTATCCCGGACAACAACCCCGAGCGAGAAAGCGGCACTTCGGGCCAGACCCGACCCGAGGATCACCTGAACCACATCAAGGAGGACGTGAGCGAAGCCATCGGCAGCGCTCGTGAGCAGGCCGATACGCATTTCGGCCAATACCGCGATACGGCAGCGGATCAGATCGATGCACTGGCGCGTGGTGCCAAATCGGCCGTGTCGGAGATTGAGGCCAGCGACACCCTGGGTCTATCCCACTATTTGGCAGACATGGCCGATTCGATGAGTGGCCTGTCCAGCAAATTACGCCACATGAGCGCCGAACAATTGCTGCACGACGGTTCTCGGCTGGCTCGGGAAAATCCGGGCCTGTTCCTGGCCGGCAGTGTAGCGGTGGGTTTCGGCCTGTCGCGGTTTCTGAAGGCCGGCAGCTCGCCCGTCCCGGCCGAAGTAGTTGATCCCGCCGCCGGCCGTTCAAGCCCGCCAAGCGGAGGATTTGCCGCCCGTGGACCCTTTGATCCGAACCCTGATCCCATAGCCCCTGGCACCCACACCGCCGGTGGCCTGGCCAGCGGCATCACTCCCGCTTCGCCCAGTACCCAGGACCATCCCAGTGATGCCGCTACTGGCTCGTTGCCAGGTTCGGCCAATACCCGAGGAGAATTGTAATGAACCGACCAGACCCAGATATTCAGCGTCCCGTCGGGACGTCGGTGCCCGATAACGATGCTTCGGTGGTGGGGTTGTTGAAGCAGTTGACCCATGAAGTCCCCTCGCTCTTTACCAAGGAGCTGGCGCTGGCCAAGGCCGAGTTCCAGGCCAGCCTGAATACCCTCAAGGCCGGTATTGCCGGCGTGGCGGGTGGAGCAATCGTGCTGCTGGCCGGTTTTATCATTCTGTTGATGGCGGTGGTCTATGGCTTGAGCACGATCATGCAGCCCTGGCTCGCGGCGTTGATCGTCGGCGGGGTGGTCATGATCATTGGTTTTATCATGGTGCAGTCGGGGAAGAAGCAATTTGAACCCTCCCATTTCAAGCCTGACCGAACGCTCGATGCGCTGAACAAAGACCAGGAAGCCCTGCGGAGGAAAGTCTCATGAAGGATGAACTCAAAACCGAATCCCAAAAGAGCCCGGAAACCATCGAGCGCGAGATCGACGAGCAACGGGCCCACATCAGCCATATCGTCGATGCTTTGGGCAGCAAGTTCACGCCGGGGCAGATGCTTGACCAGGCGCTGACCCTGGTCAAAGGTAACGGGTCGCAGTTTTTCGGCAATCTGGGCACCACGGTACGTAACAACCCGGTGCCCACCGTGCTGACCACGGTGGGGTTGTGCTGGCTGATGCTCGGACAGAACCATCCTCCACGTGTCGGCTATCGCGTCGGCCCGGACCAGGATGCCAGCGGCTGGAGCGAAGGGCTTGCCGGTGGCCTGGACAGTGCCAAGGAGCATCTGCACAGCACCACCGATTCGTTGCGCGACGGGTTTCATCAATTCAAGGACAAGGCTTCGCATCTGGCCGACGGTTTGGGCGCCAGCGCCAGTCATGCCCGAAGCAAAGCTCACGAGACGGGTGAGCGCATGGCCCATGGCTCGCAGGACCTGGGTGATCAATTCAGCCGTCTGCTCAAGGAGCAACCGTTGATGATGGCGGCCGCGGGAATCGCGCTGGGCGCCATGCTCGGCGCCGCACTGCCCAGTACCGCCACTGAGCAGCGGGTGATGGGCAAGACCAGCGCCGATCTGGCCGACAAGGCCAGGCAAGCAGCGCGCGAGGGTTATGCGACGGTGCGCGATAGCGTGAGCAAGACCACTGAGCATCGTGACGAAGCCCCCGCGCGTGCTCAGGCGTCTTCCGGCACGGACCTGTCTGAGGGGCTGGGCACGTCTTAAGTTGAGCGCGGTCCACGGCGCAGGGCCGGCAACGCCTGCGCCGGGTGCCTGTCGTGCCTGACAGTAGCCAAAGTCCGGTGACCGGTATTTCATGGCTCCATCGTTAAAGTTCCGGGGAGACTGCACATGAAGCACCGGGTCAGATTTTCGGGCCATCTGATCTTCATCGGATTTGGCTCCATTACCCGGGCCACGCTGCCGCTGCTGTTGCGGCAGGATCACGTCCCGGTCAATCAAATCACGGTCATCGCGCCCGTGATCGAGAAGAATATCTGGTTCAAGGAGCGGGGCATTTGCTTTGTCCGCAAAGCGCTGACTGAACACACCTTCACTCAAACCCTGGACCGCTTCATCAAACCCGGCGACTTCATCGTCAACCTGTCGGTGGAAGTCAGTTCGCTGGCTTTGATGACGTATGCCTTCGACAAAGGCGCGCTGTACCTGGATACCTGCATCGAGCCTTGGGCCGGTGGCTACGATGATCCGTTATTGGATCTCTCCCATCGCACCAATTATGCGTTGCGTTACCAGATGCTGGGCCTGCGCAAAAAACTGGGCAAAGGCCCGACGGCAGTCGTGGCCCATGGTGCCAATCCCGGTTTGATCAGCCATCTGCTCAAGGCTGGCCTGGTGGAACTGGCGGTGCAATTGAACCATCGCTTGCCACAGAACCGCGAAGGCGTGGACTGGGCCAGGTTGTGCAAGGAGACAGGCATCAAGGTGATTCATTTTGCCGAGCGCGACACCCAGCGCTCCAGCCGTCTCAAGCAGGACGATGAATTCGTCAATACGTGGTCGGTGGAAGGACTGATCAACGAAGGCCGTCAACCGGCCGAGCTGGGCTGGGGCACCCACGAGCGTACCTGGCCGACATCAGCCAGGCGCCACCGCTTCGGCAGCCGCAACGCCATTTACCTCGAGCGCCCCAGCGCCACCGTGCCGGTCAAGACCTGGACACCGTTGGGCGGGCCGTGCCTGGGGCTGATGATCACCCACCACGAAACCGCCTCGACCGCCGACCTGCTGACACTCAAGGACGAGCAGAAACTAATCTATCGCCCCACACTGCATTACGCCTATCACCCGTGCAACGATGCCTTGCTGTCGATCCATGAGTTGATCGGCCGAGGCTGGCAGAGCCAGCATCAGCAACGCATTCTCAACGGTGAAATCGACAGCATCGGGGCCGATGCGCTCGGCGTCTTGCTGATGGGGCATGAACTCAATGCCTACTGGTTCGGCTCGGTATTGACCATCGATGAAGCCCGGGCGCTCTTGCCCTTCAACAATGCCACCAGCTTGCAAGTGGCGGCGGGGGTTTTGTCAGGGATTGTCTGGGCGGTGGAAAATCCGGATCGCGGCATCGTCGAGCCGGAGCAAATGGATTACGAACGAGTGCTGGAAGTGGCCAGGCCTTACCTCGGTACCCTGGTGGGCAAGCAGACCGACTGGAGGCCGACCGGCGCGGCGCACACGTCTTCCCTGGACGGCGCGGCGGATGATTGGCAGTTCGAGCATTTCACGCGGTTTTGAACTGCCATCGCGAGCAAGCCCGCTCCCACATTGGTTTTGTGTGTTTCCTCCAAGCCCCTGTTACTCGCCACCTATACTCAACCCCGTGGATGACTTGAATCCGGGGTGGGGCAATCGTGCTGCGTTCGCTGATGCTGGCCGCTTTGATCGTCCTGGCGGGATGCGCCACGTCGCCGCGCGAGCAGCAGGTCGCCACCGTGGCGGTTTCACAGGACACCTGGCGACAGGTCGACCGGCAGATCATCGCCGCGTCGAAAAGCGCTATTGAACAGGCCGGGCTCTACGCGCGCGGCTCGATGGAGCATTGGCGGCGGTTGGTATACGAACGGACTGAGGTCCAATTCATCCCCTGGTTCAGCAGCTACTGGACCCAGGAATGGCTGGCGGTGAAGGTCAGTTGGTATGCCGCCAATGCCGAAGGCGAAGAGGACGCCGCGGCCAGGCGCTTGGCGATATATCTGCAAGAGCAATACCGCGAGCAGGTGCTGGCACCTGTGGCGGTGGAAATCGACCCCGAGGCGATCAGGGCCAACGCGACAGGCTATTACGTGCGCCTGCTCAATCAACAGGTCCAAGCTATAGCACAACGGCATCGAATCCCGCCTGAGCTGATGAGCCGGCGTTTGCACGGCATTCCTGCCATCAGCTTGGGGCCGCCAGCGGCGCGTAATGCCTCGTTGTACGAGATGGCATATACCGAGCCGCTCAATACACTGCCGGCCTACGCCGCGCTGATCGATCACGTCAACAAGGCCGCCATCACAGGTTCAGGGCCATCGGATGCAGTGATCGCCACGGTGGCACAACGCACCAGTGAAAAGATCGAAGCGCAATTCGCCACGCGAGGTGCGGCCGGTGCGGCGGCAGCCGTGGCCGGGAAAGCGGCGGGGGCGCTGATTTCAGTTGGCGTGGCGGGGATTCGCGCGATCATTCATGAGGGCGAGCGCCCGGAAATGGAAACACAGATCCGCAAGAGCCTGAGCGCCGCGTTCGACGAAGCCTGGTTCCAGTCGCTCAAACATCCCCTCAGCGGGGTGATGGCACCGGTGTACTATCTGGCCGAGGAAATCGAAGGCAGCCTGGTGGCGGCGGACCTGGCCAATCGGGCGGTGGAGTTGCCGGTCATTAAACCGTGACGGACGGTTCATTCTGCCCCGAGGGTGACGCGGCAACCCTTGCGATGGCGGATCTGTTCGTCTGAGGGGCGCTCCTTGATGAATTCGAAGCGTGGCTCACCTTCGCTGTAAATCACCAGCCAGCCCCATTCCAGTTCATTTTCATCCTGCCCGGGCTTGGGGGGCGAGGCCCACCAGGGTTCTTTCTGCATGATCTGACGCATCGATGTCTCCTGCCGATTGATCCCTTCAACTATAGACCGCTCGATTTGATGACAAGCGCCCGCGAAATCTCATGAATTGTGTGGGAGCAAGGCTTGCCCGCGAAGCAGCCGACTCGGTTCCAGACAAACCGCGTGAGCTTCATCGCGAGCAAGCTTTGCTCCCACGGATCGCCTCGCAACAGATGTTGAGTGTGCTCTGATCGCCCCCATCAGCGTCTAGCGTCTGTATCCCCGCACTCGAACGGGGAATGACCGGACCCATGCGCACATGCAAGCATTGTTGAACGAGATCCTCGATGCGGTTCGCCCCCTGATAGGTCAGGGTAAGGTGGCCGACTACATTCCAGCCCTGGGCACCGTTGCGGCCAATCAGTTGGGCATCGCCGTCTACGGCAACGACGGCGAGATGTATTGCTCAGGCGACGCCGAAACGCCGTTTTCGGTGCAGAGTATTTCCAAGGTTTTCAGCCTGGTGCAGGCCATCGGCCATTCCGGTGAGGCAATCTGGGAGCGATTGGGCCATGAGCCGTCCGGCCAGCCCTTCAATTCTTTGGTGCAACTGGAGTTCGAACGCGGTCGACCGCGCAACCCGTTCATCAACGCCGGTGCCTTGGTGATCTGTGACATCAACCAGTCGCGTTTCGCCGCACCAGCCCTTTCGATGCGCGATTTCGTACGACGCCTGTCGGGCAATCCGCAGGTCATGGTCGACGGCAAGGTCGCTGAGTCGGAATACCAGCACCGCGCCCGCAATGCGGCGATGGCCTACCTGATGCAATCCTTCGGCAATTTTCATAACGACGTGGAGGCAGTGCTGCGCAGCTACTTCAGTCACTGCGCATTGCGCATGAGTTGCATCGACCTGGCCCGAGCATTCTGCTTCCTGGCCAACGACGGGTTCTGCAAACACAGCGGCGAACAGATCCTGAGTGCCCGCCAGACCCAGCAGGTCAATTCCATCATGGCCACCAGTGGGCTGTACGATGAGGCCGGCAATTTTGCCTATCGCGTTGGCCTGCCGGGCAAGAGCGGGGTGGGCGGCGGGATTGTTGCCGTGGTGCCGGGGCGTTTCACGGTGTGCGTCTGGTCGCCGGAACTCAATGTCGCCGGCAATTCCCTGGCAGGCATGGCGGCGCTGGAATTGCTCAGCCAACGGATCGGCTGGTCGGTGTTTTAACGCCCAAAAAAAGGGCCCGTTCCAATCAGGAACGGGCCTTTGTTTTAAGCGCGATCAGCAGAGGCGGTCGATGACCCGAACTTCAGAGGTATTGTGCATCGATTGCCACGCCTGGGTCAGCGTTTGCAACACGCGACCCATGAAGTCTTTGTCGGCCGCCGCCTTCTTGCCTACGTAGCCCTGGCCACGACGATACATCTTCAGCCGGGCACACAGGTCTTGCCGGTTCTTCTCGAATTCGTCTTCCTGGGTGAACGGCGACAGGCAGTCCATATGGACCTGGCCATTCTTGCTGATCCACAGGATGTGGCTGTCCAGGGTGTCTTTGTGTGCTGCGAACATGCGAGCCAGTTCATCAATAGATGGTTGATTATTCAGATTCATGTGTAAGCCCCTTGACCATTTGGTTGATCTGTCTGGTGGTTCGCAAAACTTCGCTTCTTTCGGTAAGTGCCTGCCCAGTGCTGTATGGCTAGCACCGAAACCAGGCCGTCAGCGCTCGTCCGTCGTACTTCGACGGGGTCGTGCATCGGTTGTGTAGTGTTATCGAAGGGCTGCTACGCAAATGCGCTACAACGAAGAGAAACAGCGAAAAACCTTCAGGCATTGTCAACTTCGAGGGTCGACCACGCGCGTCATGAGGATCTTCGCCGACGTTTCTCGTCCTTGTCACCGGACGGTCATGCCAGGTCAGCACCTTCAATCTGCCTTGTGGGCAGTCCCTTATCCAAAAAACAGCTCGGCGGTCAGACGAGCTTGCTCAAGCATTTACCTGTACTCCCGATCGGGGAGACGTCTGCATCATGCAAGGCCAAATCGGAGGCGTCAACGGTTTTGTAGTGAATATTTTTTAGCACTACATATTGTCGGACAAAATGGTTTGGGTATGAAAAATTTGGCTGAGCCAACCTCCGTGGCGAGGGAGCTTGCTCCCGCTGGGGCGCGAAGCGGCCCTTAAAACCAAGCCTTCAGGCTTCAGTTTTCGTTGCGTCTTCAGGATTGTGGGGCTGCTGTGCAGCCCAGCGGGAGCAAGCTCCCTCGCCACAGGGGAGCATCGCTGAGTTCTGCTTCCCGACTCAGGTCGCCTTGGCTTTGCTCGTCTTGCGCGGTGTACCGCCGGCCTTGCGCTTGGCTGGCTTGCGTTTGCTTTTCCATGGGGTAGCACCACGACCGGCGGGGCTGGCCGGACCGCTGATGGTCAGGCTCATGCCCTGGCAGCGGGCGATGTGTTTGCTCATCCAGGCGGCCTGGCGGGTCACGAATTCTTCCAGGCTCATCTCACCGTTTTGCACCATGTCCAGCGCCTGCTCCCAGATGGCGGTGGTGCCTGGATCGGCGATGGCACGGGGCACCGCATCGATCAGGCTGAAGGCCGCCGGTGTCGCGGACAAGGCCTTGCCGTTTTTCACCAGGTAACCGCGGTCAAGCAGGCCCTGGATGATCGAGGCCCGGGTCGCTTCGGTGCCGATGCCGGTGGTGTCCTTGAGCTTTTGCTTGAGCAGCGGATCCTCCACCAGTCGGGCAACGTTCTTCATTGCCTTGATCAGGTCGCCCTCGGTGAACGGCTTGGGGGGTTGGGTCCACAGGTCCTTGGGTTTCACCTCGTCGACGGCGCAGTCGTGACCTTCGATCAGGGCCGGCAAGGTTTGTGGTGCCGGTGCTTCACGGCCTCGCGCTGGGGCCAGCGCTTCGGGCAGGGCGCGCTTCCAGCCGGGTTCGACGATCTGCTTGCCCACGGCCCGCAGTGCCTGGGCGGCGCAGTCGAAGTCGGCCTGGGTCCGGTCGTATTCGTGGTTGGGCAGGAACTGCGCCAGGTATCGCGCCCGTATCAGCGTATAGACGGCCCGCTGCTTGCCGGCAAGCTTGTCGAGGTTCTTCGCCGCCGCGGTAGGGATGATGCCATGGTGGGCGCTGACCTTGGCGTCGTTCCAGGCCCGGGATTTGCGCTGCGGCTGCAAGTGCTCGCGCAGTGGCGCAAGACCCGGATCGGCCTGGGCGAGGGCGGCGAGGATGGCCGCAGCTTCGCTGTGCTGGCTCAAAGGCAAAAAACCGCAATCGCTGCGCGGATAGGTGATGAGCTTGTAGGTCTCGTACAGCGACTGGGCAATGTCCAGGGTCTCCTGGGCACCCAGGCCGAGTTTCTTCGAGCAGACCTCCTGCAGGGTACCCAGGTCGAACGGCAACGGCGCCGCTTCGCGCAGGCGCTCGGTGCGCACTTTCATCACCCGGGCGGTAGCGGCGTTACCCATGGCCTGGGCGGCGTCGCGGGCCAGGGCCTGGTTCAGGCAACGCTCCTGGTCGTCGCAAGCATCCGGGGCGGCGCGCCACTGGGCGGTAAAGGCGGTGCCTGCGTGGCTGAGCTGCACGTCGATGGCCCAATAGGCGACCGGCACGAAGTTGGCGATGCTGCGGTCGCGATCCACCACCAGTCGCAGGGTGGGTGTCTGCACGCGGCCTACCGGCAGCACGCCCTGATAACCGGACTGGCGCCCGAGCAGTGTGAACAGGCGGCTCATGTTCATGCCGATCAGCCAGTCGGCCCGGGAGCGGCCGAGGGCCGAATGGTAGAGGTTGAAGGTTTCGGCGCCCGGCTTGAGGGCGGCGAGGGCCTTGCGGATCGACGCTTCGTCCAGGGCTGACAGCCACAGCCGCTGGATCGGCCCGCGATAGCGGCAATGCTCCACCAGTTCCCGGGCGATCATTTCGCCTTCACGGTCGGCGTCGGTGGCGATGACCAGCGACTTGGCTTCTCCCAACAGGCGCTTGACCGCCTTGTACTGGCCGGCGGTTTTCGGCTTGACCGTCATTTTCCACTGGGTCGGCACGATAGGCAGGTCTGCCAGTACCCAGCGCTTGTAGCGGGCATCGTAGGCGTCGGGCGGGGCGGTCTCCAGCAGATGGCCGATGCACCAGGTGACCGTGACGTTCGCGCCCAGCCAGCAACCGTCACCGCGCCGCGTGGCACCGAGCACGGCAGCGATGTCCTTGGCCTGGGACGGTTTTTCACACAGGTACAGCTGCATAGCGCCCTTTTTCCTAAGCAGATTTCATGGGGCTGTAGCATGGTCATGGATGGGCGTCTGAGCAAGTTTTATCTGTATGGATATACAGATAAAACGTTGCGGTGCGTTGCATCAAGGGGGCTGGTGCAACGTTCGGCGGTGTATTCGCACGTAGAATGAATTTCTCGCCAGGGCATCGCTCATAACTTGCAGAGCGGCTGAAACCGCAAAGAACGTTTATGGGGTCAAGGAGAGTCACTTACATGAATTCGATGCCAAAGGGCAACGGACAGGCGACCACACGTTTGATTCTCGTCGTTGAAGATGATCAGACCATTCTGGAATTTCTGTGCGAAATCCTGCAGGACGAGGGCTTTGTCGTTGAACCTAGGGAAAGCGCCGATGCGGCGCTGGAGTTCCTTGAGCGGAGCGCTGGCGAGGTGGACTTGTTACTCACCGATATCACCATGCCGGGCAAGCTGGATGGTGCCGATCTGGCCAACCTGACTGGCGACCGGTGGCCGCAGATCCCTTTGTTGATCATGTCCGGTTTCGAAACCCCGGAAAGCGCCGGGATCAAGCATCACGCCTCGTTCATCGCCAAGCCCTGGGCGCTGGGGCAGATGCTGGATCTGGTGGAGAGCACGGTGAAAAATCATCAGGTGCACTGAGCGTTTGATCTGAGCAACCTTGTGGCGAGGGAACTTGCTCTCGCTGGGCTCTGTAGGAGCTGGCGAAGCCTGCGATCTTTTGATCTTGATCTTGATCTTGATCTTGATCTTGATCTTGATCTTGATCTTGATCTTTCGCTCTTGACTCAATTGTCAGTGGAAAGATCGCAGCCTCGTTGCACTCGACAGCTCCTACGCAGCTCTACGCAGCTCCTGCGGTTTAGTCCTGCGGGGACACGCTTCAAGTCCTCAGTTGGTATCCAGATCCACGTTCCGGGTTTCCCGCAGGCAAATCATGCCCACCACCAGGCTCACCCCGGTAATCACCACCGGGTACCACAGCCCGTAGAAAATGTCCCCGGTGTAGACCACCAGGGCAAACGACACGGTGGGCAGGAAGCCACCGAACCAGCCGTTGCCGATGTGGTAGGGCAGGGACATGGAGGTGTAGCGGATGCGGGTCGGGAACAGTTCGACCATCAGCGCCGCCAGTGGCCCATAGCACATGGCTGAAATGATGATCAGCGCAACGATCAGCGCCACGATCATCGGCCGGTTGATCTGCTGGGCATCGGCCTGTTGCGGGTAGCCCGCCAGGGTCACCGCACCGCGCAGGGCGGCTTCGTCGTAGCCTTCAAGCTTCACATCACCGACGCTGACCTGCACATCACTGCCGGCCGGCGCCGCGACGCTGCTGTAGGGCAGGCCTTGCTTGACCAGGAAGGTCTTGACCTTGTCACATGGGCTATCGAAACGCGCCTTGCCCACCGGGTCGAACTGGAAGGTGCATGTGGCCGGATCGGCGATCACCGTGATCGGCGCCTGACGGCTCGCCAGGTCGATGGCCGGGTTGGCGTAGTGGGCCAGTGTCTTGAAGATCGGAAAGTACAACGCCGTCGCCAGCAACAGGCCAATCATCAGCACCGGTTTGCGCCCGACCTTGTCCGACAGCCAACCAAAAAAGATAAAGAACGGGGCGCCGATGACCACGCTGACGATCAGCAGGCTGTTGGCCAGGGCCGGATCCATCTTCAGGAACTGGGTGAGGAAAAACAGCACGTAGAACTGCGCGGCGTAGAAGGTCACCGCTTGCCCGGCGTTGATACTGAACAGGGCAATCAGCACCACCTTGAGGTTTTCCCACTTACCAAAGGATTCGCGGATCGGTGCCTTGCAGCACTTGCCTTCTTCTTTCATTTTCAAAAAGGACGGTGATTCGTGCAGGCTCAGGCGAATCCAGGTGGAGATGCCCAGCAACACGATCGACAGCAGAAACGGAATGCGCCAGCCCCAGACTTCGAACTGATCTCCCGTGAAATAACGACAGCCCAGTACCACCAGCAGCGAGAGCAGCAGCCCGAGGGTGGCAGTGGACTGAATCCAGCTGGTGTGGAAGCCGCGCTTGCCCATCGGCGCGTGTTCGGCGACATAGGTGGCGGCGCCGCCGTATTCACCGCCCAGGGCCAGGCCCTGGAGCATGCGCAGTACCACCAGGATGATGGGTGCGGCAATGCCGATGCTGGCGTAGTTGGGCAGCAGGCCGACGCAGAACGTCGCCAGGCCCATGAGTACGATGGTGGCCAGGAAGGTGTATTTGCGTCCGATCATGTCTCCCAGCCGTCCGAACACCAGTGCGCCGAAAGGCCGCACGATAAAGCCGGCGGCGAATGCCATCAGGGCGAAGATGAATGCCGTGGTGTCGTTCACCCCGGCAAAGAACTGCTTGCTGATCACCGCCGCCAGGGCGCCATAGAGGAAAAAGTCGTACCACTCGAACACCGTCCCCAAGGACGAGGCGAAGATGACTTTCTGGGTTTCCTGGCTGGTGCCGGCGCTGCGCGTGGCTTCCAGGGACTGAACATGTTCAGACATTTGGGTATCCCTCACAGTGATTGTTTTTGTTGTTCCACTGTCGACGCCGGTCCAGCGTCTCCTGTTTTGCTGCATACCTTGAATTCAAACGTTTCCCCTTGTGGGAGCGAGCCTGCTCGCGATGACGGCAGCACATTCAACCTACTAGGTGACAGATAGACCGCTATCGCGAGCAGGCTCGCTCCCACAAGGGACTTGCTTGTTCTTCAGACCGTGACAGGTTCTTTTTGGGGCGTGGTGCTCCTGGTGTCCGCCTCGAGGATCATCTGTGCGGCCTTCTCGGCAATCATCAGCGTCGGCGAGCAGGTGTTGCCCGAGGTGATGCGCGGCATGATCGAGGCGTCGGCGACGCGCAGGCCGTTGACGCCGTGGACCCGCAGTTGTGCATCCACCACCGCGTCACGATCCTGGCCCATGCGGCAGGTGCCCACCGGGTGGAAAATCGTCGTGCCTATACGGGCTGCGGCCTGGTGCAGTTCTTCCTCGGTTTGCAGGCTGGGTCCCGGCAGGTATTCCACCGGCTTGAAGGCGCTCAACGCCGGGGCGGCGACGATGCGTCGGGTCAGGCGGATGGCGTCGGCGGCGACCCGCAAGTCTTCGGGATGGCTCAGGTAATTGGGTTGGATCAGCGGTGCCTCGTGCGGGTCGGCCGAGCGAATGTCCACCCGGCCACGGCTTTGCGGACGCAAGTCACAGACCGACGCAGTGAACGCCGGGAAACTGTGCAATGGTTCGCCAAAGCGTTCCAGCGACAACGGCTGCACGTGGTACTCGAGGTTGGCCGAGGCCTGTTCCGGCCCCGAGCGGGCGAACGCACCGAGTTGGCTGGGGGCCATGGACAGTGGGCCGCTGCGATCATAGAGGTAGCGCAGCCCCATGCCCATCTTGCCCCACCAAGTGCCGGCGATCTGGTTCAGGGTACGGGCGTTTTCCAACTGGTAGATCAGCCGCAGTTGCAAGTGATCCTGCAAGTTACCGCCCACGCCGGGCAGCTCATGAACCACGCCAATGCCCAGACGTTGCAACAGGTTGCGCGGACCGATCCCCGAGCGCTGCAAAATACCCGGCGAGCCAACAGCGCCGGCGCACAGCACGATTTCCTTGCGTGCCTTGAAAGTCATGCTTTTGCCTTGCCAGCGGGCGCTGACGGCGTGGGCCCGGTTGTCACGCAACAGCACGCGGTCGACTTCGACATCGGTCATTACCGTGAGGTTGGGGCGCTGGCGAACCGGTTTGAGGAAGGCCTTGGCCGCGTTCCAGCGCACCCCGGCTTTCTGGTTGACCTGGAAGTAGCCGCAGCCTTCGTTGTCGCCGCCGTTGAAGTCGTCGACGCTGGGGATGCCGCTCTGTTCGGCGGCGGTGCGAAACGCATCGAGAATTGGCCATGACAGGCGCTGGCGTTCGACCCGCCATTCCCCGGCGGCACCATGGCACTCGGAGTCTCCGGCAAAGTGGTTTTCGCTCTGTCTGAACAACGGCAGCACGTCTTTCCAGGCCCAGCCAGGATTGCCCTCGGCGGCCCAACTGTCGTAATCCGCGGCCTGGCCGCGCATGTAGATCATGCCGTTGATGGAGGAGCAGCCACCCAGCACCTTGCCCCGTGGGTAACTCAGTGCGCGCCCTTGCAGACCCGGTTGCGCCTCGGTCTTGAAGCACCAGTCGGTGCGCGGGTTGCCGATGCAGAACAGGTAGCCGACCGGGATGTGAATCCACGGATAGTTGTCGCGACCGCCCGCCTCAAGCAATAACACCCGGTGTTGCGCGTTGGCGCTAAGCCGGTTGGCCAGCAGGCATCCGGCAGGGCCGGCGCCCACGATCACGTAATCGTATTCATCGACGACAGGTTGCATTCGCGACCTCATTTTTGTTCTTGTGGGATGCATCCTAGTTGTTAGGTTTCGTTAAAAGAATGTTAGTTTTTGCGCAACCGTTGTGCGTTTTTAAACAGTCCTGCCTTCAGGCGTGTTCAAGGATGGCCCATGTTTGACTGGAATGACCTGCGCTACTTTCTGGAACTGCAACGCAGCGGCCGTTTACTCACCGCTGCACGACGCCTGAACACCACCCATGCCACGGTGGCCCGGCACATTGAAGCCATCGAGAAAAGCCTGGGCACCGCGCTGTTTGTCCAGCATGCCCAGGGTTATGAACTGACCCCCGCGGGCGAATCGTTGCTCAAGCACGCCGAAGCCATGGAAAACGTGGCGCTGCTGGCTCAGGAGGACATCACTCAGTCCAGCGCGCCCTTGGGCAAGATCCGCGTGGGGGTGACGGAAGGGCTGGGCATCATGTTTTTAGCCAGCCGCATGGAGGGTCTGTTCCAGCGCTATCCGGGGCTGGAAGTGGAGTTGGTGGCGGTGCCACGTTTTGTCAGCATCCTCAACCGCGAAGCGGAAATCAGCATTCACCTTGAACGCCCGGTGGCCGACCTGCTGGTGACCCGAAAACTGACCGACTACAGCCTGGCGCTCTACGCCAGCCAGGCCTATCTGGACCGCTCGCCGCCGTTGCGCAGTCGCGAGGACCTGGCCCGCCATGCCTGGATCGGCTACGTCGATGACCTGCTGTTCAGCCAGGAGCTGATGTTTCTCAACAGCTTTTGCCGCAACCCTCGAGTGGTGTTCCACAGCACCAGCGTCATCGCCCAGCAACAGGCTGCACGTTCGGGATTGGGGATCGCCGTACTGCCTTGCTACATGGCCAGCAGCGACCCGGCCTTGGTCCCATTGCTGCCGGATGAAAGCATCCGCCGCAGTTACTGGATCAGCACCCGCCGCGAACTGCACAAGTCCGTGCGCCTGCGGGTGCTCTGGGATTACGTGGTGCAGTTGTGCGAGCGCGAGCAGGGACTGCTGCTGCCCTGATCACGCAGTAACCCGTGGGGGTTGTTGACTGACTGGCGGTGCTTGTCAGAAAAAACCGAGAGGAGTACAAATGTACTCCATGACGACTCTCACCCCCCGCCGTACCGCCATCCTGACCTTCATCCGCGAACGCATCGCCGAGCAGGGCCAGCCCCCCAGCCTCGCTGAAATCAGCGAGGCGTTCGGTTTCGCCTCCCGCAGCGTGGCGCGCAAACATGTGCTGGCGTTGACCGAAGCCGGTTTCATTGAAGTCAATCCGCACCAGGCCCGGGGTATCCGCTTGCTGAACCAGCCGCCGCGTCCCGAGTGGCTGGACGTGCCTGTGCTGGGGCGGGTGGCCGCCGGTCTACCGATCGGTGCGGATGCCGAGGTCCACAGTCGCCTGATGCTCGACCCGGCGATGTTCACCAAGGCGCCGGATTACCTGCTACGGGTCCAGGGTGACTCGATGATCGAGGATGGCATTCTCGATGGCGACCTGGTGGGCGTGCAGCGCACGCCCCAGGCCTCCAACGGCCAGATCGTCGTGGCGCGCCTGGACGGTGAAGTCACCATCAAGCGTTTCGAGCGAATCGGCGAACGGATACGTTTGCTGCCGCGCAACCCGGCCTACCAGCCGATCATTGTCGAAGCCGACCAGGACCTGGCCATCGAAGGCGTGTTCTGTGGCTTGCTGAGGCAAGGCTGATGGGCGCTGTCGTTGCGCTGGACACGCTGTTCAACGGTGGTCAGGTCTGGAAGGGCCGGCCCGCGGCCCCGGCCGCCAGCCCACAACCCACCGGTCATGCGGCACTGGACGCGGCGTTGCCCAGTGGCGGCTGGCCGGAAGCGGCGCTGACGGAACTGCTGGTCGCCGCACCAGGCGTGGGCGAGTTGCAATTGGTCTGGCCGACCCTGGCGCGGCTGACGGCGGCGGGGGAGCGGATCGTGCTGGTGGCGCCGCCATTCGTGCCCTATCCCCAGGCCTGGCAGAGCGCCGGGGTAGATTTGCGCCAGTTGTCAGTGATCCGGGCCGATGAGCGCGATGCCTTGTGGGCCGCCGAACAATGCCTGCGTTCGGGCAGTTGCGGCGCGGTGCTGTGCTGGCCCCGCCAGGCTGACGACCGCGCCCTGCGCCGCTTGCAAGTGGCGGCGGAAACCGGCCAGACCCTGGCGTTCGCCTGGCGCTCGATCCAGGAAGCCATCAACCCGTCGCCGGCGGCCCTGCGCATCGCCATCGATGGCCGGCCAGGGCAATTGCGGGTGCTCAAGTGCCGGGGCGGGATGGCCCGGTCGACGCCCATTGCCTTCGCCACGCTCAGCACACAGACCGAGCATTGAGGTTGCGATGCGCTGGGTCTGCATACTCTTCCCGCAACTGGCGCTGGACGCCGCGCTGCGTCAGCGTTCCGATCCCGACGAGCCCTTGGCGCTGTTGACCGGTCCGGCCCAGCGTCGGGTGTTGCAAGCGGTCAATGACCCGGCACGGGCCCTGGGCTTGCGTCCCGGCCAGACCATGACGGCCGCCCAGGCCCTGAGCAAAGGGTTTGCCACGGCTGAATACGACGCGGCGCAGATCGAACACTGGCAACAGTTCCTGGCGGCCTGGGCCTACCGTTTCAGCTCCCAGGTCAGCGTGCATTACCCGCGCACGGTGGTGTTCGAAATCGAGTCGAGCCTGGGCTTGTTCGGCCCCTGGCCGGCGTTCGAGACGCGCCTGCGGGCCGAGCTGACGCAACTGGGATTCCGGCATCGCATTGTCGCCGCCCCCAACCCGGTGGCGGCGCGGGTGTTGGCCAATGCCTACGACGCCTTGGTGGTGCCCGACATCGAAACCCTGCAAGCCTGCCTGGGACAGATGCCGGTTGAGCGTATCGGCCTTGCGCCCGAGGTCGCCACGGCGCTGTCGCGCATGGGGCTGCGCCAGTTGAGCCAGGTCCAGGCCTTGCCCCGGCACACCCTGGCGCGGCGGTTTGAAGCCCAGGTGCTCAAGCACCTTGACGCGCTGACGGGCAACCGTACCCTGGCATTGTCGTTTTACCTGCCGCCGGACCGGTTCGATGTGCGCATCGAGCTCAACTACGACGTGCAATCCCACCAGGCGTTGTTGTTTCCGTTGCGTCGGTTGACCGGTGATCTTTCGGCTTTCCTGTGCGGTCGTGACAGTGGTGTACAACGCTTTGACCTGCACCTGGAGCACGCCGGGTTACCGGACACGCTGATCAAGGTCGGCCTGCTCAGCGCGGAGCGGGATCCTTCGATGCTTTTCGAGCTGGCCCGTGGTCGGCTGGAGCAGGTGCAGGTCGAGGCGCCGGTACGGGGCTTTCGTTTGTGTGCCGAAGACCTGCCCAGTTTCGTGCCCCAACGCCTGGAGCTGTTCGACGAGCGTCCTCAGCAGTCCTTGCCCTGGGAGCAATTGCGCGAACGACTGCGGGCCCGGCTGGGGGACGACGCGGTGCAGGGCCTGGGGTTTCGCGATGACCATCGGCCTGAATGTGCCTGGCAGAAGACCTCTCAACGCCAGCCCCAGGCATGTCCGGTACGCGAGGGCGTCCGACGTCCCGGCTGGCTGCTGGACGAACCCCAGGCCTTGCAGGAGAGCCAGACGCGAATCCTCATGGGCCCGGAGCGCATCGAATCCGGCTGGTGGGACGGTGCCGACGTGCGCCGTGATTACTATCTGATCGAAACCCGTGCGGGCCAACGGGGCTGGGCCTATCGACCGGTGGGCGAGGGCGGTCCGTTGTGGCTGCAGGGCTGGTTCGCATGAACATCGAATATGCCGAACTGCATTGCCTGTCGAACTTCAGTTTCCAGCGCGGTGCCTCCAGCGCCCTGGAGCTGTGCCGTCGTGCGCAACAACAAGGTTACAAGGCCCTGGCGATCACGGATGAGTGCACCCTGGCCGGGATTGTCCGGGCCTGGCAGGCTGCCAGGGAGCTGGACTTGCACTTGATCGTCGGCAGTGAGATCCAGATCGAAAACGGTCCGAAACTGGTGCTGCTGGTGGAGAATCTGCAAGGCTATCAGGCCTTGTGTCGGCTGATCACCCGCGCCCGCCGCCGCAGCGAGAAAGGTCGCTATCGCATCGTGCGCGAAGACTTCGACGAGCCGTTGCCGGGGTTACTGGCGTTGTGGGTGCCCGGTGACAAGGATCCCGAAGGGCAGGGGCGCTGGCTCCGACAGATATTCGCCGAGCGCTTGTGGCTGTCGGTCCAGTTGCATTGCGGGCAGGACGACCGGCGTCGGCTGGCGGACTTGTTGGCATTGGCTGAACGCCTGCGTCTTGCAGTCGTCGCCACGGGGGACGTGCACATGCATGTGCGCGGCCGGCGCGCCCTGCAGGACACCATGACCGCTATCCGGCACCACGTCACGGTGGCCGAGGCCGGCCAGCGCCTGCACCCCAACGGCGAGCGCCATCTGCGCAGCCGCAAGGATCTGGCCGACATCTACCCGCGCGCCTTGCTCGACGAAACGTTGAACATCGCCCGGCGCTGTACGTTCGACCTTGGTCAGTTGCGTTATCAATACCCACGTGAACTGGTGCCTGAGGGCCATACACCTGCGTCCTGGCTGCGGGAGTTGACCGAGCGCGGTATGCGCCAGCGATGGGGAAAAGGTGTGCAGGACAAGGTCCGCCAGCAGATCGACAAGGAGCTGGCCCTGATCGCCGAGCTGCGCTACGACAGTTATTTCCTGACCGTGCAGGACATCGTCAGCTTCGCCCGCGACCGGCATATTCTCTGCCAGGGCCGTGGTTCGGCGGCCAACTCAGCGGTGTGCTACGCCTTGGGTATCACCGAAATCGACCCGAGCCAGACCAGCATGCTGTTCGAGCGATTCCTGTCCAGGGAGCGCAACGAGCCGCCGGACATTGACGTCGACTTTGAACACGAGCGTCGTGAAGAAGTGCTGCAGTACGTGTTCCAGCGCTACGGTCGCCATCGTGCGGCATTGACGGCGGTGGTCAGCAGCTACCACGGTGCCGGCGCGATGCGGGATGTCGCCAAGGCCCTGGGCCTGCCGCCGGATCAGGTCAATGCGTTGGCCGACTGTTGTGGGCGCTGGAGTGACGAGGCGCCGCCCGTGGATCGCCTGCGCGAAGGTGGTTTCGACCCGGACAGCCCTGTGTTGCGTCGGATCTTGAGCCTGACCCGACAACTGATCGGTTTTCCCCGACATTTGTCCCAGCACCCTGGCGGCTTCGTGATTTCCGAACAGCCCCTGGACACCCTGGTGCCGGTGGAAAACGCCGCCATGGCCGAGCGCACCATCATCCAGTGGGACAAGGACGACCTGGACGCGGTCGGGTTGCTCAAGGTGGATATCCTGGCCTTGGGTATGCTCAGTGCGATTCGTCGCTGTTTTGATCTGATCGCGCATTACCGCGGCCAGCAGTACACCTTGGCGACGTTGCCCAAGGACGACGCGGCCACCTACGAAATGATCACCCGCGCCGACACCATTGGCGTGTTCCAGATCGAGTCGCGCGCGCAAATGGCGATGTTGCCTCGGCTCAAACCCGAGTCTTTTTATGACCTGGTTATTGAAGTGGCCATCGTGCGACCGGGGCCGATCCAGGGCGGGATGGTGCACCCGTATCTGCGGCGTAAAAACAAGGAAGAGGCGGTGACATACCCCTCCAAAGCGTTGGAAGAAGTGCTCAAGCGCACCCTGGGCGTGCCCCTGTTTCAGGAGCAGGTCATGCAGATCGCCATCGTTGCGGCTGATTACAGCCCGGGCGAAGCTGACCAATTGCGTCGTTCCATGGCTGCCTGGAAACGCCACGGCGGCCTGGAACCGCATCGGGAACGCCTGGCGGCCGGGATGGCGAAAAACGGCTACACAGCCGAATTCGCCGCGCAGATATTTGAACAGATCAAGGGGTTCGGCAATTACGGTTTTCCTGAATCCCACGCCGCCAGCTTCGCCTTGCTGACCTACGCCAGCAGTTGGCTCAAATGCCATGAACCGGCGGCGTTCGCCTGTGCCCTGATCAACAGCTGGCCCATGGGGTTCTACAGCCCGGACCAGATTCTGCAGGATGCCCGCCGGCATCAGTTGCAGATACGCCCGGTGGACGTGCGCGCCAGTGACTGGGATTGCAGCCTCGAACCCATGGAAGGCCGACAACCGGCGCTCCGCCTGGGGCTGCGCATGATCAAGGGCTTTCGCCAAGAGGATGCCCATCGTATCGAAGCGGCCCGCCGGCATCGGGCCTTCAATGACGTGGCCGACCTTGGCGAGCGCGCGCAACTCGATGCCCGGGCCCAGGCGCAACTGGCCGACGCCGGTGCCTTGCGGGGCCTGGCCGGTGATCGTCATCGCGCTCGCTGGGAAGTGGCTGGGGTACAGAAACAGCTGGGCTTGTTCGCCGGATTGCCCAGTCAGGAAGAGCCACTAGTGGATCTGCCAAAACCCACGGTGGGGGAGAACCTGTTCGCCGATTACGCCAGCGTCGGTACGACACTGGGGCCCCATCCGCTGGCCTTGCTGCGCCCCGAGCTGCGCGCCCGACGCTGTCGCAGCTCACGGGAACTGCAGGATGTGGAGCATGGCCGCAACGTCAGCGTTGCCGGACTGGTCACCGGCCGCCAACGGCCAGGCACGGCCAGCGGCGTGACGTTCGTCACCCTGGAAGATGAGTTTGGCAACCTCAATGTGGTGGTCTGGCGCGATCTGGCCGAGCGCCAACGCAAAGCCTTGGTGGGTTCGCAATTGCTCAGGGTCGACGGACGCTGGGAAAGTGTCGGTGAAGTTCGTCACTTGATCGCCGGCCGCCTGAGCGACCTGACCGAGTTGCTGGCGGGTATCCAGGTGCATAGCCGCGATTTCCGCTGAACCCAACGGCCACACAGCAAGCATGTCCCCAGCCCGGACAGGTTTGCATCATGACCTGCCATGACTTGCCCATGAAACCAAATGCCAGCGCCGCGCTCGAAGCTCTGAGCACAAGGGACTTGTGGTATGCCGATTCCCTGCTGGCATTTTCGAGGTTCAGAATCGACTCATGCAGTTCTTATCCCAGAATCATGGATGCCCCGGTTGGGGCGGTGAAATGGCCGGGCGTATCCAGGCGTTCGATTGGAGCCAGACCGAACTGGGCGCCATCGAGCACTGGTCCGCCAGTCTGCGCAGCGCAGTCCAGATGCTGCTGGCATCGCCTTTGCCGATGGTCATGTTATGGGGCCGTCAGGGCTTCATGATCTACAACGATGCCTATGCCGAGTTCGCTGGTGGACGTCATCCGTACCTGCTGGGCTGCGCGGTAGAGTTGGGCTGGCCGGAAGTGGCCGAATTCAATCGTCACGTACTGGATGTCTGCCTGGCCGGTGGCACCTTGTCCTATCGCAGCAAAGAACTGGTATTGCTACGCAACGGCAAGCCCGAAGATGTATGGATGGACCTTTATTACAGCCCGGTGCCTGACGATGATCAGTCTCCGGGCGGCGTGTTGGCGATCGTTGTGGAAACCACCGAGCATGTGCTGACCGAGCGCGCCCGCCAGGTGGCGGAACGCAGCTACCGCGCCGTCAATGAGCGCATTCAATTGGCCCTCTCGGTCGGGCCACTGCTGGGGTCGTTTGTCTGGGATATCCAGAACGACACACTTTCCGGCGATGAGCGTTTTTCCCGCACCTTCAATTACCCGCCAGACACGCCACTGGATGCATTGCCTGTCGAGGTTGCCCGCCAGAACATCCACCCCGATGACCTTGAAGAAGTAAACCGGCGTGTCGAGCTGACCTTGCGCACCGGGACACCCTATAACGCTGAATATCGAGTGCGCCGCCTGGGTGGTGATTACCTGTGGGTGCTGGCCAGCGGGCGATGTGAATTCGATATGTCGGGTAGGCCCCTGCGTTTTCCCGGTGTGCTGATTGATATCAACGAACGCAAGGCGGCTGAAGCCTCACTGCTCAAGTTCACCCGTGATCTGGAGCAGCGTGTCGCCGAGGAAGTGCATGCGCGGTTGACGGCCGAAGAACAGTTGCGCCAGTCGCAGAAACTCGAAGCCATTGGCGGACTCACCGGCGGTGTGGCGCATGATTTCAACAACTTGCTGCAGGTGATTGCCGGCAACCTGCACCTGCTGGCTCGCCACGAACCGGACAACGTCAATGTGCAACGACGGGTCAGTGCCTCCATCGAAGCGGTGGAGCGGGGCGCCAAACTGTCGTCGCAATTGCTGGCATTTGCCCGACGCCAGCCGTTGTCACCGGCGGTCTACAACCCACGGCGGATCTTCGATGGCCTGGGCGAATTGCTGCAACGGGCCTTGGGCGAAACCATCCAGGTCGAAGTGGCCTTGCCTGCCGAACCCTGGTGCATTCATGTCGATCGCAATCAACTTGAAAACGCTTTGCTGAACCTGGCGATCAATGCCCGCGATGCCATGGGTGGTGAGGGCACCATTGGCCTGATTGGCGAAAACATTGTGCTCGACGAATCCTCTTGCGTCGGCAAAGGCATTCCAGCCGGCGACTATGTGCGTTTGTCGGTGATCGATCGCGGCGCAGGCATGCCTCCCGATGTCCTGAATCATGTGTTCGAGCCGTTTTTCACCACCAAGACCGACGGCCAGGGCACCGGGCTTGGGCTGAGCATGGTGTTCGGGTTCGTCAAGCAAAGTGGCGGACATATCGAGATTATCAGCGACGTGGGCAAGGGCACGCAGGCGCAGATGTATTTCTCCCGCAGTCTGCAGCCTGAAACAGGGGAAGAGACGCCACACGGCCCGCTTCAGCCCGGCGGGCAAGAGACGATTTTGGTGGTGGAGGATAACGAAGAGGTGCGCAGCGCGTCGGTAGAGCTGCTGGAACAATCCGGCTATCGGACACTCACGGCCGCCAACGCTGATGCGGCCATGGAGCTTTTGCTCGAAGGCACCTTGGTTGACCTGATTTTCACCGATGTGGTCATGCCCGGTCTGATCAAGAGTTCCGACCTGGCGGCCTGGGCCAAGGTACAGACCCCGCCGGTACCCATACTGTTCACCTCGGGCCACACCCGGGACATCATCTCCCGCAACCACCAATTGAGCCCCGATACCCATCTGCTGAGCAAACCCTACGGCCCGGAGGCATTGATCACTATGGTGAGGACTGTATTGGGGCGTTGATCGCGGCGCGGTAAACAAATGGAACCGAAGCCGCCGTGTCACCTTCAAATGACCATGACCGGTCATCAATCCGGCCTGTCATGAACGAGGTGTCTATGAACCAAGATCCTGCAAACCCCCAGCCAGTCAGCCCCGCCGGGGAAGACCAGGCCCAAAGCGCCGACAACGAGGTCGATCAAAAAAATCACCACCAGGACAACGACAACACTTTCAGCCCTGGTTTCAAGCCTGACCCGGACCGCCCGGAATCCGGTGAGAGCACTGACGCCGATATCGACACGGACGGCGGCTAGCAGAGCCCATGACAAGCCCGACTCGATGGTCGGGCTTTTCCATGCTCAAGCTTTATTTGCTCGGATGAGCGGCCTGGAGTTTCTTGGCCATCTCCAGATGTTTTTCCAGGTCTGGAAGCATCTTCTGAGCGAACGCCTTCAGCTCGGTGTTGCCGGGCTTCTTGTCGTCAGTGACGGTTTCTGCTTCTTTCTTGAACAGGGCAATGGTTTCTTCGTGGGCCATCACCTGGTTGTTGGCGTAGGCCGCATCAAACGACTCCTCGCGCATATCGAGAATCTTGGCCTTGGCCTGCTTCACCAGCGTGGTTTCGTCCGGCACTTCGATATCGTGTTTTTTCGCCAGCGAGATCAACTCCTCGTTGGCTTTGGTGTGGTCGGAAATCATCATGTTGGCGAAGTCCTTGACGTCCGCCGAGCTGCTTTTTTCCAGGGCCAGTTTGCTGGTTTCGATTTCCGCGATACCACCGGCCGCCGCGTTGTCGACGAAGTCGTTGGAAGTCGCGGCCCAAGCCATGCCCATGCTGGTACTCAAGGCAACTGCCAGGCCGAGTTGACGCAGGGTAAATCCGTCCATAGGTAAGTCTCCACACAGGTTATACAAGGGACTTGTGTCGTCCTGTTCAATGGAGAGCGACGGGCGGACAAAGGTTTGATCGCAAAGCGTGCCGGTACGACGAACGGTCACCGCTGGTCGGATTGACGGTCGACAGAACCCCGTCGGCGAGGCCATTCTGATGGTCGACGAGCGCCGTAGACGGCGTTAGCCATCGTTCTACCAAAGGAGGTGTTCCATGCCGGTGAACCACGATTTGTGCCAGGATCTCAACTGCACAAAAGACGACATCCAGCAAAAACGCAGCGAGAATCCAAGGCTCGACTCGTTACTTCTCAAATACTCCCAAATTGATGCCGAAGTGGTCGACGCCGAGAAGCCGTCGTCCGCCGCACTGTCCGATGTTGCCCTGAAGACGCTCAAGGAGAAACGCTTGCAGGTCAAGGACGAGATCGCGCAGTACTTGCAGGAATAGCCATACGGCCGGGCTAGTGGTGAGGGGCCCTTGGTTTCGCAAGGGCCCTTTGGCTAGAGGCTTGTGTACCGCAAATCCGTCAGGTCAGCGGGTCCCAGCGCTGGGACCAGTCGCTGCCGCTCGTGACGATCTGGCGCAGCACTTCGAACGCTTGCTGCAACGCCGCTGAATCCCGATCCCGGGAGTACACGAGGTAAGTCGGGTAGTTGAATTCCGGCGCCTTGGGCACCCGCTCCAGGATGCCGCTGTCCAGGTAGCTCTGCACGACCCGGGTACGGAAGTAGCCGCTGCCGCCGTTTTCCAGGATGTACTGCAGGGCCAGTGGGCCGAGGTTGAAGGTCACGGCCGCCTTGGCCTTGTCCGGCAACGCGGTGTCGTGCTGGCGACGGAAGTCTGCACTCCAGTCGATGTACACGTAGGGCTCGGGACGGCTGGCCAGGCGTACCAGGATCAGTTTCTCCTCCAGTAACTGTTCCACTTGCAGCCTCGGCCAGTATTCGGGCTGATACACCACGGCGGCATCCAGCAGGCCCAGTTCCAGTTGTTCCAGCAGTTTCTCGCCGTCGCGGATGTCCATGCGCAGGGCATGGCCGGGGATTTTCTGGCGCAGTTCCTCAGCCCAGGCGAGCATCAAGGGATTGCACAGGCTGACCTCGCCACCGAGGTGCAGAACGTTGCGAAAGCCTTCGGGCAAGGGCAGGTCCCGGCGGGCCGCTTCCCAGGTCTGCACCAGTTGATTGGCATACACCACGAAGGCTTCACCGTCGGCGGTCAGGCGCGCGCCGGCACGGTTGCGCACAAACAGCACGCAGCCGAGCTGGCTTTCAAGCTTCTGGACCCGCGCTGTGATGGCTGTCTGGGTGACGTGCAGCTTGTCGGCAGCCGCGGCGAGACTGCCGTGGCGAACGATTTCCAGAAAGGTGCGGGCGAGGTCGATGTCCATGGTCAGGCCGATGCGGGGAAAGCGGGGATTGTACGATACCTGCGAACCGACGCAGGGCCCTTTGCCGGATGTGCCGGCGCTATCGCGAGCAGGCTCGCTCCCACAATTGCTCCGGGTGATGAAGATTGAGCTTCGCCCCAGATCCCTTGTGGGAGCGAGCCCGCTCGCGATAGCGCTGGGTCAGCCAGTGGAGATGCTCAAGTGAAAACACAAATCCCGCCACAGGGGCGGGATTCGTTTGCAGCCAGGGCGCCCGGAGAAAGGGCGGGCAGACTCAGGCCGGGAACAATTCGGACAGTTTCATCGCCAGCATCATGTCGCCTTCGGCGCGCAGTTTGCCGCCCATGAACGCTTGCATACCGTCGGTATCGCCGCTGACGATGCCCTTGAGGGTTTCGCTGTCCATGATCAGCGTGCAGTTGGCGCTTTCATTTTCACCTTCTTGCAGCTCACAGGTGCCATCCTTGACGATCAGGGCGTATTGCTTGTCTTCATCGGTGATGTTGAAACCAAATACCAGGTCCAGGCCGGCAGCGGCGGCAGGGTTGAACTTGGCTTTCATGGCTTGTACGGCGTCGGCTACGGAGGTCATGGTTTCGATCCTTATTTGGGTTATACAGCAAGGGTCTACAGTAATCCGGACTCAGCGAAAGGTGATGAGGTCCGGGGCCTTCAGCAGTTGCAGGTGGGCATGACTGTTGAAGGAAGCCAGGGCCACCTCGCGGCCCCTGAATTTCAAGTGGTTGAGCGAGGTGTTGACGATTTGCCAATTCAGTTCGAAGGCCTGCCGCGCAGGCATCTGGGTGATCAGGTGGAGCAGGGCGGTGATGGTCCCGCCGGAGGTGAATACGGCGATTTTCTGGGAATTGTCGGCTTGCTCCAGAATGCGCTGCAGGCCGGCCTGGACCCGGTCGACGAAGCCCAGCCAGCTTTCCAGTTCGGGCGGGTCGTATTGGCCGCCGAGCCAGCGTTCGATGATCAACGCGAAGATGCGCTGGAATTCGGCGCGGTTTTGTGCGGCGTTGCGCAGGATGTACAGGGCTTCGGGTTCCTGGGGGAGCATGTCCGGCAACAGGGCGCGGATTACCGCGTCGGCGTCGAACTCATTGAACGCCGAATCGATTTCCAGTTCGGGAACCGGTAGCCCGGCGGCGGACATCCGGTCCAGCGCACCGGTGGCGGTATCCTGCTGGCGACGCAGGTCGCCCGAAAGACAGCGATCGAACACGACACCCAGCTCGGCGAGGTGGCTGCCCAGCACTTGCGCCTGGCGTACACCGTTTGGCGAAAGGACATCGTAGTCGTCCGCACCGAAGGAGGCTTGGCCATGTCGAATCAGATAGATACTGCCCACGTCCGCGTCATCCCGGTACGTTGAAGGTTTGGCGAGGTTATGAGGATGGCGGTGAGCTGTCAATGAAAAAACATACGCTTGTTTGAAATGCCCGTTACAGCCTTGTCCAGCTGCCCTTGCGTTAAGGTAACCATAGGTTTCATGGCTGGTCGCGGCGCAGGCGCATGGGTATGCTGGACGCGTTGAGTGCCCGCGCTTGAGCGGCGTTTTGAATTTATTAGGAGCCATCGTGGAGTTTTTCATCGAATACGCCAGTTTCCTGGCCAAGACTGTGACGCTGGTGATTGCCATCCTGGTGGTGCTGGCCAGTTTTGCTGCCCTGCGCAGCAAGGGGCGGCGCAAGTCTGCCGGCCAGTTGCAGGTGAGCAAACTCAACGACTTCTACAAGGGGCTGCGCGAGCGCCTGGAGCAGACGCTGCTGGATAAAGACCAGCTCAAGGCGCTGCGCAAGACGGAAGGCAAGGCTGAAAAGGCCGCCAAGAAAAATAAGGACAAGCCGGCAGCCAAGCCTCGGGTATTCGTGCTGGATTTTGACGGTGACATCAAGGCTTCGGCCACCGAAAGCCTTCGTCATGAAATCACCGCATTGCTAACCCTGGCGACCCCGAAGGATGAAGTGGTGTTGCGCCTGGAAAGCGGCGGCGGCATGGTCCACAGCTACGGCCTGGCCTCGTCGCAACTGGCCCGGATTCGTCAGGCCGGCGTGCCGCTGACGGTGTGCATCGACAAGGTCGCGGCCAGCGGCGGCTACATGATGGCGTGCATCGGCGAGAAGATCATCAGCGCACCTTTTGCCGTTCTTGGCTCCATCGGCGTCGTGGCCCAGTTGCCTAACGTCAACCGTCTACTGAAGAAACACGACATCGATTTTGAAGTGCTGACGGCCGGTGAATACAAGCGCACGTTGACGGTGTTTGGCGAAAACACCGAGAAGGGCCGGGAAAAGTTCCAGGAAGACCTGGACATCACCCATGAGTTGTTCAAGAACTTCGTGTCCAACTACCGTCCGCAACTGGCCATTGATGAAGTGGCGACCGGAGAAGTCTGGCTGGGCGTCGCGGCACTGGACAAGCGCCTGGTGGACGAGCTGAAGACCAGCGATGAATACCTGGCCGAACGAGCCAAGAGCGCCGAGCTGTACCACCTGCACTATGCCGAACGCAAAAGTTTGCAGGAGCGCATCGGCATGGCGGCCAGCGGTTCGGTGGACCGGGTGCTGCTGAGCTGGTGGAGCCGCCTGACCCAGCAGCGGTTCTGGTAACGGCTAATCCCTGTGGGAGCGAGCCTGCTCGCGATGACGGTGGCACATCCAGCATCACCTGCTCAGGCGAGCCGCTATCGCGAGCAGGCTCGCTCCCACATTGGGTTCAGGGTGGGCTGAAGATCAGGTTCCGCACCAATCATCCATCCATAAAAAAGCCCTGAACCGGAACACCCGGATCAGGGCTTTTTTGTATCAGGTTTCAGCGACGACGAAACAACGGCAGCGGTTCGTCAGTAGCCGCCTGGTAGGTCACCGAGAAGTCCTTGAGGCTTTCGAGGGCCTCAAAGGGGTCCTTGTCGGCGCGCAAGGCAAAGGCGTCGAAACCGCAACGGCGCATATAGAACAATTGGTCACGCAACACATCGCCAATCGCCCGCAATTCACCCTTGAAACCATAGCGGTCACGCAGCAGGCGGGCGTTGGAGTAGCTACGCCCGTCGGTGAAGGCCGGGAAGTTCAGGGCGATGACCTGGAGCTGATTGGCGTCATCACCGATTTCCTCCGCCTCTTCGTCAGCGTCCAGCCACACACCCAGGCCGCCATCGCGGGCCTTGAGGGCGTGAGCATGATCGCGCCACAGGGCCAGAGGCACGATCAGGTCGTCGCAGTTGGAAATACCATCGAGGGTCGCGTCCTTGGGCAACAAGTGCCAGGTTTCGTCGATAACCTCGTCGTTCTTAATTATTCGCTGCATAGACGCGTTCCTTGAAGAGGTCGATGCCGATACGTTGGTAAGTGTCGATGAAACGCTCGTCTTCGGTACGTTGTTCGATGTACACGTCGATCAGCTTCTCGATCACGTCAGGCATGTCGTCCTGGGCAAACGACGGGCCGAGGATCTTGCCCAGGCTGGCATCGCGGCTGCCGCTGCCACCCAGGGAAACCTGGTAGAACTCCTCGCCTTTCTTGTCCACGCCGAGGATGCCGATGTGGCCGACGTGGTGGTGGCCACAGGCGTTCATGCAACCGGAAATGTTCAGGTCCAGCTCGCCGATGTCGAACAGGTAGTCCAGGTCGTCGAAACGACGCTGGATCGACTCGGCGATAGGGATCGACTTGGCGTTGGCCAGGGAGCAGAAGTCACCGCCCGGGCAGCAGATCATGTCGGTCAGCAGGCCGATGTTCGGCGTGGCGAACCCTTGCTCGCGCAACTCGCCCCACAGGGTGAACAATTGGCTCTGTTCAACGTCCGCCAGGATGATGTTCTGTTCGTGGGAGGTGCGCAGTTGACCGAAGCTGTAGCGCTCAGCCAGGTCGGCCACGGCGTCCAGCTGCTTGTCGGTGATGTCGCCCGGCGCGACGCCGGTCGGCTTCAGTGACAGGGTCACCGCGACGTAGCCCGGCTTCTTGTGGGCCAGGGTGTTGCGGGTGCGCCAGCGGGCGAAGCCCGGATGTTCCTTGTCGAGTGCGGCCAGCTCGGCGTCTTGGTTGCCCAGGGCCTTGTAGTCCGGGTCGACGAAGTGCTTGGCTACGCGATGGACTTCGGCTTCGGTCAGTGTGGTCTGGCCGCCGCGCAGGTGAGTCATTTCAGCCTCGACCTTCTCGGCGAACACTTCTGGCGTAAGGGCCTTGACCAGGATCTTGATCCGCGCCTTGTACTTGTTGTCACGACGGCCGTAGCGGTTGTACACCCGCAGGATGGCGTCGAGGTAGCTCAGCAGGTCTTGCCATGGCAAGAACTCGTTGATGAACGCGCCGACCACCGGCGTGCGGCCGAGGCCGCCGCCCACCAGCACCCGGAAGCCCAGCTCGCCCGCGGCGTTGTAGACCGTTTCCAGGCCGATGTCGTGGACTTCAATGGCCGCACGGTCCGACGTCGAGCCGTTGATGGCGATCTTGAACTTGCGCGGCAGGTAGGCGAATTCCGGGTGGAAGGTGGTCCACTGGCGAACGATCTCGCACCAAGGGCGCGGGTCGATCAACTCATCGGCCGCGACACCGGCGAACTGGTCGGTGGTGACGTTGCGCAGGCAGTTGCCGCTGGTCTGGATCGCGTGCATCTGCACGGTGGCCAGCTCGGCGAGGATCTCGGGCACATCTTCCAGGGCCGGCCAGTTGTACTGGACGTTCTGGCGGGTACTGATGTGGGCATAGCCTTTGTCGTAGTCGCGGGCAATCTTGGCCAGCATGCGCACCTGACGCGAGGTCAGTTGGCCATAAGGCACCGCTACGCGCAGCATCGGGGCGAAGCGCTGGATATACAGGCCATTCTGCAAACGCAGAGGGCGGAATTCTTCTTCGCTCAGCTCGCCTGCCAGATAGCGTCGGGTCTGATCACGGAACTGCTTGACGCGGTCCTCAATGATTCGCTGATCGTACTCGTCATATACGTACATATAAGTCTCGGTCTCAGGCTTGGGCCGATCAGAAACAGCTGCATGTTGGCTCGCTGGAATCGGGTTCTGCCTCGGCAATTCTGCGCGCACGGCCGCGCACTCCTAGGGAGCCGGTGCAAGATACCTGTTTTGGGTTATGCGCAAAAGTGATGTTTGAGTATATGTAAAGAACCAAATCGACTAATGAGATTGATTATTGCCTAACCCACATTTGTCGTGCGGGCAATCATCGTCTTAACTGTGGACGAGTCCCTATGCAATCACCTACAAAACCGACAAGAGGCGATGCAATGAGCAATCCGACCAAAGCAAGGAAAAGCGACAGTTCTGTTGATGCCTGGGCCATTTTGTTTCTGATTATCCTGGTGGTGGGCACCGCGGTGTTCTGGGTCAGTCACCAATAGAGCGGTGGTGAAAAAACTGTGGGAGCGAGCCTGCTCGCGATAGCGGTGGTTCAGTCAATCATGAAGTGACTGACAAACCGCTATCGCGAGCAGGCTCGCTCCCACAGGGGGGGTAGGTGTGTCGTAGATAGATTTACAGCCCCGCCAGGTGCACCACCAGCTTGACGATGCCAAACAGCGTCAGGGCGAAGATCACCGTGAAGACGATGCCCAATACCACGAAGTGACTCGGCTTGCCGTGGGTGAAGTCACGGGCGCGGTTCTTGCCGCTCTGCACGCCGAAAGCGGCAGCCAGCACGCTGTGCATCATCTGCCACAGGGTCGGCGGCTTGTTGTCGATCGGATCGTCCATAAATCCCTCGTCTGCCATGGGTTTGGAACAAGCATAGACAAAAAAAGATCGCAGGCTGCGCCAGCTCCTACAGGAACACACAAAACCCTGTAGGAGCTGGCGCAGCCTGCGATCTTTTTCTTGTTAGTTGTCGTAACCCAAATTCGGCGCCAGCCAGCGCTCAGTCACACTCAAGTCCTGACCTTTACGCGCGGTATAGCTCTGGACCTGATCCTTGTCGATTTTGCCCACGGCGAAATATTGCGCCTGGGGATGGGCGAAATACCAGCCGCTGACGGCTGCCGCCGGGAACATGGCGTAATGTTCGGTGAGGAACACGCCGCTGCGTCCAGCCTTCAGTTCGCTGGCCGCGGGGTCGAGCAGGCGGAACAGGGTGGCCTTCTCGGTGTGATCCGGGCAGGCCGGGTAGCCGGGGGCAGGGCGGATGCCGGTGTATTGCTCCTTGATCAGGGCGTCGTTGTCCAGGCGCTCGTCCTTGGCGTAGCCCCAATGTTCCTTGCGCACCTGCTGGTGCAACCATTCGGCACAGGCCTCGGCCAAGCGGTCGGCCAGGGCCTTGACCATGATCGAGTTGTAGTCGTCGCCGGCTTCCTGGTAGGCCTTGGCGACTTCTTCGGCGCCGATGCCGGCGGTGGTGATGAAGCCGCCCACGTAGTCGGTCACGCCGCTGTCCTTGGGTGCGACGAAGTCGGCCAGGGAGAAGTTCGGCTTGCCGTCGGTCTTGATGATCTGCTGGCGCAGGTGATGCAGGCGGGCCAGTGGCTTGCCATCCTCGCCATAGACTTCCAGATCGTCGTCATGCACTTGGTTGGCCGGCCAGAAGCCGAACACGGCGCGGGCGCTGATGAGTTTCTCGTCGATCAGCTTGCGCAGCATCGCCCGGGCATCGGCGTACAGTGCGGTAGCCGCTTCCCCGACCACTTCGTCGGTCAGGATGCGCGGGTACTTGCCGGCCAGGTCCCAGGAGATGAAGAACGGTGTCCAGTCGATGTATTCGGCCAGCACGTTGAGGTCGATATCGTCCAGCACCCGGGCGCCGGTAAAGGTCGGCTTGACTGGCTGGTAGCTGCTCCAGTCGAACTGCGGCTTCTTCGCCACGGCGGCCGGGTAGCTCAAACGTTCGGTACGGGCGCTGCGGTTGGCGGTGCGCTCGCGAACGTCGATGTACTCCAGGCGGGTTTTCTCGACGAATGCCGGCTTGAGTTCCTTGGACAGCAGCTGGGTGGCTACGCCCACGGCGCGCGAGGCGTCGGTGACATAGATCACCGCATCGTTGCTGTACTTGGGTTCGATCTTCACCGCCGTGTGGGCCTTGGAGGTCGTGGCGCCACCGATCATCAGGGGCAGGTGGAAGTCCTGGCGCTGCATCTCGCGGGCCACATGCACCATCTCGTCCAGGGACGGAGTGATCAGGCCGGACAGCCCGATGATGTCGCACTTCTGCTCCTTGGCCACCTGCAGGATCTTCTCCGCCGGCACCATCACGCCCAGGTCGACCACGTCATAGCCGTTGCAACCGAGCACCACGCCGACAATATTCTTGCCGATGTCGTGGACGTCGCCCTTGACCGTCGCCATGAGGATCTTGCCCTTGGCTTCCGGCTTGTCGCCTTTTTCCGCCTCGATGAATGGAATCAGGTGAGCCACGGCCTGCTTCATCACCCGGGCGGATTTCACTACCTGGGGCAGGAACATTTTGCCGGCGCCGAACAGGTCACCGACGATGTTCATGCCGGCCATCAGCGGGCCTTCGATGACTTCGATCGGGCGGGCGAAAGACTGGCGAGACTCTTCAGTGTCTTCGACGATGTGCGTGGTAATGCCCTTGACCAGCGCGTGTTCCAGGCGCTTGTTCACTTCCCAGCCACGCCACTCTTCGGTCTCCGCTTCCTTGACGCTGCCGTCGCCCTTGTACTTGTCGGCGATGGCGAGCAGGGCGTCGGTGCCTTCAGGCGTGCGGTTGAGGATCACGTCTTCCACGGCGTCGCGCAGTTCCAGCGGGATCTGGTCGTAGATCTCCAGTTGGCCGGCGTTGACGATGCCCATGGTCAGGCCCGAGCGGATTGCATACAACAGGAACACCGAGTGAATCGCCTCGCGCACCGGGTTGTTGCCCCGGAACGAGAAGGACACGTTGGACACGCCACCGGAGGTCAGCGCATAAGGCAGTTCGTCGCGGATGTAGGCGCAGGCGTTGATGAAGTCCACGGCATAGTTGTTGTGTTCTTCGATACCGGTGGCGACGGCGAAGATGTTCGGGTCGAAGATGATGTCTTCCGGCGGGAAGCCGACTTCATTGACCAGGATGTCGTAGGAGCGCTTGCAGATTTCCTTCTTGCGCGCTTCGGTGTCGGCCTGGCCGGCCTCGTCGAAGGCCATCACCACCACGGCGGCACCGTAGCGCTTGCACAGCTTGGCATGATGGATGAACTGCTCGACGCCTTCCTTCATGCTGATGGAGTTGACGATGCCCTTGCCCTGGATGCACTTGAGGCCTGCTTCGATCACTTCCCATTTCGAGGAGTCGATCATGATCGGCACGCGGGAGATGTCCGGTTCGCCGGCAATCAGATTGAGGAAGGTCACCATGGCCTTCTTCGAATCGAGCATGCCCTCGTCCATGTTGATGTCGATCACCTGGGCGCCGGCCTCGACCTGCTGCAGGGCCACTTCCAGGGCTTCGGTGTAGTTGTCGTCGCGGATCAGCCGGGCGAACTTGGCCGAACCGGTGATGTTGGTCCGCTCGCCGACGTTGACGAACAAGGAGCTGCGATCAATGGTAAACGGTTCCAGGCCCGACAGGCGGCAAGCCCGGGGAATCTGTGGAATCTGTCGCGGCGCGTAGCCGGCCACGGCCTTGGCGATGGCTTCGATATGCGCAGGCGTGGTGCCGCAGCAGCCGCCGACGATGTTCAGGAAGCCGCTCTGGGCAAACTCTTCGATGACCTTGGCGGTGTCCACCGGCAGTTCGTCGTATTCACCGAATTCATTGGGCAGACCGGCGTTAGGGTGCGCCGATACGTGGGTGCTGGCCTTGTTCGACAGCTCTTCGAGGTACGGGCGCAACTCGCTGGCGCCCAACGCGCAGTTCAAGCCCACGGAAATCGGCTTGGCGTGGGCGACGGAGTTCCAGAAGGCTTCGGTGGTCTGGCCGGACAGGGTGCGGCCGGACGCGTCGGTGATGGTGCCGGAGATCATGATCGGCAGTTCGACGCCTAATTCCTCATACACCCCTTGCACGGCGAAAATCGCTGCCTTGGCGTTCAGGGTGTCGAAAATGGTTTCGATCAGGATCAGGTCGGCGCCGCCTTCGATCAGGCCCTTGGTGGCCTCGGTGTAGTTCTCCACCAGTTCGTCGAAGGTTACGTTGCGATAGCCGGGGTTGTTCACGTCCGGCGACAGCGAGCAGGTGCGGCTGGTCGGGCCTAGCACGCCGGCAACGAAGCGCGGCTTGTCCGGTGTTTCCAGGGTCTTGGCGTCGGCCACTTTTCGGGCCAGGCGCGCGCCTTCCAGGTTCAGCTCGTAGGCCAGGCTCTGCATGCCGTAGTCGGCCTGGGACACCTGGGTGGCATTGAAAGTATTGGTTTCCAGGATGTCCGCGCCGGCATCCAGGTAGGCTTTTTCGATGGCGCCGATCACATCCGGGCGACTCAGTACCAACAAATCATTGTTGCCCTTGACGTCGCTCGGCCAGTCGGCGAAACGCTTGCCGCGGTAGTCTTGTTCCTCAAGCTTGTAGCTCTGGATCATCGTGCCCATGCCGCCGTCGAGGATCAGAATGCGTTCCTTGAGGGCCTGCTGGAGAAGATAAAGGCGAGCGCTGCGATCGGACATAGGACTACCTGGAAAAAGACCATTACGAAGGCGGGGATGATAGCAAACCTGTACAGGATTTGATCATGGGCGGTTTTTCATGAATTTTGCTCATGTTTGCAGGGCGATGCCAGCCCGGTAGAATCGCTGCACTATCTCTTAGGGACCCGAGACATGCCGTACCGCGTCTTATTCGGCAGTCTGTTGCTGCTGTTGGCTTTTAACTCAGCGGCAAAGGATCCCGCCCCGGCGATTTCCTACACGCGCGACATCCAGCCGATCTTCACGGAAAAATGCGTGGCCTGCCACGCTTGCTATGACTCTGCGTGCCAGCTGAACCTTGGCAGTGGCGAAGGTGCGTCCCGGGGTGCGAGCAAGCTGCCGGTCTATGACGGTGAGCGACGCCAGGCTGCCGAGCCTACCCGCTTGTTCTATGACGCCTCCGGCCAGCGCGCCTGGCAGCGCAAAGGCTTCTATTCCGTGCTTGATGCGCAAGGCACCCAGGCCGCGCTGATGGCGCAAATGCTCGAACTGGGGCACAACACACCGTTGCAACCCAACGCGAAGTTGCCGGAGGAAATCGTGTTGGGTCTGAACCGTAACAACAGCTGCCCAATGCCGGGGCAATTCGACGAGTACGCCGCCGCGCATCCCAAGGAAGGCATGCCCCTGGCGGTCACTGGCCTGACCGATCAGCAATATCAGACCTTGCAGCGCTGGCTCGCCGCCGGGGCTCCCATCGATCAGCAAGCGCTGGCGCCGAGCGCCGCCGAAGCCTTGCAGGTGCTGCAGTGGGAAAACCTGCTCAATGCCCCCGGCGCCCGGGAAAGCCTGGTGGGCCGGTGGTTGTTCGAGCACTGGTTCCTGGCGCACATTTATTTCAAGGATGGCGAGCCGGGGCATTTCTTCCAGTGGGTACGTTCGCGCACGCCTACCGGCCAGCCAATCGACCTGATCAACACCCGCCGCCCGAACGATGACCCTGGCACCCACGTGTATTACCGGCTCTGGCCGGTGCAAGGGGTGATCGTGCACAAGACCCACATCACCTACGGGTTGAGCGCGGCGAAAATGGCGCGGATCAAGAGCCTGTTCTACAGCGGCCGTTGGCAGGTCACTGCGTTGCCGGGGTACGGGCCGGAGCGCCGGGCCAACCCGTTCTCAACCTTCGAAGCGATCCCGGCCCAGGCTCGCTATCAGTTCATGCTCGATAACGCCGAGTATTTCGTGCGCACCTTTATCCGCGGCCCGGTTTGCCGGGGCCAGATCGCCACGGATGTGATTCGCGACAACTTCTGGGCGCTGTTCCAGGCTCCCGAACATGACCTGTACATCACCGACCCCAATTACCGCGGCCAGGCCACACCGTTGCTGGCGATGCCTGGGCAGAACGACGATGTGGGCAGCGTCCTGAGCCTGTGGCTGGACTACCGGGACAAGCGCAACGAATACGAAGCCTTGCGTCGCGACAACTATGCCGACCTGCCTGCGCCCAGTTGGTCGACGCTGTGGGCCGGCAACGACAATGCCTTGCTGAGCATTTTCCGGCATTTCGACAGTGCTTCAGTCACCAAGGGCCTGATTGGCGAGGTGCCGCAGACGATGTGGCTGTTCGACTTTCCATTGCTGGAGCGCACTTATTATCAGTTGGCGGTGAACTTCGATGTGTTCGGCAACGTGTCCCACCAGGCCCAGACCCGACTTTACTTCGACCTGATTCGCAACGGTGCGGAGCAGAACTTCCTGCGCTTGATGCCAGCCGACTCCCGCGAGGATTACCTCAACGATTGGTATCAGTCGGGTGGAAAATTCAAGATGTGGCTCGATTACGAGGCCATCGACGACGACAAACCGACCGCTTTCAAGCTTGACGAAAGGGACCCCAAGCGCGATTTCGTCCGGCAACTGCTGGTCCGTTACGGCGACTTGAACGCGCGGCCCGATCCGATCAACCGCTGTGAGGGCGCCTATTGCTCGCGTCCGAACATTGATCCGGCCTTACAGAACGCCGAACAGGCCCTCAGTCGCCTGGCTTCCAGGCCAGCGGCGGGGCTGAGCGTCATCAACCAGTTGCCCGAAGCGACCATGCTGCGCATCGAAACCGTCGGCGGCCGCCGTGAGGTCTACAGCCTGCTGCGTAACCGCGCCCACAGTAACGTGGCATTTTTGCTGGGCGAGGCGCTGCGTTACCAGCCGGGGCTGGACAGCTTGACGGTCTATCCGGGCGTGCTGAGCAGCTACCCGAACTTCATCTTCAACATCCCCGCCGAGCAAGTGCCGGCCTTTGTCGACGCCATGGAAAGTGCCCGGGACGGGCAGGCGTTCGAGCGGGTTGTCGAGCGCTGGGGGATTCGGCGCAGCCACCCGCAGTTCTGGCAGTACTTCCATGACCTGAGCCTTTACATGCAGGAGGTGGAGCCACTGGAAAGTGGCGTATTGGACATGAATCGCTACCAGAACCTCTGATCAGGATATCCGGGTGCTTTTCCGACAAAAATACTAGGACTTTGTCCGGCGCGATGATTGGCGTAAACTGCCGGCAAGCCTGCGAGGAATTTCCATGACCGCCATTACCATTACCGATGCTGCCCACGATTACCTGGCTGACCTGCTGTCCAAGCAGAACACGCCGGGTATCGGGATCCGCGTCTTCATCACCCAGCCCGGCACCCAGTACGCCGAAACCTGCATTGCCTACTGCAAGCCGGGGGAAGAGAAGCCCGAAGACACCGCGTTGGGGCTCAAGAGCTTCACCGCTTACATCGACTCGTTCAGCGAAGCGTTCCTGGACGATGCGGTGGTCGACTACGCCACCGACCGCATGGGCGGCCAGTTGACCATCAAGGCGCCGAACGCCAAGGTGCCGATGGTCAATGCCGACAGCCCGGTCAACGAGCGCATCAATTATTACCTGCAAACCGAAATCAACCCGGGGCTGGCCAGTCACGGCGGCCAGGTTTCGCTGATCGACGTGGTGGAAGACGGCATCGCCGTGCTCCAGTTCGGCGGCGGCTGCCAGGGCTGCGGCCAGGCTGACGTGACCTTGAAGGAAGGCATCGAGCGCACCTTGCTCGAGCGTATCCCGGAGCTCAAGGGTGTGCGCGACGTGACCGACCACACGCAGAAAGAAAACGCCTACTACTGATAGGTGTTCGCTGCGAATACAAAAAACGGTGTGTGGCGAGGGAGCTTGCTCCCGCTCGATTGCGAAGCAATCGCAAGGCAACCGGTGTGTTCTTCGTGATGGGCGCATGAATTGCCGGGGGCCGCTTCGCGGCCCAGCGGGAGCAAGCTCCCTCGCCACAATTACTTGAGAGTCTGTCAGATCGAGTCAGGGTCTGTAGAGATGCGCATGCCCGGCGCGGTACAGTGACGACTCACTGAACACATCATTACCCAGCACGCGTCCCACCAGGATCAGCGCCGTGCGCCGAAAGCCCCTGGCCTGGACCTTTTCGGCGATATCAGCCAGCGTACCCACCACCCAATCCTGATCCGGCCATGTCGCCCGGTGAATCACCGCAATCGGGCAATCCGCGCCGTAGTGGGGCAGCAGTTCGCTGACAATTTTTTCCAGATGATTGACGCCCAAGTGAATCGCCATGCTCGCCCCGTGCTGCGCCAGGCTGCCCAGTTCTTCGCCGGCAGGCATCGCGGTTTTGTCCGCATAGCGGGTGAGGATCAGGCTTTGGGAAACGTCCGGCAAGGTCAGTTCGGCGCCCAGCAGGGCGGCGCAGGCTGAGGTCGCGGTCACGCCGGGAATGATCTCGAAGGGGATGTCCAGTTCCCGCAGGCAACGAATCTGCTCGCCGATGGCACCGTACAGGCTCGGGTCGCCGGAGTGTACCCGAGCCACGTCCTGGCCCTTGAGATGGGCAGTCCTGATCAATTCGATAATCTGCTCCAGGTGCAGCTCGGCGCTGTTGACCACCTGTTCGGCGCTGTGGCCTTCCAGCACGGCCATGGGCACCAGGGAGCCGGCATAGATGATCAGCGCGCAGCTACGGATCAGTCGCTGGCCTTTGACAGTGATCAGTTCCGGGTCGCCAGGGCCGGCGCCAATGAAATAAACGGTCATGACCGGTTCCTAAAAGGTGAGTGAGCGACGCTGAATGAAGATCGCTCATGATTGAGGGCGCGAATTATCGGGATTCAGGCCGTGACCGCCAATGCCAACGTGACGCTGGGGCCTTTCTGGCGGGGAATCAGCAATGTTGCGGGCGTCGTGCCCAACCGATCGGCCAGGGCCAGGGCAGCGCTTTCGGCGATGCCATAGCAACCGGTGTGCTCAAAAGCGATCTCGGAGCGGTGACTGAGCCGCTCCTGGTAGCTGGACAATTGCCCGGCATTGAAACAGGTCAGCGGCAACTTCAGTTGCTCGGCCAGCTCCAGGAGACCCGGCTCGTCTTGCTTGAGGTCGATACTGGCCAAGGCTCGAACCCCAGAGAGCTCAATGCCGTGCGCCAGCAACGTCTGGTCAAGCAATGCCCGCAACCTGCTGGCAGGGCAGCCGCGCTGACAGCCCAGGCCGACCACCAGGATCGGCCCGTTGCTCATGCGTCGTGGCGAGCCTGGTCGCCGCGACGGAACAACCATGCGCTGACCAGGCCCAGGGCCAGCCAGAACGCGACGTTGGTCACTTGCGAGGCGAGCTTGAACTGGCTTTCAAGTGCTTCGGGCGCCAGCATCGAGTGGACCTCAGGCTGCGGCGCGCCGATGACATGGGGCACCAGCAAGGTCGCCACGCCCAACAGTTTGAGCAACCAATGCCTGCCGAAGACAATCAGGGCGATGCCCACCGCAGTGGACGCCGCGGTGCCGATCCACCACATCTGCCGCTGGGCCAGATCGGCCGCTGCCGTGCCGGGCAGCTCCGGTGGCAGGCCGAGGGTAGGCGCCAGGACAAAAGTGGCATAACCGGCCAGACCCCAGAGCAATCCCTGGGACGTGCGAGTCGGCGCACGCAAGGTGTACAAGCCCGCCAACATCAGGGCGAAACCCACCGCGACCACCAGATTGCCGCCCGTGGTGGAGAGCACTCGTTGCCAACCGTCTTGCGGCTCCCACGCTTGGGCGTCATGGGCATGGGCAACCCCAGCGGCGTGCTCATGGAGCTCGGTAGCCGGGGCGCTTTCGTAGGTCTCGGCCTGCAGAATCAGCGGCGATACCCAGAAACTCTGGAGGAGGGTCAGCAGCAGGGCGGCCAGCAGTCCGCTGAAACCGGCGGTTTGCGCGATACGCTTGATCATGTCGTCAGGTCTCAATGGCACGGGAATGCGGCGCTGTGGCGGGTGTCGTGGGCCGCGTTGTGCACCGCTTCGATATGGGAGAAACCGGCGAAATAGACAAGGCCCGCGCCGAGGATCGAGGCGAAAATCGCTGCGCTCAGGCGCTGGCTCAGGGTTGTGGAACTGCTGGCGGTACGGGCGGTGCTGCTGATGGTCGACATGGCGCTTCCCTATGGTCTTGTCATCGGGTGAATCGAGCGCAATGAAACCCCGGGCGCAGGCCCGCCAAGGTTCGAACAGCGCCCGCCCACCGCGGGTTTGTTGATGCATGAGTCATGGGCCGGTCTCCGGGCTCGCGAGGGGCAGGGCTTGTACCTGGCCGGCAGCGTCACCTTCCCATGCGCCCTTGTTGTAGCAGGGCATGCACAGTGGATCTGACGCTTCTCTCGCTTACCGTTGCGGGGGCAGCACCGGACTGACGTGGCTTGCAAGCAAGCACACGATTCACCGGTTTCCCGTTTCACCCTGTGAAGGGCACCCAAAACTAGGCGCACAGGAGAGCATGGGCGGGGGCTGGGCGTCAATTGGCGGATACCCCGTTGTGCCCATCGCGAGCAGGCTCGCTCCCACAGTTGAGCTTTGTTGAACATGCAATTGTGTGATCGGCGAGATTTATTGTGGGAGCGAGCCTGCTCGTGATAGCGCCCGCAAGACACCACAGAACTCACCAGCGGAGATTGACCCGCCCCCACACCCTGCGTAGCCTTGCGCCTTCGAGGTTCTTCGGCATTGGCCGAAGCTAAGAAGGGAACGCGGTCCAAGCCGCGGCTGCCCCCGCAACTGTGAACGGTGATGTTTCTGCAAGGCCACTGTGCATGCTCTTTTACCAAGGGTGCACGGGAAGGCGCAGCAACTGCCAGTCGAATGACTGGCCCACCGTCAGCCAGGAGACCTGCCTCGACACAGATTCTCACTACAACCGGGCGGGGTGACCCGGTGGCGAAATCTTCCGCGTGCGCCCAAGCGTGCGGGTTGTCGTCCCGTTTGCCCGCCACCTTGCCAAAGGGCATCCGATGAAAACACTGGCCAAACTCCCTGTCACCATCGTCACCGGTTTCCTCGGCTCGGGTAAAACCACCTTGCTGCGGCACATGCTCGATAACGCTCAAGGGCGGCGCATCGCGGTGATCGTCAACGAATTCGGTGAGCTGGGCATCGACGGCGAAATCCTCAAGCAGTGCTCGATCGGCTGCACCGAAGAAGAAGCCAACGGTCGCGTCTATGAGCTGGCCAACGGTTGCCTGTGCTGCACCGTGCAGGAAGAGTTTTTCCCGGTGATGCGCGAGTTGGTGGCGCGGCGCGGTGACCTCGATCACATCCTTATCGAAACCTCCGGCCTGGCGCTGCCCAAGCCGCTGGTCCAGGCTTTCCAGTGGCCGGAAATCCGCAGCGCGTGCACCGTCGATGCGGTGATCACTGTGGTCGACAGCCCGGCCGTGGCCGCCGGCACGTTCGCCGCGTTCCCGGATCAGGTCGATGCCCAGCGCAAACTTGACCCCAACCTGGACCACGAATCACCGCTGCACGAGCTGTTCGCCGACCAACTGGCGAGCGCCGACCTGGTGATCCTCAACAAAGCCGACCTGATCAGCCCTGAAGACCTGGCCAAGGTGCGCCTGGAAGTGGCCGAAGAGCTGCCGCCGGCGGTCAAGGTCATCGAAGCCAGCAGCGGCCGCTTGCCTCTGGACGTGTTGATCGGCCTGGGCGCCGGCTCCGAGGAACACATCGACAGCCGTCACAGCCATCACGACCATCACCATGACGGCGACGATGACGACCATGATCATGACGCTTTCGACTCCATTTCCATCGAACTGCCCCAGGCCGACGAAAGCCTGTTGCTGGACGCGCTGACCCAATTGGTGGTCCAGCACGGCGTGCTGCGGGTCAAGGGGTTCGCGGCACTTCCTGGCAAGCCGATGCGTTTGCTGATCCAGGGCGTGGGCACGCGCTTCGACAAACATTTCGACCGCCAGTGGGGCGCCGATGAAGCGCGGGTCACCCGTCTGGTGCTGATTGGCCAGGCGCTGGATGCCGGGTTGCTCGAAGCGCAGTTGCGCGCCGCCCTCAGCGTCTAAACCATGCACCTGCTCAGGACCCAGCCCGGCGGTTTCGTGTCGGACGACAACATTGCCGATCTCGGACAAACCCCCGCCGAGCTGGTGATCCTGTGCAGCGGCGACTCCAGCCTGGCGCTGCTGGCCGAAGCGGCGCGGCAGTTGCCAGACGACTATCCGCAGTTTCGCCTCGCCAACCCGATGCAGGTGCAGAACCACGCCTCGGTGGATCTGTATTTCGACGACGTGTTGCGTCACGCCAAGGTCATCCTGCTTTCCCTGCATGGTGGCATCGGCTATTGGCGCTACGGCATTGAACGCCTGATGGAACTGGCCGGGCGCGGGGTGAAGCTGATCCTGGTGCCGGGGGACGATCGGCCGGACCCGGAACTCAGCGACCTGAGCAACGTACCCAATGAGGATCGGGACCGGCTCTGGCAGTTCCTGCGCCAAGGCGGTTTGGGCAATGCCCTGGATCTGTTCCATAACCTGGCCAGCCAATGGTTCGGTCGCGACTATCCTTGGGGCGAACCCCAAACCCTGCCGCGCACGGCGATCTACCATCCGGAAAGAACCAACGCGACCCTGAGCGATTGGCAAAGCGACTGGCGGGCCGGGCAGCCGGTGGCGGCGGTGCTGTTTTATCGCTCCCACCTGCAAGCGGCGAACACGGCATTCATCGACGTGTTTTGCCAGCGCCTGCAAGCGGCGGGGCTCAATCCCTTGCCAATTGCCGTGGCGAGCCTCAAGGAGCCCGGTTGCCTGGCCTTGGTCGAAGACTGGCTGGATGAGGTGGCGGCGGGGGTGATCCTCAACACCACCGGCTTCGCCCAATCGAGCCCCGAAGCGCCACACCTGCGACCGTTTCGCCGCAACATCCCGGTGATCCAGGCGATCTGCGCCCAGGACAACGAGCCTGGCTGGCGCGCCAGTGAGCAGGGCCTGGGCCCGCGGGATCTGGCGATGCACATTGCCCTGCCGGAACTGGACGGGCGGATCATCAGTCGCCCCATCAGTTTCAAGGACCTGGCCTGGCGCAGCGAGCGCAGCCAGAGCGATGTGGTCTGCTACCGCGCCGTGCCCGAACGCATGGATTTTGTCGCTGAGCTGGCGTGGCGCTGGACGAACCTGGCGTGCCTGCCCAATTCGCAAAAGCGCGTGGCGCTGATCCTCGCCAACTACCCGACCCGGGATGGGCGCATTGGTAACGGCGTCGGCCTGGACACCCCCGCAGCGGCGGTGAATATCCTGCGCGCCTTGCAGGCCGAGGGCTATCCGCTGCCGGCTGAACTGCCTGCGAGCGGCACCGCGCTGATCCAGCAACTGCTCGGCGGGGTGAGCAACGACCTGGACAGTCTCGACCAGCGGCCCTGTCACCAGAGCCTGGCACTGGAGGCTTACCGGACCCTGTTCGACGCATTGCCCGAGGCCAATCGCCAGGCGGTGCTGGAGCGCTGGGGCGCGCCCGAACAGGATCCGATGTTCCGCGATGGCCGGCTGATGATCGCTGGCGTGCGCCTGGGCCTGACGTTCGTCGGCATCCAGCCGGCCCGAGGCTATCAGGTCGATCCGAGCGCCGTGTACCACGACCCGGATCTGGTGCCGCCCCACGGCTACCTGGCGTTTTATTTCTGGCTGCGTAACACCTACGGCGTCCACGCGCTGATTCATGTCGGCAAGCACGGCAACCTCGAATGGCTGCCGGGCAAGGGCGTCGGGCTCTCGGAAAACTGCTGGCCGGATGCGCTGCTGGGACCGTTGCCGAACATTTATCCGTTCATCGTCAATGACCCGGGCGAGGGCGCCCAGGCCAAGCGTCGCACCCAGGCCGTGATCATCGATCACTTGATGCCGCCGCTGACCCGGGCCGAAACCTATGGGCCGCTGCGTAACCTCGAGCTGTTGGCTGACGAATACTACGAAGCGCAACTGCTCGACCCACGCCGCGCCCGGGAACTGCAGCGAGACATTCTGAATCTGGTGCGCGAAACCCACATCGACCGCGAGTTGCAACTGGACGGCGATGCTGATGTGGCAATCTGGCTGCCACGCCTGGACACCTACTTGTGCGATCTGAAGGAGTCGCAGATCCGCGACGGCCTGCACATTTTTGGCGAGTCGCCCACACAACGGTTGCGCATCGACACCTTGCTGGCCTTGCTGCGCATTCCCCGGGGTGATGGCAAGGGCGCGCAGTCGAGTTTGCTGCGGGCGCTGGCCAAGGCCTTCGCGCTGGGTTTCGATCCGCTCGATTGTGCGCTGGCCGAACCCTGGGCCGGCGCTTGTCCCGAAGCCTTGCGTCGGATCAGCGACGAACCTTGGCGTACGGCTGGCGATACGCGTGAACGTCTGGAATTGTTCGCCGGGCAATTGATCGAGCAGGCCCTGGAAGGCGTGGTCGCGCAACTTGAGGCGCCGGGTTGGGAGACGGTGAACAGCATTATCGAAAACCTGCGCGGCGTCGTAGCTCCGCGTCTGGACGCCTGCGGCCCGGCGGAAATGCGCGGTTTGCTCGATGCCTTGAGCGGGCGCTTCGTGCCGGCTGGCCCTAGCGGTGCGCCCAGTCGCGGACGCTTGGATGTACTGCCCACTGGGCGCAACTTCTTCTCGGTGGACGTGCGCAACCTGCCGACTACCACGGCGTGGCGCATCGGTTTTCAGTCGGCGTCCCTGATCCTTGAACGGCACTTGCAGGACCACGGCGATCACCTGCGTCAATTGGGGCTTTCGGTGTGGGGCACCGCCACCATGCGCACTGGCGGCGACGACATGGCCCAGGCCATGGCGTTGATGGGCGTGCGTCCGGTGTGGGCTACGGGCAGCCAGCGAGTCGATGATTTCGAGATCCTGCCGTTGAGCCTGCTGGACCGGCCTCGGGTCGATGTCACGCTGCGGGTCTCCGGGTTCTTCCGGGACGCCTTTGCCAATCTGATCCGCCTGTTCGATGCGGCGGTGCAGGCCGTCGCCGCCCTCGACGAACCGGATGACATGAACCCCTTGGCGGCGAAGGTGCGCAGCGAGCGCCAGGCCCTGTTGGAATCGGGCCTTGAACCGGAGGTCGCGGCCCGTCAGGCCGGGTGGAGGATCTTCGGCGCCAAGCCCGGCGCCTACGGCGCGGGTGTGCAGGGCGCCATCGACGGCCGTCTGTGGCAGAGCCGCGAAGACCTGGCGCAGGTCTACCTGAATTGGGGCGGCTACGCTTACGGCGCCGGCGATGAAGGCACCGCCGCCCGGGAGCAGTTCTCCCGGCGCCTGAGCCAGGTGCAGGCGGTGTTGCAGAACCAGGATAACCGCGAACACGACTTGCTCGATTCCAACGATTACTACCAGTTCCAGGGCGGCATGCTGGCGGCGGTGGAGACCCTCGGCGGCGCAACGGCGGCCAGTTACCACGGCGATCACAGCCAGCCGGACTTGCCCAAGATCCGCACGTTGAAAGAAGAGCTCAACCGCGTCATTCGTTCCCGGGCGGCCAATCCGAAGTGGATCGACGGGATCAAACGCCACGGCTATAAAGGTGCATTTGAACTGGCGGCGACGGTGGACAACCTGTTCGCCTTCGACGCCACCACGCAGTTGATCGACGATCACCAGTACGCCTTGCTGGCCGATGCTTATCTGCTGGACCCCGATACCCGAAATTTCGTCCGCCAGCACAACCCCGATGCCTTGCGCGACATGACCGAGCGCATGCTCGAGGCGCAGCAACGGGGGATGTGGCAGGCGCCTGGGGAGTATCGTGAGGCGTTGGAGAATTTGTTGCTGGATATAGAGGAAGATGGCTGAGATGGGGACAACAGACGCGCATGTGTGGTGTGCTGTAGGAGCTGCCGAAGGCTGCGATCTTTTGATCTTTCGCTTGATACTCAAGCATCAGGAAAATATCGCAGCCTCGCTTCGCTCGGCAGCTCCTACAGGCCGAGCGGGAGCAAGCTCCCTCGCCACAGGTCCATGTTTGGGCCTTTGAACATGCATGAGATATTCAACATGACCGACACCCCTCATTTCCCGCTCTGCGCCGTGGTCGGGGCCGATGACCTGAAACTGGCCCTGTGCCTGGCTGCGATCGATCCGAAAATCGGCGGTGTACTCATCGAAGGCCCACGGGGCATGGCGAAGTCCACGCTGGCCCGGGGCCTGGCGGACCTGTTGGCCAGCGGCCAGTTCGTTACCTTGCCTTTGGGCGCCACTGAAGAGCGGCTGGTGGGCACCCTGGATCTGGATGCGGCCCTGGGGGAAGGGCGCGCGCAGTTCTCTCCCGGCGTTCTGGCCAAGGCCGACGCAGGGGTGTTGTATGTCGATGAAGTGAACCTGCTGCCCGATCACCTGGTGGACCTGCTGCTGGACGTGGCCGCCAGCGGCACCAACCTGATCGAGCGCGACGGTATCTCACACCGGCATCCGGCGCGTTTTATATTGATCGGCACCATGAACCCGGAAGAGGGTGAATTGCGTCCGCAGTTGCTCGACCGTTTCGGCCTGAACGTGGCCCTGGACGGCCACACCGCACCGGTTGAGCGCGGGCAGATTATTCGTCGTCGGCTGGATTTCGACAGTGATCCGGCGGCGTTCTGTGCGCAGTGGGAGCCGGCCCAGCAGCAGTTGCGTGAACGCTGCCAACAAGCCCGCGATCGGTTGATGCAGATTCCTCTGGATGACCAGGCGTTGGCGCAGATCACCGAGCGTTGTTTTGCCGCCGGAGTCGATGGTTTGCGCGCCGACCTGGTCTGGCTGCGGGCCGCCCGGGCCCATGCTGCGTGGCGGGCGTCGGATGCCATTGCCGCAGAGGACATTGATGCGGTCGCCGAGTTTGCGCTGCGTCATCGCAGGCACGAGCCTTCGGCCCCTGCGCCGTCCCAAACGCCGCCATCCACCGCCAATCAAACCGCCAGGCCCGACGAAGGCCAGGGCCAGTGGGGTGACCTGCCGGCCCGGGCATTGCCCATCGGTACTCGGCGTGATGTGCCGAGCTGGCCAAAAAAGCCCTAGGCATTCGCCCCCGCTCGCCCGCGGGGGGGAATGCCAGACCCCGTGCGGGGCGGTTGGACCAGGGTCGCCAGGGCCGCAGCAAGGCGGCGCCCAGCGGGGCGGTGAACTGGCCGGGCACCTTGCTCGTTGGCCGTCCACGCCTGCGTGAAGACCTGCGTTTCCAGCAACGCCATCGTTCGCCCCATGAGCTGTGGCTGGTCATCGTCGACGCCTCAGCCTCGACTCGTCGTCATCAAGCCTTGAGCGATGGCAAAGGCCTGCTGGCACAACTGTTCGATGACGCCTACCGCCAACGCGCCCGGCTGGCACTGCTGACGGCCAGCGGCAGCGCACCGGCCTGGCAGGTGCAAGGGCTCAAGGCCTCGGCCGGGCTACGAGACTGGCTCGACGGGCTGGGCGCCGGCGGTGGCACGCCGTTACTGGCGGCGCTGAACGAGGCCGGCCGCTGGTTGACGGCCCGGCGCAAGCGCTACCCGGCTGAGCAACAGCGGGTGTTGCTGATGACCGATGGGCGAGTCAAAGAGCCGCTGTCACTGCCGCCCCTTGATTGCTCATGTTTGTTGATCGACATCGAACGCGGGCCGATTCGCCTGGGGCGGGCCCGGCAATTGGCGGGGCAGTTGGGGGCGCAGTATCGGCATATTGATGAAGGGCTACCGGGCTCGGATGTTCGGTGACTGACAGGGCCTCATCGCGAGCAGGCTCGCTCCCACATTTGTTCTGTGGTGAACACACGATCAATGAACCCCACAACTCCCCCTGTGGGAGCGAGCCTGCTCGCGATAGCATCGCCCCGGTGTCAGATATCCGCACGCTCAATAAGCATCGCTGTTCTATGCTCAGCCAGCCCCCCACAGGAGTGAACCATGCGCGTACTCGTCACCAATGCCCAGGACGATTTTCGGGTCAAGGCCTACGCCGGCACCAACGGTGTGTTGCTCGCCATGGACCTGGCCGAACCCCGGCGCAAGGGTTTGCTCGGCTTTGCCATCGAGAAACAGCACGGCGCCAAGCCCTGGCTGTTCCTGTTCAACAGCCTGACCTTCCCTGACAAGGTTCACACGTTCCCGCAGTTTCGCGCCACGCCGAGCGATAAAGCACCGTTGCAGAAATTCCGCTGGGCCGACTACGCCATCAACCCCGGCGTGGCAATTCACTACCGCGTGCACCTGGCCTATGGCAGCCCTGATGCGCCGCAACTGGGGGAATCACTTGAGGTGTCAGTGACCAGTGACGATGGCCAGCCAAGCAACCAGGGAGTCATCTTCAACCGCGCCGTGGCCGCCAGCCAGGCCTTCCAGCGCAAATTTCCGGAGATTGACGCGCTGATCGATGCCAACAAAAACCTGTCCATCGATGCTTGGCCCGACGCACCGCGTCGCTGGCTGGAAAACGGCTTGCTGGGGCGCTTGACCGGTTTCATCGACCGGGCTCTGAATGCCAGCTGGGCCCTGGACGTTGCCATCTATGAATATGAGCTGCCGGTGATCGTCGAGGCTGTGAACGCCGCTTTCGCACGGGGTGCGCGGGTACGGGTGCTGTATCACGCCGAGCCGGGGGACGACGGTACGTTGCGCAATGAAGCGAGCTTGGCGACACTGCCGGCGGCCAACAAGCGCGGGCGTGTCACGCACAATATTTTCCACGACAAGTTCATCGTGCTGAGCAAGGTCGATGACGCCGGTTCATTACACCCCGAGGCCGTGCTGTGCGGCAGCACCAATTTCACCGCCAATGGCGTTTACCGCCAGGCCAACGTTATTCACGTGCTGGACGACCCGCGCGTCAGCAACAGCTATCGCCAGGTGTTCGAGCAGATCTGGGCCGCACCAGAGGACGTCGGAGCCACGCGCCAGTGGATCAACCGGAACAACCCCCTGGCCCCCGAGGAGCCATTATTCACCGGGTTCTCGCCACGTACGGGAGAGGGCGACCTGGATCGCTTCGTCGATATCATCAATGGCGCCCGAAAAGACCTGCTGTTCGTCACGGCCTTCGCCTTGCCCGACCGGATCCTCGATGCCTTGCTCGGCCAACCCAACGACGACGTGCTGCGTTACGGCCTGCAGAACACCAGCAGCCGCATCACCGGTTTTCATGCCGACCGCACCGCCGAGTTCGCCGCCACCGCGCTGCTCAATACCGGCCTGGAGGGCTGGCTCAGGGAAAACATGAAAGGCCAGAAAGGCAACTTGCTGGTGCATACCAAAGCCGTCGTCACCGACTTCACCAGCGACACGCCGACCATCATCAGCGGCAGCCATAACCTCAGCGCCGCGGCCAGCAGCGGCAACGACGAGAACTACCTCATCATCCAGGGCGACACCGACCTGGCCGACCGCTACGGGCTTGAACTGCTGCGCTTCTATGAGCATTACCGCTTTCGCTATTTCGTGAAAAAACTGGCGCTCAAGCAGGTCAAGCCGCTGGCGGTGGATGACAGCTGGACGGACGATTATTACCGCGACGGGGATTTGCGGATGTTGTCCAGGGTGAGGTTTTGCGGACGCTGAACTGTGATAAGAGATGTTTTAGAGTGCTATTTTTAGCGCCATTAAGAGTGCTCAAGGACTCACCTCATGACACATATTGTGCTTTCTCAAGTTGTAGCCAGCATTTCCGAACTCAAGAAAAATCCGATGGGCACTGTTGCTGCCGGTGGAGGATTATCCGTAGCAATCCTCAACCGCAATGAGCCGGCATTTTATTGCGTCCCCGCTCGAGAATATGAAGCCATGATGGATCGGCTTGAAGATCTGGAGCTGGTTGCTCTTTGCCGCGAGCGTGAAAATGATCCAACGATAAAGGTTTCTCTTGATGACCTATGAGTTGGAATTTTCTGATAAAGCCTGGAAGGAATGGCAAAAACTGGGTGTAACACTCAAAGAGCAGTTCAAGAAAAAGCTCGAGGAGCGACTGGTGAATCTGCATGTCCAGGCAGACCGTCTGCATGGGCTGGGCAACGCCTATAAAATCAAGTTACGTAGCGCCGGCTATCGATTGGTTTACCGAGTGGTAGATGATTTGCTAGTTGTTACAGTGTTTGCGGTTGGTAAGCGCGAGTGCGGCCAGGTTTATGACGAGGCAGCCAAGCGGTAGGCGCCCGGCTTTCCTCGCCGCAACCTTTGGAGTCCCCGCGCCCGAGAGACCAGGCACAAGGTTCGCAGTTGTTCGCGCAACCAGTGCAAGTCACGACGAGGCGAGCGACGCGGCCGTCTGGGTTTGGTTCGGCCGATGTGTTCGGCAAAGTTCTGGGTTAGCGAGGCCTGATCACCGACGCCCTTGAGCTTGCGGCGTAACTTCCCATCCTTATAAAACAGCACCGTGGGTGTCCCGGTAACGTCCGGGTGTCGGGGCGATTCGCTGGTACTCAATGTGTAGATCACCGCCCGGTCCTTGAATGTCTCGGCAACGCTGCAAAACAGCGGCTCGGCCCAGCTACAGGCGTAGCAGTGGGGATGGCCGAAATAGAAGACCACCGGGCGCCAGGTCTTGAGAGCCGTGCGGTAGTCCTTCGATGAGGCGATGTGGGTGATGAACGAACTCATGGCGGGCTTCCCTTCATCGACAGAGTGAGTGTTTGCAACCATAAGCAACACGGCCGGGCATCGCTACTGTCAGAGTTGACAGTTGAACGGCTCCCTTTTGGTGCGCAAAAGCATCGCTTGCTCCCTGTATGGGGCCTTGCTACCCGGAGGCTGTAGCCAACAGTAGCAGTGCCTGCGCAGATACCTTTGCCCGTATCGGTACGTCTGGGCTTGCCATCCCTATGATTTCATTAGCTTTCCATTTTCCTTGTCCATACAGCGCAAGCCTGTGGCACACTTTCTGCTGTCTATTCCGTTGTTACATACTAAATTCCGGTATAGCGGAATAAACTGACTCAGGAGTGCTTGCCATGCATCGCCGACCTTCCTTGTTCAAAGCGTGTGTTTTTATCTTCGCGGCCACGACGGCTGCCATGGGTGTCGCTCAGGCGGCGGACAGCAAGCTTGATAGCGTGCTGCAACGCGGGAAATTGATCGTGGGCACGGGCAGTACCAATGCGCCGTGGCACTTCCAGGGAGCGGATGGCAAGTTGCAGGGGTTTGATATCGACATCGCGCGGATGGTCGCCAAGGGGCTATTCAATGACCCGGAGAAAGTCGAGTTTGTGGTGCAGTCGTCCGATGCTCGGATTCCGAACCTTCTGACCGACAAGGTCGACATTAGCTGCCAGTTCATCACCGTCACCGCCAGCCGTGCCCAGCAGGTTGCGTTCACCTTGCCGTATTACCGTGAAGGCGTGGGCCTGCTGCTGCCGGCCAACAGCAAGTACAAGGAAATCGAAGACCTCAAGGCCGCCGGCGATGACGTCACCGTGGCTGTGCTGCAGAACGTCTACGCCGAGGAGTTGGTGCACCAGGCGCTGCCCAAGGCCAAGGTCGACCAGTACGACAGCGTCGATCTGATGTACCAGGCGGTGAACTCCGGCCGTGCCGATGCGGCCGCCACCGACCAATCATCGGTCAAATACCTGATGGTGCAGAACGCCGGTCGCTACCGCAGCCCGGCCTACGCCTGGAGCCCGCAAACCTATGCCTGCGCAGTCAAGCGCGGCGACCAGGATTGGCTGAACTTCGTCAACACCACCTTGCATGAAGCCATGACCGGCGTGGAATTCCCCACCTATGCGGCATCGTTCAAGCAATGGTTCGGTGTCGAATTGCCGTCGCCGGCCATCGGTTTCCCCGTCGAATTCAAATGATCCCGTGAGCCCGGGGCGCCCCTTCAAGGCGCCCCGTTGAAGGTACTGCCGACCATGAATTATCAGTTGAACTTTGCCGCCGTCTGGCGCGATTTCGACACCTTGCTGGCGGGGCTCGGCCTGGGGCTTTCCCTGGCGCTGGTGTCGATCGCCATCGGTTGCGTGATCGGCCTGCTGATGGCGTTCGCGCTGCTGAGCAAGCACCGCGCGTTGCGGCTGCTGGCCTCGGTGTATGTCACGGTGATCCGCAATACGCCGATCCTGGTGCTGATCCTGCTGATCTACTTCGCTTTGCCGAGCCTGGGTATTCGCCTGGACAAAATTCCCTCGTTCGTCATCACGCTCTCGCTGTACGCCGGGGCCTATCTGACCGAAGTGTTCCGCGGCGGACTGCTGAGCATTCACAAGGGCCAGCGTGAAGCGGGGCTGGCCATCGGTTTGGGCGAGTGGCAAGTCAAGGCCTACGTCACCGTGCCGGTGATGCTGCGCAACGTGTTGCCGGCGTTGTCGAACAACTTCATTTCGCTGTTCAAGGACACCTCACTGGCGGCGGCGATTGCCGTGCCGGAGCTGACCTATTACGCCCGCAAGATCAACGTAGAGAGCTACCGGGTGATCGAAACCTGGCTGGTGACCACGGCCCTGTATGTCGCGGCCTGTTACCTCATTGCCATGCTGCTGCGCTATTTCGAGCAGCGTCTGGCGATCCGCCGTTAGGAGTGTTCCATGTACGAATCCCCCAGTTGGTTACATGAGTTGTGGGTTGCCCGGGAGACGCTGTGGGCCGGGTTCCTGACCAGCGTGCAGTGCTCGTTGCTGGCGATTTTGTTAGGCACGTTGATCGGCCTGTTCGCCGGACTGGTACTGACTTACGGTCGCTTCTGGATGCGCGCGCCGTTTCGTTTCTACGTCGACGTGATTCGCGGCACACCCGTGTTTGTGTTGGTGCTGGCCTGTTTCTACATGGCTCCGGCCCTGGGCTGGCAGATCGGCGCATTCGAGGCCGGTGCCCTGGGCCTGACGCTGTTTTGCGGCTCCCATGTGGCCGAGATTGTGCGCGGCGCCTTGCAGGCCTTGCCCCGTGGACAGATGGAAGCGAGCCAGGCCATCGGCCTGACGTTCTTCCAGGCGTTGGGTTATGTGCTGCTGCCCCAGGCGCTGCGGCAGATCTTGCCGACCTGGGTCAATTCCTCCACCGAAATCGTCAAGGCTTCGACCCTGTTGTCGGTGATCGGCGTTGCCGAACTGCTGCTCAGCACTCAGCAGATCATCGCCCGGACTTTCATGACCCTGGAGTTTTACCTGTTCGCCGGTTTTCTCTTTTTCATCATCAACTACGCCATCGAATTGCTCGGGCGGCACATTGAAAAGCGGGTGGCCTTGCCATGACTGATGTTTCGAATCTCTCCAATACGGGGCTCTCCAACACGGAGCACTCCAACACCCAACCGCTGCTGGACATTCGCGGTCTGCGCAAACAATACGGCCCGGTGGAAGTGCTCAAGGGCGTGGACCTGAGCATGCAGCGCGGCAATGTCGTCACCCTGATCGGCTCCAGCGGCTCGGGCAAAACCACGCTGCTGCGTTGCGTGAACATGCTTGAAGAGTTCCAGGGCGGACAGATTGTGCTCGACGGCGAGGCCATCGGTTACGACGAGGTGGACGGCAAGCGCGTGCGCCACCCGGAGAAAGTCATCGCCCGGCACCGGGCCATGACCGGCATGGCCTTCCAGCAATTCAACCTGTTCCCTCATCTGACGGCGTTGCAGAACGTTACCCTGGGCCTGCTCAAGGTGAAAAAGCTGGCCAAGGACGAAGCCGTGGCCCTGGCCGAGAAATGGCTGGAGCGGGTCGGCTTGCTGGAACGGCGCGATCATTATCCCGGTCAGTTGTCCGGCGGCCAGCAGCAGCGTGTGGCGATCGCCCGGGCGATTGCCATGAACCCCAGCCTGATGCTGTTCGACGAAGTGACCTCGGCCCTGGACCCGGAATTGGTGGGCGAGGTGCTGAACGTGATCAAGGGCCTGGCCGAAGACGGCATGACCATGCTGCTGGTGACCCACGAAATGCGTTTCGCCTTCGAGGTGTCCGACAAGATCGTGTTCATGAACCAGGGCCGCATCGAAGAGCAAGGCCCACCGAAGGAACTGTTCGAGCGGCCGCAGTCACCGCGACTGGCTGAGTTTCTCAAGAACACCCGTTTTTAATCCTATTGAACCTTTGATTGATACAAGCAAGGAGAAACACCCATGAGCATTACGCGCTACGGCACCGGCAGCACCGCAGGCGGCGGCCAGCCACGGCCCTTCGCCCGGGCCGTGGAGGCCGACGGCTGGCTGCACGTGTCCGGTCAGGTGCCGGCGGTGAACGGCGAGATTATTGTCGGCGGGATCGTCGAGCAGACCCACCAGACCATGAAGAACCTGATCGCGATTCTTGAAGAGGCCGGATATGGCCTTGAAGATGTGGTGCGCTGCGGCGTATGGCTGGAAGATCCGCGGGATTTCTGGAGTTTCAACAAAGTATTTGGTGAATACTTCAGCCCCGAACACGCGCCGGCCAGGGCTTGTGTGCAAGCGAACATGATGGTGGATTGCAAGGTTGAGATTGATTGTATCGCCTACAAGAAAAAGGCCTGAACCGTTGTAGGAGCTGCCGAAGGCTGCGATCTTTTGATCTTGATCTGTCGGGCTTTCACTCAAGGCTCAACTGACTGGGGAAAGATCGCAGCCTCGTTACACTCGACAGCTCCTACGACCAATGAACGGGAACGCAATAAATGACCGAAGACACCATCAAGCGCCGGGCCCGAGGGTTGGACCGGGCGTTCGATATCCTCGATTTCCTCAAGGAAATCGGCCAGCCGTTGCGCCCCAATGACATCGCCAGCGGCATCGGCAGCCCCAAATCCACGGTCTACGAACTGGTGGCGTCGTTGCTGGAACGACGCATCCTGGAGCCGGTGGGCAAGGACGGCCACGTCTACCTGGGCCGTCAGCTGTACTTTCTCGGGCAGGCGCACCTGCGGCATTTCGACCTGAGCCGCGAGGCCGATCACGCCTTGCAGGAAATCGTCAGCCAAACCCGGGAAACCGCCCAGATGTGCCTGCTCAACGGGCGCAAATACACGGTGGCGCTGATGAAGGAGGGGGAGCGGCACTTTCGCATTTCCTCGGACATTGGCGAGAACGCGCCGATTCCCTGGACCGCATCCGGACGCCTGCTGCTGGCGCATCTGAGTGACCAGCAAATCGTCGACCTGATCGACCCCGACGACTTCATCCTGCCGGACGGCGAGCGCCTGCCCCTGGAGCTGTTTCTCGCGCAGATCCGCCAGGCCGGCCTCGATGGATTTTTCTCCTTCGACAGTGTGGCCGACACCTTCACCCACTGCTTCGCCGCACCGGTCAAAGACGCCAATGGCGTGGCCATCGCGACCCTGTGCATTGTCGCCCCACGGGCCGACGCCAAGAACAACTACGCCGACTACCGCCGGGTGCTGATCGATAGCGCCAACAACCTGGCCCGTCGCATCAATGAATAGACAGCCGCGGCTGTGTGAGGAGTGTGAAATGTCTTCTGCCATTCATAACGCTACCGTGGAGAAGGGGGCAGCCCAAGCGGGCGATCACCTGCTGCGGGACATCAGCCTGCCGGCGCTGGTTTTGCATCGCCAAGCGTTGGAGCACAACATTGGCTGGATGCAAAAGTTCGTCACGGACAGTGGCGCCGAACTGGCGCCCCACGGCAAGACCAGCATGACCCCGGCGCTGTTTCGTCGCCAGCTCGAGGCCGGCGCCTGGGGGCTGACCCTGGCCACCGCGGTGCAGACCCGTGCCGCTTACGCCCATGGCGTGCGCCGGGTGCTGATGGCCAACCAACTGGTGGGCACGCCAAACATGGCGCTGATCGCTGATTTGCTGACAGATCCTGCGTTCGAATTCCATTGCATGGTCGACCATCCCGACAACGTTGCCGAACTGGGTGCATTCTTTGCCTCGCGCGGTGCGAAGCTGAACGTGATGATCGAGTACGGTGTGGTGGGTGGCCGCTGTGGCTGCCGGACCGAAGCCGAGGTGCTGGCCCTGGCCAAGGCGATCGGGGCGCAACCGGCGCTGGCGCTGACCGGTATCGAAGGCTATGAAGGCGTGATCCATGGTGACCACGCCATCAGTGGCATCCGCGCGTTTGCCGCCTCCCTGGTGGGGCTGGCGGTGCAGTTGCAGGACAACGGTGCGTTTGCCATCGACAAGCCGATCATCACCGCCTCAGGTTCAGCCTGGTACGACCTGATCGCTGAGTCTTTCGAGGCCCGGAACGCCCACGGACGTTTCCTCAGCGTGCTGCGCCCCGGCAGTTACGTAGCCCATGATCATGGCATCTACAAAGAGGCCCAGTGCTGCGTGCTGGAGCGGCGTAGCGACCTGCACGAAGGCCTGCGGCCGGCCCTGGAAGTCTGGGCCCACGTGCAATCACTGCCTGAACCCGGCTTCGCGGTGATCGCCCTGGGTAAACGCGACGTGGCCTACGACGCCGGGCTGCCGGTGCCGCTCAAGCGTTACCAGCCCGGTTCCGACTCCATAGCGGGGCAGGACCTGGCCGGCTGCAAGGTGACGGCGGTGATGGACCAGCATGCGTTCATGACGGTGGCGACCGGGGTGGAATTGCGGGTAGGCGACATCATCTCGTTCGGTACGTCGCATCCGTGCCTGACTTTCGACAAATGGCGGGTGGCGTGCCTGGTGGATGAGCAGTTGCGGGTGGTCGAGAGCATGGAGACTTGTTTCTAGCCTTGAAACCGAGTCGCGGCTATCGCGAGCAGGCTCGCTCCCACAGTGGGGGCGGTTGTGAACAGAGGATTTATGTTCACCGATATCCCCTGTGGGAGCGAGCCTGCTCGCGATAGCGGCCTTGCAGACACTATCGAAATATCAGGATCGCCCATGAGCTACCCCAACCCAAAACCCCGCATCGCCCTGATCGGCGAGTGCATGATCGAACTGCAGCAACGCGCCGATGGCAGCCTGCAACAAAGCTTCGGCGGCGACACCCTGAACACCGCTGTGTACCTGTCCCGCGCCCTCGGCGACAAGGGCGCGGTGGATTACGTGACCGCCTTGGGCGACGACAGTTTCAGCGAAGCCATGTGCCAGAGCTGGGCCGCTGAAAATATCGGCCTGGATAGGGTTCAGCGCCTGCCCGGTCGCTTGCCGGGTTTGTATTGCATCCAGACCGACGCGGCGGGTGAGCGGCGGTTTTTGTACTGGCGCAACGAGGCGGCGGTGCGTGATTGCTTCACCACCCCGGCCGCCGCACCGATCCTGGCGGCGCTGCCGGATTACGACGTGCTGTATTTCAGCGGCATCACCCTGGCCGTGCTCGGCGAGCAAGGTCGCGGCAAACTCATCGAAACCCTGATCCAGGCCCGCCAGCGCGGGGCTGAGGTGGTGTTCGACAATAACTACCGGCCAAGGCTCTGGGCCTCAGTCGATGCGGCCCGTGCGGCCTATCGCAGTGTCTTGCCTTACGTAGAGGTGGCGCTGCTGACGGTGGACGACGAGCAGGCGCTGTTTGGTTATGCCAGCAGCGATGAAGTATTCGCCGCGTACGCGCAGTTGGGCACGTCGGAAGTGGTGCTCAAGCGCGGTGCCGAGCCCTGTCTGATCTGTTGTGATGGTGAGTCTTTCGAGATTCCTGCCCAGCGCGTGGAGCGGGTAGTGGACACGACCGCGGCGGGGGATTCATTCAGTGCCGCGTACCTGGCAAGCCGCCTGCTCGGTGGCAGCCCGGTGGAGGCCGCCGAGGCTGGACACCTTCTGGCAAGCCGGGTCATCCAGGTGCCGGGGGCGTTGATCCCCAGGGACTGACTGGGGGATCGATGTGCCTGTGGGAGCAAAGCTTGCTCGCGATCCAGGCGACGCAGTTCTTCAGACCTTCCGCGTTATCGTTCATCGCGAGCAAGCTTTGCTCCCACAGACAGGCTTCGCTGACAACGTGACCGATCAATCCCGGTAGAACACCTGCACCAGGTGATACCCGAACTTGCTCTTGATCGGCCCATGCACCACCCGCAGGGGCTTTTTGAAGATCACCGCATCGATCGCACCGACCATCTGCCCGGGCCGCACTTCACCCAGATCACCGCCGCGTTTGCCCGAGGGACAGGTGGAGTATTTCTTGGCCAGTACATCGAAGGCTTCGCCCTTGGCGATGCGTTGCTTGAGCTGTTCGGCTTCTTCGGCGGTTTTCACCAGGATATGGCGGGCTTGGGCTTTCATTGCAGCAGTGACCTGAACGGTGCGACGGGGCGGCGATTATGCCTTAAGTCAGGCGCCATGGTTGATCATCGTCCGAATCTTGTTCGCCAGCAGATCAAGGGTGAAGGGCTTGGCAACCATGTCCATGCCCTGCTCAAGAAAGCCCTGGCGCTCGGTGGCTTTTTGCGCATAGCCGGTCATGAACAGCACCTTCAGATCGGGCCGATGCTGGCGGGCGATCTCCGCCAGTTGCCGGCCATTCATGCCTGGCAGGCCGACATCGGTCACCAGCAAGTCGATGCGCTGGCTGGACTCCAGTAGCCCAAGGGCAGCCTTGGCGTCCTGGGCTTGAAGGGTGGTGTAGCCCAGGGCGTCGAGCAGATCGAGCACCAGCATGCGCACGGCCGGCTCGTCTTCGACCAGCAACACGGTTTCTCCGGCGATCGCAGCCGGCGCATTCTGCGCGACCGGCGCCGCAGTCTGCTGGACAGACGCGACGTACAGCCGCGGCAGGTACAACTGCACCCGCGTACCCTGGTCCGGCACACTGTCCAGGCTCAGCAGCCCACCCGACTGCTGGGCAAACCCGTAGATCATCGACAAGCCCAGGCCGGTGCCCTGGCCGATGGGTTTGGTGGTGAAAAACGGATCAAAGGCCTTGGCCAGCACGGAAGGGCTCATGCCGCTGCCGTTGTCGCTGACGGCAATCATCACGTAGTCCCCGGGCGTGACCGGTTCCAGGGCGTTGAGGTCATTGCCGTCGAGGTAGACGTTGGCGGTTTCGATGGTCAACTCGCCACCCTCCGGCATGGCGTCCCGAGCATTGATCACCAGATTGAGCAGGGCGTTTTCCAACTGGCTGGCATCGGTGCTGACCGGCCACAGTTCAGCGGCCAACTGCAAGCGCAGCACGATGTGATCACCGGTGGTTCGGCTCAGCAGGTCTTCAAGTGAATGCACCAGGTCATTGGGGTCCAGCGGTTTGCGGTCCAGCGACTGGCGTCGGGAAAACGCCAGCAGGCGGTGTGTCAGGGCCGCCGCACGGTTGGCCGAGGACACGGCCGCTTCGGTGAAACGACCGATCTCGGCGGTGCGTCCGCTGGCGATGTAGCGTTGCATCAGGTCGAGGCTGCCGAGGATGCCGGTGAGCATGTTGTTGAAGTCATGGGCGATGCCGCCGGTGAGCTGGCCCACGGCCTCCATCTTCTGAGCGTGGCGCAGCGCCTCCTCGGCACGTTCGCGTTCGACCATCTCGTTTTGCAGGCGGTGGTTGGCTTCGGCCAGTTGCTGGGTGCGGGCGATGACGCGCTCTTCGAGCGTTTCGTTTAGGTTGCGCAGGGCCTCTTCGGTTTTCTTGCGCTCGGTCTCGTCGATCACAAAGATGTAGAAACCGTTCACCGCGCCGTCGGCCCCATGGCGCGGCAGGTAGTTGATCAAGGCATGGCGGGAGCGGCCGTCGCGATGATCCGACTGCGCGGTGAAGCTGCACGGCTTGCCTGCCAAGGCGTCGGCGACCTGCTCGGCGCGGGCGGCGTAGGCTGAATCGCCGAGCACTTCGCGAATGGTCTTGCCGTAAAGCTCCTGGGGTGTCAGGCCATACCAGTCCAGATAGGCGCTGTTGTTGAGGCGAAAACGCTCTTCCCGATCCACGTAGCTGATGAGGATCGGCATGGCATTGATGATCAGTTGCAGTTCGGTCTGGCTCTGGCGCAGGGCCTGCTCGGTGCGCTTGCGTTCGGTCAGGTCCAGGGCTGCGCCGAGAAAGCGTTTGGGCCGGCCGTGGCGATCCTTGTAGCAACGACCGCGCACGAACACCCAGCGCAGTTCGCCGTCGGACTGCAGCAGACGGTACTCCTCGGCGTATTCGGTGCCGTGGGTGATGCAATGCTTGATGCTGCGGGTGACCATGGCCCGGTCTTCCGGATGCACGCCTTCAAGGTAGGCGCTGATGGGCAACTGACGCGACAGGCTCGGATCGACGCCATGCAGCACCGCGAAGTGCTCGTCGGCAACAAAGCGGTCTTCGCTGATGTCCCAATCCCAGGTGCCTAGCGTATCGGCAGCCGCCAGGGCCAGTTGCAGGCGTTCTTCACTTTCCTGCTGGGCCTTGAGGCTGGCCTCTGAGCGTCGCTCGAATTCCAGGGCCAGGCGTCGCCGTTCACCGGTCTCGATGGCCGTAACCAGAATACCGGCCACGGCGCCATCTTCATCGCGCACGGGGCTGTAGGTCAGGTCCAGCCAGACATCGCAAAGGCGCCCGGCGAAGGGCACCCGCCAATGCTGATCGCGACAGGTGTGCGTGCGGCCTTGCAACACGTTGTGATAAATCGGCTCGCTCACGTCTTTGAGTTCGGGCCATGCTGAATGGGTCGGCTGGCCGAACGCCTGGGGGTGTTTGTCGCCGGTCAACCGGGTAAAGGCGTCGTTGTAGAAATGGATCAGCTGTGGCCCCCACAGCAGGGACATCGGCATCGGCGAGTGGAGCACGATGTCCAGGGCGGTACGCAGGCTCTGGGGCCAGGTCTGGGCAGTGCCCAGCGGGCTGTCGGTCCAGTCGCGTCGGGCGAACAGGCTCTGTATGTCACTGCCGGCGGGTGTGGCGTTCATCACGCAAGCCCTGCAAATCGTGTCGCAGCCACGGTGTCTACTATCCTCTGAAGAAGGTAAGCGCGGGTTGGTCTGAAAGGTTTGCTCATCGGGTCAGCTTGTTTCATTGAAGTCTCGCGGAAGTCAATCAGGCCATGGAAATCGATCCCTTGTTACGCATCCTGGCGAGCCAGGATGGCTCCGACCTCTACCTGTCCACCGGCGCGCCGCCCTGCGCGCGTTTCGAGGGGCTGCTCAAACCCTTGAGCAACCAGCCGTTCAAGGTTGGCGAGATCGCCGGGCTCGCCGAGTCTTTGATGGACGCCGAACAGCGGCTTGAGTTCGATCGGGAATTGGAAATGAACCTGGCCATCTCCCTGGCCGGGGTCGGGCGGTTCCGCGTCAATATCTTCAAGCAACGCAATGACGTGTCCATGGTGATCCGCAACGTCAAGCTCGACATCCCGCGGTTCGAGGACCTGAAACTGCCGAATGTGTTGCTGGACATCATCATGCAGAAACAGGGGCTGATGCTGTTCGTCGGGGCGACAGGGTCGGGCAAGTCGACCTCCCTGGCGGCGCTGATCGATTACCGTAATCGCAACAGCAGCGGCCATATCATCACCATCGAAGACCCGGTGGAGTATATCCATCGGCACAAGAAATCGATCATCAATCAACGCGAAGTCGGTGTCGACACCCGCAGCTTTCATGCGGCCTTGAAGAACACCCTGCGCCAGGCGCCGGACGTGGTGCTGATCGGCGAAATTCGTGATCGCGAAACCATGGAACATGCCCTGGCCTTCGCCGACACCGGGCACCTGGTGATTTCCACCCTGCATGCTCACAATGCCAATCAGGCGTTGGACCGGGTGATCAATTTCTTCCCGGAAGAACGCCGGCCGCAACTGCTCAATGATCTGGGCAACAACCTCAAGGCGTTCGTGTCGCAACGCCTGGTGCGCACTCGCAACGGCCAGCGCCGGGCCGCGGTGGAGGTCATGCTGGGCTCGCCCACGGTGGCCGACCTGATCCGCCGCAATGAGTTCGGCGAGCTCAAGGGCATCATGGAAAAGTCAGAAGAACTCGGGATGCAAACCTTCGATCATGCCCTGTACAACCTGGTGGTGGAGGGGGCTATCGATGAGGCGGAAGCACTGAAAAACGCCGACTCGGCGAACAACCTGCGGTTGCGGCTGAAGTTGCATGCCGAATCGGGCGCGACGGTGCCCCCAGCCGATCCGGCGGCGGGTGAGTGGGGGTTGATGGATTGAGTCTCTGGGTGAGAACAACACTTGTAGGAGCAAGGCCTGTAGGACAAAGACCTGTAGGAACAAGACCTGTGGGAGCAAAGCTTGCTCGCGATGAACGGTAATGCGGTAGGCCTGAAAAGCCGCGTCGCCTGTATCGCGAGCAAGCTTTGCTCCCACAAGTGTTTTTGCTCCCCACAGGTTTGAGGTTCGCTCAAGTCAGTTGCTAAGCTCCGCCCGATCACGAAACTGCTCCAGCGCCTCGGGATTGGCCAGGGCATCGGTGTTTTTCACCACCTCGCCATGCACCACGTTGCGCACCGCCAGTTCCACCACCTTGCCGCTGATGGTCCGCGGGATGTCGCTGACTGCCAGGATCTTCGCCGGCACATGACGCGGCGTGGTATTGGCGCGGATCACCTGGCGGATCTGTTGTTCCAGGGCTTCATCCAGGGTCACGCCGTCGCGCAGGCGCACAAACAGCACCACGCGCACATCACCCTGCCATTGCTGGCCGATGGCAACGCTGTCCAGCACCTGCTCGACCTTTTCCACCTGTCGATAGATTTCCGCCGTGCCGATGCGCACACCACCGGGATTGAGCACCGCATCCGAGCGCCCGTGGATCAAGAAACCGCCGTGCGGCAGCTCCTCGGCATAGTCACCCTGGGCCCACACACCGGGGAACTGGCTGAAGTAGGAGGCCCTTAGCTTTTCCTGCTGCGGATCATTCCACAGGCCAATGGGCATGGCCGGGAAGTGTCGGGTGCAGACCAGTTCACCTTTTTCACCCATGACCGCTTGGCCTGCCTCGTTCCAGACCTGCACCGCCATGCCCAGGCTCTTGCCCTGCATCTCGCCACGGCGAACGGCGGACAACGGATTGCCGTTGACGAAGCACGACACAATGTCGGTGCCACCGGACATCGAGGCCAGGCACACCTGGGGCTTGAAGTCGCGATACACGTAGTCGTAGCTATGGGGCGCCAGGGCCGAGCCGGTGGACAGGATGGTTTTCAGGCTGCCCAGGTCATGGGTCTGTCGCGGTTTAAAACCCTGGCTTTCCAGGGCCGCCAGGTATTTGGGGCTGGTGCCGAATACGCTGATGCGCTGCTGGTCGATCAGGTCCAGCAGGCGCTCGGGGCCAGGGTGAAAGGGTGAGCCATCGTAGAGCACCACCGCACTGCCCACGGCGAGGGCCGACACCAGCCAGTTCCACATCATCCAGCCACACGTGGTGTAGTAGAACAGACGATCTTCGGGGCCAAGGTCAACATGCAGGCCATGTTCCTTGAGGTGTTGCAGCAGCACACCGCCGGTGCTGTGGACGATGCACTTCGGCACGCCAGTAGTGCCACTGGAATAAAGGATGTACAGCGGATGATCGAACGGCACGCCAACGAACGCCGGTTCGCCGCCACAGTGGTAGAAGTCGCTCCACAACGCGACGCTGGCCGCTGTCTGAAAGTCTTCGACGCAGGCGTTGGGGCACGCATAGGGCAAGATGATCAGTTGCTGCAGCGAAGGCAGGCGCTCTAGGATTTCGTTGACCTTGGCTCGCTGGTCGATGACCTTGCCGGCGTAGCGGTAACCGGCGCAGGTGATCAGCACCTTGGGCTCGATCTGGCCAAACCGGTCGATGACCCCCTGGGTGCCGAAGTCAGGCGAGGAGCACGACCAGATCGCCCCCAGGCTGGTGGTGGCGAGCATGCCGACCAGGGTCTGCCAGGTGTTGGGCATGCACGCGGCTACCCGGTCGCCCTTGCTTACACCCGCCGCTTGCAGGCTTTTTTGCAGGCCGGCGACGTGGGCGGCAAGTTCGGCCCAGGTCAGTTGTTCCTGCCCGCCACTTTCGTCGAGGGCGATCACGGCCACGGCGTCATCGCGCCGGCGCAGCAGGTGTTCGGCAAAATTCAGTGTCGCCCCGGGAAACCACCGGGCGCTGGGTATTTGCTCACCTTCGACCAGCACAGCGCTGGGCGCCTGGTGAAAACCGATCTCGAAGAAGTCGACGATGGCCTGCCAGAAGGCTTCACGCCGGTCGATGCTCCAGGTATGCAGGGTGGGGTAGTCGCTCAGGCGCAGTTGATGCCGCGCGTTGACGAACCGGCGAAAGGCGTCCATGCGTGACTGGGCGATGCGATCGGCGGTGGGCTGCCAGAGGATGTCGGACATGGGGTGCCTCTTATTTTTTATGTACACACAAACTATAGAGCGACCCAATCTTGTGACGAGGAGATTTATCCCCGACTTGTGGGAGCAAGGCTTGCCCGCGATGAACGAAAACGCGGTTTAGCTGTTAAACCGCGGTGCGGCCATCGCGGGCAAGCCTTGCTCCCACAGATAAATCCCCTCGCCACAAGGGATCGCAAGAGATTTATTGAGCCAGCCAGCCACCATCAATATTCCATGCCGCGCCGCGTACCTGGCTGCCGGCTTCGCTGCACAGAAACAGCACCAGCTCCCCCAGTTGCGGCGGGGTGACGAATTCCAGGGAGGGCTGCTTCTCGGCCAGCAGGTCATGCTGTGCCTGTTGCGGGTCGACGCCGCTGGCAATGCGGTCGTCGATCTGTTTTTGCACCAGCGGTGTCAGCACCCAGCCAGGGCAGATGGCGTTGCACGTCACGTGGCTGGTGGCGGTTTCCAGGCCGACCACTTTGGTCAGGCCGATCACCCCGTGCTTGGCCGCGACGTAGGCGGCCTTGCCTACCGAACCGACCTGGCCATGCACCGAGGCAATGTTGATGATCCGCCCCCAGCCCTTGGCGCGCATGCCTGGCAGGCTCAAGCGCGTGGCATGGAACACCGAGGACAGGTTGATGGCGATGATCGAGTCCCAGCGCTCCACCGGAAAATCTTCCACGGCGGCCACGTGCTGGATACCGGCGTTGTTCACCAGAATGTCCACGCCGCCGAACTCCCGCTCGGCGTAGGCGAGCATGTCGGCGATCTGCGCCGGGTCGCTGACATCCGCCGGATGATGACCGACCCTGCCACCGAACTGTTTCACTTCGGTCATGACCGCCGAAGCGTCGCCAAAACCGTTGAGGATCAGGTCGGCGCCGGCCTTGGCCAGGCTCAGGGCAATGCCCAGGCCGATGCCGCTGGTGGAACCGGTCACCAGGGCGGTCTTGCCGGATAAAGTTGCCGTCATACGAACCTCACACAATACCAGTGGCGTAGAACACACCGATCACCACGAAAACCGCGAGGGTCTTGATCAGCGTAATACAGAAAATGTCTTTGTAGGCTTCACGGTGGGTCAAGCCGGTCACCGCCAGCAGGGTGATCACCGCGCCGTTGTGGGGCAAGGTATCCATGCCTCCGCTGGCCATGGACGCGACCCGGTGCAGCACTTCCAGGGGAATGTTGGCGGCGTTGGCGGCGCTGATGAACGTTTCCGACATCGCCGCCAGGGCGATACTCATGCCGCCCGAGGCTGAACCGGTGATGCCTGCCAGCAGCGTTACGGTCACGGCTTCATTGACCAATGGATTGGGAATGTTCTTGAGCCAGTCGGCCAACACCAGAAAACCCGGCAAGGACGCGATGACCGCGCCGAAACCGTATTCCGAAGCGGTGTTCATTGCCGCCAGCAGCGCGCCGCCCACCGCGCTCTTGCTGCCTTCGGCCAGCTTGCTGCGAATGGTGCTGAAGGCAAACAGCAGCACCAGGACAATACCCACCAGCAACGCGGCTTGCACGGCCCATATCGCGGTGAGCTTGGCGATGTCGCTGGTCACCGGTGTGGTCATGCCTGGCAGCGCCAGGCTGTGGGTCTTGCCGTACCACTGGGGAATCCACTGGGTGAACAGCAGGTTCATGATCCCGACCGCCAACAGCGGTGAAATGGCGAGCCAGGGATTGGGCAGCTGGATGTCTTCGGCGGTCTCCGGCTCGTTGCGCAGTTCGGTGCCGTAGCCTTCGCCAACGCGCTGGGCCTTGTTGCGCTGGCGTTGCAGGAACAGCATGCCGAAGCTGAACACGAAGATCGTGCCGATCACTCCCAGCCATGGCGCGGCCCAGGCGGTGGTGTTGAAGAAGGTGCTGGGGATGATGTTCTGGATCTGCGGCGTGCCGGGCAGGGCGTCCATGGTGAACGAGAACGCGCCAAGGGCAATGGTGGCCGGGATCAGCCGCTTGGGAATATTGCTCTGGCGGAACATCTCGGCGGCGAACGGATAGACCGCAAACACCACGACGAACAGCGACACGCCGCCATAGGTCAGCAAGGCGCAGACCAGCACGATCACCAGCATGGCCTGGCGCGTGCCCAGCAGGCGAATCGCCGCCGCGACGATGGAGCGGGAGAAGCCCGACAGCTCGATCAGCTTGCCGAACACTGCGCCGAGCAGGAACACCGGGAAATACAGTTTGATGAAACCGACCATCTTCTCCATGAACACCCCGGTGAAGGCCGGTGCGACGGCGGAAGGATCAGTCAGCAAGACGGCGCCGAGGGCGGCGATGGGGGCAAAAAGGATAACGCTGTAGCCACGGTAGGCGGCCACCATCAGCAGCGTGAGAGCTGCCAAGGCAATGATCACACTCATGGTGTGTCTCCTGGATTGTTATTTTTGTGGTGAAACGGTGCGGAGGGCCTTAGCGAGTTTTGTGCCAGGTATGTAATTTATTGAAATATAAGGGAATTATTTATTTTGGTGGGGATGGTTCGAGGGTTTTGTCTCTGTTTTGAGATTTTCAGGGGCTGTGCTGGCCTCATCGCGAGCAGGCTCGCTCCCACAGGTTGGCTGTGTCATTCATGAGAATGCTTTCCAGTGTGGGAGCGAGCCTGCTCGCGATGAGCGCAAAGCGCTCAAAAAGAGATCGTCCAGCTAAGGAGACTAAAGTCTCTTTATTGAGACTCTGCGATCCCCAGCGCCACCATCTTCTTGTACAAGGTCGACCTGCCCAACCCCAATCGCTCGGCCGCTTCGACCACCTTGCCGTCGCATTGCGCGAGGGTGGTTTCGATCAAATGGCGGTCGAATCGTGCCCGGGCCTGGCTGAAGGTTTCTTGCGCCAGTGGTTCCTGATGTGGATTCAACGCACGGGTGACTGGCGTGAAAGTCCCAATGGCCGCTCGGATATCGGCGGCAGTGAGCAGCAGGTCGTCGCTGAGCAGCGCGGTTCGTTCCAGCACATTGCGTAGCTCCCGGATGTTGCCCGGCCAGGCGTGTTGCCCCAGCAGGTCGAGTGCGTCGCGGTCCAGTTCGTGCTGGCTGCGCAGTTCTTCGAGGATCGCCTCGCTCAGGGCCGGCAAATCATCCAGGCGTTCGCGCAGCGGCGGGACCTGGATCGGCAACACATTGAGGCGGTAATACAGGTCGGCGCGAAACTCTCCGCGTTTGATCGCCGCTTCCAGATCCATGGACGTGGCAGCGATGATCCGCACGTCGCTTTGCAACACCTCGTTGGAGCCCACCGGTTCGTATTCTTTTTCCTGCAAGACCCGCAGCAGTTTGCTTTGCAGCGGCAGTGGCATGTCGCCAATTTCATCCAGGAACAGTGTGCCGCCCTGGGCGATCTGCAGTTTGCCGGCGCGGCCTTTGCGGTCGGCGCCGGTGAAGGCGCCCGGGGCGGTGCCGAAGAACTCGGCTTCCAGCAGGGATTCCGGAATCGCGGCGCTGTTGATACTGACGAACGCCTTGTGCGCTCTCGGCGAAGCACCGTGGATTGCCTGGGCCAGCAGTTCCTTGCCGGTCCCGGTTTCGCCGAGCAGCAGCACCGGCGAATCGGCGCTGGCGCTGCGCCGGGCACGACGTTTGACCTCAAGGCTGGCGCGGCTGGTGCCGATGAAGTGGGCGAAGTTGTACCGGGTCTGCCGTGCCCGCAGCAGTGAGCGGGTGGAAGCCAGTTCTTCCTGCATGCTCAGGTAGCGCTTGAGCATCGGCGACAGGCTGCGCAGTTCATCGAACAGGGCAAAACCGATGGCGCCAATCACCGCGCCCGCGCTGTCGTGGATCGGCAGGCGCATCACCACCAGTGGCTCCTTGGGCGTGTCCTGCATGTCCAGCAGAATCGGCCGGCCCGTGCGCACCACTTCGCGCAGCAGGCTACCGGGGATCACGCTCTCGCACGCTCGGCCGATGGCTTCTTGCGCCGAGTTCAGGCCGAAGCGCCGGGCGTAGCGTTCGTTCATCCAGACGATATTCGCGTCACGGTCGACAATCACCGTGCCTTCGCTGGACTGTTCGATGATCTCGAACAACGAGCGGATCGCCAGCGTGCGCACGCGCTTGTAATCCTTGAGGCTTTCGGTGGGGTTCATGGTCGAAATCCGGATTTTTTAGGGGCTGTCAGGCCGTCATCGCGAGCAGGCTCGCTCCCACACGGAGGGCTGCGTCGCCCTGAAGATCAAATGTGGGAGCGGGCTGCTCGCGAAGGCCGCGCCGCGGTCCAACTGCATAGTGCCGATTATGCCCACCCCGGATGCGCCGCCGCCAACAACTCCTTGGTATACGGGTGCCGGGGCGCGTCGAACACTTCCTGGCTGGCGCCGTGCTCTACCACTTTACCGTCCTTGATCACGATCATGTCGTGGGCCAGGGCGCGGACCACCGCCAGGTCATGGCTGATGAACAGGTAGGTCAGGCCATGCTTTTCCTGGAGCTGGCGGAGCAGGGCGACCACTTGCTTTTGCACGGTGCGGTCCAGGGCTGAAGTCGGTTCGTCCAGCAGAATCAGGGCCGGCTTGAGCACCAGTGCCCGGGCGATGGCGATGCGTTGGCGCTGGCCACCGGAGAATTCGTGGGGGTAGCGGTGGCGGCTCTGCGGGTCGAGGCCGACTTCCCGCAGCGCCTGGATCACCTGCGCTTCGCACTGCTCGGAACTGGACGAGCTGTGGACCTCAAGGCCTTCACTGATGATCTGCTGCACCGACATGCGGGGGCTGAGGCTGCCGAACGGGTCCTGGAACACCACCTGCATCTGCTTGCGCCACGGTCGCAGGTCTTTTTGTGACAGATGATCGAGGGCTTGTCCCTGGAAGCGGATGCTGCCTTCGGACTCGATCAGTCGCAGGATCGCCTGGCCGAGAGTGGATTTGCCGGAACCGGATTCGCCGACGATGCCCAGGGTCTTGCCGCGTTGGATCGTCAGGCTGATGCCGTCCACGGCGCGCAAGTATTCCTTGCGCCGGAACAGCCCGCCGCCCAGGGCAAAGCTGACGCGCAGATCCTGCACCTGCAAGACGTCTTCGCGTTCATCACGGGGCGGGGCTTCGCCTTCCGGCTCGGCGTGCAGCAACTCGCAGCTGTAGGGGTGCTTCGGCGCGCTGAAGAGCGTCTCGCACGATGCCTGTTCGACGATTTCTCCGGCTTTCATTACGCAGACCCGTTGCGCGATGCTGCGCACCAGGTTCAGGTCGTGGCTGATCAGCAGCAGTGACATGCCGAGTCGTTGCTGCAGGGACTTGAGCAGCAACAGAATCTTGCGCTGCACCGTCACGTCGAGCGCGGTGGTCGGTTCGTCGGCAATCAAAAGCTCCGGTTCGCAGGCCAGGGCCATGGCAATCATCACCCGCTGTCGTTGGCCGCCGGAGAGTTGATGCGGGTAGGCCTTGAGCCGTTCGGTGGGTTTCTGGATGCCCACCAGGGCCAGCAACTCCAGAATGCGCTGGCGCGCCGCCTTGCCACCCAGGCCCTTGTGCAGCATCAGGGTTTCACCAATCTGCTTTTCGACGCTGTGCAGCGGGTTCAGCGACGTCATCGGCTCCTGGAAAATCATTGCGATCCGGTCCCCTCGCAGTTGGCGCAGGACCTTGGCCTCGGCGCCCACCAGCTCCTGGCCGCGATAGCAGATGCTGCCGGTGGTACGGCTGCCGGTTTGCGGCAGCAATTGCAGGATCGAATGGGCTGTCACCGACTTGCCGGAGCCTGACTCGCCCACCAGGGCCAGGCATTCACCGGGGCGGATGTCCAGGCACAGGTTGCGCACCACGGTTTGGTCGTTGAAGGCCACGCTCAAGTCGCGGATTTCGATCAGGTTGTCGCTCATCTCAGGGTTCCGCTTCATGGCCGTGGATCAGGATCGGGGGTCGAACGCATCGCGCAACGCCTCGCCAATGAACACCAGCAGAGAAAGAATCAGCGCCAGGGTGAAGAACGCCGTCAGGCCCAGCCACGGCGCTTGCAGGTTCTGTTTGCCCTGGCCGATCAGCTCGCCCAGCGACGCGCTGCCCGCCGGCATGCCGAAGCCGAGGAAGTCCAAAGCGGTGAGGGTGGAAATCGCCCCGGTGAGGATGAACGGCAGATAACTCAGGGTGGCGTTCATTGCGTTGGGCAGGATATGCCGCACGATCACTTTGCGGTCGGACAGCCCCAAAGCTCTGGCGGCCTTGACGTATTCAAGGTTGCGCCCGCGCAGGAACTCGGCGCGTACCACGTCCACCAGGGCCAGCCAGGAAAACAGCGCCATGATTCCCAGCAGCCACCAGAAATTCGGCTCGACGAAGCCGGACAGAATAATCAGCAGATAGAGTACCGGCAGCCCGGACCAGACTTCCAGCAGACGTTGCCCCAGCAGGTCCACCCAGCCGCCGTAATAACCCTGCAACGCACCGGCGGTGATGCCGATCAGCGCGCTGATGGCGGTCAGGGCCAGGGCGAACAGAATCGACACCCGTGCCCCGAAGATCACCCGGGCCAGCACGTCCCGGGCCTGGTCATCGGTGCCCAGCCAGTTCACCGACGAGGGTGGGCTTGGGGTCGGCTGGTTCAAGTCGTAGTTGGGTGTGTCGTCGCTGAACGGGATTGGCGGGAATAGCAGCCAGCCGCCGTCCTTGTGGATCAGATCCTGCACGTAGCTGCTGCGGTAATCGGCCTGGAACGGCAGTTGCCCGCCAAACTCCTGTTCGGTGTAGCGCTTGAACACCGGGAAATACAGCGACCCCTGGTAACTCACCAGCAGCGGCTTGTCGTTGGCGATCAATTCGCCGCCCAGGGTCAGCATGAACAGGCCGATGAACAGCCACAGCGACCACCAACCCCGGCGGTTCTTCTTGAAGCGCTCAAAACGCCGACGGCCCAAGGGTGACAACTTGAACATCAGGCGTTCCTCGCGGCGAAGTCGATACGCGGGTCCACCAGGGTGTAGCACAGGTCGCCGATGAGTTTGATCAGCAAACCGAACAGCGTGAAGATGAACAGCGAGCCGAACACCACCGGGTAGTCCCGGGACACCGCGGCTTCGTAGCTCATGCGCCCCAGGCCATCGAGGGAAAAGATCACCTCGATCAGCAAGGAACCGGCGAAAAACACGCTGATGAACGCCTGGGGAATCCCCGAGACCACCAGCAGCATTGCATTGCGGAACACGTGGCCATATAGCACGCGCCGTTCGCTCATGCCCTTGGCCCGCGCGGTGACCACGTACTGGCGGGTGATTTCGTTGAGGAACGAGTTCTTGGTCAGGATCGTCAAGGTGGCGAAACCGCCGATCACCAGCGAGGTGACCGGCAGGACCAGGTGCCAGAAATAATCGGTGATCTTGCCAAGTGTCGACAGCGACTCGAAGTTATCCGACACCAGCCCGCGCACTGGAAACCAGTTCAACGAGGTGCCGCCGGCAAACATCACGATCAGGAACATGGCGAACAGAAATGCCGGCATGGCGTAGCCGATGACGATCGCCGTGCTGCTCCACACGTCGAAGGCCGAACCGTGGCGCACGGCCTTGCGGATGCCCAAGGGAATCGACACCAGGTAGGTGATCAGCGTGGCCCAGAGCCCGAGGGAAATGGTCACCGGCATCTTTTCCAGGATCAGGTCGGTCACCGTGGCGCCGCGAAAGAAACTCTTACCGAAGTCCAGCCGGGCGTAGCTGCTGAGCATCAACCACAAACGCTCATGGGCCGGTTTGTCGAAGCCGTATTGTTTTTCGATGTCCTTGATCAGCTGTGGATCGAGGCCACGACTGGCTCGCGAACTGCCGGTCATGGCATTGCCCGAACTGCCGACGCTGGCGCCGCCGATGCCTTGCAGGTGGGCGATGGCCTGTTCCACCGGCCCACCCGGAGCGGCCTGCACGATGACGAAGTTCACCAGCAGGATGATCACCAGCGTCGGAATGATCAGCAGCAAGCGCCGCGCGATATAGGCCCACATCAATGCCGCCCTCCAGGGGCGCCGCGCTTGATGCGTTCGGCGGCCATTTGCTCGTTGGTCAGCGGTGTGGTGCTCATTTCCCACCAGCTCTCGATGGCTTCGTCATTGCTGGCCTGCACTTTTGGTCTGCCAAAGCGGTTCCACCAGACGGTCGAGCTGCCCGGCGGGTAATAGTTGGGGATCCAGTAATAATTCCATTGCAGCACCCGGTCCAGGGCGTGGGCATGGCGGAGCATGTCGCGCTGGGTGTTGGCTTTGACCAGGCCGTCGATCAGGGTGTCGACGACGGGGTTCTGCAGGGCCATGTAGTTGTTGGCGCCCGGATCTTTGGCCGCCGCCGAGCCAAAGTAGTTGTAAAGCTCCATGCCCGGCGAGGTGCTGACGGGGTAGCCGGTGATGATCATGTCGTAGTCGCGACTCATCAGGCGATTGACGTATTGGGAGGCATCGATGCGCCGGATGTTCATGTCGATGCCGATTTGTGCCAGCGTTCGCTTGTAGGGCAGCAACAGTCGGTCGAGACCGTTCTGGCTGATCAGGAACGTGAAGCTCAGCGGTTCCCCCTCGGCATTCACCAGGCGGTCGCCATCAGGCTTCCAGCCGGCCTGTTGCAGCAGCGCCAGGGCTTGCAGTTGTTTGTCACGGATCACGCCGCTGCCGTCGGTTTTCGGCGCGTGGAATACCTGGGTGAAGACTTCCTCGGGCACTTTTGCGCGCAACGGCTCAAGAATCGCCAGTTCGTCGGCATCGGGCAGTTGTCGGGCGGCGAGGTCAGTGTTGGAGAAAAAGCTCTGCTGGCGCACATAGAGGTTGCGCATCATCTGGCGGTTGCTCCACTCGAAATCCCACAGCATGGCCAGGGCCTGGCGGACACGACGATCCTGGAACTGCGGTTTTTGCAGGTTGAACACGAAACCCTGGGCCGTCTGGGGGGCTTCGGTGGCCAGGTGGGCCTTTTGCAGACGGCCATCATGCAGGGCCGGGCTGTCATAGCCGATGGAATAACCGGTGGCGGAGAACTCGCGGTTGTAGTCGTAGGCGCCGCCACGCAAGACCTGCCGCGCTACATCGGTGTCACCGAAATACTCGATGCTGAAATGGTCGAAATTGTAGAGCCCGCGACTGACCGGCAGATATTTGCCCCACCAGTTGGGGTTGCGCTCGAAGGTGATGCTGCGTCCCGAGTCGATCCGGCCCACCCGATAGGGGCCACTGCCCAGCGGGGCTTCGTAGCCGCCTCCACTGGCAAAGTCGCGGGTTTTCCACCAGTGCTCGGGAAACACCGGCAGTGTGGCGATGTCCAGCGGCAGGGTGCGGCTTTCGTTGTTCTTGAAGTCGAAGCGAACGGTGCGCTCGGATTCCACCTCGACGCCTTTGACGGCGGCGAACTGGGTGCGATACCGCAGGCTGCCCTTGGTCATCAACAGTTTGAAGGTGTAGCGCACGTCCTCGGCGGTGATGGGCTTGCCATCGGCAAACCGGGCCTTGGGATTGAGGTAGAAGCGCAAGGACAGGCCATCGTCGGCGCGTTCCATCTTCTGCGCTACCAGCCCATAGACGGTGTAGGGCTCGTCCAGCGAGCGCTGGGCCAGCGGCGAATAAAGCATCCCGTCGATCTGGCTGACGCCGATGCCTTTGTCGATGTAGGGCAGTACGTGGTCGAAATGACCGATCTCGATGGCCGAGCGACGCATGGTGCCGCCTTTGGGGGCTCGGGGATTGACGTAGGCGAAGTGGCTGAAGCCTTGGGGGTACTTGGCCGGTTCGCCGTACACCGTCAGGGCATGTTGCGGTGCGGCATTCACACCGGCGGCGCCTGTCAGCAGGACCACGGCAGTGAACAGCAGTGAAGGGAACACCAGTCGCATTTTCAGCCTTAAAGCCGGGTGATGGATGACCACGATTTGTACGCGAGCTACGCCTTGATCGCTAGCCCCTTGGCCTGACACAAACACAACGGCCCACCGAAGGGCGGGCCGTTATGCCGATAAACCGGGATCAGTCCTGGCGACTGGTCACTTCCAGCAGGTGATAGCCGAACTGGGTCTTGACTGGACCCTGCACCACATTGATCGGGGCGCTGAATACCACGGTGTCGAATTCCTTGACCATCTGGCCTGGACCGAACGAGCCCAGGTCGCCGCCTTGACGGCTGGACGGGCAGGAGGAGTTGGTCTTGGCGACTTCAGCGAAATCGGCGCCGGCTTCGATCTGGGTCTTGAGTTCGTTGCACTTCTCTTCGCTGGAAACCAGGATGTGGCGGGCAGTGGCTTTGGCCATGGGTAAAATTCCTTTCAATAGCTTTAAAGGTAATGAGCCTACCGGAATCACTGACCGGGTGTTGTCAAAAATGCGTCAAAACCTTGAGTCTGTCGATCAAAGGCCGGCTTTGCGCAGGCGTTCGGCGTGGCGCACGTAAAGCTCTACCGGGTCTATACCCGTGCGGCTGCGCTCCGTTGTCTGGTTGATGACGTCCATGTGGTTCAGCGGATAGTCAGAGCGAATGACCTTGCCCAAGTGCGAACTGAAGCGTCCCACCAGCCCATCGTTCTGCCCGGCTTCGGTGATGAAGTATTCGGAAAAGGCCTGGCAGAAGGCCGGCAGCGGATCCATCGCATTGAATGCTCCGCTCTGTGTGTCCTGCAACGTGCCGCTCCATGAGTAGTAGCGTACGCCGTTGACCCTATGCGCTCCGTTGCCTCCCCAATGCTTGGGCAGCCCTTGGGGGTATTTGTCATTGAACGCGCCCACGCCTTCGGTGGTCAGCGCCGCCAACGCTGCGATGGCCGCGTGTGGCAGTTGTGCCTGGCCGCTCAGCAACGAGATGAAATCTGCAAAAAGCGTGGCCACTTTATTCGCCACATGTTCTGGCAGGCGCCCCGGGGTAAGGGCCTTGTACAGGAAATCAATCAGTTCGGAGCCGTGATTGGGGCCGCTGACCGAGGTTACCGAGGCCACCCTGTCGGGGGCAATGGCGCCGGCGTATCGGGCGGCCAGCGCGCCCTGGTTGTGGCCGATCAGGTTGACCCTTTCGGCGCCGGTTCCGCTCAGGATCCGTTCGATCTGAGCCAGCAATTGCTCGCCACGGGCTTCATTGGAGTGTGTTGCCGACAAATAAGGGATGAACACCCGGACACCCGCGGCGCGTAATGCCTGTTTGATTCCGTGGAACAGTTCGAAGCCGCCGACCCGGTCAAACCCGAACAACCCATGGACCAGCAGGATGGGAAATTGAGTGGTTGCATTCCGTTGCATGTTCGTACCTTTTTCGAAGAGGTTCCTGTTGAGTTCGCGACCTCACTCTAATGCAGGCCTGTGCTGGGCGGTGTAGGAAGAAACCGCGGTGATCTGCTGAAAGAGGAATAGAAGAAGTGGGAAGGGTCGGACAGGAAGCGGGACGGAACTGAACGTATCGGGATACTTCCGATAGCCCCTGGGGTTTGCAGCTACAGGTTTTAAGGGTACGAGACCACTCTTGTGGTCGTCTTGTCTGACTGTGGGTTCGGGACGGTCGAGGTTTAATGGCTTCACCGGGCGCCGTTATGTGAAAACGGTGCCTTCATCCAAGGACTGGAGCCTATGTATGACCACTTACCCATCTGCCCCCCGAGCCCGGATCGCACCCCTGGCGAAATTGCCGGCACCGTCTCTGGCAGCGGCCAGGGGAGGGGTGATCAACCCCGCCTGGCGCAAGACCGTCATCACCGTTAAGCCTTATCCGATGATGGCGTGCGGAGATGAAGTTCGGCTGTTCTGGCACGGACTCAATTCAGACACCGAACCCTACCGTCATGAAGTACGACGGTTCATCACTGAGCGACACGTGGGACGAGACGTCGTTTTTGTCGTGCGCGAGCCGCATATCGCCGAGCTGGATGGCGGCTCGCTGGAAATCTCCTACCAAGTGACGGGCAAACGGTTACCGGCAACGCTGGTGTCTCAGCCCCTGCAACTGGACATCGGCGATGTAGCCTTGCAGCTACCGCCAGCCGTTGCCAACGATGCAGTTGGTGGCAGCCTTGATCCGGCGCGGGTGCCTGAAGGAACGTGCCTGACCATCAAGCCCTATTCCAGAATGGCCGTCGGCGATCGGCTGATCCTGATAGCCAGCAAGGATTCCAAGGCTCTGTGGCGCGATGTGCTGGATATCGAAGCTCATGCCGTCGGCCGCGAGGTATCGCTCTGGATTGATCATTCGCTGATTGCCCCTCATGTGGGGGATGGCCTGACCCTGACCTACATCGTCAGGCGCGGACATTCAGTGCGCCGCGCCGAGCCCTTGTCGTTGCTCATAGGTCCTTTGCTACGTCCTGCGCTGACGGCGCCCCGGCTTCTGGGGATGAGTGAGGGGTGGCTGGATGTCGACGATCTTCAGGAAGGGGTGACGGTCGTCATCGACGGTGCCGGACTTGAGGCCGGCGAACTGGTCTGGCTGCAGTGCAACGGGAATTCTGCTCATGTCTCCGAGCGCGAAATCACCGAGGCGACGGCAGGTCAATCGCTGACCTTTGTGGTGCCTGCGGCGTTCTGGCAAGAGCAGCGCGGTCGATCGGTGCGCCTGTTTTATCAGGTCGAGCGCCTGGACGATGTCAGTCAGCATTCGGAATGGGTCACCGTCCAGGTTCGTTCCGCGACGAAAAGTTGAGCGCCCTCGCCGGGGAGGGCGCTTTCAGGATTCAGGCCGACACCAGCTGACGATGAGCCTGACGCAGCAGTTGCTCGGTGGACGCCCAACCCAGGCAACCATCGGTCACCGATACGCCGTAACGCAGCGACGAGCCCAACGATTGGCAACCTTCGAACAGGTGGCTTTCCAGCATCATGCCGATGAGGGAGTGGTTACCTTGCAGGCGCTGTTCCAGGACGTCGTTGAACACCTGCGGCTGCCGCAACGGGTCTTTGCCGCTGTTGGCGTGGCTGCAATCCACCATGATCCGCGCCGGTATTTTCAGGCCGGTCAGGTCATTGTGTATCTGCGTGACGCTCTGGCGGTCATAGTTCGGCCCGCGATGGCCGCCGCGCAACACCAGATGAGTGTCGGGGTTGCCCTGGGTCTGGATGATCGCGGGATGCCCTTGGCTGTCGACGCCGAAATGCCGATGAGGATGGGCGGCCGAGCGCATGGCATCACAGGCGATGCCGACGCCGCCGTCCGTGCCGTTCTTGAAGCCGACCGGCATGCCCAGGCCGCTGGCCATTTCCCGGTGGATCTGCGATTCGGTGGTGCGCGCGCCGATGGCGACCCAGCTGAGCAGGTCATCGAAGTAGTTGGCGGCCATGGGTTGCAGCAGTTCGGTGGCCACAGGCAGGCCAAGCTGGAGCATTTCGCGCATCAGTTCCCGGGACAACGTCAGGCCGGCGGCCATGTCATCGCTGCCATCCAGGCCAGGGTCGTAAGCCAGGCCTTTCCAGCCTACCGTCGTGCGGGGTTTTTCCACGTAGGCGCGCATCACCAGCAGCATGCTGTCGCTCACTTCCTGGGCCACGCGAGCCAGGTTGGCAGCGTATTCGAGGGCCGATTTCGGGTCGTGGATGGAGCAAGGGCCAACAATGACCAGCAGGCGGGAGTCCTCACCGTCGAGGATGGCGCGGATTGCCTGGCGATGGGCATTGACCTGTTGGCTCAGCGCCGTGCTGAGGGGCAATTGTTGCTTGAGCTGCAATGAGCTGGGCAGACGCAGGGTCAGCGCTTCATTGGCGGGGTTGAGCGTGGACAGCGGCAAAGCAGAGACGGACGAATTCATGATCTGGTTTCCTGGGCGGGCAGCGGGTTCATTCCCGCGCGCCGGCCCTATTGGGGTGTTCGACAATTGGCCGTATTGGCCCGCAATTGAGGCTTGCCACCGGCAGGTGACCGATCGGAGGCGGCAGGCTGTCCCGAGCGGTGGCTGGTAAATCGCCAGGCGGAAAAACTGTCGTAACGGTAATAAGTGGCGTAGTTCATGGCTCAATCCTCAAGTTTGTCTGGTGTCGCAAAAATGTCTGGGGCTGAAAAAACAAAACCCCCGGTCGGGAGGCCGACCGGGGGTTAGAAAACTCTGGAAGGCGACCCGTTTAAATTGGGCGCCGGTTGGGTATCAGGCGCGCCAGTGGCTAAACCAATACCCAAAATAAAAGCTGACCGGAGTCTGAACACTGTTCGCCCAGGCAGCCGCGACCGAGCGCGGGGCGCTGGCGGTTTGAAGCGATGCGAGGGCGTTGAACATGGTCTGTCTCCGATGAATGGACCTAAGCTTACTAGAGCAGGGCGGGCCGGTTCAATCAGAAAATTCTATCGTGGGTATGTGATTGCTCATCCTGGCTTGAGTCCGGTGGGCTTTGTGAGAAACTTTGGGTTTGCATCTTCTTTCAACCTGGCTTTCGGTTTCAGCGAGTTTCGGTGCCCGACGGTTGTCGGGCCCAGTCGTATGGGTGACAACGCTTTGAAGAGGTACACATGAATTTCCAGTGGCGTGCTGCAGCCGCCGAGGACATCGCCTTTGCCCGGCAACTGACGTGCGTCAACATGCTTCCCTATTACTTGCACCATGATTTGTTATGGCAAGACGAAGCATTCGATCTGGCCTGGATCATTCGCCAGAACTGGATCATCTGCCGCGAGGGGCAAGCGTTGGGTTTTGTCAGCCTCAGTCGTGATGCCCGGGCGTTGTATATCCGGGAACTACAGATTGCCGAGGCGTTCCGGGGGCAGGGCGCCGGCACTTGGGCGATCGGTCAGGTTTGGGACATGGTGAAGCAGGAGCGTCGTCCGGCGCTGCGCCTGACGGTTTTCAAGAACAATCCGGCCAGAGTGCTCTACGAGCGCCTGGGGCTGCAGGTGGTCGGCGAGGATGAATGTTTCCTGCGGATGGAGCGGGAAGCCAGGCCTTGAGGCCTCGGATTGTGGGCCTGTGGAAGACGCGCTGTAACTTTTATATGTCCCTTTGCGCTAGGTCTGCCGGATGGTTTTTGCTAAGGTGTTGGGCAACCCAAATAAGACCAAATCGTGAGGTGTCTGCTTGATTAGGGTGTTAGTGGTCGACGACCATGATCTCGTCCGTACGGGCATTACACGAATGCTGGCTGATATCGACGGTCTGCAGGTGGTTGGTCAGGCTGAATCCGGGGAAGAGTCCCTGATCAAGGCGCGTGAACTGAAACCCGACGTGGTGCTGATGGACGTCAAGATGCCAGGCATCGGCGGTCTTGAAGCCACGCGTAAACTGCTGCGCAGCCACCCGGACATCAAGGTGGTCGCGGTGACTGTGTGTGAAGAAGATCCGTTCCCGACCCGGTTGTTGCAGGCAGGCGCTGCGGGCTACCTCACCAAGGGCGCTGGCTTGAACGAGATGGTCCAGGCCATTCGCCTGGTGTTTGCCGGTCAGCGTTACATCAGCCCGCAAATTGCCCAGCAACTGGCAATCAAGTCGTTCCAGCCGACCAATGAATCGCCCTTCGATGCGCTGTCGGAGCGGGAAATCCAGATTGCCCTGATGATTGTCGGTTGCCAAAAGGTGCAGATCATCTCCGATAAGCTGTGCTTGTCGCCTAAAACCGTCAACACCTACCGATACCGAATCTTCGAGAAGCTGTCGATCAGCAGCGATGTCGAGTTGACGTTGCTGGCGGTGCGCCACGGCATGGTCGATGCCAGCGCCTGATAATGACTGAACTGTTTGATCCAAGTGCTTTCCTGTCCACATGCAGCGGTCGCCCCGGCGTCTATCGCATGTTCGACAGCGATGCGCGCCTGCTTTACGTCGGCAAGGCCAAGAACCTCAAGAAGCGTCTGGCCAGCTACTTTCGTAAAACCGGCCTTGCGCCGAAGACCGCTGCCCTGGTGGGGCGCATCGCGCAAGTCGAAACCACCATCACCGCGAATGAAACCGAGGCCTTGCTGCTCGAGCAGACGCTGATCAAGGAATGGCGGCCGCCGTACAATATTCTGCTGCGTGACGATAAGTCCTACCCGTACGTGTTCCTGTCCGACGGGGCATTTCCGCGCCTGAGCATTCATCGGGGGGCCAAGAAGGCCAAAGGCCGGTATTTCGGTCCTTACCCCAGCGCCGGGGCGATCCGTGAAAGCCTGAGTCTGCTGCAAAAGACCTTCTTCGTTCGCCAATGTGAAGACAGCTATTACAAGAACCGTACCCGACCGTGCCTGCAATACCAGATCAAACGCTGCAAGGCACCCTGCGTCGGGTTCGTCGAACCCCAGGTCTACGCCGAAGACGTGCGGCACTCGGTGATGTTTCTTGAGGGGCGCAGCAATGCACTGACCGACGAATTGTCGGCGGCGATGGAGGACGCGGCGGTCAATCTCGAGTTCGAGCGGGCCGCCGAGCTGCGCGACCAGATCGGGCTGCTGCGCCGCGTGCAGGATCAGCAGAGCATGGAAGGTGGCAGCGGCGACGTTGACGTGATCGCCGCGTTCATCAACCCGGGCGGCGCCTGCGTTCACCTGATCAGCGTGCGCGGCGGTCGGGTGCTGGGCAGCAAGAACTTCTTCCCCCAGGTGGGTATCGAGGAAGACGTGGCCGAAGTCATGGCGGCGTTTTTGGGGCAGTACTACATCAGCAGCCCGGAACGCGACCTGCCTGCCGAGTTAATCGTCAATGTGGTCCACGAAGACTTCCCGACCCTGATCGAGGCCATTGACAAGCTTCGTGGTCGTGAACTGACCATCAGCCATCGGGTGCGTGGCACCCGGGCGCGCTGGCAGCAACTGGCCGTGACCAACGCCGAGCAGGCTCTGGGCGCGCGTTTGGCCAACCGCCAGCATGTGGCGGCACGGTTCGATGCCCTGGCTGACGTTCTTAACCTGGACGAGCCGCCGCAGCGGCTGGAGTGCTACGACATCAGTCATTCCAGTGGCGAAGCGACCGTGGCGTCTTGCGTCGTGTTTGGTCCGGAGGGCCCGATCAAGTCCGATTACCGGCGCTACAACATCGAAGGCGTTACCCCGGGCGATGACTATGCGGCGATGCATCAGGCGCTGATGCGCCGGTTCGGCAAGCTCAAGGACGGGGAGGGCAAGCTGCCGGACATCCTGCTGGTGGACGGCGGCAAAGGCCAGTTGTCCATGGCTCGCGACGTATTGAATGAGCTGATGGTCCCCGACCTGATCCTGCTGGGCGTGGCCAAGGGTGCAACCCGCAAGGCCGGCTTCGAGACCCTGTACCTGAACGATGCGGCCCATGAGTTCACCCTGAAGGGGGATTCGCCGGCGCTGCACCTGATCCAGCAGATCCGTGACGAAGCTCACCGTTTTGCCATCACCGGACACCGCGCCCGCCGGGGCAAGACCCGCCGCACATCGACGCTGGAAGGTGTGGCAGGGGTCGGCCCGACGCGACGTCGCGATCTATTGAAACATTTTGGTGGATTGCAGGAGCTGTCTCGTGCCAGCATCGAAGAGATAGCCAAAGCTCCCGGTATCAGTAAAAAGCTCGCTGAGTCGATTTATGCAAGCCTGCATAGCGAGTAGAATGCCCGTCAACCTCGCAGCCAGTTGTGCCGATGAATATCCCAAATCTGATTACCGTACTCCGCGTCCTGCTCATCCCGATCTTCATTTTGCTGTTCTATTTGCCGTACCACTGGAGCTATGTGGCCTCCGCCTCGGTCTTTGCCTTCGCCGCCGCCACCGACTGGCTGGATGGCTACCTGGCCCGACGCCTGGAGCAGAGCACGCCTTTCGGCGCCTTCCTGGACCCTGTGGCCGACAAGCTGATGGTCGCGGTCGCCCTGGTACTGCTGGTGCAGGAACACGCCAACCTCTGGCTGACCCTGCCGGCGGCGGTGATCATCGGCCGCGAAATCGTCGTATCGGCACTGCGCGAATGGATGGCCGAACTGGGCGCCCGGGCCCAGGTAGCGGTATCGAACCTGGGCAAATGGAAAACCGCCGCGCAAATGCTGGCGCTGGTGATCCTGCTGGGCAACCCGGCCAACTTCAATTTCTGGGTGCTGTTGGGCTATGCACTGCTGCTGATCTCCGCAGGCCTGACATTGTGGTCGATGGTTCAGTACCTGCGCGCCGCCTGGCCGCATCTGCGCACTGACGTAGACCCGAAATAAAAGTTTTTTGAATCAAAGGGTTGACGGCGTAATCTGAGTCTATAGAATGCGCCACACCAAGACGCGGGAATAGCTCAGTTGGTAGAGCACGACCTTGCCAAGGTCGGGGTCGCGAGTTCGAGTCTCGTTTCCCGCTCCAAGATTCACAAAAAAGCCACTCAGATGAGTGGCTTTTTTGTGCCTGAGAATTGCCCCCATTCATATCGCCAGACTGTGACTGAACCATTTCTGCCACGGAGCATGGGCTGTATCAGTATTCTCATGAACTACCGGTGCAGCGCTGTCGCCGCAGCCGTCACACCCTGCGCAGCGAGGACAAGATCTGCTGCTCGTTCGCCGATGACGACGCACGGCGCCATCGTGTTGCCAACGGTAATTCGCGGCATGATCGAGGCATCAGCGATGCGCAGTTTATCGATGCCGTATACGCGCAGTTGATGGTCGACCACCGACATCGTATCTCGGCCCATTTTCGCGGTGCAGGACTGGTGCCAGTAAGTCACGGCCGAGCGGCGGATGAACTGCTCCATAGCGCGATGTTCTTTTGGCCCGGGCACAACTTCGCGTTTGACCAGCCCGTTGAAGGCTTCGCTGTTACCGAGCGCCCTGCACAGGTCGATCGACGCATACGCCGCTGCCATATCCTCGGGCGCGCTCAGTGAGTTCGGCTCAATGAGTGGGGCATCCAGTGGCCCGGCACCCGACAGGCGCACGCGTCCTCGACTGGCAGGCCTGGCCAGCCCTGCGAACATTGTCCAGCCATGTTGTGGCGGCTCAATCGCGACCTCAGGCGGAGAGGGTACCGCAAACGCCAGCTGACACTGCAACAGGTCCGGGACATCCAGGCGACTGTCGCTTTTCCAGTACAACGTGGTTTCACACCCGCTGCCACCGACTGCCTGGGGTTGCAGGTACTCCCATGTGCAGCCAAAGGCGAGGTGATCCTGAAGATTCTCGCCTACGCCAGGAAGGTGATTGATCGGGACGATGCCGTGACGTCGCAGTTCATCTTCCGGGCCGATCCCCGATTGCATGAGCACCTTGGGTGTTTGCACCGCGCCCATGGACAGGATGACCTCGGCTGCGGCATAGAAGCACTGACGTTCGCCTGCGATCACCACTTCGACACCGATAGCCCGTGTACCGACAAGCAATACGCGGGTCACCAATGCCCCTGGCAGAACCGTCAAGTTCGGATAGTGCGACCGTGGCCGGAGGTAGGAGTCGTAAACGGATTCGCGCTTGCCCTGGTTAATGCGCAGGTCGGTAATAGCGACCCCGCCCGGGCCTTCCATCATCTCGCCATTGGGACTGTCGAATGTGGGGATACCCAGACGGCTGGCCGCCTCCAGCGTTGCCCACGCGAGGGGTTGAGGCGTGGCCGGTTGTTCGACATGCACGGGGCCACCTGAGCCACGCCGAGTGGCATCAGGGCTGCCTTGCCAGTTTTCGATCCTGCGGTAGTAATTGAGTACCGAATCGTAGCCCCACGCCGGGTCGCCGGACTCGGCAGCGAAATGGTCCCAATCGGAGCGGTGCCCGCGCGACCAGACCATCACATTGATGCTGGAGCCACCGCCGAGTCCCTTACCCATGTTCAGGGATAGCCGTCGGCCATTGAGGTGTGGGTTGGGTTGCCCCTCGAATGCCCAGTCGCGCGTTGAACCGAGGTTCATCGGCCATTGCGCCGGTTCAGTAACCTCGGGGCCCGAGTACCCCTCGCCAGCTTCAATCAGCAAGACGCGTGCGCTTTCCTGGTCGGCAAGACGGGCAGCGACCACGCAGCCCGCCGTACCTGCACCGCACACGATGAAGTCATAGTGTTGATCACGCAGATGATTCATGCAGGACGCTCCGTATCGATGCAGTAATTGAGTTTGCGGTTATCAGTGGTGTCATTTCCCTGCGATCACTGCTTGCCAACGCTCTGCACTGCCTTAAGAATCACGGCGGCGACCTCGGTTGGCTGCGACTGCTGGGGAACATGGCTGGTGTGCACCTCTGCAAGGGTGGCACCGATACGCTTGGCGGCAGAGCGCTGGACGTCGGGGTGGATCATCCGGTCTTCTGTGGCGAGCAGATACCAGGACGGTTTGGCCTTCCAGGACGACACGGTCGTTTTATCTTCGAAGGCAGATGCCTTGATGGGACCTTGCGTGGCGGTCATGACGGCGGTCTGCACTGCCGGGAGATCCTGGGCGAAGTCCTTGGCCATGCCTTCCGGCGTCAAATAGAGGAAACCGTTGCCGTCTGCCTTGATCTGACTGATGCCAGGGGGCGTGGGCGCGCCTTTACCTTGTTCGCCGCTGGTTTGCCCGGCCTCTGGCGCGAAGGCGGCGACATACACCAGCGCGCTGACCTTCGGGTCGCTACCGGCCTCGGTAATCACGGTGCCGCCCCAAGAGTGCCCGACTAAAACCACCTTGCCCTGCTGGTTGTTCAAGGCGCGGCGCGTCGCGGCAACATCGTCGGCAAGCGAGGTGAGCGGGTTTTGCACAACCGTAACGGCCACCCCTTGGGCTTGGAGCAGTGGCACCACTTTGGCCCAATCGGAGCCGTCGGCGAACGCGCCGTGTACGATCACCACGGAGGGCGTTGTATCCTGCGCGTGACTGGCGCTTGCGATAAAGGTACCGGCCAGGGCAAAGGCGACGGTAGCGATTTTCGATTTGAATGTTTTCATTGGATGAGCTCCTGTTCGGGAGTTCAAATTCTGCTGACTGGCCTGCGATGTGGGCATCGGTCAATTATCCGACCCCGGGACATTTTTCATGGATAGTGAGTTGCAACTGGACATCTCCCTGGGCGGGGCACTGGCGACGATCGCCCAGGTCGGTGACCTCAGCATGGGACAACCACTCGGTCATTCCCGGCGCGTTGCCGCACTGGCGCGGATGCTTGCGCAGGCCCGGCACGGCGACGGTGAGCACCTGAGGGTAGCGGAACAGGTTGCCTTGCTGCGCTGGTCCGGTTGCACCGCCAATGCCGAAGGCTTTGCGGATCTGCTGGGCGACGACGTCGATGGCCGCCGCGCGATGCTCGATTTGACGCTGGGCAATGAGCAAATGAACGCGGTGCATCAGGCAACCCCGCTTGCCGTCGTGCACTGTGAGGTGTCTGGAGCCATCGCCAAAACCCTCCAGCTCGGTGCCGCCGTCGAGGCGGGCTTGTGTCGCGTGTTCGAAACCTACGACGGCACTGGCCGGCCGCTGGGCCTGACCCATGAGCACATTCCGGAGGTCGCCTATCAGGTAGTACTTGCCGGCGATCTGGATATTCTCAGTCGTGCACACGGCCTGGACGCGGCGCTACGCTGGATCAGGGAGCAGTCGGATCGGCGCTATCCCGCGTCGCTGGTATCGTTGCTTCTGGAGAACGCAAAGGACTGGCTGGCGGATCTGGAAACGCTTTCGAAAACGGTTGACCACGGGCATGAGCAGCGTTGCGTCTCACTGACGTTGGTGGGGGACATAATCGACTTGAAGCTCCCGTGGTTGGCAGGGCATTCGCGGCAGGTCGCGCATGTCGCCGTGGAAGCTGCACGCCTGTGGGGGCTGCGTGAACCGACTTTGACAGACATTGGCAAGTCCGCCCTCATCTATGGTCTCGGCCGGGCAGCCGTTTCGAACCACCTTTGGAATACCGCAGGAACGCTGCCATACGGCGCTGCGGAGCGAGTGCACCTAGTCCCTTACTGGACGCAACAGGCGCTTAGACCTATCACTGAACTGGCTGTGCCCGCAGAGATTGCAGCTCATGCCTATGAACGGCTCAACGGCAGTGGCTATTTTCGAGGCGTAGCGGGTGATGCGCTGTGTGCCGAGCATCGCCTGTTTGCCACATCGGTAGCCTGGGTCGCGCTACGGGAGGCCAGGCCATGGCGATCGGCCCACGGCGAAGCGGATGCAGCCAGGCTGCTCAAACAGGATGCTGGCAATGGCTTGTTCGACAACGATGTTTGCGAAGCAGTCATTGCCGCCGCAGGTGGCGAGCGTCGGGTGCGTCAACCGAAGGCTTCGTTACTCACGACTCGCGAGTGCCGCATCCTGCTGGAGATCAGCCGTGGCGCCAGCAACAAGCAGGTGGCGCGGCTGCTGGATATCAGTCCGAGCACGGTTCGCACGCACATGGAAAGCATCTTTCGCAAACTGGAATGCTCGACCCGGGCAGCCGCTACCTTGAAGGGACTGACACTGGGATTGATTGCCTGAGCCAGGTCGGGTTGGCCTGAATCAGGCGAGCGCGTCCTGACCGGCTTGACTGGCGCGTGCCAGGTCGATGAAGGCCTTGGCTGCGGCGCTGGGGTTGCGGCGGTTTGGGTAGTACAGGCACAACTTGTCTCTGGGCGGTGTCCAGTCCTCGAGAGTCCGTACGAACTGTCCGGTGCGGATTTCGTCGTGAACGTCCTGCTCCATGAAAAAGCCGAGCCCCATGCCTTCCTGCACCGCCACCTTGACCACGCTGGATTCATCCAGCGTAAGCGGCCCGCTCACATCGAGACGAGTCACTTCTCCGTCCCGCTCGAAATGCCACGGGAAAATCGCCCCATTCGGTAGTCGAACGCGGATGCATCGATGCTGGAGCAGCTCGGATGGCGTTCGCGGTTTGCCGTGTTTTTCGAAGTACGCCGGCGAACCGACCACAGCGTAGCGTTGCGGCTGGCCGAGAGGGATCACAATCGCGTCGTTTGGAACGAGGCTCGCTGAGCGCACGCCGAAATCGAAGCCGTCAGCCACGATATCCACCAGACGGCCTTCGGTGACGAGGTCGATGTGTACTTTCGGATGCTGCTGCAGGAACTCCAACACCAGCGGCAGGAGCGCCGATCGGGCAGCGCTGGCGAACGCATTGATACGCAGCGTACCCGAGGGCCCGACGTTATGCGATCGCACTGCATCGAGTGCAGCACGCAGATCCTGCAAGGCTGGCCCCACCTGCTCCAGAAATATCCTGCCCGCTTCGGTGATGGCCACGCTACGGGTCGTGCGATTGAACAGCCGCGATTCGAGGCGGGCTTCCAGTTGCGCAATGGTGTTGCTCAATGCGGTGGTGGAGACGTCGAGATCGATAGCGGCTTGCCGAAACGAACCCCTGCGTGCGACCGCTATAACAGCGTCCAGCTCACTGAGGCCTAAACGATCTTGTGCCATGGATTGTCCTGAATTTCGGGATTGGTCATAAAGGTTTGTCCCAGTTGAACAAACTATCCATCAGGCAGCAAGATCGCTCCAGGACATCCATCCAGGAGATCGGCAAATGACCCTCCAGCTTCCCGACGTCGTGCAGACGTACTTTGCAATCAGCAATGGTGGCGATACAGCGCAACTTGCGAGCTGCTTGCGCTCTGACGCCACGGTTTACGATGAAAGAAAAACGTACGAAGGAACGGCTGCCATCGAAGCCTGGCAACAGGAGGCACGCAGAGCCTTCATCTATCAGGTCCAACCACTGCAAGCCCTGCAAGGGCAGGGCAGACTGACTGTCGTTGCGCGCCTTGTAGGGAATTTTCCCGGTAGCCCGGTTCAACTGAGTCACGTCTTCACACTGGAAGGCGGTCGAATCCGTTCCCTGGAGATCACGCCATGCTGAATCTAGGTTTGACTGGCAAGCGGGTCCTCGTCACCGGTGGCACCAAAGGCATTGGCAAGGCTGTCGTCGAGTTGTTACTGGCCGAGGGTGCGAAGGTCATTACCTCGGCCAGGCAGGTGGACGTGGAAATGCCGGGCGCTCTTCTGATTGCGGCTGATCTTTCGACCCGGGAAGGTTGTGACGTACTGATCGCCGCGATCCAACAGCAGCTGGGTGGCGTGGACATCATGATCCACGTCCTGGGTGGTTCGTCGGCACCCGGCGGCGGTTTTGCTGCGCTGGACGAGGAACAGTGGCAACGAGAGCTCAGCCTGAACCTGTTGCCGGCGGTGCGCCTCGATCGCGCCTTGCTCCCGGGGATGCTGGAGCGCAAGGACGGGGTCGTCATCCACGTCACCTCCATCCAGAGTCGGCTGCCACTGCCGGAAGCTACAACAGCTTACGCGGCAGCCAAGGCCGCGCTTTCGACGTACAGCAAAAGTTTATCGAAAGAGGTTTCACCCAGAGGCATCCGCGTGGTTCGGGTTTCGCCGGGCTGGGTTGAAACCGAAGCATCGGTCGCGTTGGCCGAGCGACTCGCGCAGGAGGCAGGTACTGATTATCAAGGTGGCAAAGAGATCATCATGAAAGCACTTGGGGGGATCCCGCTCGGCCGCCCATCAACGCCTTGCGAAGTTGCTGACCTGATCGGTTTCCTGGCTTCGCCGCGAGCGGCATCTATCACGGGAAGTGAGTTTGTGATCGACGGCGGAACAGTACCAACGGTTTAGCCGTGACGTAGATCCGACAGGCATAAGCAGGAAGGTCGCGTGAATTACCCCGGTAGATCTGCTCGTTTGCCACTGTGCTACCGAGCGTCGAGGGGGGACGAGATGAATGTGCAGAAGTCAGCTGAAGCCGTCGTAAGTGGCAGTTAACCACGCCATCAAAGGTCGAGCAGGTTGTACCGCCAGCCCATCAGCTTTGGGAATTCTCCGATGTCACAATCTGCAGCGGAATATGGACCCGGTGACGCGCAGGATCGAACGGCTGCGCAGTCTGCAATTCCACCAATAGATGCACCAGCGCCGTTGCAGTCTGACGCGGCTGAGAGTCGATCACCACGTCGACCAAACCCTGGGCCAGGGCTTGGCGTGACAGCTCGGTGGACTCCTGCAAAATGCAGCACAGCGTCGGGCGCTTGGGCAGTTGCGCCAACGCGTTGATGATCCCGTCGCCACCGCCGCCTACCACGCATAACCCGCGCAAATCGTTATGCCGAACCAGCAGGTCGAGGGTTGCTTCTTCGGTGATGTCGCAGTTATCCAGATTGATCAGCGGCTCCAGCGGGCGCAATCCAGGTGCGTGTTCGGCCAAGTAGCTGTGCAAACCTTCGACCCGCTCCTGGTGGCCAAGAAAGCGATGGCCACCGAGCAGAATGCCGATGCTGCCTTTGCGCGCGCCACAGGTGCGGGCCAGCAGCCACCCCATCGTGCGCCCGACTACCTGATTGTCCTGGCCGACATAGGGCTCGGCCGCCGCCTCATGAATGCCCGACAGTAGTGCCACCACGGGCACTCCGGCCTCGCGAATCTGGGCAAGGGCGGCGTTGATCAGCGGGTGGGCGAAGCTGACCACCGCCAGGCCGTCGCATTGCACCGCTAACTGTTCGATCTGGGCAATGATGGCGCTGGGGGTGCGATCAAAAACGTATTCGAATTGGCAGGTCAGGTTGGCCCCGGCCTGGCGCTGCGCGGCCTCGGTGATGGCTTGGGCCAGGTTGGCGTAGAACGCCTGGGCGGTGCCCAGCAGCAGGATGCCGAAACGGTACGTGGGGCGGCGTTCGAGAATGCGTTGGCCGATCAGCCGCGCGGCAAAATAACCCACGGCTTCGGCGGCCTGGAGCACCTGTTCGGCAGTGGCTGGATTAACCGGGGCGCGAGCGTTGAGCACGCGGTCGACGGTGGCGACACTTAAGCCTGCGTGTTCGGCGACCGTGGCGATGGTGGGGCGTTTATTGTTATTCATGATGAACCTTCAAAGCGTCTTGATAGAAAACTATCAAGCCCCGCAGGAGCTGGATGATAGCTTGATAGGGAATGTATTCAAGACCTTGAGGGGGCCTTCCACGCTCTCTATATTTTCTTACGCAAAGCACCTGACATCTCACGCTTGCGGAGAACAATAACAATGTCTCAAGACAACACAGCCTCTACTCGGGACTATCGCCTGACCGGCCCTGAAGCCGCCCGCGCGGCTGAAAAAGGCCTTGTATCGGCCAGTTGGTACCAGTCGCCCATCTCCCGTCAACGCATGAAGCAACTGATGCAGCGCCGCGACGGCCCGGCCTTGCTCGACACCGCCATCTGGCTGCTGGCCCTGCTGATCACCGGCTTCGGCGGCTACTGGTTCTGGGGCACTTGGGCTTGTGTGCCGTTTTTCCTTGCGTATGGGGTTTTGTACGCCACCGCCTCCAACCCGCGCTGGCATGAAACCGGTCACGGCACCGCCTTCAAGACCCGCTGGATGAATGATGCGCTCTATCAGGTGGCGAGCTTCATGTGCATGTTCGAGCCCCATGTGTGGCGCTGGAGCCATGCCCGGCACCATACCGACACCATCGTCGTCGGCCGCGATCCGGAAATCGTCGAACCGCGTCCACCGAGCTTGTTCATGATGCTGCTGAGCCTGTTCCAGATCCCGTTGCTGCTGAAGACGATGAGGGGCGTGTGCCGGCACGCGGTTGGCAAAATGGATGCCGAGGAACAGACGTTCATCCCTGAGTCCGAATGGTCCAAGGTGTTCCTGGCGGCCCGTATCTGGCTGGTGATTTACGCCGTTGTCTTTGGCGCGGCGCTTTACCTGCACAGCTGGTTGCCGCTGATGTATATCGGCCTGCCCATCCTGTATGGCGGCTGGCTGTCCTACCTGTTCGGCCTCACCCAACATGTGGGCCTGGCGGAAGATGTGCTGGACCACCGCAGTAACTGCCGCACCATCTACATGAACCGGGTGCTGCGCTTTCTGTACATGAACATGAATTATCACCTTGAGCACCACATGTACCCGATGGTGCCGTACCACGCCCTGGCGCAACTCCATGAAGAGATCCGCCACGACTGCCCGCCGCCTTACGCCAACATAGGTGAGGCCTTCAAGGAAATCATTCCGACCCTCTTGAAGCAGCGCAAGGACCCGACGTATTTCGTGCGACGCCCTGTCGGTAGCTCAAGGCCTGCCACCGACGCTCATCCACAGGCTGAAGCCACCTTGGGCTGACACCTTCCGGCTGTATCCCGAACAAGAGAAAACGCCATGAACGATCAATGGATCGATGTATGCGCCGTGGGCGAAATCAATGAAGAAGACGTCATTCGCTTCGACCACGGTCCGCATACCTATGCCATCTACCGCTCTGCTGACAACGAGTTTTTTGCCACTGCAGGCCTGTGTACTCACGAGTCGATCCACCTGGCTGACGGTCTGGTGATGGACCACGTCATCGAGTGCCCCAAGCACAACGGGCGCTTTGACTATCGCACCGGCAAAGCCTTGGGGGCGCCAGTGTGCGTCAATCTCAAGACCTATCCGGTACGGGTCGACGCGGGGCGGGTTCTGCTCGCCATTTCGGTTTGACCGCCAGGAGTGCACGCCATGAATGCTCCACTGATTATCGTCGGCGCCGGCCATGCCGGTGGCCGCGCGGCGCTGACCTTGCGCGAGCAGGGTTATACCGGTCGGCTGATCCTGATCGGCGATGAACTCCATTTGCCGTACGAGCGTCCTCCGCTGTCCAAGGGCTTGCTGCAGGGCACGATGGACCTGGACGATTGCAGCCTGTGGCGGGATAGCCGGCTCACTGAACTGAACATCGAACACCTGGCGGGCAACCCGGTAAAAAGCCTGGATCCGCAGCACCACCGCCTGCGATTGACCGACGGACGTTGGCTGTCCTACAGCCGATTACTGCTGGCGACCGGAGGGAGAGCGCGTCGCTTGCCCCAGGTGCCTGAATCTCTGGCCAACGTGCTTTACCTGCGCACCCATGACGAAGCCCTGGCCCTGCGCAGCGCATTGAGGCCCGGCACGCGCCTGGTGATCATCGGCGGTGGCTTTATCGGCCTCGAAGTCGCGGCAACGGCCCGAACCCTGGGCTGTCAGGTGACGTTGCTGGAAGCCGGGCCACGACTGGCCGGGCGAGTATTGCCTGAAGCCGTGTCCCAGGCCTTGTTGGAGTTGCATCGGCAACAGGGCGTTGACGTGCGGCTGAACGTAGCGCTTGAAAGGGTACAAGGCATCGAACGCGCTGAGGCGGTGCAACTGGTGGACGGCCAGGAGCTGCCCTGTGACTGGGTGGTAGTCGGTATCGGCATGCAACCCAACATCGAATTGGCCGCGGCGGCGGGGCTTGAGGTGGGCCAGGGTATTCGAGTCGATGCCCAGTTGCGCACCAGCGCGCCAGACATCTTTGCTGCCGGCGATGTGTGTGAGTTTCGCCTGCACGCCGACGCGTTATTCCAGCGCCAGGAAACCTGGCGCAACGCCGAGACCCAGGGCCGTCACGCGGCATTGAATCTGTTGGGCGGCGAGCTGCCGTTCGAGGGGGTTCCCGGCTTCTGGTCTGATCAGTACGACTGGGGCTTACAGACGGTGGGCGTGATCCCTCCGACGCCACCTTCGGCCGTTCGCACCTTGGCAGGCGGTGGTCTGCTGCTGTTCTACCTGGACACCGAGCAACGTTTGCAAGGCGCCTGCGGCTGGGGGCAGGGCAACAGCGTTGCCAAGGACATCAAGTTGTGTGAACGGCTGATTGCCACCTTGACCCCACTCTCTGTGAACGCATTGGCCGATGCCGATGTGTCGCTCAAACATCTGCTAAGGCCCTGACATGCGTGAGTTCCTGGTATTTCAGTCCCTGTGGGCCATGCAAGATCACCGTGGTCAATGCGATCTGTCCCTGGAGGCGCAGGTGGAGAAGATTGCCGCTGCTGGCTTCGATGGGATCACCGACCATTTCTGGATCGCGCCACAGGCCGAACGTCTGCATGCCGCTGCCAAGGCGCAAGGCCTGCAGATCGAAGGTCAACTGTTTCCCCGCACCGTGAGTGACTTGGCGCAAGCACTTGAGGTTGCCTCCCGTTACGGCTGCCACCACCTCACGCTGCAAGCCGACGTCCGGCCGCGCACGCTGGCACAGGCGATCACCCTGATCGAAGGCTGGCAGCGTCTGGCCGAGCAGGTGGACTTTCCGATCCTGCTGGAAACCCACCGCTATCGTCTCACCAGTGACCTGTTGTTCACCCTCGATTTGCTCGCGCAGATGCCCGACCTCAAGTTGTTGGCTGACTTGTCCCATTACGTCGTGGGCCGCGAATTGCCTGAGTCGGCCACGGCCGAAGACGACGAACAGATTCACACCATTCTGCGACACAGTTGGGGTTTTCACGGGCGGGTCGCCAATAGTGAGCAGGTCCAGGTGCCCTTGACCTTCGCCCAGCATCGCCCCTGGCTGGACCGGTTTCTAGGCTGGTGGCGCTACGGAGTCAAGGATTGGCTGGCGCGACCGAACACACCCGCGAGCCTGTCCTTCACCTGCGAACTTGGCCCACCACCCTATGCGATCACGGGGAGTGATGGGCGCGATATAACGGATCGCTGGGGCGAGGCGCTGCTGCTGAAGGAACTGATGCGTGGTGTTTGGGATGAGTGTCAGGCGGGGCGCTGATCTAAGGCATGATGGGTTGTGACGGTCTGTATCAGTGGATAAACGAGTGAGGTCCAGATTAGAAAACCGCTGTTGCGGTGTGTCAATTGAATAGGTTAGTGATAAGCATGGCGGCTCATAGCTGCTGATGCACTTCAGTGACAGAAAGGGTGAAGATCAGCTTGGACTTGCTGGCGCTGGAGAAGGAGGGGGGAACCCTACAGAACCTGCAGGGCATTGACGATTTTAATCGACCAGGCTCCCATTTCTACTTAGCCGACTGGTTTGAGCTGGGGAGGTCGCTGTAGGTCCAGCGCCGCTGCTGCCAAGATCTGCTCGCGTGTACCTGAGCGAGGCGGGTAAATACGCTCGCGATTGATCAAGGATTTGGTGTTCTTGGCTTCCATACCCTGAGCAACAGCCACGCGATTCCAGCCTTGGGTATACACCGCCCCCCAAGGGCCGAGGTCGATGATGTTGGTGTACCAGTCGATGTTCAATGGCTCCAAGGGACGACCGAATAGTTCACTGGCGGCGTTATGACCGGCAAAACGGCCCATGGGCCGGGCGTGCTGGCACGACATCACTGAAGGGCGTTCGCCATCGATCAAAGCGTGTGCGACATCGCCGGCGGCAAACACATTGTCAATCCCATTGACGCGCATGCAGTCATCGACTTTCAGTCGACCCTGAGTGTCACGATTAGCATCGATACACTCGGTCAGTTCATTCGCCTGCATGCCGGCGCACCAGATCACGGTCGCAGCGGGCAGTCGGGTGCCGTCGGTGAGTAGCGCACCTTCGCTGTCAACGCTGCTCAGTGAAAAATTCGTCATCAATTCAATACCCAGTTCACGGCAAGCGCGCTCGATTACAGGTTGTCCGCCCCCCAGTCGTCCTGCGATCGTCGGTCCCCGATCAGCGAGAATTACCCGCACCTGTTCTACAGCCGCAGGGTTGTTGCTGGCGAGGGCTGAGGCACGAAGGCGGGCGGGCAGCTCGCAAGCCAGCTCCACGCCCGTAGCCCCGGAACCTACCACCAGAGCGGTATAGCGGCCGGTTGTAGCAGAGATGGTTGACAGGTTGTCAATGTGTTGCTGAAGCCGTAATGCTGCCGGATAAGAGTCGACATCGAAGGTGAATTTGTTCACGCCGCAAGTGTCTGGGCGTATCAAGTGACTGCCGCTTGCCAGGATCAGCTTGTCGTAGTACAGCCTCGTAGAGTTGCCCTCCACATTGGCGTGGACGACCTGACTACGGTGATCAATAAACGTCGCTTTGCCAATTAAAAGCGTTACGTCAATCGGTGTTAATACGGTCGCCAGATCGACCCGGGTATCGGACAGATCACTTTCGTAATTGCGTACGCGGATGCTGTGCCAAGGATCAGGGTTGACCAGGGTGATGTCAGCCACTTCACCCAATGCTTCAAGTTGTCGAGCGGCAGATGCAGCGCTCCAAAGACCGGCGAAGCCCCCACCAATAATCAAAATGCGTTTCATGGTATTCCTCTTTAAGTCAGGCCTGCTTGTTGACGCGGGACACTGGAGTGTCAACAATACGAGTCATCATTCGTGTTCTCAACTCGCGCCAGACCATGCCTGTACCCCACCTGACAAAGCCTCGAAAACTCCCGCGCCAGAGCCGCTCTGTGGCAATGGTCGATGCTATTTTGCAAGCCAGTGCTCGCGTTTTGCTCAAGCACGGCTACGCCGGCATGAGCACCAATGTGGTTGCGCAGCAGGCAGGCGTCAGCATCGGGTCGCTCTACCAGTATTTCCCTAACAAGGCGTCTCTACTGACCGCGCTGCATAACCGTCATGCTGAACAAATGGCGCAGTCTATTGAGGCGATTCTCGCTGCACCTGGTGGGCACGGTTTACGCGGTGAGGTGGTTCGTTTGGTGCGGGCAGCCATGGCCGCCCATGAAATGGAGCCAGAGTTGCACCGTCAACTGGAGAAGGAACGACCTTTTTTTGAAAGCCCCACTGATGAGCCAGGTTTGAGCGGGGATATTCATCGGCATATCCTGCGCCTGCTACAAGAGCATCCGGATGTTGTTGCTCATTCAGACTTGGCGCTGGCGGCATGGATGACGATGCGTATGACGGAGTCACTGGTTCATACGGCGGTGCTTCATCCTCCCCATGACCTGGATGCAGTGCGCATTGAGGCGGCAATCGTCGATGCCATCCACGCGTTCCTGACCTACCCACGAGCGGGTTGATCCAGTCGCCGTAGCCCGAACGCGGCACGGGCCCGTGCCGCGCATCGTGTACGAAATCTCAACGCAGGGTGTAACCGCCATCGACCACCCAGTCCTGGCCAAACACACTGCGTGCACCCTGGCTCAACTGGAACAGGATGACATCGGCCACCGAACCCGCCTCAAGGAACTGGCCACTGAGCAGGCGCTGGTTGACGGTGGTGGCGACAGAGTCCAGAGCCTCGGCGTTGAGCCCCAAGGTGCCCCAGATGGGTGTAGCGGTGGGGCCGGGCGACACCATGTTCAGGCGAATACCGTGAGGCGCCAATTCCACCGCCAGTGTCCGTACCTGAGCCCGCAGCGCCGCCTTCGAGGCGATGTAGGCGGCCAGCCCGGGGAAGGTCACCTGTTCCAGGAAGGTGCCGATAAATACCACCGAGGCCTGTGCGGAAAACTGCCCGCGCAGGCTGCCCAAGGTGTTGAGCGCCCCCGCACCATTAACCGCCCACTGTTGGTCAAAGGCCATAAGGTCGAGGCCCTCGGCCAGTTGCGCAACCCCGGCATTGGGCACCAGGAAATCCACTGGGCCGATGGACGCCGCCAGTTGCGCCAGGCGCGCCTGATCGGCTGCCTGGGTAACGTCACCCGCCAGCCAGACCAGCTTGTCGCCGAAACGCTCGACCAGCTGGCCCAGTTCGCCAATCTGCCGCGACATCGCGATCACCTGGGCTCCACGCTCAAGCAATCGTTGAGTGACGGCCAGGCCAATGCCCGAACTGGCACCGGTGACAACAGCCAGGCGATGGTTGAATTCATTACTCATGGGGATCTCTTTAAAGGTTGTGTAGGGAAAGGCGATTTGCATTGATCAGAAATCGTGCCAGTTATTTATCGTTTAAAAATCAACTAGTTAGTATTTTTAATGGTCGTTTTGACTCGTTCTGCCTGTAGTCGTAATGACATGGTGTAGTCCTTCTGACACCGTGCTGGGAAGGGGGTGCTCCGGGGCTTGGCACCTTTGCGATGTTTATTGACGCGATGACGATGACGTGGCGCAAGTTTTCCTTGGTTAATGGCGACTTGTTTCCTTCACATCGGGCTTTGCCAGTTATGTCGCCTAAACCGGGTAAAAAAATCGCCACCTCTCCGAAAGCCGTTATTCGGCAAGTGATCGCCACGAACCGCAGTGCCCACGGGATGTACGCCCATGAGCGCTTTTCTGCGACCCGCGAAGACGCCCGCTACCTCCTGCAAACCATCAGCGTGTTGGGTGCCACCGGTTCAGTGGGGGTCAATGTGCTAAATGTCATTGCCCGCCATCCTGAGCGCTACAAAGTGTTCGCGCTTACCGGTTTCAGCCAGCTGGAACACTTGAAAAAACAATGCCTGCTGCACCGTCCGGACTACGCGGTAGTGCCCACCCCGGAAGCGGTGAAAGTGCTCCAGCAGCAACTGATCGACGCAGGCTCGCTGACTCAGGTAGTGGGTGGCGAGAGCGGCTTGAAGTTCGTCGCCAGCCACCGCGACGTGGACACGGTCGTCGCAGCCATCGTCGGTGCGGCGGGCTTGAACGCAACGCTGGCTGCCGTCGAATCCGGCAAGAAAATCCTCTTGGCCAACAAGGAGGCGCTGGTGATGTCCGGTGCGTTATTCATGCAAGCGGTGCGCACCAGCGGCGCGGTGCTGTTACCCATCGACAGCGAACACAATGCGATTTTCCAGTGCCTACCGTCTCACTCGCGCCAGGGGCTGACCAGCGCCGGCGTACGCCGGATCATGCTGACCGGCTCGGGCGGGCCGTTTCGCCAAACGCCCATGGATCAACTTCAGGACGTCACGCCAGACCAGGCCTGCGCCCATCCCAAATGGTCCATGGGCCGAAAAATTTCGGTCGACTCGGCCACGCTGATGAACAAGGGCCTGGAATTGATCGAGGCCTGTTGGCTGTTCGATGCCAAACCTTCCCAGGTCGAGGTGGTGATTCACCCGCAAAGCGTCATTCATTCTCTGGTGGACTACGTCGACGGCTCGATGCTGGCGCAACTGGGCAACCCCGATATGCGTACGCCCATCAGCCATGCCTTGGCGTGGCCACAACGGATTGATTCAGGGGTAGAACCGCTGGATCTGTTCAAGGTGGCGCGGCTGAATTTCGAAGTGCCGGACGAGACGCGCTTTCCATGCCTGGCCTTGGCACGCCAGGTCGCCAACGCGGGCGGGACGGCGCCGGCATTGCTCAATGCGGCCAACGAAGTGGCGGTGCAGGCGTTCCTGGCCAACCAGATTGGCTTTACTCAAATCGCCGATTGCATCCGCCATGTGCTGGACAATGAGCCGGTTGGGCAGGTGAGGGATCTGTATGGCGTGATGGAGGCGGACGCGAACGCGCGCAGGTGGGGCAAGCGGTGGCTCAGGGAAAACCACCTTTAGGGCAAGTCCAGGTCCCGTATCCAGCTCTCCCTGCACTACGCCCAGTGCGATATCGTGCTGGCGACTCCGGCCCAACAAGAGCTGTCAACCCGACCTTCAACTGGGTGCGCCCGGCCTAGCGAGTCCCGGTGCGTATTCACCTGGATCCCTTGCCGGCCGGGCTGTTGCTGGCGGCGGGGATCACCGTCACGGTGATCGTCAAATCCGGCACCGCCGACAGCAACGTGGCGCGATCGAGCGACTAATTGGCCTGACGTGATGAGTCTAGATGAGAATCAATCTCCATACTGCCTGGGCATTATCTTTTCAGGAGTTGCCAAGATGGGTTCCTTACTGCTCCACACCGAAACTCAACATGATGGGCTGCAATTGCTGCTCAGTCGTCAATCCTACTGGCCACTCAGGTTGCCGATACCGGACGCCCACACGCTGAACCAGGCGTTCGAGGCGGCGGTTTGCGCACCGGATCACTCCCAGCAACGGCCATGGCGATTTATCACTATCCAGGACCAGGCACTGCACGCGCTGGGTGAAGTATTTGCCCGCGCGGCCCTTAAGGCCAAGCCCCTGGACAGTGGCAAGGCGTCTCGAGCCCAGGCCACGGCCGCGCCGATGATCATTGCGGTCGGTGCGCATATTTCCAGCGTCAGCAAAGTGCCGGCGATCGAGCAGATGCTGGCCACAGCAGCGGCAACCATGAACCTGTTGAATGCCTTACATGCCCTCGGCTTTGCCGGCTACTGGGCGACCGGCCCGAACGCTTATGACTCGGATGTGCGCAGCGCACTGGGGCTCAAGGGTGAGGCGGATCAGTTGCTCGGTTTCATTTACGTCGGTACGCCGACCAAAGAGCGGCCCGCCAAGCGGCGGCAGTCTCCCAGCGAGTTCGTCAGCCAATGGAGCGAACCTCTATAGGGGGCGTCGCGTTCAATCAGGCAGCCCGCGTCGTCGTTAACGTCCATCGCGAGCGAAAACGCTCCTATAAAGGCCACACCATGTCCCGTCACAATCACCCTACACGTATCACTGTTCCCGAGATCGTTCGCCGCAAGGGGCAGGAGAAAATCGTCTGCCTGACCGCCTACAGCGCACCTGTCGCGGCGTTGCTGGATGCCCAGGTGGACATTCTGCTGGTGGGGGATTCGCTGGGCATGGTGGTGGCCTACGCCCGCGACGTCAGGAGCGGCGCGTTTCCCGTAGCCGCAGAGTTTCACAACATCAGGCACACGTCCTGAGTGTTCATGTGCGTGAATGCGCAGGAGGCAAGGTATGTTACTCCAGTCTTCGCAATCCCTCCGGGTCGCCTCGATCATCGATGGAATACGTGAGCAGGTGTCAAACGCTACCTGGAGGAAGGGTGACCGTTTACCCAACGAAAGCGAGTTGACTAACCAGTTCGGTGGCAGTCGTTATGCCGTTCGAGAAGCCGTGAAATTCCTGATTAACTGGCAGGTGTTGGAGTGGCGGGCTGGGGAGGGAGTGGTTGTACGTTCGCGGTTGGACCGAGTGGACAGCTTCCGCATCCGAAACCGCATCGCGATCCGTGATCATCTTGAGGCGCAGTACCTGCTGGAGGCCGAGACAGCTCGGTTGGCTGCCCGCCGACGTACGCAGGAAGATATTAGGCGACTGTGGCGCGCGCTGGCGCAACGCGGCGAATACAGCATCAGTGATGAGCTTGACGATTTTGTCGATCGTGACCAGGCAGTGCACGGCGCCGTGGCTGTAGCCACTCACAACGTCGCGTTGCAAGCGATACATCGCTCGTTCAGCGCCTCGTTTCATAGCCAGTACTTGGCGATTTTCGCCGATAACGAATTGAACGAGCCCAGCCTTGAGGCGCATGTCCGGGAGGTCCAGGCCATTATTTACGGCGATGAAGCCGCAGCGGTAGAAGCCGTGAGGGCAATGTTCGATCCGTTGCTGGAGAAACTCAGTTGGTTGTCCGAGCGCGACGGGAGGGTACTGTGCGGCGAGTGATCATGTGTGCCAATCATTGTTCGCCGGTGGAGCAGTCGTCGAGGCCCGAGTGCACCTCAAGTCGCGGCCGTTGTTCAACCGTGAAGAACATCGGTTCGGCGTGCTGTAGCGCACGGTTGCCCCTCTTGACATCCAGCGAGCGCCTGCAAGGAACACGTGACTTACGCATCGATTATGTGATCCCTATCGGCACCTTCAAGGGCCTGAGGCTCATGTGGCGGGGATCGGTGTTTAGGGGCGACGACAGCGCCGACAAGGACGAGACCTACAGCATTCCATTGCTGTAATCGCAGGCTCAACGCTTGGCAAAGTACTTGGCGGGGCTGCATCCGAACACCGAACGGAACACGGCGATAAAGCTGCTGGAACTCTCATAACCAATTGTGGCGGCTGTACTGCTGACGGACTCGCCGGCTGCCAGGTTTTCCAGTGCCACCATCATCCGAAGACGCTGGCGCCAGGCCCCAAACCCCATTCGGGTTTGCACTGAAAATAGGCGTTCCAGGGTACGTGCACTGGCGCCCACCTCAGAAGCAATATCCTTGATCGGCCGGGTATCGTTAGGATTTTCCTTGATTAGGTTGGCGGCACGCACTGCTCGTTTGTCGCTGGGCTCAGGCAAGTAAAACGCATCCTGCTGCAGCAACGCCAGGTGATCCAGCAGCACTACCCCCAAGCGGGCTTCGCGGCTGTCATCGAGATATTCATTGGGCAATTGCGCGCAGGCCAAGATCAGCTCGCGCACCAGTGTGTCTACGTTCAATACCGAACAATGAACCCAGTTCGGGATACTTGGTGCGTTATGGCGCACATACACTGTTCGTAGCGAAACGGGACGGGCATGCTTGAACGTATGGCTTACCCCAGCAGGTATCCACAGTGCCCTTTGTGGCGGCAGCACCCAGATGCCTTCGGCTGTCAACACCGTCATCGCGCCTTTGACGGCGTACATGATCTGCGCATGATCCTCGTGGATATGAGGTTCGCGAGCGCCCGGCAGATACTCCCGGGCCAAGCCCAATACCGGGACTTCGCCAAAGCCAGGTAGCGGTTGCTCAACCATGGCGTAAAACCCTTATTTTTCAGTAAAATAGGACTATCTTGCCATTTTATTTCAGGTGTTGAGTAGGAATCAAGGTCAAACCACCAGCTTGATGACCCGCTACGCCAGCAGCAACGGCTGTGTATCACTCGGGCGATTGCCACCGAACTGGATACGCCCCCCGACTATCTGGTTGAAATGGGCCCGACCACTCAAGTTTTTGATAGCAACGTTGAATAGGCTGGCTTTGGTATAACGGGTGATATTATGGGGGCACGCTGAAGGTGCCGAATGCTCCGGAACTTTTGGCACGCATGCGGCGTTCCGGAACTACCTCACGATCAAAGTGTGCGAGCTTTTCCAGCAGCTAGATGCCTTGTAGCAGGAGGGGCCGCGGAGGCCGGCTGTTTAGATATTTAAGTTGTCAACAACCGGAGTTCCATTGACTGTTGTCAGTTTGTTTCTTGGATAGCGCAGATTCTCTATAGTCTGAAAAAAAGCTATGGAAACGACGAGAGGCATTAAGTAGGGATTCGCCAAACAGCATTGCTACCTCTCGTATTCATCTGATTTCAACTGGATGAATCCAGCGTAACCATAGCTAAGGAAGATAGAGCGAACAGAGTGGTTAACTAGTGGGTCAGCTGCGCAAGAAGGCCAGCAGATCCTGATTAATCACCTCAGGATGAGTAGTGCACATGCCATGAGGGTACTTTTCGTACACTTTCAGTGTGCCGTGTTTGAGTAACTTGACGGACAACATAGCTGAGTCTGCGATAGGAACGATTTGATCGTCGTCACCATGCATCACCAAGGTTGGAACGTTGATTGCCCGCAGATCCTCGGTGAAATCTGTCTCCGAGAACGCTTTGATACCTTCGTATTGGGCCTTTGCCGAGCCGGTCATACCCTGGCGCCACCAATTCAGGATGGCGCCCTGGGATACCACGGCTCCTGGGCGGTTGAAGCCGTAGAACGGGCCTCCAGCAACATCCATATAAAACTGCGACCGGTTGGCGGCCAGTTGCTTGCGAAAGCCGTCAAAGATCTCGATCGGCAGTCCTGTAGGGTTTGTCGAGGTTTTTACCATGATCGGCGGTACCGCGCTGATCAACACCAGCTTCGCAGTACGCCCATGCGCTTGACCATATTTAGCGACGTAGCGAGCGGCTTCTCCGCCACCGGTAGAGTGGCCGACATGGACGACGTTACGTAGGTCCAGATGGTCCACAACGGTCGAGACATCTGAGGCGTAGTGATCCATATCATGGCCATCGCTAACCTGCGATGAACGTCCATGGCCACGCCTATCATGGGCGATGACCCGGTAGCCGTGCTGGACAAAGAACAAGGCCTGGCTATCCCAATCATCGCTGCTCAATGGCCAGCCATGGTGAAACATCACGGGCTGGCCAGCCTTCGGGCCCCAGTCTTTGTAAAAAATATCAACGCCGTCCAGAGTGGTTACCTTGCTCAAAATCATTTCCTTTTGCTGCCCGGAAGAAACATTCTTAGGTGTATGCGAGGCGAATACCCTGGAGGGGACTGTGGCCAGGGCTGCGGCACCCATGCCTAAAGCTACGAAGTGTCGTCGGTCGGGACTATCGGGCCCGGGATCTTTCATATCGTTCATGATTCTCTCCGAATTTGTCAGTACGATGCCGAGGTGTTGAAAACGCCGCGCGCGACAATGCGCACGCTCAAGAGTTACTTACTCTGCAATTTGGCTACGACCTGATCAGTCGTCATGACTCCATTTGCGATGTAACGGAAATCAACCAATGCGCTGCCATACCCATCTCCATCAGGAAGCTTTGGCCCAGCGATAGCATCGCGTACTACTACCACCTCGAAGCCACGTTCGAGAAATTCGCGTAGGTGCGACTGTACGCACAGGTTGGATGCCATTCCCACCAGAATGATTTTGTCGATCCGTTGCTTGCGTAGTTGCAGCATTACGTCGTTGCTTTGTGGGCCATACAATTTATGAGGTGATGCGACAATTGTTTTGCCATCATCGATGAACGGTTTGAATTCCGGCATGAAGTCGGCACCGGAGTTGTTGAAACCATCCAGGGTCAGAGCGCCCTGGCGGTCGAACAGGCCGAGCTTGTGCTGAACGGTTTCGGCAGGAGCTTCGTACTTCCATTTGTGGTCGTGTGGATAGTAGTAGTGGGGCGAGATGGCGACCGTCGCACCGGCTTTCTTGAATGCAGTAAATAGACGCGTCAGGTTGGGAACCAGATTTTGCTCAGTGACACTTTCACCGAAAACCGGCCACCCAGCTCCTTTAGGGCTCATGAAGTCGATCTGTGGATCGATCACTACCATAGCGGTTCGACTGGTGTCCCATTCGAAGGTGGAGGCTGGAAGTGCGGGGTTAACGGGGTCGGCGTAAGGGTTCTCGGCAGCGAAGCTGATGATTGGGGTAGTAATGATGGCGCCCGCCAAGGCTAGCCATGAAGCCATTTTTCTGGGACGTAGTGCGGTGATGGACATCTGAAAATCCTCTACTTAGTTGGTTTTTGCACGTTACTACCGCCAACATGGTTGATTAGGACGTTTATCCCTCCATTCCGGCTATTTTTGGCTCGGCGTCATCACATCACGTTGACCCCTACGACGGGCGATGTATGTAATGGGGTTTCAATCAGGTAAGAGATGGGGGGCATCGCGGTGTCACGTCACATTTGCTTCTTGGTTTACACGGACTTCGTATTGCTGGATATGAGCGGCCCGCTTGAGGCGTTCTCCCATGCCAATCTTGCGAAGCCCTCGGCATACCACTTCACGATCGCCTCGATGGAGGGTGGGCCCATACGTACTTTTGCAGGCGTGGAAGTGGCGACTACCGCCCTGCACACCATCGAGCAGCTCGACACCCTCATTATTGTCGGCGCCCCTGCCGTGCCCACGGGGGACTGGGTAAAGCCTATGGCTACGGTTATCCGTCATCTCTCCTCGCGCGCCCGGCGGATAGCAAGTGTTTGCACTGGGGCGTTCGTTCTAGCCGAGAGCGGTGTGCTCGACGGTCGAGTCGCAACTACACACTGGAACTACGCCCCTCAACTGCAGGCACGCTTCCCCTCCTTGCGCGTGGATGGAGATCGCATCTGGACTGAGGACGGACATGTCTGGACATCCGCGGGCATGTCGGCAGGGATCGATATGGCCCTGGCAATGATTGAGCATGATGCGAGCAGCGACGCGGCGCACTTTGTAGCGCGCATGCTGGTGGTCTATTACCGTCGGCCGAGTGGGCAGCGTCAATTCTCTTCCCTGCTGGATTTTGACCCCAGGTCAGACCGCATGTCAGCGGTACTGAGTTATGTACGTACCCACTTGCGCGAGGAGCTCACGGTGCAGCGCCTGGCGGAGGTGGCCCATATGAGTACCCGCCAATTCAGCCGGGTATTCGCGATGACGATCGGCGTGACGCCGTCGAAGGCTATCGAGCGAATTCGCGTTGAAGCTGCAAGGCCATTGATAGAAGCAGGTAACCAAAGCTTTGAGGTGATCGCCAGAAGCCAAGGGTTCGGCAATGCCGATCACATGTTGCGTAGCTTCCAACGGGTAATCGGAAGGACTCCACAGGAGCTGCGTCGGACGATCCGTCAGGCGAGAGAGGAGGGGCGCACTGGGCGCAGGACCGTTGGCGTAAATTCAGACGCAGATTTTTATGCGCATGAGCGCATAAGAAAAAGTTAGAGAGAGCAGTTGTCCACCAGAGCAATGCTCACGTAGCTTGCTCGACGATAACTGGCTCTTCGCAGGGTCTTTACGCAGTGGCAAACGGGCGGCAACGATCATGAGTTTGAACCAGTCTGCACGGCTCAACGGGCATGATCCGTATGCTTATTTAAAGGACGTGCTCACTCGCCTGCCGTCGCAGCGGGCGAGTGAGATTGCCGATCTGCTGCCACATAATTGGGTGGCCATCTGACCGCGCATATTTCAATACGGAAATTTGCGGCGTAACTCCAAGTGGCTCCTACGCGATTTTGATTACTACCTTACCAAAGGCGCCTCTAGCCAAATGTTCGTACGCTTCGCGTGCTTGATCGAATGTATACACGTGGTCGATTACCGGGCGAATCTTGTGCTCATTCAAGAATTCGTTCATTCGGTCAAATGACGAGCGTGGAGCAACGGCTATGCCGCGAATAGTTGTTTGTCGGAAAATCATAGGCATCAGGTTCAGGGCAGAGGTTTGGCCTGTCAGAAAGCCGATCTGTGCGATACGTCCACCTGCCTTTGTTGCAGCAATCGATTGATTGATGCCGTCACCTCCTGCCACATCCAGCAGGAGATCCACTCCCTTGCCATCAGTGAGCTTCAGAACTTCCTCTGCCCACTCGGGGGTAGTGCGATAATTCAGACCAGCGACAGCGCCCAGTTTTTTTACAGCTTCCAGATTGGCATCACGGCTGGAGGTGACGATAACCTTGGCTCCTAAAGCTGTGGCAATTTGTGCTGCAAAAACAGAAACACCTCCAGATCCCTGAACCAAAACTGTTTGGCCGGCCTCGATCTGGCCATAATCGACGAGCGCATACCAGGCCGTCAGAGCAGCAATTGGAAGGGTCGCGGCTTCCTCATCTGACATGTTGTCAGGGGCACGTACCGCGCTGTCTTCATGGATGATCATGTATTCCGCCAAACCACCAGGCAATGGCGAGCCGAAGCAGTAGTTGGGTTCATCTGGCCCGGGCATGCCGTCCAGCCAACGTGAGTAGAGGTGTGAGTTGACCCGATCTCCAATAGCGAAGCGGCTGACACCATCACCAACTGCCACGATCGTCCCCGCCGCATCGCTGACGGGGATCAGCGGCTTGGGCACCATGTGAGGTTCGTAGATACCGTCAACGATGGCCTTGTCCCGGAAATTGAGTGATACAGCGCCTACCTTAACCAGCAGTTCACCCGCTTGGGGCACAGGGGTTTCCGTTTCGCCCAGCACCAGATTCTCCAAGCCAAAATCTTTCAGAAGCCACGCTTTCATTTTCTGTCTCCAGCAGTTTTGAGGTGCAGAGGAGGAAAAGCTCCCCCCTTTACGCTGAGGACATTGTTCCGCGTTGCGACTTCTGGATAAATGTGCAGAAACCAACAGGATTGTTATCCTGATAAGCAATAATAATCGCAGTCACATGCTTCTCGGGGGGACTTATGGAGCTTCTACAGGCGATGCAGGTATTCGCCAAGCTAGCGGAGCTAGAGAGCTTCACTAAAGTCGCAGAAGCAATGCAGGCAGGGCGCCCGCACGTCACACGCACCATTCAGAATCTGGAAGCTTCGCTGGGTGTCCGTCTCTTCCAGCGCACTACTCGCAAGGTAAAACTGACTGCTGAGGGGGAGCAATTTTACGAACGCGTCAAAGAGATTTTGGCGAACATCGCAGAGACCACTTCTATGTTCGACCGTAGTGGGTCGACCTTACGTGGAAGGCTTCGAATTGACATCCCCACTGCATTTTCCCAGCACAGCTTCATGGAAAGCCTTAGGAGATTTACGGAGGCATTTCCCGAAATCGAACTTGCGCTGGGTGTGACCGACCGTACGGTAGATCTCGTAGCCGAGGGCATCGACTGTGTACTGAGAATTGGTGACCTCCCAGATTCAAGTATGGTGGCCAGAGAAATTGGCACCGCCATTATGGTGACCTGTGCGTCCCCAGGTTATCTCCAAGCCTTCGGGGCACCCACAACCCTGCAAGATCTAATAGACCACCGATGTGTCAGCTTCCTTTCCGGTCAAAGCAACAGGCCGCTCCCTTGGCACTTCTCGGTGGACGGCGAGGATCATCCTCACACCCCCAGTGGTGGTATCACTGTGAATGAGTCAAATGCCTACGTTCAATGTGGTGTTGCAGGCTTCGGCATTGTTCAAGCTCTGGGAATTACCGTTGAGACCTTCCTCGCAAGTGGAGAACTGGTTGAGGTGCTCAGGGCTCTTCGTCCACAGCCGCGCTTGGTTTCCGTGCTTTATCCAAGCAGAACGCATCTTGCTCCTCAGGTCGATGCATTTGTGGATTGGCTGAAGGAACATTTTCCTGTGCTACACCCCAGTTGGTTCACAGCGCGCTAACCTTCGTTCGTATGCTGACTTCGCACCAAAACGGGCTAGTGCAAGATGTGTTCGGCAGACGCTTACCAAGCACAGGCAGATTTTACGTAGCAACGCAGACTTCAAAAGGGCGCCTGCGTTTTTACACAGCCTGGGCCGAAAGCAGACGGTCAAGGGACCAATAAGAGCCCAGCCTAGAGTCGCAGAAGCCGTTGAAAATAGCGCTAATGCCCTCAGCATTTGTCTTCTTCAACCTCGGACGCAATCGCCAGATCAGCAGCTTGATCTGCACCTCTCCTTTGTGCACCAAAGGCTAAACCCTCTTCTCACGGTGAATTGAACCTAGGCAGCGTCCTTATTCGAGCTTGTCAGGCATTCTCCTTTGAATTACGATCGTAATGTAGAATTACGATTGTAATTCAATTCCGTCTTCGCTTGAAAGCCAGGACGGTTTCGATTGATTCAGTCACGTGAGGATTCGTCATGCAGGCAATATCCGAAATTCAGAAAAGCGATGATGCTGAGGGCTTCGCTGCACTTGGCGTCGCGGCGGCGGCTCAGGCCATTCGCAAAGGTGAAATTTCATCTGAAAAGTATGCACGAGCTCTACTTCAGAGAGCTCAAGACCATTGCGACTTACAGTCCTTCATTACGATAGATAGGGAAGCTGTGCTTGAGTCCGCAAGGACCGCGGATAAGGGGCGTGCACGAGGTGTGTCGGCTCCACTGCTCGGCGTTCCAATTGCGATCAAAGACAGCTATCTGACCCAAGGACTGCGAACGACCCTTGGTGTATCAACGCTCGAAAAGTTTGTGCCAGAGCAAGATGCAGACATTGTGAAGACCATGAAAGACGCTGGCGGCATTGTCTTTGGCAAGAACAACCTTGTAGAAATGTCTTTCGGTTTAACCGGTAGCAACGGCCCGTTTGGTCAAGTCAAGAACCCTCATAGCAAGACTCATGTATCGGGTGGTTCTTCCAGCGGAGCAGGTGCATCCGTTGCTGCGCGTCTTGTGCCAGCGGCCTTGGGCGGCGATACGGTTGGTTCGATTCGAGTGCCCGCGTCTCTTTGCGGTGTAGTCGGCTTCAAGCCGACTACAGGTCGTTGGCCCCGTGATGGCGTGGCGCCCATCTCCCATACCCTCGACACTACAGGCGTGTTTGCCCGTAACGTAGAGGACTGCATTCTAATCGACGAGGTTATCGTCAAAGGCGAGGCGTCGAGCCAGTTTGACCAGCCTAATTTGGTTGGGGTGACATTTGCGTTTGCGCCTCGACAGTATTTTGAGCTCATAGCCCCGGACGTCGAGGCTCAATTCAAAGAAACTGTTCGGCGGCTGCGCGATGCCGGCGCTGAAGTTGTTGAAGTCGATCTAGGGAATGACTTTTCCTCACTTGCACTGACATCAACCTGGAATATTTTCTTCCGCGAGACTCAAGAGGCGGTCACGGGATTCCTGCGTCAAAACAGCATCCCGGCCACCTTTGAGGATATTTACTCGGGACTGAAACCTGGTCTGAAAGAAGTGTGGGGGCAACTTGTTCTTAAACATGGGCCAGGGTTTCTCCCTGCGGAGGCTTATGACGCCGCCTTAGCTGAGCGCTTAGAAATCAAGCGCCGTTTCGATCAAGCGTTTCTGAGCAGCGGGGCAGAGGGCCTGATCCTTCCAACAACCCCGTGCACAGCACCATTGATCGACCATCAAGAACAGTTTTTCATCTCTGGTCAGGAAGTCAGTTACCTAGTGCTGGCTAACCACACTATTCCCGCGAGCGCTGCAGGTATCCCAAGCATCAGCCTTCCAATTGGCGTGTCCAAAGATGGCCTGCCTATTGGTCTTGAAATCGATGGCCAATTTGGTCGAGATCGTTCCCTGCTTCACGTTGCACGTCGAGTCGAAGCGGTCGTTGGCGCGCTGACCTCACCGGTCTGAATTTCCTGCAACCGCATTCCGGTGATCAGGCGTAACGGACCTAGGTAGCTGTATCTCTCTATAGGATCAGTAAAAATGGAAAATCAAACTTCCTTCATGAAAACGATTGCCGTCGAGCATGTCACGATTCAATCGAGCAACTCATTCGCCGTCGTCAAGGCCAAACTTGAACGGTTGATCCCTCGGATCGACGACGGCATATTCACGCTACTACGGTATGGAGAGACCATCCGCGCTTTGAAAGAGCTTGAAGCTCTACCAGCGTTGTCCATCTTTGGATTTAGAGATCACGGCGCGTTGCTAGGAATCGCCGGGCCCCAGCGTCACGCGATTCAATACGACATTGGAAATCCACTCACGGCATCCAAAATGTCGCGGCATCATATCTCCGCGTCTTTGTATGCGCCCATTCGCGTGCTTTTACGCGAAGACGCAAATGGAGACACCGCCTTCGAGTACGACCGCCCGCTCTCCGTTTTTGGCCAATTCGGCAATAACCAGGTCGACACGGTTGCGCGTAAACTTGATCAGGACTTGCAAGCGGCACTGGTAGCCGCAGTATCGTAAACAGAAGGAACGCGGAAATGGGCGTGCTGCCCGGTTCCAGGTATCCGATGATAGGTAGATTAAGATGCGCTTTGATAAAGGCCATAAAGAAAACACGCGGAAACGCATCATTGATATTGCGTCTAGGCGCTTTCGCAAAGATGGGATTTCTGCATCTGGTTTGGCCGGCATCATGGCTGAATCGGGGTTGACGAAAGGTGCCTTTTATCCACATTTTGATTCTAAGGATACTTTGGTCCGGGAAGCACTTGCTAACGCATTGGCTGAGCAGCTCAGAAATTTGGATGATGCCGCTGCCGGATCGATTGGTATCGAAGATGCCATTCGGCGATACCTGAACACACCACACCTGACTGGATATGAGGGCGGGTGTCCTTCTGCAGCTTTATTGCCTGAAGTAGGTCGTCAGCCAGATCTGACAAAGGAAGCCTATGAGGAAGGATTACTCGCGTATGTTCGAAACCTCGCAGCGTTATTCCCGAATCCGAAGTCTCAACACAACCTGCAACGGGCGATAGCGGTTTTCAGCCTCATGGCCGGCACGCTTCAAATTGCGAGGGCAGTAGCTGATCCATTGCTAGCTGAAGAAATTTTAGAGGGCGGGGTCCAAGCTGCGCTGGTATTGGTCGAAGCTTGATAAGCACGCGCGACCATTTTTGGCCGAAAGCTACCTGACGCACACGACAGCGCAAAGCCGCTCCCTATGGCTCCTCCACGACTCCCGCTCGGCTTCAGGAAACAGCGGACTGCCTCGACTGACGACTTAATCCAGGCGTCTTGCCTGTAATGCGCTTGAATGCGCGACTGAAAGCAGCCTGAGAGGTATAGCCCAGGCGCTGCGCCACCTCTTCAATCGGCAGCCTTTCGAGCGTCAACCACTGGCTCGCAAGCCGCATCCGCAACTCAGTGACGTAGCGCAGTGGGGCCATGCCAATAGTCGCCTGGAAACGGTCCGCGAAGACCGAGCGAGAGGTATTGCATTGCTCTGCCAACTGCGCAACGGTCCAGTCGCGCCCCGGTTGTTGATGGAGCGCGAGAAGCGCGCTTGCCAAGCGTGGATCGCGTAATGCAGCGACCAGGCCAGAGGCATTACCGCAGGCGCACTCCACCCAGCCGCGAACGACCATGGCGGCCACCACGTCGGCCAAACGCGCGAGGATACCGGCGAAGCCGACACGTGCGGCGCTGACCTCGCGTTCCATGGTGGTCAGGATAGGCACCAGTCCAGGGTAACGCTGGCCGCCGGCATCAATCAGCATCAGGCCAGGCATCAGCCTGCCAAGGCCATGGATACTGCCCAGTTCAAACTCCATGCAGCCACTGAACAAAATGGTGGTGGGCGTGGGGCTGGCATCGGTTCCGGTATCCACCGCGCTGACCGTATCACCGAGGGGAGCGCCGTCTAAACGGTCGATGTCCTGAACAGGCACGTCCGTATCGGAAAGCAGTTGATGGGCCGCGCCATGTGAGATGAATACGGCGTTGCCGGCAGACAGCGCGTACGTTGTCCCGTCCTCCATGCGCAGCAGCGCATTGCCGACCGCCAGGAAGTGAAACCAGGCATGCCCAGGTTTGTCGGCGAAGCCCAGGCCGAAGGCTGGACCGGCTTGGATACGCCGGTACTCGACGCCACGCAGGCGCATGCCGCGCAACAGTTCGTTGATGAGATCCGAGGAGAGGGCAAACTGATCGGTAGGCATAATTCAGGCGTTTCAGTCAAAAAAACGAGGTCTTTGATCATAGATCATCCGGGTTCCCCCGCCTAGACTGCGGGTCGCAATTAAAATTGGGAGATCCGTGCAATGACTGACTGTGTTTGTAATGCCGTATCTGACAGCCGTCCCGGCGCCGGGCTGGATGTAGAACCTGCAACCCCTGCGTGGATGGCGGTCTTCTCGTTGGCAATGGGCGTGTTCGGCTTGCTCACCGCCGAGTACCTTCCGGCCAGCCTGTTAACACCGATGGCTACCGATTTGGGTGTGTCCGAAGCGCTGGCTGGCCAGGCGGTAACGGTGACAGCGGTGGTGGCACTGTTCGCTGGCTTGTTGGTGCCAGGCCTGACCCGCGGTATCGACCGTCGCTGGGTGCTGCTGGGTTTTTCCACGTTGATGATCGCATCCAATCTTTTGGTCGCCGTTTCCTCCAGTTTCGCGGTGCTATTGGTAATGCGTATCTTGCTGGGCATTGCCCTTGGCGGGTTCTGGAGCATGGCGGCAGCGGTGGCGATGCGCTTGGTACCGGGGGCTTTGTTGCCCCGAGCGCTCTCGATCATTTTCAGCGGCATTGCCGTCGGGACGGTGGTTGCGGTCCCGCTGGGCAGCTACCTGGGCGGCCTATATGGCTGGCGCAGCGCGTTCTTTGCAGCGGCGGCGGTAGGTCTGGTGACCCTGGCTTTCCAGTCGTTCACGTTGCCGAGTCTTGCGCCGCGCACGCCGGCACGCCTGCGCACCGTACTCGAGGTGTTGCGGCGCCCGGGCATCGCCATGGGGATGTTCGGTTGTGTGCTGGTGCACAGCGGTCACTTCGCGATGTTCACCTATGTTCGGCCATTCCTCGAGGGCACCACCGGCATCGGTCCGCAAGGGCTGTCGCTGATGCTGCTGGGTTTCGGTGTGGCGAACTTCGGCGGCACGCTGTTGGCCGGGTGGCTGCTTGAGCGTCACCCACTGGCCACCTTGGTGTTGATGCCCGCGTTGGTGGGCGTTGCAGCACTGGCGTTGGTGCTGTTGCCGGCCTCGGTGCCGGGGCAGGCGGTGCTGCTGGCGATCTGGGGCCTGGCTTTTGGCGGTGTGCCGGTGGCGTGGTCGAACTGGGTCGCCAGCGCAATACCTGATCAGGCGGAAAGCGCCGGGGGCATGGTGGTGGCTTCTGTGCAGTCGGCCATCGCAACGGGCGCAGCCGCTGGCGGTGCGATGTTCAGCCTCGGTGGCAGCGCAGGCGTATTCGTAGCGGCGGCCGTGCTGATGCTGCTGGCCGCGTTGCTGATTGCGTTGCGTGTCCGGGTCCCTTCTGCCCATGGCAGTGCTCAGGCCAGGCCGGCGCTGCACCTTTGATCTGGCTCCCCCAGCCGCCCCGATTCCGTCCGTAACCCGGAGATAAACATGAACAATACGACGTCTCACCAAGGACGCCTGAAATCCTTGCGCGCGGCAGGTATAGGCAATGCGCTCGAGTGGTTCGACTGGACGCTGTACGCAACCTTTTCGGTGTACCTGGCAAGCAATCTGTTCGACAAGACCGATGCCCGCTCGGCGATGCTCGCGACCCTGGCCGTGTTTGCGGTGGGGTTTGTCGCGCGTCCTATCGGCGGATGGTTGTTTGGCCGGCTGAGCGACCGATTGGGGCGCCGGACCATCATGGTGATTACGATGTTGCTGCTGGCGATCAGCAGCCTTGGCATCGCGGTTATTCCCGATTACCAAAGCATTGGCTTGTATGCCTCGGTCGCGCTGCTGTTTTTCCGGCTTATACAGGGACTCGCCCATGGCGGCGAGACAGGGGTTTCCTATACCTATGTCGCCGAGATCGCACCGAGCAAACACCGTGGCTTATGGTCCAGTTCAGTCTATGTCGGGGTAACGCTAGGGGTGATGGCGGCGACGGCCATGGCGGCGGCGCTGACCTGGCTGCTGGGCGCACAGGCCATGGGTGACTACGGCTGGCGGATCGGCTTCGCCATCGGTGGGTTACTCGGTATCTATGCGCTGTTTCTGCGTCGCGGCGCGCAGGAATCTCATGTGTTCGTGGAGCAGCAGGGCCTGGCTCGGCCGCCGCGCAAGTTGTCCAGAGGGGATATGCTGCGAGTTGCGCGCAACATCGTCATGCTCGCAGCGGCCGCCAACGTCACCTACTACGCTTGGGTCACGTTCGGCGCTTCGACGGCGATCGCCCAGGGCATGGACGCCACGGGTGCCTATATAGCCAGCCTCCTCGCGCAGGTCCTCTGTGTGTGCTGGTTGCCAGTATGCGGAATGTTGTCCGATCGTTTAGGTCGCCGGCCCATGGTCATCGCCTGGGGCCTGGGCGTGATCCTGCTGACCTATCCCATCTCGATAATGGTGACCACTGAACCCTACACGCTGTTTCTCGCCCAGGTCGTGGGGCTAGGCGCCTGGTCGTTGATTGCGGCGATTTTCCCCGCAGTGTTGTCGGAGCAGGTGCCGACCCAGGCGCGGGCGCAGGGCGTGGGATTGGTGTCGTCGGTATCGGTGGCGATCTTTGGCGGCACCGCCCCCTATCTGCACAGCTATCTCGGCGGTGCCGGCCTTGGCTCTCTGTACATCTGCTACGTCATGGGGTTGGGGCTGGTCACCGTCGTGGCAGGTTTTCTTATCGACGAAACGGCGGGTATTGATCTTGCGCAGATCGAGGCGCCCGGCGCTCGAGTGGCTGCTGGCTCACGGCCGTCGATGGCTTCTCAGGACTAAAGCAATCGGTTTGTCGATCCGCAGGATCAGTGGACCAAAGGAGTGCGATTCAATGAATTCAATAGACCTGAAAAACGCCGCCGCACGAGGTGAGCGACCGGGCGCGGGCGTGACCGTCAGCCAGACTTCGGGGTCACGTCAGGCTGCGCGCGAGACTTGGGTCGAAGTCCCTTCCGAGTCGGGACCGGCGGCCGCCTGGTGCTACTCGGATCGCCGCTCCTATAGCCCGGGTGGTTTGGTGCGCCTGTATCTGTCTTCGAACCGCCCGCAAGTGAGACTCAGGATCTATCGTGATGGCGCCATCGCCCGCACGCTGCATGAAACCGACAACCTTGACGCTCGATTCCACCCGTTGCCCGAACGTGCCTATGAGCATGGGTGCCAATGGCCAGTCTTTATGCAATGGTCAATCCCGACTGATGCCGAGCCGGGTGGTTATGTAGTGGAAATACGAGATAGCGCTGACAGCGTCCTCGGGCATCATCTGTTCATCGTCAAGACGGCGCGCAAGCGCGTCGATGCCTTGGTGCTTGTCGCGGCCACGTCGACCTGGGCCGCTTATAACGATTGGGGCGGCGCTAATCATTACTTCGGTCTTCACCCCGGCACGCCGCGCGGCCGTGCGCCGTTGTTATCGGCACAGCGCCCCTGGGCGCGAGGGCAGGTCTGGCTGCCCAAGGATGCCCCACGTTCCGTCAACGCGACCCGGCAGCGCAAGCCCGGGCCGGCGCGTTACGAGTTCATCGAATGGGCATCCCTTAACGGCTACGCCAAGTACTACGCGTTGGCGGGGTGGGCCTCCTACGAAAGACCTTTTGTGGTCTGGGCCGAACAGCAAGGCTATACGGTCGATATCCTGACCCAGGACGATTTGCATCACGACCCGCACGCGCTTGAGGGCTACAGCTGCGCGGTCTTCGCAGGGCACGACGAGTACTGGACGCGGGAAATGCGCGACCATGTCGATTTCTTTGTCGAGGAGGGCGGCAAGGTCGCGCGCTTCGCTGGCAATTTCATGTGGCAGATCCGCTTGGAGGACGAGGGCCAGCGGCAGGTAGCCTACAAGTACGATGCCGGCGCGCTTGATCCTTTGGCGGCTATCGACCCTCGTCGGCTCACTGGTGCCTGGGAAGATCCGAGGGTGGATCACCCCGGGGCGACAACGTTTGGGGTCAATGCATTGCGGGGGATATATGGCGGCTTTGGGGCAATGGCACCGCGCAATCCTCGCGGGTATACAGTCTTCAGGCCTCGGCACTGGGCGTTCATGGGCACGGGTCTGGGTTACGCGGATATGTTCGGAGACGAGGCCAACATCTTTGGCTATGAGGTGGATGGCCTGGAATACACGTTTGTTGACGGCCTCCCAGAACCGCTCGGCACAGACGGTGCGCCCGCCGGATTACAAATCCTCGCCATGGGCTGGGCGACCAATGCCGAGCATGGCCGATCCGAGGATGCCTATTCATTCATGCTTGGCGATGGTGATGCCCGGTTTCGTGCTTCCATCCTGGCGCCCGACCTTAGCGCGGCTAGCATCGATCAGCATAGTCGGGGGGCCGGCATGGTGGTGCACTTCCATAAAGGTCGAGGTGAGGTCTTTACCGCCGCCACGTGCGAATGGGTACATGGGCTTATGCAGGCAGACATTTACACCGAGATGATCACAAAAAACGTGCTCGATCGTTTCCTGCTGAACTCTGTAAGTGACTGAAATCAGGGCCTTTGGCCCTTTTTTTCGTTCTGGCGAGGCTGGCCATTGTGGTACGCACGGCGAATGTGCGTGTTATCAAGTAGCCGCTTAGTTTTCATTTTTATTACATCCTTTGGAACCCTTCTTCCGGCACGGTCACTCAGGTGTAAGGATGTCGCCGCTCATATCGGAGTCATTAGCATTTTTCTATCTGCCGATCACTAAGAGAACAGTGCCATGGATACGCTTAATGTAGGTGCAAGCAGCGAGCTGACTCGTGTACCTGATGAGATACAGCAGGAAGCAACGCAACAGGCCTCTCACTCTCCTAACCTTGGCTCTACAGGGTTAGCGATGAGCACGCGGCTTCAAAACCATTTCGAGGCTCACCTTGAAACAGAGGCTGGCTCCGATCAACCCGCTGCCTCTGCTTCAAGCGCCCGCAACGCGGAGCTGAACGCCATTCGCGCTGACCGTGCTCAACGGTTAGAGGCGGGGGGTTATAACGTCCATGACATGGAGAAGGCGGAAAAAAACGCAGCCAGAGCCGACAGATTGTTTGCGTCAATCAAGTCAGGGATGGGGGGGACGCCCTTTGCGGCGCTTACCGAGGCAGGTAATTTCAAGCCGTCCATCCTCCAGGTAGCGGGCAAGCATGCCAATACAGTACGCGAAGCGGCTATAGAGAACGCTATGGCATGCTTGTATGCCGGTATGGCGGATGCTGCCGGTAACAAGACGATTGCGGGCTTGAAGCCTGGTTATTACCTTAAACCCGAGAGCGATACACTGCACCCGGCGCTTCAAGCATCAGTGGCGGAAAAGCTGCTGGCGCTGGACAAAGGTCCATTGCGTAATGCTTTCGACGAAGCCAATAAGTGGCTTACCGGGTTTGCCGTACGTAATACTGCAATGTACGCGTCAACGCTTGCCATGACGGCGGCTGGCAAAGAGGACCTGGATGCAATCCTGCAACCCGCCCTACGACCGGTCACGGCTATCATCGTGGGTATAGCAATTGAGCATTACAATGTGAGCCGCGATCGCACGAACCATTTAGCTGACCCTGCAATGCTCTATGGTCGTCGAGATGCTGTACCGCAAGGGCAGCCTCACAAGCCTATTGATCAAGATACCGAATGGCTGGATGGCTTCAGGACTTTAAAGGATCTCGATGCCACTGCCCTGGTTAAGATGGTCTCCGCCCGGCTTGGTGAAGGCGCGGCTACGGCTCTGAATGCGGTCATCAGCGGCGACGCCCTTAAAGAGATACTAGACCCGGTCAGTGTTGTAGGAAATGGTCTCCTGATTGGCGGTTTTTCTGCAATGGGCGCGGGTACAGCCGCCACCGCTAACTTAGCCAAGTCGAAGGATCTGGGAAAAATGGCGGCTACCGCAGCCTCGGAGGCTGTAAAAAACGTATTGGGTACCGTGGCTTTCGGGCTATGGGCAGCTGGCGCCTCGTTAGGTGGATCAGTGCCGAAAAAAGCCGTTGCTGCTGTCGATGCCCATGTACCAAAAGCAGTAGAAGGGAGTGCAGATGCAGTTGGCAGGGTGGCGGTCAAGGGAGGTGAGCTTGCAGTCAAGACATCGCTCACCGGCGCCAGATTTGCCAAAGAGACAGCTGTTTCAGCGACCAACCACACAAAAAGTGCAGTTCAAGCGACAGGGGATGGAGTCATTAGCGTTGCTAGCGCCATTGGCACCACTTCCCAATCGGCCTGGGACAAAAGCATTGGAGCCCTGAGGCAACGCGCCGCGGCCACCTCTCAAAGCCAAGCCGTTCATGGTCAGAGCATCCCCATGCAGCCGCTCGCAGCCACGCAGGTCCAGGCATCGTCCTCAGCGCCCGCGCGTCCGCCTGCTCAGGATGATGGCGATATCGTGTAGCAGCCGTCCTCGTCGCTCTTTGTAGTCTTTCCTTAATGTCCAGGGATCGGGCATTAGCAGGGCGTTTAAAGGCCACGGCGCCCTATGTAGCGCAACTTAAAAGAGAGAACGTCATTGAAAAGTATGTGGCTGGCGATGATCGTAGCTTGCGTCATCAGTGTGAGCTTTTGGCTGGCGGCGTCATGGTCGGCCGGAGTGAATGAGCCTTGGGACGCGCAATGTTATTGGGCTGTTCTATATCCTGCGTCTCTGGCGCTGACAATGACGCTGGGTCTGCTGTTTCAAAAACGCGGATGGCTGGCTGGCCCTATCGTAATGTTCGGGCAGATTCCGTGTGTGATGATGACATCTGGAGCGGGGCCGCTACTGGCCGTCGGCATTTTGTATTGCATTTTGCTTTCGATCCCGGCAGTGATGCTGTCTTGGGGCGCGCGCGTGATCTATCGGCGGCTCGCCGCCAGCTGATGCAGACCGAACCGTGGTGAGCGCGCGGGGCGCAATTGTCCAGACCAACCAGCGTATCCCCGTGTCTCGATTCTGCTGGGGAACGACCCGCTGTGCTTGTAAGTCTACCTGTATCTACTCATTGGTAAGGTACAGCGCAATGGATAAGGTAATCACCGTGGATCAACTGGCTACCACTGACCTTAGATCATTCAACGAGATATGGCTCGGCGGGACTCATACCCAACTATGCCTATGGCGTGGCGCCCAAGTCTTCACTCACGAAATGCTCAGCGAGGGCACCCACGATCAGAATGTCCGACGCCTGTGCCTGCAGTTGGTCAACCCTGACGATCAGGCCGCAGTGGCAAGCGTTGAGCTGATTGCGCGCGAACAGTTGAAGAAGATGGGGAAGGAGGGCGAATTTTATCCGGCTGAGGAGGCGGACACCCATCAATAGTCGCTCTGCAGTGCTGATAAAAGAAAAGGAATACCGGCTAGTCGTGAGAGCCTCAGTACGTCACATGAGGTAGTGGCCACTGCCCCAGCGACCATCGTTTGGCCGCTTCTGGCCTAGAGTGTGGCCTCTCAATAACGATCTATATCGTAGCCCCATTGTTTGCCCCTGATTGTTCCACTGTTGGTCATAACCAACGAAATGTCGCAAACGTCGCACTAATTGAAAGTCATTATCATTTGATATATTCTCGCAGTTCCTACTCGCTTGAGTCGCTTCCGTGTCCTGGCCACCCGATCCTCATTCCGCCGACGGCGAGTTCGAGAGCCATTCGAGCGAACTGCTGCGCTTCCTCACACGGCAGGTGAAGTGCGCAGAACTGGCCGCCGACCTGCGCCAGGAGACTTGGTTGCGCTTTCGCCGGCGTGAGTCCGGGCAGGAGATCGGTAATCTGCGTGCTTTCCTCTATCGCATCGCGCGCAACCTGATCATTGACTACCGCCGTCAGCAAAAATCGCGCCCTGTCGAGGAGGAGATATCCATCGAATTGGTCAGTGCCCAGCCTGGTCCGGAGCGAGCGGCAAGCGACGCCCAGCGCCTGGAGCTATTGCAGCGCGCAGTCCAGGATTTGCCACCGCATCTGCGTCAGGCGTTGTTGTGGAATCGCCTGGACGGGCTGACCCAGCGTGAGATCGGCGAGCGCCTGGGTGTCTCGGAAAGTATGGCCGGACGCTATATCTTGAAGGCCCTCGAACACTGCCAGCAGCAGATGGACCCGCAGCCGTGACTCATCCGTCGATTCTCGATCAGGCCCGACAATGGCACGTGCTGCTGCATTCTGGTAGCGCCACCGCGGCCGATCGCGATGCCGCGCGGGCCTGGCGCCAGGCGGCGCCCGAGCACGAGCAGGCGTTGCGTGAGGTGGAAGGGCTCTGGTCGTTGCTCGGCCAGCTAGAACGTCCGGCCGAGCAGCCTCAGGTGCGCGTGATGCGTCGCTATCGACGTTGGGCGACTCCGCTGGCCTGCGCCGCGATGCTGTTGCTCGCCCTATGGCTACCGCGTGGCACCTGGATTGGCCTGTATGCCGATATCAGCACCCAGCCGGGCGAGGTGCGCGAGTTGCGTCTGGCGGATGGTTCGCTGTTGACCCTCAACGGCGATTCGGCGCTGGACTGGCAGTTTGTCGACGGTCGCCGCGAGGTCAGGCTGTACCGTGGCGAGGCGGATTTCCAGGTAGCCCATGATCCGGCTCGGCCGTTCACTGTCAGTGCCGGCGAGGCGCGCATACGCGTCACCGGCACGCGCTTTGATGTGCGTCTGGAGGAGGGCGGTGTCGACCTCGCGGTCAGCGAAGGCCGAGTGTTGGCCTTCAGCGAGGGGCGCGAGCCGCTGGCGGTGGTCGGCGGGCAGCAGGTGCAGTGGCGCGGCGGGGAGCTGCAGGCGCCGCAGGCATTGGATGCGCGCCAGCGCTTGGGCTGGCAGCGCGGCAAGCTGATATTCCGCGACCGGCCACTGGAGCAAGTATTCGCCGAGCTTGAGCGCAGCCAGTCTGTGCGAGTGCTGTTTGTCGACGAAGCCGCTCGCAGGGTACAGGTGACCGGCGTGTTCGCCCTTGACGATCCACAGGCGGTATTAAGGGCCGTCGAAACCACCTTGCCTGTGCGTCTGGTGCGCCTGCCGGGGTTGATTCTGGTCGCGTCACGCCGCTGAGACCGCGCCGCGCCTAGGCTTTCAAGAAAACAGAAAATATTTAAGCGGCGATGGTTCAGAAATCATCGGCGCCTTCGTCTTCTGTTCCTGCAAATGCGACTTCTTCGCATTGATAGCCAAGGACATCAGCATGCGGTCGACACCCTTCCTCGCGGCGCTAGCCGTTCTTCCTCTGGCCATGGCTGCCGCACAGGCGCAAGCCGTCGAGCTCGACGTGCCTGCTCAGCGGCTCGACGCGGCGCTCATCGATTTCGCCGAGCAGGCCGACGTACGTCTGCTCTATGACGCCGGCCTGACCCGTGGCAGCGGCGTGGCGCAGGCGCTCAAGGGCGACTATTCGGTGGTCGACGGCCTGCAGCGGTTGTTGGAGGGCAGTGGCCTGACCTTTCAGGCCGGCGACGACGGCACCATCACGCTGGTGCCGCTGCCCGAGCAAGGTGTGTTGGAGCTGGGCTCGACCACCATCAGCGGGCTCGCCGACGGCCGTGTCGACCTGCCGGCCGAGTACGCCGGCGGGCAGACGGCGCGGGGCGCCCGCATCGGCGTGCTGGGCAACCAGGACATGCAAGATGTGCCCTTCGCCTTCTCCAGTTACACCTCCGAGCTGATCGAGACGCGCCAGGCGCAGACCCTGGCCGATGTGCTGGCCAGCGATCCGGGCGTGCGTCAGTCGTTCGGCTTCGGCAACTTCTCCCAGGTGTTCGTTGTGCGCGGGTTCCAGCTGTTCAGCGACGATATTGCCTTCAACGGGCTGTACGGCGTTCTGCCCCGACAGATCATCTCCACCGAGTCGGTCGAGCGGGTCGAGGTGTTCAAGGGGGCCAACGCCTTTGTCAATGGCGTGTCGCCGTCGGGCAGCGGTGTCGGCGGGGCGATCAACGTGGTCTCCAAGCGTGCCGAGGACACCCCCACGCGCAGCGCTACCCTGAACTATGCCAGCGACAGCCGAGTAGGCGGGCATCTCGACCTGGGCCAGCGCTTCGGCGAGGAAAACCAATTCGGCGTGCGGGTGAACCTGGCCCAGCGCGAGGGCGAGACAGCGGTGGACGATGAGCACTCGCGCTTCAGTCTGGCCACCCTTGGCCTGGACTACCGTGGCGACCGTCTGCGACTGTCTGCGGATTTCGGTTACCAGAAACAACGGGTCAATGAGGGGCGCTCGGTGGTCTATCTGACCACGACGGGGCCTACCAGCACACTCAACGGCAAGACGCCGTCGGCACCAGACTCCGACCACAACTACGCGCAACCCTGGAGCTGGTCGCAGCTCGAAGACACCTATGGCATGTTCAGCGCCGAGTACGACCTGTCGCCCACTTGGACCGCATACCTGAGCGCAGGCGGCAAATACACGCGGGAGAACGGTATCTACGCCTCCAACTACGTCTACGGCGCGAACGGCGACGCACGCATCGGGCGCCTCTATTCGCCGCTGGACCAGGAGACCCTGAGCGCCGTCACGGGGCTGCGCGGCGAACTCACGACCGGGCCGGTCAGCCACCGCATCAACCTGGCCGCCAACGGCATCTGGCAGGAGAAGCGCAACGCGTTCGAGTCCACTGCGGCGGGCAGTCGCGGCTTCGGCAATCTGTATGAGGGCCAGCCCATCGCCGAGCCGCCGGCCACCAGCATCTCCGGCGATATCCACGACCCGGACACCACCGCCAAGGTGCAGAACCGCAGCCTGGCGGTGTCCGACACCCTGGGCTTGCTCGACGACCGCGTGCTGCTGACGCTGGGCGTGCGTCGCCAGTCCATCAGCTCCGATGCCTGGAGTGCGGCCAGCGGTGCCCGCACCTCCAACTATCAGGAAAGCATCACCACGCCGGCTTATGGGCTTGTGATCAAGCCCACCGAGTTCCTGTCGCTCTATGCCAACCGCGTCGAGTCTCTGCAGCAGGGTGCGACCGCGCCGGCCGCCGCGCTCAACAACGGCGAGATGTTCGCGCCCTATCGCTCCAAACAGACCGAGATGGGCGCCAAGCTCGACTGGGGAACCTTCGGCGGCAGCCTCAGCCTGTTCCGCATCGAGCAGCCGCAGGGCGTGCTCGGCGGCGACGGCTACTACCGGGTGGACGCCGAGCAGCGCAATCGCGGCGTGGAACTGAGCCTGTTCGGCGAGCCGCTGGACGGCCTGCGCCTGCTGAGCGGCGCCACCTGGACCAAAGCCGAGCTGCGCGGCACCGCCGGCGGCCGCGACGATGGCAATCAGGCGGTGGGTGTGCCGAAGTTCCAGTTCAATCTGGGCGCCGACTGGGATGTGCCCGGTTTGCCCGGGCTGAGTCTGAACGGCCTGCTGTTGCGCACCGGCGGCCAGTTCGTCGACAGCGCCAACGAATACAGCATCCCCGCCTGGACCCGTGTCGACCTCGGCGCGCGTTATCGGATGCAACTGGAGGGCCGCGCGCTGACCTTCAACGCGATGCTGGAGAACGTCGCCGACGAGAACTACTGGGCCTCCGCCAACGGTGGCTATCTGACCCAAGGTGCGCCGAGCACGCTAAAAGTGTCGGCCACCGTTGATTTCTGAAGTTGCCACGATAAAAAAGGCGCCGTCGCAAGCTGTGTGAAAACACGTAAAAGGCGATTTCCCCAAACGCTCCGAGAGGCTGCATTCGGCTAGAGGCAGCCACTCGGTCTGGCCGACGAAACCGATGGCAGCTGGAGCCTCAAAATTATTCTCATCTCTTGCATTGACATATCGCTAAATCTCGATATTCTAGGCGCATGGAACTGATCGAAATATTCAAAGCCCTCTCAAACCCTACGCGCCTTCAAATCCTGAAAGGTTTGAAGGATCCCGTAAAGAACTTCCCTCCACAGGATGAGGGTGACGTTCTCACGGTCGGCGTCTGCGTCAGCAGTATTCAAGAGGGTATCGGACTGTCGCAGTCAACGGTGTCTGGTTATCTTGCCACGTTGCAACGAGTGGGCCTGGTCGAAGTCAGGCGTATCGGTCAGTGGACCTACTACAAGCGCAATGAAGCAACTATCAGCGCGCTTGCCGAGATCATAGGGAAAGATCTGTAATTTTTTTACCGTAACATATCGAGATATCTCGATATTCAATTTTATAGATGCGAGGATTTACCATGAAAGCGATGATACTGAAGTCATTTGGCGGTCCTGAGTCGTTCGAACTTAGCGATGTGCCCAAGCCCGTGCCGGGTGCGGGACAGGTCCTGGTGCGGGTACACGCAACCTCTATCAATCCATTGGACTATCAGGTTCGACGTGGCGATTACGTCGAATACGTGCCACTGCCGGCCATTACCGGACACGACGTATCGGGCGTTGTCGAAGAAGTCGGGCCGGGTGTGACGAGCTTCGCTCCGGGAGACGAAGTCTGGTACACCCCGCAAATATTTGACGGGCCAGGGAGCTACGCCGAGTACCACGTTGCTGCCGAAAGCATTGTCGGGCGTAAGCCGCAATCACTGAGTCACCTTGAAGCAGCCAGTTTGACCCTGGTTGGCGGGACGGTGTGGGAAGCACTGACCGTGCGAGCTGCCCTCAGAGTGGGAGAAAGCATTCTGATACACGGCGGCGCGGGAGGCGTAGGGCATGTCGCGATCCAGGTGGCCAAAGCCATTGGAGCGCGGGTCTTCACGACCGTGCGCGAAGCCAACTTTGAGTTCGCACGCAGCATGGGTGCCGATGTGCTCATCGACTACGAAAAGGAGGATTACGTCGACGCCATCCTTCGGGAAACCGGTGGTCACGGCGTGGATGTGGTGTTCGACACCATCGGCGGCAACACACTGACGCGTAGCCCCGACGTGCTCGCCCAACTCGGCCGCCTGGTCTCGATTGTGGACATTGCCCAGCCGCAAAACCTGGTTCAGGCCTGGGGCAAGAACGCGAGTTATCACTTCGTTTTCACCCGACAAAACCGCGGCAAGCTTGATGAGTTGAGTGCATTGGTAGAGCGCGGTCAACTGCGGCCACACGTGGGCGCCGTCTATTCGCTGGCCGACATTGGGCTTGCCCACGCCCGACTGGAGAGCCCCAACAACGGCCTTCAGGGAAAAATCGCGATTGCGGTCGAGCCATCGCTCATCTCGTGAGTGCATACTTAATCAACTGAGCTTGTTGGAGGAATGCCATGATTTATGAAATCGCTCTGCTCCCCGTTCACAAAGAACGCATTGAAGCGTTCAGACACGCATTTGCCGAGGTCGCCCCTTTGCTCACCCGTGCAAAGGGTTACGGCGGCCACTTGCTAGCGCAAGGGATTGAAACCCCCCAGCAATTCAACCTGATCGTGCGCTGGGCTTCACTTGAGGATCACACACCGGGCTTCGAAGCGAGTGAAGACCATCGGCTGTTCATGATGGGCTTGGAGGAATATTTTTCGGAAGAGCCGACGGTCTACCATATTGAGGGGGGCAGCTTTCAGGACTGACGAACGTGATGATCCCAACAATATCGTCGGCATGGGTGCTGCCGGCGCCTTTAGAGGCTTGTGGCCTTAAAGCAAATAGCTGTTGTCGGAAACAGACGTTCGTGACCGGAAACTTTCGACCCTAAGCTGCCCTTCGCGAAGGGCAGCAGTCGGCCAAAAGCAGTCAATCGCCGCCTACAAAATGAAGGGCGATTCACAGCGCCTGCATATTGTTTACGTTAGGCGCAGCGACGCTAAGGTCAATGCCCGCGGTGAAGCGTTGAAGCAGAGGGTCCAAGGATGAAGGACGAATATTTCTGCTCGGGCGTAGGGAAAGCTCATTGTTAGAGTGGATGTCCGCGTACTTATTCATATAGCCAGACGAGAACTCCACTCCATTTTGATGCTTATTCAAACGCGAGAATATCTATACACGCCTTTAATATTTTCGGCGAGGTAACCTCCAACCGAGTCGGCATTTACCAACCCATTGAAGACGCTTTGTGGTACATCGAAGTATTGGTAAAGCGTACCATTTTTAAACTCCACCTCTAAAGTTTCACTGTCTTCATCGTAGCCTACAGACTCTACGTTTGAAGATGACACCGGGCTTCGTTCCATAATTACTCCTAAGGTTTTACCTTATCAATTCGGGGGTTCTGAGCTCGCCATGTTTCTACTAGTTCTTCATAGTTAGGATTGTCCTCCATTTTTATTCCCCATCCACCGGGAGAAAGAGATTCATCGATAGGAAACTCATCGTAAACTATAGGATCTTGGCTATCTGGTCGTCGATTTTTCGGAGGAGCTAGAATAGAGGTCCTCATAGGAAGCTTTACCGCCTCGCCTAAGATAATCGCCTCCCCTGTCCTCAAGATGGGCAGCATACTAGTCAATCCATCCAGATTGTCTGAGAGTGCAGAGGTGATGTGCGCGCGATCTGTCGAATTGGTCAATCTAAGAGCAAAAAAAGTCCCGCATTGAGAAAGAATTGTAGGGTCTATTTCAGACGGACGTTGGCTGACGATCATTGCGCCTATACCGTATTTTCGCCCCTCTTTTACTATCCGCTGTACAATTTTAGAAGCCATACCTTTGAAACTGTCATTGAGATATATATGCGCTTCCTCCATGACAATTAATAAAGGACGGTGCCTGCCACCTTGAGATAGGTTTCTTGCCCAAAAAAGAGCTTCATACAGTATCCTTAGTACCGCCCCTATAGTGGTTTGCAATATATCTGGGGGGACGCCAGATAAATCTAAGATAGATATCGATTTTCTGCCAATCCAACTCTCAAGTAATTTGTCTAGATCAGTCACTACTGAACCGTCTGCTTCCGGCATCCAATCGCCGGGACGAAATATAAAGTCATACCTAGGTATTCGAAGTTTTGTGCCGAGCAGCAAAACATTTTTCCCGATGCTCAATGAGCCTGGCAGATAGTTGATTTTCTCCTCATTGGCCTCGGTAACGATATTCTTGAATATTGGAGGTATCCCAGCAGCGGGATTTCCTCTTAGCTCCTTGCCAGCGGGGTCGAGTTCAAAGGCAAGATTATCCATCGGCTTTCCTGGACGGCCTTTGTAGTAAGTTGCAAATGTCTCGATGAAAAGGTCGTACCACAAATGGTGAATACTAAAAGGAATAGGGGAATCAACACTAACCGAATCAAGTGACGCGCCAGTTCTTGGGTGTTTCGCGATCGACTCGGCTTTAAGTTTATGAACTCGTTCCATAACAACGTTTTTTTCTTTCTCGTTGCTGAACTCGCCAAAGCTAATTTCGCATAACTCATCAAAATTTAGCGCCCAGAATGGAATTCGCAGCTCGCTCTCTGCGAGTTTAGACGACTTAAATGAGTTTATTTTGAAGATGTCAGCCTTGTCTTTAAGGGCAGAACCATACTCCCCATGTAAATCGAGCATAATAATTCGCGAAGAAGGGTATTTCTCAGTGTCGGACAGCGCATTCATAATGCTTGCCACCGTTGTGGACTTACCAGATCCTGTCGTACCAACGATAGCGGAGTGACGAGTGACAAGCTTATTAATGTCAATCAGGGCCGGTATAGATTCAGCGTTTGAGATATGACCCAGCTTTACGAAATATGGTCGATCTGGACGGCCATAAATTGTTTTTAGCTCCTTTTCGGATACTAAATGAACCTCATCCCCAATGGTGGGGTACTGTGATAGACCTCGTTGAAATGAACCATTTCTTTGACCCTCACCGACAAGCTGGATTCTCATCCACCTATTACTTTGATCGTCAATGCTGTTTTTATTTTCAGGTACAGCGCTTGCACCTACTTGACTGACAATTCCGAATAAATCAGAAAAGCCTATGGGTATTCTTACAAAACTACCAATCTGCCCGACCCTATATCCTTGGCCGTCGATATAAATGAAGCCTGTTAATGACTGCTTGGATAATGAAATGCTAACCGCCGTCCCGTTTACATCTTGGACATCGCCCAAGTAGGTTTCTTTGCTGGCCATTAACTTTCCCCTGATGCTGAGCCGATTATCCTTTTCAAAAAGCTCGTAAAGACAGCAAAGTCACCAAGCTTGATAATGTGCTCTGTCTTGCCTGATGAGTCATCAATCTTGGTAGAAGTAATAAATGCTCTGATATCCAGGTCAGCATCGTCGTTTTCAGGAAATAGAGACCACCGCCCTGGGTTTGTACCAATAATGGCCTTATTGAATGTCCAAATATTTAGATTGTGCTGGTTTTTTGCTAGTCGATATGCCTCAGGGTACTTTTCTTTCGCCAACCCGTCAGGAAGCTGATCTTCGAAATCTCCATACATCAGCGCCAGCACCATCGCTGTAGGGTTTGCTTTTAGAGCGTTTATTATGGTGTCATTTAAATGGCCGTCATTAAATGAGTAGCCTGACATTATGAGTAATGACGACTTTTTACGAATAAATCTATTTAGTTGATCTATGAGTGCGAGGTAAGGCATCTTCCGGCTTTCTTCATACTTCAAGTGCGAAGGATAAATCAGGTGGGACGCGTCCTCCTTTATCTCCGAAGATCGATAGACTTTCTTCTGGCCAGATACTTCTTCCTTGTACCAGTTAATTGATCCGTGAATTTTCCAAAGTCTAGACCAGTGAACGGGTATTAGATTGTCTTCTAGAGCTCGCAAGTCAAAAAACGATCTACGGGCACCCACGAACCCATCGAAATACTCGACCTCAAGATCCTCAAGTGATTGTTCCATAAGCAAGTCGTAATTCGTGGTAAATATTTCGACGGGAGTTTTTCTGTCTATAGAGCGTATCCACTTGCACAGCTGGTGATATGGAGTGTCTTGACTTGGAAGTAATACATCAATTTTTTTAACAATAATCTTGCAGATTTTTTTCTCAAGATCTAAAAGACTAGACTCACTTAAACCTCTAACGTCTCCGCCTTTGGATACAGTTAAGAGACTTCTTAAGAAGCTTAGTGTGTCTTCTATATTTTCAGAATTTCGTTCTGCCTTAACTAGCTCAGCCAAAAGAATTTTATATTGAGCGTCTTCCACCAACTGACTGTTAATGTATTTTGTAAGGTTTGCTACATCAGGGATTAATGGCCATTCATCTGTTGGCATACTTACTGAGAGAGGACACCCCGCAGATAAAAAAAAGCCGATTGATTCATTATCTTGTGACAAAGATTGCCGAAGATATTTTAAATGCCTAATAGGATCATGAAAGCCTTCCATGTAACCGTTCCCCCTCTGACATTAGTGTTTTGGCTGGTCACATTTTCAGAGGGGCGTAACATTGGCTTCCCGCCTGATGATTCCCTGCTTAGCCTGAACGTAGCAGGCAGCTAAAATAGACACAAGCGCTTTCATGGCTGGATGCCATCTACGACGGCCTATAAAATCGGTCATCAATGCGCGAACGCGCGAACTGATTGACGCATGGGCGACTTAGGAGGTGTCTAAAGCAGGGTTACACTCCCTGAAGTTTGAAGAAATCACCTTCAAAGGCACGGCTATCATCGATATTTTGAACTGATCACGTGCCGCCTCGCCAAAGCCAGCTTAGTAAAGCGCCTAACGTAGGTACACGGTGTCGGGCAGGCCTCGAAAAAATCGGCTAGAAGCAGACATTTTGCACCACATCCATTCCCGGCCAAATTCGATATCATGCACACCAGCCAGGTTGTTACACTCTTGTAATACGTTTAGACGCTGCTGGTTTTCAGGAAGATTATGGAAATTCGACTGACGGAAACAAAAGACTGGATGCTTTTGAAACAAGTCCGACTCGCCGCGCTTTTGGACACGCCAACGGCGTTTGGTGTGAATTACCAAACCGCCGCCAAATACACTGACGAACAGTGGAAAGACCGAGCGTCATCAGCCGGAACGGCGTTCTGGCTGGCCTTCGACTGCGACAGACCTATCGGAATGATCGGTGCCGGAGTGAGTAGTGCAAATCGCTATAACTTGATCGGAATGTGGATTGAGGCCCCTGCACGAGGCTCTGGCGTAGCAGCACAGCTGGTCGAGGCAGTGAAAGCTCGTGCGATGGCCCAGGGCTTTGAAGGAGTTTTTCTCGACGTCTCCCCAGACAATGCGAGAGCCTCAAACTTCTATCTGAAACAGGGTTTTGCTTTCTTGGATGAATGGGAACCGTTAGAAAGTCATCCACATATTACAGTTCAGACAATGCACTGGCCTGGAAATTGACGCACCAGCATTCCTAATCGCAGGATGTCTGCAATGGGTCGCTTTCTGCCTCTCACGATGGGCAGAAAACGGCCATAAGCAGACGTTCGTGAGGCAGCCATATGTTCGTAGATGAGCGTTTCTGAACCGTCATCGAATCATTTCGGATGGCTTAAAGAAAGGGCGATGATTCGTAGATGCTGGTCTATGCTTGCCCCAAGAGCTGTCAGAGGTAAGACTTCAGAGTTCCTAGCAGCTAAAGATGTAGAAATCAGATTGCAAACCGAATCTTAACTATACTTACAAAAATAAACAGGTAGAAATTTTACGCTTGGAGAAGTTGCTATGCTGATAGGAAGCATCGTCGCAACCGCGTCTAGTTATCCAGCAGCTAGCGCGCAAAAAAACAAAAAAGAACGAAAAGAAAAACTATCCATTTACTTAGCAAAAAACCCGAAAATCGCAGACTTGGACCTATTGAAACTGGAGAATACAAATCCGCCAATTGAGCTTTCTATTTCCGGATTAGAAACAGCAAGGTTATACATAAAAAAGGAACCTCCAAAGCACTCGCCACCATGGACTCAATTGTTCACATCCAGACCTGAAGTTCCTTTTGATGCCTTTGGGAACAGCAGCAGCGTTGGAGCCGTTCTTTGCATTACAGTACATCAGAATAAATTTCTACTAACATTTGGTACGGGCTTTCACCTTTTACAAGAAGAGGCAATTGAACGCGACTTTGGGTTGCGCGTTACCTTGAACTCGGTTGATCCAGACAAGCTTAGAAGTTTAGACAAGTCCAGTTACGACCACAATCCACTAAATTCACGAACCCAGAGCACTAAGGAAGTCGATATATTCGACCTGCATATAGATTCTGATTTGGAAATGCTGTATGCCGTAACTGGTATTTCCACGGTTGAGCTATTTGGATCTCACGTTACAGGGAGAGACGCACTAACAGTAATCACTAATGCAGAACTAAATAAACTAGAGAAAATTCTTGAGGAAGCTATCAACAGGTACAAGCAGAAACTTCCAGATAGCTTTGAGTGGGTAGATAATGTAAATAAGGTTAGAGATCAAGATTATATCAATATACTCGATCTCGAATTGGAAAGGATACTTTGCGGTCCAGACTTATCTTGTTTATGGCTTGGGGAGCCGGAAATTGTAGACTGGGAAGAACAAATAGGCTACTCGTTTGATTTGTACGCACGCAGTGAACGACACGCAGTACTTGAGTTACCACAACTTCTATCGTACCTAAATAGTAAATCGCTACCGATTTCTGTTGAAAGCCTTAAGCACACCTCAATCCATATCAATGACTCACAGTATCATGCTATAAAAAGCTGGAGTGCTTATAAGTGCCTATATGCTGAACTCAAGTATGGCGCTGATCAATTCATCCTGCGAAGTTCGACCTGGTATAAGGTTAACAGTGATTTCCTAACAGCTGTCGACGCGAGCTTGTCAAGCCTTGAGACGTACAAGCATTGCTTTCCGATTTACAATGAAGATAGAGAGGAGGATTACAATCAAGCTTTAACCAGCGATCCATCATTTGAATTACTTGACAAGAAAAATATTAAGATAGGAGGAGCATATGACAAGCTAGAGTTTTGTGATCTAGTTCGAGATGGAAAAGATTTAATTCACGTTAAATATTATAGAAGTTCAAGCACGTTAAGTCATCTATTCTCACAGGGTTGTGTGTCGGCTGAAGCGTTCGTTAGGGATGCTGAATTTAGAAAGAAGCTTAATTCCAAACTTCCAAAATCAGTACAGTTGGCAGACCCCATCCCGCGCCCTGACCCCGCAAACTATAAAATAGTTTACGCTATTGCGACCACAAAAAAACTGCCTCTAGAATTGCCTTTTTTCTCAAAAGTCACTTTGAAAAATGCCCTAAAAGTTCTTAGGGGATTGAACTACTCTGTTGAAATTATTGCGATTGATGTTGATCCAGTCCTTAAAGTCAGGAAAAAATACAAACCAAAACAATAAACCTAAGTATCCGAATAGTAATCCGAGCTTAGCTGGGTTCGAATTATTGAACGCTACCTTACCTCCCTCTGCCAGTTTCTCGCGACAGATGCGCTCGTATCGCTTTCGGCTGTAATCAGGATACCAGCAGCGTTTACGAAAGTCGGAGTGATTCACTGTTCTAATGTGCTTAAGACTCTAGTTCCGTCATAACGCAATCATTGTTTCCTGCCAGGTAATCCGCCAACTTCGTCACAACGTGCCGAAACGACATGCGCTTCACCTTTCCGTTTTGAAGAAAAACGCAGTGCCCAAGGTCATAGTCGCCCTCATTTGGAAATCCAGAAGTATTGGCGGGGATGTTGAGCATTCCCATAAACTCGCCAAGGACGCCGACAACCACTCCAAAGCAGTCTTTGCCAGGAATGATGAGCACGCAGGAGCAGCTGCTGAGCTGTACTATCATTTTGAACATTTGAAAGTCACCCGGATCGGATAGCTCTTGCTCGCTTTGGAACCGGGTATAAAGTCGGACGTCTGGCCGAATATCCATCAGAGAATTAGCGTTTATTATCTTCCGGGGCTCTGAATGCATAACCCCTGTTCGAAACAGATCCCCATATGCATAGAAACCAGCAGCTAGAGCGACCTTTGCCACAAATTTGATGTCCGCATTTAGATCCAGCGTCACGCCGTCGATTTTCACCTCGGTTCCGCGGCGATCTCTCTTTTCCAAATATCTACGTTGTTTCAAGTCGTAAATTTTTAGTCCATTTTTTGAAAAAGTTACTTGTACGGGGGAGCCATCAATTAGCGTTGCACGGCGTGCTATTGGCTGAGGTTGGGACCCAGAGTGTCCTTTGGCATTCGCCTCGTCGCGGTTGAAAAGTATCAAAAAATCATTAGCAACAGCTCCATCTACTTTGGATCCCACGGCATTGTTGAATTGCCTATCTGCTTGAATGCAGAATCCGTCGAGGCCACCGAGCGAAATCGGGATAATGTGTTCTTTGCTCAAATCAGCACTTGGTCCATCTAAATATATGCAGTAGTCGCTCATTATATCAACTCCGTGTCTCACTTCGCCTCGGGTGGCTTATCACACGCTCCAAACCAACCTCCGCCGGTCGAGATTGGCGAAAGGTGGCTAACACCAGTCGGTGAGTATAGATCAATCTGCCGCAACGATCCGTCTCAGTGAATTGTTATCGTAGCTTGATGGCACGTACAGATTTACGTATTATTTCGGCATAGATGGGCGCGGCACCGCATTCAATAGCGAGTTTAAAGAACTCATCCGCAGCATCATGAGGATTTAAACCATTTGATCTTACGCATGATCTCGCGCAAGGTGTCAGATCATTTATGTCTCCCCCAGACAGATAACCCGAGCATGAAGCCTCCCTCTTGAATGTCTCAATTAAAACTGAAGGGAGATTAGGCCCGCACAGAAAGTACTCGAGGTGTTTCAGAAAGTTTGGGTGACAGAGGATATCATCACCAGAAGTTCCATTCCCCTCAAAAATATCTTTGCGCGATTTACCCCGTCCACTAGGATTGAATTCTGGGTCACTGAAGTAAGCAATGCGAATGTCGGGAATCGCAGCTCTTTCAAGAAGGCTTGTGGCGAGCAATCTCATCGGCTCAAGTGAACGACGGAGTTCATCGTGGCTCTTCCAATTAAATTGGATCGATGAAAAAAATTCCTGCTCTTCGTTCGTTAATATTACGTCCGGATCTCTCATCAATAATCCTAACTCAAGGTTTTTTAAGGCTTAAAAGCAATATATTATAAAAGGTTAATAAGCCATTGCATAAGCGTTACATTCGAGTTGTACTTTCGACGTTGAGCTGCACCTCTGTAGGCCTAAAAAACTCTATAACACGTCTTGAGTGATATTGACTGGCCACCAAGGGCATATGGGCTAATGCGAGCGGCAGCTTCTGGCCGTTTACGACCTATCACTAGAAAGGACGGTAGCGGAATATGCGAGAAAAGAATTTGCGGGCATTAAGAAATTATCCGTCCGCTTCTGTGAATGGAAGAACCAAAACCCGACGCAGGACGTCGGGTTTTTTCGTTGGCGGAAATATTATTGCCGCGGCTCCACGTTATCCAACACCCGATTCGCCAGCAACGAACTCAGCTCAATCAGTTGCTGAATCCCCTGCGCCACATGACGCCTCGATCCATCCAGATCAAACGCCAAATCACTCACCATGGCATCAGCCGAAGCCAGGGTTTCGCTGAGGTTGGCGAGCAAACATTCGTTATCGAGGCCTTTCACGACGGTGTATAGCTGCCCCGGCTTGGGGCCGTCTTGGGATTTATCCGGTTTTGGTAGCAAGTAGTGATCGAGTACGCGTTTGGTGGTTTCGTCTTGCTGCTTGGCTTTGGATTTTGCGGATGTAGAGGTGGAATCTGCTTCTGGTGGGTTCGGCGTAATTTTGAACATTGACGTAATCCTCAATTAGGCCGCAACCCTCTCGCTACTAAACGGAAGGGTGGCGGCTGTGCGCAAGTTAGTAGACCGGTGATTACGTCAAACCCGGCGCACCCGAAGGTGCCATGCGCACAGCCACCATCGAGAACAGGCAACGCCTGACTGATGAGACTCGTGCACCGAGACGTAAACCGGGCTACTAAACCCGACCACTGATGGGCAGTGGCAGGAAGACAATAGAACCCAGGGACAAGGCGCACAAGCGGGCGGATTCTGGCGTAGTTGTAGGCAATGGCGCAAGGATGCGTAGCTCGATAGAGGGATGTAGGTGGGGGCTGTAGGAGGGAGTCTTTTTGGCGCTGCGGGCGGCTTCTTCCGCTCTGGAGCCGGGGCTTGATCGCGATAGCGGTCCAACTCCCAACCGGTCAATCACTGACACACTTCCTGAATGCCTCGACGACCAACCGACCGTGCGGCCCACGAATGCCTGCCTGAGGGCGCGAGCTAGCATCTATGCTAACCCCCGCTGGGGTTTTCCCACGTTTCGTTTGCGAGCCTCCAAGCCCTTGTGTATACGCATTGTAGTGCTGGCCCTGGTCCTCACGCTGTTCGGCTGCGCTACCGCGTTGGAACCGCCGAGGGGCGAGGGTGTGTAAAAACGTTTTTGAGCGCGGCAGGTACTCAAAACTGGGCTGGAAGTCGCGCTTTTACGCGAAATCCACATCTGCTGACGTTCCGATAAATTTCAGATTTAACGTAGGTGCGCACACTTCAATTTTGGCAAAGCGTTTTTACACACTCTGGCCCGAAAGCCGTCTCCCACGAACAGCCATCAGCCAATCTCGACTATGGCTGCCGATTGTTCCAGCCAAGCAGACCTCCCACTGATAGCGCGCTCAACGATGTGTTGGTCAGAACTTGCTTAATGCGCACAGCATCACGAGCATCCGGAAGGGGCAGGTGACGCCACCCGTTTACATCCGGTGATGTTCCAGCAAGAAGTCCACGAACAACCGCACCCGCGCCGGCATTGCCGGGCCACCTACGAACACCGCATGAATCGGCTCCCGGTCTCCGGGGTTCCAGGCTTCCAGCAGCGGTACCAGATCGCCGCGCCGCAGGTCCTCGGCTACGGTGAATTCGCCGATACGTGCAATGCCGGCACCTACTCGCGCGAGTTGTGCCAGCGCTTCGCCACTGCTGCATTCGATGTTGCCGCTGACCTTCAGGGAAAACTCCCTTGCGTCGCGGATGAACGGCCAGTTGGGTTCGGCACGCCGGAAGTTGAAGCGCAGGCAGTTGTGCCGTAGCAGGTCTTCCGGTTCCTGAGGGATGCCGTGGCGCTGCAGATACTCGGGCGATGCCACCACGACCTGGCCGATGTCGCCGATCCTGCGTGCGGTCAGCGGGCTGTCGGGCAGATGGCCAAAGCGTACCGCCACGTCGGCCTGGCCGCCGAGAATGTCGACCACTTCGTCGCCGAGGGTGAGGTCGACGACGATGTTCGGGTAGCGGGCGCTGAATGCTGCCACCAAGGGAACGATGGCCTGCCGCCCATGGCCGAGGGCGGCACTGACCCGCAAACGGCCCTTGGGCACGCCCTGGTCGGCGATGGCTTCTTCCACCTCGGCCATGTCGGCCAGGATACGCCGGGCGCCGCGCAGGTAAGCCTCACCCTCGGCGGTGAAGGTGATCGCTCGGGTGGTGCGCAACAGCAGGCGGGTGCCAAGACGTTGTTCGGTACGCGCGATGATCCGACTGACCGCCGAGGGTGTCAGCCCCAAAGCACGCGCGGCGGCTGACAGGCTGCCTTCCTGCGCCACGGTGGCGAACACGCTCATCTCACCTGACCTGCCGTTGAAGTCCATTTGTGCTCCGTACGCAAAGGTGATTGCCAGAAATGCTATCTACCGCCTGAAAAGGTTGGATCGTAGCATTGGCGGCATAGATAAGGAGCCTTCCATGCGTATCAATCCACCGCTTGTCGCACTCGCCATTGGTGCCTTTGGCATCGGCGTTACCGAGTTCGCCCCCATGGGCATGTTGCCGGGCATCGCTGCGGATCTCGGCGTTTCCATTCCCGCCGCAGGTTTGTTGGTCAGTGCTTACGCCCTGGGCGTACTGCTCGGCGCGCCGCTGATGACCCTGACCACCGGCAGGATTCCCCGGCGCTATCTGCTGATCGGCCTCATGGCGATTTTTACCCTGGGTAATCTGATGTCAGCCCTGGCTACCGATTACTACAGCCTCATGGTCGCCAGGGTGGTGACCTCACTGAACCATGGCGCGTTCTTTGGCGTTGGCTCCATCGTCGCCGCTAGCGTGGTCGCCCCAGAGAAACGCGCCGGGGCGGTTGCGGCCATGTTCATGGGCCTGACCCTGGCCACCATCGGCGGTGTGCCGCTGGCCGCCTGGTTTGGTGAACTGTTCGGCTGGCGCACCGCATTCTGGGGTATTACCGGCCTCGGCGTGGTGGCCATGACCGCGTTGTGGTTCGCCCTGCCCAACCTGCAGGCGCCACAAAGCGTCGGTGTACTGGCCGAAATTCGGGCACTGGGCCGTGGACCGGTGCTAGGGGCATTGGCCCTGACCGTCGTCGGCTCGGGTGCAATGTTTACCGTCTTCACCTACATCGCGCCGATCCTCAGCAGCGAGACCCATGCATCCACCGCCTACATCACAGCCATGCTGGTGCTGTTCGGTGTGGGGTTGACGCTGGGCAACATGTGGGGCGGCAAGGCCGCCGACCGCTCGATAGATCGCACCCTGATCGTTTCGCTGAGCGTGCTGATTCTGGTCTTGTTGGCATTCACCGTGCTGATGCGTTGGCCGCTGCCGGCCGCCGTTGCCATCCTGATATGGGGTATCGCCAGCTTCGCCCTGGTGCCGCCGCTACAGATGCGCGTCATGGAAGCTGCCAAGGACGCGCCCAATCTGGCCTCGGCGGTGAACATCGGCGCCTTCAACTTAGGTAACGCGATTGGTGCGGCGCTGGGCGGAGCGGTGATCAATGCCGGGCTGGGCTATCCGGCGATTTCCCTGGCTGGAGCGGCAGTGGCGGGTCTGGGACTGCTGATGGTGTTGGCTTTTGCCTGGCGTTCCAGAACGATTGCAACTGCGGTGGTGTGACGATGATGTGAGGGGGCTGTGAATGACCGATAAGTGACGGCTGGTGCCCCATCGCAGCCATTCGCGAATGCTCAGCATGCATGCGCTTGACTTAGAGCGCGCTCTAACCAATAGCCTCCTTGTTGCACCGCCAAAACGGCCAGGTCCGTTGCGCGGCTTAAACAAGGAGATAGGTCATGACATTAAAAAAACTGAGCGCTGTAACCGGGCTCGTGCTTTCAGCAATCGCAATTCCGGCGTCGGCAACTGAAGCCGATAGCCGACGAGTGAAAGGGGTCGAGACCCTGGAAAGAATCACCGGGAGCGCCGGCAACAACGTGGTCAAATCGCTTAGCGATATCTCGCCCGAGCTGGGTGAATGGATAGTCGATTTCGCCTATGGTGATGTGTTTTCCAGGCCCGGTGTCGCTCTGTGCACACGCGAGTTGGCAACCATCGCGGCCCTCACCGCATTGGGGAACGCGCAACCTCAACTCAAGGTGCATATAGAGGGGGCGCTGAATGTGGGTTGCAAACCTGAGGAGATCGTTGAAATCATCATCCAGATGGCGGTGTATGCTGGTTTTCCAAGCGCGTTGAATGGCATCAGCGCAGCGCGGGAAGTGTTTGCCAAACGAGGCATCAAAATTGTTGCCGCACCTCCCGAGTGAGCGGGACTGGTGCATTACCGAACACCGATGGCCAAGGATTGTGCTTATGAACGCCTACCAGACGATTGACCAGGTCGCCAAGCGCACCGGCCTCACGGCCTATACCCTGCGCTACTACGAACGCATCGGCCTGTTGGCACCGGTCGCCCGTGCGGCCGGCGGGCAACGGCTGTATGCGCCGACTGATATGGCGTGGCTGGAGTTTCTTCTGCGTTTACGCACCACTCACATGACCATCGGCAAAATGCAAACATTCGCCAAACTACGCAGCGCCGGGGATTCAACAATTGCCGAGCGCCGCCAGATGCTGGAGGGCCATTTAGAGGATGTACAGGCCGAAGTTGCTGCCATGCAGAAGGCCGTTGTTGCACTGCAAGTCAAGATTGACCACTACCGTGCGCTTGAGGCCAAGGAGGATGTTTAGCATCTGCTCTGTTGGTCGGCTCCCGCCTACCGCGACAAGCAGAGTTCTGCTGAAATCCTTCATGGCCGCGAGCGAAGCGGGCATCTTGAGACTATGCTCATTGCCACTGCAGGCAATGCACTGACTTCAATTGTCAGCTGCCAGGGAAAGGAGTCTGCATGTCTCTGGTTCTTCATGCCCGGTTCTATTATTGGAATGACCGAATGAGCAATCTGGTAGCAGGTGTCCATGGGCGCAGCTTGATCATTGGGTGACACCTCGTCAGTTCGTGAGCATTTGCGCGAGAGTCTCGGTCTGGTCGCTACAGGCTGCCCGACTGCGAGCTCAAGCTGGCGGAAGTGGTGACGGCAGCGCAAGGGGGGGTTACCAATAACTCGGGCAACGCCCAAGCATTCACAGGGTCGACAATCTCCAATCTGAAGGCCGACTTCTCCAGCCAGGTCGAGCAGTCGATCCAGGCTGTCGGCAAGTGCAGGTGGATTACTTTTGGTAAATCCCAAGGAAGTGGAGAACAGTATGAACGCTAAACCGATCCACAGAATCTTGTGGCGCCTCGCCGGCTGCGTGACCGGGCTGGCGATGGTTGCCGCCAATCCAGCCCAAGCTGCCGACGACGGCATCGCCGGCGGCCCTACCTCAAGCTATAGCATTGCCTTCAGCAACTCCTACGCGGGCAGCGATTTTCGCAAAGTGATGGTGCGCAACTGGCAGGAGGTTGCGGCCCAAGCGCAAAAGGATGGCCTGATCCGCGAGGCGCCGGCGGTCAGCGCCAGTAACTCTGTGGCGGAACAAGCGGCCCATATCCAGGACATGATCGTCAAGGGCGTGAACGCCATCGTCATCCTGGCCGCGTCCGACACGGCCCTCAACGGGGTGATCCGCGATGCTTGCAACGCCGGTATCGTGGTGGTCGTCATGGCCAGCCTGGTCACCGAACGCTGCGTCTATACCGTGGACTACAACTGGTCCGCCATGGGTCGCGTGGAAATGGATTATATCGCCGAGCGCCTCAAGGGAAATGGAACGCTGCTGGAGATCCGCGGCATTGCCGGCGACGCCACCGATAAAAACATCAGCGACGGCATTCGCAAGGCCGCCAGCGACTATCCGGGCCTGAGGTTCGCCAAGACCGTGTACGGGAACTGGACAGCTTCCGTCGCACGCAAGGAGGTGACGCTGGCGCTGCCGTCGCTGCCCAGCATTGATGCCGTCGCGACTCAGGGGGGCGACGGTTATGGCGCGGCCATGGCGTTCAAGGCGGCGGGGCGCCCGTTGCCGATCATTGTGATGGGGAACCGTCAGGACGAACTTGCCCTGTGGAAACAGGAGCGCGATGCCAATGGCTACGAGACCGTCTCGGTCTCCGCCTCCCCAAGTGTCTCCCAGGTGGGGTTCTGGGTGGCCCAGCAGATTCTGGCGGGCAAGCAGGTGCCGAAGTTCGTCGAGGTGCCGCTGGTACGCATCGATGCGAAAGACCTGGACGCCTGGCTCGCGACGATGCCGGTGGGCGGCGCCGCCAATCCTTTCTACACCCAGGCTTCCGTTGCGGCGATGATCGACGCGGCCATCAACCATACGACGCCTCCGGCGCCATTGCCGGAGGTGACGAAGCAGTAGTGGCGGGCGGGGAGCGAGGAGGCGAGACGCCGTGCTGACATTCAGGCGCACCACAGACAGGCCTATTGCCGTCAGGATTGGGCTGGCGGTCGCCGCACTGGTGTTCCTGATGCTGGCGGTATCGCTAGTGAACCTCTACGGCCTGCGAGGTATGGTTCGCTCGGTGGATTCCGCCAGCCATTCCGCAGAAATTCTGGCCTCGGTCAACGGGGCCACAGAGCGGGTGGAAAACTTCATCGCCACCCGCGACCAGGAAAGCCTGTCCCAGGCCGAAGACATGGTGGCGACGGCTATCGCCGGCCTCAGCGCCATTGCGGTGGCAGAGGCACAATCGCTCAAGGGCGGCCTGGACAGGCTCGCCGCGGCGATCGTCGCCTTGCGAGCGGCGACCCTGACCATGGATGGCGAAACGGAGAACATGACAGCCCACCACGGCCGGATGCGAGAGGCAACGATCCTCGTCGAACAGGGCATCGCCGATGGGCTAAAGGGGCTTGAGTCCCGCACCTCTGAGCACGAGGCGCGGGTGAGTAACATTGAAAGCGCCCATCGCATCCTGGATATCCTACGCAACGGTGAGCGGATCATCACCGCCCATGTGGCCAAGATGCTGGTGACCGGTGGCGGGGTGGCCGCGACCTCGGCGCGCAACGCCTGTGCGGCACTCCCGCCCGTGGTCGAGCAATTGCGCGAGGTGATGGGGACGCCGCAGGAGAGAGAGATCCTGGACCAGTTGGCGACAGAGGTCGTTGCTACCTGCGTGACGGTAGAGCACCTTGGCGAGGCGCCCAGGTTGCGGGGAGGCGAGGCTTTACGGCATCTCGCCGCCGTCGAGGATGTGGTCGAGCGCCTCGAGGCAATATTGAGCGAGGTGGATGGGCACGTTGCTCGTGACGCAAGCGACATTCAGGCCGCCACCGGTTTGCTGCGCAATGCAGCCGCGTTGTCCAAGCGTTTCGCCGAGCGTGTAGCCACCCTGGAGGCGCAGACGTTATCGTTTCGCCTGTCACCGTCGGCCGAGGTCGCCAGCTCTGTCGGCCAGATCCTTGACGAGCTCTCCCGTCTCTCGCGCGTTCTCCCTTCCTCCGTGGGGCTGCAAACCAAGGCTACGCCCCTGACGGTCAGCGATCAGATTGCCGGCTACCGGGCGGCATTCGCCAGGTTCCATCAGGCGAGCAACTCGTTGAGCGGCGCACGCGACCAGGTTCGCGACGAGGCACGCAGCGCTGGCCTGTTGGTTGCGCGCTTCGCTGGAGAGGCGCGCTCCGACGCCTTGGTCCACAATGATCGCGGCATGCTTGCGACGATAGTTGCGGGTACCGTCGCCATCCTGCTAGCCGGCGCCATCGCCTGGAGCACGTCGCGATTTATCGCGCAGCCCATCGTGGCCTTGGCTTCGGTCATGCGCCGGCTTGCGGCCGGCGACCTGAACGCCGAGATCGCCAGCGCCGGACGCGGCGACGAGATTGGAATCATGACCCGCGCCGTACGGGTGTTCCAGGAGAATGCCCTGCGCATCCGGGTGCTGGAAGCTGAGGCCGAAGCCGAACGACAGCAAGTCCAGGCCTCTTTGGAGAGAATGGTCGCCGAACGGACCGACACGCTGCATCAACAGACCGAGGTGCTGGAGGCGCAGGCTATCGAACTCATTCAGGCGCGCAACCAGGCCGAGACGGCCAACCAGGCAAAGAGCGATTTCGTTGCCACCGTCAGCCACGAACTGCGCACCCCCCTGACCCTCATTCTCGCCCCTTTGGAGCAGCTCTCGGCGGCGACCACACCGCCGGCGGACTGGCGTGTGCAAGTCGACCGCGCCCAACGCAACGCGCTGCGCTTGATGAACCGGGTGAATGACATTCTCGATTTCTCCAAGGCCGAAGCAGGCAAGTTTGAGCTGTGTCCGGCACCAATCGACTTGAGCAAGATGGTTGGCGTGCTGGCCGAGGATGCCGCGATGGTGGCCGAGGGCAAAGGCTGCACCTTAACCAGCAGCATCGATCCTGCGCTCGGCACGGTGTTCCTGGACCCCCGACACTTCGAGAAGATTCTTCTCAACCTGGTGAGCAATGCCATCAAGTTCACGCCTGCTGGCGGCACCGTGCACCTGGCGGTGAAGCCGATTGATGGCGAGCGATTTGAACTCGCGGTGCAAGACTCGGGGATCGGCATTGCGCCTGACAAACTGCCGTTGCTGTTCCAGCGCTTTTCCCAGATCGACAATTCCGCCACGCGCCACTACAGCGGCACCGGCATCGGTCTGGCGCTGGTCAAGGATCTGGCCGAATTGATGGGGGGCGAAGTCGGCGTCAACAGCGAGCCCGGAAAGGGTTCGTGCTTCTTTGTTCGACTTCCGCTGGGGACTGAGCAAAACAGCGTGCCGCCCGAAGCCAGCACTATGTACGAGCGATCGTCACCGAGCGCAACAAGCACTATTGAGCAGCGCCACCTGCGTTTCGACGACGGCCGCCAAGGCAGCCGCAACGACCAAGTCTCGACGCAAGGCGCGGACGAGGAGCAGCACCCGGAACACGCCTCGCGACCCAAAGTGCTAGTGGTCGACGACAGTCCGGAAATGCTCAGCTACCTAAGCGAACTTTTGCAAAACGATTACATCGTCGCCACCGCCGTTGATGGCGAGCAGGCTTGGGCACTCCTGCAGCGTCGACCCATCGACGTCGTCGTTTCGGATGTAATGATGCCGAAGCTCGACGGCTTTGGCCTGACAGCCAGAATCAAAGCCAGCGCCGGTTTTGCCCATTTGCCCGTGATCCTGGTGACCGCCCGCGGCGGTAGCGAGGCCTGCGTCTCCGGGCTGGAGAGTGGGGCCGATGACTATATCGCCAAACCCTTCTCGCCGCTGGAGCTCAAGGCTCGCGTACGCGCGGCGCTACGCATGAGCCAAGTGCAAACCGAACTGCATGCAAAATCCCGTCAGGCGGGCATGGCCGAAATCGCCACTACTGTGCTGCACAACGTCGGCAACGTCCTCAACAGCGTGAATGTATCGGCAGAACTGGTCACCAGCCAGATGCGCACCTCCAGAGCCCAGGGCCTGGGCAAGGTGGCTCAACTGATGAACGAGCACGTGCATGACCTGAGCGATTTTCTCACCAGAGACCATAAAGGAAAAATGCTGCCCGACTACCTGCTCGAGTTGGCGAAAGTGGTGACGGCAGAGCAACAGAGCATCATCGAAGAACTCGGGCAACTCACCAAGGGCATTGACCATATCAAAACCATTGTTGCCGCCCAGCAGTCCTATGCCGTTGCCGTCAGTATCATCGAGACAGTGCCGGTCCCAGAGTTAATCGATGATGCCTTGCGCATGAGTGCCGGATCACTGGCGCGCCAGGAGGTGATGGTGGTCAAGGAAATCGCCGACTTGCCCCTGCTGTCGCTGGATCGGCACCGGGTATTGCTGATTCTGGTGAACCTGATCAGCAATGCCAGGCAGGCGTTGGACGGCGTGATCGATCGCAGCCCATGCATCACGTTCGGCGCCTCTCTCGCGCAAGGGCCAGTATTGCGTATCACGGTGGCCGACAACGGCAATGGGATTGCACCAGAGCACCTGGCGCGGCTCTTTTCCCATGGCTTCACTACGCGCAAAGACGGTCACGGTTTCGGCCTGCATAGCTGTGCGCTGGCCGCGCAGGAAATGGGGGGCAGTTTGACCGTGCACAGCGATGGGGCCGGACAGGGCGCAACCTTCATCCTCGATGTTCCCCTTGATGGTCCGCAGATTCAGCGATGAACACCAGATGTCAGGAAATCATTTGGAAGTGAGTCCCAGTAGACCCAATGCAGCAGGGCAGTTGCGCTGATGGCCGCCCCTGACATGCAAACGGTTACCCAGTCAAATCCTCAGATTTGTGACTTAATTACAGTTCAGTCACAAGTTGTCAACCGCCTTTGAGGTGAGTAAGCTGACTGCATGAACCAGCCAATATCCCCCAGCGTCCGTGGCCCAGTCGACCATGACATCCGAGACCAAATCGTCGCGGCGGCCAATGAACATTTCAGTCAATACGGTTACGGCAAGACCACGGTGTCCGACCTGGCCAAGGCCATCGGGTTTTCCAAGGCTTACATCTACAAATTTTTTGATTCCAAGCAGGCAATTGGCGAAGCCATCTGCAAAAATTGTCTGGCGCAAATCGTTGCCGCCGTGGAGCAGGCCATCAAGGTGGAAGGCCTCTCAGCCACGGAGCGCTTCAGGCGCATGGTAAAAACGCTGATGGTCACGGGCACCGATCTGTTCTTCAACGACCGCAAGCTTTACGACATCGCCGCGTTCTCGGCCTCGGAGCGTTGGCCAAGCTCGCAGGTTTATAATGCCCAGATCAAAGACTTTGTTTTGCAAATCGTACGAGAGGGGCGAGAACTCGGCGAGTTCGAGCGCAGGACGCCACTGGACGAGACGGTAGACGCGATACATCTGGCGCTCCAGCCTTTCGTCAATCCTTTGCTGTTGCAATACAACCTCGATCGCATCGAGGATGCCCCGACGCTCACCTCCAATCTCATCCTGCGTAGCCTCATGCCCTGAGTTTGGGCTGAGGACTGCATTGCCATTGGAACCTATCGCCGCGTGGTTCCCTGGGATTTCACCCTCAGAGTAAGGTATTCATCTGCCTGAATCGTGACTATTAGCGCGAATGGTCACTTGAATGAGTAGACACTCATGCGTCCAGCTTGCAGCGCACGGATTCCGGCAGCGACAACGGGCTGGGGCTGCATCATCACCCACGTCACCTGGTTACATCATCGACTTGCCACAGGTTCGGCGTGAGAAGGCTGCCAGCCACCGCCCAGTGCCCTGAACGCTGCGACCGCCGCCCGTGCCGATTCGGTTCGCGCTTGCGCTCGAGCATCAGAAGCCTGCAGCCGTGTTTCGTCGGCTTGCAGGACGTCGATGAGGCTAGCGCTGCCTTTCTCATAGGCAATGAATGAGGATTGACGAGCCTGAGTCAGCGCCGTCTCTGCTGCGGTGAGGGTGGTTGCCTGGGCTTCGCGGTTGACCAGTGCAGAGAATGCGTTCTCGACATCTTCGCTGGCACGCAACGCGGACTGGCGATAAGCGGCCAGGGCCTCGGCTTCCTGTCCTTTGGCTTGATCGATCTGTGCGTTGATACGGCCAAAGTCGAAGAGTCTCCAGCGCAGTCCCAATACACCCGCCGACTGGCTGGCGCCGCCGGTGAAAAGGTTGCCGGCGGATACGGCGGTGGCGCTGCCGAGCAGCGCGCTGAGGGAGAATTTTGGATAGTACTCAGCAACGGCCTCTGCGATGCGTGCATTGGCGGCCGCTAGACGGCGCTCGGCCACGATGAGATCGGGCCGGCGGCGAAGCAGATCGGCAGGCGTTCCCATGGCGGTTATCTGGGGTGCCAGAGGAATGCTCCGCGCATTGGCCAGCTGTGTGCGATGCGTGCCGGGCGGCGTGCCAAGCATGATGTCCAGTGCGTTCATGGCAGCATCCAGGCCGATTTGCAGGACCGGCACTGTTGCCTGGACCTGTGCCAAGGCGCCTTCGGTCTGGCGAACCTGATAACTGGCGGCGAGGCCCTTGCTGTAGAGCAGTTGGACCTTCTCCAGCAGTTCCTGCTGCGTTTTGACCTGTTGCTTCGCAATGTCCAGGCGGGCCTGCAAACCGCGGACAGTGATGTAGATGTCGGCGGTCTGCGCAGCGACGGCCAGGCGGGTGGCCGCGACGCCCGCTTCGGATGCCTGGTACTCGGCCAGGGCAGCCTCGCGCCCCCGTCGCAGGCTGCCAAACAAATCGACCTCCCAACTGGCCCCGAGGTTGAGTTCGTAAGCGCTTCCATACCGATCATAGCCAGGCGTTGAATTCAGCACCTGGCCGAGTGGGGTTTCGACTGACTGATAGGCGCGCGCGGCCTGGCCGCTGATATTGCCCGAGGGCAGCAACGCGGCATTGGCCGCACCCAGGCCGGCCCGCGCCTGCGCGACGCGCGCCGAGGCCTGCGCCAGGTCCAGGTTCTGCTCAAGTGCCTTGGCGACGAATTCGCTCAGCGCTGGGTCATCAAAGCCTTCCCACCAAGCGACGAGACTGGCTGGCATCGTCGCGGGCCGCTGTTCGACAGAGGGCTGACCGAGGAAGCGGTCCGAAAGCGCAGTGTCCGGACGGTGATAGTCCGGACCAACCGCGCAGCCTGCCATCAAGCTGGCACTCAGTATCAGGGCAGCGGGGCGCAGTGGCGACATGGAGATTCCTGAAGTGGAGATTGATGTGTGACCATATTATATATTGGTCACTTTCTGTCAATGAGCTCCTCATTGATGGGTGCTATCCTTGGAGGCTCAGGTCGCAATAGGTGCTGAGAGAACTGCAATACAGACTTTGGCCGCAATAGTTGTGACCATTGACAGTATTAGTCACACGCCAGAGAATGTGACACCTGTTTCTATTCTTCAAGTAGGGAATCTATGCGCCGGCTTCGTCCTGTCACCCTTGCCGCTTGCTTGTTGCCTCTCGTCCTGACGGCGTGTGGTGACTCTTCCTCCACCAAAGATCCGCGCACGCTTGCCCCTTTGGTGAGGGTCTCTGAAGTTCAGGATTCGTCCGGCCTCTGGCGTTCATTCACTGGCGTCGTGGCGGCTCGGGTCCAGAGTGACCTGGGTTTCCGAGTGGCGGGCAAGGTACTTGAGCGTCTGGTTGATACCGGTCAGACCGTTAAGCGTGGTCAGCCGCTCATGCGTCTGGACCCCATCGACTTGGGGTTGCAAGCACGAGCGCAGCAAGAAGCTGTCGCTGCCGCCAAAGCCCGGGCCAAACAGACCGCAGATGACGAGGCTCGTTATCGTGATCTGGTGGCCGCAGGCGCCATTTCCGCATCGGGTTACGATCAGATCAAAGCCGCCGCCGATACCGCGAAGGCGCAACTCAGCGCCGCGCAAGCTCAGGCTGACGTGGCCCGGAATGCGTCGGGTTATGCCGTACTGCTGGCGGACGCCGATGGCGTTGTCATGGAGACGCTCGCCGAACCCGGGCAGGTGGTCAGCCCTGGGCAGCCGGTGGTTCGACTGGCGCGGGCCGGTCAGCGCGAAGCCGTCGTGCAATTGCCAGAAACCTTGCGTCCGGCCGCAGGGTCCACCGCGCAGGCGACGCTTTATGGCAACACCTCGGCTGCTGTCACTGCCAAGCTGAGGCTGCTCTCGGATTCGGCTGACCGTGTAACGCGCACCTTTGAGGCGCGGTATGTATTGGCGGGCGGGCTGGCCAATGCGCCGCTGGGTTCGACCGTCACCCTTCGGATCGCCGAAGACGCCGCGCAAGGGCCGGTCCTGCAAGTTCCGATCGCTGCCCTCTATGACCCGGGCAAGGGAACCGGTGTGTGGGTCATTGCCGGCGAACCGGCGAAAGTCAGCTGGCGGCCTGTTCAGGTCCTGGGCTTGAGCGACGACGCTGCCCGAGTTGCAGGTGGGCTCAAGGTTGGCGAGCGCATTGTCGCGCTGGGCGCGCATCTATTGCGCGATGGCGAGGAAGTGCGGCTGAGCCCACAGGGTGACGTGAAGGTTGCCGGGGCCCCTCAATGAGCCTCAATTTATCGGCACTCGCCGTTCGCGAGCGCTCCATTACCGTGTTTCTGATTTTCCTGATTGCCGTCGCGGGTACCTTGGCGTTCTTCCAGTTGGGGCGTGCCGAGGACCCGCCGTTTACGGTCAAGCAGTTGACCGTCATCACTGCATGGCCGGGCGCGACTGCCCAGGAGATGCAGGACCAGGTCGCCGAGCCGCTGGAAAAGCGCCTGCAAGAGCTGAAATGGTATGACCGCACGGAAACCTACACCCGTCCAGGTCTGGCTTTCACCATGGTGTCGCTGGTCGACCGCACGCCGCCCTCGCAAGTGCAGGAGGAGTTCTATCAAGCGCGCAAAAAACTCGATGATGAGGCCACCCGGCTGCCGGCGGGCGTCATCGGGCCGATGGTCAATGACGAGTATTCGGACGTTACCTTCGCGCTGTTCGCCCTGAAGGCCAAAGGCGAGCCGCAGCGACTGCTGGTGCGTGATGCCGAAGTGTTGCGCCAACGCCTGTTGCACGTGGCGGGCGTGAAGAAGGTCAACATCATCGGTGAGCAGCCCGAGCGAATCTTTGTGTCCTTCTCCCATGATCGCTTGGCCACCCTGGGCGTCTCGCCCCAGGACATCTTTGCTGCGCTAAACGGCCAGAATCTGCTCACGCCTGCTGGCTCTATCGAAACCAACGGGCCGCAGGTCGTCCTGCGGGTGGATGGTGCCTTCGATAAGTTGGCGAAAATTCGCGATACACCGCTTGCGATCCAGGGGCGCACGCTGAAGCTCTCGGACGTCGCGACCGTCGAGCGCGGCTATGAAGATCCGGCTACTTTCCTGGTGCGCAATAACGGCGAAGAGGCCCTGCTGCTGGGGGTCATAATGCGCGAGGGCTGGAACGGCCTGGACCTGGGCAAGGCACTGGACGCCGAGACGACCAGGATCAATGAAGGCATGCCACTGGGCATGACGCTGACCAAGGTCACCGATCAAGCCGTGAACATTGACTCGGCCGTCGGTGAGTTCATGGTCAAATTTTTTGTCGCGCTGCTGGTTGTCATGCTCGTTTGCTTTCTCAGCATGGGCTGGCGTGTAGGCGTTGTGGTCGCAGCCGCCGTACCGTTGACGCTGGCGATAGTGTTTGTGGTGATGGCGGCCACCGGCAAGAACTTCGACCGGATCACCCTGGGTTCGCTGATCCTGGCGCTCGGGTTGTTGGTGGACGACGCGATCATCGCGATCGAGATGATGGTGGTCAAAATGGAGGAGGGCTACGACCGGATCAAAGCCTCCGCCTATGCCTGGAGCCACACCGCCGCGCCGATGCTGTCCGGTACGCTGGTGACGGCGATCGGCTTCATGCCCAACGGCTTTGCGCAATCGACCGCCGGTGAATACACCAGCAACATGTTCTGGATCGTCGGCATCGCCCTGATTGCCTCCTGGGTGGTGGCGGTGGCCTTCACGCCATACCTGGGGGTGAAGCTATTGCCGGACATCAAGCCGGTCGAGGGCGGTCACGCGGCCATCTACAACACGCCTCATTACAACCGCTTCCGCCGGATTCTGACTCGTGTCATCGCGCGCAAATGGTGGGTGGCCGGCACCGTGGTCGCTACATTTGTCGTGGCGATTCTCGGCATGGGCCTGGTCAAGAAGCAATTCTTCCCGACCTCAGACCGTCCCGAGGTGATGGTCGAGGTGCAGATGCCCTATGGAACCTCCATCGAGCAGACCAGCGCCGCCACTGCCAAGGTCGAGGCCTGGTTGCAAAAGCAGGATGAGGCGAAAATCGTCACCGCCTATATCGGTCAAGGTGCGCCGCGCTTCTACCTGGCGATGGCGCCGGAGCTCCCTGATCCGTCCTTCGCCAAGATTGTGGTGCTGACCGACAGCCAGGAAGCCCGTGAAACCCTCAAGTTCCGTCTTCGCGAAGCCGTCGCCGAAGGGCTCGCCCCGCAGGCGCGGGTGCGGGTGACTCAACTGGTGTTTGGTCCGTATTCGCCATTCCCCGTGGCCTACCGGGTCATGGGCCCCGACCCGTCAACGTTGCGCGAGATCGCCGGCCGGGTACAAGACGTCATGCAAGCGAGCCCGATGATGCGGACCGTCAATACCGACTGGGGGCCACTGACGCCGACGCTGCATTTCAGTCTGGATCAAGATCGTTTGCAGGCGGTGGGCCTGACCTCTAATTCCGTCGCCCAGCAGTTGCAGTTCCTGCTCACGGGGGTGCCGATTACGGCGGTTCGCGAGGACATCCGTTCGGTGCAGGTGGTCGGCCGCGCTGCGGGCGATATTCGACTCGATCCCGCCAAGATAGAAGGCTTTACCCTGGTGGGCGCGGCGGGGCAGCGTATTCCGCTGTCCCAGGTCGGCGAAGTTGATGTGCGCATGGAGGACCCGATCCTGCGGCGGCGTGATCGCACGCCGACCATTACCGTGCGCGGCGACATTGCCGAAGACTTGCAACCGCCAGACGTATCGAGCGCGATCATCAAGCAATTGCAGCCGATCATCGACAGCCTTCCTGACGGGTACCGGATCGAGCAGGCCGGGGCCATCGAGGAGTCGGGCAAGGCCGGCAAGGCGATCGTGCCGCTGCTGCCGATCATGGTTGCCCTGACGCTGCTGATCATCATCGTGCAGGTGCGTTCGATCTCGGCGATGATGATGGTGTTCTTCACCGCGCCGCTGGGGTTGATTGGCGTGGTGCCGACCTTGCTGATCTTCCAGCAGCCGTTTGGTATCAACGCCCTGGTCGGCCTGATCGCGCTCTCGGGTATTTTGATGCGCAATACGCTGATTTTGATTGGGCAAATCCACCACAACGCGCAAGAAGGGCTGGATCCGTTTCACGCGGTGATCGAGGCCACCGTGCAACGGGCCCGGCCGGTGCTGCTGACGGCGCTGGCGGCCATCCTGGCATTCATCCCCCTGACACATTCCGTCTTCTGGGGGACGCTGGCCTACACGCTGATCGGAGGGACCTTCGTCGGCACCATCATGACGCTGGTGTTTCTGCCGGCGATGTATTCCATCTGGTTCAAGATCCATCCTGACAAACAGGTCCAAACTGAAACAGCGGGGCTGGCGTAAGTCAGCAAGTGCATGCTGCTGTCAGTGGATGTCGACTGAGAAATGAAGAGGTTTTTATGATGACTGCCGAAGGTCAAAAACGAATCGTCGTCACAGGCATGGGCATTGTCAGCCCTCTGGGCTGCGCAGTGGAAGAAGTCTGGCAGAGGTTGCTGGCAGGACGTTCCGGTATCCGTAATCTGTCTGGCGATATCACCGAAGGTACCGGCGTTGCGGTGGGCGGCCAGGTGCCGTCTCTGCAAGAAGATGCCGTTGCAGGGTATGACCCCGAGCGCTTCATCTCGGCCAAGGATCGCAAGAAGATGGATCGCTTCATCGAGTTCGCCCTGGTCGCTGCCGATGAAGCCCTGGCCCAGGCCGACTGGCATCCGACACAAGCCTCAGACCAGGAACGCACGGCGACGATCATTTCATCGGGCGTCGGTGGCTTTGGCGCAATTGCCGACGCTGTACGCACCACCGATGCGCGTGGGCCGCGCCGCTTGTCGCCCTTCACCGCGCCGGCCTTTCTCGCCAACATGGCGGCCGGACACGTTTCCATCCGGCATGCTCTCAAGGGGCCTCTGGGCGCGCCTGTAACGGCTTGTGCCGCCGGGGTGCAAGCCATCGGCGATGCGGCCAGGCTCATCAGAAGCGGTGAGGCGGATATCGCTATATGTGGCGGTACCGAAGCGGCGATAGACCGTGTGACCCTGGGCTGTTTTGCCGCCGCCCGCGCGCTGTCCACGGGCTTTGCCGAGCACCCTCAGGAGGCCTCGCGTCCCTTTGATCGCGACCGTGACGGTTTCGTCATGGCCGAAGGGGCCGGGCTGCTGGTGATCGAGTCGCTGGAGCATGCCCTGGCCCGTGGTGCCAAGCCCCTGGCCGAACTGGTTGGCTATGGCACCAGCGCCGATGCCTATCACCTGACCGCAGGCCCGGAAGACGGCAGCGGCGCACGGCGCGCCATGCAGCAGGCTCTGCGCCAGGCGGGGGTCAGCCCTGCGGACGTGCAGCATATCAATGCCCACGCGACCTCCACGCAGGTGGGCGACAACGGCGAGTTGGCAGCGATTCGCTCGGTATTCGGGGCTGACTCCAGCGTGGCTATCACCTCGACCAAGTCCGCCACCGGGCACCTGCTGGGGGCGGCGGGGGGCATTGAAGCGATCTTCACAGTGCTGGCTCTGCGTGATCAGGTCGTGCCGCCCACGCTGAACCTGCTTCATCCCGACGAGGCCGCAGAGGGGCTCGATCTGGTCGCCCTGAATGCCCGGAAGATGCCGATCACCCATGCGCTCTCAAATGGCTTCGGGTTCGGCGGCGTTAACGCCAGTGTTCTGTTTCGACGTTGGGATGCTAAATAGAGACGGCGACCTCATACCGGTTGCGTCACCTTCCGATGCACCCACCGTGCTTCGCTTTGCAGCTCCAGGACTTGCCAATGGAAGCGCTCAAGCGACGCATTGTGTCCGACGCTGATCAGGATCGTGTCCGGCAGCGTCTCTTTGAGCAGTTGATAGCAGCGCGCCTCGTTGGTTGAATCCAGTGCCGAACTGCTCTCGTCGAGGAACAGCACCGTCGGGCGGGCCAGCAGGGCCCGGACGAACGCACAGCGTTGCTGTTCGCCGACGCTGAGGGTCTGCGCCCAGTCTCGCTCCTGCTCCAACAGATCGCTCAGGTGTTGCAGGCCGACTTGTTCCATGGCCTCGCGCAGCGCGGCATCTTCTTCGCGACGGGGTGGGTTGGGGTACCACAGCGCTTCACGCAGACTGCCCAGCGGCAGATAGGGTTTCTGCGCAAGCGTCAGGGCTCGCTCACGGTCATAACAGCTTGCGCCGCGAGCGTGATGCCAAAGTCCGGTAATGGTGCGGATCAGCGTCGATTTGCCGTAGCCGGACGGCGCGCGGATCATCAGGCTGTCACCGGGCTTGAGTGACAGGTTGAAGCCTTTGAACAACGGCCGGCCGTTCGGCAGCCAGATGTCCAGGTCCTTGATGTCGAGACCGTCGGCCTGTTGTTCGAGCCTGACCTGGGACTTGATTTCAACGTTATCCAGGCGCTCCTGGAAGCCGATCAAGCGGTCGATCACCGACTTCCATTCCGACAGCTCCGGGAACACACTCACCAGGTAGGCGATGGCGGCGTGCACTTCGCCGAAGGCCGCGCTTATCTGTGTCAGGCGGCCGAGGGGGAAGGCGCCGGCAAAGAACTGTGGCGCCATGATAAACATCGGGATGACCGTAGCGCTGCGCAGGTAGAAGGTCGAGTAGCCCATGATCAGCTTCTGTTTTTTCACCAGCGCCCAGAAGTTCTCCAGCGCCGCCTCCAGGCGGTGGTTGAAGCGTTCGTTCTCCACCGCTTCACCGCGGTATTGCGCTACCGAGTCAGCGTTCTCCCGCAGGCGGATGAGCGAGAAACGAAAATCCGCTTCACGTCGCTGCTGCATGAAATTGAGGCTGGGCAGCGCACGTCCCAGCCAGAAGGCCAAACCGGTGCCCAAGAGCGCGTACACCAGGGCGACCCACACCAGCAGTCCCGGAATGACGATGGACTGGTCGTTGAACGGCACACTGACCAGGCTTGAGGCTTGCCAGAGGATATGCAGGAAGGAAAACAGCGACACCACCGACGTCAACAGGCCCAGGCTCAACTTGAGCGACTTGACGATAAACAGGTCGATGTCCTCGGCGATCCGCTGATCGGGGTTGTCGACCTCGGTCTCGGTCAGCTTCAGTTTCTGGTAGCGCTGGCTGCCCAGCCATTGATCAAGCATGTTGCGGGTCGCCCAGCGCCTCCAGCGGATGGTCAGCTTCTGCTGGAAGTGGAACGCGCCCACGGTGAAGGCGGCCGTGCCGATCTGCAGCAGGATGAACTGCAGGCTGCCCACCAGGAAGCCGTGGTAATCCAGGGCCTGCAAGGCATTGTAGAAATGCAGGTTCCAGAAGTTGGTGAGGATGTTGACCCCGACCAGGCACAGGGTCATCAGCACAGTGGCCAACAGCAGCAACAGGGCCGGGTACTTTTCCTCGGATGCCCAGAAAGGCCGCGCGAGACGCCAGAAATTGCGGAGTGTGTGCATGTGGTCTTGATGAGCCTGGTCGCTAACGACGTTGAGTTTGCAGGGGAGGGAGGATAGGATCAGCCAATGCTAATCGTTTGCATTAATTAGGGAAAGCCACGGGAGCCCCGTTATCGAATTTCCAGAATGGCTTAACCAGGCCTGGCCGCCGATACAGCGGGTCATTCGGCACGAACCTGGTGATCAGCCGGCCATCGCGTTGAGCCAGCTTGCCGACCCTGCCGTACTGCAACCCTTGCTGACCCGGTTTGCCTTGCGTTACCCGGGGGTGAACCGCGCCGCCGTGGTTTCGCAGTGGTCGATGAACTACATGAGTATCGTCCTGCCGGCCACCCTGGCCTGTGTGCTGACGCGTCGCTGCGCCATCGAGTTCTGGGGCGAGGATGCATTGCTGTTGCACGACGACGGCCAACCGGCGGCGCTGGGCCTGGCCACCGGACTGTCAGCCTTGGACGCGGATGGCCGTGCGGTGTATTGGTCGCGGTTGATCCACGAGCACCTGGCGCCGCTGTTCAGCACATTGGCCGCCGCCGGTGGGCTGGCCCCGAAAATATTGTGGGGTAACTTCGTCGCCATCTGGGACGGTGCCTTCGCCAGGCTGGACCCCGACCTGTCCCGGGACGGCTTCGCCGAGGCGCACCAGTGGCTGGAACAGGTCACGGTGAACAACGGACGCTTGAAGTTGCGTGGCCTGCAACGCATGGTCGAATCACCGGCGCCGAAGATTTGCCCGTGCTTGCCGTTGCGCCGGCATTGCTGCCTGCATTACCAACTGCACGATTCGGTCGAAGGCCAACCGCTGGTGCTCTGCGAATCCTGCCCCAAGCTGCACCGCCTGCCGCTGGCGGAGCAGGTGAGCTATCTGCATTACATCTATGAGTAGAGGGGAGCGCGTCGTTTTCTTTTGGGTTGGACTGGACTGGATTGGGTGCATATCCGTTGCTGCGGTAACGGCGGCTTAGGGTTCTGCCCTGACGGCGGGTCACTTTCGAAAATCCGGAAGCCGGCCCAGGCGAAAGTAACCAAAGCGCTTTTGCCCCACCACTTGGCACCTCGCCTAGGCTCGGTGTGCCCTCACTCCGGCATT
>NZ_JAKNQY010000098.1 GCF_024494355.1 Pseudomonas sp. Q11 | reverse complement strand
GGAAATCGAAGGCTGTCGCGGTTCAATGTGGGAGCAAAGCTTGCTCGCGAGGACTGAGCCACATTCAACATGAATGCAATCTGCCCCCGCGCTGTCGCAGTAAACTTTGCCCCACAGAGGACATGTGGATGGCCGGGGAATCGAAGGCTGTCGCGGTTCAATGTGGGAGCAAAGCTTGCTCGCGAGGACTGAGCCACATTCAACATGAATGCAATCTGCCCCCGCGCTGTCGCAG
>NZ_JAKNQY010000097.1 GCF_024494355.1 Pseudomonas sp. Q11 | reverse complement strand
TGCTCGCGAAGACGCCGGTACATTCAGGACAGAAGTCGCCTGACCCAGCGCTTTCGTGAGCAAGCCCACTCCCACAATGAATCGGCGGTGTACGCAATCTCCGTGTACGCCACCGGCCCCTGTGGGAGCGGGCTTGCTCGCGAAGACGCCAGTACATTCAGGACAGAAGTCGCCTGACCCAGCGCTTTCGTGAGCAAGCCCACTCCCACAATGAATCGGCGGTGTACGCAATCTCCGTGTAC
>NZ_JAKNQY010000096.1 GCF_024494355.1 Pseudomonas sp. Q11 | reverse complement strand
TGCTCGCGATAGCGGTGGGTCAGTTTGCGAAGATGTTGAATATGCCGCCGTCATCGCGAGCAAGCTTGGCTCCCACGGGGGTTCTTGGGGGTTCATGGAACCTACGCTCACCACAAATCCCTGTGGGAGCGAGCCTGCTCGCGATAGCGGTGGGTCAGTTTGCGAAGATGTTGAACATGCCGCCGTCATCGCGAGCAAGCTTGGCTCCCACGGGGTTCTCGGGTGTTCATGGACCCTGTGCCC
>NZ_JAKNQY010000095.1 GCF_024494355.1 Pseudomonas sp. Q11 | reverse complement strand
AGGAAGAAAAAAAGCTCGAAGACGCCGCCACCCGCGCCCTCGATTACTACCTCAAACCCCAACCTTCCTCACCGCCCGAACCCGACAAACACCAACTTTTCATCGTTTCCCCCCACATAGACACCGAAACCCTACTGGCCAACGCCTCAGAAGACCTGCTCTCCATCAGTACCATCGCCGCCGACCTGGCTGACGATGTGGATGACTCACGCCGCTGCGTCGCCCTGGCGATCAGCCGCATGGCCGATGGGG
>NZ_JAKNQY010000094.1 GCF_024494355.1 Pseudomonas sp. Q11 | reverse complement strand
GTGCTCGCTGCCGTCGGGGTAACGGATCGCCAGCAATTGCCCTTGGGCGTCGTAGTCATAACCGGTGCCCTGGCCGTGCGGATCGATGACCTCGATCACATCGCCCTGGGCGTTGCGCCGGTATTGCCATACGGCTTTGCCGCGCGAACGGGCGTGCAGGAAACCGTTGCGGTATTCGTAGGACGTGGGTTCATCGTCCGGCGGAATCAGCGCCACCAGCCGTCCGGCTTCGTCGTAGCGGTATTCGGTGACGG
>NZ_JAKNQY010000093.1 GCF_024494355.1 Pseudomonas sp. Q11 | reverse complement strand
AACCGCTGACCTCCTGCGTGCAAGGCAGGCGCTCTCCCAGCTGAGCTATGGCCCCATAACAAAATTGGTGGGTCTGGGCAGATTCGAACTGCCGACCTCACCCTTATCAGGGGTGCGCTCTAACCAACTGAGCTACAGACCCAATTTCGAGCGCGTAACTGTTAGCGTTGAGCTATCAGCTTGGAGCTTAAAGCTGCTTCTATCGTCTTCTTCAATGAATCAAGCAATTCGTGTGGGAGCTCATGAAGCAGCTGCG
>NZ_JAKNQY010000092.1 GCF_024494355.1 Pseudomonas sp. Q11 | reverse complement strand
GGCTACCTCGGCATCCATGCCGAGGTGCCCACTACGCAATGCCTGCGTTCGGCCAGCGTGGTTAACGGGGCACCGAGATCAACGTCCGCCGCGAGGCGGCCTAGTAGCCGACCTGGTTCTTTGATGATCGCGTTCCTCCTGTGGGAGCGGGCTTGCTCGCGAAGAGGCCGGAGCATTCAACATACTCATCGACTGTGCCATCGCCTTCGCGAGCAAGCTTTGCTCCCACAGATCTGACAGGTGTACGACCGGGAGAGCC
>NZ_JAKNQY010000091.1 GCF_024494355.1 Pseudomonas sp. Q11 | reverse complement strand
GCCGCGAAGGGCCATCCATGGCCCAGCGCGGCTAACCCGGCATCCATGCCGGGTTACCCACGAACCAATGCCTGCGTTCAGCCAGCGTGGTTAACGGGGCGCCCAAGATCAACGTCTACCGCGAGGCGGCCTGACAGCCGGCCTGGTTTGGGGGTATCGCGTTTCCCCTGTGGGAGCGGGCTTGCTCGCGAAAGCGGTGGTTCAGTTACATGGGTGTTGGGCTTGCTGGCCTCATCGCGAGCAGGCTCGCTCCCACAGTGGG
>NZ_JAKNQY010000090.1 GCF_024494355.1 Pseudomonas sp. Q11 | reverse complement strand
TGGATGACTCACGCCGCTGCGTCGCCCTGGCGATCAGCCGCATGGCCGATGGGGTTCAGTTGTTGGTTGAGCGGGCGTTGGATCATTTGGAAACGAAGGAGGTGGCGGCGCCTGGGGCCAAGGGGTAGAGCTCCGCTTTGATGCAAGCTGTGCCGACGCCTTCGCGAGCAAGCCCGCTCCCACAATTAGATCGGAGTACAACCGGGAGAAACCAGGCCGGCTGTCAGGCCGCCTCGCGAGCAAGCTTTGCTCCCACAGGTTCTGCTCAAACA
>NZ_JAKNQY010000008.1 GCF_024494355.1 Pseudomonas sp. Q11 | reverse complement strand
TTTTTGCTTACTTTTGGCGCTTTTCCAAAAGTGAGCCGCTGTAAGAGCGGAACCGTCAGCGGCCGTTACCGCAGCAACGGATATACACACCGATCACCCCCCCCCCCAAAAAAAAAATAAAGCCAAAAAAACGGCGCTTTCCGTCTCGGAAGAAGCGCCGTTTCTCTTGAGTGACAGGAGCTCAGTATCAGTCAATGTACTCAAACAACTTGACGATCTTCTGCACCCCGGAAACCCCTTGCACCAGGTTGGTCGCCTGCGCAGCCTCCTGCTTGGTCAACAAGCCCAGCAGATAGACAATGCCATTCTCGGTCACGACCTTGATGCGCGAGCCGGGAATGCTGGCGTCGGTGAGCATCTGCGTCTTGATCTTGGTGGTCAGCCAGGCATCGTTCTGGCGCGCCAGCAGCGAGGAGGGTGGCAGGACCTGCAGTTCGTTATGCACAGTCTTGACCCGCTGCACAGCGCTTGCAGCTTGCTCGGCCTTGGCCTTGAGGTCCGCGCGTGGGGTCTGGCCCGCCAGTAGGACGACACCGTTGAAGCTGGTGACGACGATGTGCGAGTTGTTGTCCAGGTCCGGGTCGGCCTTGGCGATGTTTACGCCCGCTTTGGTTTCGATCAACGAGTCGTCGATCTTGCTGCCGAAGGTGCGGGTGCCGCGGTCGTCTTCAATCGGCTTTTCCCGGCTGGCGTTAACCACCGATGTGCAGCCGCTGATGCCGAGGCACAGGGTCAGGGCCAGAAGGCCTAGGCGATTAGGGGTCATTCTTCACTCCCGAACAGTTGGCTGTCGATCAAGTCGCAAAGACAATGAATCGCCAGCAGATGGACTTCCTGAATGCGTGCAGTGACATTGGCCGGTACGCGAATCTCGACGTCTTCGGGCAACAGCAGTGACGCCATGCCGCCGCCATCGCGACCGGTCAATGCTACGACAATCATTTCGCGATCATGTGCGGCCTGGATCGCCTGAATAATATTGGCCGAGTTACCGCTGGTGGAAATAGCCAGCAACACATCGCCAGGCTGGCCCAGGGCGCGGATCTGTTTGGAAAACACTTCGTTGTAGCTGTAGTCGTTGGCGATCGAGGTGATCGTCGAGCTGTCGGTGGTCAGTGCGATCGCTGGAAGGCTGGGGCGCTCGCGCTCGAAGCGGTTGAGCAGCTCCGACGAGAAGTGCTGGGCGTCGCCGGCAGAACCGCCGTTGCCGCATGAGAGCATTTTGCCTTCATTGAGCAGGGCGTTGACCATCACTTGGCTGGCTTGCTCGATGTGCGGTGCAAGTACGTCCATCGCCTGTTGCTTGGTGTCGATACTGGCCTGAAAAAGCTGGCGAATTCGCGATTGCATGTCCATCAGTGTGACCTTAAGTAGCGCGGCTTATCGGCACAAACATGTGCGGCGCGCAAAGCAAAGAGCAAAAAAATTGGGTGAAGGTGTCCGGCTCGGCTCGCCATGGGTGTTGACGCTCAACTGTCGAAGGCGTTCTGCAGCCAGTTCAACTGATCAGCGTTGCTGTCGATGGCAACCACGTCGAAACGGCAAGGGTGATCGGCCCAGCGAGACTCGATTTGCAGGAAATACTGCGCGGCGAAAATCAGCTTCTGGCGCTTGCGTGCGTCGATGCTGTCGAGCGCGCCACCCCATTGAGTATTTTTTCTGTAGCGGACTTCGACGAATACTACTGTATCGCCGTCAAGCATGACCAGATCAAGCTCGCCACGTTTACACAGCCAGTTCTGCGCCAGTAGCCGCAAACCCTGCTGTCGAAGATGCGCGAGAGCCTGGCCCTCGGCATCCCGTCCGCTTTGCTGGCGTGATCGGTCAGGCATCAGCGCTGAGTGTCTGGCAGGCGCTGCACCTGACCGTTAACGAACTCGGCCCATGGCAGTTGACGTTGTACACGCTGGGATTGCGACACTGCCAGGCTGCCCGACAGGCCTTCGATACGACTGTCCGGCAATGCCTTGAGCTGGCCCAGGCGCGGAGCCAGGCGATAGGCATCTGCACCCATCGCGTACAACCGGCCCAGGCTACCGGCGGCCTGGGGCCATTGTGCGGTGACCTGCTTGCGCAGCGGATCGTTGGCATCGAGCAGCCACGGGGTTTCGCAGAAGCGCACGCCGCTCATGTCGTTGTACTGATTCTGGTCGCCACTGGCGCTGAATACGTGGGAGGTGGCGTACACAGGCACGTCGCCGGCGTACTGAAAGTTCAGGGTCGGCTTGATCTGCTGGGCCTGTTGCGGGGTCGAGGCCAGGAAAAGGAACTCGATGTCCTGGCGTCGGGATGGCTGGGCCGCCACCGTGGTATCGAGTGTGCTTTGCAGGCGCTTGGCGCGACCTTCGCTCTGGCGCAGATGGAACATGTCGGCGATCTGCTGGGCCAGTTGCACTGGCTGGTCGATGCGTTCGACAGCGATGATGGTGCCACCATTGGCCTGCCAGTCCTGGCTGAAGGCTTTGAGGACACGATCACCCCATTCACCTTTCGGCACCATGACTGCGGCACGATGCAGGCCGTCCGCACGGGCGCGACGCGACACTTCGCGGGCTTCGTCTTCAGCGGCCAGGCCAAACTGGAACAGCTGTGCCGGGCCTTGCTCGCCTTCGCTGTAGTTCAGCGCCAGGGTGGTGATCGGCAGTTGCGGGCGGGTGCTCAGTTGCTTGACCAGTGGTTTTTCCAGCGGGCCGACCACCAGTTGCACGCCATCGGCCTGGGCCTTGCGATAGAAGTCATCCAGGGACGTCAGGCGCGAGCTGTCATAAAACTGAATGCTCGGTGGGTTCTGCCCGGCCTGTTGGGCCTGATAGTGGGCAGCCATGAAACCTTCGCGCAGGGCTCTGGCGACTGAGGACAGTGGGCCGTCCTGAGGCAGCAACAGGGCGATCTTGCCCAGCGGCTGGCTGGCCAGTTCCTTGAGCTTGATCAATGGTGTCGGCAACTGAAGAGCGGCTGGGTGCTTCGGGTTCTGTTCACGCCAGCTATCGATAGCCGCCTGTTGTTGCTCCAGGGTGCCGGCGGTTTTCACGGTCTGGGCCAGACTCAGCCAGCCACCGAGATCGTCGGTGGTGGTCGGTTGCAGTTGGTCAGTGGGCAGCGAGGCGATCAGCGCCCAGATCGCCTCGTGGTTTTTTGCCGCCGCTTCGTTTTCGAGCAGGGGCGCAATGAAGATCCGTTCCTTGGCGGCTGCCAGGGTCTGGCCATCGGCCTCAAGGGCGCGGGCGTGGACGGTGCCGGTGCGGACCTGTTGTTCCACCGGCAGCTCGCTCAGGTGTTGCAGGCTCGGGTGACTCAGGGCGGTCAGCGCTGCTTTGGGTTGATTGCGCGTCATTGCCAGTTCGGCCGCCAGGGTGCTGGCGAAAATCTGCTGGCCGGGCTTGAGTTGCTCCATCGGCACCTGTTGCAGGATCTGCGCGGACTGGCCGGCATTGCCCTGGCGGTAGGCCAGGTCTGCTGCACTCAGGCGCAACAGGGCGGCTTCTTCCGGGGTTTTGCTTTGGGTGGCCTGTTCGAGCAGTTGCTCGATACTGGCATCCGGGGTCCGTGGAAGTTCGCCAAGACTGGAGGAGGGCGAGCTGGCGCAGGCTGCCAAAAGGGCAGCGAGGCAGAGGGCGGAGAGCAGCCGCAGGCAAGCGATCATGTAAATGTTCCTGATACGAGATCAAATTAGCGTCGAATTGTACCCAAGCACTGGCCGGGGCGCGATGTTAGTGGCGTGAATCGATCAATTTAGGTATTTCAAATGTTTCGGCGGGGCACAAAGGCGCTGTTCACTCAGGTGGTGGCACTAAACCTGTGGCGAGGGGATTTATCCCCGATGGGCTGCGCAGCAGCCCAAAAAAAGCTGGAAACCCTTCAGCCTGACACATCGAGGCGGCAGGTCTTGGGTCTGCTGGGCAGCCCAGCGGGGATAAATCCCCTCGCCACAATGGCTGATGTGAACCGCTAAGGCGGCCGGCACACGCTACAATGGCGGTTTTACCGATCATGAGGTGTGCGCTTTGACTGCTCCAGGTGCTTTGAATTCCGCTGCCGGCTCGCTTTATGTGGTGGCGACGCCCATCGGCAACCTGGACGATATCAGTGCCCGGGCACTGAAAATCCTGCAGGAGGTCGCCCTCATCGCGGCCGAAGACACGCGCCACTCTCAACGCCTGTTGCAACATTTCGGCATCTCGACGCCGTTGGCCGCCTGTCATGAGCACAACGAGAGGGACGAGGGCAGTCGTTTTATCACTCGCCTGTTGGCGGGCGATAACGTTGCGCTGATTTCCGACGCGGGTACGCCGCTGATTTCCGACCCAGGCTATCACCTGGTACGCCAGGCTCGGGCGGCCGGTATCAATGTAGTGCCAGTGCCGGGGGCCTGTGCCCTGATCGCCGCGCTTTCGGCGGCGGGTCTGCCGTCGGACCGTTTCATCTTCGAAGGTTTTCTGCCGGCCAAGGCGGTGGGGAGGCGAGCGCGCCTGGATTCCATAAAGGAAGAGCCGCGTACGTTGATCTTTTATGAGGCGCCGCACCGCATCCTTGAATGCCTGCAGGACATGGAGCTGGTGTTCGGTCCAGAGCGTCCGGCACTGCTTGCCAGGGAGCTGACCAAAACCTTCGAAACCCTCAAGGGCCTGCCCTTGGCGCAGTTGCGCGCCTTTGTCGAAAACGATAGCAACCAGCAGCGCGGTGAATGCGTCGTGCTGGTGGCGGGCTGGACGGCGCCGGAAAGTGAAGAGGCTGTCAGCGGTGAAGCGATGCGCATCCTCGACCTGCTGCTCGAGGAAATGCCTCTCAAACGCGCCGCTGCCCTGGCAGCGCAGATCACCGGCGAGCGCAAGAATGTGCTGTATCAGGTTGCGCTGGAAAAGCAGAAAGCTCAGTGAGGCAGGTTGGTTGTCGCGCAACGCACCATAATGGCCTGAGGCTTTTATCGCTTGTTCTTCGGCCGCTCTGCCGTTAACCTTCGCGGCGGAGAGTCGATCGGACAGTCGCTGCCCTCTATGAAAATTAGGGGGGGGAGGAAAGTCCGGGCTCCATAGGGCGAAGTGCCAGGTAATGCCTGGGAGGCGTGAGCCTACGGAAAGTGCCACAGAAAATAACCGCCTAAGCGTTTCGGCGCCGGTAAGGGTGAAAAGGTGCGGTAAGAGCGCACCGCACGACTGGCAACAGTTCGTGGCTAGGTAAACCCCACTTGGAGCAAGACCAAATAGGGTCCCAAGGCGTGGCCCGCGCTGGGACCGGGTAGGTTGCTAAAGATGTCCAGTGATGGCCATCGTAGACGAATGACTGTTCAAGACAGAACCCGGCTTACAGATCGACTCTCCACCTTTTCCCCTCCTGCCAGAATCGCTGGCAGACGCAATTGCTAAGACCAAAAAAATCTTACTCTTAACAAATCACTTTAACTTCTGAGTGCAGCTTCCTGTGTTCACTGAAGTTGTGGTGAAAATTCCTACGTCAGATTCCCATAGCCCCTCCATATTCGCTCCTAAATCTCCGATCTATAAGGCTTTTCCTTCAATCCGCGCCTTGACGGTGCGGTGGGCGCATTCCTATAGTGTGCGCAAGTGGCGGAAAGTGGCATGAAGTGGGTTTTTTGAGCGTAAAACGCAAAATTTTTGGAGAAACGCTGACGTGTTTCGCGGAGCTAACGCTATCAGTCTCGATGCAAAGGGCCGTCTCGCCATGCCGAGCCGGTACCGTGACGAGCTCGTTTCGCGGAGTTCCGGGCAATTAATCGTCACGATCGACGCCGTTGACCCATGTTTGTGTGTTTACCCTCTGGATGAGTGGGAAATCATCGAAACCAAACTGCGCGCACTGCCTTCGCTACGTGAAGAGAACCGCCGCTTGCAACGCTTGCTGATCGGTAACGCCGTCGATCTCGAACTCGACGGCAGCGGTCGTTTCCTGGTTCCGCCGCGTCTGCGCGAGTACGCGAAGCTGGACAAGCGCGCAATGCTGGTGGGCCAACTGAACAAGTTCCAACTGTGGGACGAAGATGCCTGGGATGCGGTCTCTGCCGCTGACCTCGCTGCTATTCAACAACCGGGCGCCATGCCTGATGAACTGCGTGATTTGATCCTGTGACTATTGATAGCGGCTTTAACCACATCACCGTACTGCTTGACGAAGCCGTCGAGGCTCTCGCCGTACGTCCTGATGGCTGCTATCTGGATGGCACGTTCGGGCGCGGCGGGCACAGCCGGCTGATCCTCAGCAAGCTCGGTCCGGACGGCCGGCTGCTGGGGTTCGACAAGGATCCTCAAGCGATTGCCACCGGGCAAGCGCTAGCGGCCGAAGACGGCCGCTTTGTCGTTGTGCAGCGCAGCTTTGCGGAGCTGGGCTCGGAAGTGGCCCAGCGTGGCCTGGCCGGCAAGGTCAATGGCGTCCTGCTCGACCTGGGGGTGTCTTCGCCGCAGTTGGACGACCCCGAGCGCGGCTTCAGTTTTCTCAATGATGGCCCGCTGGACATGCGCATGGATCCGTCTCGCGGCATCAGCGCCGCCGAATTCGTCAATACCGCCGCGGTGGAAGAAATCGCCCGTGTGTTCAAGGAATACGGCGAAGAGCGTTTTTCCGGCCGCATGGCCCGCGCCGTGGTCGAGCGTCGCGACATCAAACCGTTCGAGCGCACCGGTGATCTGGCCGAAGTGCTGAAGGTTGCCAACCCGGCATGGGAAAAGGGCAAGAACCCGGCTACCCGTGCTTTCCAGGGCTTGCGCATCCACGTCAATAACGAGTTGGGTGATCTCGAGGCCGGCCTTGAAGCGGCGCTTGAAGCACTTGAGATCGGTGGTCGGCTGGTGGTGATCAGCTTCCATTCCCTGGAAGACCGTATCGTCAAGCTGTTCATGCGCAAGCTCACCAAGGGCGAGGCCGATAACCTGCCACGCAACCTGCCGGTGCGTTTCGAAGCCTTCGTGCCGAAAATCAAGATCCATGGCAAGGCGCAGTTTGCCTCCGAGGCCGAACTCAAGGCCAACCCGCGTGCCCGTAGCGCTGTCATGCGTATCGCGGAGAAGTTGCGGTGAGCAGGCTCTTCGCCAAGCCCCTGCCTGGCGGCAGCTTTTTCATGCTGCTGCTGTTTATCGGCGTGCTCGTGTCGGCCATCGCCGTGTCCTACAGCGCGCACTGGAACCGGCAGTTGCTCAATAACCTGTACAGCGAACTGAGCGTGCGCGACAAGGCCCAGGCCGAGTGGGGCCGGTTGATTCTGGAGCAGAGCACCTGGACCGCCCATAGCCGCATCGAAGTCCTGGCCACCGAGCAACTGAAAATGCGCATTCCCGGTGCTGCCGAAGTGCAGATGGTGGCGCCATGATGAAGCTCGAAGGGGCACTCTTTCCGTGGCGCTTCCGCCTGGTCCTGGGGCTGCTCGGGATCATGGTGGGGGCTATCGTCTGGCGCATCATCGATTTGCAAGTGGTCGATCGTGATTTCCTTCAGGAGCAAGGCGATGCCCGCAGCTTGCGTCATATTCCGATTCCGGCTCACCGTGGCCTGATCACCGACCGCAACGGCGAGCCGTTAGCCGTGAGCACCCCGGTAACGACCTTGTGGGCAAACGCCAAGGAAATGCAGCAGGCCAAGGAAAAATGGCCGGCCCTGGCCGCCGCCCTTGGGCAGGACCCCAAGGCCCTGGCTGAGCGTCTTGAAGCCCAGGCCAATAAAGAATTCATCTATCTGGTGCGCGGGTTGACGCCCGAGCAAGGTCAGAGAGTGCTCGATCTGAAAGTGCCGGGCGTCTACGGCATCGAAGAATTCCGGCGTTTCTACCCGGCCGGTGAAGTGACCGCCCACATGGTCGGTTTTACGGACATTGACGACCGAGGGCGAGAAGGGGTCGAGTTGGCCTATGACGAATGGCTCGCCGGGGTGCCCGGCAAGCGTCAGGTCATCAAGGATCGGCGTGGCCGGCTGATCAAGGATGTCCAGGTCACCAAAAACGCCAAGGCCGGCAAGCCCTTGGCGTTGTCCATTGATCTGCGCCTGCAATATCTGGCCAACCGTGAGCTGCGTAATGCCATCGTCGAGAACGGCGCCAAGGCCGGTAGCCTGGTGATTCTCGACGTGAAGACCGGCGAGGTCCTGGCCATGGTCAACCAGCCGACCTACAACCCGAACAATCGCCGTAACCTGCAACCGGCGATGATGCGCAACCGCGCGATGATCGATGTGTTCGAACCGGGCTCGACCATGAAAGCCGTGTCCATGGCGGCGGCTCTGGAAACCGGGCGCTGGAAGCCGGGTGACACGGTCGAGGTGTATCCGGGCACCTTGCAGATCGGCAAGTACACCATTCGGGACGTTTCCAGGAGCGAAGGCCCGGTGCTCGACCTGACCGGCATCCTGATCAACTCCAGTAACGTGGGCATGAGCAAGATCGCCTTCGATATCGGCGGGGAAACGATTTACCGTCTCGCCCAGAAAATCGGTCTTGGTCAGGGCACTGGCCTGGGCTTTCCTGGCGAGCGTGTCGGCAATCTGCCGAACTACCGCGAGTGGCGCAAGGCTGAAACGGCCACGTTGTCATACGGCTACGGTGTTTCCGTGACCGCGATCCAGTTGGCCCACGCGTTTTCGGTGCTGGCCAACAACGGCCGCATGACGCCGCTGTCGCTGATCAAAACCGACAAGGCCCCGGAGTCTACTCAGGTCATTCCGGAGGATGTTGCCAAGACGATGCAAGGCATGCTGCAACAGGTGATCGAAGCGCCGCGTGGGGTGTATCGCGCCCAGGTGCCGGCCTATCACGTGGCAGGCAAGTCGGGTACGGCCCGCAAAACCTCCGCGGGCGTCAAGGGCTATGCCGAGAATTCCTACCGTTCGCTGTTTGCCGGTTTTGGCCCGATGAGCGACCCGCGCTACGCCGTCGTGGTGGTCATCGACGAACCGAGCAAGGCCGGCTACTTCGGGGGGCTGGTTTCGGCGCCGGTGTTCAGCAAAGTGATGTCCGGCACCCTGCGCTTGATGAACATCACCCCGGATAACCTGCCGCCGACCCAGCAGGCCAATACCGCACCGGTCGTACCCTTGAAAGCCGAAGGAGGGCGTGGCTGATGTCCCTGAGCCTGAACAAGATTTTTGCCCATGCCGGCCACGATCTGCTGATTCGCGAATTGGCCCTGGACAGTCGCCACGTGCGTGCCGGGGATCTGTTCCTGGCCGTGCCGGGCGCACGTTTTGACGGCCGCGCCCACATCGCCGACGCCTTGAAGCGCGGTGCGGCTGCGGTGGCTTATGAAGTCGACGGCGCAACCGTGCTACCGATCACTGATGTGCCGCTGATTCCGGTCAAGGGACTGGCGGCCCAATTGTCGGACATCGCCGGGCGTTTTTACGGCGACCCGAGTCGTCACCTGAACCTGATTGGCGTGACCGGCACCAACGGCAAGACCAGCGTTACCCAACTGGTGGCCCAGGCGCTGGACCTGTTGGGTCAGCACTGCGGCATCGTCGGGACCTTGGGTAACGGTTTTCATGGCGCACTGGAGAGTGGCCTGCACACCACGCCGAACCCGATCGCCGTGCAGGCAACCCTGGCCGACCTGAAAAAGGCCGGAGCCAAGGCCGTTGCGATGGAAGTTTCTTCCCATGGCCTGGATCAGGGGCGTGTGACGGCCCTGGCGTTCGACGTCGCGGTCTTGACCAACCTGTCGCGCGATCACCTGGATTACCACGGCACCATGCAGGCTTACGGCGAAGCCAAGGCCAGGTTGTTTGCCTGGAATGATCTGAAGTGCCGAGTCATCAACCTTGACGATGCGTTCGGCCGGCAATTGGCCGCCGATAAGCGCGAGTCCCGGTTGATCACCTACAGCCTGGAAGATGCCAGCGCCTACCTTTATGTACGCCAGGCGCAATTCGATGACGAAGGCGTGCGCGCCACGTTGGTCACTCCCCAGGGTGAGCACCACTTGCGCAGCACCTTGCTCGGTCGTTTCAACCTGAGCAATGTCTTGGCGGCCATTGGTGCCTTGCTCGGCCTGGACTACGCGCTGGATGAAATCCTCAAGGTCCTGCCCAAACTCGAAGGGCCTACCGGGCGCATGCAACGGTTGGGTGGTGGAACGCAACCTTTGGTGGTGGTCGATTACGCCCATACCCCGGATGCGCTGGAGAAAGTCCTGATGGCCCTGCGGCCACACGCCAAGGGCAAGCTGCTGTGCCTGTTCGGCTGCGGCGGCGATCGTGACCGCGGCAAACGTGCGCTGATGGCCGAAGTGGTCGAGCGCTTGGCCGACGGGGTAGTGGTCACCGACGACAATCCGCGTACCGAAGACCCCTCGCAGATTTTCGACGACATCCGCGCCGGCTTCTCGGCAGTGGATAACGTCACTTTCGTGGCCGGTCGCGGCCAGGCAATTGCCCAGTTGATTGGCGGTGCGTCGGCGGACGATGTCATCGTCCTGGCCGGGAAAGGCCATGAGGACTATCAGGAAATCAACGGCGAACGCCATGCCTTTTCCGATCTGGTGGAAGCCGATCACGCCCTGACCGCGTGGGAGGTGGCCCATGCTTAAGGCTTTGAAGCTCAGCGAACTGGCCAACGTCCTGCAGGCGCGTCTGATCGCGGCTGACGCCAGTTTCGATGGTGTGAGCATCGATAGCCGGGCGATTGCGCCGGGGCAATTGTTCGTTGCCTTGGCCGGGCCGCGTTTCGACGGCCACGATTACCTGAACGACGTGGCCGCCAAAGGTGCAGTTGCGGCACTGGTCGAGCGCGAAGTGACCAACAGCACGCTGGCGCAATTGCAGGTCAATGACACTCGCCAGGCCCTGGGTCAGCTCGGTGCATTGAACCGCGCCGCATACCGCAACCCGGTCGCGGCCATCACCGGCTCCAGCGGCAAGACCACGGTCAAGGAAATGCTCGCGAGCATCCTGCGCACCCGCGGTCCGGTGCTGGCGACTCGTGGCAACCTCAATAATGACCTGGGTGTACCCCTGACATTGCTGGAACTGGCACCGCAACACAGTGCCGCCGTCATTGAACTCGGCGCCTCGCGGCTCGGTGAGATTGCCTACACCGTGGGCCTGACCAAACCTCACGTGGCCGTGATCAACAACGCCGGGACCGCCCACGTCGGTGAGTTCGGTGGCCCGGACAAAATCGTTGAGGCCAAGGGTGAGATTCTCGAGGGGCTGGATGCCGATGGCGTCGCCGTGCTGAATCTCGACGACAAGGCCTTCGAAACCTGGAAGACCCGGGCGGGCCGGCGCAAAGTGCTGACCTTTGCCCTGAGCAATCTTGCCGCGAATTTCTACGCCAGCGATCTGGACCGCGATGCTCGCGGCTGCCCTGCCTTCAATCTGCACTGCCCCGACGGCGCAGAGCGGGTCCAGTTGAACCTGCTCGGTACTCATAACGTCGCCAACGCCTTGGCCGCTGCGGCGGCCGCTCATGCATTGGGCGTGTCGCTGCCGGGCATCGTTGCCGGCTTGAACGCGATGCAACCGGTCAAGGGGCGTTCCGTTGCGCAGTTGGCCAGCAACGGCATGCGCGTGATCGACGACACCTATAACGCCAACCCGACGTCCATGTGCGCCGCGGTGGATATCCTCGCCGGTTTCCCCGGCCGTACCGTGCTGGTGCTGGGGGATATCGGCGAGTTGGGCGGATGGGCGCAACAGGGGCATCACGACGTCGGCGCCTATGCGCGTGGCAAGGTCGATGCGCTGTATGCCGTCGGCCCGATGATGGCCCATGCGGTCGCCGCGTTTGGCGAACACGCACAGCATTTCAGCACTCAGGCCGAGTTGATCCAGGCCCTGAGCGCCGAGCAAGACCCGAACACCACCTTATTGATCAAGGGCTCACGCAGTGCCGCGATGGAAAACATCGTTGCAGCGCTGTGCGATTCCCGTATGGAGAAACATTAATGCTGCTGCTGCTAGCGGAGTACCTGCAACAGTTCCACAAAGGCTTCGCGGTCTTCCAGTACCTGACCCTGCGCGGGATCCTGGGTGTGCTGACCGCGTTGTCGTTGTCGCTGTTCCTGGGCCCGTGGATGATCCGCACCTTGCAGAGCCTGCAAATCGGCCAGTCGGTCCGTAACGACGGCCCGCAATCGCACCTGTCCAAATCCGGTACCCCGACCATGGGCGGCGCACTGATCCTTTCGTCCATCGGCATCAGTACCGTGCTCTGGGCCGATCTGGCGAACCGGTACGTGTGGGTGGTGTTGCTGGTGACCCTGTTGTTCGGCGCCATCGGCTGGGTCGACGACTACCGCAAGGTCATCGAGAAGAACTCCCGGGGGCTGCCGAGCCGCTGGAAATACTTCTGGCAATCGGTGTTCGGCCTCGGCGCGGCGATCTTCCTTTATATGACCGCCGCCTCGCCGGTGGAAACCACCCTGATCCTGCCGATGCTCAAGGATTACAGCATTCCGATGGGCGCTGGCTTCATCGTGCTGACCTACCTGGTGATCGTCGGTTCGAGCAACGCGGTCAACCTGACTGATGGCCTCGATGGCCTGGCGATCATGCCGACCGTGATGGTGGGCGGCGCGTTGGGGATCTTCTGCTACCTGTCGGGTAACGTGAAATTCGCCGAGTACCTGCTGATTCCTTATGTGCCAGGGGCCGGCGAGCTGATCGTGTTCTGCGGTGCGCTGATCGGTGCCGGGCTGGGGTTCCTGTGGTTCAACACCTATCCGGCACAAGTTTTCATGGGCGATGTCGGCGCGCTGGCGCTGGGCGCGGCGCTGGGCACCATCGCCGTCATCGTTCGCCAGGAAATCGTCCTGTTCATCATGGGCGGTGTGTTCGTGATGGAGACCCTGTCAGTCGTCATTCAGGTTGCTTCCTTTAAATTGACCGGCCGCCGGGTATTTCGCATGGCGCCGATCCACCACCACTTTGAACTCAAGGGCTGGCCCGAGCCGCGCGTGATTGTCCGTTTCTGGATCATCACCGTGATTCTGGTCCTGGTCGGCCTTGCCACCCTGAAGCTGAGGTAGAACGAGTGTCCCTGATCGCTTCTGACCACTTCCGCATCGTTGTCGGCCTCGGCAAGAGCGGCATGTCCCTGGTTCGCTTCCTGGCGAACCGGGGTGTGTCGTTTGCTGTGGCCGATACGCGGGAAAATCCACCTGAGCTGGCCACGCTGCGTCGTGACTACCCGCAGGTGGACGTGCGTTGTGGCGAGCTGGATGTCGAGTTCCTGTGCCGCGCCGACGAGCTCTACGTGAGCCCCGGCCTTGCGCTGGCGACCCCGGCCTTGCAGGCCGCCGCCGCCCGTGGCGTGAAGTTGTCCGGTGACATCGAGTTGTTCGCCCGTCACGCCAAGGCGCCGATCATCGCCATCAGCGGTTCCAACGCAAAAAGCACGGTCACCACCCTGGTGGGTGAAATGGCCGAGGCGGCCGGTAAGCGGGTTGCCGTGGGTGGCAACCTCGGCACTCCGGCGCTGGATCTGCTCAGTGATGACGTCGAGCTGTACGTGATGGAACTGTCGAGTTTCCAGCTCGAAACCACCGACCACCTGGGCGCCGAAGTGGCAACCGTGCTCAACATCAGCGAAGACCACATGGACCGCTACAGCGGCCTGCCGGCCTATCACCTGGCCAAGCACCGGATCTTTCGCGGGGCCCGGCAGTTTGTGGTCAACCGTCAGGACGCCTTGAGCCGTCCGCTGATGGGTGAGGGGCAACCGTGCTGGACCTTCGGCCTGGGCCAGCCGGATTTCAAAGGCTTCGGGCTGCGGGAAGAGAACGGCGAGAAATACCTGGCTTTCGAATTCCAGAACCTGATGCCGGTGCGCGAACTGAAGATTCGCGGTGCCCACAACCAGGCCAACGCCCTGGCGGCCCTGGCCCTGGGACATGCGGTCGGTCTGCCGTTCGACGCCATGTTGTCGGCCCTGCGCACCTTCGCCGGCCTCGAGCACCGCTGCCAATGGGTTCGCGATCTTGACGGCGTGGCCTGGTACAACGATTCCAAGGCCACCAACGTTGGCGCCGCTCTGGCTGCCATCGAGGGCCTGGGCGCAGACATCGACGGCAAGCTCGTGCTGATCGCCGGCGGTGACGGCAAGGGCGCCGACTTCAAGGACCTGCGCGATCCGGTGGCGGCCAACTGCCGTGCCGTGGTGCTGCTGGGCCGTGACCGCGAATTGATCGCCCAGGCCCTCGGCGACGGTGTACCGCAGGTTCGCGTTGCTTCGCTGGACGAAGCGGTGCAGCAATGCCGCGCCCTCGCACAACCGGGCGATGCCGTACTGTTGTCGCCAGCGTGCGCCAGTTTCGACATGTTCAAGAACTACGAAGAGCGCGGGCAACTGTTCGCCCGGGCCGTGGGGGACTTGGCATGAACCTGATGAACATCATCAAGCCATACCCGTCCCCGCTGATCACCGGGCGCGGTATCGACCTGGATTTCCCGATGCTCGTCGGTTGCCTGGCGCTGCTGGGCCTGGGCCTGGTGATGATCACTTCCGCGTCGTCGGAAGTGGCTGCCGTGCAATCGGGCAACACCCTTTATCACATGATTCGTCACCTGATTTACCTGGTGATCGGCCTGGTCGCGTGCATTGTCACCATGATGGTGCCGATCGCCACCTGGCAACGCCTTGGCTGGATGATGTTGCTCGGTGCCTTTGGCTTGTTGGTGATGGTGCTGTTGCCGGGCATCGGTCGCGAGGTCAACGGCTCGATGCGCTGGATCGGCTTCAGCTTCTTCAACGTACAGCCTTCGGAAATCGCCAAAGTCTTCGTGGTGATCTACCTCGCCGGGTATCTGGTGCGTCGCCAGAAAGAAGTGCGCGAGAGCTGGATGGGCTTTTTCAAGCCGTTCATTGTGTTGCTGCCAATGGCCGGCCTGCTGCTGATGGAACCGGACTTCGGCGCCACGGTGGTGATGATGGGCGCAGCGGCGGCGATGTTGTTCCTCGGCGGTGTCGGGTTGTTTCGCTTCACCCTGATGGTGGCGCTGGCGGTCGGCGCGGTGACGGTGCTGGTGCAGGCGCAACCGTACCGGATGGCGCGTCTGATCACCTTTACCGACCCGTGGGCCGACCAGTTCGGTTCCGGCTATCAATTGACCCAGGCCCTGATCGCCTTCGGTCGCGGCGAATGGCTGGGCGTAGGCCTGGGCAACAGCGTGCAAAAGCAGTTCTACCTGCCCGAAGCCCATACCGACTTCGTGTTCTCGGTATTGGCCGAGGAACTGGGCGTGGTCGGTTCGCTGCTCACCGTCGCGCTGTTCGTCTTCGTCTGTGTGCGCGGCATGTACATCGGTTTGTGGGCCGAGCGGGCCAAGCAGTATTTCGCCGCGTACGTGGCGTATGGCTTGTCGTTCCTGTGGATCGGTCAGTTCCTGATCAACATCGGCGTGAACGTCGGCCTGTTGCCAACCAAAGGCCTGACGCTGCCGTTCCTCAGTTACGGCGGCAGCTCCCTGGTGATTTGCTGTGCCTGTCTGGGCTTGTTGCTGCGCATCGAATGGGAGAGTCGAACCCACCTGGGCAGCGAAGAGATGGAATTCCAGGAGAGCGACTTCGCCGAGGAGCCGACTCATGGGCGCTAACGTGCTGATCATGGCGGGCGGAACCGGTGGACATGTGTTCCCGGCGTTGGCCTGTGCCCGGGAGTTCCAGGCGCGTGGTTACACCGTGCACTGGCTGGGCACCCCACGGGGCATCGAGAACGAGCTGGTGCCCGCCGCCGGCCTGGAGCTGCACCGGATCAACGCCAGCGGCTTGCGGGGCAAAGGCAAGTTGTCGCTGCTCAAGGCGCCGTTGATGCTGCTCAAGTCGATCTGGCAGGCCCGGGCGATCATCCGTCGGTTGCGGCCGGTATGCGTGGTGGGCTTTGGTGGTTATGTGACCGGTCCTGGCGGTGTTGCGGCGAAACTGGCCGGTGTACCGGTCATCGTTCACGAGCAGAACGCCGTGGCCGGTACCGCCAATCGGTTACTGGTGCCGTTGGCCGCTCGAGTCTGTGAAGCCTTTCCCGACACCTTTACCCTGTCGGGCAGTCGTCGCACCACCGGTAATCCGGTGCGGACCGAGCTGTTCCTCGATACACCGCGCCCGGCCCTGGCCGGACGCAAGGCGCGTTTGCTGATCCTGGGCGGAAGCCTGGGAGCGGAGCCGTTGAACAAATTGCTGCCCGAAGCCCTGTCGCAGGTCGCTCCCGAACTGCGGCCCGAGGTATTTCACCAGGCCGGCAAAAATCACGATGAAGTCACCGCCGAGCGCTATCGCGCCGCAGGCGTCGAGGCGCAAGTGCAGCCTTTCATCAAAGACATGGCCCAAGCCTATGGCTGGGCCGACCTGGTGGTCTGCCGCGCTGGCGCGTTGACCATCAGCGAACTGGCTGCCGCCGGTCTGCCCTCGATGCTGGTGCCTTTGCCCCACGCCATCGACGACCACCAGACCCGCAACGCCGATTATTTGGCCCGTGAAGGCGCTGCCTTCCTGATGCCGCAAAGAACGACTGGTGCCGCGGATCTTGCCGCGCGCCTGACAGAGGTTTTGATGCAGCCGCAAACAATCGAAGACATGGCCCGCGCCGCCCGTCGCCTGGCCAAACCCGACGCCACGGCCCAAGTGGTCGATACCTGCCTGGAGGTGGCCCATGGTTGAGAATCGCAAAGCCATGCCGCAACCGGAAATGCGCCGTATCCGCCGCATCCATTTCGTCGGTATCGGCGGCGTGGGCATGTGCGGGATCGCCGAAGTGTTGCTGAACCTGGGCTATGACGTTTCCGGTTCCGACCTGAAAGCCTCGCCAGTCACCGAGCGCCTGGAATCCTTTGGCGCGCAGATTTTCATCGGCCACCGTTCCGAGAACGCCGCCAACGCTGATGTGCTGGTGGTCTCCAGTGCCGTGAACACCTCCAACCCGGAAGTCGCGACCGCCCTGGAGCGGCGCATTCCCGTGGTGCCACGCGCCGAGATGCTGGCCGAGCTGATGCGTTACCGCCACGGCATCGCCGTTGCCGGTACCCACGGCAAAACCACTACCACCAGCCTGATCGCCTCGGTGTTCGCCGCTGGTGGTCTGGATCCGACCTTCGTGATCGGCGGTCGTCTGAATGCCGCGGGCACCAATGCCCAGCTGGGCACCAGTCGATACCTGATCGCCGAAGCCGACGAAAGCGATGCGAGCTTCTTGCACCTGCAGCCGTTGGTGGCCGTGGTCACCAACATCGACGCCGACCACATGGCGACCTACGACGGTGACTTCAACAAACTGAAGAAAACCTTCGTCGAGTTCCTGCACAACCTGCCGTTCTACGGTTTGGCGGTGGTGTGCCTGGACGATCCGGTGGTGCGCGAGATCCTGCCGCTGATCAAGCGTCCGACTGTGACCTACGGGTTTGGCGAAGAGGCCGACGTGCGCGCCATCAACGTGCGCCAGAAGGGCATGCAAACGTTCTTCACCGTGCTGCGCCCTGATCGCGAGCCGCTGGATGTGTCGGTGAACATGCCGGGCAACCACAACGTGCTCAATGCACTGGCCACCATTTGCATCGCCACCGACGAAGGCGTCAGCGACGAAGCCATTGTCCAGGGCCTGTCCGGGTTCCAGGGCGTGGGTCGACGCTTCCAGGTCTATGGCGAACTGCCAGTGGACGGCGGCAACGTGATGCTGGTGGACGACTACGGCCATCACCCGACCGAAGTCGCGGCGGTGATCAAGGCCGTGCGCGGTGGCTGGCCGGAGCGGCGCCTGGTGATGGTCTACCAGCCGCACCGCTACAGCCGTACCCGTGACCTGTACGACGATTTTGTCCAGGTATTGGCCGACGCCAACGTGCTGCTGCTGATGGAAGTCTATCCGGCCGGCGAAGAGCCGATCCCGGGTGCCGACAGCCGTCAGCTGTGCCACAGCATTCGCCAGCGCGGTCAGTTGGACCCGATCTACATCGAACGCGGCGTGGACCTCGCACCGCTGGTCAAGCCGCTGCTGCGCGCCGGCGACATCCTGCTGTGCCAAGGCGCCGGTGACATCGGTGGCCTGGCCCCGAAATTACTGAAAAGTCCGTTATTCGCCGGGGCAATCGTGGCATCCAGCGAGGGGAAACTGAAATGACTGCTGCCTACGCCACCCTGGTTTCGACCCTGGACCCGAAAGCCTTCGGCCGCGTCGCCGTGCTGTTCGGCGGCAAGAGCGCCGAGCGCGAAGTGTCTCTCAAGTCTGGCAACGCCGTGCTGCAAGCCCTGCAAAGCGCCGGTGTCGACGCGTTCGGCATCGACGTAGGCGACGACTTTTTGCAGCGCCTGCTGAACGAAAAAATCGACCGCGCGTTCATCATTCTGCATGGCCGCGGCGGCGAAGACGGCAGCATGCAGGGCCTGCTCGAATGCCTGGGTATCCCCTACACCGGTAGCGGCATCCTGGCGTCTGCCTTGGCGATGGACAAACTGCGCACCAAGCAGGTCTGGCACAGCCTCGGCATTCCTACGCCCCGTCACGCCGTGCTGGCCTGCGAGGCCGATTGTATTTCGGCGGCCACGGAACTGGGCTTCCCTTTGATCGTCAAACCGGCCCATGAAGGTTCAAGTATCGGCATGGCGAAAGTGACTTCGCTGCCTGAGTTGACCGCGGCATGGAAAGACGCCAGTTCCTACGATTCGCAAGTGTTGGTCGAGCAGTGGATCACCGGTCCCGAGTTCACCATCGCCACCCTGCGTGACCAGGTGTTGCCCCCGATTGCCCTGGGCACGCCGCACACGTTCTACGACTACGACGCCAAGTACGTGGCCAATGACACCCAGTACCGCATTCCATGCGGGCTGGACAGCGCCAAGGAAAAACAACTGATGGACCTCACGGCCAAGGCCTGTGAGGCGCTGGGTATTGCCGGTTGGGGCCGGGCGGACGTGATGCAGGACGCCGACGGGCAGTTCTGGTTCCTGGAAGTCAACACCGCCCCAGGCATGACCGATCACAGCCTGGTACCGATGGCGGCCCGTGCCGCCGGCCTGGATTTCCAGCAACTGGTGCTGTCGATCCTGGCCGCCAGTGTCGGCTCTCAAGAGCCAAGAGGTTAAGCATGCAAGGCGCATCGCTTCGTCATCAGCCATCCGCACCCGGTCGCAAGCCGGTGCAGCGGGGTGCCAGCCGAATGGTGGCCAAAGAGCCGATGTCGGCGCGCCTGCCGAAAGCCAACTTTGGTTTTCTCAAGAGTCTGTTCTGGCCGGTGTTGTTGGTGGTGCTGGGGTTCGGGACGTACGAAGGGGCCCAGCGTCTGCTGCCTTACGCGGACCGGCCGATCGCGCGGATCAATGTACAGGGCGACTTGAGTTACATCAGCCAGCAAGCGGTGCAGCAGCGGATCGCCCCATTTGTGGCGTCGAGCTTCTTCACCATCGACCTGGCAGGCATGCGCAAGGAACTGGAGCAGATGCCCTGGATCGCCCATGCCGAAGTACGGCGGGTATGGCCTGACCAGGTATCGATCCGCCTGGAAGAGCAACTGCCCGTGGCCCGCTGGGGAGACGAGTCGCTGTTGAACAACCAGGGCCAGGCGTTCACGCCTCGGGAGCTGGCCAACTACGAACATTTGCCACAACTGTTCGGTCCTCAGCGGGCCCAGCAGAAAGTAATGCAGCAGTACCAGGTGTTGAGTCAGATGTTGCGGCCGCTGGGCTTCTCCATTGCGCGCCTGGAGTTGCGTGAACGCGGCAGCTGGTTCCTGACCACTGGCGCGGGCAGCTCGGGGCCGGGCATCGAGCTGCTGCTCGGGCGCGGCAACCAGGTGGAAAAGATGCGCCGCTTCATTGCCATCTATGACAAGACGCTCAAAGACCAGATTACGAACATCGCGCGCATCGATCTGCGCTACGCCAACGGCCTGGCTGTTGGCTGGCGGGAACCTGTAGCGCCCACGACGGCTGAACCCGCCGTCGCGAAGAATTAAGAAGAGGCAGGACCCATGGCAAACGTGCAAAGCGGAAAAATGATCGTCGGTCTGGATATCGGCACTTCCAAGGTGGTTGCGCTGGTAGGCGAGGTCGCGGACGACGGCACGCTGGTCATCGTCGGGATCGGTACCCATCCGTCCCGTGGCTTGAAAAAAGGCGTGGTGGTGAACATCGAGTCCACCGTGCAATCGATCCAGCGCGCCATTGAAGAAGCGCAGCTGATGGCCGGTTGCCGGATCCACTCGGCGTTCGTCGGCGTGGCGGGCAATCACATTCGCAGCCTGAACTCCCACGGCATCGTGGCGATTCGTGACCGTGAAGTCAGCTCCGCCGACCTTGAGCGTGTGCTCGACGCGGCGCAGGCCGTGGCGATCCCGGCCGACCAGCGTGTGCTGCACACCCTGCCGCAGGACTACGTGATCGATAACCAGGAAGGCGTACGTGAGCCCCTGGGCATGTCCGGCGTGCGCCTGGAAGCCAAGGTCCACGTGGTGACCTGCGCCGTGAACGCTGCGCAGAACATCGAGAAATGCGTGCGCCGCTGCGGCCTGGAAATCGACGACATCATCCTTGAGCAACTGGCCTCGGCCTACTCGGTACTGACCGACGACGAGAAAGAACTGGGCGTGTGCCTGGTGGACATCGGCGGCGGCACCACCGACATCGCGATCTTCACCGAAGGCGCCATCCGCCACACGGCGGTGATCCCGATTGCCGGTGACCAGGTGACCAATGACATCGCCATGGCCTTGCGCACGCCGACCCAGTACGCCGAAGAAATCAAGATCCGCTACGCCTGCGCCCTGGCGAAACTGGCCGGTGCCGGTGAAACCATCAAAGTGCCAAGCGTTGGCGAGCGTCCTCCGCGCGAGTTGTCCCGCCAGGCTTTGGCCGAAGTGGTCGAACCGCGTTACGACGAGCTGTTCACGCTGATCCAGGCTGAGCTGCGTCGCAGTGGCTACGAAGACCTGATCCCGGCCGGCATCGTGCTGACCGGCGGTACGTCGAAGATGGAAGGCGCGGTCGAGCTGGCCGAAGAGATTTTCCACATGCCGGTGCGCCTGGGCGTGCCCCATGGCGTCAAGGGCCTGGATGACGTGGTCCGCAACCCGATTTACTCCACCGGCGTAGGCCTGTTGATGTACGGCCTGCAGAAGCAGTCCGACGGGGTTTCGTTCTCGGGCATCGGCAGCCGCGACAGCTACAACAGCGACGAGCCGAAGGCACCGCTGTTCGAGCGGCTCCAGGCTTGGGTCAAAGGTAATTTTTAGCGACAAGTTTCAAGCTTCAAGCGGCAAGCTTGCAGCTTAAGGCTTGCAACTTGCCACTGAAGACGCAGTAGGCGAAAAAACTAGAGAATGTAAGGAGAGGGAAAATGTTTGAACTCGTAGACAACATCCCCGCTAGCCCGGTTATCAAAGTAATCGGAGTCGGCGGTGGCGGCGGCAACGCTGTCAACCACATGGTCAAGAGCAACATTGAAGGCGTTGAATTCATCTGCGCCAACACTGATGCCCAGGCGCTGAAATCCATCGGCGCGCGGACCATCCTGCAACTGGGCACCGGCGTGACCAAAGGTCTGGGCGCTGGCGCCAACCCTGAAGTCGGTCGTCAGGCCGCTCTCGAAGACCGCGAACGCATTGCCGAAGTCCTGCAGGGCACCAACATGGTGTTCATCACCACGGGCATGGGCGGCGGTACCGGTACCGGTGCGGCGCCGATCATTGCCGAAGTGGCCAAGGAAATGGGGATCCTCACCGTTGCGGTGGTGACTCGTCCGTTCCCGTTCGAAGGCCGCAAGCGCATGCAGATCGCCGACGAAGGCATCCGTCTGTTGTCTGAAAGCGTCGACTCGTTGATCACCATTCCCAACGAGAAGCTGCTGACCATCCTCGGTAAAGACGCCAGCCTCTTGTCGGCTTTCGCCAAGGCTGACGATGTACTGGCCGGTGCCGTTCGCGGTATCTCCGACATCATCAAGCGTCCGGGCATGATCAACGTCGACTTCGCCGACGTACGGACTGTCATGAGCGAAATGGGCATGGCGATGATGGGCACTGGCTGCGCCAGCGGTCCGAACCGTGCACGCGAGGCCACCGAAGCGGCCATTCGCAACCCGTTGCTCGAAGACGTGAACCTGCAAGGTGCACGCGGCATCCTGGTGAACATCACCGCCGGCCCTGACCTGTCCCTGGGTGAGTACTCCGACGTGGGTAGCATCATCGAAGCCTTCGCTTCCGAGCACGCGATGGTCAAGGTCGGTACCGTTATCGATCCGGACATGCGCGACGAGTTGCACGTTACCGTGGTTGCCACCGGTCTGGGCGCGAAAATCGAGAAACCTGTGAAGGTCATCGACAATACCGTTCACACCTCCATGGCTTCGCAACCGCAACAACAAGTGTCTTCCCGTCAGGAAGCACCTGCGGTGAATTACCGTGACCTGGACCGTCCGACCGTCATGCGCAACCAGGCCCAGGCCGGTGCTGCGACTGCCGCGAAGATGAATCCGCAAGACGATCTGGATTACCTGGACATCCCGGCATTCCTGCGTCGTCAGGCCGATTGATGAAATGTATCAGGGGGATACGGGTGATTGGTGTTCAGCAAAGGTCTGGTCTGCTATTATCGCCAGCCTTTGTTGATACCAGTTCGCAATTTGCGCTGAAGCGGCCCATGCCATGATTAAACAACGCACCCTGAAGAATATTATCCGTGCCACAGGTGTCGGCTTGCACTCCGGTGAGAAGGTCTACCTGACCCTCAAGCCCGCGCCTATCGATACCGGCATCGTGTTTTGTCGTGCCGACCTCGACCCTGTGGTGCAGATTCCTGCTCGCGCGGAAAACGTTGGTGAAACCACTATGTCGACCACACTGGTCAACGGTGACACCAAAGTGGACACGGTGGAGCATTTGCTCTCGGCCATGGCTGGCCTGGGCATCGATAACGCCTACGTCGAGCTCTCCGCGTCCGAAGTCCCGATCATGGATGGCAGTGCCGGACCCTTCGTATTCCTGATTCAATCGGCTGGCCTGGAAGAGCAGGACGCAGCCAAGAAGTTCATCCGTATCCTGCGGGAAGTGACAGTGGAAGATGGCGACAAACGCGCCACTTTCGTCCCTTTCGAAGGTTTCAAGGTGAGCTTCGAGATCGATTTCGATCACCCGGTTTTCCGTGACCGCACCCAGAGTGCAAGCGTGGATTTTTCCAGCACTTCGTTCGTAAAAGAAGTCAGCCGCGCCCGTACCTTTGGTTTCATGAGTGACATCGAGTACCTGCGCAAGCACAACCTCGCACTCGGCGGCAGTGTTGAAAACGCGATCGTGGTCGATTCCGATGGCGTGTTGAACGAGGACGGCCTTCGTTATGAAGACGAATTCGTCAAGCACAAGATTCTCGATGCAATCGGCGACCTCTACCTGCTGGGCAATAGCCTGATTGGTGAGTTCAAAGGCTTCAAGTCTGGCCACGCACTGAACAACCAACTGCTGCGCAAGTTGATTGAGCAAAAAGATGCTTGGGAAGTCGTGACGTTCGAAGACGCCAGCACCGCACCAATCTCTTACATGCGCCCTGTAGCGGCCGTGTAAGCATAAAAACCTCTCTAGTTTTTAAAGGCTGCCTTCGGGTGGCCTTTTTTTATGGCTGTTTTCTGGGACGTCTGTGGCGACAGGGGGTAATGCTGTTTTTTGGGTTGGGTTGGTTGGGGGTACATATCCGTTGCAGTGGTAACGGCGGCTTAGGGTTCCGCCCTTACGGCGGCTCACTTTTGAGGGCCCGCGGCTAACCCGAGGCGGCCTTATAGCCGACCTGGTTCTCTCGGTCGTACACCCATCAGACCTGTGGGAGCAAAGCTTGCTCGCGATGGGGCCAGTCAGCTCAACTTCCATGTGACTGAACCATCGCCGTCGCGAGCAAGCCCGCTCCCACAGGGGAAACGCGGTGTCACCAGGAACCAGATCGGCTATCAGGCCGGGTTAGCCGCGGGCCCTTCGCGGCGGCCCGCGGAGCAATGCCTGCGTTCAGGCATGCCGAGCCTAGGCGAGGCACCAAGTGGTGGGACAGAAGCGCTTTGGTTACTTTCGCCTGGGCCGGCATTCCGGCTTTCGAAAGTGACCCGCCATCAGGGCGGAACCCTAAGCCGCCGTTACCACTGCAACGGATATACACACCAACCAAGCGCTATAAAAAAACAGCCACAGAGGCTGAGGGCATTACATCGCGCAAACCACACGATTGCGCCCACTGGCCTTGGCCTGGTACAGCGCCTTATCGGCGGCGAGCAAGAGTTGCTCGAGTTCGCCATACGGCCCTTGGGCCCAGGTGGCAATGCCAATGCTGACGGTCATGGGCGCTGCGCCGGGAATGATGGGGGGTATCTGCTCCACGGCCTCACGGATGTTCTGGGCCATGGTAAAAGCGCCGGCGGTGGTGGTTTCCGGCAGTACCACCGAGAACTCCTCACCGCCGTAGCGCGCTGCCAGATCGGCCGGTCGACGGACATGCGTGCCGATCAACTGCGCCAGGGTGCGCAAGGCCTCATCACCACTTGGGTGGCCATGGTGATCGTTGAATGCCTTGAAGTGATCGGCATCGATCATCATGACTGACAGCGGTTGGCCCGAGCGCTGGGCCCGCAGCCATTCCTGTTGCAGCGTTTCGTCCAGAGTCCGGCGGTTGGCCAGGCCCGTCAGCGAGTCGACGGACGCCAGTTGCGCCAGTTCCCGTTCAGCATTGTGGCGCCGCCTCAGTTCATGACACAGCAGCCAGGTGAGCCAGAGCAAGCCGATGCACAATGCCCCCGTAGCGCCGCTGACCAGCATCGCCGTACGTTTCCAAGAGGCGAAGACCTCATCGGAGGAGAGCGCCACCACAACGATCAACGGCAAGTCGCCCACTTGGGAAAACGTGTACAGGCGCTGCGCCTGATCAAGGCTGGAGACACTGGTGAAGCTGCCGTTGCCTTCGCGCAGGATGCGCATGAAGTTCGCGCGTTTGCTGAAATCCTTGCCGATCAGGTCTTCGGCCAAGGGCGGTTCTTGTGCCAATAGAAAACCGTCGCTGCTGACCAGGTTGACCGAGCCGCCATGACCGATGTTCAGGCTCTTGAACAGTTGGCTGAAGTAACTCAAGCGCATCGCCGCCTCGGCTACCCCCAAAAACTCGCCTCGTTCGTTACTCAGCCGATGGCTGAAACTGATACGCCAATCCTGCTCTGCATTTCTGGAGCGGAACGGACGGCTGATTTTCATGCCCAGGCTTGGGTCATGGACGTGGGGCTTGAAATACTCCCGATCGGCATAATTGCCTTTGCGCGGTTCGATCGAGGCGGAGTCGGCGATCACATTACCGTGTTTGTCCAATAACAAGATTTCGCCTTTATAGGGCGCGGCGGTGGAGCGGTCGAACAGGGCCAAGTGGCGAATTGTCGGAGAAACGTCTCCCATGTCGTCGCGTTTGATCGCGCTGATCAGGCCTTGCAGCGACAGTTCGTACAGCTCGACATTGCGCAGCACGTCGGCATCGATCAATTGCACGATATTGTTCGCCGCCCGTGTTGCCGCTTGGCGAGCACTGGCATGTTCGCGAATCAGCAGGAAGGTCACGATGCTCAGAATGGCAAATACAACCAGCGAGCTGGCAAGTACCAGTACCCGTTCCGAGCGTATCGAAAACGGGGTGATGCCGGGTGTCGCACTACTCACACTCATGGTTCCGATGTCTGCATTGTCATATGGCGATCCGCCCCAGGGCTGCTCATTGTGTAAATCCCGGGCAACTGACTGGTATCAGACAAATGCTGGCCTTTTGCAAGATTGTGCGTGGACCGCCTAAATAGGGCAATCCACCTAACGGCTTATTTCAAGCCGGCAAACGGATTCCGAAGGTATTGGCTCCGTGGTCACTGCGTACGAATACATCCCCGCCATGCATCAGCGCGATAGCCTTGACGATGGCCAGCCCCAGGCCGTGGTTGGCCCCACTGTTGCTGCGGGAGGCATCGACCCGGTAGAACCGTTCGAACAGGCGTGGCAGATGTTCGTCGGTAATCGGTTCTCCGGGGTTGGTGACGCCGAGGCTGACCTGGTCACCAAGGGCTTCAATGCACACCTCGATGACTTGCCCTGGCGCGGTGTGTTGCACAGCGTTGCTCAACAGGTTGATCAGTGCTCGGCGCAGGTGAGCGATCTCGATCTTGGCTTGGGCATCGCCGCTGACCCGGACCTGGACCTGAGCGTCTTCGAGGATGAAGTCCAGGTAGTCGAGGGTGGTCGCTACTTCGCCGGCCAGGGAGGTGCTGGTGAGTTCAGTGGCTTTGCTGCCCTGGTCGGCGCTGGCGAGGAACAGCATGTCGTTGATGATCGAGCGCAGTCGCTCCAGCTCTTCGAGATTCGATTGCAGCACCTCGAAGTAATGCTCGGCCGAGCGCCCACGGGTCAGCGCCACCTGGGTCTGGCCGATCAGGTTGGTCAGGGGCGAGCGCAGTTCATGGGCGACATCGGCGTTGAACGACTCCAACCGTGAATACGCCTGTTCGACCCGGTCGAGGGTGGCGTTGAAGGAACTGACGAATTGACTGAGCTCCGGCGGCAAAGGTGACATCTGCAAGCGCCCGGACAGGCGGGGCGGGGTCAGGCGTTGGGCTTCATCGGACAGCCTGATCAGCGGCTTGAGACCGATGCGCGCCACCCAGTAGCCCAGCAGGGAAGCCAGGATCACCCCGACAATCGCCAGGCTCACCAGCGCCACCAGCAAATGGTGCTGGGTCTGGTAGAACGTTTCGGTGTCGATGCCGATCATGAAGCGCAGCGGTGGACGCTGGTCCTTGGCCGGGAACTGGCTTACGAGCACTTTCATCGGGTATTGCTGCTCCGTCAGTTTCAGGTCGCGCTTGCCCAGCGGACCTTCGGCGAAGGCGCGGATCTGCGGGGCGGGGTTGCCATATTCAAAGCGCGGATCGCCGCTGACGATCCAGAAGCGGATGCGCTTGTCTTCCTGGCCCAGCAACCGCAGCTTGTTATTGATTTTTACCCAGTGTTCGGGCGTGCCGTAGCGGCCAACCGTGGACTCGAGCACGCTGTAGCGCGCATCGAGTTCGGCTTCCGGCAACAGGCCCAGGCCCTTTTCGACTTGCTGGTACAAGGCTCCGCCGATCAACAGGAACACCAGCGCCGCCACCAGCGTGAACATGCCGCTCAGGCGCAGGGCGATACTGTCAGGGACGGTCATTGTCTGTTCTCCAGCACATACCCCATCCCACGGATCGTGTGCAGCAATTTCTGTTCGAACGGCCCGTCGAGCTTGGCCCGCAGGCGTTTGATCGCCACTTCTACCACGTTGGCGTCGCTGTCGAAGTTGATGTCCCAGACCATTTCGGCAATGGCGGTTTTCGACAGTATTTCGCCCTGGCGGCGCGCCAGGACGCTGAGCAGCGAAAACTCCTTGGCGGTCAGGTCCAGGCGTTGGCCTGCGCGGGTGGCCTTGCGGCTGATCAGGTCGACCCACAGGTCGGCGATGCTGACCTGCACCGGTTCATGGCCGCCGCTGCGGCGGGTCAGGGCTTGCAGGCGGGCTACCAGTTCCAGAAAGGAGAAGGGTTTGCCCAGGTAGTCATCGGCGCCGTCGCGCAGCCCCCTGATGCGGTCTTCGACCCGTTCGCGGGCGGTGAGCATGATAACCGGTGTCTGCTTGCGGGCGCGCAGGGCACGCAGTACGCCGAAGCCGTCCAGGCCAGGCAGCATCACGTCAAGCACGATCACGGCGTAATCGCTTTCCAGCGCCAGGTGCAGCCCCTCGACGCCGTCCGGCGCCACGTCCACGTTGTAGCCCTGTTCGGTCAGGCCGCGATGCAGATAGTCCGCGGTTTTTTCTTCGTCTTCGATGATCAGAACGCGCATGGCCCCGCCTCAGTCTGTGGTTGCCAGCGCCGCCGTCGGCGCGGATCCGGGCTGCTGGACGGGCCGATGGAACAGTCGCTCCAGCCATAAGTATATGACCGGTGTGGTGAACAGCGTCAGCGCCTGGCTCACCAGCAGCCCACCGACCACCGCAATGCCCAGCGGCTGGCGCAGCTCCGCACCGGGGCCAGAGCCGAGCATCAGCGGCAGGGCGCCGAGCAGGGCGGCCAGGGTCGTCATGATGATCGGGCGAAACCGGGTCAGGCATGCCTGGAAAATCGCTTCCTGGGGTGTCAATCCACCCTTGCGCTGGGCATCGAGGGCGAAGTCGATCATCAGGATGCCGTTTTTCTTGACGATGCCGATCAGCAGCACCAACCCGATCAGCGCCATGATCGAAAAGTCCTGGCCCAACAACCACAGCATGACCAGTGCCCCGAGACCGGCCGAGGGCAGGGTGGAAATGATGGTTAGCGGGTGCACAAAACTCTCGTAGAGCACGCCAAGGATGATGTACACCGCCAACAGCGCGGCGAGGATCAGCCACGGCTGGCTGGCCAGGGAGCTTTGGAATGCCTGGGCCGCGCCCTGGAAGTTGCCGGTGATGGAGGCCGGCATGCCGATCTCGTTCTTGGCTTGATCGAGCATGCGCACCGCATCCCCCAGCGCCACGCCAGGCGCGAGGTTGAATGACAGGTTGGCGGCCGGGAACATGCCGTCGTGGGCGATGGACAGCGGGCCGTTGGTCGGCGCATCGAAGCGGGCCAGGGCTGAGAGCGGCACCATCTCACCGCTGAGCGGCGAGCGCAGGTAGAAATACGCCAGGCTCTCGGCCTTGCCGCGTTGCGCGGTGTCGAGCTCCAGGATCACGTTGTATTGATTGGTTTCAGTCTGGAATTCGTTGATCTGCCGCTGGCCGAAGGCGTCGTACAGGGCCTGGTCGACATCGCTGGCGGTTAGGCCAAAACGTGCCGCCGCGCTGCGGTCGATGTTGATGTGGGTGATGCTGCCGCCCAGTTGCAGATCGTTGGAGACGTCCCGGAACGCGGGGTTACCGCGCAGCCTGTCGGTGAGTTTTTGTGTCCAGGTGTTGAGCGTCGGGCCGTCGTTGCTCTTGAGCACGTATTGATACTGGGCGCGGCTCGGACCGGAACTGAGGTTGATATCCTGCCCGGCCCTCAGGTACAGCACCACGCCAGGGATACCCAGCAGTTTGGTGCGGATCCGGTCGATGAACCCGCTGGCCGACACGTCGCGCTCACCCCGGGGCTTGAGGGCGATCCAGAAGCGGCCGTTGGCGATGGTCTGGTTGGAACCCGAGACGCCGACAGCATGAGAAAAGGTCTGCACCGCCGGGTCGGCGGCGACGATCGCGGCCAGGGCCTTGTGTTTGGCGACCATGTCCGGGAATGACACATCGGCGGCGGCTTCACTGGTACCCAGCACCAGGCCGGTGTCTTGTACCGGGAAGAATCCCTTGGGAATGAACACGTAGCCCGCCACTGCCAGCGCCAGGGTCACGCCGAACACGCCGATCATCAGCCTCTGATGGGCCAGGGCCCGACGCAGTATCCGTTCATACCCGTCCAGCAGGCGTTCGCCGAAACTTCGCTTGCTGTGGGCATGATGCACCGGCGCGCGCATGAACAGGGCGGCCAGGGTCGGTGCCAGGGTCAGGGACACCACCACCGAAATCAGGATAGTCGACGTAGCAGTCAGGGCAAACTCCTTGAACAGACGCCCAACCACGCCGCCCATGAAGAGCAACGGAATGAACGCGGCTATCAGCGAGAAGCTGATGGAGATCACCGTGAAGCCGATTTCGCCGGCGCCCTTGATCGCCGCCTCGCGCATGCCCTCGCCGGCCTCCAGGTGCCGGTGGATGTTCTCCACCACGACGATCGCATCATCCACCACGAACCCCACCGAGATCACGATGGCCACCAGGGTCAGGTTGTTCAGGCTGAAACCCATCACATACATCAGGGCGAAACTGGCGATCAGTGACACGCCCAGTACCGCCGAGACAATCAGGGTCGCCGAGAGCTGGCGCAGGAACAGCGCCATCACTGCCACCACCAGCAGCACCGCGATCAGCAAGGTGATCTCCACCTCATGCAGCGAAGCGCGGATGGTCTGGGTCCGGTCGTTCAGCACGTTGACCTGCACAGCGGCGGGCAGCATGGCCTCCAGCGTGGGCAAGGCCGCCTGGATGCGGTCGACGGTGTCGACGATGTTCGCCCCCGGCTGACGGAAAATCACCAGGTTGAGCCCCGGTTGTTCGTCGGACCAGGCCTGAATGTAGGCGTCTTCCGAACCGTTGATGACTTTGGCGACGTCCTTGAGATGAACCGGCGCCCCATCCTTGTAGGACACGATCAACTCGCCATATTCCTCGGGCTGGAACAATTGATCGTTGGTGGACAGGGTGGAAACGCTCGACTCGCCGTAAAGCGCCCCCTTGGCCAGGTTGAGGCTGGCCTGCTGGAGTGCCACGCGAATGTCAGCCAGGGTCAGACCGATGGCGGCGAGTCGGTCCGCTGAGGCCTGGACCCGGATCGCCGGACGTTGCTGGCCGCTGATGTAGATTTGTCCTACGCCATCGATCTGGCTGATTTGTCGGGCGAGCAGGGTTTCGACGTAGTCGCTCAGTTCGGTACCGGGCATCAGGCTGGAGCTGACGCTGAGGATCAACACCGGGCTGTCGGCCGGGTTGACTTTGCGCCAGGTGGGCAGGTTCGGCATGTCCTGGGGCAGTTTGCCGGCGGCGGTATTGATGGCCGCCTGCACTTCCTGGGCGGCGGTGTCGATGCTTTTGTCGAGGCTGAATTGCAAGGTCAGGTTGGTCGAGCCCAGGGCGCTGCTGGAGGTCATCTGGGTGATGCCGGGAATGGCGCTGAATTGTACTTCCAGCGGGGTCGCCACCGACGAAGCCATGGTTTCGGGGCTGGCGCCGGGCAACAGAGCCCTGACCTGGATGGTCGGGAATTCCGCTTCAGGCAATGGCGCGACAGGCAGGCGAGGAAAGGCAATCAATCCCAGCAGTATCAGGGCGAACGTCAACAACACCGTGGCGATGGGGTGGTCGATGCACCACGCCGAAACCGAACCGCGGCCTTTCATGGTTGTGGCTCCGACACATTGGCCTGGGCCACTGGGTCACCGAGCACCTGGATGCGGGTGCCCGGCTTGAGCCGTGACTGACCGTCGCTCACCAACTGATCACCCGCGCTCACCCCTTTGATGATGTGCAGGTCGCTGTCCTGATACACCATCACCACCGGTACGTTCTCTACCTGGTCACCCTTGATCCGGTACACGAAAGGGTGCTCCAGGCCGCGCTGGACCACGGTCGGTGGCACCACCAGGGCGTTCTTGTCGAGGGCGGTCTGGATCTTCAACGTCACCAACTGCCCTGGCCACAGCCGTTGCGCGGCGTTACTGAATTCAGCCTTGGCCCGCAGGGTGCCGGTGTTGGCGTTGATCTGGTTGTCGATCAGGCTCAGGCGGCCCTCGCCGAGCATTTCGCCGGAGGTGCCATCGGCGCCGATGTAGGCCTGGACCAGCGCTTGCTCGGGTGCGGCCATCAACCGTTGCAAGGTCGGCAGCATTTGTTGGGGCAAGGCGAACTCCACCGCGATCGGGTCGATCTGGGTCACGGTGAACAGGCCGTCAGTGTCGCTGGTGCGCAGGAAGTTCCCTTCATCCACGTTGCGGATGCCGACGCGACCGGTTACCGGGGAGCGGATCTGGGTGTAGGACAGTTGCACCTGGGCGGCATCGATGGCCGCCTGATTACCTTGGGCGGTGGCCTTGAGCTGGTTGACCAGCGCCTGTTGCTGATCGTAGGTCTGCTTTGATACGCCGTCGTCGACACTGAGCAATTTGTAGCGCTTGAGATTGACCCGGGCCACCGCCAGTTGCGCCTGGCTCTCACCGAGCTGGGCCCTGGCCTGGTCGAGGCTGGCGCGGATGGAACGGTCGTCGATGGTGGCCAGCAGGTCACCCTGCTTGACCTGTTGCCCTTCCTTGACCAGCAGTCGGGTGAGGATGCCGTCGATCTGTGGGCGGATCACCACGCTGTGCAGTGACAACACCGTGCCGATGCCACTGGCAAAGCGCGGCACGTCCTTTTGCACCACGCTGACAACCCGAACGGGAACAGCGACCGGCGCACCGGGTTTGGCGGTGACGGGCTTCATGACATACCAGAAGGCCAGGGCCGCCAGGGCGATCAGGAGCACGACAAGCAGGACGGTTTTTTTCTGGATGTGCATGGATGTGGGAGGCCGGTTCAGGACGGAGGGATTCTTATCTTTCTTATATAGCGTTGCGAGGGGGTCAGGAAGGTGACGCCTAACTGACGGGCTTGTCAGTTTTGTCCCGATTTACTGTCAGACGAGTGCAGGGCTGATTGAATCCGCCCTGCGCGCGCCGGTATCGGGCAGGTATACTGCCGCCTTTCGCGGCTCGCTCTCCGGGCCCGACTTGTACGCATTACCCGGAGCTTCACATGACTTCCCCAACACCTTCGCCCGCGGACGAACGCCCGAACGGCGAACAGGCCGACCGGCCCGACAGCGATGTTTCCAGCGGCGAGAGCGTCAACGCGATCCCGACCTTCAAGTTTCCATTCAAGCCCGGTGAGCTGGCCGCGGCCAAAGGGGCCGGGCAGCAGCCTTGGTACAAGAACGGCGCGAAGAACGGTCATACCAAGACCCCTGGCGCCGCGCCTCCCGGCACGCGCCGCTCGATGGGCAAGCGCTGAGCATCGTCCCAGGGCACGGGAGCGGTATCAGTTCGCAACCCGTGCACCGGCCAGACTTCCACTCAACTCATAAGCCGTCAGTTCGGCCTGGTGCGCCGCGAGGATTTCCGGCAGCGAACCGCGCAGGTACTCCACCCAGGTCTTGATCTTCGCATCCAGATACTGGCGCGAAGGATAGATGGCGTAGAGGTTCAGTTCCTGGGAGCGATAGTTCGGCATGACCCGCACCAGCGTGCCGTTGCGCAGGCCTTCGATGGCGGCGTAGACCGGCAACACGCCCACGCCCATGCCACTGGTAATCGCGGTTTTCATGGCATCGGCGGAATTCACCAGGAACGGTGAGTTGTTGATGGTGACCATCTCTTGGCCTTCGGGGCCGTCAAATACCCATTTTTCCAGTGGAATGACCGGGCTGACCAGGCGCAGGCAGGCGTGGTTGAGCAGGTCGCCGGGTTTTTGCGGGCAGCCGCTGGCCTTCACGTAGGCAGGCGATGCGCAGACGATGCTGTAGGTGATTCCCAGGCGCTGGGAGACAAAGCCCGAGTCCGGCAATTCGCTGGCCAGCACGATGGAAACGTCGTAACCCTCGTCCAGGATGTCCGGCACGCGGTTGGCCAAGGTCAAGTCGAAGGTCACGTCCGGATGGGTTTTACGATAGCGGGCGATGGCGTCGATCACGAAATGTTGGCCAATGCCGGTCATGGTATGGACCTTCAACTGCCCGGCGGGACGTGCGTGAGCATCGCTGGCCTCGGCTTCAGCCTCCTCGACATACGCCAGGATCTGCTCGCAGCGCAGCAGATAGCGTTTGCCAGCTTCGGTCAGGGCGATGCGGCGGGTGGTGCGGTTGAGCAGGCGGGTTTGCAGATGGGCTTCCAGGTTGGAAACCGCACGCGAAACGTTGGCTGTGGTGGTATCGAGTTGCCCGGCGGCGGCGGTGAAACTGCCAGCTTCAGCAACACAGCTGAACGCACGCATGTTTTGCAAAGTGTCCATGGGAGGCTCTCTTGGGAGATGGCAAATTGTGACACGAAGTTACGGTGCGGCGGACCCCGATTAATGGATTATCGCAGTAACGGTAACAAAGATTCGCAGAAAGGTCGGCTTATCGCCGTTCGGTGGGGTGCCTAGAATTGCGGCCAATCCTGGAACGCTGATTACTGTGGGAGCGAGCCTGCTCGCGATAGTGGCATCACATTCCCCTCAATGTGTCTGCCTGGACGCTATCGCGAGCAGGCTCGCTCCCACAGGTGCGTCACCAGGCATGCATCCTCCCGACTCTTCACGCCCCCCATCTCAGGAATTTTGCGCAAGTGCCGCGTTGCATCAGCAGAGAGCTGAAGACTCTCAGTGTTTGGCTTTTAACGTTCACCATCAGCGGTTGCCTCGGCACGGGAGGGATTGCCCCGCAAGGCCAGGCATTGTCGGCCAATCAACTGGCCACCGATGAAGCGATCCGCGAGGCTGCCCGCGATGCCCACTGGCCCAGCCGCCAGTGGTGGAATGCCTATGGCGACCGGCAACTGGATCGCTGGATCGCCCTGGCCGTGCAAGACAGCCCGAGCCTGGCCTTGGCCGCCGCGCGCGTGCGGCAGGCCAAGGCCATGGCCGGTGTCGTCGAGGCTGCCGAGTCGCTACAGATCAATGGTCAGGCGACCCTCAAGCGCCACAATTGGCCCAGCGATCAGTTCTATGGCCCTGGCGAGTTGGCCGATACCACCACTTGGGACAATAACGCAGGCCTGGGCTTGAGTTATGCCCTGGACCTGTGGGGCCGCGAGCGCAACGCCAGTGAGCGGGCCGTCGACCTGGCTCATGTCAGCGTGGCCGAGGCGCGGCAGGCGCAGTTGGAGTTGCAGAACAACATCGTGCACGCCTACATCCAGTTCTCGTTGCACTACGCCCAGCGCGATATCGTCGTTGCGACCCTCCATCAACAGGAGCAGATTCTCGAACTGGCACAAAAGCGCCTCGACGGCGGCATCGGCACCCATTTCGAAGTCAGCCAAGCCCAGGCGCCGTTGCCCGAGACCCATCGGCAACTCGACGCCCTCGACGAAGCCATCGCCTTGAGCCGCAATCAATTGGCGGCGCTGGCGGGTAAAGGGCCAGGAGACGGGGCACGGCTGCAGCGCCCGACCCTGGCCCTCGGTGCGCCCTTGAAACTGCCGTCGGCATTGCCGGCCGAACTGCTCGGCCAGCGTCCGGACGTGGTGGCCGGACGTTGGCAAGTGGCCGCTCAGGCCCGGGGCATCGATGTCGCGCGTGCCGGGTTTTATCCCAATGTCGACCTGGTTGGCAGTATCGGCTACATGGCGACCGGTGGCGGGGCGCTGGAATTCTTGACCGGCAAGAAGCTCAACTACAGCGTCGGACCGGCCATCACACTGCCGATTTTCGACGGTGGGCGCCTGCGTTCACAGCTGGGGCAGGCGGCGGCCGGTTATGACATCGCCGTGGCCCGCTATAACCAGACGCTGGTCGATGCGCTCAAGAGCATTTCCGATCAGTTGATCCGCCGTGACTCCATGGACAAGCAACACGTCTTCGCTGCTGAGTCGGTGGCCGCCGCGCAACGCACCTACGACATCGCGATGGTTGCGTTCCAGCGCGGGCTCACCGACTACCTCAACGTGCTCAACGCCCAAAGCCTGTTGTTCAAGCAGCAACAGGTGCAGCAGCAAGTGGAGGCGATGCGCTTGAGTGCACATGCCGACCTGGTAACGGCGTTGGGCGGTGGCCTGGAAGCCGGTAACGACACCCCTCGCCACGATGCTGAATAGGCCCTTTGTGACGTCTTTACTTACCTGCGCACGCTGGCTGCACCGCCTCGAATGGCGCCGTGGCTTCTTCGACTGGGCCCGCAGCGACGGGGTGACCTGGGTCTACATCTTCAAAGTGCTGTTAGCCGCGTTCCTGACGTTGTGGCTGGCGATGCGCCTGGAGCTGCCGCAACCGCGCACGGCCATGATCACGGTGTTTATCGTCATGCAGCCCCAGAGCGGGCAGGTGTTCGCCAAGAGTTTCTATCGCTTGCTCGGCACCCTGGCCGGCTCGGCGGTGATGGTCGCGCTGATTGCCTTGTTTGCCCAGAGCACTGAGTTGTTCTTGGGCAGCCTGGCGATCTGGGTCGGTGTCTGTTCAGCCGGCGCGGCGCGTTATCGCAACTTCAGGGCCTATGGTTTTGTGCTGGCCGGCTACACCGCGGCCATGATTGGTCTGCCGGCCCTGGCCCATCCGGAGGGTGCCTTCATGGCGGCGGTCTGGCGTGTGCTGGAGATTTCCCTGGGGATTCTCTGCGCGACCCTGATCAGCGCCGCGATCCTGCCGCAAACCGCCAGCGCCGCCATGCGCAACGCCCTGTACCAACGCTTTGGAGTATTCGCCCGGTTTGTCACGGATGGCTTGCGTGGACGCAGCAAACGCGCGGCATTCGAGGCGCGTAACGTCGGCTTCATTGCCGAAGCCGTCGGCCTGGAAAGCCTGCGCAGCGTGACGGTGTTCGAAGACCCGCACATGCGCCGGCGCAACGGTCGGCTCAGTCGCTTGAACAGCGAATTCATGGGCATCACCACCCGATTCAACGCCTTGCACCAGTTGCTCGAGCGTTTGCGCAGCCGCCGGGCCGAACAGGTGGTGAATGCCATCAAACCGGGTTTGCAAACGTTGGCCGAGTTGCTGGACGGTTTTAGCGCCAGCGCGTTGACCGATAAAGATGCCGCGCGCCTGGCGGCGGAGCTGGCCATCTATAAAGCCGATTTGCCGGCACAGGTCCGCAGGTTGCGTGGGGTGTTCGAAGAAACAGACCCGAGCGAAGCGCAACGGCTGGACTTCCACACCGCCTACGAGCTGCTGTATCGCTTCGTCGATGACTTGCACGGCTACGCGCAGACCCATGCGTCGCTGGCGGATCATCGCCACGAACGCGAGCGATGGGACGAACCTTTCATGCCGCAGACCAACGGTCTGGCGGCTGCGGCGTCGGGGTTTCGGGCCGCGTTCATTCTGCTGGTACTGGGCAGCTATTGGGTCGCCACGGCCTGGCCGAGTGGTGCGACCATGACGATGATTGCCGCCGCCACGGTGGGCTTGTCGGCCGCCACGCCCAACCCTAAACGCATGGCGTTCCAGATGGCGTGTGGCACGTTGTTCGGGGCCTTGATCGGTTTCGTCGAGATGTTTTTCATCTTCCCGCTGATCGACGGCTTCCCGTTGCTCTGCGTGATGTTGGCGCCGGTGATCATGTTGGGCTCATTCCTCAGCTCGCGACCGCAATACGCCGGGGTTGGGCTGGGGCTGCTGATCTTTTTCTGCACCGGCTCGGTGCCCGACAACCTGACGGTCTACAACCCCTACACCTTCATCAACGATTACCTCGCGATGATCCTTGGCATGCTGGTATGCGCCGCTGCCGGGGCAATCATCCTGCCGCCCAACAGTCGCTGGTTGTGGCGCCGGCTCGAACAGGACCTGCGCGAGCAGGTGGTGTTTGCTATCAGCAGCCGCCTCAAGGGCCTGGCGTCGGGCTTTGAAAGTCGTACCCGGGACTTGCTGCATCAGGCTTATGGGCTGGCCGCGGGGCAGCCTCGGGTGCAGCGGGATCTGTTGCGCTGGATGTTTGTGGTACTGGAGGTCGGCCACGCGATTATCGAACTGCGCAAGGAACAGGCGATCTTGCCGGTGCATCCGGCCTATGCCCCAAGCCAGCCGTGGCGCCAGGCGATTCGTGTGATGGGGCGGGCGCTGGTGCGGCTGTTCCGCCAGCCCGGCCAGAGCAATCTGGAGCGCGCCCTGCTGGCGGTCGACCATGCCATCAGCCGCGTACAGGCCAGTGACGAACCCTTCGCCCCGCATTTCGACACATCGGCCCTGCGCCGGGTGAAAAGCTACCTGCATTTCATCCGTACTTCGCTTTTGGACCCGCAATCGCCATTAGCGGCCTACGCCAGACCGCTGCCCCAGGAACCTGAACATGCCTCGTGAAATCGCCTTCCATGGCGTGTACATGCCCACCATGACCCTGATGTTTTTCATCGCCGCCGCCCTGGCCTGGGCCCTGGACCGTTTTTTGTCCGGGCTGGATCTGTACCGCTTCTTCTGGCACCCGGCGCTGCTGCGCCTGAGTCTGTTTACCTGCCTGTTTGGCGCGCTGGCGCTGACGGTCTACCGTTGAGATCAATGCGATGAAAAAGTTTTTCAGCCTGCTTGCGACGCTGTTGGTGCTTGCCCTTGCCCTGTGGATCGGCCGGACGTTGTGGGTGCATTACATGAACACTCCGTGGACCCGTGATGGTCGGGTACGCGCCGATATCATCAACGTCGCCGCCGACGTCAGTGGCGAGGTGGTCGAGGTGCCGGTGCGTGATAACCAGTTGGTAAGAAAGGGCGAGCTGCTGATGCGCATCGATCCTGAGCATTACCGCATTGCGGTGAAACAGGCTCGCTCTTTGGTGGCCTCGCGCAAGGCGACCTGGGAAATGCGCAAGGTCAACGCTCATCGGCGCGCCGACCTGGACAGCCTGGTGATCTCCCGGGAAAACCGTGACGACGCCAGTAACATTGCCGACTCGGCCCTGGCCGATTACCAGCACGCCCAGGCGCAACTGGAGGCCGCCGAACTGAACCTCTCGCGTACCCAGGTCCGCGCGGCGGTGGACGGTTACGTCACCAACCTCAACGTGCATCGGGGCGACTATGCGCGCATCGGCGAGGCGAAAATGGCCGTGGTGGACATGAATTCGTTCTGGGTTTACGGCTTCTTCGAAGAAACCAAGTTGCCCAAGGTCCGGGTCGGTGATTCGGCGCAATTGCAGTTGATGAGTGGCGAGGTGCTCAAGGGGCATGTGGAAAGCATCTCGCGGGGCATCTACGACCGTGACAACCCCGAAAGCCGCGAGTTGATCGCCGATGTGAACCCGACCTTCAACTGGGTTCGCCTGGCGCAGCGGGTGCCGGTGCGGATCCATATCGACGAAGTGCCGGACGGCGTGCTGCTGGCGGCGGGGATGACCTGCACGGTGGTGGTCGAACCTCATGCCGTGCGCTGAGGCATCGCATCATGTGTGGGTTGATGGTGAGATTTGATACACACCACAGATCCCCTGTGGGAGCGGGCTTGCTCGCGAAAGCGGTGGTTCAGCTTGCACTGATATTGACTGTGCCGGCGTCTTCGCGAGCAAGCCCACTCCCACATTGGATCTTCGCCGGAGATGCGTTTTGTGTTCGCCCCCAATCCCCTCGCCACAGGAGTAATGCCTGTTACTCCTCCGGTATTTACAGCGACCCACCCAACCCGAATCGCTTCATCAAGCCTTTTTCCAGCAACCCCTTGGGCAGCAAACCGGCCATCAACGGCAACGCCCGGCTGCCATTGCCCAGGCGCAGCAGGCGCGGGGGGCTGGGTTGCTGCACGGCCTTGAGCAGTCCTGCGGCGAAGTCGCTGGCCGGGGTCGGGTTGTCCTGGGATGCCTTGGCGCGGCTGCGGATGCCGTCGCGCAGAGGCCACCAGGGTGACTGTTCGCTGATCAGTTGCTCGGCTTCATGGCCGGCATTTTTGGCGAAACTGGAGGCGATCGCACCGGGCTGGACTTCCATCACGCGGATGCCGAACGGCGCCAGTTCCATGCGAAGTGCATCGCTCAAGGCATGCACCGCCGCTTTCGAGGCGCAATAGGCGCCGGCAAATGGCGTCACCAGCACACCGGAAACGCTGCCGATGTTCACCACCAAGCCCTTGGCTCGACGCAGCACCGGGAACAGTGCGCGGGTCACTCCGACGATGGCGAACACGTTGGTTTCGAACTGGCGCTGCATCGCCGGCACGCCACCGTCCAATAACGGCCCCATGGCACCGTAACCGGCATTGTTGATCAGCACATCGAGACCGCCGTGTTGCTGGTTGATGCGTTCACTCAACTGTTCCAGGGCCTGGCCGTCGTTTACGTCCAGTTGTACGGCGGTGAAGCCGGCTGCGCTGAGCAGCGCCACGTCCTCATCCTTGCGTGCACTGGCCCAAACTTGATAGCCGGCGGCCTTGAAGGCATCGGCGAGGGCGCGGCCGATGCCGCTGGAACATCCGGTAATCAACGCTACGGGCATGGCCATTCCTTATGCAAACAGTGAGAGGGGATCAGTTGGAGAAACTGCCTTGCAATCGTTCGGCGCGAAACTCCAGGGTTTGTGGACGATAGCCGGGGCGCAGCGGTGGCAGCGACAGGCAGTCTTGCCAGTCCGCGCCGGGCTGCAACTCGCCTGGGCCGCGATAACGCGGTGCGGTGTACTGATTGTCGGCCAGATTGATGGTGTCGCCGGGTGCATAGGCCGCGATCCGCCAGCGCAGTTCGGTCAGCGGTACATCGTTGCCATTTGTCATGGTCAGCAACAACGGACGGTCGGCCGGGCAGCGTTCGGGGGCGTAAGTGACACGCAGATCCAGGCGCGCCAGTTGTCGGGTTTCGCGGCTGTCCTCCCAGAGTACCCACGCGGCCACCAGCCCCAGCCCGACGAACGCCGCCAGGGACACCGGCAGCGCCTTGGCCGGATAGCGCAGCAGCAGGATGAGCCAGGTGATGACCAGCAAGACGCCGATAAGCATGGTTGAAGCCTCCGTTACCGTCACCCCATCCTACCGGAGGGGAGGGACCGTGGATATTCATCCGTCTCGGGCCATCGGTCGCCACTGTCATATCTGACAGTAGGCAAGGGGTGCTTGTCCTTGTTAGATGCCGGGGTACGACGCAGCGATGCCACAACCAAGAGGCCTGATGAGATGGGCATGGATCAGCGAACCCCGAGGCTGATGGCCTTTGACCCAAGGAGTTTACCGGTTCGTTCGGTCGACTATTGGCGCAACACCGAAAACGGACCCACGCAACAGCGCATCACCCGCAATCTTTTCGATGCCACCGGCCGTTTGGCAAAACAATGGGATCCTCGATTGTGGTTCTTACAACAAGACGATCAGTCGGCACCGGCCAACCTTTCGACGGTTTATTCCCTGTCCGCTGCCGCGTTGCGTACCGATAGCGTCGATGCGGGCATGCAGATCGATCTGCCAGGGCTCGCCAGCGAGGGCTTGCAGGCGTGGGACGGCCGAGGGACGCATCGCGAGGTGGTCTACGACGACTTGCTCCGTCCCGTGGTGGTGCTCGAACAAAGCGCCGGGCAACCGCGCCGATGTGTCGAGCGTCTGAAGTATGGTTATCCGGGGCAGGGCGATCAGAACCACAACCAGTATGGCCAGCTGATCCGTCACGACGACACGGCGGGTACGTTGTTACTGGCGTCGTTTGCCTTGACCGGGCAAAACCTCATGCAGGACCGCCGTTACATCCTTGATGCGGCTTTGCCCGATTGGCCGGAGCCGGAATCCGATCGCGAACAACTCCTTGAACCTGGAAGCGGTGCCGTTTCGACGTGGCGTGTTGGGCCGCTGAGCGATGTGCTGGAGCGAGTCGACGCCCGGGGAAATCGACAACGCCAATGCCTTGCGCTCGATGGCCGGCTGTCCGGCAACCAACTGTTATTGGCGGGGCAGGGCGATTGGCAGACGCTGGTGAGTGATATTCGCTACGATGCCCTTGGACAGATCGAGGGGCAAACAGCCGGCAACGGCGTGCAAACCACCCTTGTCTACAGCCCTGAAGACGGGCGCCTGGCGGAGCGCCAAGCCCTGCGTGCCGGCCAGGTACTGCAACACTTGCGCTACGTTTATGACCCGATGGGCAACGTGTTGAGCATCGAGGACGCCGCCCTGGCGGTCCGCTACTTTGCCAACCAGCGCATCGACCCGATCAGCCGCTTTGTCTACGACAGTCTCTATCAACTGATCAAAGCCACCGGTTGGGAGGCGGGCTCGGCGAACCAAGGGCCCGACTCGCAGGGGCACAACGACCCGGCGGCGGTTAGCAATTACCAGCAGACCTACCGCTACGACGAAGGCGGCAATCTGTTGGCGCTGGTTCACGTCGGGGCACAAAGCCATGGTCGGGAAATCCTAGCGGCTCGCTATAGCAATCGCTGCCTGCCGTACCGCAACGGCGTGCCGCCCACGGAGGAGGAAATCGCCGCCGCGTTCGATGCGCGGGGCAATTGCCTGGAGCTGGACGCGGGACGGTCCCTGGTGTGGGATTTGCGCAACCAGTTGAGTTCGGTCACGCCGATCGAACGCGCCTCGGAACTCAACGACAGCGAGGCTTATGTCTACGATGGCGGCGGTCAACGTGTGCGCAAGCTGCGCACGCTGCAGACCGGCACCCGTACGCTGACCGCCGAGGTGCGTTATCTGCCGGGGCTGGAGTTGCATGCCGACAGCGGCACGGGTGAGGCGCTACAGGTGGTCATCGCCGAGGGCGGGCTCAGCGATGTCCGGGTGCTGCATTGGGAAAGCGCACCGCCGACCGGGGAAAACGATGGCTACCGATTCAGCCTGGTCGATCATCTGGGCTCGGTCTGCATGGAGCTTGCCCTGGACGGGCGGATCATCAGCCGTGAGCATTTTTATCCTTTTGGCGAAACGGCTTCTCTGGCAGGGGGCGACGCGATCGAGGTGGGTTACAAGACGGTGCGTTATTCGGGCAAAGAGAGGGATGCCACGGGGCTTTATTACTATGGCTTCAGGTATTACACGCCTTGGCTGCAACGATGGGTGAATCCTGATCCGGCAGGTCAAGTGGATGGATTGAATCTTTATCGGATGTTGCGTAACAACCCGATGACTTTTTTTGACGAGCAGGGCGCCGAACCGAGATCGAAAACTGCGTTGTCGACTGCAACCGGTATTTACGGGGAATACCAACAACGCTACAGCGATACGGATAGGCAATTGCCATTCGAGATGATGGCCGACATCACGGATAACCGACTTAACTTCAAAACAAAGAAAGCGCCGGAAACGATGCTTGCAAAGGTCAAGGACAGGCGCTTCACATTGAGGCACTACACCGTAGGCAGAAATGCAGGTGAAGAACCTTCTTTCAAGCAAATCGCTTCGAACTTTTCATTGGTCCATAAAGGCGTAAAGACGCTGGGTGGAAAGGGCGGCAATACCAATGAAAAAGACTGGACGAAAGCCGGGAACAGCGCTTTTACCTTCTTCCTTCTAGCGATAGACGGTGAGGCGAACGAGCGTAAGTTTCTGCAATCAATGACCCATTACGCGGAATACGATCTTGAGGATGACAATGCGCTGGAGGCTGCGTTGGGAAAGGACTTCGAAACAGTGGAGTTTTTTGCATCGCCTGACGTGCTGGAACCGAAGCACTCCTCGGACCTGGGAGCGGTTCCGATGGTGAGGGGCCGTTTAAAAGACCTTAAAGCCCTGTTGGTGGGCAACTCAGGCATATCCCCTGCGCAAGTGGGCAGATTGCAAGCGCCTGAATTGCTCAATACGATCGATCAGGCATTCGGCGGTACCTTGGAGATCAAGATTCCGGGCTCGATAAATGTCCGTGCCTGGCATAAGAAATCGCCCATCAGGCAGGCCGCCTGACCTGTGAAAAAGCCCCCACCCAACCCACTGCGGATAGGGGACGCAGTGGGCTGGACGGGGGCTTCTTGTACGGCTGATCGTTATTGGGCGATGGTTTTCACCGAGACGCCACGTTCGATCGGGGTGGAGCGACCGTAGATGTCTTCGAAACGCTCGATGTCATCTTCGCCCAGGTAGCTGCCGGACTGCACCTCGATGATTTCCAGTGGGATCTTGCCCGGGTTGCGCAGGCGGTGCACCGACGCGATCGGGATGTAGGTCGACTGGTTTTCGCAGAGCAGGAACACGTTCTCGTCGCAGGTCACTTCGGCGGTGCCGCTGACCACGATCCAGTGTTCGGCACGGTGGTGGTGCATCTGCAGCGACAGGCACGCGCCCGGCTTGACCGAGATGTGCTTGACCTGGAAACGACCGCCCATGTCCACCGAGTCATAGGAACCCCACGGGCGATAGACTTCGCAGTGGTTCTGGGTCTCGGTGCGGCCCTGTGCGTTGAGGGTGTTGACCATCTGCTTGACGCCTTGGACCTTGTCCTTGTGGGCGATCATCATGGCGTCCTTGGTTTCGACCACCACGATGTTGTCCAGGCCGATCACCGACACCAGCTTGCCGTTGCCATGGATCATGCAGTTGCGGCTGTCCTGGACGACCACGTCGCCCTTGGTGACGTTGCCGTTGGCATCCTTGGGGTTGACTTCCCACAGCGATGACCAGCAGCCGACATCGCTCCAGCCGGCCGACAGTGGCACCACACAGGCGCGCTGGGTCTTTTCCATCACCGCGTAGTCGATGGAGTTGTCCGGGCAGCAGGCGAAGGTGGCTTCGTCGAAGGTGATGGTGTCCGGGGTCTGTTCACTGCGCTCCAGGGTCAGCAGGCAGGTGTCGTAGATGTCCGGATCGTGCTTTTTCAGCTCTTCGAGGAAGCGGCTGGCACGGAACAGGAACATGCCGCTGTTCCAGAAGTAACCGCCGGCCTCGACGAACTCGGTGGCACGCTTGACGTCGGGTTTTTCGACGAAGTGCGAAACCCGGCTCACCCCTTCAGGCAGCAGCGCATCGTTGGTCGACTTGATGTAGCCATAACCGGTTTCCGGTTTGGTGGCCGGTACGCCGAACAGCACCATTTCGCCACGCTCGGCGGCCACGGTGGCCAGGGCCAACGCGCGTTGCAGGGCTTTCTGGTCTTCCAGCACGTGGTCGGCCGGCAGGACCAGCATCAGCTCGTCGCGGCCTTCATTGACCAGCATCATGGCGGTCAGCGCTACGGCGGGTGCAGTGTTGCGACCGAACGGCTCCATCAGGATGCGCTGGGCTTCCAGCTTGCGGTTGCTCAACTGCTCGTTGACGATGAACCGGTGGTCTTTGTTGCAGACCACGATCGGGGTGTCCATGCCTTCGAACACCAGGCGCTCGAGGGTCTGTTGGAACAGGGTGTGTTCGCCGGTCAGGGCCAGGAACTGTTTAGGGAATTGCTTGCGCGAAAGCGGCCAAAGACGTGAGCCGCTACCACCTGACAAGATCACCGGAATCATGTTTGTTACTCCTACAAATCGAAATGGTTTTTAGAGCTACTGCGTTCTGTCGTTTCACTCTCTTGTTGTTGTTCCAGGGGGCAGCTGCAAGCTTCTAGCTTCAAGCGGCAAGCTTTTACTTGCAGCTTGAAGCTTGAGACTTGCCGCTGCGCTTATCGTGTCGACACCGGGCGTTTCACCCACACTGGCGACAGGCTGCTGCCGGAGCCGGTGACGTACAGTACGGCCGCTTCGCCGCGTTCCAGGGCCACGGGCTTGAGGTCGCCGACTTTCTTGTCGCCGTCGAACAGCGCCAGGCTCACTTTCACCGGGTTGATTTCACGCTCGCCACGGCCCTTGGCCGCGACGGTCTTGACCACTTCGGTCTTGCCATCGGCGGTCTTGAGGGTCAGCGGCTTGTCGCTGAGGTTCTGCACGCGGATCAGGGACTTCTGCTTGTTCTTGAACGGCGGTTCTTCGATCAACTGAGGCTGGCCGCTGGCGTTGTTGACCAAGGTGTAGGAGTGATCGGAGGCCAGTTTCACCGGCAGGGTCTGGCTGCCGACCTTGGCGCTGTAGTCGCCACCGGGCATGAAGCTGAAGTCGCTACTGGCCAGCGGTGCCACGTCGTTGATATTGGTATTGCCGACGGTGGCGCTGACTTCGGCGTTGCTGGCGTTGTATACCCGCACGAAGCTCGAACCTTTTGGCGCGGTCGGAGCGTACAGGGCGCCGTCACCGGCAAAGGCAGGCAGTGAAAGGGCGCTCATGCTGGCAACCAGGGCAACGGCCTGGAGGGAGCGAGCGGCGAGACGGCGAGGAGTTGTAGTGAAAGTCATGGTGGACCTCTCTTTCAGTTTTGCGCCCGGTCGGGCGTCTCGGATGGGGTGTTGGCTGCTACGTTTTGTTGGCGTGCGCCGGCTTGTTTGAGTTCTGCGACCCACTGCGGGTCGGCGTCGCCGATTTCGTTGTTCACAGGCAGATAACGTTCAGGAAACTCCCAGATCAGCACCTGTGGCGGGCTGTCCTTGAAGGCGTCGCTCTTGAGGTAGCTGAGCATCGGCAGAATCGGGCCATGGCCGTCTTCGGCGTAGTTCACGACGTCGCTGTGCAGGGCCTGCTTGAGTGCACCGACGAAGTTCCAGTTGGGGTTGGCGCTGTAGCTGGTGCCGATCAGCGCCACGGGCACTTGGGCATCGGCAAACAGTGCGTCATCGCTGGCCGGCTGGTCGTCGGCTTCGCGGGTGGTGCGTTTGACCAGCGGCTCCTGGGCTGGCATCAGGTTTTCGAACAGCGGGTCCAGGGGCAGGAACTGACGCAGGTCGCCCTTGTGAATGACTTTTTCCGCTGGGGTTGTCACGAAACGTTGTGGCTCGCCGTTAAGTGGGGTGCGCTCGGCAATCGTCTTGGCCAGCTTCTCGGCGGCGACCTGCGCGCCTTCCGGGGTCCAGTGGGTGTCGGTGCGCAGGAACACTTGCTGGCCGCTTTGTTTGGCCTGTTGCATCGGGCCGAGCAGGTCAGGGGCCAGGATCCTGTCTGCCGCCACGCGGGCATGGAAGTCCTGGTAGAGGTTGGCGTGAATGCTGGATGGCTTCACTTCACCCAAGTGTTCCGGGTAGAGGCGCGCCTTGGCTGGCACGATCGCCATCACCAGGGTGATGCCCTGTTCCTTGAGCTTCTGGCGCACGCCTTCGACCAGCGCGTAGTTGCCTTGCAGGTTCTGCTCTTCGTTGACGATCGGGTTGAACTCTTCGTCGCTGTACAGCCACTGATCGCGACCCAGGACCACGCCTTTGCGGCCCTCGTTGAACAGCTTGTAGTCCAGTGCCGCCCAGATGTTGGTGCCCAGGCGCTTGATCGGGAACTCGTCGTCGTAGTGGGTCTCGACGGCTTTGGTCCAGCGACCGTTGAGCACGGTCGCATCGGGGTTGGTGCTGAAGCCGAAGAAGCTGCGCACCGACCACAGGCCCAGGACCGTCAAGGTCAGCAGGAACAGTGCGATGTAGAAGATGCGTAATGAGCGGGTCATGTTCAGATCCCTCAGAACTGGAAGTAAAGGAACGGCGAGAAGCTTTGCGCCGAGAGTTTGAGAATCGAGGCGATGAACAGCACCAGCACCAGGGTACGCATTACGTAGCGCGGCCAGTCAGCGACCCAGTACGCCGGTTGCACTTGGGCTTCGACGCCCACGGTGTAGCCCGGTTGATGAATGCTCGACGGGTTATCGCCCGGTACAGCCTTGATCAGTCCCGGTTGTGCGGTGGCCGGGCCATCGGCCTCGGTGTTCACTTCAGGCTTGGTCTTGACCGGTGGACGATTGGTGTAGAGATCGCGCAGGCCGAAGAAAGCGAGAGTGGCGTAGGCCACAACCAGCGTGGCGATTTGCAGGCCGGTGAGGTTGGCGCGGGTCAGTTCCGACAGCGACCAGTCGCCGAAGCTGAACATGGCGCCGTACATGCGGCCGGCCACGTGCAGGTTCTCGGCACGGAAGATTACCCAGCCCATCACCACCAGCAGGAACGTCAGTGCCCAGCGGATCGGATTGATGCTGCGTGGCATGGTGTTGATGCCCACCGCTTTTTCGATGGCCAGCCACATACCGTGCCAGGCACCCCAGATCACGTAGGTGATGTTCGCGCCGTGCCACAGACCACCGAGCAGCATGGTCAGGAACAGGTTGCGATAGGTCATCAGCGTGCCTTTGCGATTGCCGCCCAGGGTGATGTAGAGGTAATCGCGCAGCCAGGTCGACAGGCTGATGTGCCAGCGCCGCCAGAACTCGGTAATCGACTGGCTGATGTAGGGCTGCTTGAAGTTCTCCATGAAACGGAAACCCATCATCAAGCCCAGGCCGATGGCCATGTCGCTGTAGCCGGAGAAGTCGAAGTACAGTTGCGCGGTGTAGGCCAGGGCACCGAGCCAGGCATCGCCTGTGGTCGGGTTATCCAGGGCAAAACAATGATCGGCCACCACCGCCAGGGTGTCGGCGATGAACACTTTCTTGATGAAGCCCTGCATGAAGCGCGTGCAGCCTTCGGAGAATTTGTCCAGGGTGTGGGTGCGGTTGTTGAACTGATCGGCCAGGTCGCGGAAACGCAACACGGGGCCGGCGATCAGGTGCGGGAAGATCGCCACGAACGCTGCGAAGTCGATCAGGTTGTGGGTCGCCGGGGTATCACCGCGATAAACGTCGATGATGTAGCTGATGGACTCGAAAATGTAGAACGAGATCCCGATCGGCAACAGCACGTGGGTCAGGATGAACGGATTGAGACCGAAGCCGCTGATGATCGCGTTGAGGCTGTCCACACCGAAGTTGGCGTACTTGAAGTAGCCCAGGATGCACAGGTCCACGCCCACGCCGAGCAACAGCCAGCGCTGGGCCGGTTTGGTACGCACGCCGGCGGCGCCGACTTTCAGCCCGATCCAGTAGTTCCACAGGGTGACGCCGGCGAACAGCGCCAGGAAGTCCACGCGCCACCAGGCATAGAACACATAGCTGGCCAGCAATAACAGCAGGTTGCGATAGCGTTGCCCGCTCAAGTAGTACAAGCCGAGAAAGATCGGCAGGAACAGGAACAGGAACACATTGGATGAAAATACCATCCCGATCTCTCCATGTTGAATCAACAGTCAAGGGCCAGAGCCCCCCCAAACCCCCCCATGAAAACCGGGAGGTTTTATTACCTTTCAGACGCCGCGATTACTGTGGGAGCAAGGCTTGCCCGCGATGAACGATGACGCAGTTCATTCAGTGCCCCCGCGTCATGGCTATCGCGGGCAAGTCTTGTTCCCACAGGTCCCCTGCCAGGCAGGAGATAGGGCATCAGCTACCTTTTTCGCCTTTTTCCCATGAAGGGTCGTACACCTTGGTCAAGTCCCCGCCGAGGCGGAACGTCTTGAACGGCTGCATTTCATGCTTGCGCTCCAGTACATCCTCGGGGCAGGTGTAGAGGCTGCAGAACGGTTCGAGCCAGGCAAACTTGGAATCGACTTTCAGATCCTTCATGTCCTGTTCATCGCCGTTCTTGTCTTCGAAGATCTCCGGGTCTTGCACCCCGGCCAGCACCTGGTCAGCCAGGCGCTTGAGGGCGCCGTTGTTTTCCTGGCGCAGGTCCACGCCGTTGACCTGGGCGAAACTGGCGATCATCGCCAGGGGCGGCAGGGCATAGTTGTGGTAGGACAGGGCCCGTTGCTTGCGCTTGAGTTCGTTGGGCAAGAAGCCCTCGGCATCGACCTGGTTGACGCCGACCTTGTATTCCTTGACGGCCCAGTCGAACAGGTCGCGGCGGTTGGTCGCCACAGAGGTGGCCATCACCGACCAAGCGGCCCAGTAGGAGTGGTTGTTGATTTTCTTCAGCGGCAGGTTGTCCCAGTCGCTGACCACCTGATCGGCCATCTTGCTGAACCAGCCTTCGATCAGTTGTGCCTGTTCCTGATGATTGGCCAGTGGGCGAGACTCGGAGAACTTCAGGCGCACATAGGCCGAAGCCATGCTGCCCAGGGCCCATTTGCGCATGGACTTGCCGGTGTGGTTGAAGTCCTTGGACATCAGCGCATCGGCCTTGGCCCAGGCGGTCAGCCAGTTCAGGGTGCATTCCAGCTGCTCGGGGCGGCCGTCGCGCATGAATTGCATCACTTGTTTGCTGACGCCGCGCTCGATCCGGGTGATGTCGGAAGTGGCATCGCGGAAAGCCTTTTCCGATTTCACGTTCAGCGTTGCACGGGCTTTGTCGGAGCCCTCGTACTTGCTGCGAAATTGCAGGGCGCCCGTGTAGGGCGTCGGTACCGCCTCACAGCGGTCGTCAGAGCTGCCGGTCTTGAATTTTTCAATCGGTGCGAAGTAACCCTGGGGCGGGCGTAGCGGGGCCGCGGCCTGCGTCGCTCCGGCGAAGATCGCCAGGGTCAGCAGGGACGGCGCCAGCAGCGTTTTCAACGTTCGGGTGCGCATGGTTCTGGTCATGAGACGAGACCTCATTGTCCGATTTGAGCCGTTTGTTGCCCGGCTTGCGGAGATGCATTGCGTTTGCAGACTTTCGCTTCGATTTGCTGTGGCTCGGCACCGGCTTCAGGTCCCTGGACTTCGACAGCCAGCAGGTTCTGGGAAGCCCAGTCCTCGTCGGTGCGCAATTGGAAGGCGAAACGTCCGTCGGTTTCGGAAGTGTCCGGTTTTTCGATCTTGATATCCTCGTGGCGCCCATTCATGTACCAGAGGGTGGCTTGTAAGGTTTTCACCGACGTATCGGCGAAGCGGATATCGATCTGGTGGCTGCCGTTACGCAGGTCCATGTTCTTGCTGTTGACCATCAATTCGTTCTTGCCGGGCTTGAGGGCAGTCTTGCTGCTCATCATCGCGGGCTTGCCTTCGCAACCGTTGTTGTCCAGCAACGCCATCATCTGGCGGTAGATGGTTTCCTGGTCCAGGCGATACAGCGGCGAGAATTCCCAGATCAGGATTTTCGGCGGGCTCTTCTGGAACTCTTCGCTGCCCAGGTACTGGATCATCGCGCCTTCCAGACCGCCGCCGGGGAAGGCAACGTTGAGGATGTCGGCGCCGATGGCTTCTTGAAGGAAACCGGCGAAGTTGTAGTTCTTGCCGCTGTGACTGGTGCCCACGAGGGTGATCTGCGGATCACTGGAGTCGCCGAACAGGTCGCCGTCACCGGCTTCGCCTTTAGGCTCGGTGGTGAACTGGTCCATGTACTGGACCGCGTAGCTGGTGCCGCACAGCTGGCCGGCCATGTTGTGCAGGGTGCCGGTCTTGCCCATGCGGCCGGACTTCTTGGTCTCGAACTCCCGCTTGGGAATGTCGGCAAAGGCCGGGATCTGCTTGACCTTCTCGGCCACGATCTTCGCCGTGCGGTGGGCACCGTACGGGGTCCAGTGCTGGTCGCCACGGAAGTAGAAATCGTGGGCCGGCAGGGTGTCGGGCAGGCTTTCGTTGGTCAACGGCGACAGGTCCGGCACTACATAACCCATCTGCGCGAAACGCCCGAGCATGCTCTTGTAGTTGGTCAGGGCCTTGTCGAAGTCATAACTGGCCTTTTCCTGAGGGTTGAGTTTGTTGCGATTCACCAGGCCCCGGGTCGGTTGATAGACGAGCACCAGCTCGACGCCTTTTTTCTTGAACGCGTCGTGCAACTGCTGCATGCGCTTGTAGCCGGCCGGGGTGGTGTTGAATTCGGTACGCAGGTCTTCCTGGGTACGGAACAGCCAATCGCCCTGGGCCTGTACCAGTGTGGTGAAGTTCTGCTGATAGCGCGTGGTGTAGTTCTTCGCGTCATAAGCAGCCGGGCAGAGGTTGCAGCATGGTTCGGCAGTGAACACAGGCGCTGTGGTTTCAGCGGCGCGCGCGCCGCTTGTGGCGGCGAGAATGCCGGCAGTCAGGGCGGACAGGCCCAGAAGTTTGATCATCTGTGGGTTCATAAAGGTCATCCTCAGTCCCGCAATTCGGTCTGGCGTTCGACAGGGTCGATCAGCACGGCTTTCTGCTGGCGCACCAGCAGGTCGAGAATTTCATCCTGGCGCTCGCCCAGGATCCCCGAGAAGCTGATGCCGCTGGATTTGGTCGGCGCGAGCATAGACACGCGGTACAGCTCAACGCTCAACGGTGAGTCGATGGACAATGGGCCGCTGCCGTTGGCGGCCAGTTCGCCGCCGACCACGATCAGCGAGACCTGGGCGTCGAACGGGTCGAGCTTGATGTCCCGGTCGGTGTCGGACAGATCCTTGATGTGGCCGTAAAGACCGGTCAGGCCGTTGGCCATGGACACGTTTTCGTAAAGGCGGATGTTCACGCTGTTACGAATCCGGATGCCGTGGCGCCGGTTGCTGATCACTTTGTTGCCCCACAACAGGTTGTCACCACTCTCGTAAAGCGTGATGCCGTCGGTGTGGTTCTTGTAGATCTCGTTGTAGGCGATCAGGTTGTTCACGCTGTTACGGTCGATCACCAGGCCCGAGAGTTTGTTGTCGTAGCTGCGGTTGTTGAAAATGAAGCTGTCGTTGACCTCGCGGGAAATAATGATCCCGTGCTTTTTCTTGGTCCCGTAGACGGTGTTGTCGGCGATGATCAGTCGATGGGAACGGTCGTGGGGGTCAATGCCGTAGACGATGTTGTCCTTGTAGGTGTTGCCCTTGACCACAAAGTCGTTGGTTTCGTAGCAGTAGAAGCCGTACCACATGTCCGAGAACTCGGAGCCGATGATCCAGCCGGTCGGTTCCGGGCGCTTGAGGACCTTGGCCATGTTGGGCGTGTACTGGGAAATACTGACCCCGTACGACTTACTGTTGGCGTAGCCGAAGCTCGCCATCTTGGTGTTGACGATGTAGGTCTCGGTGCCGCCCCAGGACAGCAGGAACGGACGGAACTCGTTGGCCGAGCGGAACGTGGCGGGGCCATTGTCCTTTTCGCGCCAGCCGGTGACCTTGGTGTCGCGGATGAACATCTTTCCATCGTTGACCAGGAAGGAGCCGCCCTCTTGGGACAGGCGCAGCTCCTGGGTCTGCTTGTCGATTTCGAGGATGCCTTTTTCACCCACCACAATCGGAATCCTGGCCAGGAACACACCTGGCGAGGTTTCCTTGAGGTACTGCTTGGGCACTTTCTTGGCCAGGTCCTTGAGGTTCATGTAGCCATCGTCGATGAAGATGGCCTGTGGGATGCCACGTTGGCGCACCACCCACTCGGCCATCTTGTTGTCGCCGCCGATGAAGTCCTTCAAGGCGTTTTCCTGCATCATCCGGCGCACGCTGACCTTGCCGGGCTTGCTGCGCACGATCTTGGCCGCGACCGCTTCGGCGGTGAAGCCGGTGAGGTCGGGCAGGGTCGGCGCAGCCAGTTCCAGCGGAGCGGTCGGCGCGCTGCTGACGGTGTAGGTCTTGGCCTGCTGCAGTTCCTTGACCACGTTGCCCGGCTTGGCCACCGGTTCAACGTTGGCGAACGCCGACGAGCCGGCCAGCAGCATCGCTGCGGCCAACAGGCTGATCGAACCTTTCATCGCCTGGCTGTTCCTGAGGTAGCGGTTCATATCGGGCACTCCCATGGTCATTCGCATCAGAAGCGCCAGATCACGTCGACAAAGGCGCGATGCATGTATGAATCGACCTCTTTGCCGTAGGCGTCGCCTGGCTTGAACACGCCGCCACGAAAGCGCACCAGCGCTGACGGCTCGTCGATGGACTGGCTCAGCGCGGCCGGCAGCAGGCCTTGCTTGAAGTACTTGGTGAGCACAAGGTCGACTTCCTGGCCCAGGTCCTTGTTACCGTCGCGCAGTGGCAGGGACGAGGTGGACAGGATCGCGCCGGTCACATCGTCGGTGTTGTTTTCCACCGCGTTGATGCCGTTACTGCCCACAGGCTTGTTGCCGTCCACGCGCCAGAACTTGTGGTACACCAGGCTTGCGTCGTATTCGTCGCGCAACTGCCAGGAACCGAACAGGCTGGCGCTCTGGGTGTTGGCCATTTCGCCCCGGAAGGCTTCACCAAAACGGTGGACGCGCGAGCGGGTGCCGGTGTAGTTCGAGCGGTTGCTTTGCAGACCGTTCTGTTCGTAGTCCTCGCTGGCGCGGGCATAGGCCGCACCGACTTGCCACTGCGGATCCAGGCGCAGACGGATGCCCAGGTCGGTGGCCCAGCCATCGACGTCGTCACTGCGCTTGAGTTGCGTGGGGCGCGTGCCGTCGGCGTTGAGCGGGTTGACGGTGTCGCGATCGCCAGTCATGCCGGTCAGGCTGGCCCAGTAGTTGATGGTGTTGGTGTTCCGCCAGTTGTAGGCGTCACTGTTGGCTTCCAGGCCCAGCCAGGACAGGTCACCGTTCTGGGTCTTGTCCAGGGAGTCGGTGGCTTCGCCCGGGGTCGGGTAATCGAGGCTGCCATTGTCGTGGGTGTGGTGGGCACGGATCCCGGCCCACTGGCCTGGCATCCACTGGTAGCCCACGTCGCCGTAGACGTGCAGGCGATCCTTGTCGTCAGGCGCCAATTCCTTGAGATCGGTGCGGTATTCGCTGAAACGCTCGGCGACACCCAGGTTGGCCCGTAACAAGGTGGTGTCGAAGGTCCAGTTCAAGGCTTCGATATTGGTGTCGCGCCATTGGCCGTCTTCGTTGCGCAGGCGTTGGCGACCGAACTTCAACTGCTCGCCCGGGTAAGGGGTCAGGCCCCGATAGCCAATCCAGAATTCGCGCATGGCCAGGTAGTTCTTCTTGACTTCGCGATCACCGCTGTCGGTTCGCGCGGTCGTGTCATCGGACTGCTGCAGGGTGTCGGTCTCGATGGTGTCGGTAGACGTCACAGCCTGGGCCATGGCGTAGGCGCTCCAGGCACCGCGCTCACCGTAGATCCATGGACGCAGGTCCAGACCGACACCGTTGACGTCGCCCCCACGCTGGGTGCCCAGGTCTCGGTCGTCTTCGGACTGGCCGGTGATTTTCACGTCCAGGCCGAAGTTCTGGTCATCGGTCAGGGCCGCCAGGGTCGGACACGACCACAGCAGGGCGAACGTCAGGCCAATGCCGGCCTGCACAAAAGGATTGAGCTTCAAAGGCTTCATAGAGGTTCCTCGCCGTCATCTTCTTTTAGGGCTTGCAGTTCCAGCGTATCGGGGCTCATGGCGCCGCGAATGGCCTGCTCTTGTTGTAGCAGGCGCTGGGCTTGTGCAAGCTGGTTCGGCGGTAATTGGGTCTCGAGGGTCTGGGCAAGCTCGATGGCTTGCGGGGTGTTCTGGACCTTGGCCAATTGACTGAACACATAGGCATTGACCGGGTCGGGCTTGGTGCCCTTGCCTTGGGAGAACAACTGGGCAATGGCGAAGTCCGCGCTGTTCTGGCCGTTGCGGGCGGCCTTGAGCAGATGGTCCAGGGCTTTTTGCGAGTACACCTGGCCCAGGTAACCGCGGCGATAGATCTGGCCGAGGTAGTAATCGGCGGCCACTTCGCGGCCAACGGCTTTCTGGAAATGCGCTTCGGCGACCTTGGCGTCCGCCGGCACCCATTTGCCTTCGTAGTACAGCTTGCCCAGCAACAGATCGGCACGTGGCTGATCGGCGGCGCGGCCGTTTTCCAAGTACTGCATCATCTTGTCGACGTCACCCAACTCGGGGAAGTCGTAGAGAATCTGCGCCAGGCTGACCCAGGCAGCGGGATAGCCAGGGGCGATGTCTTCGAGCAACGACTGGGCGGTCTTTTCGTCGGTCTTGCCCAGGCTCGCATCGGCCAGGACGCGGGCGACGCTGTCCACGCGCTGGGCGGACACGACGCCACTCTGGTGACCGGCCTGCATGTGCTTGAGCAACTCGGCCTGCTGTTCAGGCTGGCCGCGTTTCTGATAGACCGTGGCCAGTTCGACGTAGCAGATGTCGGTGGTGGCCAACGCGGCCTTGCAGACTTTTTCCACTTCATCCAGATGCTGGTCGTAGGTGCCCTGGGTGCGATAGAGCAGAATCTGCGCCAGGCCCGCTTCCGGGTAACCGGCACTGCGCCATTGGTTGATCTGCTGCTGAGCGTTCACGTTTGGAAAACTTTGAGGGTATTGCAGGTACAGCATCGCCAGCGGGATCAAGGTGTTGCCTTGGCCGTTGGCAAAGGCTTTCTTCAGCAACCCTTCGGCTTCGTGTTTTTCAGCTTCGCTGGAGCCGGGTTTGGCCACCAGCAGGCGACCCAGGCGAGCCTGAGCGCGCGGCGAAATATCGGCCGCGGCGCGGTAAGTCGCCTCGGCTTTTTTCATCTGCTCGGGATCGCGGCTGTTGACCTGAATATCGGCCAGGCCGACCTGGGCTTCGCTGTAACCCAGGTTGGCCAGTTGCTGATAGTTCTGCTGCGCCAGCGTCGTGTCACCGCGCTTGAGGGCCTCGTTGGCCAAGCGCTGGTCGGGCAGGCCGGCACAGCCGCTGAGGCCGATTGCCAGCGCCAGTGCACAAAATGCAAACCCTCTGTGGGAGCGGGCTTGCTCGCGAAGCAGGCGCTGCGGTGCCACGGTAAGACCGCGTTGATCCTTTCGCGAGCAAGCCCGCTCCCACAGAAACTGCGGTGTGTTCAGGATTTTTGTAATGGTCACGGGCATATCCTCGACTTAAATACCGACAGCCATGGCTTTGTCGATCAGCCAGTTCAGGTTCGGGCCACGGTCGCTGGTGACTTCTACCGGCCGGCCAGCCAGCGAGCTGTCCAGAGGTTCGTCAGGCTGGATCAGTACACGGATATCGGAGGACAGGTCGGCACTTTTCAGGCTGGTGCTGCTGACGATCTTGCCGGTACGGACGGCATCTTCGCCGGCGACCTGGAAGCTGACCGGGGTGCCTGGGCGCACATCGCCGAACTGGCGATAGGAGAAGCGTGCTTCGACGTTGGCTTCGCTGTTACGCGGCACCAGTTGGAAGATCACGTCACCCTTGCTGGCGTACTGACCGTCGGACACCAGTTGCTGGGCCACGATGCAGTCGCACGGCGAGGTCAGGGTGCCGGTCATTTGCTTGCCAAACAGTTCCTCGACCTTGGCCGGTTGCAACTGGTTGTCGTCCAGATGGCCCTTGAGCACATCGAGCATGCTGGTGCTGAAGGTGGCCAGCGGGGCACCTTTGGCGGCTACGCCGTCGGCCTGGACCAGGCTCTGCACGGTGCCGTCGCGCGGCATGGTGATGGACATGCCGGTTACATTCACCAGGCCCGCCTGGGCGTGGCTGACGAAGTACATGCCGTACACCGACTTGAAGATGAAGCCGAACGCCGCCAGGCCGACGATAAAAATCGCCAGGCTGAAGGTCACGGCCCGCAGGCGACCCAGGGCGGTCATGCCACCGTTGTCATCCTTCTGCTTGCGCGCCTTGGTGAAGTTGTCGCGTTGCAAGGTCGCCAGCACATCGCCGACGCCGACGATGTCGCCGGCCAGGTGCGAGGTGATGATGTGACGCAGCGTCGAGATGTCCCGAGGCTCCAAATTCTGGAACTGGCAACCGGTACGACCGGTCTGGCGGTCGTAGGAGCGAACCTGCAGTTCAACGTCCATGGCCAGGCCAAGGTTGTCGATCACGAATTGCAGGCGACCCTTGTACGCTTCGCCGACCTTGAGCGGCATCTGGCCGGCGTTGAAGCACAGGCCTCCGGCGGACAGGTCCAGGACCTTGACTTCCATGGGGGTACGGTCGGGACCGAAGAAACGCAATTTGGCCGGGATTTTCACTCGGGCGTGTTGGCGCTGGGCTTCGGATTCATGCACTACGTTGACATTCACGGCGGTGTTCATAGGGGCGATTTCCTAGTTAATTCAGGCGAGTTCGGTCAGACCATCATCAGCAGCACGGCAACGAAAACGCTGCCGGCGGAGAAGGTCATGGTCCGAGACGACCAAGTGTTGAACCAACGTTGAAAGCTGGCGAGATCACGGGTCAGATGGGTGGGCTGGCGAGTCCAGGACTGTTGGTCGAGGCGGAAGAACACGTAGATCTTCACCAGCGCCCCAACGATCTGGTTGTAATAGAGAATCGCCGGGTAGGCCGGACCGATCCGGTGTCCGGAGCACGACAGCAACAGGGTCAAGAGCAACCGGGTGATGCCGATCCACAGCAGGTACACCAGGATGAACGCGGTGCCGTACTTGAAGCTGGCAATCAGTGCCACGGTCAGGCCCAGCAGCGAGGTCCACATCGACACTCGCTGGTCGAACAGCACCACCGAGGTGAACAGGCCCAGACGCTTCATGCCCAGGCCCAGTGCCCGGGAGTTCTGCCGCAGGTTGTTGCCATACCAGCGGAACATCAGCTTGCGACTGGCCTTGATGAAGCTTTTTTCCGGTGGGTGCTCGACGGTGTTGATCGCAGCATCAGGTACGTAGAACGTGTCGTAGCCCAGGCGCATCAGGCTGAACCAGCTCGATTTGTCGTCGCCGGTGAGAAACTTGAAGCGGCCAAGGCGCCAGTGTTGCAGCGAGTCGCTTTCCACGTCAGCGATGAAGTCCGGGTTGGTGACCACGGTGGCGCGGAACACCGACATGCGGCCGGTCATGGTCAGCACACGCTTGGACAGGGCCATGGAGCACATGTTGATGTGGCGCTGGGCGAAACGCAGTTTGTGCCATTCGCTCATGATGTAGCCGCCGCGCACTTCGCAGAACTCGTTGGTGGTCAGGCCGCCGACGTTACCGAACAGCTGGAACCACGGTACGGTCTTGCGCACCACGCCTTCGGCGAGCACGGTATCGCCATCGATCACGGCGACCACGGCACGGTCGTCCGGCAAGTGGCGGGAGATGGCGCGGAAACCGAAGGCCAGGCCGTCACGCTTGCCGGTGCCGGGAATGCGCACGAAGTCCAGCTTGACGTGCTCTGGCGGGTTCATGCGGGCCCAAAGGCTCTTGACCAGCAGTTCGTCGGACATTTCCACGATGGAGCAGACCACGGTGGTGGGCAGCCCACAGTCGATGGCCTCGCGAATCACCGAGCTGTAGACCTGGGCGGTGGTCAGTGCATCGATCCGGAAGCTGGTGACCATCAGGTACACGTGGGACGGATCCGCGGCCTTGCCCAGCTTGCGTACCTTGCGGCGCAGATGCGGGTAGACGATGTACAGAAAGATCATGCCGCGCACGAAATGCGTCGCTCCCATGGAGTAACGCCAGATGCCCACGGCGCCGATCAGGAAAATGAAATCCTTGGATTCGGCGTCGAACGTGGACGTGGGCAACGCCATGGCGATGCCCATCAATAAACTCAAGTAAAACAGCCAACCGGCGGCCTGAAGCAGGCCGTGCTTTAGCCTGTGCATAATCTGCATCCGTCTCTATCTCGGGCGGGCCTTGTGGGCGGCCCGATGGGTTAAGGCAGGCGAAAGGCCGGCCAGGGCCTTGCCCCGGCCGGCAAACAGACTTACCAGCAGATGCCTTCGGTCCGGCCACTCGGGTTGGTGGCCTTGGACATGAAGCCAACCAAGTCGATGACCTGCTTGCCTTCCGGTACGTTCTCGGTCAGCGCGCGGAACTTCTCGTCGCGGTTGCCCAGGATGATGATGTCGGAGCTATCGATCACCGAGTCGAAATCGGAGTTGAGCAAGGACGAGACGTGAGGGATCTTCGACTCGATGTAATCCTTGTTCGCACCGTGGACGCGGGCGTATTCGACATTGCTGTCGTAGATTTTCAGGTCGAAGCCCTTACCGATCAGCATTTCCGCCAGCTCAACCAACGGGCTTTCACGCAGGTCGTCGGTGCCGGCCTTGAAGCTCAGGCCCAACAGGGCGACTTTGCGCTTGTCGTGGCTGGAAACGATGTCGAAGGCGTTCTGCACCTGGGATTCGTTGCTGCGCATCAGCGAGTTGAGCAACGGCGCTTCCACGTCCAGCGAGCTTGCGCGGTAGGTCAGGGCGCGAACGTCCTTGGGCAGGCACGAGCCACCGAAAGCGAAGCCTGGGCGCATGTAGTACTGGGACAGGTTGAGGGTCTTGTCCTGGCAGACCACATCCATCACTTCACGGCCATCGACGCCGACAGCCTTGGCGATGTTGCCGATCTCGTTGGCGAAGGTCACCTTGGTGGCGTGCCAGACGTTGCAGGTGTACTTGATCATCTCGGCGACAGCGATGTCCTTGCGGATGATCGGCGCATCGAGCTCTTCGTACAGCGATTGCAGAACGTCACCCGAGGCTTTATCGAACTCGCCAATGACGGTCATCGGAGGCAGGTCGTAGTCCTTGATCGCGGTGCTTTCACGCAGGAACTCAGGGTTGACCGCGACGCCGAAATCGACACCGGCTTTCTTGCCGGAGCAGTCTTCCAGGATCGGGATGACCACGTTCGCCACGGTGCCCGGCAGTACGGTACTGCGAACCACGATGGTGTGGCGGGTGGTCTTGTCACGCAGGACAAAACCGATCTCGCGGCACACCGCTTCGATGTAGTTCAGTTCCAGATCGCCGTTCTTTTTACTCGGTGTACCGACGCAAATCATCGACAGGTCAGTGTCCCGAATCGCTTCGGCGAAGTTGGTGGTGCCGCGCAGGCGACCTGTTTCAATACCTTGCGCCAACAGCTCGCCAAGACCGGGTTCAACGATCGGCGATTTGCCGGAGTTGATCATGTCGATTTTGTCTTTGGCGACATCTACGCCAACGACATCATGGCCCCGTGCAGACAGGCAACCGGCACATACTGCACCGACGTAACCCAAACCAAATATGCTAATGCGCATCGCATTTCCCTCTGTTTTTCACGCCACTAAATGGCCGGAGTTAATAGTGTTCAGCGGTCATAGTGCACTCGGAAGTGTGGAATGCAGGCGCCACAATGCCGTGTGCAGGCATACTAAGTTCCGAGTGTCTAAATAAGTGCACTCAAGTTGTGCGCAATGTGGCCTAGTTGTTATGACCTGCCCTGTTATGCAGCCAGTCCTCGTTTTCGGGAACGCTCGTGCAAAGGTCTTTCACCTCTGATCCCTGGCAAAAAGCCCACAAAATCAGAAGCTTGTGTGCTCGGGTGAGCACGTTATAGGGGCGCAGCCTTGGCCTTGTAGGGGATACTAATGGTGCGTTATCTCCCGTCCTTATAGGGTGGATCCAATGAGACGACCGTTTCGCTAAGTTGTCGTGACAACTTGATTACTTCGATCGACGTCCCGCGTAAGTTATCTCGTACAACCACGGCGAGAATCGTTACGGGTGGTATGAGCCGTGCATTTGGACATAGTTCCGATCCGCTCATCGCCATTTTCGAAATTTTTCGAAATATTATGAAAGATGGCACTGACCTCATCATGATGGCACTTGCCCGATTGACCTTTATTAACGGGGAGTTAAGAGGGGTGGATGTTTTTGTGCCACTACCCAATAAAAAATTTGGTGCCACTACGCAAAAAACTGACGTGTGTCGAGTGAAACAAAAGTTAGCGCAGGGGAGGGTCGATTTATTGGCGTCATGGAACTGACGAAGTGGGTGGGGAAGTTAGATGATGCGCTCGGGTTTGATCAAAGCCCCCAATCAGGGGGCAAAAGAAAGTTGTGCTTTATTCGGAGGCATGGTCGCGCAGGAAAACCAGTTTGTCCGGGCTCGACTGTGGTGCATTGAAACGGTAGCCCTGGGCATCGAACTGTTTGAGCGCCGCCGGGTCGTTGATGCGTTCCTGAATCACAAAGCGACTCATCAGGCCGCGGGCTTTCTTGGCGTAGAAACTGATGATTTTGTACTGGCCGTTCTTCAGGTCCTTGAACTCGGTATCAATGACGCGCGCTTTGAGGGCGCTGCGTTTGACCGCCGAGAAGTATTCATTGGAGGCCAGGTTCAACAGTATGTCGTCGCCCTGGTCGGCCAGCGCTTCGTTCAGCCACTCACTGATCCGGCTGCCCCAGAAAGCATAGAGGTCCTTGCCCCGGGCATTGGCCAGCTTCGTGCCCATCTCCAGGCGATAGGGTTGCATCAGGTCCAATGGGCGCAGCAAGCCATAAAGCCCGGAGAGCATGCGCAGGTGCTGCTGGGCGTAATCGAAGTTGGCTTCGGTAAAGCTTTGCGCATCCAGACCGGTGTACACATCACCCTTGAAGGCCAGCAGTGCCTGCTTGGCATTGGCCGGGGTGAACGCCGGGGTCCAACTGCCGAACCGTGCGGCATTGAGGCCGCCGATCTTGTCGGAAACGTGCATCAGTTCGCTGATCTGTGCCGGGGAGAGTTCGCGTAATTGCTCGATCAATTCCTGGGAATGATCCAGGTATTGCGGCTGGGTAAAACGCTCAGTGGCCGGCGCAGTTTCGTAATCGAGGGTCTTGGCGGGGGAAATCACCATCAGCATGCAATCATCTCCTTCAAAGGTGCGGCGATTCTAGGGGGTTGTCCGGGTGGACTCCAGCTATTGGGGTGATAGGTGATGGATGGGCGAGTATTGACGGGCATTCGTGGCGAAGGAGGGGAGTAAGCCTTGCTCCACAGAGTCCTCTGATCACAAGGGTATTACGCCAGGATCGGCTATGATGCGGCGCGGGTTTCGTTATGGAGACATCCCTTTTGCATATCGTTCTTCTATTGTCGGCCTGGCTCCTGAGTTTCGCGGCCATTGCCGCGCCCAGCGACATCGCCACCCTGGACCGCAGCACCTGGCCGGAGCAGCTCACCAGCCCGACCTTGTTCGACGTGGCCTCGCGAGCCGAGATCCTGATGTTTGCCCGGGTCTTGCTGGACACCGATGCCATGGACGAAATCGCCCTCAAGCAGCACCTGGGGCTACGCACAATCAATATGGCGGCGATCAATACCCTTCGCGCGCGGTTGTGGCAGCGACTGCTGAGCAGCTACAACTTCGCCCAGCAAAGCTGCGACCAGGATGCTTCGTTCTGTTTTCTGGTGGAAGACCTGGCGACCCTGCGCGAAGAGGCGGGCAGGCTCTCGCTCGATGAAAACTCCTATTACATCAAGTGGGCCGAGCCGAGCCGGATCTTCCACACTCAATACCTGGACGAGTTGTTGCGCAAGGCCGCGCTGTTTCCGCAAACCAGCAGCGAAATCGCGCGTTTCGGTGATTACGAGCGCAACGGTGATGATCTGAACGACCGGCTGTTTCTGCTGACCTTCGACAGCGCTGCCAACATCACCCCGGACAACACCCCATGGCTGACTGAGTACCTGCGTAAGTCGAACATGAACGGCACCTTCTTCGTGCTGGGCAAGGACATCCAGGCGCGGCTCGCAGAGCGCTCGGTCAACAACCTCCAGGCCTTGTATTCGAGGCAATGCGTCGGTGTCCAGGGTTGGGAGTTCCGCTCCCACAGCCATTGGCAGGACTGGCAGGACTCGGTGCGGCGCAGTGTTGATCTGGTCAAGGGCAAGCTGCCGGAAAACTACGCGCCACTGTTCCGCCCGCCCCAGGGCCAGCGGCGTGGCGATGCCGGCGCATTTTTCCGCAACCAGGGGCTGCAAGTGGCGCTCTGGGATATCGATCCCCAGGACAGCGCCGGCCGGCTCAAACCCGAGCAAAGCGCCCAGCGCACACTGACCCTGATGCTGTTGTGGCGCCACGGCGTGATCAATTTCAACGTCAAGCAGGATGCAGTGAAAACGGCGCTACCGTGGCTCATTACGCAAACGGCGCAAAGCGGGATCGGCTGGGAAGATTGTCGGGCCGCGTTTCGCTGATTTGGCCAAAGGCCCGGAAACACGGGGGGAGGAGGAAAATTCGGCGCGCTTTCATGACGACCGGACTTCCGACTTTAACGGCGCGACGGCGCAACGCCAAGGGTTATTCGTCACTCTGAAAAATAAACTTCAAAAAAGCGTCAAAGTGCTTTTTCCTGTCATGTGTTTTGGAGTATCAAGAAGTCAGACCGCCGAAACCTGCAACACAGGTGGCGTCTTCCAAGACCCAGTTGTGTGCAGTTCACCTCAAGCCCTTGCGGGTGAGTTCGGTGGCTACCTCGAGGCGCAGCACTGTCACGGTATTGCGTCGAATGGCCCCCAAAAAGGTGACCGAGTATGGATGACCACGGACGTAGCCCTTTCTCCAACCAGCCAATCCTGTATGTACTCGATACCAACGTATTGATCCACGATCCAAACGCACTCCTGAACTTCGAAGAACACCATGTTGCCATCCCGATGACCGTGCTCGAGGAGCTGGACAAGCTCAAGAGCGGGCATCACAGCGTCGCCGCCGAGTGCCGGCAGGCGATCCGCCTGATCGACAAGACCCTGGGAGACGCGTCGCCTGAGGACGTTGAACTGGGCGTGCCGATCCAGCGTGGCAAAAGTGGTCCCAAAGGCCTGCTCTCGATCCTGATGAGCAAACGCACCGAACCCAACCTGGTGCTGCCCGAACACCTGAACGACAACATCATCATCAACCAGTTGATCGACCTGCACGCGCGCAATCAGGATCAGGCCGTAGTGCTGGTGACCAAAGACATCAACATGCGCCTCAAGGCCCGCGCCTGCGGGATCGCGGCGGAGGACTACAGCACCGACCAACTGGTCGACGACGTGTCGCTGCTGCCCAACGGCTATCACACCATGACCGGCTCCTTCTGGGACCGGGTGAGCAAGGTCGAGACCCGTCAGGACCATGGTCGCACCTGGCACCAGGTGCAGTTGATCGACAATCTGCCGGCGGTGCACATCAATGAGTTCATCATCGACGAACAGGGTTTCGTCGGCTGGATCAAGGAAATCCAGGTCGACAAGCTGCTGATTCTTGATTTGCACCAGGAACCCCTGCTGCATCAGGAAGCCTGGGGCCTCAAACCGCGGGACATCTACCAGAGCCTGGCCCTGTTCGCCTTGCTCGACCCGGATATCCATCTGGTCAACCTGTCTGGCGCCGCCGGTTCCGGCAAGACCATCCTCGCCCTGGCTGCCGCCATCGAACAGACCATGGTCAGCAAGCGCTACCGGCGCATCATCGCCACCCGTAGCGTGCAGGGCCTGGACCAGGAAATCGGCTTTTTGCCCGGCACCGAAGCGGAAAAAATGGAGCCTTGGCTGGGCGCCATTACCGACAACCTCGAAGCCTTGCACATGGATGACGAAAGCACCCATGGCAGCGTTGACTACATCCTCAGCAAAGTGCCGTTGCAGTTCAAATCCCTCAACTACATTCGCGGTCGCAGCTTCCAGCAGAGCCTGATCCTGATCGACGAGTGCCAGAACCTCACCCCGCACCAGATGAAAACCATCATCACCCGTGCCGGCGCCGGTTCCAAAGTGGTGTGCCTGGGCAACCTGGCACAGATCGACACCCCTTACCTGTCCGCGACCAGTTCCGGGCTGACCTACCTGACCGAACGCTTCAAAGACTTCCCCAATGGGGTCCACATCACCCTGCAGGGCGTGCCGCGCTCGATCCTGGCCGAATACGCCGAATCGCATCTGTAACCCCAGCCAAGCCGGGCGACCACCAGGTCGCCCGGTTCTTCTATGCACCACATAACCCTGTGGGAGCGAGCCTGCTCGCGAATGCGGTGTGTCAGCCAAATATTTTTATCTGAAACACCGCTTTCGCGAGCAGGCTCGCTCCCACAAAGGATCTGCAGTGTTTGCAAATTCTTAGGTGCGACAATCAACCCTGCCGGAATCTGACTCACAGGTTTACAATCGATGCTCCCGATCAGGAGTAACCCTGTGCTGACTCATCTCGATTCCCAAGGTCGCGCCAACATGGTCGACGTGACCGACAAGGCCGTGACGTTCCGTGAAGCCACAGCCGAAGCCTTTGTGCGCATGCTGCCCGAAACGCTGCAGATGATCGTCAGCGGCGGTCACCCCAAAGGCGATGTGTTCGCCGTTGCGCGGATTGCCGGTATTCAGGCGGCGAAAAAAACCAGTGATCTGATTCCGCTCTGCCATCCGTTGATGCTCACCAGCGTCAAGGTCGAGCTCAATGCCGAAGGCGAGGACCGGGTGCGCATCGTTGCCCGTTGCAAACTGTCGGGGCAGACCGGGGTGGAGATGGAAGCGCTCACCGCCGCCAGCGTCGCCGCGCTGACGATTTACGACATGTGCAAGGCGGTGGACCGGGGCATGACCATCGAAGGTGTGCGGGTGCTGGAGAAACTCGGCGGCAAGAGCGGCCACTTCCAGGCGGATGCGCCATGAATATCACCGTGAAGTTTTTTGCGCGTTACCGCGAAGCGTTGGGCGTTGACTCGCAGAAGGTCGAGGGCGATTTCTCCACGGTGGACGATGTGCGGATGTTGTTGGCCGCGCGTGAAGGTTTCGATGTATTGAAAGAACAAAACCTGATGTGCGCCCGCAACGAAGACCTGTGCCAGCTCGACGAGCCGCTGGCCGACGGCGACGAAGTCGCATTCTTTCCCACCGTGACCGGAGGCTGAGCCATGGCGATTCGTGTGCAGGCCGATCCGTTCGACGCAGGGGGCGAAGTCAACGCGATGCACGCGGCCAATGTCGGTGTGGGGGCGGTGGTGAGTTTTGTCGGCTACGTGCGTGACTTCAATGACGGCCTCGAGGTGTCCGGGATGTTTCTGGAGCACTACCCGGGCATGACTGAAAAAGCCTTGGGCAAGATCGCCGCCGAGGCCGAGCAGCGCTGGCCGTTGCTCAAGCTGGAAGTCCTGCACCGCATCGGTGCCCTGGAACCGGGCGAACCGATCGTCTTCGTGGCGGCCGCCAGCGCCCATCGCCAGGCAGCATTCGATGCCTGCGCCTTTGTCATGGACTACCTCAAGACCCGTGCGCCGTTCTGGAAAAAGGAAAACACCGTGGATGGCCCGCGGTGGGTGGAAGGGCGCGACAGCGATCATGCGGCGGCGGGGCGCTGGAAGCAGTAGATAACCTGCAGTTTTTCATGGGTCGTTAGGCCGCCATCGCGAGCAGGCTCGCTCCCACAGTGGTTCTTTGTTGTGCATAACATGTGTGTTCGACGCAGGCCCCCTGTGGGAGCGAGCCTGCTCGCGATGAGGCCATCAGCCTCCCATCAATTTCCCGGTTTCCCCAATTGACGATATGTACATTAAAGTCCAGTATGGATTTATAAGTACATAAAAGTCCGTCGTTTCACCTTTCTCTGCCAAACCAACAACAACCCGCGAGAGATTGATCATGAAAAAACTCCCCCTCATCACCGGCCTGGCCTTGAGCCTGCTGGCCTCCAGCAGCCTGTTCGCCGCCGAGAAAACCTTGCGCATCGGCATCGAAGCGGCCTATCCACCGTTTGCTTCCAAGACCTCCGAAGGGAAGATCGAGGGTTTCGACTACGACATCGGCAATGCGCTGTGCGCGCAGATGAAGGTCAAGTGCCAGTGGATCGAGAGTGAGTTTGACGGGCTGATTCCGTCGCTCAAGGTGAAGAAAATCGACATGGCGCTGTCGTCCATGACCATCACCGAAGAACGTAAGAAGTCGGTGGATTTTACTCACAAGTACTACTTCACCTCGTCGCGGCTGGTCATGAAGGAAGGCGCGGTGGTCGATGATCAATACGCCAGTCTCAAAGGCAAGACCGTGGGCGTGCAGCGGGCCACCACCACCGATCGTTTCGCCACGGAGGTGTTCGAACCCAAGGGCGTGACGGTCAAGCGCTACAGCAACAACGAAGAAATCTACATGGACCTGGCGTCCGGTCGCCTGGACGCGATATTCGCCGACACCATCCCACTAGACGATTTCCTGTCGATGCCGCGAGGCAAGGGCTACGCGTTCGTCGGACCGGAGCTCAAGGACCCGAAATACGTCGGTGAAGGCGCAGGTATCGCGGTGCGCAAGGGCAATACCGAACTTGTGGCGGACTTGAACAAGGCCATCGACGGGATTCGGGCCAATGGTGAGTACCAGAAGATTCAGGCCAAGTATTTCAAGTCGGATATCTATGGCGACTGATTGATCGTTATCGCGAGCAGGCTCGCTCCCACACGGGATTTGCGTCGTACACGATATCTGTGTGCAATGAGATCAAATGTGGGAGCGAGCCTGCTCGCGATGGCGTCAGCGAAGGCAACCCAAAACCTCAGCCCTTCAACTCCTTCAAATGCTTGTAAACCGTCGCCCGGCCCATGTTCAGCACATTGGCGACATAGTTGGAGGCGCTTTTGCCCTTGAAGGCGCCTTCGGCGTGCAGCGCCAGCACCAGTTCGCGTTTATGGTCGCGGGTCAGCAGGTTCAGGCTCAACTGGCGTTCGCGCATCCAGGCGTGGAGGAAGGTGTTGATCCGCTCCTGCCAGTCATCGCGAAACAGTGAGTCCGGCTGCGGGATCAACTTGCCCGGTGCAAGGAACAGGTCCAGCGCGGCCTTGGCGTTCTCGAATAGCGAAATATTCAGATTGATGCACAACACCGCCAGTGGGTGCCCCCCGGCATCACGCAGTACGCTGCTGAGGCTGCGGATCTTCTGCCCATCCCAATTCAGTTTCTCGTAGGGCCCGATGTTTCGTTCGCTGACGTCCTCGCTGAGCATGTCCTCCAGGGACGAGTCATCACCAATCACGCGCTTGGATAGATTATTGGCGATGTAATCGACTTTCTGCGTGCGCAGGTCGTGCAGCACCACCTCGGCGTGAGGGTAGAACAGCGTGGCGATGGCTTCGGCGATGGTGCGAAAATTATCCAGTGTCGGGTCGGGTTGCGGGGCGTTCATGACAGGGCTCCAGGCAGCGTCGGCGCCCCGTGAAGCAGGGGCGCGGGGGAGTGTGCCGCAATCGTGGCGATGCGTCACCTGAGTGGGGTCAACCCAAACGTGTCGGTGACAGCAGGGTGGTGTTCAGGCCGAAACGGGTCAAGGTCTCGGGCAATGGCTCGCCGCGTACCAGGGCCGCGCTGGCCTGACCCATGGCTGGAGAGGTCTGGATGCCGTAGCCGCCTTGAGCCGCGACCCAGAACAACCCCGGTATCTGAGGATCGAAGCCGGACAAGAGGTCGCCGTCGTGGACGAAACTGCGCAGCCCGGCCCAAGTGCGTGTCGGGCGGCGGATGGTCAGGGTGGTGGCTTCTTCGATCTGGTAGATGCCCATGGCAATGTCCAGTTCTTCAGGCTGTACATCGTGAGGTTCCACCGGATCGGCATTCGCCGGCGAGCCGAGGAACATGCCGGCGTCGGGCTTCATATAAAAGGATTCGTCGAGGCTCACCAGCATCGGCCAGTCATGAATGTCAACGTCCTCGGGGCCGGCGAAAATGAACGCCGCACGCCGCTTGGGTTGCAGGCCCAGCTTGCGCGCGCCTGCCATTTCGCCAATGTGATCGGCCCAGGCGCCGGCTGCGTTGATCAGCACCGGAGCGCTGAAGGTCTGGCTGGCGGTTTTCACCTGCCACATTCCCTGATCGTCGCGGCTCAGGCCCAGCACTTCACTGTCGGTATGCACCTGACCGCCGTTGCGCCGAATACCGCGCAGGTAGCCTTGGTGCAGCGCATCGGTGTCGATGTCACAGGCAGTGGGGTCGTAGATTGCACCGTGCACCTTGTCCCGCCGCAGGATAGGCAGGCGCACACAGGCCTCTTCGGCGCTGAGTAGTTGCATCTGCGGCACCGTGGCCTTGGCGCTGAGGTATTGATTGTTCAACTCGATCGGATCGCCGGTGAAATCCACGGTCATTTCGCCCCGAGGGGTGAGCAGCGGGTGTTCGCAGAAACCAACCGGCGGGGTGTCGAAAAACTCACGGCTGGCCTGGGTCAGCGCCCGCACCTGAGGCGTGCCATAGGCGGCGGTGTACAGCGCCGCCGAACGCCCTGTGGAGTGGTAGCCCGGATGGGATTCACGCTCGAGCACAATGACCCGACCGTGGGGCGCCAGCCAGTAACCGGTGGAAGCACCGGCGATGCCACCGCCGATGATGATGAAGTCTGCTGAGGTCATGAAGCTCTCCTATGGAGCGCGGTGCCGGGAGTTAGTACAACCCTGTGGGAGCGAGCCTGCTCGCGATGCGGTGTGTCAGCCACATATTCTTATCTGATAAACCGCATCGCGAGCAGGCTCGCTCCCACAAGGGAAATTGGCTGTGTCAGTTGTGAAGCTGGTAAAGCGCATTCGCCAGCGCAACGTCTTCCAGTCCCAGGCCGAGGGAGCGGAAGAACACATGGCGTTCATAGTTGGGGCGCGCCACGTGTTCGCTGAGCAATTCAGGCAAATCCCCAACAAGGCGTGACGCGTCCCAACCGTGCTGTTCAGAGGCAATCAGCATTTCACCGGCCGAACCGGGAGTGGTCTGACGATAGTCACAGAATACGTCCATATCGTTGAGGCTCTGGGGTGACACTTCATGGGCGCGCGGAGCATTGGTGCTGATGGAGGTAATCAGGGTCGGTTTGGTCAGCGTCTGCGGGTCAAGCACCGTCTCAGCGGACGAGGTGCAGAGCATCACGACATCGGCGTCGTGCAGCGCCGCTTCAAGGCTGGCAGCGATTTGCAGGCGCGGATCCAGATCGGTGAGCGAAGCAAGCTCTTGCGGCGATTTATTCTGCAGGCTGGGCGAGTAGAGGCTGATGCTTTGCCAGTCCCGCAAACCCTTGACGTACTGCACGTGGGCCCTTGCCACTGCGCCGCTGCCGATGACTGCCAAACGCTGGGCCTGGAACGGGGCGAGGGCATCCACGGCAACGGCGGTGGTGGCTGCGGTGCGGGCGGTCGTCAGTTCGGCGGCATCGCACAGCAGCAGTGGTTGGCCGGTCTGCATCGACATCAGCAAGGTCCAGGCGGTCACCAATGGACCTTGCTCGCGCACGATATACGGCGAAGTCTTGACCCCATAGACCTGATCTTCGACCAGCACGCCCAGGTAGTTGATGAAATCCCCGGCACCCTGGGGAAACGCCACAAGTTGCTGGGCCGGTTGGACGGCCTGTCCGGCGGCAAGGTCGTGGAATAGCTTGCGTAAAATCTGCGGTACGTCGACCTGCCCGAGCAGCTCTCGGGCCTGGGCTTGGTTCATTACATAAGGCGCGCTGGGCATCGGGACTCCGGAATGCTCGAATTAAACTATTTTGTCCATTATGGACTTTTAGTTCGATCGAGCAATATGCCGGACAAAAAAAAGCGCAGCCACTTGAGGCTGCGCTTTCTAGTTTGTAGCGTTGGTTAAGGGCGTTTGCGCTCAACCGGACGAAGCAGATGGGTCGGCGGGGTTTCGCAACTGATTTTTTTCCCCAGCAGCGCCTCGATGGACGGTAACTGATAGGAGTCGTCTTCCCCGGCAAAGCTGATGGACACGCCCTCGGCACCTGCGCGCCCAGTGCGTCCGATCCGGTGCACATAGTCGTCCGGCACTTCCGGCAGGGTGAAGTTGATCACGTGGCTGATCCCGTCGATATGAATCCCGCGCCCGGCCACATCGGTGGCCACCAGCACCCGGATCTTGCCTTCGCGAAAGCCTTCCAGCGTCTTGATGCGTTTGTGTTGCGGCACGTCGCCCGACAACTGGGCGGCGTTAACGCCATCGCGCACCAGGCGCTCCTCGATACGACGGACTTCGTCCTTGCGGTTGGCGAACACCATCACGCGCTCCCAACCGTTGTCGTTGACCAGGTTGTAGAGCAGCTTGTACTTGTCGGCACCGGCCACGGCGTAGATGTGCTGTTCGACATTTTCGCTGGCGACGTTCAGCGCCTCGATCTCGACGATGGACGGGTCAGTGGTCCATTGTTTGGCCAGGTTCATCACGTCTTCGGTGAAAGTGGCGGAAAACAGCAAGGTCTGGCGTTCGCTTTTCGGCGGAGTCTGGCGAATGATCTGGCGCACTTGCGGGATGAAGCCCATGTCGAGCATGCGGTCGGCTTCGTCCAGCACCATCACCTCGACCATGTCCAGGTGCACATCGCCGCGCTGGTTGAAGTCCAGCAGGCGTCCTGGCGTTGCCACCAGAATGTCGCAGTGACGGGCTTCGAGGTGCTTGAGTTGCTTGTCAAAGTCCATGCCGCCGACGAATGTCATGACGTTCAGCCCGGTGTACTTGGTCAGGTCAGCGGCGTCCTTGGCGATCTGCACCACCAGCTCGCGGGTCGGCGCGATGATCAGCGCTCGCGGTTCGCCCATGTAGCGTTCTTTGGGCGGCGGGGTCTGTAGCAACTGGGTGATGATGGAAATCAGGAACGCGGCGGTCTTGCCGGTGCCGGTCTGGGCGCGGCCGATGGCATCTTTACCGGCGAGGGTGAACCCCAGCACCTGCGCCTGGATCGGCGTGCAGTACGGGAAGCCCAGGTCCTGGATGGCATGCATCAGTTCCGGGGCGAGTTTGAAGTCATGGAAGCGGGTCTTGCCTTCCTGGGGTTCTACGACGAAATCCTCGAGCTTCCAGGCAACGACCGGCGGTTTTGGTGCGCGCTCGCGGCGTGGTTTGGGGGCTTCGTTGCGTAGCTGTTCCGGCGCGGGGGCGACAGGCGCAGTGCTCGCGTCTTTTTCTGTGTTAGCAACAGGCGTTGCCCGACGCGGTTTTTTTTGCACCTCGGCACGGCTCGGGCTGTGGGCAGGTGCGCTTGCGCCAGGCGCGAGCTGCTCGGCCTCGCTTTTACCGAACATCTTCTTGAGTGCTTTGAGCACGGTCATCTCATCGATTGGTTAAGGAATGTACGCCGGCCAGTGTAATGCAAGAAACGGACGCGGCGTAGTGTGATCGTCAAGGGGTTGACATGCCCCATGCCCACTTAGCGCAACCGCTCGCTCAGCCAGGTGCCGATGTCGCGAATCTCTTCAGGTAACACTTCATGCCCCATTGGGTATTCTTGCCATGTCACGGTGACACCATGCTGTTTTAAATACTCTTTCGCCGTCCGCCCCATAGGGTTGAGTACCACTTCGTCGTATTGACCGTGCAGGGCCAGTACCGGAATGCGTTGCTGGCTGGCCGATAATTGCAGTTCTTCGCTGAAAGTCGGTGCATAAGTGGACAGCGCGACCACGCCCCCCAAGGGGCCCTGCCATTTCACGAATGCGGTGTGATAGACCACCGCGCCGCCTTGGGAAAAACCCGCCAGGAAAATTCGCGAGGCGTCTATTCCGAGGGCTCGCTGCGCTTCGAGCAGATCGATGACCCGTTGCGCCGACACGTCGAGCTGCTGCTCGTCGATGGCTCGCGCGGGGCTCAGGGCGCGGATGTCGTACCAACTGGGCATGGCGTAGCCGCCGTTGATGGTCACCGGCTGGGTCGGCGCTTGAGGCAGAACGAAACGTGTCGTGAGCAAGCGTTGCTGCAGCATTTCGGCCACTGGCAGGAAGTCGTAGCGATCGGCGCCCAGGCCGTGGAGCCAGATGACGCACGCGTCGGCGGTGCCGCTGGGCTCGAGAATCAAGGGGTCGCTCATGGTGTGCTCCAAATATGTGCGGGCGCGCTCAATCAGTGCGTTATTACAGTGCGGGCCCGGTGCCTCAGTTAATTAGATGTCGCAATGTTAAAAGTTTTTGTCTTGACGTGTCGCATAAGAGGCAAGCGCAGCGGTGTGGTACGGCGTTTGCTTTGAGGTAGCTTGAGTGATGATTCTTACGCTGCGCGGTAACACTATCAGCTTGACGCGACGCATGGGATATCAGAAATCCGGTGATGGATGTTCGCCAATAGCCGCTACGGGCTTCGCGAACGTGAAGGGCTACAGCCCGTTCGGCCGATTGGTGAGAGATGAGTTGGCGCCCTGTTTAGGGGCATTCTCATTATTAGACTCATAGCGAAGGTCCAGACGTCGGTTGACCCTAAAAAAAGCCAACAAGGGTCGGCAATGCCCCATAAGGGTGCGACAGGGCTCGAGCTCCGACACAACAAGAGCAAAACTGGAGGTTTGAATGAAGTTACTGAAATCCACCCTGGCAGTCGTGACTGCAGCAGCAGTGCTCGGTGTCAGCGGGTTCGCTCAGGCGGGTGCAACCCTGGATGCCGTACAAAAGAAAGGCTTTGTGCAATGCGGTGTGAGCGATGGCCTGCCGGGTTTCTCGGTGCCTGATGCCTCCGGCAAGATCCTCGGTATCGACGCCGACTTCTGCCGCGCCGTGGCCGCTGCCATATTCGGCGATGCGACCAAAGTGAAATTCAGCCAGTTGAACGCCAAGGAGCGTTTCACCGCGCTGCAGTCTGGCGAAATTGACATCCTGTCGCGCAACACCACCATGACCAGCTCTCGTGACGCGGGCATGGGCCTGATTTTCCCAGGCTTCATTACCTACTACGACGGCATCGGCTTCCTGGTAAATAGCAAGCTGGGCGTCAAGAGCGCCAAGGAACTGGACGGTGCAACCATCTGCATCCAGGCCGGTACCACCACCGAGCTGAACGTTTCCGACTACTTCCGTGGCAACGGTCTGAAGTACACCCCGATCACCTTCGATACCTCCGATGAAAGCGCCAAGTCGCTGGAATCCGGTCGTTGCGACGTGCTGACCTCCGACAAGTCCCAGCTGTTCGCCCAGCGCAGCAAACTGGCCGCACCGAAGGACTACGTGGTTCTGCCGGAAACCATCTCCAAGGAGCCATTGGGTCCGGTCGTGCGTAATGGCGACGAAGAGTGGGCGAAAGTCGTGCGCTGGACTGGCTATGCCATGCTCAACGCTGAAGAAGCCGGCATCACTTCGAAGAACGTTGAAGCTGAAGCCAAATCCACCAAGAACCCGGACGTCGCCCGTATGCTCGGTGCTGACGGTGAATACGGTAAAGACCTGAAGCTGCCCAAAGACTGGGTTGTCCAGATCGTCAAACAAGTCGGTAACTACGGTGAAGTGTTCGAGCGCAACCTCGGCAAAGGCACCCCGCTGGACATCGATCGCGGCCTGAACGCGCTGTGGACCAACGGCGGCATTCAATACGCACCACCAGTGCGCTGATGGTTCTATCACCCGGTGGGCCAACCACCGGGTGATGTTCTGTTCCATTCTTTGCGGGGCACTTCATGCAAAATTCAATCGGCGCACCTAAGCAGAGGCTTAGCCTCAGCGATCCACGAGTGCGTGCCTGGGTATTTCAGATCGTCACCATTGTGGCGGTGGTTTCACTGGGCTGGTTTCTGTTCGATAACACGCAAACCAACCTTGAGCACCGGGGCATCACCTCCGGTTTCAGCTTTCTGGAGCGCAGTGCCGGGTTCGGCATCGCTCAAACCCTGATCGACTACACCGAAGCGGACAGCTACGCCCGTGTCTTTGTCATCGGGTTGCTCAACACTCTGCTGGTGACGTTCATCGGCGTGATTCTGGCGACGATTCTCGGTTTCATAGTCGGCGTGGCCCGGCTGTCGAAAAACTGGATCATCGCCAAAGTGGCAACGGTGTACGTGGAGGTTTTCCGTAACATCCCGCCATTGCTGCAAATCCTGTTCTGGTACTTCGCGGTGTTCCTGACCATGCCGGGACCGCGCGCCGCCCATAACTTCGGTGACACCTTCTTTGTCAGCAGCCGGGGCCTGAACATGCCGGCCGCACTGGTGGCGGACGGGTTCTGGCCATTTGTGATCAGCGTCGTGCTGGCGATCGTCGCCATCGTGCTGATGACCCGCTGGGCCAATAAGCGTTTCGAAGCCACGGGCGAGCCGTTCCACAAATTCTGGGTGGGCCTGGCGTTGTTCCTGGTGATCCCGGCGCTGTGCGCCCTGGTCTTCGGCGCCCCTGTGCACTGGGAAATGCCGGAACTCAGGGGCTTCAACTTCGTCGGTGGCTGGGTACTGATTCCCGAATTGCTGGCATTGACTTTGGCACTGACGGTGTACACCGCGGCGTTCATCGCCGAGATCGTGCGTTCGGGCATCAAGTCGGTTAGCCACGGCCAGTCCGAAGCGGCTCATTCCCTGGGCCTGCGCAACGGTCCGACCCTGCGCAAGGTGATTATCCCGCAAGCCCTGCGCGTGATCATCCCGCCGCTGACCAGCCAATACCTGAACCTGGCGAAGAACTCCTCGTTGGCGGCCGGTATCGGTTATCCGGAAATGGTTTCGCTGTTTGCCGGTACGGTGCTGAACCAGACCGGGCAGGCGATCGAAGTTATTGCCATCACCATGAGCGTGTACCTGGCGATCAGTATCAGCATTTCCCTGCTGATGAACTGGTACAACAAGCGCATTGCGCTGATCGAGCGGTGAGGAAAAGCGCATGACATCCCATACTTTCAAACCTGATATGCCGCCGCCGAGCAAAGTGTTCGGGCCGGTGGCATGGATGCGTGCGAACATGTTCTCCAGCTGGCTCAACACCTTGCTGACACTGTTCGCGTTCTACCTGATTTACCTCGTGGTTCCACCGATCATCAGTTGGGCGATCCTCGATGCCAACTGGGTCGGCACCACCCAGGCTGACTGCACCAAGGAGGGCGCCTGCTGGGTGTTCATCCAGCAGCGCTTCGGCCAGTTCATGTACGGTTACTACCCGGCGGACCTGCGCTGGCGCGTGGACCTGACCGTGTGGCTGGCGGTCATCGGTGTGGCACCGTTGTTCATCTCGCGCTTCCCGCGCAAGGCGGTCTACGGCCTGAGCTTCCTGGTGCTGTATCCGATCATCGCCTGGTGCCTGCTGCACGGTGGCGTGTTCGGTCTGGCCACCGTGTCGACCAGCCAATGGGGCGGCCTGATGCTGACCCTGGTCATCGCCACCGTCGGTATTGCCGGGGCTTTGCCGCTGGGCATCGTGCTGGCTTTGGGCCGACGCTCGAACATGCCGGCGATCCGCGTGGTCTGCGTGACCTTCATCGAGTTCTGGCGTGGCGTGCCGTTGATCACAGTGTTGTTCATGTCCTCGGTGATGTTGCCGCTGTTCCTGCCTGAAGGTATGAACTTCGACAAACTGCTGCGGGCACTGATTGGCGTGATCTTGTTCCAGTCGGCCTACGTGGCGGAAGTGGTGCGTGGCGGCCTGCAAGCGATCCCCAAAGGTCAGTACGAAGCGGCCGCGGCGATGGGCCTGGGCTACTGGCGCAGCATGGGCCTGGTGATTTTGCCGCAAGCCCTGAAGATGGTCATCCCGGGTATCGTCAACACCTTCATCGCGCTGTTCAAGGACACCAGCCTGGTGATCATCATCGGCCTGTTCGACCTGCTCAACAGCGTGAAACAAGCTGCCGCCGACCCGAAATGGCTGGGCATGGCCACCGAAGGCTATGTGTTCGCCGCCCTGGTGTTCTGGATTTTCTGTTTTGGTATGTCCCGCTATTCCATGCATTTGGAACGCAAGCTGGACACTGGCCACAAGCGTTAGGAGCGTAGTTTATGAGTGAAGCGATCAAACAGCCTGTGAGCCCTGAAGGCATTATTCAGATGCAGGGCGTGAACAAGTGGTACGGCCAGTTCCACGTGTTGAAAGACATCAACCTGAACGTCCAGCAGGGCGAGCGTATCGTGTTGTGCGGCCCGTCGGGTTCCGGCAAATCCACCACCATCCGCTGCCTCAACCGCCTGGAAGAGCACCAGCAGGGCCGCATCGTGGTCGATGGCGTGGAACTGACCAACGACCTCAAGCAGATCGAAGCGATCCGCCGTGAAGTCGGCATGGTGTTCCAGCACTTCAACCTGTTCCCGCACTTGACCATCCTGCAGAACTGCACCCTGGCGCCGATGTGGGTGCGCAAGATGCCCAAGCGCAAGGCCGAGGAAATCGCCATGCATTACCTGGAGCGCGTACGCATTCCAGAGCAGGCGCACAAATACCCGGGCCAGCTCTCCGGCGGCCAGCAGCAGCGTGTGGCCATCGCCCGTGCCCTGTGCATGAAACCGAAAATCATGCTGTTCGACGAACCGACTTCGGCACTCGACCCGGAAATGGTGAAAGAGGTTCTGGACACCATGATCGGCCTGGCCGAAGACGGCATGACCATGCTTTGCGTGACCCACGAAATGGGCTTTGCCCGCACCGTGGCCAACCGCGTGATCTTCATGGACAAGGGGGAAATCGTCGAACAGGCCGCGCCGAACGACTTCTTCGACAACCCGCAGAACGAGCGCACCAAGCTGTTCCTGAGCCAGATTCTGCATTGATCCGGCCTTAGGCATTGAAATAGACCCGGACTTGTCCGGGTTTATTTTTTCCTGGTATTCAGGGTGTCAGGACAGTTTTCTGTTCCGGATGGCGGGTCGCCAACAACTGCTTCAGATCGGTGCCCTCGCTCAGTGCGTGTACCTCAGCCATCAGATGGGGGTGACGATCAAGCAGACGCATCAACATGAACAATGGTTGCGGTGGGGCGATTTCGCCACGCTCGTAACGGGAAAAGGCGTTGTGTCCGCCGCCAGATAGCAGCTTCACCGCGTCCTTTTGCGTGAGGTGCAGTTTACGGCGGATGCGTTTCATCTCCGCCCCCATCGCCTGGGAGCAATCTTCGAGCAACTGATCGCTCACGCGGGAGTAACGTTGCGCGCTGTCGGTGTCGTGATCAAATTCGATTTCACCACAGACCCGGCACTCCCACCCGGCGATGTCGTGCACCTGCCGTGCTACCTGCTTGTAGTCGATGGTAAAGCTACGGCCCTCAAAGTGTTGCATTGCGTCTTGAGTACCGCAGTTGACACATTGCTGCGTTTTCATTGGTCTTTCTCCTTGAAGGAGACTGCCGGATGCCCACCGCCAGGGCGGTAGGTCACCTTGATGTAAATCTCCCGATCCTGAAATGTTGTGTGATAAACGTCCTGCCAGACTCGATGATCGGCATAGGTCGTCATCGATTTGTGCAGCATCCGGCACTCCAGCGAGGCAATGATTCGCAGCATCCGGGCAGTGCTTAACGACATTCTTCGACCGCCTTCCTGAGCGCTCATTGTGAATGCCTTGCTCCCCAGCCTGAGGACTTCTGCCTTGACCACTGCCAGGTCGTAGTGGGGTGTGCTCTTTTCCATAGAACTGTGTGCCTTGTCCTTAAAATTACCCTTAAAGGGTAATTTTGACCAATCGAAAATTTCACTCCTTTCCCTCGCCTTGACCTTAGGCGGTTGCCGTCCTACAAGAAGCTGACTAATCTGTCAGAAAATTCAACCCATGCACTCAGTGAGCGCTATCGCTACTTCCCCAGCGTAATCGGCGCGCAGTTGCACCGCAGCCTCAACCTCGTCCCTCGTCATCGACATGTGTACGACTTGCACATCGAAATCCTCGATGCCGTCGAACAACAGGCTCGTTCACGGGTTAAGACCTTTGGCCGACCGTTGATCAATGAACCCTGAACCAGAGCTTTCCATGTCCCGCGATACGCTTGACCGCACGACTCCGACAACGCCAAAACGCGCCGCAGAGCTTGAACATTTGCTGATCGACGCCGAAACCGATGATGAGCAGACCCAGCAGGCCCATCCATTGCTGCGCAAACCCTGGCTGTTACTGCTCGGGTTGATCCTGGTAGCGCTGAACCTGCGTCCGGCGCTGTCGAGCATGGCCCCGCTGCTCAGCGAAGTTTCAACAAGCCTTGGCTTGTCGGCTGCCCAGGCCGGTTTGCTGACCACCTTGCCAGTGCTTTGCCTGGGCCTGTTCGCACCGCTGGCGCCGGTGCTGGCGCGGCGCTTTGGAGCCGAACGCGTGGTGTTGGGGATCTTGCTGGCCCTGGCCGGCGGGATCATTTTGCGCAGTTCATTCGGCCAGGTCGGCCTGTTTGCTGGCAGCATCCTGGCCGGTGCGAGCATTGGCGTGATCGGTGTGCTGTTGCCGGGCATCGTCAAGCGTGATTTCGCCAAACACGCCGGCGCCATGACTGGCGTCTACACCATGGCGCTGTGCCTGGGGGCGGCAATGGCGGCCGGGGCCACTGTGCCGTTGAGCGAGCATCTGGGGCACAGTTGGGCGATGGGCCTGGGGTTCTGGGTAGTGCCGGCGCTGCTGGCCGCCGTGTTCTGGCTACCGCAAGTGGGCCAGAAACACGGTGCTCATCAGGTGGCGTATCGGGTTCGCGGTTTGCTGCGTGACCCGTTGGCCTGGCAGGTGACGTTGTACATGGGGTTGCAGTCGTCCCTGGCCTACATCGTGTTCGGGTGGCTGCCGTCGATCCTCATTGGCCGTGGCCTGACGCCAACCCAGGCGGGGCTGGTGTTGTCCGGCTCGGTCATCGTGCAACTGATCAGTTCCCTGGCGGCGCCCTGGCTGGCGACCCGGGGCAAGGATCAGCGCCTAGCCATTGTGATCGTCATGGTCATGACCCTTGGCGGGCTGTTCGGATGCCTCTATGCGCCTATTGAAGGCTTGTGGGGTTGGGCGATCCTGCTGGGGCTCGGCCAGGGAGCAACGTTCAGCCTGGCTCTGACGCTGATCGTGCTGCGCTCGCGGGACGCCCATGTGGCCGCGAACCTTTCCAGCATGGCCCAAGGTTTCGGCTATACATTGGCGTCCATGGGGCCGTTCGCGGTCGGGGTTGTCCACGACTTGACCGGCGGCTGGAATGCCCTCGGCTGGATCTTCGGCCTGGTTGGCCTGGGGGCGATCATCGCGGGTATCGGCGCAGGCCGGGCGTTGTACGTCGGGGTCGAGAGCGAAAGAGTCACTGACCTTCGTTGATATCATTTTCATGGCGAATGACGATGGTCTTCTCCGCGGCGGCCGATTATCGTGCAGGCTTACTGAAACGTTTTTCGGAGCCGGTCCATGAGTGATGCCCACAACGCCTTGATCACCCGTTTTTATCAGGCCTTCCAGCGCCTGGACGCCGACGCCATGAGCGCCTGCTACACCGACGACGTGGTGTTCAGCGACCCGGCGTTTGGCGAACTGCGCGGGCGCGATGCCGGCGACATGTGGCGTATGTTGACGACCCGGGCCAAGGATTTTTCCCTGACCTTCGATAACGTGCGCAGCGATGAGCGTACCGGCGGTGCGCACTGGGTGGCGACGTACCTGTTCAGCCAGACCGGCAACATCGTGGTCAATGACATCCAGGCACGCTTTGTCTTTCGCGATGGCAAGATCTGCGAACACCATGACAGCTTTGATCTGTGGCGCTGGTCCCGCCAGGCGTTGGGCACCAAGGGCCTGTTGCTGGGTTGGACGCCGCTGGTGCGCAACGCCGTCAGGGCCCAGGCGCTCAAGGGGCTACGGGCGTTCCAGGCCAGTCGCTGATAAGATCGCGGCTTGTTTCCTACACGCCTGTTGAACATCCTGTGACGACCGCCAACCCATCCTCCGAACTGTCCGGGCAAGTCGCAGCCGAACCGGGCAAACCTTGGTTCGTCTACCTGGTACGGGCCGCCAATGGCTCGCTGTACTGCGGCATCAGTGATGACCCGGTGCGGCGTTTCGCCAAGCATCAAAGCGGCAAGGGTGCGCGTTTTTTTCTCTCCAGCCCGGCAGTGGCGCTGGTGTATACCGAAGTCTGTCGTGACAAGGGTGAAGCGCTGCGCCAGGAGCGACTGATCAAGAAACTCAAGAAAAGCGCCAAGGAATGCCTGGTGGCCAGTGCGCTGTCGCTTCATCAGCCTGGCTGATAGGCCTTTATCAGGCCGGTAGGCTGGTCCGGCCAGGCGCGCTAAGCTGCAAGACTTCCTTCCTGCAGTGGCGAATCTCATGTCAGAGTTGATTCTTCATCATTACCCGGCGTCTCCCTTCGCGGAGAAAGTCCGTTTGCTGCTGGGTTTCAAGGGCCTGTCCTGGCGTTCGGTGCATATCCCACCGATGATGCCCAAACCCGATTTGACGGCTCTGACGGGTGGCTATCGCAAGACCCCGGTGCTGCAGATCGGCGCCGATGTTTATTGCGATACGGCGCTGATCGCCCGCCGGCTGGAGCAGGAAAAAACTTCGCCGGCGCTGTTTCCCGAAGGCCGGGAGATGATCGCAGCGTCTTTTGCCGCATGGGCTGATTCGGTGGTGTTTCAGCATGCGGTGAGCCTGGTGTTCCAGCCGGAGTCGGTGGCGGTGCGTTTCGCCAAGCTATCGCCTGAAGCCATCAAGACATTCATCAGCGACCGTGCCGGGCTGTTCAGTGGCGGCACGACCACGCGTCTGTCTGCCGAACAGGCCAAGCACCAATGGCCGACGATCATGGCGCGTCTTGAGCAACAGTTGCAGCGCGAGGAGGGTGATTTCCTGTTAGGTGAACCGTCGATTGCCGACTTCGCCATGGCCCATCCGCTGTGGTTTCTCAAGGGCACCCCGGTGACCTCGCCGCTGGTGGACGCCTACCCGGCGATTTCGGCATGGTTGGCGCGGGTGCTGGGTTTTGGCCATGGCGCGTCGAACGCAATGCGTTCCGAAGAGGCTTTGGAAGTGGCTCGCAACGCTACGCCGGCAGCGCTGCCGGATGAGTCATTCGAGGAGCCGAATGGGTTCACGAAAGGACAGCAGGTGGCGATCGCCGCCACTGATTATGGCGTCGACCCGGTGGTTGGAGAGTTGTTGTTTGCCGGTCGTGAAGAGCTGATCCTGCGTCGTGAAGACGCGCTTGGCGGGGTGGTGCATGTGCACTTTCCGCGGTTCGGGTTTCGGATTGAGGCGGTCTGATCTTCATTGAGGGGATGACCGGTGCGCCGCCATCGCGAGCAGGCTCGCTCCCACACTGGATTTGCAGTGGTAACAGGATTCGCGTCCGCCGCGAATCCCTGTGGGAGCGAGCCTGCTCGCGATGAGGCCATCAGACCCAGCACCATCGCTAGCGGACAAACCTATTTCGCGGACAGTGCCTTGAGAATGTTCTGCGGCTCAAACCCACGAATCAGCGTGCCATTCACATCCAGAATCGGGATCCCGCGCCCACCCAACGCCTCATAGGCCTTGCGCGCCTGGGCATCTTTCTCGATATCGAATTCGCGATAGGGCACGCCTTTTTCATCGAGGAATCGCCGGGTCGCCTTGCAGTAACCGCACCAGTCGGTGGCATACAGCACGACCCGGGCATTGGCCCTGATCTGTTCAGGCAGCATTTGCGAGGGGTTGAACACCCGCTCGATCTTGCCCCAGTTCTGGTACGCCACAACCACCAGCAGAATCAGTAGAAACTTCTTCAGTACCTTTGCGAGCATCAGTTACGGCGCTTGAGCTGGTCGGTCAGCGACGTGGGCAACCCCTTGATGATCAGCGTCCCGGCTTCCTCGTCATATTCGATCTTGGAGCCCAGCAGGTGGGCTTCGAAGCTGATGGACAAGCCTTCGGCGCGGCCGGTGAAGCGGCGGAACTGGTTGAGGGTGCGTTTATCCGCTGGGATTTCCGGCGACAACCCGTAGTCCTTGTTGCGGATGTGATCGTAGAAGGCTTTCGGGCGATCTTCGTCGATCAGCTCGGACAGTTCTTCCAGGCCCATCGGCTCGCCGAGCTTGGCCTGGCTGCTGGCGTAATCCACCAGGGTCTTGGTCTTTTCCCGGGCATCGTCTTCAGGCAGGTCTTCGCTTTCGACGAAGTCACTGAAGGCCTTGAGCAGGGTGCGGGTTTCGCCGGGACCGTCGACGCCTTCCTGGCAACCGATGAAGTCGCGGAAGTACTCCGAGACTTTCTTGCCGTTCTTGCCCTTGATGAACGAGATGTACTGCCTGGACTGCTTGTTGTTCTGCCATTCCGACACATTGATTCGCGCCGCCAGGTGCAACTGGCCCAGGTCAAGGTGACGGGACGGGGTCACGTCCAGTTCATCGGTGACCGCCACGCCTTCGCTGTGGTGCAGCAGGGCGATCGCCAGGTAATCGGTCATGCCCTGTTGATAATGCGCAAACAACACGTGGCCGCCCACCGACAGGTTGGACTCCTCCATCAGCTTTTGCAGGTGCTCCACCGCCACGCGACTGAACGCGGTGAAATCCTTGCCACCGTCAAGGTATTCCTTCAGCCAGCCACTGAACGGATGCGCCCCGGACTCGGCATGGAAGAAGCCCCAGGCCTTACCTTGCTTGGCGTTGTAGCTCTCGTTGAGGTCGGCGAGCATGTTCTCGATGGCCGTGGACTCGCTCAGCTCGGAGTCACGGGCATGGAGCACGGCAGGTGTGCCGTCGGGTTTTTTGTCGATCAGGTGGACGATGCAATGACGGATCGGCATGGATTTCTCGGCTGATGAAAGAGAGGAGGGCGCGCTCCCCAAAAAAGGCCCAGTGTACCGCAAACACTGGTTTTAGAACCCTTCAATGCCCCTTTCGGACCTGTCCGACACGCCATATGCATTTTTTTACCGTTTTAGCGCAAGAAAGCTGACCAAATGGGTAGCTAGAGGCGGATATTTCACAGGCGTTGTGCTAGTTTTGCCCGGTCTTACGCGAAGTCACTGCGTTAAGCGTGCATTCAGCATCTGTCAGGTCGAACCAAACCCGGTTTTCGGCATCTATTACCCCGATCCGTCGTGGTGATTGCCGAGGGTGCCTGATCAATGAGATCGGGCTCGATGGCTGACACTGCACTCTGCAATCCATATGAATTTGATAGGGAAGGAACACTACATGGCTCTTACTAAAGACCAACTGATCGCTGACATCGCTGAAGCTATCGACGCACCGAAAACCACCGCGCGTAATGCTTTGGACCAACTGGGTCAGATCGTTGCCGATCAGCTGGAAAATGGCGGCGAAATCACCTTGCCAGGTATCGGTAAGCTGAAAGTCACCGAGCGTCCTGCCCGTACCGGCCGCAACCCTTCGACTGGCGCCGCCATCGAAATCGCTGCCAAGAAAGTAATCAAGCTGGTTGTGGCCAAAGGCCTGACCGACGCGGTCAACAAGTAAGACTGCTGCAATAAAAAAACCGTGCTGCGGAGTGATCCGGGCACGGTTTTTTATTGCCTTGGAAACCGTAGGAGCTGCCGAGCGAAGCGAGGCTGCGATCTTTTCCCTGACAGTTGAATCTCAAGGGAAAGATCAAAAGATCGCAGCCTCGCTTCGCTCGGCAGCTCCTACAGTGCAGCAGTGCCTTTCTAGTCCTTGCGAACCCAACGCGCCTGGCGCCACGCCTGTTGCTGGGCCTCGGTCTGGAAGGTCCAGGCCACGAAGCGGCTCTGCTTCTGCCCTTGGGACATTTCTACGACCTGGCTGTGTAGCGCCCCGGCCTTTTTCAAGGCTGTTTGAATCGCCGGCAGGTTAGATGCCTTCGACACCAGCGTACTGAACCACAGCACCTGCTGGGCCAACTGCGCGCTTTCGCTGATCAACTGCGTCACGAACCGGACCTCCCCGCCCTCGCACCAGAGTTCTGCGGCCTGACCACCGAAGTTCAGCACCGGCAGTTTGCGTTTCGGATCGGCCTTGCCCAGGGCACGCCATTTGCGCTGGCTGCCCTTGGTGGCTTCCTCCAGGGAGGCGTGGAACGGCGGGTTACACATCGTCAGGTCGAACCGCTCGGCCTCTTCCAGCAAGCCCAAAAGAATGTGCTTGCGGTTGGCCTGCTGGCGCAACTGGATGGCTTTGTTCAGCCCGTTGGACTGGACAATGGCCTTGGCCGAAGCGATGGCTGTCGGGTCGATCTCCGAACCGAGGAAGTGCCAGCGGTAATCGCTGTAGCCGATCAGCGGATACACGCAGTTGGCGCCGGTGCCGATGTCCAGCACTTTCACCGCCGCCCCGCGGGGGATTTCACCTTCGTTGTGGCTGGCCAGCAAATCGGCGAGGCAGTGCACATAGTCCGCACGTCCGGGGACTGGGGGGCACAGGTAGTCCGCCGGAATGTCCCAATGGGCGATGCCGTAGAAGGACTTGAGCAGCGCCCGGTTGAACACTCGCACAGCGTCAGGGCTGGCGAAGTCGATGCTTTCCTTGCCGTATGGGTTGATGATCACGAACTTCGCCAACTCGGGCGTGGACTTGATCAATGCCGGGAAGTCGTAATGACCCTGGTGGCGATTGCGCGGGTGCAGGCTGGCCTTCTCCCGTGGCGCTTTGGCCTCGGTGGCGGGTTTGGGCTTCTGGCGTGCGGGTTTGGGCGTGCGGGGGGCGGTCATGGGCGGGTCGATTCGGGGCTGGCTCAAAAAGTGGCGGGCATTGTCCCACATCCGGCTCGGTCTTGATGACTGCGCGGTTTAAATGTGGGGCTGTGTGGGAGCAAGGCTTGCCCGCGATGAAACCGCCGCCGTCTCTTGAGGACCGCAGCGCCTGGATCGCGAGCAAGCTTTGCTCCCACACAGCCCGCTCCCCACAAGGGATCTTCATTGTTTGGAAAAAAGGGCCGGGCATAAAAAAGGAGGTCCATCAGGACCTCCTTTTTCAGTGCAAATTTCCGTTACAGGCTGGAAATCCGCGCATGTTGCTCGGCCAGTTTACCCAAGGCCTGTTCAGCCTCGGCCAATTTGGCCCGTTCCTTCTCGATGACTTCAGCCGGCGCCTTGTCAACGAAACCGGCGTTGGACAGCTTGCCGCCGACGCGCTGGACTTCGCCCTTCAAGCGCAGGATTTCCTTGTCCAGACGTGCCAGTTCGGCAGCCTTGTCGATCAGGCCGGCCATTGGCACCAGCACTTCCATCTCACCGACCAGGGCGGTGGCGGACAGCGGCGCTTCTTCGCCAGCGGCCAGGACGGTCACCGATTCGAGCTTCGCCAGTTTCTTGAGCAGCGCTTCGTTCTCGTTGAGGCGGCGCAGGTCTTCGGCGCTGGCGTTGTTCAGGAACAGCGTCAGCGGCTTGCCTGGGCCGATGTTCATTTCGGCGCGGATGTTACGCAGGCCGAGCATGAAGGTCTTGAGCCATTCGATGTCGTCTTCGGCGGCCGGATCGATGCGGCTTTCGTTGGCCACCGGCCACGGTTGCAGCATGATCGTTTTGCCTTGGGCGCCGGCCAGCGGTGCGACGCGCTGCCAGATTTCTTCGGTGATGAACGGCATGAACGGATGCGCCAGGCGCAGGGCCACTTCCAGCACGCGCACCAGGGTGCGGCGGGTGCCGCGCTGGCGTTCGACCGGGGCGTTTTCGTCCCACAGCACAGGTTTGGACAGTTCCAGGTACCAGTCGCAATACTGGTTCCAGATGAACTCGTACAAGGCTTGCGCGGCCAGGTCGAAACGGAACTGATCGAGCTGGCGGGTGACTTCGGCTTCGGTGCGTTGCAGCTGCGAAATGATCCAGCGATCGGCCAGGGTCAGCTCAAAGGCTTCGCCGTTCTGGCCGCAGTCTTCGCCCTTGTCCAGCACGTAGCGCGCGGCGTTCCAGATCTTGTTGCAGAAGTTGCGATAGCCTTCGACGCGGCCCATGTCGAACTTGATGTCACGACCGGTGGACGCCAGCGAGCAGAAGGTGAAGCGCAGGGCATCGGTGCCGTAGCTGGCGATGCCGTCGGCGAACTCTTCGCGGGTAGCCTTCTCGATCTTCTTCGCCAGTTTTGGCTGCATCAGGCCCGAAGTGCGTTTTTGCACCAGGGTTTCCAGATCGATGCCGTCGATGATGTCCAGCGGGTCCAGGACGTTGCCCTTGGACTTGGACATCTTCTGGCCCTGGCCATCGCGCACCAGACCGTGCACGTAGACGGTCTTGAACGGTACTTGCGGCGTTCCGTCTTCGTTTTTCACCAAGTGCATGGTCAGCATGATCATCCGGGCGACCCAGAAGAAAATGATGTCGAAGCCGGTGACCAGTACGTCAGTGGAGTGGAATTTCTTCAGGAACTCGGTCTGTTGCGGCCAACCCAGGGTGGAGAAGGTCCACAGGCCCGAGCTGAACCAGGTGTCGAGTACGTCGTTGTCCTGCTGCAAGGCAACGTCCGGACCGAGGTTATTTTTGGCGCGGACTTCGGCTTCATCGCGGCCGACGTAGACTTTGCCCGACTCGTCATACCAGGCCGGAATGCGGTGGCCCCACCACAGTTGGCGGCTGATGCACCAGTCCTGGATGTCACGCATCCACGAGAAGTACATGTTTTCGTATTGCTTGGGCACGAACTGGATGCGGCCGTCTTCCACGGCGGCAATCGCAGGCTCGGCCAGCGGTTTGGTGGACACGTACCACTGATCGGTCAGCCACGGCTCGATGATGGTGCCGGAGCGGTCGCCCTTAGGCACTTTCAGGCCGTGATCATCGACGCTGACCAGCAGACCGGCCGCATCGAACGCCGCGACGATCTGCTTGCGCGCTTCGAAGCGATCCAGGCCGGCGTATTCGGCCGGGAGTTGACCATCGATGCTTTCGTTCAGGGTGCCGTCGAGGTTGAACACCTGGGCCGCCGGCAACACGTTGGCGTGCTTGTCGAAGATGTTCAGCAGCGGCAGGTTATGGCGCTTGCCGACTTCGTAGTCGTTGAAATCGTGGGCCGGGGTGATTTTCACGCAGCCGGTGCCGAATTCGGGGTCGCAGTAGTCATCACCGATGATCGGGATGCGCCGGCCCACCAAGGGCAGTTCGACGAACTTGCCGATCAGGGCCTGGTAGCGTTCATCGTTCGGGTTCACCGCTACGGCGGCGTCGCCGAGCATGGTTTCCGGGCGCGTGGTGGCGACGATCAGGTAGTCGTTGCCTTCAGCGGTGGTTGCGCCGTCGGCCAGTGGGTATTTCAGGTTCCACAGAAAGCCTTTCTCGTCGTGGTTTTCCACTTCGAGGTCGGAAATGGCGGTGTGCAGCTTGGTGTCCCAGTTGACCAGGCGCTTGCCGCGATAGATCAGGCCGTCTTCATGCAGGCGCACGAAGGCTTCTTTCACCGCTTCCGAGAGACCGTCGTCCATGGTGAAACGCTCGCGGCTCCAGTCCACGGACGAGCCCAGGCGGCGAATCTGACGGCTGATGTTGCCACCGGACTCGTCTTTCCATTCCCAGACTTTCTCGAGAAACTTCTCGCGTCCCAGGTCATGGCGGTTCTGGCCCAAGGCTTCGAGGCGACGCTCCACCAGCATCTGCGTGGCGATGCCGGCGTGGTCGGTGCCCGGCTGCCAAAGGGTGTTGCGGCCTTGCATGCGGCGGAAACGGATCAGGGCATCCATGATCGCGTTGTTGAAACCGTGGCCCATGTGCAGGCTGCCGGTGACGTTCGGCGGCGGGATCATGATGGTGTAGGAATCGCCCGCGCCTTGCGGAGCGAAATAATTCTCGGACTCCCAGGTGTTGTACCAGGAAGTTTCAATGGCGTGCGGCTGGTAGGTCTTATCCATGCGCGGCGGGACCCTATTGGCATTTATTCAGGAAAAGCCGGGAAGTATAGCGGGGGGGGCAGCTACAAGCCACAAGCCACAAGCTGCAAGCGGGATCCGGCTTTTGCTGTTGATTTTACTTGCAGCTTAAAGCTTGTCGCTCGCAGCTGCGGCGATTAGCCGCTCCATCCTTGCATCCAGTCGGCGTTTGATCTCGGTCTCGATGTGTGGAGCGAAGTCGTCGATGACGTCTTGCATGATCAACTGCGCGGCGGCGCGCAGTTCGCTGTCCAGGTGCAGCAGGGCGTCGGGGCCTTTGGCTTCGGTCTTGGGCGTCGGCTTGGGCTCGGGTTGGCCGTTGATCGGCTCGAACAGCAGTGGAATCTGCTCGTCATGCTCGGGCTCGGGCTCGGGCTCCACCGTATCGGTCAGCAGCGGCGGTTGCAGGTTGTCGTCGCCGAGCAGTTGGCGGATCGACTCGAGGTCGTCCAGCAGATGCGTGGGCTTTTGGGGCGGTTTTGGAGTGTCCATCGTGGGCTCAGAGTCGCTGTAAACGGTGGTCTTGCAGAGGATAGCCCTGTTCGCGGTAGAAACGGAAACTCTCCCGCGCGGCTTGCCGGATGCCCGGGTCTTCCACCACCACTTCCGCCACGCGGGCGAAGCACTGGGCAAAAGGCGGCACTTTCAGGTCAAGGTTGACCAGCAAGTCCTGGTGCTGACCGCAGTCATCCCCCAGTCCGAGCACGATCAATCCTTCGGGCTCGTTTTCGGCCGGGCCATGGGGCACGAAGCTTTCGCCCTTGAAGGCCCACAGGCGTGCATCGAGGTCGTCGCGCTGGGCGGCATCGCTGCAATGCAGGTAGATGCGGTGGCCCATGCGCCAGGCCTTCTCGGTGAGCTTGCAGGCGAAATCCAGCCGCGCCGACGGATCGGCGCTGGGCAGGATGTAGAAATCGACTTTGGTCATTGCAGTTCCTGAGCCGCCATTGGCGCCGCCCGACGGCGACGCCAATGCCGGTCATCGGTGTCAGGCCTTGGCGCGGTCCAGCAGGTACTGGGTCAGCAGGGGGACCGGCCGGCCAGTGGCGCCCTTATCCTTGCCGCCGCTGGTCCAGGCCGTGCCGGCGATGTCCAGGTGCGCCCAGTTCAGGTTCTTGGTGAAGCGCGACAGGAAGCACGCCGCGGTGATAGTCCCGGCTTTCGGGCCGCCGATGTTGGCGATGTCGGCGAACGGGCTGTCCAGTTGCTCCTGGTATTCGTCGAACAGCGGCAATTGCCAGGCGCGGTCGTCGGCTTGCTGGCCGGCGCTGAGCAGTTGGCCGATCAGCTCGTCATTGTTGCCCAGCAGGCCCGAGGTGTGGGCGCCCAGGGCGACGACGCAGGCGCCGGTCAGGGTCGCGATGTCGATCACCGCTTGCGGCTTGAAGCGCTCGGAATAGGTGAGGGCATCGCACAGCACCAGGCGGCCTTCGGCGTCGGTGTTGAGGATTTCCACGGTTTGGCCGCTCATGGTGGTGACGATGTCACCCGGCCGCGAGGCGTTACCGCTGGGCATGTTCTCGGCGCAGGCCAGGATGCAGACCAGGTTGATCGGCAGTTGCAGCTCAAGCACGGCGCGCAGGGTGCCGAACACGCTGGCGGCGCCGCCCATGTCGTACTTCATCTCATCCATGCCGGCGCCGGGCTTGAGGCTGATGCCGCCGGTGTCGAAGGTGATGCCCTTGCCCACCAGTGCGTACGGCTTCTCGGACTTCTTGCCACCGTTGTATTGCATGACGATCAGGCGCGGCGGCTGGGCGCTGCCCTGGCCGACGGAGTAGAACGAGCCCATGCCCAGGTCTTTGATTTTCTTCTCGTCGAAGACTTCGACTTTCAGGCCCTTGAATTCCTTGCCCAAGGCCTTGGCCTGTTCGCCCATGAATGTTGGATGGCAGATGTTTGGCGGCAGGTTGCCCAGGTCGCGGGTGAAGGCCATGCCATTGGCAATCGCGGTGGCGTGGGTGACGGCGCGCTGGACTTCGGCCTGTGCGGCCTTGATGGTCAGCAGGGTGATTTTTTTCAGGGCGCGGGGTTCGGCTTTCTGGCTCTTGAACCGGTCGAACTGGTATTCGCCGTCCACCAGGGTTTCGGCCAGCAAACGGTTCTTGCCATAGCTGTCGCGGCCCTTGACCACCAGTTCATCCAGCGCCAGCGCGGCCTCACTGCCGCCCAGGCCTTTGAGGGTGCCCAGGACGCCGGCGATGATCTTGCGCAGTGCACGGTCGCCCAGCTCGATGTCCTTGCCCGCACCGACCAGCAGCACGCGTTCGGCCTTGAGGTTGGGCAGGTTGTGCAGCAACAGGCTCTGGCCGACTTTGCCGGCCAGGTCGCCGCGCTTGAGCACGGCGCTGATGGCACCGCCACACAGGGCGTCGAGTTGGGTGGCGACGACGCCGAGCTTGCGGTCTTCACCGACGGCAACCACCAGCGTGGCGGTTTTCAACGTTTCTGGGCTGACGCTTTTTACAACCAGTTCCATGTCCGGATCCCTGAATGAATGGTCAAGATGCCAGGCGCCGACACAATGGCGCGCTGAGCGAGCTTCTTCTATATAAGAGAAGCGCCGGTGCTTGCCGGCGACAAAGGCCGCAGTTTGAACCCCGGCGCCCGGGCCTGACAACCCCACCGACAGCGCTAAGTTGTGGCTTTAAGCACCGGGTTAAAGCGTGCGAAGTGACAGGCGCCTCCAATCACAGGATAATGCGGCTCTTTTTTCGGCGGCTCGCTGTGGCGGGCCGGCTCGATACGTTTGCTTGTTTGGCCGCCTTAGGGTTTGTATGAAAAGTCGCCGAGCGGCGATCAGGCAAGGCGAAAACAGGCGAGGGAGCGGAGTTGACTGGTTGTCAATGAGCATTCCGAGCCTGTTTTCAACGCAGCATGATCGTCGCGCAGGCACTTTTCGTACAAAGCCTAGCCTGACAGCCCTGGAGTGTCTGGTTTGATCGTCTTCCGTTATCTATCCCGCGAAGTCCTGCTGACCCTGAGCGCCGTCAGCGCCGTGCTGCTGGTCATCATCATGAGCGGGCGTTTCATCAAATACCTTGCCCAGGCAGCCTCCGGCGCCCTGGATCCAGGCTCGCTGTTCCTGATCATGGGTTTCCGCCTGCCAGGCTTCTTGCAGTTGATCCTGCCGCTGGGGCTGTTCCTCGGCATTCTGCTGGCCTACGGCCGTTTGTACCTGGACAGCGAAATGACCGTGCTGTCGGCCACCGGTATGAGTCAGCAGCGCCTGTTTCGCATGACCCTCTTCCCGGCCACCCTGGTGGCGCTGGTTGTGGCCTGGCTGAGCCTTAGCCTGGCACCCCAGGGAGCCAATCAATTCCAGATGCTGATCAACCAGCAGGACGCCCTGACCGAGTTCGACACCCTGGTGCCGGGACGTTTCCAGGCCCTGCGCGACGGCACTCGAGTCACTTATACCGAGGAACTCTCGGAAGACCGGGTCGACCTGGGTGGTGTCTTCATTACGCAAAAGAACGTGTCTTCCGACACTAAAAAGGACCGCGGCATTTCGGTGCTGGTGGCCGAGAAGGGGCGTCAGGAAATCAACCCCGACGGCAACCGCTACCTGATCCTGGAAAACGGCTATCGCTACGACGGCAAGCCGGGACAGGCTGATTACCGGGCCATCAAGTACGACACCTATGGCGTGCTGTTGCCCAAACCCGAGGTCAGCGACGAAGTCACCGACCGCGATGCCATGCCCACCTCCAGTTTGCTGGGCAACAACGACATCCGGGCGCGCACTGAATTGCAATGGCGCCTGTCGCTGCCGCTGCTGGTGTTCATCGTAACCCTCATGGCGGTCCCGCTGGCGCGGGTCAATCCGCGTCAGGGCCGTTTCCTCAAGCTGCTACCGGCGATTCTTCTGTATATGGCTTACCTGACCATCCTGATTTCCGCCCGCAGTGCGCTGGAGAAAGGCAAGATCCCGCCCGCGCTGGGCCTTTGGTGGGTGCATTCGATTTTCCTGGCGATCGGCCTTGGCTTGCTCTACTGGGAGCCGCTGCGCCTGAAACTGGCCAGTCGCCGCAGCGCGCTGGGGGTGGCCCGTGGTTAAACTCGATCGGTACATCGGCAGCAGTGTGTTCATGGCGATTCTCGCGGTGCTGGGGATCATTCTTGGCCTGGCAACCCTGTTCGCCTTCATCGATGAAATGGGTGACGTCAGCGACACCTATACCTTGATGGACGTGTTGATCTACGTATTGCTGACCGCCCCGCGGCGGCTCTACGACATGCTGCCGATGGCGGCACTGATCGGTTGCCTGATCGGTCTGGGCAGCCTGGCCAGCAACAGCGAGCTGACCATCATGCGTGCCGCCGGCGTTTCCGTCGGCCGGATCGTCTGGGCAGTGATGAAACCGATGCTGGTACTGATGCTGGTGGGCTTGCTGGTTGGCGAATATGTTGCCCCGGCCACCGAGAACACCGCCCAGGCCAACCGTTCCCTGGCCCAGGGTGGTGGCGATGCGCAAAGCGCCAAGCACGGCCTGTGGCACCGCCAGGGTGAAGAGTTCATCCATATCAACTCGGTCCAGCCCAACGGCATCCTGTATGGCGTGACCCGCTATCGCTTCGACGACCAGCGGCACATGCTGTCGTCGAGCTTCGCCAAGCGCGCCACGTTTGTTGAAGATCACTGGCAGCTTAATGATGTCACCACCACGTTGTTCCATGACAAGCGCACCGAGGTGGTCGCCGCGCCGCAAGAGCGTTGGGACGTGGCGTTGAGCCCGCAGTTACTCAGCACCGTGGTGATGGCGCCGGATTCCCTGTCGATTACCGGTTTGTGGGGGTATATCCACTATCTGGCAGATCAGGGCTTGAACAACGGTCGCTACTGGCTGGCTTTTTGGGTCAAGGTGTTGCAGCCGCTGGTCACTGCGGCCCTGGTGCTGATGGCCATTTCCTTCATCTTCGGTCCGCTGCGTTCGGTGACCCTCGGCCAGCGAGTGTTTACCGGCGTGCTGGTGGGCTTCACCTTCCGTATCGCCCAGGATTTGCTGGGCCCGTCGAGCCTGGTGTTCGGTTTCTCGCCGCTGTTTGCGGTGCTGGTACCGGCCAGTGTCTGTGCGTTGGCCGGGTTCTGGCTGTTGCGCCGGGCCGGTTGATCAGCGCACCGGTGGCGAGGGGGGGGTGGTGGGCAAGGCTGTGTGGGAGCAAAGCTTGCTCCCACTTGCCCGGTGTATCAGGTACAATTCCCGGCTATTTTTCGGCGGGCCATGCCTGCAGCCTTTTTGAGTGTTGATCCGTGAGTGATTTGAGTCATATCCGCAATTTCTCCATCATCGCCCACATTGACCATGGCAAGTCGACGCTGGCTGATCGCTTCATCCAGATGTGCGGCGGCCTGGCCGAGCGTGAAATGGAAGCCCAGGTCCTGGATTCCATGGATCTGGAGCGTGAACGCGGGATCACCATCAAGGCCCACAGCGTTACGCTCTACTACAAGGCCCGCGACGGCATCACCTATCAGCTGAACTTCATCGATACCCCGGGCCACGTCGACTTCACCTATGAAGTCAGCCGGTCGCTGGCGGCCTGTGAAGGTGCGTTGCTGGTGGTCGATGCCGGCCAGGGCGTCGAGGCGCAATCGGTTGCCAACTGCTACACGGCCATCGAGCAGGGCCTGGAAGTCATGCCGGTGCTGAACAAGATCGACCTGCCCCAGGCCGATCCGGACCGCGTGAAGGAAGAAATCGAGAAAATCATCGGCATCGATGCCACCGACGCGGTCGCTTGCAGTGCCAAGACCGGCCTGGGCGTGGACGAAGTGCTCGAGCGCCTGGTGACCACTATTCCTGCGCCGACCGGCAACATCGAAGATCCGCTGCAAGCGTTGATCATCGATTCCTGGTTCGACAACTACCTGGGCGTAGTCTCCCTGGTTCGCGTGCGCCACGGCCGCGTGAAGAAGGGCGACAAGATCCTGGTCAAGTCCACCGGCAAGATCCACCTGGTGGACAGCGTCGGCGTCTTCAACCCGAAGCACACCGCTACCGTCGACCTCAAGGCCGGTGAAGTGGGCTTCATCATCGCCGGCATCAAGGACATTCACGGTGCGCCGGTCGGTGACACCCTGACCTTGAGCTCCACCCCCGACGTCGATGTGCTGCCCGGCTTCAAACGTATCCAGCCGCAGGTCTACGCCGGCCTGTTCCCGGTCAGCTCCGACGACTTCGAGGATTTCCGCGAAGCCCTGCAAAAGCTGACCCTGAACGACTCGTCCCTGCAATACACCCCGGAAAGCTCCGACGCCCTGGGCTTCGGCTTCCGTTGCGGGTTCCTGGGCATGCTGCACATGGAAATCATCCAGGAGCGCCTGGAGCGCGAGTACGACCTGGACCTGATCACCACAGCGCCGACGGTGATCTTCGAGCTGCTGCTCAAGAACGGCGAGACCCTCTACGTCGACAACCCGTCCAAGCTGCCGGACCTGTCGGCCATCGAGGACATGCGCGAGCCAATCGTGCGCGCCAATATCCTTGTGCCTCAGGAACACCTGGGCAACGTCATTACCCTGTGCATTGAAAAGCGTGGCGTGCAGCACGACATGCTGTTCCTCGGTACCCAGGTCCAGGTGACCTACGACTTGCCGATGAACGAAGTGGTGCTGGACTTCTTCGATCGCTTGAAATCCACCAGTCGCGGCTATGCTTCGCTGGACTATCATTTCGATCGTTACCAATCGGCTAATCTGGTGAAGCTGGATGTGCTGATCAACGGTGAGAAAGTCGATGCCTTGGCTTTGATCGTGCACCGTGACAATGCGCACTACAAAGGTCGTGCATTGACCGAGAAGATGAAAGAACTGATTCCGCGGCAGATGTTCGATGTGGCAATCCAGGCCGCCATTGGCGGGCAGATTGTGGCGCGTACAACCGTCAAGGCGCTCAGAAAGAACGTATTGGCCAAATGCTATGGCGGCGACGTCAGCCGTAAGCGCAAGCTGTTGGAAAAGCAGAAGGCCGGTAAAAAACGCATGAAGCAGGTCGGTAACGTGGAAATTCCACAAGAAGCCTTCCTTGCGGTGCTCAGGTTGGATAGTTAGGTCCTATGTCGCTAAATTTCCCGCTGTTGCTGGTTATCGCCGTGTTCGTCTGCGGCCTGTTGGCGTTGCTTGATCTGTTGTTCCTGGCGCCTCGGCGCCGGGCTGCCATCGCCTCCTATCAGGGCAGCGTCAGCCAGCCTGATGGTGTGGTGGTCGAAAAACTCAACAAGGAACCGCTGCTGGTCGAGTACGGCAAGTCGTTTTTTCCGGTGTTGTTCATCGTGCTGGTGCTGCGCTCGTTTCTGGTGGAACCGTTCCAGATCCCGTCCGGCTCGATGAAACCAACCCTGGACGTGGGCGATTTCATCCTGGTGAACAAGTTCTCCTACGGGATTCGCTTGCCGGTGATCGACAAGAAGGTCATCGAAATCGGTGACCCGCAACGCGGCGATGTCATGGTGTTCCGCTTTCCGAGCGATCCGAGCGTCAACTACATCAAGCGTGTGGTGGGCTTGCCGGGAGACAAGATTCGCTACAGCGCCGACAAGCGTTTGTTCGTCAATGGCGAGCTGGTGGCCGAGCAATTGATCGGTTCTGAACCGGGCACGCTGGGCAGTGCTGAGCTCTACCAGGAAAAGCTCGGCGAGGCCGAACACCTGATCCGCAAGGAGATGAGCCGCTACCGCGCCGCGCCAGACCATTCGTGGACCGTGCCGGCCGGGCACTACTTCATGATGGGCGACAACCGCGACAACTCCAACGACAGCCGGTACTGGGATGATCCGAACATTCCCAAGGACATGCTGGGCATGGTCCCCGACCGTAATATCGTCGGCAAGGCCTTTGCGGTCTGGATGAGCTGGCCAGAACCCAAACTCAGTCACCTGCCGAATTTCTCGCGGGTTGGCCTGATCAAGTAATCCCACACGGCGCTGTTGAACACAGCGCCGAATGCATTTCTGGAGCCTGCACAAGGCTGCCCGAAGGCATGAAGCCAACGATAGTCAGGACGTCATTTTTGAACACAGCGTTAATTGTCCCAAGCCAACGGCGCTTCGCCGCCGTGGCGGTGGAATCCAGCCACGAACTCAGCGTGGGTAAACCGTGAGCGTTTCTCTAAGCCGTCTCGAGCGTCAGCTCGGCTACACCTTCAAGGACCAGGAGCTGATGCTCCTGGCTCTCACTCACCGCAGTTTTGCCGGGCGCAACAACGAACGCCTGGAATTCCTCGGTGATGCCATCCTCAACTTCGTGGCTGGCGAGGCGCTGTTCGAGCGTTTCCCGCTCGCCCGCGAAGGCCAGTTGTCGCGTCTGCGCGCGCGATTGGTAAAAGGTGAGACCCTAGCCGTGCTGGCCCGAGGTTTCGACTTGGGCGAATACCTGCGCCTGGGCTCCGGTGAGTTGAAAAGCGGCGGTTTCCGTCGTGAGTCGATTCTGGCCGATGCCCTGGAAGCGCTGATTGGCGCGATCTATCTGGACGCCGGCATGGAGATGGCGCGCGAGCGCGTGCTGGCCTGGCTGACCTCCGAGATCGACAGCCTGACGCTGGTGGACACCAACAAAGACCCGAAAACCCGTTTGCAGGAATTCCTGCAATCACGCAGTTGCGATCTGCCGCGCTACGAAGTAGTGGACATCCAGGGCGAGCCGCATTGCCGAACCTTCTTCGTCGAGTGCGAAGTGGTCTTATTGAATGAAAAAAGCCGGGGGCAGGGTGTGAGTCGTCGTATTGCCGAACAGGTAGCGGCGGCCGCAGCACTGATTGCCCTGGGCGTGGAGAATGGCAATGACTGATACAACCGTCACCCGCTGCGGCTATGTCGCCATTGTCGGTCGGCCGAACGTGGGCAAGTCGACGCTGCTCAATCACATCCTGGGCCAGAAGCTGGCGATCACCTCGCGCAAGCCCCAGACCACCCGCCACAACATGCTGGGTATCAAGACCGAAGGCGCCGTGCAGGCGATCTACGTCGATACCCCTGGCATGCACAAGGGCGGCGAAAAAGCGCTGAACCGCTACATGAACAAGACGGCTTCGGCGGCGCTGAAAGACGTCGACGTGGTGATCTTCGTGGTCGATCGCACCAAGTGGACCGAAGAAGACCAGATGGTTCTCGAGCGCGTCCAGTACGTGACAGGTCCCTTGATCGTGGCGCTGAACAAGACCGACCGCATCGAAGACAAGGCCGAGCTGATGCCGCACCTGAGCTGGTTGCAGGAGCAACTGCCCAACGCCCAGGTCATGCCCATCTCCGCCCAGCACGGTCACAACCTCGATGCGCTGGAGCGGGTGATCGCCGAGCACCTGCCGGAAAACGATCACTTCTTCCCCGAAGACCAGATCACCGACCGCAGCAGCCGCTTTCTGGCCGCTGAACTGGTGCGCGAGAAGATCATGCGCCAACTGGGCGCTGAGCTGCCGTACCAGATCACCGTGGAAATCGAAGAGTTCAAGCAGCAGGGCAAGACCCTGCACATCCATGCGCTGATCCTCGTCGAACGCGACGGCCAGAAGAAAATCATCATTGGCGACAAGGGCGAGCGTATCAAGCGCATCGGCACCGAAGCGCGCAAGGACATGGAGCTGCTGTTCGACTCCAAGATCATGCTCAACCTGTGGGTCAAGGTGAAGGGCGGCTGGTCCGACGATGAACGGGCGCTGCGGTCGCTGGGTTACGGCGACCTGTAAAGCTTTTCCTGGGTGCATGAATTCCATTGTGGGAGCGAGCCTGCTCGCGATAGCGGTCTGTCAGTCAACAACCCTGTTGAATATCAGTCCCCCATCGCGAGCAGGCTCGCTCCCACAGTGGTTTGTGGTTGTCAGTAATACTGCGTTTACTCATTGAGAGCTGCGTTTCCATGCCCCCAACCCAACCCACTGCCCAACCCGCCTACGTCTTGCACTCGCGCGCCTACCGCGAAAGCAGCGCACTGGTGGACTTTCTTACGCCCCAAGGGCGGTTGCGGGCGGTGTTGCGCGGGGCCCGGGGCAAGGCCGGGACGCTGGCCCGGCCGTTCGTGCCGCTGGAAGTGGAATTGCGGGGGCGGGGTGAGTTGAAGAATGTCGGGCGTATGGAAAGCAATGGCGTCGCCGCCTGGCTCAACGGCGAGGCGCTGTTCAGCGGCTTGTACCTCAATGAACTGCTGATTCGCCTGCTGCCCGCCGAAGACCCCCATCCCGCGGTTTTCGATCACTACGCCGCCACGCTGTTGGCCCTGGCCGAAGGTCGCCCGTTGGAACCGCTGCTGCGTTCTTTCGAGTGGCGGCTGCTGGACGACCTTGGCTACGGCTTCGCCCTGAACGCCGACCTGCACGGCGAGCCCATCGCTGCGGACGGTCTGTACCGCTTGCAGGTGGATGCAGGTCTGGAGCGGGTCTACCTGCTGCAACCCGGATTGTTCAACGGCACCGAGCTTCTGGCCATGGCCGAGGCCGACTGGAGCGCGCCGGGCGCGCTGTCGGCCGCCAAGCGTCTGATGCGCCAGGCCCTGGCGGTTCATCTGGGCGGTCGGCCGCTGGTCAGTCGCGAGCTGTTTCGCAAGCCTTGATCAACCCGTATGCTGTGGGCCGAATCTCTGTCCATCTCAGGAGCGCTTTTCGTGAGCACCAGCAATCGCATTCTTCTCGGCGTGAACATCGACCATGTCGCCACCCTGCGCCAAGCCCGTGGTACCCGCTACCCGGACCCGGTCAAGGCCGCGCTGGACGCTGAAGAGGCAGGCGCCGACGGCATCACCGTGCACCTGCGTGAAGACCGCCGTCACATCCAGGAGCGCGACGTGCTGCTGCTCAAGGACGTGCTGCAAACGCGCATGAACTTTGAAATGGGCGTGACGGAAGAAATGATGGTGTTTGCCGAACGCATCCGCCCCGCACACATTTGCCTGGTGCCCGAGACTCGTCAGGAGCTGACCACCGAAGGCGGCCTGGACGTAGCGGGGCAGGAAGCACGGATCAGGGCGGCGGTGGAGCGTTTGTCGAAGATCGGCGCAGAAGTGTCGCTGTTCATCGACGCCGACGAGCGGCAGATCGAAGCCTCCAGACGCGTCGGCGCCCCGGCCATCGAACTGCACACCGGCCGTTATGCCGATGCGCAAACGCCAACCGATGTGGCTGATGAGCTGCAGCGGGTAGCCGATGGCGTCGCCTTTGGACTGGCCCAGGGTCTGATTGTGAATGCCGGCCATGGCTTGCATTACCACAACGTTGAGGCTGTCGCGGCCATCAAGGGCATCAACGAACTGAACATCGGCCATGCGCTGGTGGCCCATGCGTTGTTTGTCGGGTTCAAGTCGGCTGTGGCTGAAATGAAAGCGCTGATCCTGGCAGCCGCCAAGCCCTGAGCCCACCACAAAAACCTTTAGGCGCTGGCCTGTGGGAGCAAAGCTTGCTCGCGATGGCGGACAGTCAGTCGAACCGTTATCGCGAGCAAGCTTTGCTCCCACAGGCCAGATCCCACATTAAGGGTTGTGTCTGGCTGTCAGAGCGGCGGGGCCTCGGGGTTCGGCTTGCTCTTGTCGACACCCGGCACGTGCAGGTTGCCCTCGGCCACTTGGTCGCCTTCGAGTTGCGGCTGTGTGACCCAGGTCAGGATGTCGTAGTAGCGACGGATGTTCGCCACGAAATGCACCGGTTCACCGCCCCGGGCGTAGCCGTAACGGGTTTTGCTGTACCACTTTTTCTGGGAAAGGCGCGGCAGGATCTTCTTCACATCCAGCCACTTGTTCGGATTCAACCCTTCCTTGGCCGCCAGTTTGCGGGCGTCTTCCAGGTGACCGCCGCCCACGTTATAAGCGGCGAGGGCGAACCAGGTACGGTCCGGCTCCTCAATGCTGTCGTCCAGCAGGCCCTTTATATAAGCCAGGTACTTGGCGCCGCCCCTGATGCTCTGCTTGGGATCCAGGCGATTGGACACCCCCATGGCCTGGGCGGTGTTCTGGGTCAGCATCATCAGGCCGCGTACGCCGGTCTTGGACGTGACCGTCGGCTGCCACAGTGATTCCTGGTAACCAATGGCCGCCAGCAGGCGCCAGTCGACCTTTTCGGCCTTGGCGTAGTTCTTGAAATGTTTCTCGTACTTGGGCAGGCGCTGCTGCAAATGCTGGGCGAAGGTGTAGGCGCCGACATAACCCAGGACGTCCACGTGCCCGTAGTAGCGATCCTTCAGGCGTTGCAGGGTGCCGTTTTTCTGCACTTTTTCCAGATAGGCGTTGATTTCATTGAGCAGGCTGTTGTCTTCGCCGGGGGCTACGGCCCAGCTTTGGTTGCTGGCGTCGCCCAGGTCGAAGGCGACCCGCACGTTGGGGAAATACACCTGGTTCATCGCTACTTCGTTAGAGTCAACCAGGGTCAGGTCGATCTGGCCTTCATCCACCATGCGCAGCAGGTCGACGACTTCTACGGCGTCAGATTCTTCGTATTCGATGCCGGGATATTTCTGTTTCAACTGTGCCAGTTGTTCGGCGTGGGTGCTGCCCTTGAGCACCATGATCTTCTTGCCCGCCAGGGCGGCCGGGTCAGTGGGGCGTGACTGGCCGTTGCGGTAGATGATTTGCGGGGTGACTTCGAGGTAGGAACGAGAGAACCGAACCTGGCCCTTGCGTTTTTCGCTGCTGACCAGGCCGGCGGCGGCCAGCACCGGGCCGTTGGGCTTGCCCAACTGGGTGAAAAGGTCGTCGAGGTTGTCGGCGGTCTCGATCTTCAGCTTCACCCCCAAATCGTCGGCGAAGCGCTTCACCAGCTCGTATTCGAAGCCGGTTTCACCATTGCGATCCTGGAAGTAGGTGGCGGGGCTGTTTCGGGTAACCACCCGCAGCACGCCATCCTCCTTCACGCGCTCCAGTGTGTTGGGTTTCTCAACACAGCCACTGAGCACCAGGAAGAGTCCGGTTGCGATCAGCCATTTGGCGTATCGCGGACGCAAAGCCGTTGGGGAAAACATCTGCGCAGTATACGCAAACGGCCCCGGCCGCCATATCTCGACAGCAGAAGGCCAGTCTGCTAGCCGTTGCAAAACATGTCCACAACTCAGGCGGGCCGGCGTGCGCCGTGTTTTGCCTCGATGAAAAATATCTCTGCGCGATCACGCAAACGGGTGTCCAAGGGAGCCGTCCGTGCAAAGACCGACATTCGGCCCGCATCGTACGTGCCGTTTCGGGTGCCGTCGCCAGCGGTTTAGGCTAGAATGCACGGCCTCAAAGCACACCCCTTCCCGAGGCTGTCCCGAAGATGTTGATCCTGCGCGGCGCTCCTGCCCTTTCTGCCTTTCGCCACAGCAAACTCCTTGAGCAACTGAGCCAGAAGGTTCCGGCTGTCAGTGGCTTGTATGCTGAATTCGCTCACTTCGCCGAAGTCACCGGCGGTTTGACCGGCGACGAACAGCAGGTGCTCGCGCGCCTTCTGAAGTACGGTCCCAGTGTTCCCGTCCAGGAGCCGACCGGTCGTCTGTTCCTGGTGCTGCCACGTTTCGGCACCATTTCGCCATGGTCGAGCAAGGCCAGCGACATCGCCCGCAACTGTGGCCTGGCGAAGATCCAGCGCCTGGAGCGCGGCATTGCCTTTTATGTCGCCGGTGAGTTCAGCGAGGCCGAGGCCCAACTGATCGCCGAGGGCCTGCATGACCGCATGACCCAGATCGTTCTGGGCAATCTGGAGCAGGCCGCGGGCCTGTTCAGCCATGCCGAGCCCAAACCGCTGACCGCCATCGATGTGCTGGGCGGCGGCCGCGCCGCGCTGGAAAAAGCCAACGCCGAACTGGGCCTGGCCCTGGCCGAAGACGAGATCGATTACCTGGTCAGCGCCTTCCAGGGCTTGAAGCGCAACCCCCATGACATCGAACTGATGATGTTCGCCCAGGCCAACTCCGAACACTGCCGACACAAGATCTTCAACGCCAGTTGGGACATTGACGGCCAGAGCCAGGAAAAAAGCCTGTTTGGCATGATCAAGAACACCTATCAGATGCACAACGAAGGTGTGCTGTCGGCCTACAAGGACAACGCCGCGGTGATCGTCGGCAACGTCGCCGGGCGTTTCTACCCGAACCCTGAGACCCGCCAGTACGGTGCGGTCCAGGAGCCGGTGCACATCCTGATGAAGGTCGAGACCCACAACCACCCGACCGCCATTGCCCCGTTTCCGGGCGCGTCCACCGGTTCCGGTGGCGAGATCCGCGACGAAGGCGCCACCGGTCGCGGCGCCAAGCCCAAGGCCGGCCTGACTGGCTTCACCGTGTCGAACCTGCAGATTCCGGGCTTTGAACAGCCGTGGGAAAAGCCGTATGGCAAGCCTGAGCGCATCGTCAACGCCCTGGACATCATGATCGAAGGTCCTCTTGGGGGCGCTGCGTTCAACAACGAATTCGGCCGTCCGGCCCTGACCGGTTACTTCCGTACTTTCGAACAGTCCATCACCACCCCTCGCGGTGAAGAAGTGCGCGGCTACCACAAGCCGATCATGCTCGCCGGCGGCATGGGCAACATCCGCGCCGAACACGTGCAGAAAGGCGAGATCCTGGTCGGCTCCAAGCTGATCGTCCTCGGTGGCCCGGCCATGTTGATCGGCCTGGGTGGCGGCGCCGCTTCCTCCATGGCCACCGGCACCAGTTCGGCGGACCTGGACTTCGCCTCGGTCCAGCGGGAAAACCCGGAAATGGAACGGCGTTGCCAGGAAGTCATCGACCGTTGCTGGCAGTTGGGTGAACACAACCCCATCAGCTTCATCCACGACGTCGGTGCGGGCGGCCTGTCCAATGCCTTCCCGGAACTGGTCAACGACGGTGGCCGTGGTGGCCGCTTCGAACTGCGCAACATTCCAAACGACGAGCCGGGCATGGCCCCGCACGAAATCTGGAGCAACGAATCCCAGGAGCGTTACGTCCTGGCGGTCGGCCCGGCCGACTTCGAGCGCTTCCAGGCCATTTGCGAACGCGAGCGCTGCCCGTTCGCCGTGGTCGGTGAAGCCACCGCCGAGCCGCAACTGACCGTCACCGACAGCCACTTCGGCAACAGCCCGGTGGACATGCCACTGGAAGTGCTGCTGGGCAAGGCCCCGCGCATGCACCGTTCGGCTGTTCGCGAAGCCGAGCTGGGCGACGACTTCGACCCGTCCACCCTGGACATCGCCGATTCCATCGAGCGCGTCCTGCATCACCCGGCCGTGGCGAGCAAAAGTTTCCTGATCACCATCGGCGACCGCACCATCACCGGCCTCGTGGCCCGTGACCAGATGGTCGGCCCGTGGCAGGTACCGGTAGCGGACGTTGCCGTCACCGCCACCAGCTTCGACGTCTACACCGGCGAAGCCATGGCCATGGGCGAGCGCACGCCGCTGGCGCTGCTGGACGCTCCGGCGTCGGGCCGCATGGCGATTGGCGAGACCCTGACCAATATCGTGGCCTCGCGCATCGGCAAGATCTCCGACATCAAGCTGTCGGCCAACTGGATGTCCGCCGCCGGTCACCCGGGTGAAGACGCCCGCCTGTACGACACCGTCAAGGCTGTCGGCATGGAGCTGTGCCCGGAGCTGGGCATCACCATTCCGGTGGGCAAGGACTCCATGTCCATGGCCACGCGCTGGAACGATGACGGCGTGGACAAGAGCGTGACCTCGCCGCTATCGCTGATCGTCACCGGTTTCGCCCCGGTCACCGACATCCGCCAGACCCTGACCCCGCAACTGCGCATGGACAAGGGCACCACCGACCTGATCCTGATCGACCTGGGCCGTGGCCAGAACCGCATGGGGGCCTCGATCCTGGCCCAGGTGCATGGCAAGCTCGGTTCGCAAGCACCGGACGTCGATGATGCCGAAGACCTGAAGGCGTTCTTCGCCGTCATCCAGGGCCTCAACGCCGACGGTCACCTGCTGGCCTATCACGACCGTTCCGATGGCGGCCTGCTGACCACCGTGGTGGAAATGGCTTTCGCCGGCCATTGCGGCCTGAGCTTGACCCTCGACAGCGTTGCCGAGTCCACCGCTGAAATCCCGGCCATCCTGTTCAACGAAGAACTGGGTGCGGTGATCCAGGTTCGCCAGGACGCCACCCCGGACATCCTCGCCCAGTTCAGCGCGGCTGGCCTGGCAGACTGCGTCTCGGTGATCGGCCAGCCGATCAACAACGCCCACATCAACATCACCTTCAACGGCGACACCGTCTTTGAGGGCCAGCGCCGCCTGTTGCAGCGCCAGTGGGCTGAAACCAGCTACCAGATCCAGCGCCTACGGGACAACGCCGACTGCGCCGAGCAGGAATTCGACGCGCTGCTGGAAGAGGACAACCCGGGCCTGAGCGCCAAGCTCAGCTACGACGTCAACCACGATGTGGCCGCGCCTTACATCAAGAAAGGCATTCGCCCACAAGTGGCGGTGCTGCGTGAGCAGGGCGTCAACGGTCAGGTGGAAATGGCGGCGGCGTTCGACCGCGCCGGTTTCAACGCGATCGACGTACACATGAGCGACATCCTCGCCGGCCGTGTCGACCTGAACGATTTCAAGGGCATGGTCGCCTGTGGCGGTTTCTCCTACGGCGACGTGCTGGGTGCCGGTGAAGGCTGGGCCAAGTCGGCACTGTTCAACAGCCGCGCCCGCGACGCGTTCCAGGGTTTCTTCGAGCGCACCGACAGCTTCACCCTCGGCGTATGCAACGGTTGCCAGATGATGTCCAACCTGCACGAGCTGATCCCGGGCAGCGAGTTCTGGCCGCACTTTGTGCGTAACCGTTCCGAGCAGTTCGAAGCCCGCGTGGCGATGGTTCAGGTCCAGGAGTCGAACTCGATCTTCCTGCAGGGCATGGCCGGTTCGCGCATGCCGATCGCCATCGCCCACGGCGAAGGCCATGCGGAATTCGAAAGCGAAGAAGCCCTGCTTGAAGCCGATTTGTCCGGTTGCGTGTCGCTGCGGTTTGTCGACAACCACGGCAAGGTCACTGAAACCTACCCGGCTAACCCGAACGGCTCGCCGCGCGGGATCACCGGCCTGACCAGCCGCGACGGTCGCGTCACGATCATGATGCCGCACCCGGAGCGCGTATTCCGCGCGGTGCAGAACTCGTGGCGTTCGGACGACTGGAACGAAGACGCGCCCTGGATGCGCATGTTCCGCAACGCCCGCGTCTGGGTGAACTAAGGGCGTGTACAAGCTCTGCTTTTTCGTCCCGACCAGCCATGTGGACGAGGTCAAAAGCGCCGTATTCGCTGCCGGTGGCGGGCGAATCGGTGACTACGACCACTGCGCCTGGCAAGTGTTGGGCCTGGGCCAGTTTCGCCCCTTGGACGGCAGCCAGCCGTTCATTGGCGAAGCGGGGCAGGTCGAGCAGGTTGAGGAGTGGAAGGTTGAGCTTGTCGTCGCTGATGAGTTGATTCGTGTGGTGGTGGCTGCGTTGAAGCGGAGCCATCCCTACGAGACGCCGGCATATGAGGTGTGGCGGTTGGAGGATTTTTGATCTTCCCCGCTTAAATGAAAAACCCGCTGATTGAATTAGCGGGTTTTTTATTGGGTGGGATTAATGCTGAAACATTCCCGCTGACCGACACGGACCCGTGGCGAGGGAGCTTGCTCCCGCTGGGCCGCGCAGCGGCCCCACGTTTTTGGCGGTTGCTGCGCAACCGAGCGGGAGCAAGCTCCCTCGCCACAGGGATAGCGGACTATCAGGCAACGAAGGCCTACGCTTTGACGCCCATCTTACGATTCTGCACCAGCGCCTCCAACGCCTGCCACAACCCCGGCGCTTTCTCCCCAAGCAGCAAGTGCCAAACCCCACCCTCCAGCGGGCTAATCCCCTGGCACCCGAGCACCTTGAGCTGGCTTTCCGACAACCCTTGGCCATCGGCCAGTCGCACCCGCAACCGGCTCATCGCCACGCAATCGAGTTGCAGCACATTGCCAGTGCCGCCCAGGGCATCCAGCCACTGCTGTGCTTCGGCACCGGACACGATGGCCGGTGCCGCAGCTTCAACCACCGCAGCCGCGGGTGCAGTGACCGGTCGGTCGAAGGAGGGCAACGCCAAGCGGATTTCATCGGCGATACTGTCGGCCATCGGCCCCACCACCACTTGCAGGCTGCCGCCATTACCGGGGCGAACCACGGCCATGGCGCCGAGGGCCTTGAGCTGGACGTCGGACGCTTTTTTGCGATCCACCAGGTCCAGTCGCAGACGCGTGGTGCAGGCGCCGAGGGTGATCAGGTTGTCAGCGCCGCCCAAGGCCTGGATGTAGGCCGCGGCCCGTTGGTTTTCGGCGATGGCCGGTTTGTCGCCCACGGGCACCTCTTCGCGCCCCGGCGTCTTCAGGTCGAAGCGGCGGATGCAGAAGTCGAACACTAGGTAATAGATCGCCGCGTAGGCCAGGCCCACCGGGACGACCAGCCAGCCGTTGGTGGATTTGCCCCAGCCCAGGACCATGTCGATGAAACCGCCGGAGAAGGTAAAGCCCAGGTGGATGTTCAATAGGTTGGTCACCGCCATCGACAGGCCGGTGAGCAGTGCGTGGACCAGGTACAGCAGCGGCGCAAGGAACATGAAGGCAAATTCGATCGGTTCGGTGACACCGGTCAGAAACGAGGTCAATGCCATGGACAACAGGATCCCGCCCATGACCTTGCGTCGCTGGGGCAGGGCGTTGCGGTACATCGCCAGGCATGCGGCAGGCAGACCGAAGAGCATCACCGGGAACATGCCCGTCATGAACTGGCCGCCCTTGGGGTCGCCGGCGAAATAACGGGTCAGATCCCCGGTCACCACTGCACCGGTAGTCGGGTCGGTAAAGCTGCCGAAGATGAACCAGGCCATGTTGTTGAGGATGTGGTGCAGGCCGGTGACGATCAGCAACCGATTGAATACACCGAAGACGAACGCACCGAAGCTGCCGCTGGCCATCAGCAGCTCGCCGAAGCTGTTGATGCCGTGCTGGATCGGCGGCCAGATCAGGCCGAACACCAGGCCCAGGCCCACGGCGCTGAAGCCAGTGACAATCGGCACGAAGCGTCGCCCGCCAAAAAACGCCAGGTACTCCGGCAGCTTGATGTCCTTGAAGCGGTTGTATAGCGCGCCGGCCAACAGGCCGCTGATGATCCCGGCGAGCATGCCCATGTTGATGGTCGCGTCGAGCACCTTCAGCGTCGCGATCATGACCAGGTAACCGATGGCCCCGGCCAGCCCGGCCGTGCCGTTGTTGTCCCGGGCGAAACCCACGGCGATGCCGATGGCGAAGATCATTGGCAGGTTGGCGAAAATCGCTTCGCCGGCGTCGTGGATGATCGCGATGTTCAACAGGTCCGTGTCGCCCAGGCGCAGCAACAGACCGGCGATCGGCAGGATCGCGATCGGCAGCATCAGCGCCCGGCCGAGGCGCTGCAACCCTTCGATGAAATGCTGGTACATGGCGTCTCTCCTTTATTGTTGTTCGACGTGGCTCAGCCCAGGGGCCAGTATTGATGACAGGCCTGGCGCACGGCGGCGGCACTGCCCAGGTTCAGCAGCTCGGCGCTGAGGCAAGCGCACTTGACGGCGTCGAGTTGGCGCACGCGTTCCTTGATTTCACCAATCTGCGGCGGGCTGACCGACAGTTCGCGTACACCCAGCCCTACCAGCACTGGCGTTGCCAAAGGATCCGAGGCCAGCGCTCCACACACACCGACCCAGCGGCCATGCTTCGCCGCGCCGATACAGGTCTGGGCGATCAGCCGCAGCAGCGCCGGGTGCAGGGCATCGACCCGGGTGGCGAGGCCGGCGTGGTCGCGGTCCATGGCGAGGGTGTACTGCGACAGGTCGTTGGTGCCGATGGACAGGAAGTCGGCGTGCTCGGCCAACTGTTCGGCCAGCAGCGCGGCGGCCGGCACTTCGATCATCACCCCCAGCTGCGGGCGTTCGTCCAAACCCAGTTCCGCGCCCAGAGCATCGAGGCGCTGGCGGATGTGCAGCAGTTCATCGACCTCGGTCACCATAGGCAACAGGATCCGGCAGCGCTTCAGCGGGCGGATTTGCAGCAGGGCCAGCAGTTGCTGATCCAGCAGCTCCGGCCGCACCTGGGCCAGACGGATGCCACGCAGGCCTAACACCGGGTTGGCTTCGGCCGGCAGCGGAAGGTAATCCAACTGCTTGTCGCCGCCCACATCGATGGTGCGGATGATCACTGGTTTGTCGCCCATGGCATCGAGCACGGCTTGATAGGCCTGGCGTTGCTCTTTTTCGTCGGGGGCGGTGTGGCGATTGACGAAGAGGAATTCGGTGCGCAACAAGCCAACGCCGTCGGCGCCGTTTGCCAAGGCCTGGGCGGCTTCGGGGCTGGAGGCGACATTGGCGGCGACCTCGACAGTCACTTGATCAAGGGTTTGCGCTGGCGTGTGGGCGAGGGCCTGTTGTCGGTTGCGCAGCGCTGCTCGATGGGTTTGTGCTTGATGCACCTGGGTCAGGCGCTCGGCGGTGGGTGTCAATTCGAGGCGGCCGGTGTCAGCGTCCAGCACCACCGATTGACCTGGCGCCAGAGTAAGCAGCGCGTCGCCCAAAGCCACCAGGCACGGCAGGCCTTTGCCGCGGGCCAGGATCGCCACATGGGAGGTAGCCCCACCCTCGGCCATACACACGCCGGCCACGCCCTGGGCACTGAGTTGCAGCAGATCCGAGGGGGTCAGCTCTTGCACGGCAACGATGGCGCCCGTTGGCACGTCGAATTGCCAGACCTCACCCAACAGCGCCCGCAAAACCCGCTGGCGCAGGTCGCGCAAATCGTTGGTGCGCTCGGCCAGTAGCGTGCTGCCCAGTTGCTGCAGCACCTGGCATTGCACGTCGATGGAGCGGCTCCAGGCGTGAGTCGCGGCGCCGCCCTGATCGATGGACAGGTGAGCGGCGTCCAGCAAGATCGGGTCTTCCAGCAGCGCCAGATGAGCGTTGAAGATCGCTTCTTCGTCGCGGTTGCGTCGGGTCCTGGCGTGCTCCAGGGTGAGGTGGATGTCGCGACCGACCTGTGCCAAGGCACTGCCCAGTCGCTGCCGTTGTTCTTCGACGTCGTGCCCGCCTGCGTCCTCGGGCAATTGAATGCCATTCAACCGAACCAGCGGCCCCGCCACCAGACCGGGGGCGGCACACACGCCATGCAGCACACCGTCTTCGGTGCTGCGGCTGTGGGCTTTGATCGGCGGCGTCACGGCATGGGCGTCCTCCGCCAAGGCTGTGGATAACGTCGCCAGCAAGGCATGCAACGCCGCTTCGGCATCGCTGCCACGGCAACTGACGTGCACTTCATCCTGCTCGGTGATGGCCAACCCCATCATCCCCATCACGCTGTCGCAGGGTGCCGATTTGCCTTGGAAGTGCAGGTGCGAGCGGCTCTTGAAACCCTGGGCGGTCTGACGAATCAGCGCGGCCGGCCGGGCATGCAGGCCGCCGCGATGGGCGATGCGCACCTGGCCGAAGACTTCGCTGCCGCTGTCCTGATCGTTGTCTTCTTGGCCGCTTGGGACTTTGGCAACGATCTGCAGCAGCGGCTCGCCGACCTTTACTCCTTTGAGGGTGATAGGCCGTGCCTGGAAGTGCTCGCCATTGGTGATGACCAGCAGGCTGACCAGGCTTTTGCAGCGTCGCGCCACCTTGTCCAGGTCGTAGCGCAGCAGCGGCTGGCCGTTGCTGACCCGCGCGCCTTCCTTGACCAGCATGGAAAACCCCTCGCCCTGCAGCTCGACGGTGTCCAGTCCCAGGTGCAGCAGCACCTCGGCGCCGTTGTCGGCCCGCAGGGTCACGGCATGGCCGGTGCGAGCGACGTGGATCACTTCGCCGGCGCAGGGCGCGTAGAGGGTGTCGTTCAGCGGGTCGATGGCGATCCCGTCACCCATGGCGCCACTGGCGAACACCGCGTCCGGGACGTTGGCGAGGGTGAGCACCGGCCCGCTGAGCGGGGCGCTGAGGGTCAGCTCTTTATTGTTGTTAGACATGGGCTCGCTCTCTTTGAAGTCTCGTTGGCCTTGCGTTAACGGACCGTCGGTTCAGTGGGTCCGGGTGACCTTGCTCAAGTACCGTGGTTGGTCCGGGTCCAGGCCTCGGGCCTCGGCCAGGCTGGCGGCCATCCGGTAAAAGCTCTGGATCGCCAGGATCGGGTCCAGGGCCGGGTGTTCGGCGCGGGTCAGTGTCAGGTCGCGCTCGGCGATGTCATCGGGCGCGGCCAGCAGCACCCGGGCGCCGCGCTGGCGCATGTCGGCGGCCAGGCTCAACACACCGGCCTGCTCGGCGCCGCGCGGGGCGAACACCAGCAGCGGATAGTGCTCGTCGATCAACGCCATCGGCCCGTGGCGGACCTCGGCGCTGCTGAAGGCTTCGGCCTGGATCGCCGAGGTTTCCTTGAATTTGAGCGCCGCTTCCTGGGCGATGGCGAACGCGGCACCACGGCCGATGACCATCAAGCGCTGACAATCACGCAGGGCCTCGACGGCGGCGCTCCAATCCTGTCGGGCGGCATCGCGCAAGCCTTCGGGCAGGGCATTGCCGGCGTCCATCAGTTCGGCGTCTTCTTTCCAATGAGCCACCAGTCGCGCACTGGCGCTGAGGGTGGCAATGAAACTCTTGGTGGCGGCGACACTGCTTTCGATGCCGGCGCACAAGGGCACGCTGAATTCACAGGCCGCCTCCAGCGGAGAATCTTCTGCGTTGACCATCGCCACACTCAACGCGCCACGCTTGCGCAACAGGCGCAGGCTGTTCACCAGGTCGGGGCTCTGCCCCGATTGGGAGAACGCGAACGCCACCTGGCCGCTGACCTTCAATGGCGCCTGCTGCATGGTCACCACCGACATCGGCAACGAGGCCACCGGCAAACCCAGTTGTTGCATGGTCAGGTAGGCAAAGTAGCTGGCGGCGTGGTCGGAGCTGCCACGGGCCACGGTCATGGCCACTTGTGGCGGCTGACGACGCAGGCGCCCGGCAATTTCCTGTAAGGCGGGGTCCAATCGCTGCAGCTGGCGCTCGACGGCGTCGCACGAGCTCAGGGCCTCTTCAAGCATTTTGGAAGTCAATGGCTTCTCCTTCGACCATCACGTCGGTCAGGTTCAGGGCACGGTCAAGGCGCACGCAGTCGGCCCAGGCGCCGGGTTGCAGGCGTCCACGCTCGGGCAGGTCGAGGTAGTCGGCGGGGAATTGCGACAGGCGTTGCGAGGCTTCGCTGATGGACAGGCCGATTTTCACCAGGTTGCGCAGAGCCTGGTCCATCGTCAGGGTGCTGCCGGCCAGCGTGCCGTCGGCCAGGCGCACACCGCCCAGGCATTTGGTCACGGTGTGGCTGCCCAGCTTGTATTCGCCATCGGGCATGCCGGCGGCGGCGGTGGAATCGGTCACGCAGTACAGGCACGGGATCGCACGCAGGGCCACGCGCATGGCGCCGGGGTGCACGTGCAGCAGATCCGGGATCAGCTCGGCATATCGCGCATGGGCCAGCGCCGCGCCGACGATGCCCGGTTCGCGGTGATGCAGCGGGCTCATGGCGTTATACAAATGGGTAAAACTGCTGGCCCCGGCGGCCAGTGCCGCGACGCCTTCTTCGTAGCTGCCCAGGGTATGGCCGATCTGCATGCGCACGCCCCGGGCGCTGAGCGCGCGAATCAAGGCATCGTGGCCGGCGATCTCCGGCGCGATGGTGATCACCCGGATCGGTGCCAGCGCCAGGTAGGTCTCGACTTCGGCCATCAGCGCGGTGTGGGCGAAATTCGGTTGGGCGCCGAGTTTGCCGGGGTTGATATAGGGGCCTTCCAAATGCACCCCCAGCACCCGCGCACTGCCGCTGGACCGCTGTTCGCAGAATTCACCGAGGGCCTTGAGCACGCTGGCGATTTCTTCGCTCGGCGCCGTCATGGTAGTGCCGAGCAGCGCCGTGGTGCCGAAGCGCACATGGGTGCGGGCAATGGTTTCGAACGCCAGCGCGCCTTCCATGATGTCCTTGCCGCCACCACCGTGCACATGCAGGTCGATGAAGCCGGGCAGCAGGTAGGGCAGGTCATTGCTCGCCGGGTCGCAGGGCTGTCCTTCGATGGACACGACCTTGCCGTGTTCATGAAGCAGGCGGCCGCGTATCCAGCCGTTGGCGGTGAGGATGTTGTCTTCGGACATGGGGATTCTCTGATCGTCTAGCGCCGCAGCTCTGCGACAAAGTCGTAGTAGTCGTTGCGGCAATAGGTGTCGGTGACTTCGATGGGCGTGTTGTCTTCCAGGTAGCCAACCCGCGTCATCAGCAACATTGCGGTGCCGGGGGCAATGCCCACCAGGGCGGCGAACTCGTCCGAGGCGTTGATGGCCTGGATGTGTTGCAGGGCGCGCACCACCGGTTTGCCAATGCCGTCGAGGAATTCATAAAGCGAATCGCCCACCGCTTGTGGCTTGGGAATGATCGACGCGGGCAGGGTGCTCATCTCGATGGCCATGACCGTGTCGTCGGCCTTGCGCAGCCGTTTGAGCCGGGCGACTTTGTCAGTGGGCGACAGGCCCAGGCGAATCAGTTCTTCGTGGGTCGGCGGGGTGATCTCCCGCTCCAGCCACTGGGACCCGGGCACGAAGCCTTTGAGCCGGAGCATTTCGCTGAACCCACTGAGGCGCGAGAGCGGCTGTTCCAGGCGCGGGGTTATGAACGTTCCCGAGCCTTGGTTGCGGCGGATCAGGCCTTGTTCGAACAGCACTTCCAGTGCCTTGCGGGCGGTGACCCGGGAAATGCCCAATTGCTCGCTCAAGCTGCGCTCGGAGGGCATCGCTTGTTCGGCTTTCCACTGGCCAGCGTGGATGGCGGCTTCCAGGTTGCGGGCCAGTTGCAGGTAGAGCGGGGTGGGTTGGGTGTCGTCGGGGCGCAGGGTCAGGATGTCGTTCATTTGTTTATCCGATGCGGTTTTTGTGGGCGTTGTCGCTCGGTGAATTGCGACTGAAGCTAATACCACTTGAATACCATGTCAACGCTGCCTCTGCAGGGTTTGCTAGTGTTTTCTCGGTGTTTCTAGTGGGTGTTCTTTAAGTGGTATTAGGGTGGTGGTGATGTGGCGTTGAATTGCAGCGTTGGGCTGGGGTTTTTAAAGGTCAGTGGTATGCATGAAGGGCGGGTTTTGAAATTTGATATTTATTTTTGTGGTGAGCGGCGGTGGGGTGGATTGTGTGTGTATCCGTTTCTGCGGTAACGGCTACTTAGGGTTCCGCTTTTACAGCGGCTCACTTTTGAGAAGCCCGGAAGCCGGCCCAGTCAAAAGTAACCAAAGCGCTTTTGCCCCACCACTCTGTGCCTCGCTTAGGCTCGGCATGCCTGAACTAAGACATCGTGGTTAACGGGGCGCCCGAGATCAACGTCCACCGCGAGGCGGCCTGACAGCCGGCCTGGTTTCAGGTCAAACGCGTTTCCCCTGTGGGAGCGGCGTATATGAGTGTTGTGGCTGCTGAAAAACCAATGTGGGAGCGAGCCTGCTCGCGAAAAATCGGAAGGCGAATAAAAAATACCAATGAAACACAGAGCCCTTTGTGGCGAGGGGATTTATCCCCGCTGGGACGCGGAGCGGCCCCAAACCGGACAACCCGGTTGCATCAGGCAAATTGAGTTACCTGCCCAGGGGGCTGCTGCGCAACCCAACGGGGATAAATCCCCTCACCACAGGACCGTGGATAGCTTGATGCAATGAGTGCCGGCCTCATCGCGAGCAGGCTCGCTCCCACAGGAAAAACGCGGTCTCACCAAGAACCAGGTCGGCTATCAGGCCGCCTCGCGGTGGACGTTGATCTCGGGCGCCCCGTTAACCACGATGCCTTCGTTCAGGCCACCGAGCCTAGGCGAGGTGCCAAGTGGTGGGGCAGAAGCGTTTTGCTTACTTTTGACTGGGCCGGCTTCCGGGCTTTTCAAAAGTGAGCCGCCGTAAGGGCGGAACCCTAAGCCGCCGTTACCGCAGCAATGGATATGGACCCCAATTCAATTCAAAAAAGTCTACCTGCAAATTTGTGCGAAACATTCCTGATCAGATGGATTGTCTGTCAGACGTCCCGAAGTTTCCGACAAGTTTTTAAGGTTGTCCCTCGGAACCGAGGGCTCTAGCCTTTGGGTGTCGCTGCCAATTCAGCGACCGGATTTGACCGTCCGAGAATCTAGACGCGCCAGTGTTCCAAGACCTAGTTCAGGCGTTTTTCTTTCGTCTGAGGTATCGTGTCGCGGCAGCTGTGCGTGGGACGTCTTCGGACGTGCCGGTTTGCCTTGATTCCCGGTCGGTCAACCCGCGTACAGCTGCCCTTTTTGTTTGACCGCGAAGAGTGGTGGCTCCATTGAATCAGGAGCTCAAAATGATCAAAGAAACCCCCAACCCTCCAAAACCCGCCTCCACCTTCCCCTACGGCGACTACGCCCCCGACAAGCTGAAAGAAGCCGCCGACCGCGCGATGGACCATTACCTCAAGCCCGACGACAGCGAACCAGAACCCCAACCCTCTGTGCAGCTGTTCACCGTATCGGACAACGTTGACACCGAAGCCCTGCTAGCCAACCTCAGCGAAACCCTGGCCTCGGCCAATGCGATGCTCAGCGACCTGGCGTTTGGCCTGGAAGGCTCGCGGCGGCATGTGGCGTTGGGGGTGGCACAGATGATCGAGCTGGGGGCATTGTTGGCGAACAAGGCCTTGGACCGGGTTGAGCTTCGGACTTGATGCAGTAAGCCCCGGCCTCATCGCGAGCAAGCTTTGCTCCCACAGAGGCCGGTGTCGACCACAAGTTCTGTGAACAACACACATCCACTGTGGGAGCGAGCCTGCTCGCGATAAATCGTAAGACGAACACAAAAATTCCGGTGAAACGCCGATCCTGTGGCGAGGGAGCTTGCTCCCGCTGGGTTGCGAAGCAGCCCTAAAACCCGACAATCCGGCGTGTCAGGCAGATTGAGTTGCCTGCTTTGGGGTTGCTGCGCAACCCAGCGGGAGCAAGCTCCCTCGCCACAATGGTTCACACGAGCCTTGAGTCAACAGCATCAACCCACCTGCCTGTACGGCGAGGCTGGAAAACTATTAATGGATGTTCTCGCGACGGCAAACTTCCTTTTCTATGCCAATGCACTCGACCGGTTCACTCACACCTTTCTCGAAACGACGGGCATTCATCAACAGGCCTCCCTTGATACCGCCGATGAACGCGAACGCGCCTTCGCGCGAACCAGCGTTGCGCACCGACAAATCCACCGCCACGCTGTTGGGCCTGACTTCATAGACCCAGCCGCCGTTCGAGGCTTCCTGGGTGGCCCAGAGCTTGGCTTCGCTGTAGTCACGAAATGCCACAACAATCGATTGCGCCAGAGGGTCCTCCTGATACATCGCGAATCTCAAGTTCGGTGGCAAAGAGTTCCAGCCTCGTAACCCATCGGTAAGCGCATCCGCGCCCTGTACAGGGTTGATCTTCGTAGAGCCGACTGCCCAAAGGGATTGCCGGGACTTTACCCATGGCAAACCCTCTCGAGGCGTCAGCCGGTTCCAGTCGATGGCCATCACCGCGACCTCCCGCATCGTCTCCTGGCCGGTGGGTTCACGGTAGTTTGGGTTCGTCCTGCAATCGGCAAGATTGTGTGCCTTGCAGGCCTGCTTGATAAAGTGCGCCTTGACCCCGCCCGGGTAGCTGATTTCCTCCTCACCGGGAAAGGGCCCCCCCGATTGCACCTGATCGATTCCGTGGGGGGCGCTGAACTCGTACACCCACTCGCTGGCGTAGTGCTGGGCGACGAGCTGATTGCGCGTTGCGCTGCTGAAAACCGTCCCTGCGCTCCCGCTCGCGTGGGTGATCCAGTCGTACCCCCATTGCTCCACGGGAGTGCCATCGGCTTTGGGCAGCAGCCCCTGCGCGAAGGCACTGAGGCCCTGACCCGTCGTATCGCCCCGGTAGAGCGTGTCCATGTCGGTACGCCAGCGCAACGAGGGCGTGGTCTTGCGGATATCCACGCTTGGATCCGCCGTGACCTGAAGCCAGGCGGTGTACCACGGTTCCTCTTTTCCAGCAGCCCCCCACGCGTCGGCGCCCGGTTGCCACACACCTGCGAACACCACTGCCGCGACAGCAGTCACCCGTATGAAGTTGTTATGGGTTGTCATGATTTGATGCCTTATCTTTGAACGGTGAAGCCCTGTCGAATCACATACGTCATGACTGCCTATGCTTCGACGTGACATGTCTCACTATGGATTCTGCGGGGCTGAGCGATCCGAGCCACCGCATCGGTTTTGAGGGTAGATCAAGGCTGGGGGAGGGGATTGCGTTGCGGTGCCTGGACTTGTAACAAAAGGCTGATCGACACCGTTCCCTGTGGCGAGGGAGCTTGCTCCCGCTGGGCTGCGAAGCGGCCCTGAGATCTGACAAATGCGGTGTGTCAGGCAAATTGAGTCGCCTGCTTTGGGGTTGCTTCGCAACCCAGCGGGAGCAAGCTCCCTCGCCACAGAAGCGCCTCGCCGCAAGAAGAGGGTGCTACGGCCGAATTTCGATCATCGTCCCATCGGGCACCAGGTTCCAGACTTCGCGCATGTCCACATTGCGCATGGCAATGCAGCCGTCGGTCCAGTCCAGCGTATGGAACAACTGCTCAGGGTTTTCTTCCGAATCAGGCGTGCCGTGGATCATGATCATGCCCCCAGGTTCCACGCCTTCGCGGCGGGCGCGGGCGGCGTCGCTGATGTTGGGGTAGGAAATGTGCATCGACAGGTAGAAGCGGTCGCTGGTCTTGCGCCAGTCCAGCCAATAAAAACCTTCGGGGGTGCGCTTGTCACCTTCTATCAGCTTGGGGCCTTTCTTGGCGCCCTTGCCCAGGGAGATGCGATAGGTCTTGAGCGGCTTGCCGTCGTTGATCAATTGCAATTGATGGGCGGACTTGAGCACCAGCACTTTTTCGATGGCCTTGCCATTGTAGGTTCCCACCGCAGAAGCCTGGGACACAGCGGCGAACGACAAGCAGAACAGCAAAAGCAACCAGCGCATTGAAACGATATCCCTAGAGGTGTCGCGGCTATATGGGTTTTTATGTATTGGCAGGCTGGGCCAGCGGCGGGATCGATTCGGATCGCACCGGGTAGTCCTCGGCTCGCCGGTCAGCATAGAAGTATTCTAGGGTACGGCCCACCGTGCGGAAAGCCAGCTCGTCCCAGGGAATCTCCGCTTCGTCGAACAGTTTCACTTCCAGGCTCTCGGGCCCGGCGGCGAAATCCTCGTCCACCAGTTCGGCGCGGAAGAATACGTGCACCTGGCTGATATGCGGAACATCGATCAACGTATAAATGCTCAGGTTGCGCACGCGGGCGCAGGCTTCTTCGGCGGTCTCGCGCACGGCGGCCTGCTCGACGGTTTCGCCGTTTTCCATGAACCCCGCCGGCAGCGTCCAGTAGCCGCGCCGGGGCTCGATGGCGCGCCGGCACAGCAACACTTTACTGCCCCAGGTCGGTACGCAACCGGCCACGATGTTGGGGTTCTGGTAGTGGATGGTGTGGCAGGTGTCGCAGACAAAACGCAGGCGCGAGTCGCCTTCGGGTATGCGCTGGGTCACCGGGTTACCGCACTGGCTGCAGAATTTCATGCTTGGGTTCCTGAATGCTGCGCCTATCTTGGCGTCTGCGGGCGGTTGTCGGCAAGTTGTCGTTTCGCGACACGACGCAGTGCGGGGGTTGGGCGGCTTGCCTGATTGGTGCATGATGCAAGGTAGCGAATAAATCGAGAAGTCTCATGCTGGACGAGCTACTGCATCGAGTAAGCAACCATACCCCACGTGATCTGGAGACTGACCGACGTTTCCCTGAAGCGGCGGTGCTGGTGCCGATTACCCGCAGTGACGAACCGGAACTGGTCCTGACCCTGCGCGCCAGCGGGCTCTCGACCCATGGCGGCGAGGTGGCGTTTCCTGGCGGGCGGCGTGACCCGGAAGATCCGGACCTGATCTTCACCGCCCTGCGCGAAGCCGAAGAAGAAATCGGCCTGCCCCCGGGTCTGGTGGAAGTGATCGGTCCCCTCAGCCCTTTGATTTCGTTGCACGGTATCAAGGTCACGCCCTATGTCGGGGTGATTCCGGATTACGTCGAATACCGGGCCAACGATGCCGAGATCGCGGCGGTGTTCAGCGTGCCGCTGGAGTTTTTCCGCAAGGACCCGCGCGAACACACGCACCGCATCGATTACCAGGGCCGCAGTTGGTACGTGCCCAGCTATCGGTTTGGCGAATACAAGATCTGGGGTCTGACGGCGATCATGGTCGTCGAGCTGGTCAACCTGATGTTCGACGCCGGCATTGACCTGTACACACCGCCCAAGACTTTCATCAATACCTGAAGCCTCGAGGATCCTCATGAAATACCGCCTGGGTGATGCCCGTGTCGAAACCCACCCACAGAGCTGGGTCGCGCCCAACGCCACACTGGTGGGCAAGGTTCGCCTCGAAGAAGGCGCCAATGTCTGGTTCAACGCCGTGCTGCGTGGCGATAATGAACTGATCCTGATCGGCAAAAACAGCAACGTGCAGGACGGCACGGTGATGCACACCGACATGGGCTTCCCGCTGACCATCGGCACCGGCGTGACCATCGGCCATAACGCCATGCTTCATGGTTGCACGGTGGGGGACTACAGCCTTATCGGCATCAATGCGGTGATCCTCAACGGCGCGAAGATCGGCAGGAATTGCATCATCGGCGCGAACTCGCTGATCGGCGAAGGCAAGGAGATCCCTGACGGTTCGCTGGTGATGGGTTCACCCGGCAAGGTCGTGCGGGAATTGACCGAGGCCCAGAAGAAAATGCTCGAGGCCAGCGCGGCGCACTACGTCCACAACGCGCAGCGCTACGCCCGCGACCTGGCTGAGCAAGAGCAATGAACCCGCCCGAACGCCCGGTTCCTTCGCCCTGCGTGAACATCTGCGCGCTGGACGATGACGACATCTGCACCGGCTGCCAGCGCACCGTGGCGGAAATCACCCGGTGGAGCCGGATGGACAATGACGAACGACGCGGGGTTCTGGCGTTGTGTCATGAAAGGGCCAAGGCCAGTGGATTGGTGTGGATGTTGCCGGTGAGGCGCTGATACCCGTGTGTGAATACAAAACCCTGAAGGAGCACATACCTGAAGGAGCCCACACCTGTGGGAGCAAAGCTTGCTCGCGATGCAGGCACCCAGGTCTCCAGATGGACCGCATGAACGTTCATCGCGGGCAAGCCTTGCTCCCACAGCCTTGCTCCCACAGGCTGGGCTCCCACAGGCGTGGATTCCACAGAAATTGCTCCCAAAAACCTTTATTTCAGCGGCGCCACCGATCCAAACCCACCACCCCCAGCGCAATCGCGACAAACCCTGCCAATATCCCTGCGGCATTGATCAACACCTGTGGATAACCCAGGTTCGCCACGTCGATGAAAGGGTAGGGGTACGTCGCCAGTAATTCCCCCCGCAGCAGGAGCCACGCGAAGTACACCACCGGGTAAATCATCCACAGCCCGATGTGCTTCATGCGCAAGGTGCCCTTGGGCACGCAGAACCACCAGTAGGTAATGAACAGCAACGGCATGACGTCGTGCAGCAATTCGTCGGCCACAAATTGCCAGCCTTCGGGCTGCCACAGATGTCGCAGCAGCAGGTTGTAGGCCAGGCCGACGAGGGCGATGCTCACGGTAATGCCGCTGCTGACCCCCGGCTGCAAGAACCAGTGCCGGGCCGCTGATTCTCGGTGGATCAGCTCCCAGGTCAGCACCACGGCCACCAGTGTGTTGGTCAGCACGGTGAAGAAACTGAGAAAGTTCACCAGACCGCCCAGCAAGCTTGCGCCCAGTTCCCAGCGGCCGAGCAGGATCAGGTACAACTGGATGCTCAACCCCGCCCAGCCCAGCAGTGCCGCCACTGACATGAAGCACTGTCGCAGCGCGGGGCGCCGGCGGATCTCAATGTCCACGGCTCAGACCGGTCGTTTGGTGCGCATCAGCTTGATGTACAGCCGCTCGACTTTCTCCCGCGCCCACGGCGTCTTGCGCAAAAAGGTCAGGCTCGACTTGATGCTCGGGTCGCTCTTGAAGCAACGAATGTCGATGTGCTCGGCCAGACCCGACCATTCGTAGTGCTGCACCAGGGCGTTGAGGATCTGCTCCAGTGTCACGCCGTGCAGCGGGTTGTTATTGGGTTCGGTCATGGGAGGCCTTCGCGCAAAGAGGTGTAAAGCCGCGCACCTTAGCCGAGGTGCCCGCGTGGTGGAAGCATAGCCTTCGTCGTTGGGAGTGAGACGCAGGAGGCATAGCGCACTGTTACCGAATCCGAAATGATCCATGTCAGTAAAAGCTCTTTCTCTATTTGTAACAGAACATTATCCTTGCGCCGCCAGCTGAAACGCTTCTTCTGCCGTGCCAAAGCCTCGGCGTTCAGTGAATCCCCCAAAAAAAGATCAAGAATTCCTCCTCTATGTTCGATGTTCAGACTCTGCGAGACAGCGCTGTCCGGCGCCGTATTGCCGCCAGGAAAACCCTTCGCCTGATGGCCTGCTTCGGCGCCTTGGGCATTGCCACCGGCGCTCAGGCCGCTCCCGCGTTCGACAGCGACTCGCCCTGGATGCTGGGTGACTGGAATGGCACGCGAAGCGAACTCGCGGAAAAAGGCTACGACTTCAAGTTCGATTACACCGGCGAAATGGGCAGCAACCTGCACGGCGGCTACGACCATGACCGCACCGCTCGTTACAGTGACCAACTCGCCTTGGGCACGCACCTGGACCTGCAGAAAATCCTCGGTTGGCACGCCGCCGAGTTTCAACTGACGGTCACCGAGCGCAGCGGCAATAACATCAGCAACGACCGGATCAACGACCCGCGTGTTGGCGGTTTCACTTCCGCCCAGGAAGTCTGGGGCCGTGGCCAGACCTGGCGGCTGACGCAGATGTGGTATCAGCAGGCATTTTTCGATGACCGGCTCGATATCAAGGCCGGCCGTTTCGGTGAGGGCGAGGATTTCAACAGCTTTCCCTGCGACTTCCAGAACCTGGCGTTCTGCGGCTCGCAAGTGGGCAACTGGGTGGGCGGCATCTGGTACAACTGGCCGGTCAGCCAATGGGCGCTGCGGGTCAAGTATCACCTCACGCCTGAGCTGTACGTCCAGATCGGGGCCTATGAACAGAACCCGTCGAACCTGGAAACCGGCAACGGCTTCAAGCTCAGCGGCAGCGGCACCCAGGGCGCCGTAGTGCCGGTGGAGCTGGTGTGGTCGCCCAAGCTCAATGGCCTGCCGGGCGAATACCGTGCCGGTTATTACTACAGCAGTGCCAACGCCACCGATGCCTACAAGGATCGCAACGGCCAGCCGGCCGCCCTGAGCGGCGAGGCTTATCGCAGCGCGTCGAGCAAGCATGGCGTCTGGCTGGGGGCGCAACAGCAACTGACCAGCGTCGCCAGTGACCATTCCCGTGGGCTGAGTGTGTTTGCCGATGCCACGATGCACGACAAGAAAACCAACGCCATCGACCACTATGTCCAGGCCGGTCTCGTCTACAAGGGGCTGTTCGACGCCCGCGCCAGGGATGACATCGGTTTTGCCCTGGCCCGGGTTCACGTCAACCCGGCTTACCGCAAGAACGCCGAGGCCACCAACCAGGCCCGCGCCATCCGGGATTACGACAATCCGGCCTTTTTGCCCCCCCAGGACACCGAGTACAGCGCCGAGTTGTATTACGGCGTTCACGTGACGAACTGGCTGACCATGCGCCCGAACCTGCAGTACATCCGCCATCCGGGCGGCGTGGACAAGGTCGATGACGCGCTGATTGGCGGGATCAAGATTCAGTCGTCGTTCTAGTCAGGTGCCACAAAGCCCGTGGGAGCGAGCCTGCTCGCGATGGCGATGGCACATCCAAATCGATGTCGACTGTCATTCCGCTTTCGCGAGCAGGCTCGCTCCCACAGAGAAATCGCACGAGCCGAATACCTTTTTCAACTGAACCAAGCCCGTATCAGATCGTCATCTACAGTGACTACTTGCGCGGGACTCCTTAAAACCTCACGGAGAATCACACTATGAGCACTGAGGGTGCTATGAGTCGAAGCCGTCTGCTACCGAGCCTGCTCGGCATTCTGCTTCTATTGATGGGCCTGGCCCTGTTGGCGGGAGGAATCAAGCTGAGCACGCTTGGCGGCTCGCTGTATTACCTGTTGGCCGGTATCGGCCTGGCGCTGACCGGCGTGCTGCTGATCATGGCCCGTCGCGCGGCCCTGGGCCTGTACGCGCTGGTGCTGTTCGCCAGCACCGTGTGGGCGCTGTGGGAAGTGGGCCTGGATTGGTGGCAACTGGTGCCGCGCCTGGCAATGCTGTTTGCCTTGGGCATCGTCATGTTGCTGCCGTGGTTCCGCCGTCCGCTGTTGACCCCCGACGCTTCGCCCATGGGCACCCGTGCCTTGGGCGCCGCCGTAGTCATTGCCGGTATCACCGCGCTCGCCAGCCAGTTCACCAACCCGGGTGAGATCAAGGGCCAACTGGACCGCGACAGCGTGCCAGGCATGACCAACACCGCACCGGCGATGCCTGACGGGGATTGGAACTCCTACGGCCGCAGTGCCCATGGTGACCGTTATTCGCCCCTGGCGCAGATCACCCCCGAGAACGTCAGCAAGCTGAAGGAAGCCTGGAGTTATCGCACCGGCGACCTGCCAGGGCCGAATGACCCGGGCGAGACCACGGCGGAAAACACACCGCTGAAGGTCAACGGCATGCTCTACGTGTGCACGCCCCACAGTCAGGTGATTGCCCTGGAGCCTGAAACCGGCAAGGAAATCTGGCGATTCGATCCGAAGCTTTCCACGCAGAAAGCGGAAAACTTCAAGGGTTGGGCCCACATGACCTGCCGTGGCGTGACCTACCACGATGACGCGGTGTACGCCTCCGCCGAGCAGAGCCCGACCGGCGCGGCCAGCACCACGCCGGCGAGCACCGTGTGCCCGCGCCGGATCTTCCTGCCGACCGCCGACACGCGCCTGATCGCGCTGAACGCCGACACCGGCAAGATGTGTGAAGACTTCGGTGATAACGGCCAGGTCGACCTGACCGCCAACATCGGCGGCTTCACGGCCGGTGGTTACTACTCCACCTCGCCACCGGCGGTCACGCAGAACCTGGTGGTGATCGGTGGCCACGTCACCGATAACGTCTCCACCGACGAGCCAAGCGGTGTTATCCGTGCCTACGACGTGCACACCGGTGAGCTTGTGTGGAACTGGGACAGCGGCAACCCGGACGACACCACGCCGATTGCCGAAGGCCAGACCTACACCCGCAACTCGCCGAACATGTGGTCCATGTTCGCCGTCGATGAAAAACTCGGCATGCTCTACTTGCCGATGGGTAACCAGACGCCCGACCAGTTCGGTGGTTTCCGTACCCCGGAATCGGAAAAATACGCCGCCGGCCTGACCGCGCTGGACATCGCCACCGGCAAGGTGCGCTGGTACTTCCAGTTCACCCACCATGACCTTTGGGACATGGACGTGGGCGGTCAACCGACCCTGATGGACCTGAAAACCGCCGATGGCGTGAAGCCAGCTGTTCTGGCATCGACCAAGCAGGGCAGCATCTACGTGCTGGACCGCAGCAATGGTCAGCCGATCGTGCCGATTAAGGAAATCCCGGTGCCGCAAGGCGCGGTAGAGGGCGACTTCACCTCACCGACCCAGCCGATGTCCGACTTGAACTTCGTGCCGCCGGTCCTTGAAGAACGCGACATGTGGGGCGTGACTCCATTCGACCAGATGTTGTGCCGGATCGACTTCAAGTCGCTGCGCTACGAAGGCATGTTCACGCCGCCGTCGCTGCAAGGCTCGATCGTATACCCAGGTAACTTCGGCGTGTTTGACTGGGGCGGTATTTCGGTGGACCCGGTGCGCCAGATCGCCTTCGTCAACCCCAGCTACATGGCGTTCAAATCCAAACTGGTCCCGGCGGCGGAAGTGGCCGGCGGTCCGGGTCGCAAGAGCGAAACCGAAGGTGTGCAGCCGAACAAGGGCGCACCCTATGGCGTGATCCTCGAAGCGTTGCTCTCGCCAATGGGCCTGCCCTGCCAGGCGCCGGCCTGGGGGTATGTGGCGGCAGTCGACCTGACCAACAACGAAACCCTGTGGATGCACAAGAACGGCACCGTACGTGACAGCTCACCGGTACCGATTCCGCTGAGCATGGGCGTACCGAGCCTGGGCGGCGCCTTCACCACCGCCAGCGGCCTGGCGTTCCTGAGCGGTACCCTTGACCAGTACCTGCGTGCCTATGACGTGAAAAACGGCAATCAGCTGTGGGAAGGCCGCCTGCCAGCGGGCGCCCAGACCACGCCGATGACCTACACCGGCAAGGACGGCAAGCAATACGTGCTGGTCGTCGCGGGTGGTCATGGTTCCCTGGGGACCAAGCAGGGTGACTATGTGATCGCCTATAAACTGCCGGATTAAGCAAAACCGGCGCTCATGAAAAAGGCGACACCTTTGCGGGTGTCGCCTTTTTTGTAGCAGCGCGGAGTCTCTGTGAGCGCAGGCTTTTGAGCTTTTGTGGCGAGGGAGCTTGCTCCCGCTGGGCTCTGTAGGAGCTGTCGAGTGCAACGAGGCTGCGATCTTGTCCCAGACCATTGAGTCGCAAGCGAAAAATCAAGATCAAAAGATCGCAGGCTACGCCAGCTCCTACAGGAGCCGGCTGGAGCAAGCTCCCTGGCCACAGGTTTTACATTCAGCCAGCTTACAACTCGATCTTCACCGCCTGGGAAGCCCGGGTCGCTTTGGCGCGGGCGGCTTCGATGGACTCGTCTCGCGCCAGGGCTACGCCCAGGCGGCGCTGGCCATTGACTTCCGGTTTGCCGAACAGGCGCAGGGCGGTGTCCGGTTCGCTCAGGGCGGCGCCGAGGTTGGCGAAAGCGGTCTGGGTCGACTGGCCTTCCACCAGGATCACCGCCGAGGCCGAAGGGCCGAACTGGCGGATCAGCGGGATCGGCAGGCCGAGGATGGCGCGGGCGTGCAGGGCGAACTGCGACAGGTCCTGGGAAATCAGCGTCACCAGGCCGGTGTCGTGGGGGCGTGGCGAGACTTCGCTGAACCACACCTGATCACCCTTGATGAACAGCTCGACGCCAAACAGGCCGCGACCGCCCAGAGCCTCGGTCACGGCCTTGGCTACGCGCTCGGACTCAGCCAGGGCCACCGGGCTCATGGCCTGGGGCTGCCAGGATTCCTGGTAGTCGCCTTTTTCCTGACGGTGGCCGACCGGTGCGCAGAAGGTGGTGCCGCCGACGTGACGCACGGTGAGCAGGGTGATTTCGTATTCGAAATCGATGAAGCCTTCGATGATCACCCGGCCCTTGCCGGCACGGCCGCCTTCCTGGGCGTAGTCCCAGGCTTTCTGTACGTCATCGGCACTGCGCAGCAGGCTCTGGCCCTTGCCCGAGGAACTCATCACCGGCTTGACCACGCACGGGAAGCCCAGGGTTTCAACGGCCTTGCGGTAGTCTTCCACGGTGTCGGCGAAGAAGTACGGCGAGGTCGGCAGCCCCAACTCTTCGGCGGCCAGGCGCCGGATACCTTCGCGGTTCATGGTCAGTTGCGCGGCGCGGGCGGTGGGGATCACGGTGAAGCCTTCAGCCTCCAGTTCCACCAGCGTGGCGGTGGCGATGGCTTCGATTTCCGGCACGATGAAGTGCGGCTTCTCGGCCTCGATCACTGCGCGCAGGGCAGCGCCATCGAGCATGTTGATCACATGGCTGCGATGGGCCACTTGCATGGCCGGTGCGTTGGCGTAGCGATCCACGGCAATCACTTCAACGCCCAGGCGCTGCAATTCGATTACCACTTCCTTGCCCAGCTCACCGCTGCCACACAACAAAACGCGGGTCGCGGTGGGCGACAATGGAGTTCCGATACGGGTCATCTGAAGGTCCTCAAACAGGAGCGGATCATCGAGGGTCGCGCGCCGGGCGAGCTTCCCATGGGGAGAAAGCGCGGCATTTTACATGAACCGCAGGTTTTGGCTTCAGCCGGTGACGGCCTGTTTGCGCAAACGCCAGGCCATGATCAGCCACACTGCCGTGACCCCGGCGAATTTCGAAACCAGCGCGGTGATCACCACGGCCGGTGTCAGGGCATCGATCATGCCGAAAAAAATGAAGGTGTCCAACGGAATGCTCAAGGCCGAACTGATCCACAACCGATCATGCAGCGGGCGCTTGGTGATCGTGAACACCAGCCAGTCGATACACTCGGACACCGCGAACGCCGTGGCACTGGCCAGGGCGATGGTCGGATCCGAGGTGACGTAGGACAACACCAGCGCCACCAGCATCGCCACGATGGCGCCATGGCCGAAACGGGTCTGCACCATGTCCCGCAGGATAAACACCAGTCCGCCCCAGGCCGACCAGATGATGTCCAGGTGCGGCGCGGCGGAAAACGCGAAGTTGATCAGCACGACGCTGCTGATGTAGGCAAGCAGGAAAAGCATGGGGCGGGGTACCTGGTGGGGGGGATCAAGACATTAAAGGAACGCGATGGCTCTGTGGTGAGAGTTTGCTCCCGCTGGGCCCTGTAGGAGCTGGCGAAGGCTCGGGCCGCGTTCGGACGATCTTTTGATCCTGAGTTTTCGCTTGTGATTCAACTGCCAGGGACAAGATCGCAGCCTCGTTGCACTCGACAGCTCCTACGGCCACTGCCCGTCCCTCAATCTTCCTCACTGCCCTCCAGCTTCCAATACCCCACCGCCTTCACAAAGTCCTGGTCCAACCCTTTCTCCTCCAACAGCACCTTGCGAATCTGCCGCGACACCTTGCTCTCGGTCGCGACCCAGGCGTACAGCTTGCCACCGGGCATTTCCAGCTGTTGCACGGTTCGCAGCAGGCTGTCCTGACGGCCCTCGCGCAGTACCCAGATCACGTGCACCTGCGCCGGGCTTTGGAGCACTTGCTGCTCGGCACCGTTTTCCACTTCCACCACCACCAGGGCCCGCCGGTTGGGCGCCAGGCCTTCGAGGCGGCGGGCGATGGCGGGCAGGGCGGTTTCGTCGCCGATCAACAGGTAGCTGTCGAAGATGTCCGGCACGATCATTGAGCCCCGGGGTCCGGCAATGTTGAGGTATTGCCCTGGCGTCGCCTGGGCCGCCCAGGTCGCGGCCGGGCCGTCACCGTGGAGCACGAAATCGATGTCCATCTCCAAGGTGTCCAGGTCATAGCGGCGTGGGGTGTAGTCGCGCATCTCGGGCATCGGGCCCTGGGCCTTGCCGGGGCTGGGGCTGAAGTTTTCCAGGGCGGCCTGTTCTTCGGCGTTCTGCGGGAACAGCAATTTCACATGATCGTCCGTGCCCAGGCTGGCGAACCCGGCCAGTTCCGGCCCGCCGACGGTGATGCGGCGCATGCGCGGGGTCAGGTCCTCCACCCGCAACACTTGCAGGCGGCGGCGTTTGATCTCGTGGCTGACACGGTGGATGGTGTTTGGATCGACTTCGGTCATTGGCTTGACTCCGAGACTTGTGGACGGTCGGGGCCGTCGACGATGGCTTTGGCGGTGGCGTCGAGCAGGTCGCGCACTCGCCGGATTTCTTCCGGGCTCCAGTGGCCATGGTGCTTTTGCAGGGCATGGCGCAGGTTATACACCGCTTCATGGATTTCCGGGGGACGATCATGGCCGCGCAACGTGCGCTTGCTGATTTCAATGCGCGTACGCACCTCATCCAATGCCTCGGCCTGGTCCTCAAGAGATAGACGTCCGGCATCGGTCACGCTGTAGCACTTTTTTCCGTCTTCGACGCCGCAACTGATCATGGCGTTCATTTCCAGGAAGGTCAGGGTCGGGTAGATCACGCCGGGGCTGGGGCTGTAGGCGCCCTCGAACATGTGTTCGATCCGGCGGATCAGGTCATAGCCATGGCACGGCTGTTCGGCAATCAGCGCCAGCAACAACACTTTCAAATCACCGGCGGCGAAGACCCGGGGGGCCCGGCTGCCACGCGAGGCTGTCGGGCGTCGTTCGAAACCATCGTGTTCGCGTTTGGAGCAAGCGTCGGAATGAGAATAAAGGGCGTTCATATGCTGTCTCCGTTCTGCATATAGATAGCACTCAGATATATCTTGAATAAAAGATATATCTTTTGACTTAATGATTTTTCGCAAACTAAGATATATCTTGTTTTTGCGGCGGGTTACTTGGGTTCAAGAAAGGACATTACATGAATGATCAATGTGTGCGGGGCGCGGCGGCATACATTTGTAATGATAAAAATGTCGTAGGCTTAAAACGTGGTCTGTTTCTGACAGCCAAACTTGTGTTTTATCGCTAATTGCGTATTTTTCGCTATTTCGTATGCCGGGCTTACTACAAGCCTATAGGAAATTGCCTGCTTTTTTTTAGTTAAAGAGCGCCGATCATGCTCGGCGTTGGAGGGGCGGGCCAAGTTGCGTTTGGTTTGCAATTCCAACCTTTTCTCTTTATTGCTAAGAACAGGTGTTAACAACATGCTCAAACAACTCGTATCCGGTACTGCTCTGGTCGCCACTGCCCTGGGTTCTTCGCTGGCATTCGCTGCCGATGATGCACGCTCCTCCATCCACATCACCGCGAACATCCCGACCCAGCAGTTCCACGTGCAGCCGCGCAACCCGGACTTCGGTAAAGATGAAGTCATGAGCTACAACACGGTCAGCGGTACTTTGACTTCGTTGCGCCAGACCTATGATGTGAAGAACACCGAAGGTTCGGTTCACGCTTACATCGAAGGCGGCCCGGCTTCGCTGTACAACGGCGCCAACTCCATCGCCCTGACCACGGCCTTCAACGGCGTCAACCTGTCTGCCACGCCTCAGGAAGTGGTGGACGATGCCACCTCCACGCCAGGGACGCAGGCTGACATGACCATCGTTGCGGCCAGGCCTCTGGATACCCAGAACGGCCTGTACACCGCCGACATGACCGTCATCTTCGACGCCGTGCCGCGCCCGTAAGGCCATTCGCTGCCCGGTGAGTCTCACCTCGCCCACGGGCATCGCCGCAGGCCGGCCGGTTCTCCCCAGCCGGTCGGCCTGTACCTGAAACGCCCCGATAGCTCGCTGAATATGAGAATCCGTTGATGTTTTCGATGACACCCATCGCAGGTGCGCTCGCGCTATTTTTGTGCGCGACAGCATTGGCCGCGCCAACCGCCCCCGGTACAACGCCAAGAAGCCTGTTATCCCAGGCCAAGGGCCTGCCGGCGGAGTTTGAAGCCCACTTCTTCGATGTGCCACTCGCGGTTCGTATTGAACTCAATCAACAGTATCTCGGTGAAGCCATGGTGGTCTTGACGCGGGATGATCGCATTACCCTGCTGGAATTCACGGAAACGCAAGACAGTACGATAAAGGCCGTCGAGCGCGAACAATGGGAACAACGCCTCAAGCAGGGACAAGCATTGGGTGCGTGTGAAACCAACTGCACCGGTGGGCTGCTGGCCGTGCATTACAGCCTCGAGAATTCATTGGTGTCAATCCTGACCCAGGATGTCGAGCGCGCAACTGAAACCAAGCGTTTCTACGATCAACCGGAAGGCGGCAGCCTCGGTCTGATCTTCAATAACCAACTCAATCTCAACGGTGGCCAGAAACAGGACACCGGTGGGCGTTATGGCCTCAATGCCAGTTCCAGCGTGGGCAACTGGAGCCAGTCGCTGGACCTTCAACTCTCGCGTCTTGGCGGGCCGGACGACAAGGTCTACCACGCCGTCCATGAGCTCTATACCCAACGGGAATTGGAAGGCAATTTTTTCCGCCTGGGTTACTTCACGCCCAGCTCCGATGGCCTGAATCGCCAGATCCGTTCGTTCGGCGCCAACCCGGACACCGCGCTGGGGGTGATGTACGGCAGTTCCGAGAGCCTGGTGGTCGACAACCCCAAGCCCAGCGTCTACCCCATTTATGTCACCGCCAGCCGCCAGGCGTCGGTGGAGATTTACCGCAGCGGCCTGCTGATCAACACCCAGGCCGTCAGCGCCGGCTTGCAGAGCCTGGACACTCGGCCATTGCCCGGCGGTATCTATGAAGTGGAAGTGCGCCTGATCGAGGACGGGCAAACCACCGCCACCAGCCAGGAGCTGGTCTACAAGCCCAACAACTGGAGCAGTACCGAAGACCGCTGGCGCTACAACCTGTTCGCCGGTCGCGAAACCCGCCTGTGGAGCAACTGGGACGACCAGCCCTCGGGCTTCACGACCGCCGGCGTCGGCGTCAACTACCTGCTGCACCCACGGGTGATCCTCGGGGCGTCCACGCGCAAGGTGCAGGACAAGCTGCAAGTGGGCACCTCGATCGACTGGACGCTCGCCAGCAGTACCAGCCTGTACGCCAACGTCTATCAGACCGAGCAGTACGGCACCGGCATGGACTTGCAAGGCCTCTACAGCTACGGCCATGGCAGCATCGTCGCCAGTCACAACCGCAGTTGGCTGGACACCCGCAACACCTACGAGACCTTGCCGGATGGCACCCGTATCCGTCAGCGCAATGTGTACGTCGGCCAGACCAGCAACTCATCGCTGTCGGTCAATCATCGCTTGAGCAACAAGACCTCCCTCAACGGGCGGCTGGCCTACAGCGAAGGCAATGTGCAGGGCACCGGCCTGGACCTGGGCTGGACCCAGCGCACCACGCTGGGTGGCAGCGATGCCAACTGGCGACTGTCGGTGTTCGACCGCCCCGGGACGTCCAGTACCGGCGATCGTCGCAATCGCGGCCTGGACCTGAGCCTCAGCGTGGCCCTGGGCGGGCCTGGCGAATACTGGTCGGGCAGCATCGGCACCCGCACCTCACGGGACGGCGCGCGGGACAACAATGCCTCGCTGTCGTATCGCCGCGACCTGCAGGACCACGTATTGCAAAGCGTCTCCGCCACGGCCCTGGCCGACACCTATGGCGTGGGCCTGTCCGGCATCGCCAGTTTCATGACCGAGTCGATGTACGGCGATGGCTTCATCCAGCGTTCGTCCTACAACGACAACCTCACCGGCGGCTTGAACCTGAGCAGCACGGTGGCCGTGGGCGGTCAGAAAGCTGCCTTCACCGGCCTGGCCCATGGCCGCGGCGCCGGCATGATCGTCGACGTGGAAAGTGACCTGGACGGCATCATCCTGCGCGCCGACGACCTGACGGGCGGCAGTACCACCTTGCACCCGGGCCGTAATTTCGTGCCGATCACCGCCTACAAGAACAGCATGGTGACCTTCGATTTCGAGGGCGTGCATCCACCGGCGGCGAGCATCGAGCCGTCCCGCAGCCGTTACCACCTGAACAAGGGCGGCGTGGATTACCGCAAGGTCAGCGTGATGAAAACCGTAACCGTGCTCGGCCGCCTGCTGGACGAACAAGGGGAGCCGCTCAAGGGCCATCACGTGATCAACCACGCCAGCCGCGGCATCAGCGAAGTGGACGGGTTCTTCTCCATGGAGATGAATGCCGGTTCGCCGACCCTGGAAGTGCGTTACGGCAACGAGCTGTTTTGCCGGTTCCGTCTCGACCCGGACAGCTCTGCCCGCGAAGGCGATGTGTTGCTGATCGGTGACTTGCGCTGCACGCCGGACACCCTGGCCGATACGACGATTGCCGAGGCCGGGATGAAGCAGCGCTCATGAAGCAACAAAGAGGTGGGGGCCCAGCGGCTCCCGTGGTGAGAGCGCAAGCTCATGCTGGACTCTTTAGGAGCTGCCGAAGGCTGCGATCTTTTGATCTTGATCGTTCACTTGCGACTCAATTGTTTGGGACAAGATCGCAGCCTCGTTGCACTCGACAGCTCCTACGGGGCGCAGTCCAGCGCGAGCTCGCTCCCTTGCCACGGATTTTCCGGCTCCCTGAATGAACAGCATTGCAGGCTGTGATTTGTCTTGATGTACGAGGTTGAATAAATGAAACCCTTATCGGTTGCAGTGCGCAGCGTGGTCTCGGTGTTGCTGTTTGCCTGTGTACCGGCAGCCAACGCCTTGGAGCGGGATATCACCGCGGTATTCAGGCCTGACGCTTCGAAACCCCAGGAGAATGCATTTCTCAATACCACGCCGATCAGTGGTTACTGTGGAAGCTATCCGGCTGAATGCGCGGCAACCAGGATGTTCAGCATTCGGTTACCGCTGACCGCCGCTTCGACCGGCCCTATACAAGCCCATCATGCAAATCATCGGCAAGGGGCGATGTTTAAAGTGCCTGCCAATTGGCGAACACTGCAGGTCACCCATGCGGATACGGGGGAGACGGAAACCGTTGAAGTACGCTGGTCCGGTTTCGGTTCGCAATACCGTCTCTCCCATGACGCAGTCGACCTGGCCGGTGGCGGTGTGAGTCAAGCGAGGGCTCACGAATTGTTATGGAGTGCCGGTTGGGTCTATGCCGCCACACCGTGCCAATACAGCGGGGTAGGGTTCCATGGCCCAAGGACTTACACATTTTTCTGGAAGGCTCCGGTGGAAAGTTCATGTGCCAAAAAGGCCTTTGTCTTGATCCCCGGGCTCAATTTTCCCTATCTGGATTTTGCTTACGAGCTTCGCACCCCTAACCCCTTGAAAATGTCGTCCGGGCAATACACCGGTTCGCTGACCTATAGCGTCGGGCCAGGGCAGGACATCGACCTGGGCGACATCATGGTTCCCAGCGATTCCGCGCTCACCCTCAATTTCAAACTCGACGTCGAACACACCCTCAAGGTCGAAGTCCCCCCCGGCGGCAACCGCGTCGAACTGGTGCCTCCCGAGGGCTGGCAAGCCTGGCTCAACAGCGGGCGCAAACCCACGCGGCTGTTCCGCGACCAGCGCTTCCATATCTCCGCGTCTTCGCGTTTCAAGATGGCCCTCGAATGCCAGCACGTCAGCGGCAATACCTGCGCCATCGCCGAAACCGGCACCGGCCATGCCGTGCCGGTGGACGTCAGCGTGACCCTGCCCGACGGCCTGACGGACGCCGCCGGTCAACCGGTCAACCGCCGCCGGTTGCTGCGCGATGGTAGTGGCACTGAGTTGTTCCAGCCGGGTTTGTACGTCGATCGGCGCTCGGGAATGCTGCACTTCGAGGTCGGCCAGGGCAGCGTCGAACAGATGCTCGACAGCGGCGCCACCACCTACTCCGGCGATGTAACGGTGATCTGGGATTCGCAAGTTTAAAAAGGAATGGCTTGGCCGGTCCGAGCCAAATGTGAGGGAAGGGTAGATGAAGCAGTTACCAGTGGCAGTGCAAGGCATGGTATCGGTGATGGTGTTGGCCTGTGTATCGACGGCTCATGCCGTAAACAAGGATGTCAGCGCACTATTCAGGCCCGATCCCTCGAAGCCCAATGAAAACACCTTTCTCAATACCACCCCGGTCTCGGGTTATTGCGCACTGTATCCGGCGGTCTGCGACAGGGAAAAAATGTTCAGTCTCCAGGTGCCCATTGTCTTCGAGTCGACCAGTCCCATTCAGGCCAATCATGGGGATTCGCGGCAAGGGGCGATGTTCGATGTACCAGCCACATGGCGTCCGGCGCAGGTGACCCATACCGATACGGGCGAAACCGAGATCGTTCAAGTCCGCATATCCGGCATCGGTTCGCGCTACCAACTGCCTATCAGCGTCATCGATCTGGTCGGTGGCGGCGTGGATCTCACAACCGCCCATAGGCGGTTATGGGGCGGCTCCAGTTTCAGGTACGCGCCTTCACCCTGTCAGTCCACCAATTTTGGGACGATGAACCACCTTATCTATAACTTTTTCTGGAAGACCCCCGTCGAAGGTGTGTGTGCGAAGAGGGCCAGTTACTTGATCCCCGGCATGTCCTACCGCCACTTGGACTTCGCCTACGAACTGCGCACACCCAACCCCTTGAAGATGTCGTCCGGTCAATACCGGGGGTCTGTGAGCTATGGCGTTGGGCCGGGGCAGGACTTCGACATGGGCGACGTCATGCTCCCCAATGACTCGGTGATTACCCTCAATTTCAAACTCGACGTCGAGCACACCCTCAAGGTCGAAGTGCCCCCCGGCGGCAATCGGGTGGAACTGGTGCCTCCGGAAGGCTGGCAAGCCTGGCTCAACAGCGGGCGCAAACCGACACGGTTGTTCCGCGACCAGCGCTTCCACATCTCGGCCTCGTCACGTTTCAAGATGGCCATCGAATGCCAGCACACCAGCGGCAACACCTGCGCGATCGCCGAAACCGGCACCGGCCACGCCGTGCCGGTGGACGTCAGCGTGACCCTGCCCGACGGCTTGACGGACGGCGCCGGGCAACCGGTCAACCGTCGGCGGTTGCTGCGCGATGGCAGTGGCACCGAGTTGCTCCAGCCGGGTTTTTATGTGGATCGCAGGTTAGGGGCGCTGCATTTCGAGGTGGGCCAGGGCAGCGTCGAGCAGATGTTGGACACCGGTGCCAAGGCCTACAGCGGCAATGTCACGGTGATCTGGGATTCGGAAGTTTAGACAGGCTGGCTCGGCCTGTTCCGAGCCGATTTGATGGTGGGAGATAGATGAAATATTTACCGGTGAACATGCGCAGCGTGGTCGGGGCATTGTTGTTGGCCTGGGTGCCTGCGGCCCATGCCTTGAACCAGGACATCAGTGCGCTGTTCAGGCCCGATGCGTCCAAGCCCCAGGAGAATACGTTTCTCAATACCACGCCGGTCAGTGGTTACTGTGCGGACCACCCGTCCGAATGCCGGGCAACCAAGATGTTCAGCATTCGACTGCCCCTCTCCTTTAGTTCGAACGGCCCTATCCAGATGGGGCCCGGAGATGTTCGGCGAGGCGCGATGTTCAAGGTACCAGCGGGCTGGCGTGCCGTAGAGGTCACTCATTCAGGCACAGGTGAAACAGAAACTGTTGAAATGCGCTTGTCCGGTTTAGGTTCGGAATATCGACTTCCCGTTAGCGTAGTCCAACTGGTCGGTGGGGGCGTCTCGATAACCAGGGCTCATCAATTATTATGGAATTCCAGCTGGGTGTATGCCCCCCAGCCTTGTCTTTACAGCGGTGTGGGGTGGCCTGGTGATAGGTACTACAGGTTTTTCTGGAAGACACCGGTAGAAGGTACCTGTGCCAAAACGGCCCAATTTTTGATCCCCGGCCTGAGTTACGCTTACCTGGATTTTGCCTATGAACTGCGCACACCGAACCCTTTGGGAATGTCGTCCGGCCAGTACACAGGTTCACTGACTTATAGCGTGGGGCCGGGGCAGGACTTCGACATGGGGGATGTCATGCTCCCCAGTGATTCGGGGCTCACGTTCAACCTCAAACTCGACGTCGAGCACACCCTCAAAGTCGAAGTCCCCCCCGGCGGCAACCGCGTCGAACTGGTGCCCCAGGAAGGCTGGCAATCCTGGCTCAACAGCGGCCGCAAACCCACGCGGTTGTTCCGCGACCAGCGCTTCCATATCTCCGCCTCTTCTCGTTTCAAGATGGGCCTCGAGTGCCAGCACATCAGCGGCAACACCTGCGCGATCACCGAGACCGCCACCGGCCACGCTGTGCCGGTGGACCTCAGCGTGACCCTGCCTGACGGCTTGACGGACGCCGGCGGGCAACCGGTCAACCGCCGTCGGCTGCTGCGTGATGGCAGTGGTACCGAGCTGTTCCAGCCGGGTTTGTACGTCGATCGGCGCTTGGGAATGCTGCATTTCGAGGTGGGCCAGAGCAGCGTCGAGCAGATGCTGGACAGCGGCGCCACGGCCTACAGCGGCAACGTCACGGTGATCTGGGATTCGGAAGTCTGAGTGGCCGGTTGGCCAGCAACATTCAATGAGTTGTGTTTACTGCATGAGGTTGGAAAAGCGATGAAACATTTATTGGCATGGGTTGGGTTCTGTCTGTTTTGCGGTGTGGCCCAGGCTGGGCCGCAGATTGGCGTGGGGGTGGTCTACGACTACCTCGAAGGCGACAAAAGCACCTACATGAAACGGGTGTTCAACGGCGGCACATCCACGGCGTTCGTCAAGGTCAATATCCTGGAAATCATCTACAACGAGGATGGCAGCTACCAGGAAGTGCCGCTGCAGAACCAGGCCAGCGCGCAGGCCAAGGACGGGCTGATGGCCAGCCCGGCGCGGCTGATCGTGCCGGCCAACGGGGTGCAGGGCACGCGGTTGCTGTTCATGGGCAACCGCGACAAGGAACGTTACTTCCGGGTGCGTTTCGTGCCGGTAGTGCCGGAAGCCGAAGACGAGTTCGCCATCAGCGCCGAAGAGCGCGAGCAATATAAAAAGGAGCGTGTGGCGGCCGGGGTCAAGGTGCTGGCGGGCTACGGCACGGTGTTTTTCGTGCGGCCCAAGAACACCCGGTACGACACCGTGATCGACGACAGTGCCAGCCGCTACCAGTTGCGTAATAACGGCAACACGGTGCTGGTGATCGATGAGTTCAAGGACTGCGAGGCGCAGAAAGAGAACGACTGCAAGCCCACCACCAAGCATCACGTCAAGAGCGGCCAGAGTTTCTCGTTCGACAAGGAAGCGGGGCGGCAATACCGCTTCACCCTGGTCGAAGGCACCCAGAAAAAAACCGTCGAGATCAAAGGTTGACGCCTGTCATCGCCGAGCCGTCGTTGACGCCAGAGGTAATCAAAATGTTCAAGACCAAAATATTCAAGACATTGATACGCCCCTTCGCATTGATCGCCCTGACATTGCCTTGGGCCGCGGCCTGGGGCGCGGTGGAGCGGGAAACGTTCGAAGTCTACGTGACCATCCCGACGGCCGACTTCTACGTGTTGCCCCTCGACCCGCAACTGGTCCAGCGCGAACAGCGCTTGCCCTTCAGCACCATCACCACCGACCTCAGCCCCTTGCGGGCGACCTACGAGGTGAAGAACAGCAACGGTGCCATCGGCGCGCGCCTGGGGGAAGAGGCGTACTTGTCCAATGGCCGTGAGCGCATTGACTTGCGCGTGACATTCAACAACGTCGTATTGACCCTGGATTCGGCCCAGGTGGTCTCGGCCACCGAGGCCCGGCCCGGGCGCCAGGTGCCGCTCGTCATCGCCGCCATCAAGCCCGATGACGACTACAAGCCTGGCGACTACTACGGCACGGTGCACATGGTGTTCGATGCGACTGCGCCGTAGGGCGAATCAGCGCAAGAGCAAGGCGTTGAGGCTCATGGAATTGAGCTTCTACATACAACCCTGTGGCGAGGGAGCTTGCTCCCGCTCGGCTCTGTAGGAGCTGGCGAAGCCTGCGATCTTTTGATCCTGACCTTTCGCTTGCACCTCAAGTGTCTGGGACAAGATCGCAGCCTCGTTGCACTCGGCAGCTCCTACTGCCCTGCCACTAACGGTTGGCACTGGGTATGACTGCCTGGCTGCAAGTACGGCGAGAGGAACGGCGCCATGCCCTTGAGCACCTGCACCGGCAAGGCCGAGGTGAATTTGAAGTTCTGCGCCGAAGCCCCCGGTACATAGGCGGTGAGGGTGCCGAAATGGCTGTCGCCGATGTAGAACACAAAGGTCGCGGTGCGGTTGATCGACTTGGAGCTGATGACCCGCCCGCCGGCACCAACGGCTTCGATGCGGTTGTCGCCAGTGCCGGTCTTGCCACCCATCGACAACGGTGTGCCATCGGCCAGGGTGAAACTGCCGGCCACCCGTTTCGCGGTGCCGGCATCGACCACTTGGGACAACGCACTGCGCAAGGCCTGGGCCACTTCCACCGGCATCACCCGTTTACCGTTATCCGGGTCGCTGATCAGCCGTGTTTCATAAGGGGTATTGACGGCGAAGTCGATGCTGTCGATGCGCAGCGCCGGGAGCCGGATGCCGTCGTTGAGGATGGTGCCCACCAGTTCCGCGAGGGCGGCGGGGCGGTCGCCGGAGCTGCCGATGGCGGTGGCCAGCGACGGCACCAGATGGTCGAACGGGTAGCCGACTTGCTGCCAGCGTTGGTGGATATCAAGGAAGGCTTCGACCTCCAGCATGGTACGAATACGACTGTCGCGGGCGCTCTTGTGCCGGCTCTTGAACAGCCAGCTGTAGACCTCCTGGCGCTCGAACCGGCTGGCTTTGACGATCTGGCTGAACTTGGCATCGGGGTTGTGCAGCAGATAACCCACCAACCACAGGTCCAGCGGATGGACTTTGGCGATAAAGCCTTGGTCTGGCAGGTCATAGCTGCCCGGGCCGTAGCTGCGGTAGAGCCGTTCCAGGCGTTCGTTGGTGAGTTTTTCGGCACTCTTGGCCGACTTGAGGTGCGAACGCACAAAGTGGTTGAAGCTCTCCTGGCTGTCGCCGGGAAAGAAGTAACGGTGCACGGCGGCCAGGCGGATCGCCGTGGGGCGCATGCCGTCGAGGAACGTTTCGAGACGCTGGCCCGTGTCTTTTTTCTGGTATTTCCTCCAGAACTTGAGCAGGAACGTGGTGCCTTCGCGGTCGGCAAACTGGGCCAGGTACTCCTGGCGGCGCGGATTCTTGTCGTCCTTGAGCAGCCCCGAACTGCTGTCGGGACCCGCATACGTGGCGTAACGCACCAGGTCACGCATCAGACGAATGAATGGCAGGTTGATCGACTCGCGCAGGGCGTCCCGCAAGGTGGGATTTCGGCCGTTATCTTCTCTACGGAAATTATTGAAGGTGTGCAGCCCGCCACCGGTGAAAAACGCCTCGCCGGGGCTGGCTGAATAAGTACGATCCAGCGCCGCCTCTAGCATCGTCGGGAGGTTGCGATCGTTGTGCTGGATCAGGTAATCGACCGCCCAGCGGGAGAGACGGTCCTGATCGGCGACCTCGGTTTTTTTCAATGTTGCCGAGGGCTCGTGGGCATAACGTTCGTGCAGTTCGGCGATGATCTGCAGGTAGGTGGTGAGTACCCGTAACTTGGCGGTGGAGCCCAGTTCCAGTTTGCTGCCTTCATTGATGTCGAAGGGTTGGTCGGTGCTATCGGTTTGCACGCGCACGCGCGACCCGTCCGGAGTCAGCTCCAGCAGGGTGAAACTGTAGCGCACCTGGGCGGTGCTGGTAGGCGTCAGCAGACGTTCGCCCATCAGGCCGATTTCGGCTGCGAACGCCGGGTCCGCCAAGCGCTTGAGGTAATCGGTGGCCTGGCTCTGCAAGTCGTTTTGCAAGGTGCTGGTGGCGGAGAGGTCCAGGCGATCGAGGTCGTAGAACGAGCGGTTGAGCAGCGTGGCGAGACGACTGCGGGCGGCGCTGATGCCCTTGTTGATTTCGTTGGGCTGGATCGTGGGTTGCTGCACCCAGTCGCGATAACTGACTTTGCTTGCCAGGGTCGCCTCGGCCAGGGAGGCGTCGATCACGCCGTTCTGGGCCAGCAGCCGGACGTGGCTGTCGGTCAGGCGCGCCAGTTCGTCGCGGCCCTTGGACAGGTAGTAGGACGGGCGACGCTGGGCGATCATCAACGACAGCATTTCCCGCAGGGCCAGGCCTTTTTCCGCGAGGCTGCCTGGATCTGTCGCGCTGCTGGACAAACGTTCGTTGGCACGCTTGAAATCGGCGCCGTACCAGACCCGCAAACCTTCGGCCATGCCGTGGACTTCGCCATGCCCCGGCACGGCAGAGAGCGGCACGCTGTTGAGGTAGTCGCGGATGACTTTCTGCCGTGCCTCAAGGGTCTGTGGGCCTGCCTGATAGGCGCGCACACTGGCGGAAATCATCTGACGGATTTTCTCCGCCCCCGACCCGGTCAGGCCATCGGCGGAGTGGCGGTATTTTTCCAGCTGCGTCGCCAGCGTACTGCCCCCGGCGGACTGCCCCGGTAAACTCAGGAACCTGGCCACCTGGGACCACGCCGCCATGCCGAAGCGCGGCCAGTCCACCGCCGGGTTGGCCTGGGGGTGCTTGGGGTCAAGCAAAAAACGGTTCTCGATGAACAACAGGCTTTGCACCACCACGGGGGGGATTGCCTCGAAGCTTGCGTACAGTTGCTGCGGGTACTTGAACTGGTACAACGGCGCGACGCGGCAATCGGTGATGGTCAGGCCGGCCTGGATCTTTTCCACGTAGGGGGCGAACAGGCCTTTGTCGACGTAGGTCATCAAGGCCGGGGAAAAACGTGCCTGGGCCTGGATCACGTAATCGCGCTTGAGCAACCGCGGCAGGAACTCATCCAGCGAGCTGTAGCCCAACCGCCGGTCGAACGGGCCCGCCCCAGGGTAGACGATGGCGTCGCTGGGGCCTGGTTGCACCGAGTAGGTCAGAGACGCGGCGTACCGGCTGATCTCCTGGGCCTGAAACCTGGATGTGCGCATTTCCTTGGCCACCGCCAGGCCGACCACCACCACGATAATCAACAGCAACAACCAGAACGCTCGCCAGCCATGCCCTGCTCGGCGTTTTTTTTGGGGTAAAGGTGCTTCTTCCATACGTTCAGTCGGGCCCACAGGTTTACTCGAATCGGTTTGCCACAAAGCGCCCATAGTCGACTGATCCATTCACGCATTGATCGGGACTTGCTTGAAGCTTAGACGGTGGTGGCGTGGGCGGCGGGGAAATTGTGGACAGCGGATGTAAGAGACGGTTGTTGTTCTCGATGGCTGATGGGTTTTTGTGGCGAGGGAGCTTGCTCCCGCTCGACTGCGCAGCAGTCGCAACGGGTGCATGGCCTGAGCAGTATTCCAAGGTTGAAAAGCCGGGGGCGGCTGCGCCACCCAGCGGGAGCAAGCTCCCTCGCCACGGGTACTACGCTGTTCTCGGAAACGTCGTTCAAACATCAAAGCATCGGGTCAGGCCGGGCGCGGCTACCGTAAGGAGGTACCCCAACTACAGGAAGCCAAGGAATGCATCCTCCACGCCCAAACTCTCATCAATTGCGTCGCGGACGCTCTTCGGAACGGGGACGAGGCTACCTCGTCACTACGGTCGTTCACCAACGCACGCCCCTCTTCAAGGACTGGCGATTGGGACGCTTACTGGTTGCAGAACTGCGCCAGGCTCATGAACGGGGCCAGGTTAATTCGCTGGCCTGGGTTGTCATGCCGGACCATCTGCATTGGCTGGTGCAACTGGAGCAAGCCCAACTCACTCAGGTCATGCAAGCCGTCAAATCTCGCAGCACCCTGGCAATCAATCGAGCAATGAATAGAAAAGGTGCCTTCTGGCAAAGTGGTTTCCACGATCGTGCGATCCGCGACAACCAGGACCTGCGGCCTTTCGCCCGGTACATCATCGCCAATCCGCTTCGCGCAGGGCTGGTAGATCGCATTGGTGATTACCCGCTCTGGGATGCGATATGGCTCTAGTTGCTCCCTCGCCACAAGGGGCGCGGTGCCCAAGAACCTTGCGCTAGAGCCATCGGCATGGACCCAGGCATGACGCTGCACCATCGCTGTGCAATACTCGGCGCCGTTTTACGAATTGACTGTAATCCCAGGTAATACGTCTCCATGGAGGCGTATATGGATGAGGTTTATCCCTGATTTTCCCTGGTTTTACAGTGAAACTCTCTGCCTCTGGCTTTTTATACTGCATGGCCCGCTGATCCTGCGGCTTTTGTTCTACAGGACGGTCTGTCCACAAAACAGACCCGGTTTCGGCAAGGTGGCAGGCCTATCGGCTTGCGGCTTTGGAGACTCGGTGGTCAATCCAATAACAAAACGAGGTTGTATCCCTATGCCTGTCGGCAATCATCTGCCCCATGGCGAGACCGCTCAGGGTGGTCCGCTCAAACGTGAACTCGGCGAGCGGCATATCCGCCTGATGGCGCTCGGCGCTTGCATCGGTGTCGGGTTGTTCCTCGGCTCGGCCAAGGCCATCGAAATGGCCGGCCCGGCGATCATGCTGGCCTACATCATTGGCGGCCTGGCGATTCTGGTGATCATGCGCGCGCTCGGTGAGATGGCCGTGCACAACCCGGTGGCCGGTTCGTTCAGTCGTTATGCCCAGGATTACCTCGGGCCGCTGGCGGGCTTCCTGACCGGCTGGAATTACTGGTTCCTGTGGCTGGTCACCTGCGTGGCGGAAATCACCGCAGTGGCGGTGTACATGGGCATTTGGTTCCCCGATGTGCCCCGCTGGATCTGGGCCCTGGCGGCACTGATCAGCATGGGCTCGATCAATCTGATCGCGGTCAAGGCCTTCGGCGAATTCGAATTCTGGTTCGCCCTGATCAAGATCGTCACCATCATCGCCATGGTCATCGGCGGTGTGGGCATCATCGCCTTCGGGTTCGGCAACGACGGCGTGGCCCTGGGTATTTCCAACCTCTGGACGCACGGCGGTTTCATGCCCAACGGCATGCAGGGTGTGTTGATGTCCCTGCAAATGGTGATGTTCGCCTACCTGGGCGTGGAGATGATCGGCCTGACCGCCGGTGAGGCGAAGAACCCGCAGAAAACCATTCCCAACGCCATCGGTTCGGTGTTCTGGCGGATCCTGCTGTTCTACGTCGGCGCGCTGTTCGTGATCCTGTCGATCTACCCCTGGAACGAGATCGGCACCCAGGGCAGCCCGTTCGTGATGACCTTCGAGCGCCTGGGTATCAAGACCGCCGCCGGCATCATCAACTTCGTGGTGATCACCGCCGCGTTGTCGTCCTGCAACGGCGGGATCTTCAGCACTGGGCGGATGCTCTACAGCCTGGCGCAGAACGGCCAGGCACCGGCCGGATTCGCCACCACCTCGGCCAACGGCGTGCCGCGCCGCGCGTTGCTGCTGTCCATCGCCGCGTTGCTGCTGGGGGTGCTGCTCAACTACCTGGTGCCGGAGAAAGTCTTCGTCTGGGTGACGTCCATTGCCACGTTCGGCGCGATCTGGACCTGGGTGATGATCCTGCTGGCCCAGCTCCGGTTCCGCAGAGGCCTGAGCGCTTCAGAGCGTGCGGCGCTCAAGTATCGCATGTGGCTGTACCCGGTCAGTTCGTACCTGGCACTGGCATTTCTGGTGCTGGTGGTGGGCCTGATGGCGTACTTCCCGGATACACGCGTGGCCCTGTACGTGGGCCCAGCGTTCCTGGTGTTGCTGACGGTGCTGTTTTATACCTTCAAGTTGCAGCCCACGGGAGATGTTCAGGGCTCGATGGATACCGCTTCATAAATTGTCGGCAATAAAACGAAAAGCCCCGGTCGGATGATCGGGGTTTTTTTTCGCAAGGGTTATCCCTCGTACACGTAGATGATCCTGTCTCGTGCCTGATGGTGATTCCGTCAAGCGGCGGCGACTTCCCGCGGCTCAAAACTGTCCGCCCGCGCCATCTGCCACATCCTCGAGTAAAACTCCCCATTCACCTCACCGGTCAGCAATTCCCCCGGTTTCAAGAACACATGCAACTGCGAAAACAGCTTGATTTCAGTGGCGGACATGCGCCTTACGAGATGTTTGGGTTGCAGTTGCGAAGGATGGTCGAGGCCAGCAGCGGCGAGCATTTCGGCCAGGGCCTTGAGGGTGTTGCGATGGAAGTTGTAGACCCGCTGGGCTTTGTCCGGCACGACCAGGGCGCGCTGGCGCAAGGTGTCCTGGGTGGCGACGCCGGTAGGGCATTTGTTGGTATGACAGCTTTGCGACTGGATGCAGCCGATGGCGAACATGAAACCCCGCGCGGCGTTGGCCCAGTCGGCACCAATGGCCAGGACGCTGGCGATGTCGAAGGCGCTGACGATCTTGCCGCTGGCGCCGAGCTTGATCTTGTCCCGCAGGTTCAGGCCCACCAGGGTGTTGTGGACAAACAGCAGGCCCTCGCGCAACGGCACGCCAATGTGGTCGGTGAACTCCACTGGCGCTGCACCTGTACCACCTTCCTTGCCGTCCACCACAATGAAGTCGGGCAAAATTCCGGTTTCCAGCATGGCCTTGGCGATGCCCATGAATTCCCAGGGGTGGCCCAGGCAGAACTTGAAGCCCACGGGTTTGCCACCGGACAGTTCACGCAGTTGCTGGACGAACTGCATCAGTTCGATCGGTGTGGAGAACGCGCTGTGGCGTGACGGTGAAACGCAGTCCTCGCCCATGAGGATGCCACGGGTTTCGGCGATTTCCCGGGTGACCTTGTGCTTGGGCAGAATTCCGCCATGGCCGGGTTTGGCGCCCTGGCTCATCTTGATTTCAATCATTCGCACCTGCGGATTCTGCGCTTGGGCGGCGAAGCGCTCAGGGTCGAAGCGACCTTCACGGGTGCGACAGCCGAAATAACCGCTGCCCAGTTCCCAGGTCAGGTCGCCGCCGTGTTCGCGGTGGTAAGGGCTGATGCTGCCTTCTCCCGTGTCGTGGGCGAAATTGCCGAGCTTGGCGCCCTGGTTCAACGCGCGAATGGCGTTGGCGCTCAGGGAGCCGAAGCTCATGGCGGAGATGTTGAACACCGACGCTGAATACGGTTGGGTGCATTGCGGTCCGCCGACCATCACGCGAAAACCGCTGGGGTCGCTCAACGGAGCCGGACGCATGGAATGCCCGATGAATTCGAAACCGGTCTGATAAACGTCGATCAGGGTGCCGAACGGTTTGTCGGCGCTTTCGTTCTTGGCCCGGGAATACACCAGGGAACGCTGTGCGCGAGAGAAGGGCAGGGCGTCGCTGTCGGATTCGAGCAGGTACTGACGAATTTCCGGGCGGATGCCTTCGACCAGATAGCGGATATTGCCCAGGATCGGGTAGTTGCGACGCACGGCATGGCGGTTCTGCAGCAGGTCGAACAGCCCCAGCAGGCTCAACACACCTGTCACCAGCGTGATTGGCCATAGCCAGTCGTGTTGCAGAAACGGCAGGCTGGCGAGGGTGAATACCACACAGCCGGCAAAGAAGGCGTAACGGCTCAGCAAAGACAGGCTCATGCGGTTTCCTTGGGTTTGAGCGTTGGGTGGGGACGGGCCATTCTGCTCTGGCAGCGAAAGGGAGGGCAACTGTGGCGAGGGGATTATCCCCCGCCTGGGTGGGAGCAAAGCTTGCTCGCGAAACAGGCGCCTCGGTTTCTGAAGACCGCATTGCCTCCATCGCGGGCAAGCCTTGCTCCCACACAGCGCAATCTCAGCTGGCCTGTTTCATCTGCCGCACCGGCAATTCCACGCGAAACGTGGTACCCACGCCGACTTCGCTACGCACCGTGATCTCGCCGTGGTGTTTTTTCACGATGCCGTAGGACAGTGACAGCCCCAACCCGGTGCCCTGGCCGACGGGCTTGGTGGTGAAGAACGGGTCAAAGATTTTTTGCAGCGTTTCCGGCGGCATGCCCGAGCCGTTGTCGGCCACTTCGATCCACACGGTTTCGTCCTGCACGCCGTTGCGCAGGGTGATGGTGCCACGTTCAGGGCCGATGGCCTGGGCGGCGTTGACGATCAGGTTCATGATGACCTGATTGATCTGCGACGGCAGGCATTCGACTTCCGGCAACGGGCTGTATTGCTTGACCACGTCGGCCTTGTACTTGATTTCATTGGCAACGATGTTCAGTGTCGAATCCAGGCCTTGTTGCAAATTGGCCATCTGCCATTCCTGATTGGAGTCCACGCGGGAGAAGTCCTTGAGGTCCTTGACGATCTGCCCGACGCGGCTGATGCCGTCCTTGGACTCCTTGATCAGCAAGGGGATGTCCTCGACGAGGAAATCCAGCTCCACCTGTTCGCGCAACTTCCTCAGATTCACCACCAGTTCCGGCGAGGCGATGGCCTGCTCGGCACTGTCGTAGGCCTGGAGCATTTCCTGGAGTTTGCCAAAGTAACCGTCCAGGGCCCCCAGATTGGAAGAAATGAAACCGATCGGGTTGTTGATTTCGTGAGCGACCCCGGCCGCCAACTGGCCCAGCGAGGCGAGTTTTTCCGATTGAACCAACTGGCTTTCCAGCATCTTGCGTTCGTCGATTTCCATCTGCAGCAACGAACTGGCCTGCTTGAACGCCTGGGTCCGCTGCTCCACCAGTTCCTCGAGCTTGCTCATCTGCAATTGCGCGCGAGAGGTCATTTCCCACTTGGTGGTCAGGGTGTTGGCCATTTGCTGGACTTCGATGTTGTCGAAGGGTTTCTTCAGGATCAGCAGTCGGTCATGGCCATTGAGACGGTCCAGCAGTTCGTCCCAGGAATAGTCCGAGTAGGCGGTGCAGACCACCACTTGCAACAGCGGGTCGTGCTTCCAGAGTTCCTCGATGGTTTTGGCGCCATCCCAGCCCTCGGGCATGCGCATGTCGACAAAAGCCAATGCATAGGGGCGCTCCTTGTTGAGCGCTTGTTGCAATTTGTTCAGGCCTTCCTGGCCGCCATAGGCCGAGTCGAGTTCGAATACGGTGCCAGCCGGTTTCGGTGCGTCGCCGAACAAAGCGTTTTCCATGTCTTGCAGATCGGCATTGGCCTGATCCTCCGGGGTGAGGATCTTGCGGAAATCATCATGGATGGCAGGCGTATCGTCGATCAACAGGATGCGGCGGTTGCTCAGACTATTCATGCTCACCTTCTGCGAGTTTCAAGGGCAGTTGCAACACGAAGGTTGCTCCTGTGCCTGGCCCCTCACTGTGAGCGGTGAGGTGGCCGTTCATTTCAATGGCCGCGAGCGCGCAGCTGTGCAAGCCGAACCCGTGACCTTCCTTACGGGTGGTAAAACCATGGGCGAAGATACGCGTCATGTTTTCTGCCGGGATGCCTTCGCCTTCATCCTTGACGCTGATCTGCAGGGTTTCGTCATTGATGACCGTGGCCTTGAGGGTCATGTTCCGGGCGTGGTTGGAAACCCCCGCCATGGCGTATTTGGCGTTGCTGATCAGGTTGATCAGAATCAGCAGCAGCCGGTGCTTGTCGCCCAGAATCCGTGGCACGTTGCCGTATTCCTTGAGCACCGTCACGTGGTGGCGGGTCAGGGCGCCGGAGTTCATGCGCAGGGCGTCTTCGAGCAATTCGCTGACCACCAAAGGCTCCACCAGACTGTTGGCACCGGCATAGGATTGCTGAGTGGAGACGATATCCTTGATGTGATCCACGCTCTTGCTCAACTGCGCCAGCTCGTCGGTAAGGCCTTGCTGTTCGAGCGCGATGGCCTCCACCAGTTGGTTCAGATAACCGGGCAACAGCTTGCCTTTTTCGTCTTCGGTGAGGAAGTGCCCCAGGTCGTGGGGGTGTTCATTGATCAGTTGCATCGCCTTGCCCAGCCCGAGGGCCTTGCTGCCGCGCAGCTTACGGCTGATCAGGTCGGCGGAGATGTTCACACTGTTGAGTACGTTGCCCACGTTGTGCAGCACGTTGGTGGCGATCTCCGCCATGCCGGCCTGGCGGGCGGTGTCCATCAGTTCGCTCTGGGTGTCCTTGAGCTGGCGGGTGCGCTCTTCGACCCGTAGTTCCAGCTCGTCGTTGGCGGTTTGCAGGGCGTTGTTGACCCGTTTGGTTTCGGCGAAGCTGCGCATCAGCCGGATCGCCAGCCAGATCAGGATCAACACCAGGAACGTGGCGAAAACCAACAGAAGAATGTGGTTGCGCTGGTGCTTGGCGGCAGCTTTCTCCTGGTCTTTGTCCAAAAGGTTGGTGATGGTGTCCAGCCGACCGGCCACGGGAACGGCTTCGATTCCCTTCAATAAGTCATTGACCCTGGGTTGTTCTCGCAGGATCAGCGCGATGTGCCTGCTCAGGATATCGACGGACTTCTGGAGACCCTCCGGCAGGCGCTCCTTGTTGACGTCCAGCCGGTTCAGGCCCAGCAGCACTTCGGCGGCTTGCTCACGGGTGGTCAGTTGGGCGAACTCCATGGAACTGAGCAACAGGTCGTAGGTGTCGATGGCAACGTTTTGCAGCTGTAGTTTGTCGGTGTCCGAAAGCTGGGCGAACTGGGCCTGGATGTCATCTTCGGCAGTGGGCAGGAAGGCGAGGGAATTGCGCAGTACCGCGTTGTGGGACTTGAATCTTTCCACCAGGCGGGTTTTTTCCTTCACCGCCTTGAGGTACTCGTCGCGCTCCTGTTCCCAGCTTGACGGTGCGTGGCGACCCGGTTCCGCTTCGATGGCGTCAAGGCGCTGCCACAGACGCGCCATCTCATTGAGCGGCGAGACCAGGGGGTCGTAGTTGTGGCTCAGGGCGATCCGGGATTTAAGGACTTCGTTGTCCCAGATGGCGTCCTGCTGTTTGAGCAGGCGGATCAGGTCCCGGGATTCAATATACGAGGCGGCCTGCTGCGCACCCGACTGGATGTAGATGAACAGCAGCACCGACACCAGCAAGAGGCTGAGCAATGCCAGACCGAGGCGACGCAGGACGGTCATAGCGGCTTGCCCTCCCATTCCCCGGTGAGGGTCTTGAGGAATTCGACGATCAGTTCCGTGTCGTTCTTCAACGGTTCACGGCCCAACTGGTACTTGAACATCACTTCCACCGCGTTCTCCAGGGTAGGCGCTGACCCGGCGTGAAAGTACGGGGCGGTGACGGCGACGTTGCGCAGGCTCGGCACTTTGAACACCTGGCGGTCAGCCTCGTCGCCAGTGACGTTGAAGCGGCCGTCGTCGGCCCGGGTAGGATTGCCCCGGTCCTGGATGTAGTCGCCCATCACGCCGAACTTCTGAAACATGTTGCCGCCGATGTTCACACCCTGGTGGCAGGCGATGCAGCCGTATTCCTTGAAACGCTGGTAACCGAACTTTTCCCGGGGCGTCAGGATGTCGGTATTGCCCAGCAGGTACTGGTCGAAACGTGAGTTGGGGGTCAGCAGGGTCCGTTCATAGTCGGCCAGGGCGCCCTGGATGTTGGCCTGGGTCACGCCATCTGGATAGGCATCGTCAAAATCCCGGGCGTAGTCCGGGTCCTGGCCGATGCGCTTGAGCACCGTTTCCCAGGTACTGCCCATTTCCTGTGGGCTGGTCACGACGATGTGCACCTGTTCTTCCAGGGTGTCAACGCGGCCGTCCCAGAACTGGTGGAAGTTCAGGCTGGCATTGAAAACCGTGGGTGTATTGAACTCCACCGGTTTACCGTCGAAGCCCAGGGAAAACCGTTTGTCGTCGGCGCCCCCCTTGTCCAGGCGATGGCAGCTGGCGCATGACAGGGTGTTGTTGGCCGATAGCCTTGGGTCATTGAAAAGCCGTAGCCCCAGCTGGACGCGCTTGGGGTCGAGAGTCGGAATGGGGGGCAACGGTTTGAGTGGTTCGTCCAACGGTTCGGCGTGTGCGGTCGTGCTCAATCCCACGAGCAGGCCGAGAGCCAGAATCAGTCCACGTGACGCCATGGGGTGCTTTCCTTGAAACTTTTGGTTTATGGACTCAGGTCTTCACGAAAACGGGGTCTGACGTTTTTCCCACTCGGTCATCCACAGGGCAAAGGCTTGCGGTTCCACTGCCTTGCTGAAGTAATATCCTTGGGCTTCCTCGCACTGATGAATCTTGAGGAACTCCAGTTGCTCAAGGGTTTCCACACCTTCGGCGATGATGTGCAGGTTCAGGCTCTTACCCAGGCTGATGATGGTGCTCACCAGTTTTGCGTCATTGCTGTCGATGCTCAGGTCGCCGACGAACGACTGATCGATCTTCAACACATCCACCGGAAATTTCTGCAGGTAGCTCAGGCTCGAGTAGCCGGTGCCGAAATCGTCGATGGCCAGTCGTATCCCCAGTTGCTTGATGGCCTTGAGGATGGCGACGGTGGTGTCGACGTTCTGCATCAGCACGCTTTCGGTGATCTCCAGTTCTAACTGTGTCGGGTCGAGTCCGGTTTCCTTGAGGGTCCGGGCGATGCCTTCGACGAAACCGCGCTGGCGAAAATCGATGGTCGAGACGTTGACAGACAGGTAGAGCGGGCGCATGCCGTCAGCTTGCCAGCGACAGGCCTGCTGGCAGGCTTCCTGGAGCACCCATTGGCTCAGTGGGACGATCAGGCCGCTGTCCTCGGCCACCGGGATAAAATCCGACGGATAGACTAACCCGTGGTCAGGTCGGTTCCAGCGCACCAGCGCTTCGACGCCGACCACTTTGCCGCTCCTCAGATCGAGCTTGGGCTGGTAATGCAGCACAAACTCCTTGCGCTGCAGGGCCAGGCGCAGACCCGATTCGATGGTCTGCTGCTGTCGCGCCCGCCGGTTCATGTCTTCGGTGAAAAAACGGTAATCGTTGGGTCCGGTTTCCTTGACGTTGCGCATCGCCGTCTCGGCTTTTTTGATCAACGCCACAGCGTCGAAACCGTCGGCCGGATACATGCTGATGCCCAGGCTTGCGGTGACGGTCAGGTCATGACCGTCGATGGGATGGGGCGCGCTGATGGCCGTGAGCAGCTTCTCGGCCACGCCTTTGGTCTGTTGCGGGTCGGTGATGTCTCCCAGTATCACCACGAACTCATCGGAGCCGTAGCGAAACACCGAGTCGGATTCACGCACTACCGTTGCCAGCGCCCGGGCCACCCGCTTGAGCATTTCGTCGCCCACGGGATGTCCCAGCGCGTTATTGATACGCTTGAAACGGTCCAGGCCGATGAACATCACCGCCAGTTGCCGGTCGTGCCGACGGCACTGCGCCATGGCCTGGGTCAGGCGATCACCGAGCAACATGCTGTTGGGCAACTCGGTGAGCACGTCGTATTGCAGCAAGTGGGAGACCTTCAGCAACTCCTGGACCCGCTCCTCGATCGTGCGTTCCAGGCTGCGCATCTTTCTCGCCGCATCCTGGGCCAGTTGCCATTTCCAGGTCATGGCACTGGCCATCTGGCGGATTTCCAGGGTGTCGAACGGTTTTTTCAGAATCAGCAACTGGTCGTCGAACTCGATACGTTCGGACATAGTTTCCCAGGAGTAATCCGAAAACGCCGTGCACAAAGCGATTTGCAGCCGTGGATCGGCCTCCCATAGGCGCTCGATGGTTTGCAGCCCATCCCAGCCCGGTGGCATGCGCATGTCGGCGAATACCAGCGCATAGGGCTGGCCTTCGGCCTGGGCGCGCTTGACCAGCTCCAGGGCCTCTTCGCCCTGATAGGCCGAGTCGATCTGAAATTGCAGCCGGCTGACCTGTGGTGTACCAAACAACAGGCTCTCGGTATCGTCCAGTGAGTCATCGCTGCCGGCACTTGGGCTGAGGATCTTGCGAAAATCCTGGTGGATCGCGGGTGTGTCGTCCACCACCAGGATTCGCCTGTTCGCAGGTACCGACATGGGGTTCATGGGTTGCTCTCCGATAGCTGGCTCGCAGACCGTGTCCAGTGGTCCGTCGCAGGAACGATGGCGCCGGCCTTGAGCAGTTCGGCGGCCTGGCCGCTGTCGACCGCGGTGCTGTAGTAATGCCCCTGGGCCAGCATCGGCCCGCCGCTGGACATCAGCGTAGTGCGTTGCTCCTGGGTCTCGACGCCTTCGGCAATGATCCCGATGCCCACGTCCCGGGCGAAGTTGATGATCGCCCGCAACGTCATGGCGTTCTCGGGATCGGCGTTGGCGCTGTCGAGAAACCGTTGGGCGAGCTTGAGGTGATTGACCCGGTAGGTCTTGAGGTAATCGAACGAGGAGTACTCGGTACCGAAATCGTCGATGGCAATTTGTACGCCCAGTTCGCACAGACGTGGCAGCACGTCGTTGTGGGTCCACTTGGTTTGCGCCAGGGTGGCCTCGGTGACGTCAAAGCGCAGGTCCCAAGGAGCCAGGCCCCAGCGGGCAGTGGTGCGCAGCACATCGTAGATCAGTTCAGGGCCGGTCTTGAGTTGGGTCAGGGACAGGTCGATGGCGATCACCGGGGGCGCCATGTCCTGGTCACGCCACTGGCGCATTTGTTGGCAGGCCTGGTCCAGCACCCAATGACCCAGGCCAATGATGATCCCGGTCTTCTCGGCGGCCGGCATGAACATTGCCGGCTCCAGCCAGCCGCGCTGAGGGTGGTTCCAGTGCACTTGCACGCCCATGCCCAGGATCTTGCCCGTGCCCAGGTCGACTTCCGGCAGGTAGTGCAAATGCAGTTCTTTATTTTCGATGGCCTGGCGCAGGTCGTTGGCCAGGGCGACGCGGTCGGTGACTTCCTGGTTAATCTCCTCGTTATGGAAATGGTACTGGTTGCGGCCCTTTTCCTTGGACCGGTACAGGGCCATATCGGACTGAGCCATGAGGCTGTCGGCGCTCTGGCTCTGGGAGGAGTACAGGCTGATGCCGATGCTCACGGAGATCCGTACGTCGTTGCCGTCCAGGGAGTAGGGCACCACCAGGGCATCCCGGATCTTGGCCGCCAGGGCGGCGCATTGGGTCGCTTCATGGACATCCAGTTGCAGGATGGCGAATTCGTCGCCACCCAGGCGCGCCACCACGTCGTTCTCCCGGGTACAGCCCTTGATGCGTGCGGCGACCTCCTGCAGCAGCAGGTCGCCGATCGGGTGACCCAGTGTGTCGTTGATTCGCTTGAAATGGTCCAGGTCCAGGTAAAACATCGCAAACGGTGCCGCCCCCCGGCGAGCTGCGGCAAAGGCTTGATGCAGGCGCTCGATCATGGTGGCGCGGTTGGCCAGCCCGGTCAGGCCGTCGGTGCGGGCCAGCAGGGCGATTTTCTCTTCGGCCAGCTTGCGTTCCGTGATGTCGAGAATGATGCCTTCCACCTCCAGCAGCAGGCCCTGTTCGTTGCGCACCGGGATGTAGCGGTTTTCCACCCAGCGGAACGCGCCGTCGCCGGTGCGCATGCGGAACTCGATGGACGCCCCTGCGGTGTCGCGGTTCAAGACGCGGACCATGGCGTCGTCGATCTTGCCCTGGTCGTCGGGATGGATCAGGGTTTGCGCCCAGTCCGGCGAGTTGACCAGTTGCGCCGCGGCGTGGCCGAACTTGGTGATGTTGTGGGAAATGTACATCAGCGCAAACGGCGGCTCGCCACGCAGGCGGTACAGGATGGTCGGGCTGTTCTGCACGATGATGTTGGCGTCGGCCAGCTCCCGTGTGCGCTCCTGCACCGCGCGCTCGAGCATGTCCATTTTCAGCGCCGCGTCTTCGGTCATCTGCCATTTGACGGTCAGGGTACTGGCCATCTGGCGGATCTCGATGGCATCGAAGGGTTTTTTCAGGATGAGCAGGCGGTCGCCCAGTTCGAGGCGCTCGGCGATGTCTTCCCAGGAATAATCCGAATAGGCGGTGCACAGCGCCACCTGCAGCTTGGGGTCGACGCGCCACAGCCGTTCGATGGTCTCAAGGCCATCCCAGCCAGGTGGCATGCGCATGTCGATGAACGCCATGGCGTAGGGTTTGCCTTCGGCCAAGGCAGATTCCACCTTGTTCAGCGCTTCCATGCCCTGGAAGGCCGAATCGAGCACGAAACTCATGCTGGCAACCGCCACAGGCGCGCCGAACAGGGCTGCTTCTGCGCTGCTCAGGCTGTCCTCGGGGGTCGCGTGGGGGCTGAGGATTTTTCGAAAGTCCTCATGAATTGCCGGAGTGTCATCGACGATCAGGATCCGCCGGTTGGCCCTTTCCGTCGGCAGGCTCATGGCCGTGCACCGTCGCGATGCTGACTGTTGAACCGTGGATACATCTGGGATCCCTTCCGTTGGCATGAGTATTCTGGCCGGTACTTGGCCCTTCATGGTCTACAGCATAGCTGTCTCGTCGGGATGCGCTCGGATGGTCAAGGCAAAATCGTGTCTAAATTCACGCAATCTACTAGCCTCTGTTTCGGGGGTAGCGTAGAACAGGTGTCGTTAACAGGAGGGGGGTCCAATGGAAGATCAATCGCAGGATGTACCGGTCAGGAAGCCGACGGTGCTGTTGGTCGATGACGAAGAGTCGATTCTCAATAGCCTGCGCCGGTTATTGCGCAGCCAGCCGTATGAAATCCTGCTGGCCGACAGCGGCGCCAAAGCCCTGGAAATCCTCAAGGAGCGGCCAGTCGATCTGGTCATGACCGATGCCCGCATGCCCAACATGGACGGCGCCACGCTGCTGGCGCAGATTCGCAAGCTTTATCCGTCGACCTTGCGCATCCTGCTCACCGGTTATGCCGATGTGGACATGATGACCAAGGCCATCAACGAGGGGCAGTTGTATCGCTACCTCAGCAAACCCTGGAACGATGATGAACTGGTGCAGGCCCTGCGCCAGGCCTTGGCGCACCAGCATTCCGAAAGCGAGCGCCAGCGCCTCGAAGCGCTGAACCGCGAGCAGAACGAACAGCTGCGGATACTCAACACCACCCTGGAAAAACGCGTGGCCTCGCGCACCGCCGAGCTACAGCAGACCGCCGACATGCTCGACCTGGCCTATGACGAACTCAAGCGCAGCTATGTGACCGGCACCGAAGTGTTTTCGTTGATCGCCAACCTGCGCCTGCCCAAGGCCAAGCAGACCAACCGGCAGATCATCGAGCTGATCCGGGTCTACAGCAGGCTGCACTTCCTGGACGAATCCACCGACCGCGACCTGACCATGGCCGCGGCCCTCTACAACATCGGCAAACTGAGCTGGACCGACAACATGATGGTCACGCCCGCCGACATGCTGCACCACACCGAGCTTGACCTCTACCGGGCCTATCCGAAGCAGAGCGAGTCGCTGCTGATGACCCTGGACCCGATGAAAGACGCGGCGCGTATCATCCTCCATCACCAGGAACGTTGGGATGGCAGTGGTTTTCCCGACCATCTGCGGGGCGAGGCCATTCCGTTCGGTTCGCGGCTGTTGAAACTGGCGGTGGACTTCATCGAACTGCAGCGCGGGTTGATCCTGGAGCGGCAGATGAACAGCGACGAGGCGCTGGTCTACATCCGCAAATACGCCGGCAAACTGTACGACCCGGGCATGGTGGAGGACTTCATCAAGGCGTGTGGTGAATACCTGGACGACGTGACCTTGTCGGATCCGACGGTGCAGGTCATGGCAACCCGCGACCTGACGGCCGGCATGATCCTGGCCCGCAACCTCAACGCCGACAACGGGATGCTGTTGCTCAACGCCGGCAAGGTGCTGAACGCGCCGCTGGTGGAAAAGCTCATTGCTTTCGAATCGATGGAAGGGGCCCAGTACAGTGTGTTCGTCAAAATCCCCGAAGAAGAAGCAGACCCTTCGGCGCCGAAGCCGATGTTGGGCTGACCGGGCGCTGACAAACCACACAGTCCCCCCTGTGGGCGCGAGCTTTGTGGGAGCCAAGCTTGCTCGCGATGAACGATGACGCGGTCCTGCAGTTAAACCGTGTCGCCCTCAATTGCTCGGCTTTCACAGGTAATGCTGTTCACTTAAGGAAACGGTGCTTTTGCGAGGGGGGGAGAGCGCTGTTTTCTTTGGGGTTGGGTTGGATTGGGTACATATCCGTTGCTGCGGTAATGGCGGCTTAGGGTTCCGCCCTGACGGCGGGTCACTTTTGAGAAGCCCGGAAGCCGGCCCAGTCAAAAGTAACCAAAACGCTTTTGCCCCACCACTCGGCACCTCGCCTAGGCTCGGTGTGCCCTCACTCCGGCATTGCTCCGTGGGCCCGCCGCGAAGGGCCATCCATGGCCCAGCGCGGCTATCCCGGCATCCATGCCGGGATGCCCACTACGCAATACCTGCGTTCGGCCATCGTGGTTAACGGGGCGCCCCAGATCAACGTCCACCGCGAGGCGGCCTAGTAGCCGACCTGGCTCTCCCGGTCGTACACCTGTCAGATCTGTGGGAGCAAAGCTTGCTCGCGAAGACGGCCTGACAGCCGACCTGTCTCTGACGTTTGTACTTCAATCCAACTGTGGGAGCGAGCTTGCTCGCGAAGGCGGCCTGACAGCCGACCTGTCTCTGGCGGCTGTAATTCGATCCAACTGTGGGAGCGAGCCTGCTCGCGAAGACGGCCTGACAGCCGACCTATCTCTGGCGTCTGTAATTCAATCCAACTGTGGGAGCAGCCTGCTCGCGAAGACGGCGGCACATTCAACATGGATGCAAGCAGACCCATCGCTATCGCGAGCAAGCTCGGCTCCCACAGGGATCGGCGGTGGACACGGATCTTATAAACGACCAAAAACCTGTGTGGGAGCGAGCCTGCTCGCGATGGCGGCCTGACAGCCGACCAGGATTGTGGGAATGGTCGGACAATCCTCCGGGTCGCAGCAGATTTTTCCGACGAACTCTGGCGGTTGCCGGGTGGGAAGGGCTGTCGCTAGTCTTTTCCCGTCGCTGCAAATTCAGCGGCCGGGCTTGGAAATCCGATAAGTAGACGGCGCGAAAGCGCCCTTCATGACGTATGCTTGCGGTCGTTTTTTGACCATGCTTTCGTTATGGCGGCTGTGCGCGGGAGACCTTCGGGTCTGTCGGGCTCGTTTACCCCGGTTTTCCAACCTGCGTACGGCTGCCACCCCTCGCTTGGAAACGAACGTGGCAGCTCCAACCTGTAGACGGAGTGTCACCCTATGTTCAAAGCCACACCCAATCCCCCCGAAACCGATCCCCAAGAACTCGATGAAGCCGCCAAGCGCGCCATCGACCATTATCTCGACCCCAGACCTCAAGCCAAAAAGAAAAAGCCCTCAGGTCAACTGTTCACCGTCGTGGACGGTGTCGACACCGAAAGCCTGCTGGCCAACCTCAGCGAAACTTTGGCCTCAGCCGATGCCATGGTCAGCGACCTTGCCTTCGACCTGAAAGGCTCGCGACGCCATGTTGCCCTTGGCATTCAGCAACTGATCGAGCTGGGCGCTTTATTGGCGAACCGGATGCTGGATAACGTCAATACACAACCCTGACCACACCGCGCGCAGAAGCGAGAAGGCTCGCTTCCAAATTGGACCGGAGTACGACCGGGAGAGCCAGGACGGCTGTAAGGCCGCCTCGCGAGCAAGCTTTGCTCCCACAGATCTGATGGGTGTACGACCGGAAGAACCAGGTCGGCTACCAGGCCGCCTCGCGGTGGACGTTGATCTCGGGCGCCCCGTTAACCACGATGGCTGAACGCAGGCATTGTGGAGTGGGCAACCCGGCATGGATGCCGGGTTAGCCGCGCTGGGCCATGGATGGCCCTTCGCGGCGGGCCCACGGAGCAATGCCGGAGTGAGGGCATGCCGAGCCTAAGCGAGGCACCGAGTGGTGGGGCAAAAGCGTTTTGCTTACTTTTGACTGGGCCGGCTTCCGGGCTTTTCAAAAGTGAGCCGCCGTCAGGGCGGAACCCTAAGTGGCCGTGACCGCAGCAACGGATATACACACCTACCCTGAAGACCCACAGCCTTAAGCGAACAGCATTAGGCTCCCACAGGAGACTGTGTTGATTTTTAGTCCCGCACCAGACTTTGCTCCCACCCCTACGCGCTGTAATCTCCCCACCATTTCCCCGGCCAAGGCTTCGATCACCCATGACCACTTCCCTCATCCGCATCGCCGCCGCCCTGTTGATCGGGCCGGACGGCCGGACCTTGCTGGTGCGCAAGCGCGGCACCCAGGCCTTCATGCAGCCGGGCGGCAAGATCGAGGCCGATGAACAACCGGTCCAGGCCCTGGCCCGTGAGCTGGACGAAGAGCTTGGGCTGACGATTGATCCGGCACAGGCCTGTTACCTGGGGGCGTTCAGTGCTCCGGCGGCCAACGAACCGGGTTTTGTCGTGCAGGCTGAAGTGTTTTTGCTGAGCATCGATGCGCCGGTTTCTCCCGCCGCCGAGATTGAAGAAGTGCGCTGGATCGACCCGGCCAGTGACGGCGACCTGCTGCTCGCGCCATTGACAGGCGAGGTGATCCTGCCGTTTTATCGAGCCAGCCTTCTCGAGACGTGCTGAACCCAGACTCAAGGACTGACGCCGATGATTCCATTGCCGGACCTGCTGATTTTTGCCGCCGCGGCGTTGCTGATGGTGCTCACGCCCGGCCCGAACATGATCTACCTGATTTCCCGTTCGATCTGCCAGGGCCGCAAGGCCGGCGTCACGTCCCTGCTGGGGGTGGTGGCGGGCTTCTTCGTGCACATGTTTGCCGCAGCTGCGGGGCTGACGGCGGTGTTCCTGGCGGTGCCCATGGCGTATGAAATATTGAAATGGGCCGGCGCACTGTACCTGCTGTGGCTGGCCTGGCAGGCGGTCAGGCCCGGCGCACGCTCACCGTTCCAGGCCCAGCAATTGCCCGCGGACTCGACGCGCAGGTTGATCACCATGGGGTTCCTCACCAGCGCCCTGAATCCGAAGATCGCGGTGTTCTACCTGTCGGTGTTCCCGCAGTTCATCAGCCCGGAACACGGTTCGTTGTTCACCCAGAGCATCATCCTGGGGCTGACCCAGATCAGCGTCAGCTTCAGCGTCAACTTGTTGATTGCCCTGTTCGCCGCTGGCATTGCCTCCTGGTTTGTCCATAACCCCACCTGGCTGGCGGCGCAGCGCTACTTCATGGGTTTTGTGCTCGGCGCGCTGGCGCTGCGCCTGATGCTTGAGCAGCGGCGTTCGGCGTGAGCATGTGGATCGAACGGCTGGATGCCAGTCATGCCCTGGCCTACCGCGAGCTGATGCTTGAAGCCTATGATCGCCATCCACAGGCGTTCACTTCCAGTGTGCGGGAGCGGGCGCTGATGCCGTTGAGTTGGTGGGAAGGGCGGTTGACCAGCAAGCTCGATGTGGTGCTGGGGGCGTTCGAAGCAGGAACATTGGCCGGCATCGTTGGCCTTGCTTTCGAACCGAGGGAAAAGGCCCGCCACAAGGCAACATTGTTTGGCATGTATGTGTCGGCCGATTTTCGTCAGCACGGTGTGGGGTATGAGCTGGTGCAAGCTGCACTGGCCGAAGCGCAAAACCACCCTGCGCTGAAACTCATCCAGCTCACCGTCACCGCTGGCAATGACGCCGCATTCAAGTTGTACCAGCGCTGCGGCTTCATCCAGTTCGGGCTCGAACCTTTAGCCGTGCGGGTGGGCGAGGATTACTTCGACAAAATACACATGTGGCGCCAGATATCGATGCCTGAGATCAAGGGCGAAGAGGCCGATTCGCCCTTGTCCCGAGAATCGGTCAAGGGTATTTGATCTCTGGCCGTGGACCGGTATAAACGGGCAAATCGGATTCCTGCGCAGGCGCGCTCATGCTTCCTGCTCCACTGTTCAAGCGCACGATTCTTATGTTTCGTATGCCGAAATCGTTGCCGTTACCGCTATCCTGGTCATTGTTTATATACATTCGTACCATCCCTCGTTCGGTGATGGTGAATACGATTGAAAACAGGTACCAGACGCCATCCTTGGGGACATGACGGGGAACGCCACGCCATTGCGGCATGCCGGTGTCAGGGTAAAGGATCGGGTTGACCAGCCCTGGAATGTGGCTGCTGTCGGCAACATGGGTTCCTTCGAACGTGAATTGGTATTGCCCGGGAATGAAAAGGAAATCCTGATAGAGGATGACCCCGGCGAAGCCGTATGGGGTGCCTTGGTCGGTGAAGTTGAAAAACGCGTTTACTGATTGATGGTTCATGACGTGTTGACGGATAGATCCGGAACGAGCCGCCAGATAGGGAATCCAGCCGTTATAGGCTTCCGCCAGTGAAGTGTAGTGATCCTCCCATTCCGTCGGTGCCGTGCCGATGATGATGGAGCTCGTTGTCGATACATTTCTGTTGCCCATCTGATCGACTATCCGGGCGCTCACCGGATGGGTGCCATCGCCGATTTGCTGAAGTTCGGCGGCCGTCAAGGTGTAGGTGATCGGGTTGGCAGGATGGACATAGGGGATTGTTTTATTCCAGGTCCCCACGGTCAGTGTCACCTCATCGTATTCGCGTGGGTAGCTGCGGGTGAAGGTGAACGTGCCCGGTTGTGCCGGATTGACGCTGGCCGGATGGCTGACGGTAATCCCGGATGGCGGGTAATGGAACAGCAGGTCCAGGACCGGGATCGAGTCCTCTTGATTCCCACTGACCCGGGTTACTCGGTAAAACATTGTGTTGTGGCCGTTCACCAGAGATCCCCATGGCAATTCCATCCGTATGCGGTTGTTCTCCTCGCCCGCCTTGATTACCTTGATCGCGGATGTCGCTTCGCCATTGACCCACAGCTGCACGGAATCGTCGATGGCCAGTGGTTTAGAGAGTGCCTCGGGCGGATCATAAGGATCAATCACCACGTACAGGCTGAGGGACGGTGAATGGATGGCCACCGGAATGCCACCGTGGTAGGCCCCGGTCGGCAGCACGGGTGCCTTCCATCCTGGAATTTTCATGGGCACCAGCGCGAGAGCTGTGTCGGACGGCGATGCGTTACGGGGGCTGTCCATCTCTTTCTCCTCGGCTACGGTGCCTGAACTGACTCGGGACAGGCACCATCAGAGCGCGAAAGGAGAAAAACTTCACCTGTCAGACCTGACAGGCGAGCATGCTATTTAGACGAATGGTTTTTGCTCGTTGAATGTGAGCATGTGGCGCTTCAGCGCACGGCACTGACCCCGTCCAACGTCGAAAACGAAGTGTCCTTGGCCGTCAGCAAAAAGTCGCGCATGTAAGGCGCATCGAGCATGTCGGTGCGCACCGCCGCATACAGCGTGGCGAACAAACCTTTCTCTCCCAGCCGCTTGGCCTTCACGTAGCCCCGCGAGCTGTATTCATGCAATGCCCAGTGGGGCATGCCGCAGACGCCACGACCGCTGGCCACCAGTTGCATCATCATCACCGTCAGTTCAGACGTGCGCACCTGGGCCGGTTCGATGTCGGCCGGTTCCAGGAAGCGGGTGAAGATGTCCAGGCGATCGCGTTCCACCGGATAGGTGATCAGGGTTTCGCTGACCAGGTCTTCGGGCACGATGCAGGGTTTGTTCGCCAGCCGGTGCTGGTTGGCCACGGCGAGCATCGCTTCGTAGGTGAACAGCGGCACGTAGGTGATGCCCGCCAGTTCCAGCGGGTCGGAGGTCACCACTAGGTCCAGGTCGCCCCGGGCCAGGGCCGGCAGTGGGGCGAAGGCGAAGCCCGAGGCCAGGTCCAGTTCGACTTCCGGCCAGGCATCGCGGAACTGGTCGATGGTGGGCATCAGCCACTGAAAGCAACTGTGGCACTCAATGGCCATGTGCAAACGCCCGGCGGTGCCACCGGCCAACCGACCGATGTCCCGCTCGGCGCTGCGCAGCAACGGCAGGGTGGCGTCGGCCAGTTGCAGCAAGCGCAGGCCGGCACTGGTGAAGCGCACCGGTTTGGTCTTGCGCACGAATAACTGCATGCCCAGACGTTCTTCCAGTTCCTTGAACTGGTGGGATAGCGCGGACTGGGTCAGGTGCAGGCGTTCGGCGGCTTCGACCAGGCTATCGGCTTCGCGCAGGGCATGCAGGGTCTTGAGGTGGCGGATTTCAAGCACCGTGGGCTCCATGAGTAAAACTCGTGATCAACACGAAAAGGTTGAGTTTGTCTCATGTGGGGCTGGCTGTCGACAATGGCGCCATCTTTTACAGGAGGACACACACCATGGCCCTGGCCCACACCTTAGGTTTTCCCCGCATCGGCGCCGACCGCGAACTGAAAAAAGCCCTCGAAGCCTACTGGAAGGGCGACCTGGCACCGGCCGCGCTGCAAGCGGTGGGCCGTGAACTGCGGGCCCGGCACTGGCAACTGCAGAAAGATGCCGGCATTGACCTGCTGCCGGTCGGTGATTTTGCCTGGTACGACCAGGTGCTCAGCCACACTTTGACCCTGGGGGCCGTCCCGCCGCGATTCCAAAACACCCTCGATGCCCAGGCAAAGCCGACCCTTGACACCCTGTTCGCCATGGCCCGAGGCGCCACCGCTGCCTGCTGCGGTGCCGATCACGGGCACGCCCAATATGCTCAGGAACTGACCAAGTGGTTCGACACCAACTACCACTACCTGGTCCCGGAGTTTTCCGCCGACCAGACCTTCGCCCTGAGTTGGGAGCAACTGTTCGAGGAAGTGAACGAGGCCCATGCCCTGGGACACCGGGTCAAACCGGTGCTCATCGGCCCTTTGACGTATCTGTGGCTGGGCAAAGCGAAGGGCGAGGATTTCGACAAGCTCGACCTGCTCGAGCGTCTGTTGCCGGTCTACGGTGAAATCCTCAATCGCCTCAAGGCCCAGGGTGTGGAATGGGTGCAGATCGACGAGCCGATCCTCACCCTCGACCTGCCCCTGGCCTGGAAAAGCGCGTTCGAGCGGGCCTATCACATCCTTCAGTACTCGCCGCTGAAAAAGCTGGTGGCGACCTATTTCAGTGGTCTGGAAGACAACCTTGGCCTGGCGGTGAGCCTGCCGGTGGACGGTTTGCATATCGACGCGGTACGGGCGCCGGAACAACTGGGCCAGGTGCTCGATCGCCTGCCGACCTACAAAATCCTCTCGGTGGGGCTGGTCAATGGCCGCAACGTCTGGCGCTGTGAACTGGAACAGGCGCTGGCGCAATTGCAGCCGGCCCAGGAGCGTTTTGGCGACAACCTCTGGGTCAGTACCTCTTGCTCACTGTTGCACAGCCCGGTGGACCTGGAGCGTGAAGACCGGCTCGATCCCGAACTCAAGAGCTGGCTGGCCTTTGCCGTGCAGAAGTGCGGTGAAGTGGCGGTACTGCGCGATGCACTCAACGATCCACAGGCACCCGGCGTGCAACACGCCTTGGCCGACAGCCGTGACGTGCATGCTCGTCGTGCCGGCTCGACACGTATCCACAAAGCCGAGGTCCAGGCGCGTCTGGCAGCAATCGGTCCACTGGACAGCCAGCGGCGCTCGCCGTTTGCCCGGCGCATCGAACAGCAGCGCGCACGGCTGAAATTACCGGCCTTTCCCACCACCACCATTGGCTCCTTCCCGCAGACTCCGGCGATTCGCCTGGCGCGCCAGGCCTACAAGCAAGGCAAGCTGTCGGCCAACGATTATCAGGACGCCATGCACACCGAGATCCGCCACGCGGTGCAGATCCAGGAGCGTCTGGGCCTGGACGTGCTGGTACATGGTGAAGCCGAGCGCAACGACATGGTGGAATATTTCGCCGAGCAACTGGACGGCTATGCCTTCACCCGTTTCGGCTGGGTCCAGAGCTACGGTTCGCGTTGCGTGAAGCCGGCGATCATCTACGGCGACATCAGCCGGCCGCAAGCAATGACTGTCGATTGGATCCGCTACGCACAAAGCCTGACAGACAAGGTAATGAAGGGCATGCTCACCGGCCCCGTGACCATGCTGATGTGGTCGTTCCCTCGTGAGGACGTCTCGCGTCAGGTCCAGGCGCAACAACTGGCCCTGGCCCTGCGTGACGAAGTACTGGATCTGGAAAAGGCCGGGATCAAAATCGTGCAGATCGACGAGGCGGCGTTCCGCGAAGGTTTGCCCCTGCGACGCGGGCAATGGCAGCAATACCTGGACTGGGCGGTGCAAGCGTTTCGCTTGAGCGCCTCGGGCGTGGGCGACGAAACCCAGATCCACACCCACATGTGCTACAGCGAGTTCAATGACGTGATCAAGGCCATTGCCGACATGGACGCCGACGTCATCACCATTGAAACTTCGCGTTCGGATATGGAGCTGCTGGAGGCTTTCGAAGCGTTCGAGTACCCCAACGACATTGGCCCGGGTGTGTATGACATCCACTCGCCACGGGTGCCGGACACGGTCGAGATGGTGGCGTTGATGAGCAAGGCGGTGAAGCGGATTGCGGCAGACCGGCTGTGGATCAACCCCGATTGCGGCCTGAAGACCCGGGCGTGGCCGGAGACGGAAGCGGCATTGGTGAACATGGTGGCGGCGGCGCGGCAGTTGCGCGTAGGAGCTGTCGAGCGAAGCGAGGCTGCGATCTTCCCCAGACAATTGAGTCAAGAGTAAAAAAACAGCAGATCAAGGTCAAAAGATCGCAGCATTCGGCAGCTCCTACGCAATCTTCATCAAACTGTCACGCAACTGTGGCAGCGCGCTTGAACAAACTTCATCAGACTCGCGCTCTACTGGGGTTCTGCGTTTTGGTGTTTCTTCATGCGTGTATTTATGTTCCTGGCCGCGTTGTTATTCGGCCTGCCGTCGATGGCGGCTTCTCGATGTGATGTCAACGTTGCGACCCAACGGGTCGATCTGGATCAGGTAAGCCTGGCGTACCAGAGCATCGGCCGTGCTTCCGACCCGGCGTTGTTGCTGGTGATGGGCTTGGGCGGACAGTTGATCCATTGGCCGGACGAGGTGGTGGCGGCCCTGTGCGAGCAGGGCTTTCGGGTGATCCGCTACGACAACCGCGACGTGGGCCTGTCCGCCTGGCGCCAGGCTCCCGGCAGCGCCAACCTGGCCTTTGAGGCCTTGCGCTACAAGCTGGGCCTGCCCGTTGCCGCTCCCTACACCTTGACCGACATGGCCGACGATGGGCTGGGGTTGATGGACGCGTTGCAGGTGCAGAACTTTCATGTACTGGGGGTGAGCATGGGCGGGATGATCGCCCAGCACATGGCGGCCATGGCACCGCAACGGGTTGAGAGCCTGACCTTGATCATGACCAGTTCGGGCGCCGAAGGCCTGCCGGCACCCAGTGAAACCCTGGTGAAGCTGTTGTCCCGGCGCAGTGCGCCGAATCGTGAAGTGGCACTGGAACAACAGGCCGATCTGCTGGCCGCCCTGGGCAGCCCAATGGTGGTGGATGATCGTCAGGCACTGTTGCATCAGGCCGCCCAGGCCTATGACCGGGCCTTCAACCCCGAAGGCGTGCAGCGCCAGATCATGGCAATCATGGCCGAGCCGAGCCGGGTGGCGCTGCTCAATCAACTGCGCGTGCCGACCCTGGTGGTTCACGGCACCGCCGACCCGTTGTTGCCGGTGATGCACGGCGTGCACCTGGCGGCGCACATCCGCGGCAGCCGCCTGAAGCTGATACCGGGCCTGGCCCACCGGTTTCAAGAAGCGTTCAAGGAGCCGTTGCTGGGGGCGGTCTTGCCCTATTTGCAGCAGCATCGCGAAGACACCTCGCATTGGGCGCAGATCGAGCCGGTGCGGGTGCCGAATCTGCTTTAACTCATGGCAGGCGCTTTTTCCTGGGGCGAGGGGATGTGTGGGAGCAAAGCTTGCTCGCGAAACAGGCACCGCGATCTCGGATAGACCTCGTCGCCTTCATCGCGGGCAAGCCTTGCTCCCACAGGGCGCGCGCGAAACATTCATCGTGTCTGCGCCTGTTCCACCAGCCACTCCATCAATTCTTGCAACGGCTCCGAAGCCTGGGCCTTGCGCGGATACACCAGGTGATAGGCCAACCCGGTCCTGACTTTCAGTTCGAACGGCATCACCAGTCGCCCGGCGTTCAGGTCGTCGCCGATCAGCGACCAGTCGCCAATCGCCACGCCCGTGCCTTGGGAGGCCATGGACATCGCCAGGTCCAGGGTTTCGAAATGCTGGCCTTTGCTGACGTTGCTCAGTTGCACCTGCGCAGCCTCCAGCCAGGTGTTCCAGTCGCGCTCGTCACTGGTGGGATGAAGCAGCAGATGGTTTTGCAGGTCGGCGGGTGAGCGCAGCGGCACCGGACCTTCAAGCAGTGGACGTGAACACACCGGCGTCAGTTGCTCATCGAACAAGTGCAGGCACGCCAATGAAGGCGTGGGCGGCGGCCCATAAACCACCGCTGCGTCGAAGGTTTCGCGCTGGAAATCCACGCCGTGCCGGACGGTGGTGGTCAACTCCACCGGTATGTCCGGCCGTTCCTTTTGCCATTGCAGTAAACGCGGCATCAGCCAGCGCAGCACGCAGGTCGGCGCCTTGAGTTGCACGCTCTGGCGTTTCTCGCCGACCTGCTCCACCGCTTCAGCGATCAGGCCGAACACCTGTTGCACCCGTGGCAACCACGCCTGTCCCTGCGGCGTCAGGCTCAGGCCCCGTGCCTGACGCAGGAACAGCGCGTAACCCAAATGTTCCTCCAGCCCGGCGATCTGTCGGCTCACCGCGCCCTGGGTGATGTGCAACTGTTCCGCCGCCCGGGTGAAGTTGCAGCACTGGGCGGTGATCAGAAACGTGTGCAGCGCCGGGAGCGGGGGAAGTCGTTTCATTTGGAATCGAGCCATGACGTAGGGACATGGCTAGTATGACTTTTTATCCATTGTTGCGGCTATGGCCTGGCCGTCCAATAACGCCATTCCCCGAAAACAAGAAGGTCAGTGGCAATGGCGACGTGCGGCGAAGTATTGGTCAAGTTACTCGAAGGTTATGGCGTGGAGCAGGTGTTCGGGATTCCCGGCGTGCACACCGTCGAGTTGTATCGCGGGCTGGCCCGTTCCAGCATCCGCCATGTGACGCCACGTCACGAACAGGGCGCAGGCTTCATGGCCGACGGTTACGCCCGGGTCAGCGGCAAGCCCGGTGTGTGCTTCATCATCACCGGCCCCGGCATGACCAACATCACCACCGCCATGGGCCAGGCCTATGCCGATTCGATCCCGATGCTGGTGATCTCCAGCGTGCAGTCCCGCAGCCAGTTGGGCGGTGGGCGGGGCAAGTTGCATGAGCTGCCGAACCAGAGTGCGTTGGTGAGTGGTGTGGCGGCGTTTTCCCACACGCTGATGTCCGCTGCCGAATTGCCGGGGGTACTGGCGCGGGCTTTCGCCTTGTTCCAGGCCGGTCGGCCGCGACCGGTGCACATTGAAATTCCGTTGGACGTTCTGGTGGAAGAGGCCGATGCGTTGCTCGCCACCACGCCAGTGAATATCAGCCGTGCCGGGGCCGCGCCGAGCGCCGTGGCGCAGATGTCAGCCATGCTGGCGAAGGCCCAGCGGCCCCTGATCCTGGCTGGTGGCGGTGCCATCGACGCGGGTAGCGAACTGACCGAACTGGCTGAGTGCCTGGGCGCGCCAGTGGCGTTGACCATCAACGCCAAGGGCTTGTTGCCGTCCCGTCATCCGCTGTTGATCGGCTCCACGCAAAGCCTGGTGGTCACCCGCGCACTGGTGGCCGAGGCCGATGTGGTACTGGCCATCGGCACGGAACTGGCCGAGACCGACTATGACATCACCTTCGCCGGCGGCTTCGAGATCCCCGGTGCATTGCTGCGCATCGACATCGACCCGGACCAGACCGTGCGCAACTACCCGCCGCACCTGGCGCTGGTGGCCGACGCCCGCAGCGCCACCCAGGCCTTGCTCGATGGGGTGAAACAACAATCCCTGAGCCGGCGCGACAGCGATTGGGGCCAGGTGCGTGCCGCGCGGTTACGGGCGGATCTGGACCGGGACTGGGACGCCGCGACCCGCGCGCAGACCTTGTTCATCGACACGGTTTTGCAGGCTTTGCCCGACGCGGTATTCGTCGGTGACTCCACGCAACCGGTGTACACCGGCAACCTGACCTTCAACCCGGAACATCCACGTCGCTGGTTCAATGCGTCCACCGGCTACGGCACCCTCGGTTATGCCCTGCCGGCGGCCATCGGTGCCTGGCTTGGCGGCATCGATTCGGGTCACGGTCGTCCGCCAGTGGTGTGCCTGATCGGTGATGGCGGGTTGCAGTTCACCCTGCCGGAGCTGGCCAGCGCCGTGGAAGCGCGCGCGCCAGTGATCGTGCTGCTGTGGAATAACCAGGGTTACGAAGAGATCAAGAAATACATGGTCAACCGCGCCATCGAACCGGTGGGCGTGGACATCTACACCCCGGATTTCATCGGCGTGGCCAAGGCCCTGGGCTGCTTTGCACTCGCCATCGACGGTGTGGCGCCATTGCGCGCCGCGTTGTTGGCGGCCCACGACCGCCAAGGCCCGACCCTGATCGAAATCGATCAGGCGCGTTGGATGATGGAGGTGACCCAATGAATTTCCCCACTACACAGGACGGCCTGTACATCAATGGCCAATGGTCATCGGGTGACCAGCATTTGCGGGTGATCAACCCGGCAACCGAAGCGCTGCTGACCACGGTCAATGGCGGCGATGAGCGCGCGGTCGATCAGGCCCTGGATGCGGCGACCCAGGCGTTGGCTCAATGGTCGAATACCACCGGTACCGAGCGCGGGGCGATCCTGCGTCGGATCGCCGCTGGCGTGCAGGCCGGTCGTGAGCAGTTGATGCGATTGCAATCGAGCAACAACGGCAAACCGCTGTTCGAAGCGGCCATCGATGTCGACGACGTGGTCGCCACCTTCGAGTATTACGCTGAACTGGCCGAAGGGCTGGACGCCCGGCAGGACAGCCCGCTGCCCTTGCCCAGCGAGGACTTCAGTGCACGCTTGCGCCGCGAACCCTGCGGTGTGGTGGGATTGATCGTGCCGTGGAATTTCCCGATGGTCACCACCGCCTGGAAGCTCGCCCCGGCCTTGGCCGCCGGTTGTTGTGTGGTGCTCAAACCTTCGGAGGTGACACCGCTGCCGGAGCTGGAACTGGCCTCGATCATCGACGGATGTGGCTTGCCGCACGGAGTGTTCAACCTGATCTGCGGCACGGGCCTGGCCGTGGGCGCGCCACTGGCGACAGATCCGCGCGTGGCGAAGATTTCCTTTACCGGCAGCAACGCGGTGGGCGTGCAGGTGATGCAACGGGCGGCGGAAACGGTGAAGGGCGTGAGCCTGGAGCTGGGTGGCAAGTCGTCGTTACTGGTGCTGGCCGACGCCGACCTGGATCTGGCGGTGGAGCTGGCCTGTGGTGGCGGTTTCTTCAATGCCGGGCAAATGTGCTCGGCCACCAGTCGCGTGCTGGTCGCCGATGAGTTGGCCGATGAGTTCCTGCAACGGCTCAAGACCCGCGCCGAAGCGATTCGCGTGGCTGACCCGTTTGACCCTGACGTGGAGATGGGCGCGCTGGTCAACCAGGCGCAATACCAGCGGGTGCTCGGGCATATCGACCGGGGCCTGAGCGCCGGGGCGACGCTGGTGTGCGGCGGGCAACGACCCGCGCATTTGCCGCGCGGCTATTTTTTACAGCCGACGGTCTTCACCGACGTGCCTGTGGACAGCGCACTGTGGTGCGAAGAAATCTTCGGGCCGGTGCTGTGTGTGCGCCGTTTCACCACCCTGGAGCAAGCGATTGCCCTGGCCAACGACAGCCGTTTCGGCCTGGTGGCCAGTGTCGTCAGTCGCGATATCGAGGTTGCCGAACAGGTGGCCAATACTTTGCAGGCGGGGCTGGTGTGGATCAACGCCCCCCAAGTGATCTTTCCCCAGGCGGCGTGGGGCGGTTACAAGCAGAGCAGCATGGGCCGCGAGTTGGGGCCTTGGGGACTGGCGGCGTTTCAGGAGATCAAGCATGTGGTGCGGGCGGTTTGAACGCTAGAAGTGGGCTGGCTTTACTGGCCCCATCGCGAGCAGGCTCGCTCCCACAAGGGATCTGTGTTGAACACAAATTCTCCGTTCACCCAGATCAACTGTGGGAGCGAGCCTGCTCGCGATGAGGCCGGCACTGCCAATCCAAAAATCAGCTCAAACGGTCAGCCGCAACCGCGCCAGATCCCGCAGCGGCGGCGCTCCGAACAGGCGGCTGTACTCGCGGCTGAACTGCGAAGGGCTTTCATACCCCACCCGATACCCCGCCGCCGAGGCTTCCAGCCCTTCGGCCAGCATCAGTCGCCGGGCTTCCTGAAGGCGCAGTTGTTTCTGGTATTGCAGCGGGCTCATGGCCGTCATGGCCTTGAAGCGGTGATGCAGGGTCGAGACGCTGAGGTTCACTTCCCGGGCCAGGTCATCGATGCGCAACGGTTGCTCGAAATGACCGTTGAGCCATTTGATCGCCTGGCCGATGCGATGGCTCTGACTGTTGGTGATGGCGATTTCGTATAGCCGATAGCCCTGGGGGCTGCGCAGCAGACGATACAGAATCTCCCGGCGCACCAGAGGCGCGAGCATGGCGATGTCTTTCGGGCTGTCCAGCAACCGCGCCAGGCGCAACACGGCGTCGAGCATCGGCGTGTCCAGCCGTTCTACATACAGGCCGCGACCGGTGGGGCGCGTGGGTACGCCCAGGGGCCCCGCGTCGGCGATCAGCGCGGTGATTTCCGCCGGATCGATGTCCAGGCGCAGGGCCAGGATCGGCTGATCGGGCGAAACGCTGGCGATGCAACCACTCAGAGGCATCGAGACCGAGACCACCAGGTAATGCAGCGGGTCGTAGTTGAACAACTCATCCGCCAGGCGCACCTGTTTGCTGCCCTGGGCCATGATGCACAGCGCCGGTCGCGCCAGCACCGGTGCGAATTGATGGGCTTGACTGTGGCGCGACAGATTCAGCGAGTCGATGGCGGTGGCGTAGCTGCCGTCTTCACTGGTATTGCGGGCGATGATCGACGCCAGTTCGGCGCGCTGTTGTTCCAGATACGTGTCCAGCGGGACGTGGGCGTGGTCAAGCGGCGACATGCCGGAATCCTCAGGAAATGGGAGAGCGATGATCAAAGCTTATGTTTGTGCAAGTTGCAGTGGTAGCCACATCCTGTCGAAAGCTTGCCTGATCCTGCACAGCGCAACGAATCGCAACGGCGTAATGTGACCGAAACTTGCTTGAAACCTTTTGTTTCAACTTTCCCGGATCTTCGCGAATGGAGGACCGATGAGGTCCCGCTGCCGCGCAGGAATGTGCAATGGGTCGGCAGGAATCGACTAACGAGGCTGGCGTCGTGGCGCTTAACCTTTGATCCTGTCGCAGCCTGTCCCGGGCTGCACAACGGATTACCTGGGAGAGTTGAACATGTCTATACACAACCCCGTCAGTCATATGGCCTTTGTGCGGGCCCGTTCCGGTTGTTCCAAGCCATTGGGTGCACGCCTGAGTACGCTGATCGCGCCTTCGCGCCAAGCTCCCGGATGCCTGCATTTTGCCTTGCAGCAATCGCAATGCGACGCCGATCTGTGGCTGGTGTCCGGGCTCTGGGTCAATCAACAGGCGATGGATGCTTATTTCAACTCACCGGTCATGGCGATCTTCGCGGAACTGGTACAGGACCTGGTAGTGACCAGCCTGGATTTCCACACCTTCCGGGAAGTGTCCGCCGCCCAGGCGACCGAAGGGTGCTCGGCGAAGGTACACAAACTGGCGGGTTGAAGGTTTAATGAGCGTCATTTCCCATCGCCAGGATGCGCAATATGGCACGTAAAGCCTTTGAAACCTTCGAAGCTGTTTCCGCAGTCGTGCCCAAAGAGGGCGGCGGCTACTATGCGGCGATTGCCACCAAAGCCATTGGTGGTTCCGGTGCGCCGCGTTTTAACAAGGTGCTTGAACAACAGACGTTCAAGACTGCCACTGATGCCGACTCGGCTGCGGCCATTGAGTTGACCCATCTCAAGGGTGTGGGCGATGAGGGCGAGCTGATCTGGAACCTGCGAGATTAACGTTGTGGGAGCAAGGCTTACCCGCGATGCAGTCACCTCGGTTCCAAAGACAGACCGCGTTGTCTTCATCGCGGGCAAGCCTTGCTCCCACAGATAACCGCTGTGTCACAGGGTTCGGAGTGCATTTCTATTGAGGACGGTGCATCTTGAATAGCGCTTCAGGGCCCAGCTGGAAATAATCCGCCGGCCCGCCGCCGCGCAAAATCGGCTCGGCGGCGGCGGTGTCGTATACCCCATCCTTCAACAGCCATTTGGCGATATGCACGGCGACCACTTCGCCGAGGATCAGCCAACTGGGCACCAATGCCTTGTCCGCACGCTGCAACTGGATGATCTGGGTGACCTTGCATTCGAAGGACACCGGGCTTTGCGCGACTCGCGGCACCTGGATCACCCGTGATGGCGCTGGCGTCAAACCGGCCAGTTCGAATTCATTGACCTTTGGCGCGACCATGGCGCAGCTCTGGTTCATCTGCTCGGCCAACGGGCGTGTCGCCAGGTTCCAGGCGAATTCGCCGGTCTGTTCGATGTTGTTCAGGCTGTCTTTGCGCCCGACGCTGCAGAACCCGATGATCGGCGGAATGTAGTTGAAGGCGTTGAAAAAACTGTAGGGCGCCAGGTTCAGGTGACCTTCGGCGTCCTGGGAGGAAATCCAGCCGATGGGGCGCGGGCCGACGATGGCATTGAACGGGTCGTGCGGCAGGCCGTGGCCCTGGGCGGGTTCGTAGTAGTGGATGTCGTCGGGCATGGGGCGAAGGTCCTGGGGATGGATTTGAGGATGTTGTGGATAGTGCCGGGGGCGACTGTTTTTGTCAGCACCTTGGAACCTTGTGGGAGCGGGTTTGCTCGCGAATGCGGTCAGTCAGTTGATATAGATGCTGGCTGGCACACCGCATTCGCGAGCAAGCCCGCTCCCACATTTTGTTCTTCAGTGAGACCACTTTTGTGTTCGGCTTGAGGCTGACCGCTTTCCTGTACCCCAAAAACAACTAAGCCCGGCCGAAGCCGGGCTGTAAGGGAGCCTCGTTGGGATTAGCTGAGAGAGGCAGTGTTGGTGCGGTCAAAGCCGTCTTCAGCGACAGTGTTCGAGCCGGTGCGGTCGAAGCCGTCTTCAGCGACAGTGTTCGAGCCGGTGCGATCAAAACCGTCAGCGGCAACCGTGGCAGCGCCGGTGCGGTCGTAGCCATCAGCGGCAATGGCCGACTGGGTGCGGTCGAAGCCATCGGCGGCGAAGGTGTTGGCAGCCAGTACGGACAGGGTCAGGGCGAGGATCAGTTTGGTTTTCATGGTCGTTCTCCAAAGTGGTTGGCGTTGTTCGCCTTGGGTGTGGAATTCATATTACGCTGGTTAAATTGATTAAAAAGCGCAAAAAAATGCTAAAACAAATCGAATTAATCGATTGGTTGTGGGCTGTCACTGGACGGTCGATAAATCTCATCACCGGTGTATCCGAACAGCGTTTGTTGAGGATGAGGATGCAGGGCAGGCATTAACCAGAGATTAATGTCGGATAAATCTTCAGACACGCGGCACAAAAAAAGGGGCGAACCCGTTCAGGTTCGCCCCTTTCGTTTGTGCGTGTCTGCAGGTCAGTCGGTCAAGATCCGCGAATGCTTGCGGGTGTCTTTCATGGTGATGTAGACCAGCAGCGACACGGCGATGCACGCCGTCACGTACCAGTAGTAGCCGGTTTCCATGCCGATGCTCTTGAACCACAGAGCGATGTACTCAGCGGTGCCCCCGAAGATCGATACGGTCAAGGCGTATGGCAGGCCGACACCCAGGGCGCGGATTTCGGTGGGGAACAGCTCGGCTTTCACCACGGCGTTGATCGAGGTGTAGCCGCTGACGATGATCAGTGCTGCCATGATCAAGAAGAACGCGCCCCACCAGCTCTGGACGGAGTGCAGGGCCGTGAGGATCGGAACGGTGCATAGCGTGCCGAGGATGCCGAATGCGATCAGGATCGGCCGGCGACCGATTTTGTCCGACAGCCCGCCGACCAACGGTTGCAGGCACATGAACAGGAAGAGTGTGGCGGCGGAAATGGTGGTGGAGTCGGAAATGCTCATGCCGACAGTGTTCACCAGGTATTTCTGCATGTAGGTGGTGTAGGTGTAGAACGCCAGGGTGCCGCCCATGGTCAGGCCGACCACGGTCATCAGTTCTTTCGGATGGCGCATCAAGGTGCGCATGGCGCTTTCCTTGGCTTTTTCCTTTTTGGTGAACGACTCGGTTTCTTCCATGCCGCGACGCAGGTACAGCGCCACTATCGCGCACAATGCGCCGATGGCGAACGGAATGCGCCAGCCCCAGGCATACAGCTCTTCGGTGGTCAGGAAGCGTTGCAATACGATCAGCACGCCGAGGGCGATGAGCTGGCCGGAGATCAGGGTCACGTATTGGAAGCTGGAGAAGAAGCCGCGACGCTCCTTGGTGGCCATCTCGCTCAGATAGGTTGCCGAAGTGCCGTATTCACCGCCTACCGACAGGCCCTGAAGCAAACGGGCGACTACCAGCAGGATGGGCGCACCGACGCCGATGGTTTCATAGCCGGGGCTCAGGGCGATGATCAGCGAGCCGAAGCACATCAGGTACACCGAGGCCATCAGCGCCGCCTTACGGCCGGCGCGATCAGCATACAGGCCCATCAGCCAGCCACCGATCGGGCGCATCAAGAAACCCACGGCGAAGATCGCGGCGGTTTTCATCAGTTGCGCCGTCGAGGAGCCGGCCGGGAAAAATACTTTGGCGAAGTACAACGAGAAAGCGGCGTAGACGTACCAGTCATACCACTCGACCATGTTGCCGACCGAACCGCTGAAAATCGATTTGATCCGGCTGGCGGTGGTTCTTTCACGGGCGGGCGCGGCAGCCGACCCAAGGGGAAGGGCGTTGGAGTTATCCATTGAAGGACCTCGTTTAATTGTTTTTGTGGAGCGCGTAGGAACGCAGCCTGCCAGGGCTATAGCAGGAGCTGTGCCAGGTGGGAGAGGGCCGGTCTAGAGGGGTTTGTAGTATGGAATGAGCGGAAATCCGCTTGTTTTGGATTGGGGGTGGGCGGGAATCCGCTTATTCAGGGGGGATGTGTTGTGGGTACTGGCCTCATCGCGAGCAGGCTCGCTCCCACATTTTGATCTGCGTACACATAACCCTGTGGGAGCGGGCTTGCTCGCGAAAGTGATGGGTCAGCTTGCATCCATGTTGGATGTGCCGACGTCTTCGCGAGCAAGTCCGCTCCCACACTGGGTTCGGATCGCGCACAAAATTTGAAGTCCACCACAGATCCCTGTGGGAGCGAGCCTGCTCGCGATGAGGCCGGTACAGACGCAGAAAACTCCGCGGGCCTAGAGGAACATCTCGCGACTCAACCCATGCCGCTGCATCTTTTCATTGAAGGTGCGGCGTGGCAGCTGCAATTCCTCGAGCACCGCTTTCACATCGCCCTTGTGCCGCGTCAGGGCGGCGCGCAGGCACTGGGCTTCGAAGGCTTCCTGCCGGGCGGCGAGGGATTGGCCAGGCTCCGTGTCCAGGACGCGGGGTTGATCCAGCCCCAGCAATTGACGTTCGGCGACGTTGGCCAGTTCCCGCACGTTGCCCGGCCAGTCGTGGCCGAGTAAATAGCTCAACTGCGGACCGCTCAAGGGCACGGCGGGGCGGCCCAGGCGTTCGGCGGCGTTGTGGGTGAAGTGTTCGAACAACAACGGAATATCCTCGAGCCGTTCACGCAGAGGTGGCAGGCGCAGCTCGGCGATGTTCAAGCGATAGGCCAGGTCCTCGCGAAAACGTCCGGCGCGGGCTTCGTCGAGCAGGTCAGGCTTGGTGGCGGCGATGATGCGCAGGTCCACATCGATGCTCTGGTTGGACCCCAGGCGTTCGAGCTTTTGTTCCTGCAACACCCGCAGCAACTTGACCTGTTGGGCCAGGGGCATGCTCTCGATTTCATCGAGAAACAGCGTGCCGCCGTCGGCGTATTCGAGCTTGCCGATGCGCTTGCCCTGGGCACCCGTGAAGGCGCCGCTTTCATGGCCGAACAGTTCGGCCTCGAACAGCGGTTCGGGAATGGCCGCACAGTTCAATGCCACGAAGGGTTTGTTCGCCCTGGGACCGAAGTCGTGCAGGCAACGGGCGACCAGCTCCTTGCCGCTGCCGGTTTCGCCGCGGATCAACACGTTGACCGGCAGTGTCGCCAGGTCCAGCACCTGGCGACGCAGATTTTGCAGCGCTCGTGAAACCCCAAGCAGTGTCCCATCAAGCTTGTCCTTGACGTCGGCCCGCTCATGCAGGCGACGGTTCTCCAGCACCAGCGTGCGCTTGTCCAACGCCCGGCGCAGGCTGCCGAGCAGGGTTTCGGGGCTGAAGGGTTTTTCCAGGAAGTCGTAGGCGCCGTCGCGCATGGCTTCCACTGCCATCGGCACATCGCCGTGGCCGGTCAGCAGGATCACCGGCAGGTCCGGGTCGCGACGGCGCACTTCGGCCAGCAGCTCCAGGCCGCTGAGCCCGGGCATGCGCACATCGCTGAGGATCACCCCCGGGAAATGCCCCGGCAATTGCGCCAGGCACTCTTCGGCGTGACTGAACAGCTGCACGTCGAAACCCGACAGGCTCAGCCATTGCTCGACTGCGCTGCGAATGCTCGCCTCGTCATCGACGACGATTACTTTTTTCAGTGGGCAAGGGCTAAGCATGCAACTGTGCCTCCTGATCGATGGGCAAGGTCACGCAGAACTGCGCGCCGTTTTCATGGTTGTCGGCCGTCAGTCGTCCACCCGACTCATGAATGATTGCAAACGAAACCGCCAGGCCCAAGCCCAGGCCATCGCCCACCGCCTTGGTGGTGAAGAACGGGTCGAACACCTGGTTCAGATGCGCCTCGGCGATCCCGGTGCCGCTGTCACTGACCGTCAGGCGCCACAACTGGTCATCGGCTTCAAGGCGCACTTCCAGGCGTTTGAGCGGCTGGCCCGCCATGGCGTCGAGGGCGTTGCCCAGCAGGTTGATCAGCACCTGTTCGAGACGGATTGCATCGCCCCTTACCCACGCCGGGCGGCTCAGGTGCAGCACCGTGCTGACCTGTTCGTCCCGCAGGCGTGTGTCCAGCAGTTGCAATGCCTGGTCCACTACCGCCGCCAGATCCAGCCGTTCGCGCAGGCCGCTGGGGCTTTTGCGGGCGAAGGTTTTCAGGTGGCCGGTGAGGGCAGCCATGCGGGTCAGCATGTCGTCCAGGGGCTTGATGGCTTTGTAGGCATCATCGACCCGGCCGTGATCCAGTAGCAGGCGCAGGGTTGCCAGTTGCATGCGCTGGGTCGTCAGCGGTTGGTTGATTTCATGGGCCAGGGCCGCCGACATCTGCCCCAGGGCCGCGAGTTTGGCCGATTGCACCAGCCCGTCCTGGGCGGTACGCAAATCCCGGGTGCGTTCTTCCACCAGCCGTTCGAGTTCTTCACGACTGCGCTGGCGAAGCTTCGCCAAGCGCCAGCGCTGGTTGAGAAACAGCAGCAGAAACACCAGCGCCAGCCACAGCCCGGCGGCGGCGAGCCCGGCGTTGCGCAGGTCTTCGAGGGCGACCTGGGGGCGGCGCAGCAAATGCAGGGTCCACCCTTCGCCAGTCAATGGCAGGGATTCCCAGAGATAGTCCGTCGTACCCTTGGGCGCCTCGACCCGGGTCAGATGGCTGTTGTCGTCAAAGCGTCGCAGCGGATCGAAGGCCAAGGGTTGCAGCGGTTGTTTGTCATATTGGCGCGTGGCCTTGAGTTCGGCGTGGTCGCTGTCGGATAACGGTTGCAAGTGGCGATAACGCCAGCCTGGACGGTTGGCGATGAAAATGATCCCCCGCGCATCGCTGACCAGCAGCGTGTCGCTGCCCTGGCGCCATTCGCGCTCCAGTTCCGGGAATTCCAGCTTCACCACCATGGCGCCGAGGAACTCGCCGTTGTCGCCGGTCACGGCGCTGGACAGGAAATAGCCCGGAATGCCACTGGTCACGCCCACCGCATAAAACCGCCCGGTGCCTTGGGTGCGGGTCTGGAGAAAATAGGGGCGAAAGCCATAGTTGTGGCCGACGTAGCTGCTGGGCAACTGCCAGTTGCTGGCGGCGATTGCCAGGCCGGTGTGGTCGAGCAATTCCAGTGTCGAGGACTGCGCGGCGCCGTTGATCTTCTCCAGCTTGCGGTTCAAGGTGTCCTGTTGCGCTGGGCTGACCGGCCCCTTGAGGGCGTCACGCAACTCCGGGTCCAGCGCCAGTACGGCGGGCAAGGCGCGGTAGCGTTCGATCAAGGTGTGCAAAGAGTTGGCATACAGCGCCAGTTGCTGGCTCGCGCGGCTGGCGTCTTCTTCCAGGGCCTCGTGTTCGGCGTGGCGTACAGCCAGGCTGGCGGCAAGGGCGGCGCCGACGAGGATCAGCGCAATGGCAAGGAGCAGGCGCAAGGTGCGGGGAGTCGGCAGCATGCAGGCGCAAACCGGTGGGAGTCGGGGGCGAACCATAGCATGTTGCTGGCAGGCACCAAACAGGTCAGGTCGCCGTGTTTTGTCCGGAAACAAGTTTCGGCTGGTTCCGATGAGCTGACGTCGTTTAGCTTCAAGCTTCACTTGTCACGGATGACTGCAATACATGACTTCTCTGCAAACCTTAGTGCCGAATAGCCCCCGGCTGACCGATCCCCAGGAATGGCTCGTCTATTCGATGCCCGACTGGCTGGCCGGGCTTTCATCGCAACAACGTACGGCGCTCATACAAGCCAGCGGGTCAATGCCCCCGGGGTTTTCTAAGGCTGCCGCGGCGGATAGGGAGCACCTGAAAAGCGCCTTGCAAGCCACTTGGAAGTCTCGGCAAAAACTGGAAAAAGTGCTCGCTCGGCTCCAGTCCATCGAAGCCTTTGCCGAGCCGCTGTTGGTCGCTGCGCTGGAAAAGCGTTGCAACGTCACGTTGGATGTCAGGCAAACATACCTGCGGCTCTACATTCCGGAGGGGATCTCCGTCGCATACAGGTCCCGAACGATTTCGCTGTTGGATGCCGCCCTGCAAAATTTTGAGGCAAAAGAATCACGGCCAGGTTTTTTCGACGACGCGTCCTGTTTCATTACCCGACCCTCGGCGAGCGGGCAGTTCAATATCCTGCCTGTGAGCAACACGCTGACCTTGCCGGTGTTCGTGGCGCTCTGCCGGGAGCTGGACATTGGTGGGCGCTATCAAGCGTATTTGAAGAATAACCTGCTCGAGGAGCCGGTCGCGGCTGCCGTGGTCCAGGCGTGTATCGAAACCCACGACAAGGACGCCTTCCGTGCCGCAGCGGCCATGGGGCGGATCAAGGGGGATATCAGTGCGCAGGTTCATCGGACATTGCAGGGTTTGATGGGCGGCCAGCAAAAGGTCAGTTATCGCGGCAAGCCACAGTATTGCCACGACGTGTACCTGCTCGATACTCGACTGACCGGCATCGTGATGATTGCTCCCGATCTTGAGCAGAGCCGGCAGGCCGAACCGGTCGTGGTGTATATCCCCGACGATCCGGAGTATCCAATCAGGCAGTACGGTTCCACGGCGGCGTTCTTCACGGCGCTGGCCGTTCGGTTGCGTTCGAAGCGTTACCAACGTGTTTTCAGTCGCTTCATTCCCTTGGCCAGCCGTGGACGTTTTTTTGCCGCGCTCAATGCGCAGTTGTTCAAGGCCAGGCGCGAACCGGTGGAAAATCCCAAGCTGCGAATGACCTGCCGACGAGTGAAGGGCGATCTCTGGGAGCATGGGTTCGAGCAACGGCTGGACCAGATGTTCCAGGACGCCCGCCTGCTGGCCGTGCCGACGGGAGACGAAGATCTCAAGTCCCGTGGGGCTCGCTGGGACAGTTTCATGCAAGTGGCCGAGACGGTGTTGGAAATGGCCGCTTTTACGGCAGCGTCGCTCGTACCGGTACTCGGCGAAACATTGATGGCCTACACCGCTTATCAACTGCTCGATGAAACCTTCGAAGGCATCGTCGACTGGTCGCACGGCCAACGTGCTGAAGCTGCCGCGCACTTGCTCGGGGTGGCTGAAAACATGGCGCTCATGGGGCTTTTCGCAGCAGGGGGCAAAGGGGTGGGGGCCGTCCGGTCCAGCCGGCCTTCGTCGTTTGTCGAACAGATGAAAGTGGTCCAGGTCCGCGATGGGCAATCGCGTCTATGGCACCCCGATCTCGCGCCTTATGAACAGTCACTGGCCCTCGAGACGGGCGCTCGGCCACAAGCTAATGGCCTTTATCTTCATCAGGACCAGGAGGTCCTGTTGCTCGACGGCCAGCAGTTCTTGGTCGAGCAGGCCCCGAATTCGTCGGTGTATCGGATTCAACATCCCTCTCGCGCCGATGCCTATGCCCCCAGGCTGGCCCATAACGAGGTCGGCGCCTGGGTCCACGAGGCCGAACGTCCGCTGAGCTGGCAAGGGACAAAACTGATGCGGCGCCTGGGGCACAGCGTCGAAGCTTTTTCGGACGAAACCCTGGAGCAGATCCGCATCGTCAGCGGGGTCGAAGAATCAGGCTTGCGCCAACTGCACGTTGAACACGCCCGGCCTCCAGTGTTGTTGGCCGAAACCATCAAGCGCTTCCGTGCCGCGCAAGGTCGTCCAGTCACCATCGAGCCGGTGGCCGACGAGGCGGGTGTCGCTGGCGCCCAGGCCTTGCGCAGTGAATTTCCCCAGATGCCCCGCGCCGTGGTGGACGAGCTGTTGATCGACGTCACCGAGGTGGAGCGCCGGCAGATGAGCGAGCGAGGGTATTTGCCGTTGCGCCTGCGCCAGTCTGCGCGCCGGGCAATGGATGAATGGCGGATTGTCCAGGCCTACGAAGCGTTGTATTTACCCACGAAGGGCAACCCTGATACGTGGCGGTTGGCGTTGCACAGCCTGGAGCAACTGCCTGGATGGCCGACAGACGTGCGTATCGAAATTCGCGACGGGGGGCTTGAGGGACCGCTGCTCGACAGCGTCGGGCCGTCGTCATCGTCCGTGCGCAAGGTACTCGTGCCGGTGGAAGAGGCAACGCCTCGGCTGTTTGGCGAGCAAGCCAATTCGGTGCACAGCGCCGATGATTTCTACACCGACATCCTGCATGCCCTGAGCGAGGCTGAGCTTCGAACGTTGGGCTACAACCTGGGTGACGGGCCTCTGCTGAGGCGGGCTGTCCAGAGAGCGCCACTGGACAGGGCGACGTTTCGCAAGATCTTGCTGGGTGCAACCGGGGCGGTGGAGGACCCACCGATTGTCGCGCGTCTGCTCGGGGAGTCGCCGGGCTATGGGCGGGTGGATGAGCGGCTGCTTGGCGCCGGGGACGGGTTGAACCTGGAGGGGCGGTTCCAGGTGCTGTACCCCGACACGTCGGAGCAGGCCTTTTCCAAGTTCCTCGGCTCATTTCCTTCCGAGGCAATGGCCTTGGAAAATCTCAGGACCCGAGAGATTGAATTCGAAGGGTTGAGCAGGGCACTGGAGGATTGGGTCGCCATCGAGCGGGGCGATACGCTGCCAATCAATCAGCGCTACCACAAGAGAAAACTGGCATCGACCCTCAAGCAATGTTGGCGAGCAGGATTGGACCCATCGCCCGAGGGCTACGCGCTGGATCTGGATCATCACTGGTCGCACGATTTTCTCGATTATTTCCCAGCATTGGAGGTGAGTTTTCCTCATGTGAGCTCGCTTCAGTGGCGCCAGGGAGCGCTTCGTGTCGATATGGGGCCGTTCCTCGATTATTTTCCTGATTTGAAGGCGCTGGATCTGAGCCACAACAATCTCGTCACGCCTCCCCGACTCAATTATGCCGATCTGCAACGGCTGGACCTCGCCGACAACCGGCTGAGCCTCACCGCCGAAAACGTGGCTGAAATAGCGGGGCTTAGCCGTCTGGAAGTGTTGCGGCTGAGTAATAATCCAACCTTGACTCTGCTTCCCGACATCAGCCTCATGCCGGAGCTCAGCGTGCTGGATTTGCAGAACACCGGCATTGCCGATTGGCCGCCAGGCTGGTTTTCCACAGCGCGGCCGCCTGCCTTCGAATTGAATTTGATGGACAACCCCATTAGCCGTATACCGCAAGTGACGCCCGGCTCCGAGCAAGCCCGGTTGATCGCCCGCACCCGTTTGAGCCGGGACCAACTGCCGGACGATTGTCTAAGGCAATTCCAGAACTACATGCGTTCGGTCGGCTATGACCCGGCGCGCAGTTATCCGCCCAAGGGCGAGTTGACCAGCCAGCATTGGCTCGAAGATGTCGACGCTGAGCAGGGCGTGGCTCGGCAACGGACTTGGGATGAGCTTGAGCGTGAAGCCGGTGCCCAGGGTTTTTTCGAGGTGCTGGAGCAATTGACGGAGGCTGCTGATTACGTCGAGGCGACTTATCGTCCCCAACTGGTGGAGCGAGTCTGGAGAATGCTCGACGCGATGTCCGCAGACGCGACATTGCGCGAGGATTTGTTTCGCATGGCAATCAACCCGGATTCCTGTGCCGATGCCGGGGCCCAGCTGTTCAACGAAATGGGGGTCAAGGTCCTGGTCCATGAAGCGTATCGGGAGGGCGACGCCGGGCAGGTCGAAGCCAGGTTGCTGGCGCTGGCCAAGGGCAAGTCCCGGTTGGACCAGGTCAACGAGATTGCCCGCGCCACGATTCAGAGTCGATTGCAGGCGGGCGAGACGTTTATCGCCTTGGATGAGGATGGCGAACTCACCGGGACCATTGATGAGGTGGAAGTCTACCTGGCGTTCCAGACCGGTTTGGCCGAGCGGCTTGAGTTGCCATGGCAATCCAAGGGGATGTTGTTCCAGGCGCTGGCGGATGTGGACGAAGCGGCGCTGAGCCAGGCCTATCAGTCTGTCCTGGCGCTGGAAGCAGGCGATGGGTTGGTGAATCAGATGATCGGGCAACGGTTTTGGCGACGGTATTTGAAAAAGCGGTACCCGCAAGCGTTTCTTCAGAACTCGATTAAGTACGCTGAACAGGCTGAGGCATTGCTTGAGGCGCAGCTGACGGGTGCTATCTCTAAAGAAAAGTATGAGCAAGGCATGATAGAGCTGGGATACGGTCGCACGGAGTTGCTGCGACGGTTGAGTCGGCAGTTGCTCGAAATGCCTGGGCAGTGAATGATTCCTGCTATGGGTGGCATCAGTCTGGGTAGGCTTTCACCATACGCCTCCATTCGTCATGGGATATGAGCGTCCTTCCAGTGATGATGTTGAATCCGGGGGCTCCATCATCGCTGTCCAGCAAGATGTTGGTGCAATTGAAACAGGCTGGAAAGTCTTCAACGACATTGGCACCTTGCAGCTTCTGTGTGGCGATGGTGACAAATTGAAGATTTTCCTTAACGTTCGGGAATAACCTGATTAAGTTGCCCTGGATGACCTCCGCGTGATACCCGGGAATGCCGGCACTTTGCGGGGTCAGAGTATCGCTCTGCTCGATATGAGGAATGACCAGTTCTCTCACCATATCGGGCAGGGATGCTTCATATTCAATACCGCTGATACCGACTGGGGTCGCACTGCCTCCCCTATAGATTTTTATATCGGGGTCCCTGACAGCTTCGATATAGCGTTCACCCAGATGGGTCGCGAATTCGCTCGGGTCGACCGCCAGTATTCCTGACATGAGTAAGTGGGGCTCCCGTACGGTGGGATGTCGAGGCTTATGGACAGTGATTCCTGGAACCTCCTCAACGTTCTTTGGTTGGGGAATATTGTATACATTGGTTATCATGATCGAGGCGCTGGGATCGCCGTTGTCAAACAGCACGCCAGCATGTGCAGTCAGTTTGTTTTTTGTAGCCGTGGTAAATCGTGCGTAGGGGAATTCTCTATAAAATTCTTCCCGCGCTTGCTTGACTTCGTGCGGCTTTCCCTTTTGCGGTGGTAAGGGGTTTTTCCCCGCCCCTGTCAGCATGCGTTCCGTCTCTTGGCTAAAGGCTTGATAAAATTTCTCCTTGCCCAACCCGAAAGCATCCACAAGCCCGATCGGGTTATTCCCCACCATCGCATACACATTCAACCCATCCACCGGCCCCGCCGGGTCCGGGTTGATCCAGCGCATCATCCACGGTGCGTAATAACGAAACCCGTAGTAATAAAGCCCACTGGCATCGCGCTCCTTGCCGGAGTACCGAACGGTCTTGTAACTGGCCTGCACCTGGGAGTCCGCCGCCCACCACGCCGTGCCACCGAAGGGGTAGTAACCTTCGAGGCTGATGAGCCGGGCGTCCTGGTCCAGTTCCATCACCAACGAACCCAGATGATCTTCAAGGCTGTAGCGCAGTTGGCCTTGCTCGATTTCGCTCGGCCGGCCCTTGGCCCAGTACAGTCCGCGCACGTTGGACGCCGGGCCTTGCAAGGTGCAGACGTGCAATTCTTCGCTGTTGTCCAGGGTGCGGATTTCCAGGCCTGGCAAGTAACGCACGTCGCGCACGTGGCTGACGGAAGCGGCCTGGGCGATTCGCCGCTTGCGCATGCGGATGCCCTGGTCGTTGTAGGTGTAATGCTCGGCATCGTCTTCGCCGTCGCGGCGCTGGACTTGGGTCACCTTGTGCAATTGATTGCGCCAGTTCCAGGTCAGGTGTTGTCCGCAGGCGGGCAGGTTCAGTTGGTTGCCGCCGGCATCGAAGTCCAAGTCGTCGCCGGGGGCGGCTTCGCCCTTGTGCCATTGCAGGCAGCGATTGCTCGACGGGTCCATGGTCAGGCGCAGCGTGTGCGCCTGGCTTGGGGTCGCGCTGCTGTGGATCAGCTTCTTCAGGTTACCGCCGAGGTCATACTCGTAGTGTTGAGTGTATGGGGTTCGCAGGGACAGGTCAGTGGGCGGAACAAGCCCTGGCAACCCTGGTTGTGTGCCCGCTCCGGGGATTTCCAGTCCCGTGGCGCTTTCCAGGCGATACAGGCTGTCATAGACGAAGGTACGAATGTCTTCGCTGCGCTGGTTGGCGTGGTAACGCACGACATGGGTGTGATCGGCGATAGACGTGACATGGCCTACGGGATCGTAGAGGTAGGACAAGTGCTGCAGGGTATCGCTGCCGTTCATGGCTTTGAGCTCAGTCAGGCGCCCGTTGGCCGGGTCATAGGCAAGGCTTGTCTTGATGCCATTGCCGGCGGTGGACGCCTGTAGCTGCCCCTCGGCAGAGTATTGGAACGCATGGGTGACCAGCTCGGCAGTGGGGCTGCCTGCCCATTGCCAATGCACGCTCTTGGGCTGTCCGGCGACATTGAGCTCAATGCGTCGGCTGTGTCCCTTGGCATCGGTCTGACCCAAGGCATCACCCAAGGCGTCGTACTGCCAACGGGTGTCGTAGCGGGCAGGCTCCAGTAAACGCTCGCGCCCCGCTGCATCATCCGGCCAGTCGGGCATCTCCAGCGTGTCGAGGAAACGTTGCCCCTGATCCAGGGGAAGCCCTGCCATCGAATAATCCTCAACGGTGACCAGCCCGGCCGTGTCGTAATGTTCCACCCGTTGACCGCATCGATTGTGCAGGGCGTCTTCGGCCGAAGGGCTGCCGTAGCGCAGGCGACCCACGGTGGTCCAAGTTTGGTCCTGGCGGCGCTCGCGGATCAGCGTGGGCCGCAACTGCGAGTCGTATTCGGTCTGTTGCTCGCTGCCGCGGGCATCCCAACGGTGCAGGTGTTCGCCGGCCAGGCCGGGCAATTCGCAGCGCCACCCGGCATCGACGTTTTCAGTACGCAGCGGTGTGCCGGACAGGCTGTAGAGGCTGTGCAGGCTGATGGTTTGCGTGCCGTGAAAGCGCGGATCCCATTGATCGACAATGCGCCCGAGGAGGTCATACGCCTGGGCCGTGACCAGCCTTTGGGTTTCGTCGCGTGTCGAACCGCGCAGATAGTCCACCCGACGGACAGGTCCGGCTCGTCCATTGAATACCGCCACGACGGGAGTCTTGCGATGAATCTGCCGACTCACTGGGCAGGCCCCGTATCGGTGTCGTTGTAGTCATGGTCGCACTGGTACCACGGATGATAGACATGCCAGGCTTCATGGCCCTTGGCATTGACGACCCTGACCAGCCGCCCGGGCGGATCGTAGAACTGTTGATCATGGTAGCCATGCTCGCGTAGAGAGGCATCGTTGATGTAGCGCCATGCATCGGCGAAATACGGCCTGTATACCCGTGTCACCAAGCCCTTGCCGTTGTACTCGACCCGTTCACTGACCCGCCAGCGCGGGTCGGCATCCTGCTGGATCGGCCGCCCATCTTCGTCCAATCTCAGCGAGCCGTCCTCGGCCACGGCATAGGCTTGCCCAGGTTCGACCAATTGTTTGCTTTGCAGCGGGCGACCAAAACCGTCGACGGCGCTGATGGCGATGCGGATCTGTCGCAGTGGATCATCCGGGTAGCGATCGGCGCTCAACATGACGCTGTGGGCCGGTTCCCGGGGCGTGGCCTGGACGAGCGCCCGCAGTTGTCCCTCGGCAACGGTATGGGTTTGAAGTCGGGCCAGACGAACGCGCGCCGATGCGCGAATATGGCCGCTGGGCAGTATGTAGCGGGCGTTGATCCACTCGTCGCGCTGCGCCGGCAGCACCAGCGCCAGGTCAAGAGTGCCCATCCAGCTCAGGTCCTCGACCCGCACGGCGCTGGCCATGTTTCCCAAGGTGGTCGCAGGGTATTCGATGGCGTGACCCGGTGACAAATCGTCGGGAGGTGTATAGGTGTCAATGGCATCGAAGCCTGCCGGAGCTCCGTTTTCGGTGCCATGGAAGGTGACGCCCAAAGGCGCTCCGCCCGGGCCGTAGAGCGCTTCCTGGAGGTTGTCGTTGGCATCGATGATTTTTTGCGGCAGCAACGAATGGTAATTGTATTCGACCTGGGTCGCGCACCCATCCGGTAGCGTCACGACGGCGGGCATCAGGTGATAGTCGTCGTATTCGACCGTTGTAACGCCATGACTCTGTGTTTCCTGCAACGCTCTGATATGGAAGAAGTTTTCGAGCGGCAGGTAGGTGGCGAAACCGACCTTCCTGGACCATAGGTTTTGCAGGGCATCCTCTTCCGTATCCTCGGGCAGGAACAGCTTCATCGGCTCGAAGCCAATCTCAGCCAGTGCCTCGCGGATGTCGAACGGCCCAGGTACCGCGTCGTAGGCGTCCAGCGCCTGTTTGTCGAACTCAGCCACTTCCAGCGGACCGCGCAGGGCCTGGAACAGGAGGTCGTGCGCATCATCGCGCAGGTAGGGTTGTTCCTCCAGGGCGATCAGCACCCGGGCGGCCGTCCATTGTTCCGAACCTTGATGGGCGAGGAAGCATTCATAACTGATCTGCTGCGGATTCAGCCCCTCGGGGAGTTGGCCTTTGGACCGTTGCAGCCCGTTGGTCCGAGCGCGCCATGGCAGGCCCAGCCGCTGGCGTTGCCCGCTATCGTCGAGCAAGTGCAGGTACTTGGCCCGACTTTCGATGATGTGGAAAACTTGTTGCTGATCGTCATGGGCGTCACGCCACCAATTGATCTCGTCTTCATCCTCGAAGGGCGGTGGGTCCGCGGCGGTCAGACGCCGGGCATAATGGACGATGAAACCGTGCGCCAACTGGCCGTAACGGTTCCAACCCAGGTTGACGGTGTGCCGGGCCTGCGGGTCGTCGATAAAACCATCGTATTGATGAGTGGCCGTTTCCAGCTCCAACACCAACAGGCTGTTCTGGTTGTGGTGGGGATGGCGCAGTAGATAACGCTGCCGGACCACCGTGTAGGGCTTGTTCATGTCTGCCGATTCGCCGTCGTGGGTCTCGCTGCGCAGTACATGACCGCTCAAGGCGTACGCCATTTCCCGGGCGGTGTCCGGGTCGGAAACGATGATTTGGTCGGCCTCGTCCTGTTCGTGGAACTGGGTTAGCAGCGTGGGGCCCAGGGGCGGCGCGTCGTGGTCGGCGTCGAAGCAATCCCTGAGCGGCGGGTCGACGGTACGACCGGTGTGGAACCAGGTCTTGGCCAGCACCGGTGCGGTGAAGCCGCTGTTCCGGTCACCTGAAGGCAACTCGCTGTCAAGCTGATACAACCGGCCAAAGCCCCTGAACTCACGGTGATAGCTGTCGTAGTCACCTTCGTAATAGGTAAAGCGCTGGGTCAGGCAATTTCCGGTTATTTCGTCCAGCTGTTGCTGGCGCGCCACCAGTTGCAGGGCCATGGGCAGGTAGCAGTCCAGTGGTTCGTCCTTCGCCACGCGTTGGGCTTTTTCATCCAGCCAGAACTGCGCGCTGCTGCGATACGTCAGCGTGCTGCTGCAACCCATGTTGTTGTTCGTGGCGCTGAGCAGGTAAGGCCGTGTCGCGACAAAATCGTAGCGCCAATGCCGGGGTTTCATATCCGGCGTGTGATGGGGCACGCTCAGGATCAGGCTGGCGCAACCCAAGCCTTGCAGATCGGCCAAAGTGACTTGGCAGAGGTTGTCATAGCGCAAACCGTCGGGCCAGGACACCTGCAAAGGTGTTTGCTCCAGGCCATTGCCGCCGTGGTTGAAATAGATGTCGAAACAATCGCTTCGCAGGTAGATCAGCGCCGGTGCTCCAGAGCCATCCAGATCGGCGATTCGCACCCGCTCGGCACTGAATTCCTCGTAGCTGAAGGGCAGGGGGCTCATGACAAAGCCCGCGCCGAAATGCCCATGGCCCAGGTTTGGCCAACACCTGATTTCATCGAAGCGAATGCGGACCAGTTCGGTGCTGTCGCTACCCAGCATATTGCCGAACAGCACCAGCTCGCTGCGTAGGTCGCTGAACAATGGCAGGGTGCTGTCCGGTTCATGGGGCACGTCCACGCCGGCGGCGAACCCTTCTTCGCGCAGGTTCGCATAGAGGCGTACGCTGTTGGGGCCGATCATCGCCAACGAGCGCAATCCATCGCCGGCCAGATCGCCCAATTGCGCGGCGGGGTGCAGGAACTCTACGGGGAAATGCTGGAAGTCCGTGAAGGCCGACCAGTTGCGGTCCGGGTTGAGTGTGTAGAAGCCGCTCGCGCCGGGCTGGGCGATGACCCAATTGAGGCGGCCACTGCCGGTCAGGTCGGTGAGTAATTGCATGACTGTCGAGCTTTCGGCGGTCACTGGGATGCTTTGCAGAAGCGTCCAGGGGCCATAACCGATTGCTTCACTGCCACCGGTTGTCGCGCGCTCGGGCTCGCGGTAATACCAGCCGTGGCTGTAGCGGCACAAGAAGCCTGGAACACCTTCGCCATACAGGTCAACGCATTGATACCGCAGACCGTGTTCCAGGGCAGGCATGGTTTCCAAGGCAAAAAAAGTCTTGGGTACAACGTCAGGCGCAAAGTCGCTGTATTGAAGTTCTACCGGTGGCGAATACCCGACCCGACCCTCGGCATCCCAGTCTTGATAGTGGGCGGCGGTCAACAGGCTGTAGCCCAGCGCCGTCGAGGTGTACTCCAGCAACAGTCGCCGCACCAGCGCCGGTTCGGCGTCGGCAGGGAAACGGTGGAACATCAGCACCTGATGACACAGGCGCCGCGTGCCGATTTCGAAACCGTATCGGTAAGTGTGGAACGGGTCGCTGCGCAGTTGCCAGGCGTCTTCGTCGGCGGGCGTCCAGATGGGTTTTTCATCAAGTTCGAGGGGGCGTTGGCCGTAGTCGAATACCAGATGCAAGTGCCACGGCAGGTTGGCCGGGTCTGGTCCTTCGAAACAGTAGAAGGTTTCGCTGGCCGTGGCGTTGCCATAACACACACGGCGTAGATAGCGTTGGGCGCGGTAGTCATGGGGGCCGTCGGAGACAGCCGGATCCGCCACATACTCATAATAGATGTGCTCGCCCAGTGGACTGACTTCTTCCAGCAACAGCCACTCGGCGATGCGTGTCGGTGGCTCGGGCTCTGGGTCGGGCTCGGGCTTAGGCTCAACAATGCGTGACGCTTCGCTTTTCCCATAGCAATACACGTGGCCGTTGCTGCCCTGTACTCGCCAGAACGGGCACTCGTCGATGGACGTCCAGAGTTCATAAATGTCGAAAGTGCTTTCAATCCTGGGGTAGTAGCGCACCGTCGCGAAGGTGCGGTCGCCGACTTTGCGGCTGGTCTGTGCTTCCAGATCAGGCCAGAGCTCCACCCCGTCGGGGCCAACCATGACATCCTCTTCGTTGTAGAGCGGTACGCCTTTATGGGTCCTGCGCCGAATGCTGGGGACCGACAACTGCATGCCGATGCCGAACGTGCCGTTGCCGCTCTGGCTGCTGTACCGCAGGGCGAGGGTCGGCGTCAGATGACGGGCGCTCGACATGGGCAACGGCAATTCAAAGGAAGCGGCGCCTAACGTGCCTACCGGGCCGAGGCTGTTGCCGATAGTCGCGATTGACGCACTGCCGGCGATGGTGGGCGTGATGATCTGGAGGGGCGCTTGCTCTGCCATGGACGTTCATCCCTTTTAAGCCGCGCCAGGATTGATCCCCGGCCAGGGGAGGATGCCAAGGGAGAGCAGGGGTGTAACCTGTCAGATCTGACAGGTCGGCGGGTTTGCCCGATGAATGGTTGTGCCCCCGGGTTTTTGTTGTGACATGAAAAAGGCCGGTGAGCTTGTCGCCCACCGGCCTTCTTCACAGCGCTGGGTGCGTGTTACTGCACTTCCACCGCCAGGCTTTCGCTGATTTTCTTCTGCCAGATGGCAGGGCCGGTGATGTGTACCGACTCGCCTTGGCTATCGACCGCCACGGTCACCGGCATGTCCTTGACCTCGAACTCATAGATCGCTTCCATCCCCAGTTCGGCGAACGCCAGGACCTTGGATTTCTTGATCGCCTGAGCCACCAGGTAAGCGGCGCCGCCGACGGCCATCAGGTAGACCGCCTTGTTGTCCCTGATCGCTTCGATGGCGGTCGGGCCGCGCTCGGATTTGCCGATCATGCCCAACAGGCCGGTCTGCTCGAGGATCTGGCGGGTGAATTTGTCCATCCGCGTGGCAGTGGTCGGACCGGCCGGGCCTACCACTTCGTCACCCACCGGGTCGACCGGGCCGACGTAGTAGATGAAGCGGCCCTTGAGGTCCACCGGCAAGGTTTCACCCTTGTTCAGCATCTCGACCATGCGCTTGTGCGCCGCGTCGCGACCGGTGAGCATCTTGCCGTTAAGCAACACGGTTTCGCCCGGCTTCCAGCTCTGCACGTCTTCAGGTGTCAGGGTGTCGAGGTTCACGCGGCGCGCCGACGGACCGGCTTCCCAGACGATTTCCGGGTAAGCGTCCAACGGTGGTGCCTCCAGCGACGCCGGGCCAGTGCCGTCCAGCACGAAGTGGGCGTGACGGGTGGCGGCGCAGTTGGGGATCATGCACACCGGCAAGGACGCGGCGTGGGTCGGGTAGTCCATGATCTTCACGTCGAGCACGGTGGTCAGGCCACCCAGGCCCTGGGCGCCGATGCCCAGTTGGTTGACCTTCTCGAACAGCTCCAGGCGCATCTCTTCAATACGGTTCTGCGGGCCGCGGGCCTTGAGCTCGTGAATGTCGATGGACTCCATCAACACTTCCTTGGCCATGACGGCCGCTTTTTCCGCGGTGCCGCCGATGCCGATACCCAGCATGCCCGGTGGGCACCAGCCGGCGCCCATGGTCGGAACGGTTTTCAGCACCCAGTCGACGATGGAGTCGGACGGGTTGAGCATGGCCATCTTGGACTTGTTCTCGGAACCGCCGCCCTTGGCCGCCACGTCCACTTCCACGGTGTTGCCCGGGACGATGGAGTAGTGGATCACCGCCGGGGTGTTGTCCTTGGTGTTTTTACGTGCGCCTGCCGGGTCGGCGAGGATGGAGGCACGCAGGACGTTTTCCGGCAGGTTGTAGGCGCGACGCACGCCCTCGTTGATCATGTCGTCCAGGCTCATGGTCGCGCCATCCCAACGCACGTCCATGCCCACGCGGACGAACACGGTCACGATGCCGGTGTCCTGGCAGATCGGCCGATGGCCGGTGGCGCACATGCGCGAGTTGATCAGGATCTGCGCCATGGAGTCACGGGCCGCCGGCGATTCTTCGCGCAGGTATGCCTCGTGCATCGCCTGGATGAAATCCACGGGGTGGTAGTAGGAAATGAACTGCAGGGCGTCGGCAACGCTCTGAATCAGGTCATCTTGCTTGATCACGGTCATGAGTCGCGCTCCTCTCTAAAGACGGGAACATTCTATAGGGCAGCTTCAAGCCGTAAGCTTCGAGCGGCAAGCTGAAGCAGTATGCGTACTGCTCTGAACTTGTAGCTCGAAGCTTGCAGCTTGAAGCTGACCTTCGGGTCAAGGCACGCCGGGCATGCTGGCGCGACGCTAAAAAGGCGCGGCAGTATATCGCAGGCCGGCCCCCTGTGGGAGCAAGGCTTGCCCGCGATAGTGACGGATTGATGAGGTGGGAAGTGAAAACCTGTGGCGAGGGAGCTTGCTCCCGCTGGGTTGCGAAGCGACCCCAGGATTTTGCGGTCGCTGCGCAACCGAGCGGGAGCAAGCTCCCTCGCCACAGGGGCATCAGGGGCGTCAGTCACTGCGTCAATTTGGGCCATTGCTTTGACGCCATTTTTCTGCTCCAGAATTGAATGGTCATTTGCCCTGCACGCCACTAAAGTGGCGTCTGGCCTGTAGCGTAGGACGCCTCCTGTCAGTTCCTTTCCCATGGTGAGTCAACGATTGACCCATAACGCCATCCAACGTCTTTTGCTGAAACGCTTCGCCTTGGCGGCCGCGACTTACGCGCTGGCACTGGTGTTGTTGTGGTTGGCATTTTTCAGTGGTCATTACCTCGATTCGCTGCGCGATGTCATCATCGGCAGCGTGTTGGTGGTGTTGTGCCAGGCAGGGCTGTTCGCGCTGTTTATCACCGACCGCAACTTGCGGTTCGCCGATCCCAGTCTCACCGAAATACAGGTACTGATCGGCCTGGGCTGGCAGACCTGGGTGATGGCGCACCTGGACCAGGCCCGGGGTGTGTTCCTGGTGTTCTATGTGCTGATCCTGCTGTTCGGGCTGTTCCACTTGTCCCGTCGGGTTTTCGTGCGCTGCGCGATGCTGGTGTTTTTCAGTTTCACCGCCATCACCCTCTGGGACGGCTACTTCTTCAGGCTTCCCGACCCCACGTTGGCCGGGTTGCAGGTGTGCGTGCTGTTTATCGTGCTGGTGTGGCTGGTGCTCTACGCCAGTTACGTACAGAACTCACGCCAACGCATGCGTCAGCGGCGGTTTGCCTTGCAGGCGCACCAGGACACTCTGCGCGGCATGATGCGCCAGCTCGAAGATCTGGTGGCCACGGATGAACTGACCGGTTTATTCAACCGCCGACACTTCCTGCGCCTGGCTTCCCGGGAGCTCAACACGCTCAGGCCCGGTGTTGCCCATGGCCTGGCCTTGATCGACCTCGACCATTTCAAACGCATCAATGACCTGCACGGCCACGCCGCCGGTGACCAGGTGCTTCAGGCATTCGCCGGCGTCGCTACGGCCTGCCTGCGCGAGGGCGATGTACTGGCCCGTTACGGTGGCGAAGAGTTCGTCATGCTGCTGCCGGCCTGCGACCCCTCGCGGCTGACGGCCTGTTGCGAGCGGTTGCGGCTGGCGTTTACCGAAGTCGAACTGATTGGCTTGCAGGTCGGCTCCCTCAGCCTGTCGGTGGGCATGACGATGCTGGAGACGGGCGACGACCTGGACAACGCGTTGCAGCGTGCCGACCAGGCCTTGTACCGTGCCAAGCGAGACGGCCGCAATCGGTGTGCCGCCGCCTGGGAGAACGTCGATGCCTGAAGTAAAAGTCGCCGACCGGCAGTGGACGGTGGTGGCGGGCAGTAATCTGCTGGACACGTTGAATCAGGGCGGCGTGGCGGTGCCCTACAGTTGTCGCGCCGGCAGTTGCCATGCCTGTCTGGTGCAGTGTGTGAACGGTGACGTGCGCGACAGTCGACCCGACGCCTTGAGTCCCGCGCAGCGCGAGCAAGGCTGGCGGCTAGCGTGTCAGTGCCAGGTGATCGAGGATGTGCAGATCCACACCTTTGACCCGCAACGCGACGGCCGCCCCGCCCAGGTGGCGGCGGCGGATTGGCTGAGCCCCGACGTGCTGCGCCTGCGCGTGATCCCTGAGCGGGCGTTGCGTTACCAGGCGGGGCAGCATCTGGTGCTGTGGGCCGGTGAAGTCGCTCGCCCGTATTCCCTGGCGAGCCTGCCGGAAGAAGACCGCTTCCTGGAGTTTCATCTCGATTGCCGCGAGCCCGGCCAGTTCATCGATGCGGCGCGACAGATGAAAGCGGGCGATCCGATTTTTCTCGGTGAGTTGCGCGGCGGCGCCCTGCATTACGACCCCGAGTGGCACGAGAAACCGCTGTGGCTACTGGCGGCCGGCACCGGCCTGGCACCGTTGTTCGGTCTTTTGCGCGCAGCCCTGCATCAGCATCACCAAGGCACGATCCGTCTTATTCACGTGGCCCATGATGCTGCCGGGCATTATTTGGCCAAACCCCTGGCGGCGCTGGCGGCCAAGCATCAACACCTCACCGTGGAGCTGCTGACCACGGCCGAGGCACCCTCTGCGCTGGCGCAACTGCGGCTTGTTTCCCGGCAAACCCAGGCCTTGCTCTGCGGCCATCCCGACCGGGTCGAGGCTTTTGCCAAGCGCCTGTACCTGGCTGGCCTGCCGCGTAATCAACTGCTGGCCGATGTCTTCCTGACCCGTGGTTGAGCGCTGATCTTCAGGCGCGAGACTGGCCGTGACCGACACCCAGCGACTGCGCTCGCCCGAGGCGGCGCTGTCGGTGTTTATCAACAGGCGTTGAGTTTTTGTAGTGCCTGGGCTGGCCCTATCGCGAGCAAGCTTTGCTCCCACAGTAGATCTGTGGTGTTCATGGATAATGTGTTCAACCAAAACCCCTGTGGGAGCGGGAAACTCTGTGGGAGCAAAGCTTGCTCGCGATGGCGCCAGTCCATTGAAAATGGATATCCACTGACCCACCGCCTTCGCGAGCAAGCCCGCTCCCACGGGATGGTGGTCAGCGGGAAACTCTGTGGGAGCGAGCCTGCTCGCGATGGCGCCAGCCCAGGCAACACCTTTTTCAGACGGCAAAAACCAAAAAGCCCCGCCATTCACCTGGCGGGGCTTTTGTTTTCAGCAACCGGTCACTCAGACCATCGGGTCGCCAACATGCAGGATTTTCATCCCGTTGGTGCCGCCGATGGTGTGGTAGCTGTCGCCCTTGGTCAGGATGACCCAGTCACCGGTCTGCACCACGCCGCGTTTGACCAGTTCATCCACCGCCGCCTGGCTGACTTCGCCCGGTTGCAGGGCGGCCGGGTCGAACGGCACGGTGTAGACGCCCCGGAACATCGAAGCACGAGCCTGGGTTTCGCGGTGCGGGGAGAACGCGTAGATCGGCACCGAGGAGCGGATGCGCGACATGATCAGCGGCGTGTAGCCACTTTCGGTCAGGGCGATGATCGCCTTCACGCCCGGGAAGTGGTTGGCGGTGTACATCGTCGCCAGGGCGATGCTCTCGTCGCAGCGCTCGAAGGTCTTGCCGATCCGGTGGCTGGAGGTCTTGCTGGTCGGGTGCTTTTCAGCGCCGATGCAGATGCGTGCCATGGCCTGCACCGCTTCGAGCGGGTAGAGGCCGGCGGCGCTTTCGGCCGAGAGCATCACGGCGTCGGTGTAGTCGAGTACGGCGTTGGCTACGTCGGACACCTCGGCGCGGGTTGGCATCGGGTTCTGGATCATCGACTCCATCATTTGGGTCGCGACGATCACCGCTTTGTTGTGGCGGCGCGCGTGCAGAATGATCTTCTTCTGGATGCCCACCAGCTCGGCGTCGCCGATTTCCACGCCCAGGTCGCCACGGGCCACCATCACGGCGTCGGAGGCCTTGATCAGGCCGTCGAGGGTTTCGTCATCGGCCACGGCTTCGGCGCGTTCGATCTTGGCCACCAGCCAGGCGGTGCCGCCGGCTTCGTCGCGCAGTTGACGGGCGTATTCCATATCAGCAGCGTCGCGGGGGAAGGACACGGCCAGGTAGTCGACTTCCATTTCCGCGGCCAGCTTGATGTCGGCCTTGTCTTTTTCGGTCAGGGCCGGGGCTGTCAGGCCGCCGCCGCGACGGTTGATGCCTTTGTGGTCCGACAGCGGGCCGCCGATGGTCACGGTGCAGTTCAGTTCGGTGGCGGTGGCGGTGTCGACGCGCATCACCACGCGGCCGTCATCGAGCAGCAGCTCGTCGCCCACACCGCAATCCTTGACCAGGTCCGGGTAATCGATACCGACCACCTGCTGGTTGCCTTCGGTCAGCGGATGGCTGGTGGAGAAGGTGAAGGTGTCACCAATCTTCAGCTCGATGCGCTTGTTGGCGAATTTGGCGATACGGATCTTCGGGCCTTGCAGGTCACCCAGCAGGGCGACAAAACGGCCATGCTTGGCCGCAAGGTCGCGCACCAGCTTGGCACGAGCCTTGTGCTCGTCGGGGGTGCCATGGGAGAAATTCAGACGGGCAACGTCCAGGCCAGCCAGAATCAACTGTTCTAGAACTTCCGGCGAGTTACTGGCCGGGCCAAGGGTAGCGACGATTTTGGTGCGACGGACGGACATGCAAGACTCCTCAGGTTCAAGCGCCAGCGAAGGCTACTATGCTCTTAGGGTGTAGTCATTGTTCATATGCACTACTTTTTCGTTTCTTTTCGAAATGAACATTCCTGAAAATTTTTGCGCCTTGGATGAGCTTTCAAGTACAGCTTGGTGGTGAGCTGGAATGATCTGTGGGAGCAAGGCTTGCCCGCGATGGCGCACTCAAGATCGCCATCGCGGGCAAGCCTTGCTCCCACAGGTCTTCATTCACATCACTGTGCCTCCATCACTGATCATCCTCCTTGTCAGAACGACAAAACCCAGTTCCATTTTTCAGGCTGAAGATTTCCCCACCCAGGTCGATACAGAGCTCAAGACAGGAGAACCTCCCATGCGATTCGTGCTTTTTGTTGCCCTGGCCCTGAGCATCACGGGCTGCACCCGTTGGTCGATGAACCACCACATGAACCTGGCCTACAAGGCTTACGAGCGGGGCAATTGCGAGCAGGTCATGCTCGAACTGTCCAAGGTCGACCGCGCCAGCCGCGCCCGGCGCTACATGCAGCCGGAAGTCTCGATGATGCGCGGCCAGTGCCTGGAACGACAGAAGCTGTTTGTCGACGCGGCGCAAACCTACCAGTTCATCATGACCCAATACCCTAACAGCGAATACGCCTTCCGCGCCCGCGCCCGGCTCGAAACCTTGCAGAGCCTGGGCCATTACCCGCTCCGCAGCGCCCCGGCGATCCGCCCCACGGCGTTCTGACCGCCCGTCAAAAACCATGGCCAGGCGCGATCCCTGGCCATCGCTACCTTGTACCATTGCGCTTGATGAACTATCGACCTCGGGCTGGCCGTCGCCATACCTTGAGCTATATTTGTACAAGTAATGATTAGAGCCAGGTCTCTAATTCAAGAGGCACCTGTGACCGGCAGAAGTCGAGTCAGAGCGCCCCCAGGCGTCTGGCACCGGGATCGGGGAGAGCGGGCCTGTTCGTACCCGTTCCGAAGTATCGGTAGCCCCTGTATGGGGGGCGTTCAAAAAGCGATACAGGACATGTACAAAAAGAGGCGAATCGAGCGGCACCAGTTGCCGTATTTCCTGCGCGTGTTCAACGGTATGAACGGCAGGCCCATCGGGTTTCTGGGTAACGTGTCGAAAGATGGCCTGATGCTGATCAGCCATTTACCGCTGATGGTCGGCGCAGACTTTAATCTGCACCTCAAGATCCCTGCCGATGAGGGGCCGCAGCTGGACATCGAATTGAAGGCCAGTTGCCTCTGGTGCCATGAGGATGTGACGCCGCAGCATTTCGACGCCGGCTTCAGCCTCAAATGGGCGCCGCCGGAGTACGGGCAACTGGTGAGCGCGTTGCAGCAGTATTTCAGTTTTCATCCGTTGCCGGAGTCGGCTTGAAACCGCCTCTGCAGGAACCGGCCTGACTCTCGCGGGCTGACCTCAATCCAACTTGTGGGAGCGGGCTTGCTCGCCAACGCGGTGGATCAGCTTGCATCAATGCTGAATGTGCCGACGCCTTCGCGAGCAAGCCCGCTCCCACAGGTTCTTCATCGTATCTACGAAATTATTCAGTCGGCTTAACGTTCAGCACTGAACCTTCGCTTCGTTATCCAGCAACTTCTCCAGGCCGGCGGATTCTGGCGGATGTGTAGTCCGTTGCACAAGGCGCCGTAGTCACTCGGGCGTTTCCTACATTGGACTCCGCCGTTTGTCGGGACTGTCAGGGTTGACAGGTGTTGAGTCGAAAATCTTGTCGTTTACTGCCATCAAGAAATACCTTGATGGCGTTGCCAACCGGAACGCTTTTAAAGTGGAGGCGTTAGTCATGGGCACTGAAACGGCTGGAAAAGTAGTTGTAGTAACTGCAGCTCTTTATCAGTTTGAGGCAAAAATGGAGGTGGAGTATGAGTGGAGTCCGAGTGGTAACATATTGTATATGAGTACAAAACGCTACTGGGCCACGAATAACGGGCTTTCGCGTGGCAATATTAAAATGGGACTCGCTTCAGAAAATGCAGGTAATACTAACTGGGTGGAGCTAAATAATGATAATGGGATACAGGATGGTCAATGGCATGCTTTCGTCAAGCACCTTACTGTAGATGCAAATTCTCGATCTGCGACAATATATTTCAACTGGCAGTACGACGTCGATGGGCGGCCCGATCCTAATATGACGGGGCACGTGGACGTCACGTTTCCTTAAATAATTCGACCTCCTTGATAACCTTCTATAGACGAGAAATGTTCCATAAATGCAAAGATTAATCGGCATCAATAGCGCTAACGACGATGCCTCTGTCGGTAATGTCACCGCTTGTAGAGGTTCATAGATCTAATATGTCTTAGTGGGGCTGGTTTTCTTTTATTGGCCCGCAGAACCCGCTTCGCGATGTCGCTAACCGCAGTTTTTTATTGAGAGGTAGGCATGACCACTGACAGTGAGCCAATGTGTGGGCTTGCTCGCGATAGCGGTGGATCAGCTCGCACATCAGTATTGACTGACCGTACCGCCGCCATCGCGAGCAGGCTCGCTCCCACAGGGAATTGGGTTGTACGCCGGACTTGTGCCAATCCGCGACCCACTGTGGGAGCGAGCCTGCTCGCGATAGCCATCTCAAGTACCCATCGCCAGTAAGCTATGCTCCCGCAGTCCCTGTCAGCGCTGAACCTTCGCTTCGTTATCCAGCAACTTCTCCAGCAACAACACCCCCATCTCGCCCATCTGGTGAATCGCCAGGGCCAGGTTGCGCGGGGCGCCTTCCAGGTCTTCCGATAAATCCAGGATCAGCGTGCTCACCGAGCAGAAGGTTTCGTAGGTGTGCGCGAGCATGCCTTCGGGGTCGGCGTCGGGGGCGACGATGAAGTAATCCGGTTGTTTGGCGGGCTGCTTGTCGGGTTGGCCGTGGTTAGGCTTGAGGTAGTAGTCCAGGGCTTTTTGGGCAGCTTGGTCGAGCTTTTCGGCGTCGAGGGTTTCGTGAGGGGATAGCGGGTCGGTGTGAGGTGGATTTGGAGTTGGCTTGATCATATTCACTTTTCCATGATGGGGCTGCCAACCGGTTCGCGACTAAACGAAGGGTGGCGGCTGTACGCAGGTTAGTCGACCGGTGGAAAAGTGAAGCCCGGCGCGCCCGAGGGCGCCCTGCGAACAGCCACCATCAAGTGCGGGGATAGGGAACCCGACTGGATGAAGCTTGTGCACATCACTTTTGCCACTGGGCGACTAAACCCGATCACTGAGTTGTCAGCGACACGAATCAAGTTACGGGGCAAGGCCAAGGCGCACAAGCCGGCGGATTCTGGCGGATGTGTAGTCCGTTGCGCAAGGCGTTGTGGTCAGTCGGTCGCTTCCTACATCAGATGCCGCCGCTTGTCGGAACTGTCAGAGCTAACAGGTGTTTGAACAGCCCGTCATGTCATTTACTGAGCCCCAAGAGCCTTATTCACGACCACCCCATCGTAATAGTCTTTTGAGAGCTAGATATGAGCACTGACGACGAATTTGATAAGAACAAGCCAGCAGATACATCGGAAGATATCAACAACATCGGGACTATCAACGAGGCATCTGATACGGGTGGGTTGTCGGTGTATTCTCCTCCAGATCAGGCTACTTCTTTTTCTCCTTTGCGTGCTGTAAGTGGTGATCTGTGGGCTCAGATCTGGCTGAGCCATGAGTGGTCTGATGACGGTCGGAGGTTTACGGTAAGAACAGAGAAGTATCAGACAGTAGCTGCTGCTTCTGGACGGGGTAGGTTGTTTCTGCAACTCGATTCTGGCGGCGAAGGTCCATGGGAATTGGTAACTGATAACGCGTATCAGAATGGGACAGAGTGGAGAGTCGATCGTACGTATTCGATAAACTCCAATGCTAGTAATGCAGCAATAAATTTCAGTTTTCGGTGGAATGGTGATAAGCCGAATCTTACAGCTAAAAGACAAGTAGACTTTTATCCTGCTGTCACTCCCAGTATTGATCCGATCAGAAATGTGAACTCCAGAACTGTACGTATTACCGGAAAGAGGCTCGTAATCGGCGCCGGCACGGTGTTTGTTCGTACCAGTATCAGCTCTACCCATTACCAAGCCACTGGGGACGGTGGCGACACATGGAAGGTTGACGCCCCTCTTTCCGCAGATGGGCGCCACATGACCTTCGTCGCGTATCAGAGGGTTGAGAACAGACTGTCACCTGAATCGCCTAGTTCACAGGCATTTCTGGTTTACATTACGGCCCCAGACGCCAACGCCGTTTTGGCCAAAGGCGATATCTTCAGGGGAGTTGGCGCGCCCGGAAGCAAAGTAAGAGTGGTAAAGGCTGACAATCACAGTTTTCAGTTGGCCCCCGAAGCCACAGTAGGGACGGACGATTCGTGGCACTCGTCCCTCAATGTCGACCTCTCCGGGGACACTGTTTCGGTGGTGGCTATTTATGATTTAACCGGTTTCCCCCGCGTCGTTTCGGAGCCGGTTAGCTATAGAGTATTAAGCGCCCCGGCAATCACCGGCCCTGCAGCCAATTCGGTTCAAGACAGGACCTTTACCGTGACCGGCAACAAGGGGAGTTCGGGTGCCATCGTTCAGGTATTCAGAGATACGCAGGACGAAATGTTGGGCCAAACCAACACGTTGACGGGGGCTAGCTGGAGCTGTTCCGTTACGGCGCCCGTGGGCAATATATCGCTGGCTGCACTTCAGGTCGTGAGCGGGAAACCACCATCGGATCGAAGCACACCCCGAGCCTTCAGAATCCGCCCCCCCAAACTGACCGCCGTCACCGTCACCACCCCGACCGACACCTCGGTGAAGTTCGAAGGCAGCGGCCACACCGGCGCAACCGTCCAGATCACCGTCGTCAGCGGCCCCAACGTCACAGCGCCGGCCCCTGCGCCGGTGAACGGAGGCAGCTGGAACACAACCGCGACAAATTGGCCATTCGGTTCTTACAGCCTGCAGGCTATCCAGCGGTTTCCCGACGGTGACAATGGCTGGATTGACTCGCAGCCGTACACCTTTCCCGTCACCCTGATACTTCCCGCCCCGACCGACGTCACCTACACACCGGTCTACCAGCCCGTATTCTCGGGCAAAGGGTTCAACGGTGCGACGGTGATGCTGTTCAATCCCGGTTTAGGGTCGAAGGCGGCCCCGGATGCTGACGTGTCGTCCGGTCAGTGGCAGAGCACGGCATCAGAGGTATGGGGGCCGACGTTCAAACAGGAAGTCCATATCAAGCAGCAGTATTTGGATGGGGTAGCGTCGTCGACATGGATCGTCCTTGAGGTGAATATCCCGCCCTTGGCACCGGTCATGAACGTGCCTGTGGAAAATGGCCTCTCGCCCGACCTCAATGGCACCTGCTGGCCGGGCGCGGTGCTGACACTCACATTCAGTGACAGCACCACCGAACACCCCGTCGAGAATAACAACGGCACCTGGCACTTCCGGCGCACCGA
>NZ_JAKNQY010000089.1 GCF_024494355.1 Pseudomonas sp. Q11 | reverse complement strand
GCCCTCACTCCGGCATTGCTCCGTGGGCCCGCCGCGAAGGGCCATCCATGGCCCATCGCGGCTATCCCGGCATCCATGCCGGGATGCCCACTGCACAATACCTGCGTTCGGCCAGCGTGGTTAATGGGGCGTCCAGATCAAGATCAAGATCAAGATCAAGATCCAAAGCAAAGCAAAGCAAAGCAAAGCAAAGCAAAGCTGGGCATGTCCAGCATCTGGCTGAACCACCGCTTTCGCGAGCAAGCCCGCCCCTACACTTAATCTTCAGCAGCCA
>NZ_JAKNQY010000088.1 GCF_024494355.1 Pseudomonas sp. Q11 | reverse complement strand
ACCGGCCTGTCACGCCGGGGGTCGCGGGTTCGAGTCCCGTCCGCTGCGCCATATTCGGTAATCTGGAACACTGAACGCCAGATCACCACAGAAAGCCCGCTAACGCGGGCTTTTTGCTGTTTGCAGTTCCTGCGGTGCGCTTTGATCACATTTTTTTGCTGAATAGCTAATTAAATCAGCACGTTACAAAAAATTGTGAGAGAATGCGCCCCGCATCGAAAGTGAAGGGTGATTAGCTCAGCTGGGAGAGCGTCTGCCTTACAAGCAGAATGTCGGCG
>NZ_JAKNQY010000087.1 GCF_024494355.1 Pseudomonas sp. Q11 | reverse complement strand
GATGTGACGGCCTCTTCGCGAGCAAGCCCGCTCCCACAGTGGAACTGCGCTGAACCCAAAGCCCATATGAACACCCCAAACCCCTGTGAGAGCGAGCCTGCTCGCGAAGGCGGTGGGTCAGTCAGTATTGATGTTGAATGTGACGGCCTCTTCGCGAGCAGGCTCGCTCCCACAATGGAACTGCGCTGAACACAAAACTCATGAACACCCCGAACCCCTGTGGGAGCGAGCCTGCTCGCGATGGCGGTGGGTCAGTCAGCATTGATGTTGGATGTGACGGC
>NZ_JAKNQY010000086.1 GCF_024494355.1 Pseudomonas sp. Q11 | reverse complement strand
ACAAATCCCCTGTGGGAGCGAGCCTGCTCGCGAAGGCGTCGGCTCAGTTTGCATCACTGCCGGCTGTGCCACCGTCATCGCGGGCAAGCCTTGTCCCCACAGTTTTCCGAATCGTCCGCAGATCCCCATCCACCACAAATCCACTGTGGGAGCGGGCTTGCTCGCGAAAGCGTCGGCTCAGCCTGCATCAATGCCGGATGCGCCACCGTCATCGCGGGCAAGCCTTGCTCCCACAGTTTTCTGAGTCGTTCGCAGATCCCCATCCACCACAAATCCCCTGTGGGAGCGGGCTTGCTC
>NZ_JAKNQY010000085.1 GCF_024494355.1 Pseudomonas sp. Q11 | reverse complement strand
ACGGTGCCGAGCATCAGGGCGATACCCGCCAGCATCTGGTTGGAGATGCCGAACAGCGGCCACAAGGTGTTGATGCCGCCCAGCGGATCGATCACGCCCTGGTACAACAAATAGCCCCACAGCGCCACACAGCCGGCGGTGGCGATCAGGTTGGCGGCCCAGGATTCGGTGCGCTTGAGGGCCGGGACGAACGAGCCCAGCAAATCCTGCAGCATGAAACGCCCGGCACGGGTGCCGGCGTCCACCGCGGTGAGGATGAACAACGCTTCGAACAGGATCGCGAAGTGGTACCAGAACGCCATGG
>NZ_JAKNQY010000084.1 GCF_024494355.1 Pseudomonas sp. Q11 | reverse complement strand
GGGTGAGCCCCAAACTTATGAACACCCGAGAACCCATGTGGGAGCCCAGCTTGCTCGCGATGAGGTGGGCACATTCAGCATGGATGCAAGCTGACCGAGCTCCATCGCGAGCAAACTCAGCTCCCACAGGGGCTGGTGGTGAGCACCAAACTTATGCACACCCGAGAACCCATGTGGGAGCCCAGCTTGCTCGCGATGAGGTGGGCACATTCAGCATGGATGCAAGCTGACCGAGCTCCATCGCGAGCAAACTCAGCTCCCACAGGGGCTGGTGGTGAGCACCAAACTTATGCACACCCGAGAACCCATGTGGGAGCCCAGCTTGCTCGCGATGAGGTGGGCACATTC
>NZ_JAKNQY010000083.1 GCF_024494355.1 Pseudomonas sp. Q11 | reverse complement strand
TGATCATCATCCTCGCGGTGCTGGCGCTGATCGTGGTCAAGGCCCTGGCCGAGAGCCCGTGGGGGATCTTTACGGTGATGGCGACCATCCCGATCGCGATGTTCATGGGCATCTACATGCGCTACATCCGCCCGGGTCGCATCGGTGAAATCTCCCTCATCGGCGTGGTGTTGCTGCTGGGCTCGATCTGGCTCGGCGGACAAGTGGCCGCCGACCCGGTCTGGGCCGAGGCCTTCACCTTCACCGGCGTGCAGATCACCTGGATGCTGATCGGCTACGGTTTCGTTGCCGCCGTGTTGCCGATCTGGCTGATCCTGGCGCCGCGCGACTACCTGTCCACCTTCTTGA
>NZ_JAKNQY010000082.1 GCF_024494355.1 Pseudomonas sp. Q11 | reverse complement strand
CCTCGGCATCCATGCCGAGGTGCCCACTACGCAATACCTACGTTCGGCCAGCGTGATTAACGGGGCGCCGAGATCAACGTCCACCGCGAGGCGGCCTGACAGCCGACCTGTTTTTTGATTGATCGCGTTTCTCCTGTGGGAGCGGGCTTGCTCGCGAAGGCGGTATAACAGCCAATGAGGATGTGTTGCATGCACTGGCCTCTTCGCGAGCAGGCTCGCTCCCACAATTGGATCGGAGGACAGCCGTGACAAATAGGCCGGCTATCAGGCCGCCTCGCTTTTGATTTTGATCTGTGGGCCCCGTTAACCACGATGGCCGAACGCAGGTATTGTGGAGTGGGCATCCCGGCATGGATGCCGGGATAGCCGCGCTGGGCCATGGA
>NZ_JAKNQY010000081.1 GCF_024494355.1 Pseudomonas sp. Q11 | reverse complement strand
TGCTCCATCAGGTCGGTCGCGTGTTGCTGGAAGCCACAGGCGGTTACGAACGAAACGTCATGAAAGCACTTCAGGCAGCAGGATTTGAGGTCATTCGGATCAACCCTTGCCGAGCCAAGAGCTTTGCCAAGGCAATGGGACAACAAGCTAAAACCGACCCCATAGATGCGCGCCTCCTGGCGCAATTTGCAGCGGTTATCAAATCTGCTAACAGCCGGATCACAAGTGTCGAACAGGACGACTTGCGCGCACTGGTCCAGCAACGGGAAAACTTTGTTCAGCAGAGAGATGACGACAAGCGCAGGCTTAAGACAGCGTCGTCTGAGGCAGTCAAACCCGCGTTGCAGAGTCATATCGACTATCTGTGTGAAGCCGTTAAGTCGATAGAAAAATTGATCCGTCAAA
>NZ_JAKNQY010000080.1 GCF_024494355.1 Pseudomonas sp. Q11 | reverse complement strand
AGGAAGAAAAAAAGCTCGAAGACGCCGCCACCCGCGCCCTCGATTACTACCTCAACCCCCAGCCCTCCTCACCGCCCGAACCCGATAAAAACCAGCTTTTCATCGTCTCCCCTCACATCGACACCGAAACCCTGCTGGCCAATGCCTCCGAAGACCTGCTGTCCATCAGCACCATCGCCGCCGACCTGGCCGACGATGTCGATGACTCACGCCGCTGCGTAGCCCTGGCGATCAGCCGCATGGCTGATGGGGTTCAGTTGTTGGTTGAGCGAGCGTTGGATCATTTGGAAACAAAAGAGATGGCGACGCCTGGGGCCAAGGGGTAGAGCTTTGCTTTGAGGCAAGCTGTGCCGACGCCTTCGCGAGCAAGCCCGCTCCCACAATTGGATTGAGGTACGGCCGGAGAGAC
>NZ_JAKNQY010000007.1 GCF_024494355.1 Pseudomonas sp. Q11 | reverse complement strand
TAAGGGCGAAACCTTAAGTTGCCGTTACCGCAGCAACGGATATGCACCCAATCCAATCCAGTCCAGTCCAACCCAAAAGAAAACGACCCTCTCCCCCTCAGAAAGCGCCATTTCCTTAAGTGAACAGCATTACGGCCTTGAGCGGGGCTTTGTTTTATTCAAGGCTTAAGATCACCCAGCGGGTCATACGCTTTGGAACCGGGCTCCTCCTGCTCGTCCTCTTCGTCCAAAGGCGCCTTGGCAGGACCTATCGGATCAACTTGAGGATCACCCAGGTCCGGCGAGTCAGGATCAAATCCCAAATCATCGCCGGAAGAATGCTCGGAAGAATGTGGCCCCGTAGGTGTTTTCGACTGTGCCATGCTTTTCTCCTCAGACTCATGGGCCGGCTATTCCGGCCCTGAGGTTAGGAGCCTCTGGCATGGCGGGTGGTGCCCGACAAGTGACGAACGGGGCGTGAGATCAGTGTGCGGTGCTCAGGGCTTGAGTGGCCCGGGCCGCTGCCTGTTCCTGCCCTGCCCCGGCCAGTTCGCCCGCAGCTTTCAGCCAGCGCTGGGAGTCCACGTTGGCCGGGAGTTGCGTAGGTCGCTGGACCAATACCGCCCAGCCTCCCGCATCTTTGAGGGCCGACTCAAAGCCGCTAAAGCTCATCAGCAGCCGCCGGTTCATCCCCGACCTGAGCAAGACCGTCTGCTTTTGGCGGTTGTAACCGACGAGAATGCTGTACCTCGGCCCAGACCAGAAAGCCGAGCCCTCCGTATAGCGCACCAGAACGGGGTAACCCGCCGCGATTTGCTCCAACAGTGCCGGCAGTTCACTGTCGAGGGGGTACACCACCAGCCCATACTCTCGCGCCAGGGTTTGCAGGTTCTGCTGCAAATGGGCTTCGCCTTCCGGCAGACGTAGAGGCTTCTCCAGCAATCCCGGCGTAATCACCGTGCCTTGCAGCGTCAGCAGGCTGGCCAGCGATTGGGGAGCGCCCTGGTACATTTCGCCACGGAAAAACGGCACGCTGTTGAGTTCCACCCGCTCGGGCAGGCGCTGAATCTGCGGCGACACACTGCCTGCGCAACCCGCCAGGGCCGTTAGACACGCCGTCACCAGTACCAGTGATCGAAAAGAGGAAATTACCGGAAACATGAGGACTCTCTTGTGAAGGCACCCGACATCGGGCCAGGCAAGGGCCATCGATCATAAGGTGCAGAGAGACATGGGTATAGCCTTAAACAACAGTCCCATGGCGGCGATAGAACGAACTGGTCCGTCTGTCGTCACTACCGATCGATTCCCTGCAACACTTTAGCGACTAGACTGTCCATTGTAACGAGTGCGTCGCCCTGGACTTGGGCAGAAGGAGGCACAGATGAGCCTGACCACAACAATTGTGATGCTGATATTCGGCTGGCTGAGCGTCGCCACAGCCATGCTGTGGGGCGTTCTGCGCATTGCACGCCGCCATCATCACGCGCCGCCAGCGCGAGCGGAAAAAGCGCCAAAACCGGCCCGGCGCCACGCTGCCGCACACTGACCGTTTCCCCTTCAAAAATCAAAAAAGCCGCCCGGGGATGGACCCCGGGCGGCTTTTGACTGTCTGCAATCAGGCTTTATCGGCCAACACCCTTTGCTGACGGCGACGCGACATCATGTTCAACACCTCAATCGCTGCCGAGAACGCCATGGCTGCGTAGATATAGCCCTTGGGCACATGAGCACCAAAGCCTTCGGCGATCAGCGTCATGCCGATCATGATCAGGAAGCCCAGCGCCAGCATGACCACCGTCGGGTTGTCATTGATGAACTTGGCCAGCGGTTCGGCCGCCAGCAACATCACCAATACTGCGATCACCACAGCGATGATCATGATCGGCAGATGCTCGGTCATGCCCACGGCGGTAATGATGCTGTCGATGGAAAATACCAGGTCCAGCATGAGAATCTGACCGATCGCAGCGGCAAATCCGAGGGTCACCCCGGAGGTGGCGGATTTTGGATCATCCGGCGCCGGGTCCATGCTGTGGTGGATCTCCGTGGTGGCTTTCCACAGCAGGAACAGGCCGCCTGCGATCAGGATCATGTCCTTCCAGGAGAACGCCTGACCGAGGATCTCGATGACCGGCTCGGTCAATTGCACGATAAAAGCAATGGTACTCAACAAGCCCAGGCGCAGGATAAGCGCCATGCCAATGCCGATACGCCGCGCCTTGGCGCGGTGCTGTTCGGGCAGTTTATTGGTCAGGATCGAAATGAAGATCAGGTTATCGATGCCAAGCACGATTTCCATGACGACCAGAGTCGCCAGCGCGATCCATGCAGTGGGGCTGGCAGCGAGTTGTAAAAGATAATCCATGGGTCAGTCCTGACTCGATATGACGGGCTTAGATGGTTTTGGTGGAGGTTTCGGATGGCTCGGCATCGTCCGCCGGCTTTTCCTTAGGGCTGATCAAACCGCCACTGGCCTCGCTGATAGCCTGTTCGGCGGCCTTATGAGTGTCATCGATTGCCTGCTTGGCGGTTTCAGCTGCTTGCCCCATCAATTGCTGCGCGCTTTTTTCGGCCTGTTCGCAGCCTGAGAGCGCAATTGAAGACGCTGCCAATATGGCTGCGAAACCCAAGGATTTGTACGTCATGGATAAATGCCTCTCTGAGATAAATGGAGCGCAAAAGCTGGCTCACCGATGGCCGGCATTCTAGAGAGGAGAATACTTCAGGAAAATTCGTATTTTTAGCGGTTATACTTCGGTTTTTACGAATCGGCGTGAATCATGCTCAATTATCGACAGCTGCATTACTTCTGGGTGGTGGCCAAAACCGGCAGCATCGTACGGGCCTGTGAGCAACTGAACCTGACACCACAAACCATCAGCGGGCAAATTTCACTGTTTGAGCAGACCTATAACATCAAGCTGTTCCGCCGCGTCGGGCGCCAGCTGGAGCTGACCGAGGCCGGTCGCCAGACGCTGCCCTATGCCGAACACATGTTCCAGTTGGGCGGCGAGCTGGAGCTGATGTTGCGGGCCCAGCCCAACGAGCAGCAGACGCTGTTCCGGGTCGGGGTGGCGGATGTTGTGCCCAAATCCATCGTCTATCGGCTACTGGCGCCGACCATGGAGCTGAGTGAACAGCTGCGCATCACCTGCCGCGAAGACAAACTCGAACGGTTGCTGGCGGACCTGGCGATCCAGCGGCTGGACCTGGTGATTTCCGACAGTCCGATGCCGACCCACCTGGACATCAAGGGCTACAGCCAGAAATTGGGAGAATGCGGGATCAGTTTCTTCGCCACTGCTGCGTTGGCCGAACGTTACGGGGCAGATTTTCCCCGCGGCCTGCATGACGCTCCTCTGCTGATTCCGGGCCCCGAAACCGTGGTACGCAGCCGCTTGCAACGCTGGTTCGCCGAGCAGCAGATCCAACCACGCATCGTGGGCGAGTTCGACGACAGCGCGCTGATGCAGGCCTTCGGGCAATCAGGCAGCGGAATTTTCATCGGCCCGAGCGTGATCGCCGATGAAGTGAAGCGCCAGTACGGCGTCCAGGTGATCGGCCAGACCGATGCTGTAGGCGAGTCGTTCTATGCCATTTCCGTGGAGCGCAAGGTCAGCCATCCGGGCATCGTCGCTATCGCCGAAGGCGCGCGTCGCGAGCTGTTCAGTGCTTAGCAGTCCGCACAGGCGGCGCGGGGCTTGAAGGTCATCAGCAATAACGCCAGCAGGATCGATATGAGGATGAACCCGGACGCGGCAAAACCAACGCTTCCCAGGCCCAGGGTATCGATGACGCGCCCCCCGACCATTGCCCCCAGGCCAATCCCCAGGTTGGCACCGGCGATGTTCAGCGATGCCGCAAAGGCTGGAGCCTCGGGCGCGGCCTTCATCAGCCGTACATGACTGACCAGGAACAGAGCTGCCTGGGTCATGCCCCATATACCCATCGCCGCAGCCAGCCCAAGGGTCGAATGGATGCTCGGCACCAGCGCCACCATGCCGCCAATCATGAACAGACAAAACACCATCGAGGCGATCAATGGATGCCGGTCCACCGCGCGGCCACCCAGGGAGTTGCCCACCAGCCCAACGGCCCCGAAGCCCATCAGGCACCAGCCCACCAGCGTGCCGTCGAACCCGGCCAGGCGCTCAAGGATATCCGCCAGGTAGGTGTAAGCGGTGAACATGCCACTGAACACCAGAATCGACAGCAGCACGTGGCCCTGCATCAAGGGGCTGCGCAATATCTTGAATTGCGAACGCAAACTGACTTGCTGCTGGTGCAGATTGGTTTTTGGCAGGTAGATAAACAGCAGCAAAGCCTTGGCGAACGCAACAACCGCCAAGATCGCAAAGGCGCTGCGCCAGCCGAACGCATCAGCAATCAAGGTGCCTACCGGAATACCGAACACAGTGGCACAGACAATGCCGAACCCTATCCGGGCGATGGCTCGCCCGGCAAACTGCGGCCCGACAATGTCCACCGCTGTTTCACTGGCCAGCGCCCAGAACACCGGCAGGCCCAGGGCGGGGATCAATCGGGCGATGGCCATTACTCCGATATTGGGGGCCAGAGCCGCCAGCGTGTTGGCCAGGCCAAACATCACCAACACACAGATAAACAACTTGCGCCGCTCAAAACGGGCGAACCAGGCGGTCAGAAACGGCCCGAATGCCGCCACGGTAAATGCAAACAGCGTCACCAGCAGCCCGGCCTGGGCAATGGTGACTTGCAGGTCGCGGGCGATGGATGGCAACAGGCCAACGATGATGAATTCAGTGGTCAGCACTGTAAAACCAGCAGCCGACAACAGAAAAACAGACAACATGCAGAGCTCCAGCGAAACAACGACACCAGCGTTAGCCCAAAAGGGCCGCTGGTAAAGTAGAAAGGGGATTGGCCCAAAGCCTAACAGAATGTGCCCCTCAGACAAATGCGCGTGAACGCCCAAGCGACGGATCGTCACAGGTCCGTCAGGTTTTTCAGCCGGCTGTGATAAAGTCCGCGGCCTGCAAACGCTGTACTTTCTTTTCGGTCCCGCTCATGTGGCCTGCCCGCTTGTTGCCCTGAGGGGTCGACCGTTGCACACAAAAAAAATCAGAGATGCCGTTATGACTGCTTCGTCCCCTTCCCTTCTACACCGCCTCAAACGCACCGGCCTGGTGACGCAAATCGTCATCGGCCTGATCGCCGGCATCATCCTGGCGTGGCTGGCGCCGGACCTTGCCAAGTCCACCGCATTCATCGGTAAGGTCTTCGTGTCAGCGCTCAAGGCCGTGGCACCGATCCTGGTGTTCGTGCTGGTCATGGCGTCGATCGCCAACCACAAGCACGGTCAGCAAACCCATATCCGGCCTATTCTCTTCCTTTACCTGCTCGGTACTTTCGCCGCCTCGGTGGTCGCGGTGGTTGCCAGTACCCTGTTTCCGTCCAACCTTGTTCTGGTGTCCCATGACGTGGCCGTCACCGCCCCCGGCGGCATCGGTGAAGTGCTACAGAATTTGATGCTCAGCGTGGTAGACAATCCGGTCAGCGCCCTGATGAATGCCAACTTCATCGGTATTCTGGCCTGGGCCATCGGGATGGGCATTGCCATTCGCCATGCTGGCGAAACCACTCGCGCCGTGCTCGGGGATCTGTCCAACGGTGTGACCTTGATCGTGCGCGTGGTCATCTGCTTCGCCCCGCTGGGGATCTTCGGCCTGGTGGCCTCAACCCTGGCAACCTCAGGTTTCAGCGCGTTGCTGGGTTATCTTCACCTGTTAACCGTACTGATTGGCTGCATGCTGTTCGTGGCGCTGGTGATGAACCCGCTCATTGTGTTCTGGAAGCTGCGTCGCAACCCGTACCCACTGGTCTTCACCTGCCTGCGCGAGAGCGGCATCACCGCGTTCTTTACCCGCAGTTCGGCGGCGAATATCCCGGTGAACCTGGAACTGAGCAAACGCCTGGGCCTGCACGAAGACACCTATTCGGTATCGATCCCGCTGGGCGCGACCATCAACATGGCCGGCGCCGCCATTACCATCACCGTGCTGTCCCTGGCGGCGGTGCACACCCTGGGTATCGTGGTGGATGTGCCGACAGCCGTGCTGCTGAGCGTCGTTGCGGCCGTTTGTGCCTGCGGCGCGTCCGGAGTGGCCGGTGGTTCGCTGTTGCTGATTCCCCTGGCATGCAGCCTGTTCGGCATTCCCGGCGAAATCGCCATGCAGGTGGTCGCAGTAGGCTTCATTATCGGTGTCCTGCAGGATTCAGCGGAGACTGCGCTCAATTCCTCTACCGATGTGCTGTTCACGGCGGCGGCTTGTTTGGGTGAGGAAGAGAAGCGCGAACGCATGGCCTGACAACTGTGCTGGAGGTATGAGCGTCATCGCGAGCAGGCTCGCTCCCACAGGGTTTTGTGGCAGATACAAATCCAATGTGGGAGCTAGCCTGCTCGCGATAGCGATGGCACAGCCACCGAGTACAACAGACCGCCACAAAAAAGCCCGGGACGGCCCACACCGTCCCGGGCTTTTTCATGCTGGCGGGTTTAGAACGCGCCCATGTAGTCGCGTTTGCCCACTTCCACGCCATTGTGGCGCAGCAGCGCATAGGTCGTGGTGACGTGGAAGAAGAACTGCGGCAGACCATAGGTCAGCAGGTAGTTCTGGCCGGTGAAGCGTTTTTCCTTCGGCGTGCCCGGACGAGTGACAATTTCGATGCCTTCCTTGCCGTCGATCTGCTCGGGGCTGATACCGTCGATGAACGCCAATACCTTGGCGATCAGGGCTTGCAGTTCGGCAAAGGTGGTTTCGCTATCGTCATATTTCGGCACTTCAAGCTCGGCCAGGCGCGCGGATACGCCCTTGGCAAAATCCACCGCGATCTGCACCTGGCGTACCAGCGGGAACATGTCCGGGTACAGGCGGGCTTGCAGGAACGCGTTCGGGTCGATGTTTTTCGCAGTGGCGTGGGCTTCAGCCTTGTTCAGGACGTCACTCAGGGCGTTGAGCATCTGCTTGAAAACCGGGATGGAAGCGGCGTACAGGGAAATAGTCATGGCGATCTCATGCAGGTGGCAGGAAAGGACAAATCAAACGGGTGCGATTATAGCCACGCCTTATTGCACACCTTGTCTTTTATTGCGCAAGGATTAGGCTAGGCGGCTTCCACAGCATAGGGAACGCGCGATGAGTATCGAAGAACAAAGCCCGGCCGAAGAACCGCGGCTCAACAGCACGGAAATCCGCATTCTCGGCGCGCTGGTCGAAAAGCAGGCCACCAACCCTGAGACCTACCCGCTGACGCTCAACGCCCTGGTACTGGCCTGCAACCAGAAGACCAGCCGTGAGCCGGTGATGAACCTCAACCCGGGCCAGGTCGGCCAGAGCCTGCGTGCGCTGGAAGGTCGCGGCTTTACCAAACTGGTAATGGGCAGCCGCGCCGACCGCTGGGAGCATCGGGTCGACAAGGCCCTGGAGTTGGTGCCGGCCCAGGTGATCCTGATGGGTTTGCTGTTCTTGCGCGGCCCGCAGACGGTCAATGAACTGCTGACCCGTAGCGGCCGCATGCACGACTTCGAAGACACTGAACAGGTGGTGCATCAGCTTGAACGGCTGATCGCCCGAGGCTTGGCGCTGTTGGTGCCGCGCCAGCCCGGCCAGCGGGAAGACCGTTATATGCACGCCATGGGCGACCCGGCGGATATCGAAGCGATCCTCGCCGCCCGCCAGCATCCCGTAGAGCGTGGTGCTGGCAGCGGCGTGTCGCTGGAGCGCATCGAAGAACTCGAAGCGCGGATTGCCGCCCTGGAAGAACGGCTGGCGCGGCTGGAGTGATCAGGATCGGGCGAACGCCACGGCCTTCTTGAATTGTTCCGCGCTGGGCCGCACGCCGGTGTAGAGGACAAACTGCTCCAGGGCCTGGATCGCAATCACTTCGAGCCCGGTGATGACCCGTTTGCCCTCGGCCTGGGCGCGCACGATCAGCGGCGTTTGCGACGGGATCGCCACCACATCGAACACCGTCTCGGCCGCGGCGATGGTGTCGGGCTCGAACGCCAGTTGGTCGGCTTCCGGGCCGCCGGTCATGCCGATCGGCGTGACGTTGATCAGCATCTGCGGCCGTCGCTGCCCCAATTCCGCCTGCCACTCGTACCCCAAGGAGTCGGCCAAGGCTCGCCCGGCGGTTTCGTTGCGGGCAACGATCAAACCGTTTTGGTAACCCCCGTCGCGCAAGGCGCTGGCCACGGCCTTGGCCATGCCGCCGCTGCCGCGCAAGGCAAAGGTCGAATCCTTGGGCACCGCGTGGGTTTGCAGCAATTGGGCGACAGCGATGTAGTCGGTGTTGTAGGCCTTTAAATGGCCATCTGTGTTGACGATGGTATTGATGGACTGGATCGCGGCGGCGGAAGGATCCAGTTCGTCGACCAGGGCGATGCAGTCTTCCTTGAACGGCATCGACACCCCGCACCCGCGGATACCCAAGGCGCGGATACCGCCAACAGCACCGGGCAAGTCCTGGCTGCTGAATGCCTTGTAGTAGAAGTTCAGGCCCAGTTGCTCATACAAGTGATTATGAAAGCGCAGGCCGAAATTCCCGGGGCGCGCCGATAGCGACATGCACAGTTGAGTATCTTTGTTGGGGTTGATCTGCATGCTTGACTCCTTGCAGTAAAGAAACCGCTACAGACCTTACACATTATTTACCCAACGGTACGGCAAATTCTGGAAAAATCGCTGTCAGAGCAAGTATCCCCGCGACCCTCATTCGGGTCTGTTGCAGACCACAGGCGCCGGGGCTGAAACGAGGAATCGTTATGAACCGTCAACTCCCCATCATCGCCCTGCTCATGGGGGCACTCGCGGTCACCGGCCAGGCATCCGCCCATGGTCGAGGTGGTTGGGAGGGTCCCGCTGTGTTTGGCGCAATCGTCGGCTCGGCCATCGTCGGTTCGGCGATCCTCAGCCGTGACCGTCCGGTCTATGTGCAGCAACCGGTCTATGTCCAGCCACAACCGGTTTATGTGCAACAACCACCACCGGTCTACTACCAGCCGCAGCCGGTCTACATCGAGCGACCTGTCTACTATCGCCCGGCACCGGTGTATTACGGGCCACCACGGGGCTATTACTACGGCCCGCCTCGCGGTCATCACGGGCGCCCGCGCTGGTAATCAGCCGCTTAGGCGACACAAGAAAAAGCCTGCGATCGAGGATCACAGGCCAGCCAAGCGAAATAAAGTCGAGCGATAAGCTCGTGGTGAGGGAGCTGCTCCCTCGCCACGGCGTGTCTGTCCTCAGACGTGCTCACTGCTTTTGAGCCGCACCGGGCCATGCTCTGCCGGTGCATGGGCGGCCTCCGTTACCACCGGGATCTCGTTGCCGTCGCAGTCGTGCAGCTTGCCGTCACTGAAGTAGTCGCCTTCGCGCAGCGCTGCCAGGTCCTGGTAGCGCAACACCCGCTCAGTACCGGCGGCGAAGACGGACTGCTGATCCGAGTTACCTTGGGTGAAGTGATTGAAGGCCAGGTTCAGCACGATTGCCATAATCGCCGAAGAGCTGATGCCCGAATGGAAGATCGTCGCGAACCAGCTCGGGAAATGATCGTAGAAAGTCGGTGCGGCGATGGGAATCATGCCGAAACCGATGGAAGTGGCGACGATAATCAGGTTGACATTGTTGCGGTAGTCGACTTTCGACAGCGTCCGGATGCCGCTGGCAGCCACGGTGCCGAACAGCACGATACCGGCACCGCCAAGCACCGAGGTCGGCACTGCGGCGATCACCCGCCCCATGAACGGCAGTAGGCCGAGCACCACCAGGAATACCCCGCCAGTCGCCACTACGAAACGGCTCTTGATCCCGGTCACCGCCACCAACCCGACATTCTGGGCAAAGGCGCTTTGGGTGAAGGAGCCAAAAATCGGCGCGATCATGCTCGACAGCATGTCGGCCCGCAAACCGTTGCCCAGACGCCTGGAGTCGACTTTGGTGTCGATGATCTCGCCCACCGCGAGGATGTCGGCGGACGTTTCCACCAGCGTCACCATGATCACGATGCACATCGACAGAATGGCCGCGACATGAAAGGTCGGCATGCCGAAATGGAAGGGTGTGGGGAAGCCGAACATCGGGCCTTCGCTGACGGAGGAAAAGTCCGCCATGCCAAGGAATACGGCGATAACGGTACCAATGACCATCGCCAGTAGAATCGACAACCGCGAGATCGTCGCGCTGCCCATTTTGCTCAACACCAACACCAGGACCAGAGTCACGGCGGCCAGGCCGATATTGGCCATGCTGCCAAAATCGGCGGCGTGGCTATTGCCGCCCATTGCCCAGCGGGCCGCTACCGGCATCAGGGTCAGGCCAATGGTGGTGATGACGATGCCGGTGACCAGCGGCGGAAAGAACCGGGTGATTCGTGAGAACACCGGGGTAATGAGCAAGCCGATCAAGGAGGCGGCGATCACCGCGCCCAGGATGGCCTGGAATCCCCCTTCCCCGCCGCTGCCGACGATCGCCACCATGGTCGCGACCCCGGAAAACGAAACGCCCTGCACCAGAGGCAACTGACAGCCGAAAAATGGCAGTCCAAGGGTTTGCAACAACGTCGCCAGCCCTCCCGCAAACAATGACGCCGCGATCAACAGGCCGATGTCCGCCGGTGACAACCCGGCGGCCTGGCCGATGATCAGCGGCACCGCGACGATGCCACCGTACATGGTCAACACATGTTGCAGGCCATAAGCCATATTCGCGCCGACGCCAAGGTTTTCATCCTCGGGCCGTGGGAGTGAAACATGGGGCGTTTTCATGGTTCGGGAGTTCCCTGTTTTTTGTTATGCGCACACTGTATTCAAAACTCAGGACAAATGTCCATAGAGTTGTATACAACTTGTTGCGCAGCCCATCATCAACAGTGAATTACCCCACCATCCGCAAACCTCTGCGTCGCTAAAGAAGTCCAACCACTGCGGGCCGTAAAAGCTCACGTCGCGGTACGCGCAGACCAAACTCGTTTTCCAGCAGGTCGATCAGTTCGTCGGCGTCGGTGATTGTCCGGCGCTCGCTCTGCTCTCCTATGCGGTGCAAGGCGTAGCTGTTGCCGTTCAGGGTCTTGCGCAACCCATCGCCAGTGCGAGCGACCATCAACCGGCCCATGAACGGCGACTCGGGGTGGTTGCTGACATACCAATTGCCGACGGTGTAGTCGATGTCTTCCTGGCGCTGCAGATCGAACAGGTACATCGGCCGCCATTCGTCGGCCACGCAGGCGCGCAACAGGTAGCCGTCTTCATGAGTTTCGATGCGATAGGGCTCGTGGGGAGTGGCCTGGGTGTCACGACTGTCCAGCAACAACGGTGCGGTGGGCACCATGCCGCCGAAGCCGACATCGGTGGTGTAACGCACGCCATTCAGCGTCACCAGGCTGAGGCGGTGGGTGCGGGCGGGCCACGCGCCTTCGGGGGCATTCATCACCACCCGTCCGGTGATACCTCGGGCGTCGAAGCCCAGTTCCAGCAGCAGGGCCAGGAACAATTGATTGAGTTCATAGCAGTAGCCACCGCGGCCTTGCTCGAAAACTTTTCGTTCCACTGATTCCAGATCAATGGGCACAGGTTGGCCCAGCAGCGTGGCAAGGGTTTCAAAGGGGAATTCGGCCGTATGGCGCCGTTGAAGCTGGCGCAACGTGTCGAGGGTCGGGGCTGGCGGTTTATCGAAGCCCAGGCGTTGCAGATAACGGCCCGAATCGCTCAGTCGGGGTTGGCTCATGAGGGTGTCCTTTCCTGTCCGGTGCAGAGCTTACAAAAAGCACGCTGCTGGGATGCAGATATAAGGCATTCCCCTTTGCGAGACAATAACCGGCCGGGAGACCTCGTCCCCTCATCGACGTTTTCGCGAAGCGAGCCGGATCCAGGTAGGAGCATGGTCGCTGGGGTGCGGTTGGTTCCTGACCCATGCGTCCACGCCCGCCTCGCTCAGGTAAGGGCTGGCCGCCGGGTTGAGCAGCAGGTGATCGATGCGCAGCCCGGAGTTCTTCTGCCAGTGCTGATGGAAATAATCCCAGAAGGTGTATACCCGCTCGTCCGGGTACAGATGGCGCAACGAATCGGTCCAACCCTGGTCAAGCAACCGCTGGTAGCACTCGCGGCTTTCGGGTTGCAGCAGTGCATCCTTGAGCCAGGAGCGCGGGTTGTAGATGTCCATGTCGGTGGGCACCACGTTGTAGTCACCCGCCAGCACCACTGGATGATCACTGGCCTGCAGCCCCTGGGCATAGTCGATCAGCCGTTCGAACCACGCCAGTTTGTAAGCGAATTTGGGCCCTGGTTGCGGATTGCCGTTAGGCAGGTAAAGACAGCCCACCAGTACGCCATGGACCGCCGCCTCCAGGTAACGACTGTGGCTGTCATCATCGCCGCCGGGCAAGCCACGGCGGCTCTCCAGCGGTTGCGCATCACGGGCCAGGATCGCAACGCCGTTCCAGGAAGCCTGACCATGCCAGAGCGATCCATACCCGACGGATTCCAGCTGCGCAGCGGGGAAATCCTTGTCCGCCGCCTTGAGTTCCTGCAGGCAGACAATGTCGGGCTTCTCCCGCTCCAGCCACTCCAGCAGATTGGGCAGCCGGGCCCGGATGCCATTGATATTGAAGGTCGCTATGCGCAGGTTTTTCATCGGGTCAGAGCTCCAGATCCAGGACACTAGCGGTGACCGACAAGCCCATGGCCTTGCCCAGGTTGCGCCCAAGAGTATGAGACAGGACCTACACATTGTTTCCACTTCACTGGTGCAGAGCCTGAACAATTGACCGTGACAAGCCGCCGATGATTCCAAGCGTTCTCAACGATCCGAACGTTCCAGCGCATCAAGCCCACCTTCCATCGACAAGGCCGCCACACGGTTGCGTCCGCTGTGCTTGGCCTGATAAAGCGCCGCGTCGGCACGCTGGATAAACACTTCAATGCTGTCCAGGCTGCTGGGCACGAACGCGTAGCAGCCCAGGCTCACCGTCAGGTAGCCGGTGGGAGAGCCGGCATGAGTGATGTGTTTGTCGATGACGCTACGGCGGATCTGCTCGGCCAGGGCCAAGGCCCCTTGCAAGTTGGTATCGGGAAGCAGCACCGCGAACTCCTCGCCGCCATAGCGCACCGCCAGGTCAGCCTTGCGATGACAGCAACTCTTGAGCACCTTAGCCATTTCCGCCAGGCAATGGTCGCCGGCAACGTGCCCGTAGGTGTCGTTGTAGCGCTTGAAGAAATCGATATCGAGCATGATCAGACTCAATGGGCTGCGCTGGCGGGCCCCTCGGCCGAACTCGATGTCAAGAGCCCGCTCGAACAGCCGTCGGTTCGCAAGCCCCGTCAGGCTGTCATGGGTGGCAATCAGCTCCAGCATTTCCTGGGCCTTGCGCAGGTCCGCTTCGATCCGTTCGCTGTTGCGCAACTGGCGCACGAATACCCAACCGAACAGACAGATGCCCAACACCACCAACGCCACGATGAGACTGGATTTGAAGGCTCTGTCGTGCCACCCCGCGAGGATCGCCTGTTCGGACATCGCGGCGCTGACCACTAGCGGATAGGCCTGCAAATGTTGGTGATCATAGAGCCTGAGGACCCCATCGGCGGCGGAACGGATGGTTGCAGTGCCGCTTTCGCCGTACGATTCGTGCTGGAAGACGGGCTCCTCGGCCAAGGATCGACCGATCTTCGCCTCGTCGAAGGGCCGCCGGGCCAGCAAGGTCCCGTCGGACAGGGCCAGGATCATTTCGTCTCTGTCGTCGAGGCTGAAGCTTCTGAAAAACTGATCGAAGTACGACATTTTGATGCCGGCCAACAATACGCCCTGGAAATTGCCCTCCTGATCATTCAAGCGCCGCGACACCGGAATAATCCAATCGCCATTTTGTCGACTGCGGATAGCCGGCCCGATGTGAGCGACCAGAGACGTGTTCTGCTGGTGGAAAGCAAAGTAGTCCCGATCCGCTACCCCCGGGCCTCTTTGCAGCTTCTCAAAGGACGTAATGACCCAGTGACCGTCTTTGTCGAACAGAAACAGGCCATGCAGTTGCTCCAGTGATTGCACGCGCCGGGCGAAGGTTTTTTGCAGGCGAGGTTGTAGCGCCGGACCGAAACCGTCGATCTGCATCCAGTCCGCCAGGCTGGCCAGGACCAGCTCAGTCTGCTGAAAAGTGTCCTGGGCCTGCTGGGCCATGGCCCGGGTAAGGTTGGCCGAGGCTATGCGAGCCGACTCCAGGTCGTAGCGACGGGACTGTTCCAGTTGCAAAAAAAGCAAGCCACACAGGCAGAGGCAGACCGCCGCGATAAACGCCACCGCTGCCTTGAGCAACGGCAGGCGCTTGAGGGCACCGCCGGGGACATGGAACGGATCAAAATTGGGGATAGGCAAGCGAATTCCTGAGGGGGGCAAAGCATGAGCGAAACCCTCAAAGCCCCCAATATTCGTGAGCTTAGCCTACCGCTTGGGGGGGCGGCAATTTGCCTGTGTAGCGCAACCGATGGGTGGCTCAATGGATCCAAAATCCGGCACATTCCCTCGGCAAAATTTCCCGTCCTGGCAGCGGGAGTACCAACCGTGGGAGCGATCCCGTAAAGCGTTTTTTTCAAGGAACGCTTTGCCAGGGCTATCAAAATGGCGTGACGCCCCATAACGTAGATCGCCTTTGCCACTCAAGTACCGCGCCGACCATGAATAAGCCCATCCAGACCGTCGACGACCCGTTGTCCAGCCCCTCGGCCATCAGCTTGCGCGAGGCATTCTGGTTCTGGCTCAAGCTGGGCTTCATCAGCTTCGGCGGGCCGGCGGGACAGATATCGATCATGCATCAGGAACTGGTAGAGCGCCGACGCTGGGTTTCCGAACGGCGCTTTCTGCATGCCCTCAATTACTGCATGTTGCTGCCAGGCCCCGAGGCGCAGCAGTTGGCGACTTACCTGGGCTGGCTGATGCACCGCACCTGGGGTGGGATCATTGCCGGGGCACTGTTCGTGCTGCCCTCGCTGTTCATTCTCATCGCATTGTCCTGGCTGTATGTCGCCTTTGGCGAAGTGCCGGTGGTCGCGGGGATTTTTTATGGCATCAAGCCGGCCGTGACGGCGATCGTCGTGCATGCCGCCCACCGGATAGGCGCGCGCGCGCTCAAGAACAGTTGGCTATGGGCGATCGCCGCCGCGTCGTTCACCGCGATATTTGCGTTCAACGTACCCTTCCCGCTGATCGTGCTGGGGGCGGCTGTCATCGGGTACTTCGGCGGTCGCTGGGCACCGGATAGGTTCAGCCTGGGCGGCCACAACACCACCCATCAGTCCTTTGGCCCGGCATTGATCGACGATGACACCCCGACCCCGGAGCATGCCCGGTTCAGCGCCTTGCGACTGGCCCGGTTGGCGATCATCGGCGCCCTGCTGTGGGCATTGCCGATGGGTGTGTTGACCATGGTGTTCGGCTGGGAAGGCACCCTGACGCAAATGGCCTGGTTCTTTACCAAGGCAGCCTTGCTGACTTTCGGTGGCGCCTATGCGGTTCTGCCCTACGTGTATCAAGGCGCTGTCGGCCATTTCGGCTGGCTGACCCCGACACAGATGATCGATGGTCTGGCCCTGGGCGAAACCACTCCCGGCCCGTTGATCATGGTGGTCGCCTTCGTCGGGTTCGTCGGCGGCTACGTGATGCAGGTGTTCGGCCCTGAACAGGCCTTCCTCGCTGGCGCGGTTGCCGCCACGCTGGTGACCTGGTTTACGTTCCTGCCCTCATTCCTGTTCATCCTCGCGGGCGGTCCGTTGGTGGAGTCGACGCATAACGAGCTGAAATTCACCGCACCGCTGACGGCGATTACTGCCGCCGTGGTCGGGGTGATCCTCAACCTGGCCTGTTTCTTCGGTTACCACGTGCTTTGGCCCAGCGGTTTTTCCGGTGCGCTGGACTGGCCGTCGGCAATCATCGCGCTCGCCGCCGCCATTGCGCTGTTTCGCTACAAACGCGGCGTCATCCAGGTATTACTGGGATGCGGGCTGACCGGCCTGGCCGTGCATCTACTGCGTTAGATGAGGCCTTTGCTCAGGTAGGTCGCCGAGGCCGGGCACAAGGACTTGAATTGGGCTGTTTCGCTGATTGACATCGGCGCCAGCGAACGGTCACTCGCCTGATACCCCTGGGCGACAAAGAACGCGGCGGCACTGTCAGTGAGCAGGTGAAGGCGTTCCACGCCCTCGCTTTTCGCAAAGTCTTCAAGAGCGACCAACATCGCCGCGCCTATGCCGCGCCCCCGCAGCCCGTCAAGGACCACCAGAGAGCGTAACAATCGGTCGGCGCCCTCCCCCTCGACTCCGCCAAACGCCGCCTGAGCGTCTTGTTGACTGAAGCCGAAAAAACGTCGGCCCGGCTGGTTCAGGTCATCCACCGGCAGCCTCGCCAGGATCAGCGCCCGGCGCAACGGCTCTAACTCGTCACTACTCAGTTCGGTCATATCCATGGCGGTGCTCTGACAGAGGTCCCGCACAGGAAACTACGCCGTCAGCACTCCCGCACGCAACGGCTCCCAGATAACAAAATTGAACGGCCCATGCTTTATGCGAACTAATCAGGTTCATGCCCTGCCCAGGTTCTCAGACCAAAGTCGGCACGGGCCAAGACCTGAACAGCAATGGCACAGGTGACCGTTCAAATGGACTCAAGCTCTCTCCAATTCCTTACCGACACCCAATTGCTGGGCATCTCCATCGCCAACTGGCTCCTGGCCCTGGGTGTGATGGCGGTGAGTTTCATCATCGTCAGGGCCGGCATCGGCTTGCTGTTGAGAAAAGTGCAGGCCCAGGCACAGAAACCCAACGCCTACGTCAGCCACATCGCTGTTGAAGTATTGTCCAGCACCAGCAATACGCTGTTGTTACTGGCCTCCATTCTCATCGGCGTCGGCGTCCTGGACCTGCCGGAGCGTTGGCTTGACCGGGTCAGCAGCCTCTGGTTCGTGGTCGCGGCCTTGCAAGTAGGGCTCTGGGCCAACCGGGCAATCGCCCTGGCGTTGCTGCATTATTTCGCCCGCCACAGCCACGCCGACATCCACCAGAAAAGCGCGCTGGCCACCCTGAGCCTGTGGGGCGCGAAGGTGTTTCTCTGGGCCGTGGTGCTCCTGGCGATGCTCTCCAACCTGGGCGTGAACATCACCGCGTTTATCGCCAGCCTCGGGGTCGGTGGCATCGCCGTGGCGCTGGCGGTGCAGAATATCCTCGGCGATCTGTTCGCTTCACTGTCCATCGCCGTGGACAAACCGTTCGAAGTCGGCGACTTCATTGTCGTGGGTTCCCTGGCCGGCACGGTGGAACATGTCGGTTTGAAAACCACGCGCATCCGCAGCCTGGGTGGCGAGCAAATCGTGATGGCCAATGCCGGAATGATCAGCACCACCATCCAGAACTACAAACGGCTCCAGGAGCGACGCATCGTCTTTGAATTCGCCCTGCCCCATGACTGCTCGACAGAACAGCTAAGGCAAGTGCCGGTCCTTGTCGAAAACATCATCAGGGCCCAGGAAAAGACCCGCTTCGACCGCTCGCACTTTCGCAGCTTCGGCGAGAGCGCACTGGAATTCGAAACGGTGTATATCGTGCTGGACCCCAGCTACAACGTTTACATGGACGTCCAACAGGCGATCAACCTGGGCATGATGGAAGAGTTCGCCAGAATCGGCGTGCGGTTTGCGATCCCGGCCCGTACCGTTCATGTCGCGTCGCTACCCGATACGTTGGGGCCAATGTCCAAGGAAAACGGTCAAAAAACCTCGCGGGAAGCCGCGCCTGAGTATCGGGCGCAGCATTGACAGCCAACCTCACAGTGAGCACTTGCCCCGTGGGAGCAAAGCTTGCTCGCGATGAGGGCCCACCACGCAAATGGGCGCCCATTCGTATCAAATAAAACTGACAGGCCGCGGATTGGCTTGCGGATTGAGCAGCGTATTGGAGCCGGCCTCAATCGCCGACGACCCGGTTTGCTGCGACGGTTTCCCAACGAGAAGGCTCAACGCGTTGTCGATCTCGTCAGCCGCCCCTTGCGCGTATTGCGCGCTTGCCCAGTTCCAGTGGTGTTCAAACATCAACCCACCCACCGCCTGAGCGCACAGTTCATCACTGCTCACACCCATCTTGCCCGCCGCGGCAATCACGGCCATAAGGGCTTGCTCCAACTGAGAAATTCGCTCGGTAGACACACGGACCCACTCGATAAGTAACGAGTGACCAGCCTACCAACATATCAATGTGCCACCAACCGCAGGTGCTCAACGGTCATCTGCTCAAACGACCTTGGCTTGCGCCCGCGCGCGGATGTCGGCCGGGGCGCGTTTATCGACAGCGCTCGCTGAAGCTGCTTTCTCAACCCTGCGCGCTGCACGCCGCGGTGCTGGAAGTCGATGGGCAATCCCGAACCGCGGCCCGTGCAGCCAGGATGCCGAGAACAGCTGCACCACCCAGCACAGCCGCGCTGGTTTCGAAAGTCGCCTGATAGCCGCTCAGATCGAAAAGGATGCCGCCCACCGTTGCACCGGCCGCGATCGCAAGCTGGATGATCGCGACCATCAATCCACCCCCTGCTTCGGCATCATCTGGCACCGTTCGCGCCAGCCAGGTCCACCAGCCGACGGGGGCAGCGGTGACCACTAACCCCCAAAGCCCCAGCAGGATAATCGTGATGGTTGCCGACGCCCCGAACCCCACCAGGGCAAGTGCAATCGCGGCCATCAACAACGGGATGACGATGAGCGTCCGGTACAGGCCATTTTTCAAGAAGACACCGATCAGAAAGGTACCCAGCAAACCGGCCACGCCAATCACCAGCAACGCAAACGAAAGCAAAGACACGCTCATCTGCGTCACCGTTTCAAGGAACGGTCGTAGATAGGTGAACAACATGAATTGACCCATGAAGAATGCGCTGGCAGCCAGCATGCCCAAGGCTATGGGGGCCCGTACCATCAATTTGAACACGTTGGCACTGCCCTGCTTCGTCTGTGCAGGCATGGAGGGCAGTCGTAGCAGCAGCCAGACCAAAGCGGTGGCGGCGACAGGCACAATGCAAAAGAACGCACCACGCCAACCGATTATCTGCCCAAGAAAACTGCCCAGCGGCGCCGCTACCACAGTCGCCAACGCGTTGCCGCCATTGACGATCGCCAGGGCCCGTGGGATCTGGTCATCCGGCACCAGCCGCATGGCCGTGGCGGCTGACAACGACCAAAAGCCACCAATCGCAACGCCGATCAGTGCTCGTCCCGCCATGAATACCGCGTAATTGGGTGCCAATGAGACCACGGTTCCAGAAATGATCATCAACAGTGTCAGCAGCACGAGCAAACCTTTACGGTCCACCCGGGCGGCAATCGATGCAATGAACAGGCTGGTGATCAGGGCGAAGGCGCCAGACACGGCGATGCCTTGACCGGCCTGCCCTTCGCTAATGTGAAGATCGGCCGCAATGGGCGTGAGCAAGCTGACCGGCATGAACTCCGATGCAACGAGGGCGAACGCAGCGAGGGACATGGCAAGCACCGCGCTCCACGTAGGGCGATCTTGGGTTATGGGCAATACGGTATTGGTCACGGAATATGAGTCCTGTGTTTCTTGAGCGCCGGGTCCACTGAAGACTCGAGGAAACGAACTGCGGCACCGAAGATCGCTGCCGCAGGACAAGAGGCGCCAAGTGATGGCGTGGTTGAGGGAGTTACTTCAGAGAGTTGCGAAAGAACCCGGCCAATTTGTCGAACGGGATCAGGTTCACCCGGTCGTAAAGGTCCACATGGTTGGCACCCGGGATGATGAGCAACTCCTTGGGTTGCGCAGACCGCTTGTAGGCATCTTCACTGTACTCACGCGAGTGCGCCTCGGAGCCGGTGATAAACAGCAAAGGACGCGGCGAGATGGTTTCAATATCATCGAACGGGTAGAAGTTCATGAACTTGACGTTGCTCGACAGCGTGGGCATGGTCGTGGTCTGCGGCGAAGCACCGGCGGGAGTGACTTCTCCACGCGGGGTCCGGTAGAAGTCAAAAAACTCATCCCCGATCGCATCGCCCGTCACTTTCAGCGGTGTGCCAGAGGTATACGCGGTTTTCCCACCGGTGAATTCCACATAGCGCTGCTCGGCTGCGGTGGCCAGGAACTGCTTTTTCTGTTCAGCCGTTGTCGAGTTACCCAAGCCTTTGCGGTACAAGTCGCCATGGTTGTACATGCTGACCGTCGCGATTGCCTTCAGGCGCGGGTCGATCTTGGCTGCGCTGATGACAAAAGCGCCGCTGCCGCAGATACCGATGATGCCGATGCGCTCGCGATCGACGAACGGCCGGGTGCCGAGAAAATCCACGGCAGCGCTGTAATCTTCTGCGTACATGTCCGGCAACACCGCATTGCGCGGCGTACCCTCACTCTCCCCCCAGAACGACAAATCCAGGGAGAGCGTAACAAAACCCTGCTCGGCCATTTTGGTTGCGTACAGATTGGAGCTCTGCTCCTTCACCGCGCCCATGGGATGACCCACGATGATGGCGGCGCTCTTCGCCTTCGGGTCCAATCCCTTTGGGACAAACAGATTACCTGCCACTTCCATCCCGTATTGGTTCTTGAAGGCGACCTTTTGCACTGTCACCTCGGTACTTTTGTAGAAGTTGTCAGCACCGTGGGACATGTCAGCCCCCATGGATGAGCAAGAGACGATAAGCAGACCGAGGGCAAGCAGCATTCTGTTCACTGGATAGTCCTTCTGTTTGAGTGATTCGAGGGGTGTCGCCCGCCTTGGCTCGAACATGCATTGAGTAATGATCTCCTGAGTCAGGTCGGATCAAATTTTCAGTGCTCAAGCCGGATCTCAGGTAGTTCATTGCGCTGCTTTTCTTGCCCGATCCTATGAGTTCGCCCATTTCGTGTAGGCAGCACTTCGCTTGGCGGGTTAAGGTTCTGCCTATAGCTATCAGTCCTGGACAACCTCCGAACCGCCATGACCACCCCACGCAAATCTCTGCAAGAGACGCTCACCAGCATCATTGACGCCCGGACCCCACAGGCGGGAGACTTTGATATGCCGGTGGCCGGCCTTAGTTTCTTTCGACGTGAAGCCCCGGCGCGCCCCGTCATTTGCATGATCGAACCGAGCATCGTGCTCGTGGCCCAAGGCGTGAAGCAGGTATGGGTAGGCGGCAAGGCGTATGGATACGACACCACACGATTTCTCATCACTTCGCTGGACATCCCCGCCAACTCTGAAGTGATGGTGGCAAGCCCGGAGCAACCTTGCCTGGGCCTGGTCTTCAAGCTCGACTTACGCATGGTGGCCGATCTGGTCGCCCAGAGCGGCATGACGCCGTATCGAGACCGGCCCATCGGAATTGGCGCAGGCATTGGTACAGCAACGCCTGAGTTTCTGGCGCCGTTCGCACGCTTGTTGGCGCTGCTGGATGAGCCTGACGCGATCCCCGTACTGGCACCGCTGATCCAGCAAGAAATTCATTATCGGTTGTTGATGAGCGACCAGGCTTCGCGCCTGCGTCAGATCGCCTCCGTGGACAGTCAGGGCTACCGGATCGCCAAAGCCATCGACTGGCTGAAATTGAATTACACCGAACACATCCGCGTCGAGGACCTCGCGGCGCGTGTGCAGATGAGCCTCCCCACCTTCCACCATCACTTCCGCCAGCTCACCGCGATGAGTCCGCTGCAGTACCAGAAGTGGCTACGGTTGAACGAAGCGAAGCGCTTGATGCTCAATGAGCATATGGACGTGGCGAGTGCGGCCTTCAAAGTGGGCTATGAAAGCCCCTCGCAGTTCAGCCGTGAGTACGGCCGTTTGTTTGGCATGCCGCCCAAGCGGGATATTGCGACGTTGCGCGGGCCAGCCGATCACACCAAGACTGTTTGATTCATAGTGGCTGCCCCATTGTGACGAGGGAACACCCTCGCCATGGGCTCAGCTACATCTTTCAAATCGTCGCAAGGTCGTTCGGGCTTTCCAGGACCTGGGGAGGCCCATCAGTTCCTGGCGCCGTAATACTGCGCCATGTAATCCACAAACACTCGAACCTTGGCCGGCAAATTCCGGGCGTGCGGGTAAAGCGCATAGTAGTGCCGCTGCCCAAGCGTGTACTCAGGCAGAATCCGCACCAGTCTTCCCGTCAGCAGGTCATCTTGCACCGTCGCCAGGGTAAACGCGGCAATCCCCCCGCCCGCCAGAGCGCAGGCGTGCAAGGCGGTGATGGTGTCCGTATGGAAACTGCTGGCGCACTCCACGGTGCTCGACTCCCCGGATTCACCCTCTAGTTCCCACTGAGTGGCCGAGGCATAAGTCAGCAACCGGTGGCCATGGAGTTCAGCAACGCCGCGAGGCAGCCCGCGCTTGAAGACATAGGCCGGGGCCGCCACCAGGACCATCGGCGAGACGCTGAGCAAGCGCGCGACAAGACTGCTGTCGGCCAGCGGTCCAGAAATCCGTAACGCCACATCGAACCCATCGGCCACCAGATCGACAAGCGGATCCGAGCAGGACAGATCGACCTGGATGTCCGGATAGCGCTCCTGGAACGCCGGCAACCAACGGGCCAGTTCCAGTGTACCGATCACCAACGGGGTACTGATGCGCAGCAGTCCGGAGGGCCGTTCCTGTTCCAGCGTCACGGCCTGGGACGCGGCATCAACGCGATCCAGAATATCCACGCAAGCGGCGTAGTAGCGTTCGCCTGCTGCCGTGAGGCTCATGCGTCGGGTATTGCGATTGATCAGACGCACGCCCAGTGCGGACTCCAATTGCTGCAAATTTCGCGACACCGACGAATGAGTGGTGTCCAGTCGCTCGGCCGCAGCTGAAAAACCCCGGGCCTCCACGATGCAGCGAAACACGCGCATGGCGAGCATCTGATTCATATTTTTAGCGCACCGGCAGCTTGATGATTTGGGCGGTGGTCATGACATCACCGAAAGTATCCTCGACCTCGGCCAGTGCGGCCTTGTGCAAGGCGTCCTTGTCGATCGTCTCGCCACTGACCCGGGTGATCGCGCGGGTGGCCGATGCATCGGAGGCGACCAACACATTGTAGCCAAGCGGCGCCGCATCACGGGCAGCACCCGCGACACAGGCATGGGTCATGAGGCCTGAAATGATCAGGTGTTCGATGCCGGCCTTTTTCAAGCGTTTGTCCAGGTCGCTGCTGCCAAAAACGCTGACGGTGGTTTTCTGCAATACCACGTCCTGAGCCCTTGGCTGCATGTCTGGGTGGAATTTCACGGTTTCGCCATCCATCGCGAACACCGCCGAACCTGCAGGCGCGACGTGCTGGACGTGATAGACCGGCATTTTATGTTCATCGGCGAACCTTATCAGCTCACGGGTATTGGCCAGCGCCGAGGCGCCATCGGGGATCGGCATCCTACCGGTGAAGTATTCGTTCTGGAAATCGATCACCAGTAACGCGGTTTTACCGGCAGGCAGTTGGCTGACCGGTGTCGCGCCGGACATGGCTCGAATGGTGGGTTGGGTGTCAGCCAGCGCGCCAGTGCTGGCGACAACGCCTGAGAATGCACAAGCGGCGAGGAAACGACGGGCGAAACGTTGCATGGTGGGATTCCTTCTTGGGTGATTGAGTGAAGGAATGCTAGGGGGATAACGCCTGCCGAAACACAGCTCGAACGGCACAGGACTTGTTTGGATTTCACACCAATAAGCATCCGTCGGTGGGATAGCGGTGCTGCTTACTTAAGATTTGTAGGACACATTGTGGCGAGGAAGCGTGCTCCCTCGCCACGGAGTCACTGACCCCCTTGGATGAACGGCATCACGTCAAAGGGGAACCTTGTTACGTCGCCGATTCCGATTGCGACGCCAGCACCTGCGCCTGCAATCGCCGGCCGATCACATCCAGCAAGTCACATCCATCGCGCAGGGGGATTGCTAGCACCTGGGCGAAATCATGGAGTACCACCGCGTCTGTGCTGATGTCGGCGCGCATGGCGAGGTTCTCCAGTAACTGGGTGACGGCGGCGATGCGGTAGGCGGCGGTGTCGTGCAGCACGTCCAGCGGCGCTTGCGTGTCGATCAGGAGCGCGTGGAAATTGTTTTCGATACCGGTGATGGGCATGTAGCGGGACATGAGGGGTTACTCCTGCGGGGATGGGAGGTCAGTGGCTGATTGGGGTGCCGCTGGCAAAGGGAGCGAATCCGGGATCGAGATTCGGATATATGGCAGGAGATATTCTTGGGGGACGCTAGACGAAAGCCACCTTGGATTGGCTGTGGTTTTCGGAGGGTTGGGGGTGAGCTTTTTCATTGGCTAACTTCCTGAGTAAGAGAAAGATCTGCCGGCATCACTTCCACATGATGGGTGGCAGCTGTACGCGGGTGTGGAAGACCGGTACTCAGGAACCCGGCGCGCCCTAGGACGCCCCGCGTACAGCCGCCGTAATTTAACAGCAGGCATAAGAAAAGTGCCTACTTAAAATTTTGCGACGTTACGCGTCTGAGTAAGGGCTTCCACACCCAGCCGCTGAATTTTCAGCGACGGAGAGAACTTAGCGCACGGGGTAATTGGGTGGATAGTCAGCGGGGAGCGACGCGTCTTGAGGGAAATTTCCGATGGGGGTGTCCGGCGATGGATTCAGCAGCGCAGCTATGAGCTGCAAGGACAAATCTCGAAACGAATGAGCGCTCACTCCTTTCGCCCGAGCCGCAACATAGGCCACGTCTGCGGGATGGGCTATAATCCGCCCACCAACGCGATTTGAGGTCCAGCCCATGGGCAATGTCAGCCTTGAAACCAAAAAGGCCTATGCCGCGAGAACGCGTAGATCCAACTACGCGGCCAGCCTCCGTCTGGAAGGTTTCAAAGTGACCTTCGCGGACGGCGAACGCAAAATGCCAACGCGTGAAGAGGTCTTGAAGGCCTTTACCCAGACCAGAACCTGATGGCTGACAAATATGGAGTCGGCGAGGACGCTTATTGCTATCCCGGCTCCACAGTCCTTCGCAATAAACTCGATATCCGTGACGAACCGACCCTAAGCGGAGCCGAACAACAACTCTCGGCCATCGCAGCGGACAACGTCGAATTCAGCCCTCCTCCCTACAGCCTGGCCTACCTTCAAAACATTCATCGAATCCTCTTTTCAGACCTGTTCGAATGGGCCGGAGAGCTGCGTACCGTCGGCATGTCCAAACAAGCCACCCGCTTTTGCCAACCAGAATACATGGAGAAGGAAGCCAGCAAGGTCTTCACGACCATCGCGGCGGCAAACTGGTTCGAGAAGGTAATAAGAGTAAGAGCCGAGCAACTTGTAGTCACTGCACAGGCCCAACCCAAACCAGATTCACCCGCAGAAAATGTACCCTTCGACGGCGGCGTCTGTGAGGCTTTTCAGATCTGCGCAGGAGGGGAACAATTCACGTCGAGACACACCTTGCGACGGCCTGCTGATTCAAGCGCTCGGTCAACGGTGTAAGATGCCCGAAAACGTCGACCATCGAGGCTGCCATGTCCGGCATATCCCTGAATCTGCCCGAAGACCTATCGAATTCCCTCGCCGATCTGGCCAAGACCAACGGCCAAAGTGCGAGCTACCTGGCGATGGACGTTCTTCGCGACTTCATCGAACACGAAAAAGCGCTGACCACACAGATCGAACTTGCCGTAAAGGAAGCTGACCAAGGCAAATTTGCTACCGATGAGCAAGTGGCAGCGATGCGTGGTCGGCGCTGGAGTCAGAATGCAGGTTGAGTGGCTGGAAAAAGCACTCAAAAACCTGGAGGACGAAGCCAACTATATTGCACTTGAAAACCCCAAGGCTGCTGACGACTTCTCCGAAGCGATCTTCGCCAGCGCAGACAAATTGGCTCAATTTCCCGCAATGGGTCGAGAAGGACGAGTCAAACAGACGCGGGAATGGGCAGTACCAAACTGGTCTTATCTGATTCCGTATCGCGTACACGGTGATCGCCTCCAAATCCTCGGCGTATTTCACACTCGACAACGCCCCCGCTCCAACTGGTGAAGTCGGCGCAATATTGCTCTCCCAACACGCCCTGCCCTTCCCTGATAAACTGTGCCATCCGCCTCGCTGATTCAGATTCCCAATGCCCCTACAAACTGCCCCGCTCTACGGATTTACTATACCGTTACCGAGAAAAAGCTAATCAGCACGCAGCAAAAAGCCGCCTCATCGGCGGCTAATTTTTTTACGAACAATATTTAGCGACTAAGCCTTCAGTTCTTCTGGTGTATGCGTTTTGAGCCAATCGGCCAAGGCGGCGTTCATCCGTGTTTGCCAGCCCGGGCCAGAAGCTCTGAATCTCTCCAGCACGTCAGCATCGAAACGAACATTGACGTGCTCTTTAGTCGCTACCGACTTGGGTCGACCACGCTTTGGCTTGAGCATTTCCTTTGCCTGAGCTTTGCCAAACAACCCACCAAGCACCTCGCTGGCTGGTTTAGCCTTGGCAAAGTCTTCGGTCGACCATTCGGGGTTTGCCGTATCGACCCTCTCAGGACTGGGTTTCTTGGTCATAATTTTTGACCTCCCGTTTGTTGGCTTTACGAAAGCTGATGACGTGGACCGCGTCACCCCGTGGGGTAAACACTACGACGTGCAGCCGATTCCCTACGTACCCCATCGCCCGATAACGACACTCGCTGTAGTCGAATCGATCATCTTCCAGGATCAATGCTGTAGACCATTCAAAGTCCCGCACGAGGGCAAACGGAAGTCCACGTTCTTCGACGTTGCGAGCGTCTTTGGCTGGGTCATAAGTAATCTGCATGCAATTATCGTAGCCACATTAAATCGTCAACACAAGGTGCGCGTTGAAACGCTGACCGAGCACGCGCCCTGCCTGGTTGGCATCAAAGATTGAGTGGCTAGGCGTGAGAGCCCGCCAAGTACCCGACAAGCATCCCTGATAAACTGCGTCCATTCGCCCCGATGAATCAGATTCCCAATGCCCCTACAAACTGCCCCGCTCTCCCACCGCTTCTCTGTCGCCCCGATGATGGATCGGACTGACACTTCTTTTACCTCCCGCAAATAAAGGGACTAACACCTCGCCGCCAGCCCGTGTACCAGTTGCGTACCAGTTCTGTTTTCCTCCCTCCTCCTCCCATCCTTTCTGCCGACTGCGTTAGCAATTTTTAAGCAGCGGTGCTCGGCTCCAATCCTGGCACCGTCTATCGTCGGCAAAGGCGAGCCTTTGTGAGAGCTAAAACCGCGTGCATGAAAGGCCAGCAAACCTCCCGTCTTCGCTTCGCCCCGTTTTCAGGTTGACCCCTGGGAAAAAGGTAATATTGGTAATTTCCTTTTCTATCGGCGATAAAACTCAATAGAATCAATAGGTTATACGAATTACTCAAAGGTAATAAAAGGGTAATAGAGGAGTTAGAAAATTACCCTTAGTCGTAGTAAGTTCACGCACAAATAAAAACCTTTAAAATCAAACACTTAGTAAAATATTACCTCTACCCTTACCTAATATTACCTTCAAAGGTAATACGTTGAAGCCACGTCCTATAAGGGCTGCAGCCATTTTTTCGCATCTCCTTACCAAAATTACCTTTTTCCCAGCCTTGAACTGAAATCAGCCCCCCAAGTGCCCTGCTATGCTTGCTGCTTTCCAAACGGAGTCGAATGCATGGCTAGCCAATATTCCCTCACCGTCGTCCTCGAAAAAATCTACGAAAACCAGTTGGGGCTTGAAGCCGCTTTGATGGAGTTGGTGCTGTTAGTTGAGCAGCAGGGATACGAGGCCGTGGGAGAGAACGCCCGCGTGGCACTTGAGCGAATTGGGGAGAACGCGGGGTTTATTAACCAGGGGCTGGCACGATTAAGAGGTCTAGAAAAGGACTAGCTTGATCCGCTTTTTCAACGTCAATGGCGGCAGTTGGTCGACTGGACAGCAGAGCTAACGTTGGTGTCCGCTCTGCCTTCTTTGCATTTGCGCAGTGACGGTCCTCGGCTATCGGCAATGCCGAATTCACCTGTTCTCTTTCAGACTGCACGGCTCAATGACAGCGCTCCGAGCGTTAGTTGCTGTTTACCCGCAATGGCGTCGACGCGCTAGGCACAGGAAATGCGGTGATTCTCCGACACCTCACCACATCCGAGCTGTGCCCGACGATTGATCTGCCCGCCCCGTTCCTCTTTCGATCGATTGCTGGCACTGATTGACTGGATGGACAGAAATATAATCTTTATTTTTCAGTAGCTTAAAATCTAAAATTGACAATACATACCAATTTTTACCATCGAAACCCTTCCACATCCCATAGAACACCTAGCTGGCGAACTGCTATGATGTGCTGTATGAAGTAAACGTATTGAGTCGCAAATAAATCCGAAAACAGCAGCATAAGCACCATCAACTTACTAGTGTAGTTTAGCTCGGGTAAGTCGCATTAAAATGCGATCTAATGAGCTTTCTAAATAACGCAAAGGAGAGCAACTTGCCAAAAATATCAGAAATATCAAAAACACCTCCGTTCATTGAATGGTTCGAGCTCTATGGTGTAAATGGATACAAGACGCTCAGACTCGATAATAGATCCTGCATAAAAATAGTTGCTGCCGAAAACGGAACAGGCAAAACCACTCTTCTGAGTGCACTACATGCAGTTTTAACCCTGGACATTTCCAAACTCGCAACCATCGACTTCATATATCTTAGATTAAAACTAAGAGACTCAAAAGAGCTAATCTTTAACAGAAAAGATATTCTCCCAAAAAACTACACGGCAAAACCCTCCGAAGCGATTTTGGCGTTAAAAAAATACGGTGTCTCAGATCGAAAGCTGAGAAGAAATATTGCATTCATTCAAACGAACGGAATTGAATCTTTTTCGTTTTCTAATGAGTTCCGAACTATTTATTTCAACTGCCCACTCAATAGAGAAGAGCTTTCCAATCTATACTTAGAGGCTATAGATCAATACTACCCAAACAACGTGTGCCGCGTTCTAGTTCAGAAAATCACAAAGGCGCTCGGGGAACTGCAAATATTGTATCTTCCAACCTTTCGGCGAATCGAAACAGAAATGTCAGAATTTGCCCAAAGCAAAAAGAATAGAAGGACTGAATTCGGTTACGAAACAGATGATGAGGATGATAACGACCAATTGATATGGTTCGGAATGGCAGACGTAGAATCCCGACTTGAAGCCTTTAAAGAAAGAATAAAATCTGTAACGCTAAACTCCTACTCAAGAATAAGCGCTCAATCTTTAGAAACACTACTCTCCCCTGCATCTAGAAGCCCCGAGTATATCTTCGACATTACTGATGAGTTCAGCTCAAAGCTTAACTTGGTTTTAGCTAGGCTTGGACATGCAGGTAGAGAAACAGAGGCAAAAATTTATGATTTGATTTACTCCGGACAGATTAATGAAACTGCTTACGACGGATTGCGCGCGCACATCCATCAGATCATATCTATTTATGCGACTACTCAAGCACAAGAACAATTAATCGAAGGATTCACTAACGTCATCAACAGTTATTGGTATGCATCAGCTGTAGACTCAAACGGCATTCCTGAAAAGCAGTTCGTATTTGACAAATTCGCGTTAGAAGTTTCCGTAAAAAACAACTTCAACGATAACACACTTTTACTAAACAACTTATCGTCCGGCGAGAAGCAGATTGTTGCTATATTTGCCAAGCTCTACCTTCAGCAAAATAAGAAATATCTTATACTCATAGATGAGCCTGAATTATCACTAGCCATGTCATGGCAAAGAAGATTTCTAATCGACATACTTGAGTCACCTTCTTGTCATCAATTGGTAGCGATAACCCACTCTCCATTCATATTTGACAATGACTTAGATGGGTATGCGGAATCGCTAACTGTAAAGTACGAGCAACCACAATAATGACAAACATCGTAGATAAGCTCAGACTCGCAAAACACAGACCGCATGTAGCCCTACATGACTACACCGTCCTTAGAAGCAAAGCACCTAATTGCCTTGTTTGTGTTTTCGAAGGGCACGAAGACTATCCATATTATGATACAGTTTTTCGAAAATTAATCGACGAAGTTGACTATCGCGCGCTCGTTGTGAACGGAAAAGATCAAGTCCTAGGACTTAGAGAACTTCTGTTCAAACGCGAAACTCCTTCCGATAAAAAAGTTGCTTATTTTATTGACAAGGATTTCGACGGCTTTAAACAATTTCAGCCATCAGAAAACACGTACTGTACAACTGGATACTCCATTGAAAACAACTTATGCTCAAACTCTATTCTTCACCCACTCTTAGCGCAAGAATACCTCTGCCACAAAACAGGTGAAGAAAGCACAATTGAAACAGTCACAGAAAAGTTTTTGGCGCGCTTATACGAATTTACAGACCTGATGAGAGATAGCAATAGGGCAATCTTCTTCGCCAGAAAACAAAACATCAGACTCCAAGGCATAACCAATCAAATAACCAAATATATAAATATAGATATAAATAGAATCACCGCTACTGGCGCTAACCATTTAACCCTAATCGGATGGCCAGACGAAATCGACGCAAGTGCAATACCAGAATCAATCACAGAATTCGAGGCGCTATCGCCTTTACAGGATTGGCGCGGAAAGTTCGTACTTGGCGTTTATACCGAGCTACTCCATAAGTTGAAGGATGATCGTTGTTCAGCAACTCCTAAGCATTTTAATATTAAAGCCGGCATGAAGTTTAACCCCAAGGGTGAAATCATTAGAACTTTAGCTCTTCTTTCTCCCATACCGCAGTGCCTTCGTACCTTTGCTCTAAATCTACCGATGAGCAATCAAAATCGTTCTACACCTGCATAAGTATCAAATTTACGTTCTTAGCCCGACTACGACCAATGGTCGGGCACTCTTCAACCATTGACGGTTGCCCTGCGGGCCATCTTAACAAGCTGATAACGAGGGTTCGACCCCCTTCAGCCGCTCCACTATTTTCAAGACCTCCAGCGATGTTTAGGTGGCGTCAGGCGGAACTGGTTATAGTTTTTGTAACACTTGCACAAGTCGTACGGAAGCTACGGTCAGCATTCCCTTCCCTATCAACGCCCCCCGTGTTCTATATAGGATCCGAGCCATTCCTTGTCCTCGCTTACCAAAATTACACTGTCGCAGTGTTGATCCTGAAAAAAAGCCTGAACTTCTCCCCATCCGATATTTTTAAGCCCCCCAATCGCAGCTCAAAATATGGCTCAGTGTTGGTCAATTAGTGCAATTGGCTGTGTGACCGAGAAGTCAGTCGGCCTGGGGCTTTAAGGTATATCGATCTTGTTCCTGGTTGACGTCGATAGGGGACCTAGTGCGAGCCATTCAGAAAATGAAAATCAGCAAAACGTCTGTTTTTATCGGTCCTCTCTCTGTAAACCGTAGCCCTCTGGAAACAGCCACCAATCCCCCTTCGCCCCGAGACCTCCAATATTGCGCTCACTTTTTTGCAAAACCTTGCACACCGTGCAATTGCCAAACGCGGCACAGACCCCATAAAGGGCCTTGGCGGGGGCATCGTTTACGTCATCACCGGTGTTTGCAAAAACAAGGGACGCAAAGCCCGTCGGCGGGAGGGGGATAAGTGCTTTCCTCATCATTTTTTTCGAGGATTTGTCTTGTAGGTCTGGACATGGCATCTTGCCTCTACGCTAGAAAAGGAGCACGACATGAGGGATTTGGGAACGGCTGGGGAGAAATTCTTCGGTACGCTATGCGCGACGGCGGCGGGCATGGCGGCAAACAAATCTGAAACCGATATCAATGGCTGGGATTTGTTTGTAGAAATCGATAATGTTCCAAGTAAGTTCGATCGAATGTCTATGCATGAAGGTCTGATCGAAACAAAAATCCAGGTAAAATCCACTGACGGCAATAAAAAATTCGTCGACGTGGAGTTGTCAAACCTTAAGAAAATGGCTACTAGTTCCCTGCCCTGCTTTTATGTATTGCTCGAATTCGATAGCGGAGATATTCCTGTCAGAGGGTACTTGCGTCACTTCGACAATGACCTAATAGAAAAAACCCTTAGGCGAGTTTCAGATGAGTACGTTAAAGATCCTAACGTAAAGCTCAATAAGAAGAAGATGCGCCTTAGTTTTCACGAGCCCATTGTTCCTCTCGCAGCCTTAGTTTTAAAGCAGTTGATAATGAACCATATTGGCGCTTCACATTTTGATTACCTTGACCGCAAGCGTGAACATTTAAAGTTAGTAGGCTTTGAAGAGGGGGCTCATCGAATACAATTTTCGTTCACAGGCGATGACAAACTTCATAAACTGATTGATATTTCGCTGGGAAAGAGAGGTGCGGTCCAGGTAGTAAACGTCCATGGGGCATCCCTTCGATTTGGTGTTTTGTCCGATAGGCACAAACTAACCGATGATACAGCTTTACTGACTATGCCGGACGTAATTCCGAGTGATCACGGCTTTCTAACTTTTAGAGATAAATCGACCGGACGCACTCTAAAATTCCCAGTGGATCTCTATACCAGCCCCTTCAATGCGTGGATCCCAAAACCTTACCAAAAAATAAGAATGGATGCTAAGTTATTCGAATTTAATATCCTTAACCAAGGAAAAACATTTAACCTTTCCATGAATGTTGATTTGCTTGAACGGTTCGAAGTTGAAGAAGCGCTTAGAATGTTCAAGCTTATGCATATGTTTTCGAATCCGAAAAATGTCGAAATTGTTTTTGATTTTCAAGACTTATCATCGACAGCCTATCTTAAATCTGGAGATGGCTTCCCTGATCAGTCTAAAAAAATAGGGACACTGGAGGGCATAGTTAAAATTAAGCGATATTTTGAGGTTGACACTCCTTTGAACTTTAGTGACCACGAGCTTGAAAGGATTAACACCAAGCCAAACTTTATAATAAAGTTGATTGAAGGTGACCCCGAAATATTTACACTGAAATTTCCTACCATTGACGACATCGCCCTAGGAACCGAGATAGAATCTTTTTACATTTTTTCGTTTCAGCTTGGAAAATATGTATTTATAGAACTTATTCTTTTCTTGGGGAATGTGGAGCTAGAGGATGATGGGCAATACAGTATAACGCCGAGGGTTAGAAGGTCGTTCTATAAGACAATGTTTCTTATTGACAGCTTTAACAAGGAATCCTTGAAGGGGGAGATTACAAGCCTAATAGAAGGCTATGAGTCTGAGCTTCCGGTGATAAACTTTTCTCCCGTTTTTTTTGAAAGCTTAAAGATTTGAAATTTTATTTATTGATTCCGGTTAGTGGAGTGTCAGGTTATGTCTTAATGCTTTTCACCAGAGCACTTAAGCGAGTTGCAACCACCGCTTTTTCCATAAAAACCGAAGCGTCTGCCGTACTTGGCGTCGGTCCAGGCGAATGCGTGTGCGTTGCCAACTGTGTGTTTATTTCTTTAACCAGGTCGAGGAGATCGCATAGCACCTGCAACACATTCACCTCTTCTGAACCTAGCCACGTCTTGGGTGCTTTAAGACTTTGGCTGACCCCGGCCAAACTCTGGCGCACCCCCTTAATGTGCTCCTGCATATCTCCGCCCACCGTCGCGTTGAGCTTCCGTCCCACAACAAGGTTCAGATCCCGCCCGGTGGCTTGGTGCAGATCATCCACAGTCGCCAGGCTCGCGGATCCACCCGACAGCAGCTTGAGCGCACCCAGCGCCTCGATCGTTTTAACCCCTCCCACGGACTCGCTTGAATGGTCGTCCACGATCCTGGTGTGCCTCTGGAACCGCTCGCGGTTATCCAGGGCTTCGACTTCCCGCTCGATCGCCTTGTCCTGGATCTTGCCATCCGTCTGGCGCAACCAGTTGCCATCCGCATCCACACGCTGCTGGACCGCCTCGCTGTGCTGCCAGACCTGATCGCCTTTCGGCACCTTGGGCATGCTCAGGCCATGCGGAAGGATCGTTTGAATGTAGGGCTTGTTCGGCAGGCCGTAGGCGAAGCACACCACCACCTGGGTGCCTTCCTCCGGAAACGCATAGATCCCCATTTCCTCGCCACCGGTGGGCAGCGGCAACGGAACGCCGGTGAGCTGAGGCAACAGTGGATCAGGCTCCCCATCTGGGCCCAGGACTTCAATATCCACGGCATAGCGTGGTCGGAAGTCGTCGCAGATCCCGGCGCCGGCCGGCGCGTCGGCCACGGCGATAACCCGGGCAAAGCGCGGCAAGTGGTAGCCGCCGGTGAGTTCAGGGAACTGCCGCTCTACGCTGCGGCGGATTGCGTCTTCCATCGGATGGCCATCTGGTCATTGGCGAGCGCCACACTGGTGACGCGCTCGCCGGTGTTGATCGTTGCACCTGGTCGTAACCCGGGAAGGGCCGCGACCATCGCGCTTTGGTTGCCCTGGTAGCCGTCGAACAGCTCCGTTGGGATTTGTAGCGGTGCCCGGATGCCGAAAAAACTGTCGGCCCAGCTCCCCACGAACACTTCACCGTTGCCCTGTTGGTGCCAGGTGTAGTCGGGGATCCCGAACACCCGAGCCAGGCTGTCCATCGCCTGGTAACCGGCGGCCAGGCTGTAGAAATACGGTGTCTTGATGCCGGCGTATGGCCGGTCAGGCACCCGAAAGCGCAGACCGGTCTGCTCGCTGATCTCAGCCAACACCGCGCGCAGATCGACGTGACGCAGGTTCATCGGCAGCGGGTTGGCCAGCACGGCGGTCAGCTCGCGGCAGAACAACATCTGCTCCACCGCGTTGGCGGCGGTGCAACGCTCGATGTAGCCGATGAAGTGACGCTGCAGCGTGCTTTGGTTGTAGCCGATATCCAGCGTCACCAGGCCTTTGAGCGGGGTGATGGATTGCACCGTGAAGTTCGCCCGGCCCGGACTGAAGGTGTCCAGCCGGACGTCCTCCTTGACCAGGGCGATCGGCGCGCCGTTGATGGCCAGCACCTTGTGCAGCTTCAATTCTGCTCACTCCCGCCCAGCCACTTGTCCACACGGCCCAGAACCTTTTCAAAGCCACTCAGCGCAGGGTTGTCACCCGTTGCACCACCGCCGTCGCCTACCGCGTTACCGGGTGCGCCCTGGGCGTCCACCTTGTTACTGACTCGCCGGCTTTCGACCTTCTCCGGATTGGATTCGCGCTCGCTCAGCGTGAATTGGACCAACCAGGCCTTAAGGCTGTCTGCCTCCCGGGCGCTGACGCCCTCGGAAAACTCCACCTGGCGCACGCCGAAGGCCTCGGCGGTGTCGTTAACGATCCGGTACAGGTGTAGCTGGCCACCGCCGGCCGTGGCTTCGGCGAGGCGCATCAGATCGGTCAGTTGCACCCGATCGACAAACGGGATCATCAGCGAAACGGTCAACGTCTTGGGTTTGAACCCCTTATGCGCCTTGTCGGTGTTACTGGTCTGGCCCGACATGTCGCCGCTTTCGATACGCAGGTTGGCCGTGACCTTGAGGTTTTTCCCCTGGATTTTTTGCCCGTCGAGCAACAGCGTCATAGGCCCACCAGCTCCTGTACAAAACTCAACCCTGCTTTGTTGCCCACCAGCAGCAGGCCGGCGCACTGTACCCATTCATGTCCAGGTGCATCGCCGGCGAGCAATTGGCGGCGAAGTTCGCTGCTATTGCCTGGGCCGATCAATCGCGCCCGAATGCTGATGTCCGGGTTTCCCCCGGCCAGCAGATTCTTGAGGTCGCTCAACTGCTGATCGCGCCCCTGTTGCTGGGCGCCTTTGCGGGCGGCGAGCGCGGCCAGATCGCTCAACGGCGAGCTGTCGGCGGCATAGCCCTCCAGGACGGCCAATTGGCCCGCCATGGACTGCTTGGCGGCCTTGACCACCGTACAACGCTCCAGGGGCATCGCCTGCCAGCGCGGCAGCGGGCCAGGGTTGGGGATCTCCCATTTCTCGCTCTCCAGCTTCACCAGGTGTTGCGCACGGCGCTCGGTGCGCACCAGGTCGGGGATCGGCAACAAGGCATTGAACCGGGACAAGCCGCTGGCCAGCTGCTCCAAGCGTGTGCCCAGGAACAGGATCGACAGTGCGTACAGCGAACCGGCCGGGCGACCGTCGTCGGTGACGTCTTCCAGTTTCTTGCCCAGGTGCTCCAGGACGTTCGGCGCCGACAGGAAGCGCTGGTAACCCTTGCCTTGGCCAATGCCGCTCTGAAATGGAGTCACCACCAGGCACGCCGGCGCCTGGCCCAGTTGTTCGGTGAGCGCAGCGCGACCGGCCGCAATGGCCCCTTGCGCCGCGCCGCCGACCGGCCCTGGGCTGGTGGTGGCCAGGCCCTTCAGCCCGGCCAGACGCTGGGCGGTACTGGCCAACTCGCCGCCGGCCAGGTCCTTCGCGGTGGCCAGACCGCCCATCCACTGCGTGGCCTGCTCCGGCCAGCGCATCGTCACCGGTGTCCAGGTCATGCCGGCGGTGTCCAGGTGATGAGTTTCAATGCTTTCAGGTCCCTCTCTGCCACGGCCTGGGCAACGGCCTGGCGCAAGGTTTCGGCGTGCTGCAACGCGGCCTGTCTGAAACGCACCAGGTCATGGCTGACTTTCTGCAATTGGGCGATGGTGTGCGGCCTGAACGCCTTCACCTGGTCCACGTCGTAACAGGGGTAAACATCATCTATGCCCAGCAGCACCTGGGCATTCAGGTTCACCTGGTCATCGATGGCGCTGCTGTAGCGGTACACCTCGCCCAAGGCGTTGGAGCTGAAACCGCCGGCAATGTGGATGCTGCATCCGGCGCTGATCGCCTGCAGCGTTTGCTCCTGCAGTATGGCCAGCACGGCGTCGATATCATCGACCCATTCGCCATCTTTCCAGACCTGGTTGGGTCCCGGTTTTTTCAAAGTAAAACATGCTGGAAGCGGCTCAAACCCTTCGAGGGTTCGCGGCTCGCAGGTGTCGATGTTGTAAACAACAACACCGCCGAAGTAGTCCACAAATTTCCAGGCCTGGCCATTCCACCAGGCAACTGTATTTTCGGGAGTTTCCGGCGGCGGGGTTTCCACGCAGCCGCCAGGAATTAGGAATACACCTGGCTCCAGTGGAGATTCACGAGCCTCTGCTACACCTACGAACATACCTAGATGATCAGTCTGATAGACAAGTTTGTTGGTCATGATTGATCTCAATACTTAATGCAGAAAAGGAGCGCCATGTTTTTGGGGCGGGTTTCTGCGCCACCAACAGCAGCGATCGTCAGGGCGTGTGTGTGGCTGCCGCTGGCGCCAATGCTGACACTATGCGAGTGGCTGCCAGCAGCGCCTATGGAGACGTTATGCGCGTGAGCCCCCGCAACCGAAGTCGGAACGTTAAACGTTGCACCGATGGGGTTGCCGTCCAGCGATGGAGTACCGCCACTCGAGTGAATGGAGCCTGGTACGTTGTGAGCATGAGCGCCTTGAGAGTCGGTCGAGGCGCTATGAACGTGCTGACCCTGTGCATTCGTCGATGCTGTATGAACGTGGTTACCAACTGCAGCAGCGGAAGCCGTGTGCGTGTGCGATTGCAGCATCATGTCTTCAAACGAACCAAAAACACGGTTCGGGTTCAGACCACGACCATCATCCCAACCGCGGGGAAACAGGCCACGCATATCAGGCAACGTGAAGGTAGTTGCTCCATCACCGGCACCGTACGTCGTACCAATGCGGGCAAAGAGGTTGGCGAAGGTAGTGCGTGAAATCACCGCACCGTTACAACTCAGCCAGCCCATGGGTGGTGCTTTCATCGCGAATGCGGAAACCATGCCGGTCATTGGATCGCTGATCTGCTTTTGCACTTTATTCAGTGCAGCGGTAGTTGCCAGGATTTCGCTGCTGTTGGTCGTAGGGTCGTCACTCTTGGAATTGGGTAAGTTACCCAGCCCTACATCTGCCTTCGTAGTGGCTCGAGCACGCAGCCCAACATAGTCGCCACTACGCGCAGCCAGATATTGAATCAACGGGCCGGGGATGGGCTCCACCGTTCTCAGGTCGACGATGTTGGTTGATGAGATAAAGTTGGCGATCTGCACGCAGTAATGCCGTGCGCCAGCGGCGTCGGTGTAGTCCGACTGATCGCCGTAGACCAACTTCCATCTGGTCACCCGGTCGTTGAGTTGACGTTCCAGAGACACGTCCAACCAGATTTTTCCCGACGGGATGATGCCGCTGATCGGCAACGCTTCACCCAGGACCACGCGAATACCTTCGATATAGGCGATTCCTGGATTCACTTGGTATTCGCCCACAATCCTTGTGAAGGCCAGCGAGCTGCCAAAAAAACAGGCGCGGCCGTACAGCTCGCGATTGTTCAAGCGCTCGCGCTCATCGATTCCCGCCAGGCGCACTGTAAAGTCATGCTGCCAGGTGCTGGCGTCGATGGTGATGCCGGTTAACGCCATGGCACCGTCGAAGGCCAGCAGAAAATTTCGGGTGACGTTGTTACCGATCTGAAGCGGCGGCACGTTTTTGCGTTTCTGCTGCATCGGCACGGTGGACACAGCACACAGCTCTCCGTCCTCATCCTCCAGGCCAATCCAGTTGAAATTCCAGTCACCGATGTCCGATCCCAGCTGGGCGCTGTACACGACCTGGTTCGGGTTCACGTAGCCGGCGTTCTGCGCGGGAATGTTGTACACATGAACGATCTGCGCCGCCGGCGGCTTGCCAGCAGCGCGATCAATCGGCGCGGCGGGGTCAAGCCCGGGCACATTGGCGAAGATGAATTTGCTGATAATCAGCGGCTTTCTTTGGCTTTGCTTCAGGGCTATTTGGCTTTCGCCGGCCAGGGTGATATTGGCGCTCACGGTACGGTCCTAAAGGCTGGCAACCAGCGTTTGCTGGTCATCGTTGAAGTCCACCACCGCGACTTGCAGCGCGATGGGGGTAATGGTCACGAAGTCGTAGCGTCGGCACGTCCGGCCGTACTGCTGGATCAACACGCGCAGCAACTCGGGGTTGAGTGACAGCTGGGTGTTGCTGAACTTGAGCTGGATAACGTCCCAGTCCCGGTCGGGTTGGCGCTCCTCGATCTCGACGTAGCCCACGCCCAGGCGCTCAAAAATGCGCTTCATGCCCGCCGTACTCCCGGCGTCCACGGAGTTGATAAAGGCGTATTTCACTCGCAGGCGAAACAAGGCCTCGGGCTCGCCTTGAAAACGCGTGACGTCGCGCTGCCAGGCCCACAGGTCGAGGATGCTCATGTGGCAGGTGTCAGGATCAATCTGCGAATACGGCCAGCGCAGCCAACTGGTGACCGTTTCCCACCAGGCCTGGGCGGCCAGGGTGAGCTTGGAAAGCTCGGTGCCTTCGAGCCAGAACGGCAGTTTGAGCTTGATCAAAGGATCACCACTTTCAGGCTCTGCAGCCGGGGGATCGACAGCCCGCTGACGATATCCCCCATGGGAACAAACTTGACGGACTCAATCCCCGGGAACTGCTCGTGCAGCTCCTGCGCTAGACGACTGACACTGAATCGCGATTGGGGATAAGTGAGCGTGGGCTGATAGTCCCGAGGCGTGCTTTCGCGGAATGCGGCTCGCAAAAACAATTCGATTTCGTGCGTGAGGTCAGCGATCTGCGCCGGCGTCTGGTTGGCAAAGGGCCAGACGTTTACCTGGAAACTGACCAGCTGTTCAGGCATGACCATGGCCAACAGATCGTCGCCATGGCCGTGATTGCCCTGGTCGCGGATGTGCGCATTGATCTGGTCCAGGTAAGTGCTGGCCGGTACGCCGGCATCGAACAGGACATAGGCGTTTGCGCTACCTGGTCCGCGTGGTGCGCCGTGTTCGAAGTAGACGCCATCCGGCCGTACGCCTGGGAAAGCGGAAATCATGGCGCGATAAACGGCATCGGTGTGCCACTGGTTCACCGCCGAGAACTGGTTGCGTACGCGCAGGCGCAATTGGTCGTTGGGCTCCGGATCTGCACCAGGTGATTCCAGCCAGCCGTCGCTGTTGACCACCTGGACAATGCCCGGTACCGGGACCGGCAAGATGGCGTAGTAACCAGGTGCAAGGTTAAAACCGCTGCCAGATTCGAGCGCCTCCACCGGCACTTCAAGTTGGAGTTGCCCCTGCTGGAAGGTCGCGGCGGCGGTGGTAATGAGCTGGTAAACGTTGCCGTTGATAGCGGCCGACTGCACCACAATGCCTTTTTCCAGCTCCATCACGCCGTCAGGTGTGGTCCGCGTGAAGAGCACTTTGCCTTTGGCCTTGGTTGCCCCTTTGCGCTCGACATTGACTGCCCAAGCCAGCGTGTCCAGCCAGGCGTCTTCTGCTGTTTTGACAAAGAAGTTCGGCAGCACCGTCAGGCACAGGAAGTCAAGCAGCCACAGCACTGGCTTGGTGACCAGGGCGGTCATCACCCGCCAGAAAGGCGAATAGCTGCTGGTGTTGGCCACCTTGGCGCCTTGGGCTTCCACTTCCTTTTCCCAGGCAGCTTTCAGGCCCGCCTCCGTGGTGGGGATGCCCGTCTCGGCGATCACCTTTTTAAAATCGACGCTCACAGACTTACCTCTATCGATCCGAATTTCAGGGTTTTAGCCGTGACCAGGTAGACGCCAGGCTCCTGCTGGGTAATGCGTGCCGTGCCCGGCACCAAGCGTTCGTCGTCCTCCACCAACAGCTCCAGCTGCTGGATGCAGTCGCGTTGACGCAACCGATCACGCTCGGCGACCAGGACGACCAGGAGCCCGCTGTCGCGGATCATGTGGGCGATGTCCTGGGCGATGCAGGCGCGGTCATCGATCAGTTGCGGCTGGCGCGACGGATCCAGGGCCAAGTCGTTGTCCACAATCAACAGATCCACGTACTCGCTCATCCGCCCACCGCCATGGCCACCATGTTTTCCATTTCCAGCGGCGTCATTGTCTTGCCGGTGTGGATATTCACGTTCTCCACATGCGTGCCCTTGTTCTGGCTGCTGCTGTTGTTCTGAATGCTGGTCAGCAGGCCACCAGGCGGCACCGCTGCAGGACGTGTCGGCGAAAGGCTGGGGATAGCTGCGTTGATGGTCTGCTGGGCTTTCTGCGCGGCGTTGGCAGTGTCAGCGGCGTTGGTCGCTGCATCGACGCCAGGCACCTCAGGCATGCCCCCGAAGCGCGCTTCAATGTTCACGCCCGGGATACTGTTCAGCAGCTCGATCACGCCGTTCACGGCCTGGGTGAAGATGCTGACAATGCTGTCCCAGGCGGCCCGGGCCATGCCTGACCAGCCGCCCATGGAATCGAACCAGTCGGAAAGCTTCTGGAACTGCTCGGCAACGAATTGAAACGCGGCCGTGTTCATCAGGGCCGTGGTCCATTCGTCCCAGTAGTAGACGGCTGCCACCACGATCGCGACCAGGGCAACTATGGCGGCCACAATCCATACCACCGGGTTGGCCAGCAGCGCCGCATTGACCAGCCAGATGGCGCCCTGCCAAAGCAGCATGGCGCCGCGCACCAAGGCCAGGCCGGCGCTCAAGGCATAGATCACAGTCATGTAGGCCAGGATCGCCAGCTTCTGCAGGACGAAGCCGGCGACGGTGCGCAGGTTCAGCAACTGGACGACCTTCCAGACCGACACCAGACCCATCCAGGTCATCCTGGATACGCCCACCACCACGGTGAGCAATGACATGGCCGCCACGATGCCCATGATGGTCAGCGCTGTGATGCCGATCACTCGGGTGATGTTGGGGAACAGCTGCGACCAGCGCACCAGGGTCTTGCCGATCTCGATCATGCGGTTCATGAACGGCGTGAGAACCGGGATGAGCACTTGGCCGAACACCACCCGCATGACTTCGACCAGAGACGCCCACTGTTGCCACGGGTCGACCATGGCCCTGGCCATGCTCTCAGCGTTCTCCAGGCCGCGCACCTTGCCCAACTGCTCGATGCCGTTGCGCAACCGGCTGGTGTCCTTGGCCAGTGCGCCGATCACCTGGGCGCCTTCGCCGCCGAAGGCCTCCAGCAGCTTGGCCCCGGCCGAGGCGCTGGTTAGGTCGCCGAACTTGCCCTGGAGCTTGTCCAGGATGGTCATCATGGGCAGGATCTTGCCCTGCTGGTCGGTGAACTTGATGCCCAGTTTGTCCGAGGCGGCACCGATGTTTTCGAAGAATGCCTTGTAGCGTCCGCCGGCATCGCCACCTTCCATTGTGCTGCTGAGGGTGCCAATGACCGCCATCTGTTCGGCCAGATCGACACCTGCCGTCGTAGCGATTGCCCCGGCTTCCTTGAAAGCATCCTTCATCGCCGCGCCACTGGTGCGAAACAGCTGTACCGCCAACGCCGTCTGACCACCGAGCCTTTCGACCCATTCGCCCTTACCCATGGCATCGGCTTGGGACTTCTGCAGGTTGTAGAGGGTGCCGACGTATTCGCCCATGGTTTCGGCGTCGGTTTTGGTGGCCTTGGCCAACAGGTTGCTGGTGTTGGTGAAAACGGCCAGTTGGTTACCGGCCAAGCCCTTGATGGCGCCCTCGATCAGGTACGCCGAGGCCACGAATTCCTGGGCGTTCTCGCCGTAGTTCACCGCGAACTCCAGGGACTTGGCATTGAGCGATGACAACGCATCTTCGGCCACGCCCAACGATCGGACATCGCCCAGGGCGCGGTTGACCTCCAGGGCCGGCTCCATGGACTCGCGGATCCCGACCACGCCAGCCGTCAGCCCACCCAAGCCCAGGCCGATGGTCTTGATGTGCTTTTCGCTCTGGTCGGCCAGCTCGGAAAAGCCCATCTTTACCTTGCCCAGGGGCGCGGTGACTTTGTCTTGCAGGCTCAGGATGAAAGCCAGGCTGGCGCTACGGTCTGCCAATGTCGTTACCCGTTCAGCGCAAGGGCAATGCCGTTAGCCACGGCAAATTCCATGCGTCTCCAGTGTTCGTCCTCCAGCCACTTGGCCGTTCCCATCACCTCGGGCGTGGGTTCGGCTCCAGGTAGCCAGCGGTTCGTCAGGGCCATCAGCTGACCCAGGCCGTTTTCGCTTAGGCGCTCAGCGTGCTCGAGCGCTTTTTTACGATCACCTCAACGTTGGGGGCGTACTCCTCGAGGAGCGCGCCGGCGAGCTGCATCACCATCACCGGGTTGGCCAGCAAGGGTTTCAGGACGGCCTTTTGTTCCTGCAGTACGGTGGTCATCAACAGGTTGTTGCCCGGGGCGACTTTGTTGGTTTGGGTCAGGGCGTTGAAGTACTTGGTCACATCAGCCGGGGTCAGGTTGAAAGTGAATTCCTGGTCGCCGATTTCCAGGGTGATTTCGGTGTTTTGTTGGCTCATGGGGTCGCTCACTTTTGAAGGTTGGGTAAAGAGTTTCCCTGGTACACCGGCGATCGCCGGCACACACCAAGGGCGTATTGCTGCAGACCGAGAATCATTTGCCGGCTGAGGGCAAGCTGATCTCGGAGGGTGAAATAATCCGGTCGAGCGTCTGCAGCGAGTTCGGCGCCTCCTGCATCAGCCAGGCCGGTGGTGCCGGCGGCGGTGGGCACAGATCCTGAGGCGGGACAGGTGGCGTTGACGCGCAACCGCTGACCGCTAGTGTCAACAGCACGGCGCAGGCGTTCGTTTTCAGTAAGTGCATGGGTCAGTTCCGTGGTGTTTCGTTGGTCGATCGCGTCCCGCTCGGCGAGCATTTCGCCGGTGACGCGGGCCGCTTCACGCAAGCCGGCCACTTCCCATTGCGCGCTGTCCAGCTCGCGCCGGGCGTCGTCGCGCTGTTCCAGGACCCAATCAAAGGCCAGCCAGGCCACCAGGCCGACCAACAGAACGAACGGCGCCAGGCGCAACGGAGAAAGGCTCATTTCAGGCACAGCTCCATCTCGGCCAGGCGGCGGTTGTGCAGGCCTTGAATGAACCGCTTGCGGCCCTGGGCGTCGCTGACAAACGACCAGACGGGGGTTCTCCCGTCCGGCGCCCAGGCCAGCGCCCGGCACCCTTCGGCGATGCGGCCGGTGTTGATCAGCCCCACCGCCCGACTGGCGCAGGTGCTGGGCGTGCCGAAGTTATGTGAGTGACTGCTCAACGCATCGAAGGTGTTCTGGCCCACCTCCTGGTTGGTGATGCAGTCAGCCAACTGCAGTTGCCCCTTGCTGATCACCAATTGCTCCACCTCAGCGCACCGATCGGGCGACCAGTAGTCACCGACCACCACCGGAAAGGGGCTGGTATGGCGAGTGATGCCCTTGCAGACGGTGGGCAGCCCACCGGCCAGCTTGTCCGCATAGACAGTGTTCTGGCCGTTGCCTTCCCAGGTGCCCAGGAAGATCACCAATGGGGCGCTGGCCAGCGCCAGGGCGCCGGCCTGGATCTTTCCGCGCAGGCTCATGGAAACCACACCCGCAACACTGCCGGCACGACCATTTGCAGCGCAGCGCCGACCAACGTCAGGATGGTGAGCAAACGGCCGACCTTCGAAGCAATGTCATTCACCGCGACCGTCAGCGTCTGCTGGCCAGCGTTGAGTTCAGAGAGCTGTCCGGCCATGTGTTCAAAGCCTTGTTCCAGCTTGGTGACGCGCGTCGGTACGGTTTCGTGGCGGTCTTCCAGCTCACTCAATCGGTGTTCGATCACGGCCATTTTCTGTTCCATCGATCCGAGGCGAACGGCTTCAGTGGTCATGTGCGCTTTCTCTTTTCGTGGCCGCTCTGGCAGGTGACGCAGCGGGTCATTCCGCCCAGGGCCTGGCGTGCCACCGGGATTTCGTTGTCGCAGTCCTGGCAGTGGGTCAGGCTTGGCCCGGCCGGTCGGGGCTGGCGCAGCTGGGCTTGAATCGCCTGGTCACGTTGACGCTGCTCCAGTTCCTGGGCGCGGTCGAACCAATCCACCATCAGCGCAGCCCCTCGATCTCTGCAGCGTCGAGGTACGGAACGCCGTTGATGTGAATAAAGTCCGGACTGGTTACGTCGAACGGCACCTTATGCTTGGCCTTCTCGCCGCCCTTCGGATCGATCGCCAACAGGCTGGAAATCTTCACCTTGCAGCCGAACGCCTCCACGCGCAGTTCTTCGTCCTCGCCGGCCTTGGCGAAGAACACCGCGTCAAAGGGCTTCAGGGCGCGGAAACTGCCCGCCGATCGCGCCGCGTCGATCAGCAGATTGAAGTTGGTGGTATCCAGTTCGAACTCGCCGGCGGCGGCCACGTCGCCGTCCACGGTGCCATCGGGCACGCCCCGGGTTTGTGCCACGGCCGAGTTGTCGGTGATATCCAGGGTGCAGTTCTCAACGTGCAGCGACAGGTCGCCCAGGCTCACGTCGAAGTTCTTGCCGCCAATCTTTGCCATGGCGCGTTACTCCGTTTTGTCGGTGGAAAGATCCAGGGCGATGTTCGCCGTGAGGTCTTTCGGGCAATTGAGGGGTTTGAGCTTGATGTAGGCCGCCACCTTGGTTTTGCTCAGCCAGCTCAGCACCAGGTCGCCGTCCTTCGGCGGCTCAATGTCGCCGGGGAACACTTCGCCGTTGAATGTGGTGGACTTGGCCATAGCGCGCAGAGGGGCCATCAGCTGGTTGGTGTTGACCGCCATGCTGTTGGGCGTGCTGTTCAACCGGCGATCGGCTACTCGGCGAATCAGCAGTGGCCGGATCAGGCGAGCGGCCTTGTCGGTGATGCGCAGGTATTCCACGACCTGGAAGTCACTAGCAGGGGTGTCGAGCATGTTGCCGTCGCCCCAGTACACGCCCTGGTAATCCGGGTAGGTCTGCGAAACGGAGTACCGGGCGCGGTCCAGTTCACTGCGCACGGCCGAGGGCAGCGGCACCTTATCGCCGTCGATCGGCACCGGGCCGAGCCCCAACACCGGGCCGGTGGCCACGCGCATCGGGCTGTCGGCAACGCTCACGGCAGCGTTGGCCAGGCGTCCGGCCAGAACGCCGAGGTCATTGCCATGCAGTTGCGGTACAACCAGGACTCGCGGCGCCGCCACGTTGGCCACCAGGGCTTTCTGCTCCGCGACGTATTGCGCCCAGGTCTGCTCGGCGGTGATGCCGGCAGTGGCGGTCATCACAAACACGCGGCGCCCGTAGGTGTTGTTCAAGGCAACAGCGGCATCGTGCATGGCCGTGAACTCGACCGAGGCGGTGACGGGTTTGGTGATGATCACCGCTTCCACCGAGATACCTTGCTGCTGGGCTTTCTCCAGGGCATCGGACCAGTTGCCTTCGGCGCCGATCGGGGCCGCCACACAGGCCCAGCGCTGGCCACCGTTGAGGCGGGCGGCGTTGATTTGGGTTTTCAGGTCGCTTGCCGGAATGCCCAGGGCCGTGTCCAGGTCGCTGTCGGTGTTCAGGGGGATGAACTGGCCGACGTTCTTGCCGGCCGGGCCGATGAAAAGGAAGTAGCGCTCAATCTCTGTTACGGCACCCTGGCCCAGATTGAGATTGTCGACGGTGACTTGACCGAGTGCCATGCAATGCCTCGTTAGCGGGGTGAAGTTAGGATTTGTTGCAACACCTGGTTAATCAGCAGGCTGGTGTCGCGTTGGGTATTGGCGCCGATGAACTGGCGTTTCGGCAGGGTGATTTCCCAGCTCTGGGCGCCGCTGGACTCGTTGCGTTCGTCGTCCAGGATGCGAATCAGCAGCCCGGCCTGGGCGTAGTTCACATGCTCCTGGATCCATGCCACAGACGGCCGGGACAGCGTTTTCTTGCCAGCCTGACGCACACGAAAGCCCAGCCGGCGCAAGCGCTTGGCCTGCTTGTCGGTGGCAGCCAAGCCCGGGGCGGTCTTGTTCCAGCGGCGCATCTGCGCGGCGGTGCGGCGCTCACTGACGCCGTTGTGCTGTTGAGTCGCGACCCAACGGGTCAGGGCGTTTTTCCAGCCCAGTTCCGCCTCGTCGGCGCTCAACCGGGTGACCACCATCAGCTTGGCCAGACCGGCTTCCATCTTCTTTTTGCCCTTGCCGTCGCCCTTACGCGGGGCGAAGGGTGAGCCGTCCAGGTTCTGCTGATCGCGCACACGCTTGCGGCTCATCGTCCGCACGCGCTTGGTCACCTGATTGAGCAACCGGCGGCGCAGTTTCGGCGGCAGGCTCAGCAGCGCCAACTGCTCGCGCACGCCCAGTTGGCCGCGTACGTCGAGTTCGAACGTGCTACGCCCGGCCATCGGTGGCCACCTCGCCGCGCTCAGCGATCCACAGATCAAAAGGAACGAATGCCCAGGTCTTGCCGAAGGCCTGGATCTCGCCGGCCGGGTCTTCGGCCAGGTATTGCGGTTCGACGAATTCCAGGGTGAGTTCCACGTCGAACAGGTCATTGTCCAAGGGCTCGACGGCGAACAGCGGCGCCGGCAGTTCGTGCCGATCACGGTCCGGGTCGTGGTATTCCAACCAACTGCCGACCAGGGCCATCAGCCGCGCCGGATGGTCGGCGAAGCGCTCCAGGATGATCGCGGCGCGGTAGCGCATATCGCCCAGGTGCATGCCGTCCAGGTCGGGTTTCCAGACCAGGTTAAGCGTGACCTGCTCCGTCCAGCTGTCGAGCTGTTCCGGCTCAACCAGACGGCGTTCGAGTAGGTGGGCTGTCAGGCTTTGCAGCTTGGTCATAGCAGCGCCGCCGTGATGCGGCCACGGCCTTGCAAGGCACGCACGGCCGACTGGCTGAACGCCAGAAAGGTGTCCTCACGCTCCGGTGCTTCCTTGCCGGTGTTCTCGGCGCTTTCGCGGCGGGTCACGGTCGCGAACTGCTGCAGGGCGCTGGCCTTGGCGCGGCAGTACACGGCGCGCTTGTAGAGCATCACCTTGTGCGCAAAGCCCCAAGCTGCGGGAGTCTCCACGTCTGCAACGGAGATCAGGTTGGATATGCCACTGCTTTGCAGCGCGGCTTTTGCGGCGGCCAGATCCTTGTTGACCTCGACCATGGCGATAGCCAGTGCATCGGTCAGCAGATCGCCCAGGAATTCCGCCGGCAGGCGATAGCCCTTTTGGAACTCGGACACGGAGAGGTCCGGCCAGAAGCCGTCGTTCTCAATCGTCTGTTCCACAAAGGTGGTGGGTTTCCCGGAAAAGCTCATGCTGACCGCTCAAATAGGGCGGGGAGACTGTTTTTCGTGGGGCTGGCCATAAATGGCAGACACACGTCCACAGTTCCCCGCTGGGGGGGTAGTCGGTTATTCGGCGCCTTGGGAGGCGGTCATTTGTTTGGCCAGTGCCTTGCGGCATTTCTGGATGCGTGTCTCGTTGCCGGCCTTCGAATACAGCTCAGTGGAGCGCTCCAGGTGCTTGAGCGCGGTTTCCCATTGCTCGGCCTCCATAGCGCGCATACCGATCAACTTGTGGTACTTGCTGGGGATCTGCTCCGTCAGGTCCCATTCACTGTCAACACGCGGCAACAGGTCGGACAGGTAAGGCTCGGGGCTGCGCTGGGCGTTGTATTCGGAGTAGGCCCACTCGATCACAGCGTCCGCGACGAACGTCTGCACATCGCGACGCTTGAAGCGCTCCGGCATTTCCTGCCCCTGCTCGATCGCGAAATCCGCCAACTCCAGTCCGTCCTCGAACTGCTCAGTGTCGAACAGCCAGATCATCACCTGCACCAGAACTCGGTTCGGCATCACCAGGCCCGATTCCATGTAGCGCTGGATGAAGTCCTGGTACTTGGGCAGCAGTTCCTCACGCTTGAGCGACTGTTTGCTGGCCAGGTTCTTGAGCGCGCTCAGGCGCTCCAGATCCTGATCCAGGGACGCTTCCATCAGCAGCAGATGTTTGCGGGCATTGGCCGGGCTGCTCAGCGCTTCCGCCGGGGAGTACGTCACCGGTGCCGCTGCAGCAGCGGCTAAGGCGGCGCCACCCAAGGCCTGGATGCGGCGCTTGTGCGCAAGGGCCAGGCTCACTTCACCAGCTCCACGTTCTCGGTCATCGCGAACTTCTCCAGCTGCTCGATCACGTAGCCCTCATTGCGGCTGTTGTAATCCTCGACGCGGGAGCGCTTGGAGTTCTCCACGGTTTGCTTGCGCCAGCTCGAATCCTGGAAGTAGATCGACAGGTTGTCCCAGCTAGTGACTACCACGGCGTTGACCGGGAAGAACGGCACGCTGAAGCTCGGCAGACCGCCGTAGGTGGCGATCACCTGGGCTTCTTCGATGCGCTCTTTTTCGGTCGGCACGTCGCCTTGCTTGGCGTACAGCTTCGCCTTATCGGCTGCCAGCAGGTCAGTGCCGATAATGGCGATCAGGTCGCCGCCATCACGCAGACGCTCGTCCACCATCTGCTTGGTGTCATGTACCAGGGCATCAAGGTTGGCGTAGTCGCCACCCACGCCCAGCAGTACCTTGCCGGCGGTCTTGCCTTCCTTCAGCACCTGGGCCGGGATCTGTTCACGCGCCTGCTGCAGCCAACCCTTGTTCACGTCCTGCAACATCGGGAAAGCGTCGATATCGGTTTGCACGGCAGCGTGGGTACCATGGAAACCGACCATGATGCGATCCAGGGCGATCTGCTTCTGCACCGCAGCGGAATAGCGCTGATGGAAGTCCGGAAACTTGGCCCAGGCGTCGATTTTCGCGTACGGCAGGCCCACGTCGGATTCGGTCGAGGACAGTTCGTAGGTGGTCTGATCCAACGCCGAGACGTCTTTGGCTTCGCGGTCGGTGGTTTTGGTGTTGGTGCGGCCAGTGACTGGGCCTGAAACACCGATAAACACCTTTTGACCTTTGATCTCGGTCACCGGAATGACGTTGATGCGCTGCAGGAAATCCGACTTGGCGGTAATCGCGTCATTCAGTTCCTGGGCGATCGTCGGATCTACGCTGAACTGCTTGCTGGCCAACTCAACGCCATAGGTTTCGGCAATGTCGAGCTGCAGCTGCGCATACATTTTCGCGCCGTAGGCGCTCAGATTGGCCATGTCAGAGCACTCGCGGTTTGGTTTTGTCGGTCGCGCCGGTAGTGCGCGGCAACGGACGGCCCGTAGTGGTGTTCTCCAGTACAGAGAACCGCTTCGAAAGATCCGACAGTGCAGCCAGCACCGCCTTGTTCGAGGCGCCACCCTTGCGTGCGAATTCGCGCTCTTCTTCTGCAGTGGCAACGATCTCGTCCACCGCAGCACTTACGTCATCGATCGGGGCTTGTTCGGGTTCTGGTGCTTCTTCGGCTGCAGGCTCGATCACGGCCTGAATGCCGGCAGCGACGACCAGCAGCTGCGCCAGCAGGGCTTTCAAAGCCGTTGCGGTAGCTTCATCCATTGGGGGTTTGCTCTCGGTTGGGGTTTGCGGAGTAGTTTCGGTGGGGTTGTCTTCAGCGCTGAAACGCTTGAACAAGCCAGTGAGCAGCGTGGTGAGCTTGCCCAGCTCGCCCTTGGGTTCGTTTTCACGGAAGGAGCCCAGCTCGACGGAGGACGCAAAGTAGGCGTCGCGGCTGGTCCGACTGGAAAAATAGAGTTCCTGAGTACCCACGCTGGCAGGCTCGTCAGTGACCGCAATGCCGGTCATGTAGGCTTTGCCACGGCCACGGAAATTCGGGCGAATCTCAATGCTGGTGAAGATCTTTTCCCCGGCATCGTTCAGGCGCAGCAGCTTGTCGTTGGGCTTCAGCTGCGCTTCAAGGGCGACTTGGCCAGGCTCCAGACTCACGTCTTCTTCAACCAGACGGACAGCGAACACCGTCCCGAAAGAACCGAACCAGCGGTCGTGTTCGCACCAGATAACGGCGGTGTACAACGCCGGGTTGTACGTTTCCGCGATGTCGCGCAGTTCCTGAGGAAGGATCTCGCGGCCATCGACGGTCGGGCCGCTGGTGGCAACACGTTTCCAGTAGGAGACAAGGGAACGGGGCATGGTGGATGACTGCGCTCAATCGTTGAATGAGCCGCCACGATAGGGAGCCGTTTGCCCCCAAACAAACGGTTCAAATTCGTGTTTCTCCTATATCCACGATATAGGCGGATCACGGAATTTAACCCCGCGTTTCCAGCGTTTTCGCCGCATAGACTGCGGCCCATGAACTATCCGACCGAAGTCAAAGAAGCCGCCAAACGCCTTTACCTGCGCCGCTGTTCGGTAAAGGAAATACAGGCGCATTTGAAGCTGCCCAACATCCGAATCGTCTACTACTGGATCCGCCAAGGATGCTGGGACGAGATGCTGACGGACGAGGAACCGCTGACCGCCATCAGCCGGCGGATCACTCTGATCCTGGAGAAAGTCGACACGCTGTCAAAGAGCGAACTCGACGAACTGGAGCGCCTGACTACCCTTCGTGAACGCCTGATTAAGCAGTCGGCCAAGCCTACGCCGGCAGCCTCGTCCGACAGCCCGGACGTGCGCCGGGAACGTCCCTCAGGCCAGCGCCGCGATCGGGGCGATGGTGGCGGCAAGAAGCGCGAAAAGAAGGCCAAGAACGACATCAGCGGCCTGACCGAAGTGGACTTCCTGGATAAGTTCATCTCGAAGATGTACGACTACCAGAAAGAGCTGTTCGAGGCGAAACAGAACCCGCTAACGCGCCGGATCCGCAACGTCCTCAAAAGCCGGCAGGTCGGTCTGACCTACTACTTCGCCGGCGAAGCGTTCATGGATGCCGTGTTGAGCGGCGATAACCAGGTGTTCCTGTCCGCCAGCCGATCACAGTCGGAGATTTTCCGCAGCTACATCATCCAGTTCGCTCAGCAGTGGTTCGGCATCGAACTGACCGGTAACCCCATCACCCTCAGCAATGGCGCCGAACTGCGCTTCCTCAGCACCAACAGCAGCACCGCCCAGGGCTACCACGGTCACGTCTACGTGGACGAATACTTCTGGATCCGCGACTTCGAGAAATTGAGCACCGTGGCCAGCGCCATGGGCACGCACAAGAAATGGCGTAAAACCTATTTCTCGACGCCCAGCGCGGTGTCGCACCAGGCGTACCCGTTCTGGTCAGGCGAAGAATTCCGCAACAGCAAGCGCGGCAAGAAGGCCGGCGGCGTGTGGCCCAGCGAATCCGCCTACACGCAGGGCGCGCTGTGCCCAGACGGCCAGTGGCGCAAGACCATCACCCTGGACGATGCGATCGCCGGCGGTTGCGATCTGTTCGACCTGGAGCAGCTGCAGCTGGAGTACGACGAGGACAAGTTCCAGCAGCTGTTCTACTGCAAGTTCATCGACAGCACCCAAAGCGCGTTCAGCCTCAAGGATTTGGAGCGCTGCTACTCGGATCTGTCGTTGTGGGAGGACTACAACCCGAACCTGGATCAGCCATTCGGCAACAGCCCAGTCTGGCTAGGCTACGACCCGAGCCGCACCCGCGACGACGCCACCTGCGTGGTCATCGCCCCGCCGCTCGAACCCGGGGCGAAATTCCGGATTTTGGAGAAGCACAGCTGGCGGGGCCACTCGTTCACCTACCAGGCCGCCCAGGTCAAGAAGCTGACCGAGCGCTTCAACGTCCAGCACATCGGCATCGACGTCACCGGTGTGGGTTACGGCGTGTTCGACCTGGTGCGCGACTTCTACGCGAAGGCGACGCCGATTCACTACAGCCTTGAGGCGAAAAACGCCCTGGTGCTCAAGGCCCAGGACACGATCCAAGGCAGCCGTATCGAGTGGGACGCCGGCTGGACCGACATCGCCCAGGCCTTCCTGACCATCAAGCGCGGATCCACCAACAGCGGCCAGATCACCTACAGCGCTTCGCGCACTGAGGCCACCGGTCACGCCGACATCGCCTGGGCGGTGATGCATGCCCTGGCCAACGAACCTTTGAACACCAACAAGCGGCGCCGCAGCCGCTACGTCACGAGTACCCACAGCAGCCATGGCCAACCACAAACGCAAAAAAACACCAGCCGTTCGACAACCGCAGCAGCCCATGCGCACCTTCACGTTCGGGGAGCCCGAGCAGGTGCTGTCCGGCAACATCGGCGAGTACGTGGGGGTGTTTCCCAGCGACGATGGCAAGATCTACAAGCCGCCGGTGTCGCGGGTTGGGCTGGCCAAGTTGTTGCGCGCCAACGCACACCACGGCGCCATTCCGAAGTTCAAGCGCAACCTGCTGCTGCGTGAGTTCGTCCCCTCCCCCGGCTGCAGCACTCAGACCATGGGCCGCGCAGGGCTGGACTACATGGTGTTCGGCGAATCGTATTGCTACAAACACCGAAATGCCTTCGGCCAGACCCTGACGCTCGAACACCTGCCGGCGATCAACATGCGGGTAAAGGTCGGTGGTGGGTTCGTGATGTTGCTACCCGACAACAAGGAAATGGAGTTCGACCAGGACGAGATCGCCCACGTTCTGGACTACGACGTGGAACAGAACATCTACGGGGTTCCGGACTATCTAGGCGGTCTGCAGGCGCTACTGCTCAACGAAGCCGCGACCCTGTTCCGTCGCCGTTACTACAGCAACGGCGCGCACGCCGGCTATATCTTCTACACCAACGACCCCGACCTGACCGAAGAAGACGAGGACGAGCTGCGCGCACAGATCAGTGCCAGCAAGGGCGTAGGTAACTTCCGCTCGATGTTTGTGAACATCCCCAACGGCAAGGAAAACGCGATCCAGATCATCCCCGTGGGTGATTTCCAGGCCAAAGACGAGCTGGAGAAAGTGAAGAACATCACCCGCAACGACGTCATCGCCGCCTGGCGGATGAACCCTGCGTTGGCCGGCATCATTCCGGAAAACACCGGCGGCTTTGGCGACATCGAGAAGATCGATCGGGTGTACACCAGCAACGAAATCCGGCCGATCTGCCAGCTGTTCAACCAGTTGAATGAGACGCTGCGGAAAGACAGACGATTCAGCTGGCGAAAAGAACAAGAAGCAGTGAATACCACTACATGAAGAACCTATCAGAGAGAATGCCACTATACATTGTGGCAATATGGCGGCGATCAGCTGCCCCTGGGGAGGGACATAATGAGAGTTGTATGCAAATGCGGACACAAAGGCCGGATCGCTTCGCGGGAGGAAGTGACGATGGATTTTGTGAAGCTGTACTGCCAGTGCCTGGACGCAAAATGCGGGCACACATGGGTGGCAAACCTCACTTTCTCGCACACGTTGAGCCCGTCGTCGCAGTCGTTCGAACGGATGCTGATCGATCGCCTGCGAGACATGCCCAGGGCAAAACAACGGGAACTGTTCGAACAGTTGGGATCGCAGGCCGTGGCGTAGCAACAAACCGCCAACGCAGACGCGTTGGCGATCGGGATCACTCAAGGAATGAGGTTCAGCCTCCTACTGGCTCCTTTGGGTTGACGACCAGTATCTCGGCGACTCGGCGGACTTGCTGCTGTTCCACCTGGCTCAACCGTCGATAGAGATCGATCAAACGACGCTCGATGTTAGTGAGCCCGGACGTATCGAACTCGGTTTTCTCGAACGCGGTGTGATCGTTCATCTTGCGATCCAACATGCTTACTACTCCATAACGTGCATTGCTGAATCGACGTTATCGGGCCGGCAAACCGCATTGGAAAGGAAGCGCGACTAATGAGTCATGAGCTTTGTTGCAAGTTACGACCGATGGCGGGCCGCGTCGTCAGCCATGGCTTCAAGGAAACGGCGAATCGCTTTTTGATCTTCTTCAGAAATGCTGCGGAACTGCTTAATCAAACAGTCTTCGATTTCACTCAACGCACTTTCAGCGAGGTTTGTACGAACGCCGGTAAGGATGTAAGGAACGTCAAAGCCGAACTGCGAGGCAACCTTGCTCAAGTAGGGAGCTGGAGCATCACTTGTCCCTGCCTCGTAATTCGCTTGAGTTCGTTTCACAACGCCAATTGCGTCGGCAATCTCAGCTTGGGTCATGCCGCAGCGCTTCCGTTCTTCCTGCAGGCGAGAACCAATTTCTTCAGAAAGATGCAAAATTATTCATCCCAAATATTTACAAATGCATCAAGATGCACCATTCTGCATTTCACACCACATGAAATTGCATGGATTTGCACTATGCCGAAGATGAGTATCAGCGAGCAAGCCCGCCAGAAAGCGCGGAAAGCTTTAGAGAAGCGCGGGCAATCCGCGAAAGACTTTGCACTTCTACATGAATTGAGTCCCAGCACCGTATACGCGGTGCTGAGTGGCCAAAGCCAGTGTCGCCGTGGGGAGGCACACCGAGCCGCAGTGTTACTCGGCATCAAAGACGGTGTGATTGAACAGTAATAGCGGCGCTCAACAGGGAAAAGTAGAAGATGAAAAGCCCGATCCTAGACACCCGCAAAGAAGTCATGAGCGAGATCATTCGCAGCTATACCGGAGGACGTGAAGCCGCTGCTGCACGCTTGGGACTGAAGCTTAAAAAGTTCGACAACCATGCCTACGAAAACGCCGGCTGTAGTCCTCTCAGTGACGCGCAAGTTTTCATGCTGGAGCAAGATTGCGGCACACACCATTTCCCCAACTATGTCGCGTCGATGTATGGCGGGCTGTTTGTGCCGGTTGCTGATCCTGAAACCTTGGACAACGTCGAGCTTTACGCTCGGTCGGTGCAGGTAGCAGCAAAGCGCGGTTGTGTTGACCAGGCGATCGCCAAGGCGCTTGAAGACGGTTCGATCAGCGAAGAAGAAGCCGAGCTGATCCTGGACGCCCACAACCTCCATGTTGCTGCACGACACGCCGAAGTGCTTGCAGCCATCGCTCTATACCGTGCGGGGAAAGCCCAATGAACAATCGAACTGCAGCACAGGAATATCAGGACATGCTCAAAGCCGCGGCGTCGCTGTTCCTCGAACGGCACCAGTGCGAACATTTGAGCGACGATCAGCAATTGGTCAAACGCGCCGTTCAACATTTGGTGTCCGACTTCGACGTACTGACTCCGACAGCTGAAAAAATGGTTCACCTGGCCTACAGCGATTTATCTGCCGCAAGCGATCGGCAGCGCCTCGACGTAATGACCAGCACGCCGACACATACCGTTATCACCGACACAGGCACCGGTGAGGTTTGGGCCGTCCCCGTCAGCCTGATCTATGAACGCATTCTGAACGCGCCGGACAACGGGCGTTTCCGCGTCACCACTCCTTAACACCCAACCAACGAATTCCCGATCCCCCATAGCCGTGGGTTTGGGTGAGCTGCGCCCGAAATTGAGGTTTGACGATGGAAAACGCCCTGAACATCAACGCAAAACTGCTGCCAGCGCAGGCCGAAGCGCTCTTGGCCAACCTGCGTGAACAGTACCGTCTCAGCCTCAATGACCTTTGGTACGCAGACCAATATCGCTTTATCCCCGAAGGCCTGCGTCACGGATCGATCCTCGCTAACTGCCCTGTGATGGCCGCCCAGAAGCACCTGATCGGCGCCCTCTCCCTCTGCCTTAAGAAAGTGAAGTAACCATGAAAGAGCAACTGCGTAGCGACGTGATCGAACGCTTGAAATTCGATTACGGCCTCAAGCACAGGACAAACACAGACTACATGCGTGGAGGGACTTGCCCGAAGTGCCGGCAGAATACGCTGTACACCCGTTTTGATGCTCCGTGGTTAGTGATCTGCGGCAGACCTGAAAAATGCGCCCACACGATGCATGTGAAGGAGCTATACGACGACCTGTTTGAAGACTGGAGCAAACGTGCGCCAGCTACTGATCAACACCCCAACGCGACCGCCCGCGCCTATCTGGAATTTGCCCGAGGTTTTCGCTTAGAGCTGATCCAGGGATGGTTCACCCAGGAAAGCTATTACTCGGCCGAACACAACGCCGGCAGCGCCACCATTCGCTTTGCCCTGGAGAAAGGCGGCTGGTGGGAAAGGTTGATCGACCGCCCACACCGCTTTGGAAAGATGAAAGCGCGTTTCAAATCGAAGGACAGCTACCGCGGCGTCTGGTGGTGCCCGCCATGCGTGGATCTGCTGGAAGCCAAAGAAATCTGGATTGTGGAAGGTATCTTCGATGCGATCGCCTTAGTGCACAACGACATCGTAGCAGTGTCGGCCATGTCTTCGAACGCGTTCCCGGAGGAATCATTGCGGGCGCTTGCTCGAAACCGCGAAGGAAAGGTACCGAAGCTGGTGTGGGCTCTGGACAACGAACCAGGTGCACACGCCTACACCAAACGCTGGGCAAAGCAGGCGCGAGCGCTGGGGTTCGTCTGTGAGGCTGCACAGATTCCGCTCCGTGACGGCCGAAAGACCGACTGGAACGACCTGCATCAACGCTGGGGCTTCATCGATGACGAAACCGAGCGAGCTGATCAGATTGCCGCTGACCTGAAACAGGCACGCCACCAGGGCGCCCTGCTGCTGGCCGAGAGCGCGGCCGAGAAAGCGTTGCTCATGTACGACTGGAATAAGCGCGGGGAATTCCACCTCGGTTTCGGTAACCGCCTCTACTGGTTCAAGTTGGACATGGAGAAATTCAACCGGGCGATGCAGGACATCGAGGACAGCGAGAGCCACGACGATCAGTTGCTCAACCAGTCGCAACAGCGCGAGAAAGCCCTTCAGCAGTCCGGGAGCGTCGTCGAGATTGCCAACTGCTACCCGCAGGCTCTGTATTTTCAACGCAACGAAGTCACCGACGAATCCTGGTACTACGTGCGTGTGGACTTCCCTCACGACTCAGAAAGCGTGAAGAACACCTTCACCAGCGGTCAGCTATCAGCCGCCAGCGAATTCAAAAAACGCCTGCTCGGGATGGCTGCCGGTGCCATGTACACCGGAAGCGGCCAGCAGTTGGACAAGCTGATGAAGGATCAACTGTTCGGCATCAAAACCGTGTCAACGATTGACTACGTGGGCTACAGCAAGGAATACGGCTGTTATGTTTTTGGGGATCTCGCCATCAAGGATGGCACGACCTACAAGATCAACAGCGAAGACTATTTTGAGTTCGGGAAATTGCGGCTGAAATCGCTGCAGAAAGGCGTTCCGATCAAATTGCAGCGTGACGGGAAGGACTTCAACGAGCAGTGGCTGCAGCTGCTGTGGACATGCTTCGGCGCTCAAGGCCTGGTCGCACTGGTGTTCTTCTTCGGTTCGCTGTTCTGCGAGCAGATCCGGGCACGCTATCAATCATTCCCGTTTCTGGAAGTCACTGGCGAGGCAGGCGCCGGCAAAACCACCCTGCTCAACCTGCTGTGGAAACTGCTCGGCCGCGAGGGTTACGAAGGCTTCGATCCAATGAAATCAACGAAAGCCGGTCGTTCGCGATTGATGGGGCAAGTCTCCGGAATGCCCGTTGTGTTTCTGGAAGCTGACCGTCATGGCGATGATCGCTCGCACGCCAAGACGTTCGAATGGGACGAGCTCAAAGACTTCTACGGCGGCGGCACACTGGCCACCAAAGGGGTGAAGACTGCCGGCAACGAAACCTACGAGCCACCGTTTCGCGGCACCATCGCCATTAGCCAAAACGCGGCGGTGGTAGCCCATGAAGCGATCATGACGCGAATCGTGAAGCTGCACTTCGTCCGGCCGACAGTGACGCCGCAAAGCCGCGCTGCGGCCGACAAGCTGAACGCCCTGGACGGCGGCACACTCAGCCACTTCCTGATTCGGGCCGTCAGTAAAGAGTCGGCCATCCTCGAGCTTTTCGCTCAGCGCATGCCCGAACACGAAGCCAAGCTGCGCCGGCTGCACACCCACTGCTTCGACTGCGGCACCGAGTACCCCAGCGAACAAGGCAACTGTCGCGGTTGCGGCTCCGACCTGCGCGGATACATCCGTGTAGAGCGGATCAGCAAGAACCACGCGCAACTGCTTTCGCTGCTCGATGCACTGCGCCTCATCCTGAAACTGGATGAACCACAAGTTGCAGCAACCCAGCGCCAGATCGTACGCATGGCGATCGAGCGCCAGGCCTCGATCAGCTCCGACCACCCAGCCGTTGCCGAATTCTGGGAAGTCTACGACTACCTCGAATCGCTCAACGATGACCCCTTGGTCGATCACAGCAGCGATCCAAGCGTCATCGCGATAAACCTCAACGAGTTCAGCGAACGAGCCGCCGAACACAAACAGAAACTGGCGGACGTGGCCACCCTGCGTGACCTACTGAAAGAGTCCCGTTCGCACAAGTTTCTGGAAGCAAACAAGGCCGTACATAGCGCAGTCCGCGCAGCCATGAACAGCAGGACACCCTTGGCACCGGGTCGCCCTACCACAGTCAAGTGTTGGATCTTCAAAGCGTGAAAAGGAGGCTACACCGATGCAAATCCAAGTCTTTATGGGCAATGCCGGCGACGGCAAAACAAGCAAGCTGCAGGAGATTCAGAACCGGCTGGAAGGGATCGGCGAAAGCCAGCCGGTCATTCAGGCCGGTGCTTATGGGGAGGACGGACTGCTGCAGATTCTTGAGGTTCGTGCCGCAGGTGGCCAACGCGAAATCCTGGCGGACGCGTGCAGCCCACAGCAGATATTGAGCGTACTCGAATGGCAGTCCTGCACTGAGGAAGATCCGAAGTACGCCGACCTGATCATTCACCTGGCCCGCCAGGACTGACGGAAAAAAGAAGCGATGTCGAGGAGTTGCACCTCCCCGACATCAACCACCACCGAGGGCAACACCATGGAAGTACAGCACCAAAGCGGCAGTGATTCAAAGGCTAACACACTCAACAATAGTGACCCCCACGCTCGGCATCTGATGGCTATCAGAATCGTAGGTACAGCACTGTTCGATTATCGGGTACGGAAAACCGAGGTAGCGCGGATCCGTCTTGAATGCCTTACCACTTTCGCCAAGGAGTTGGGCGACATCGACGCGGCAGAGTTCGCTGTTGTTGCTCAACTATTGGCTGGCAACTCAACAGCCAATCTAATCCCAATTGATCGGCCTCACTCACTCGAAGGAATCACACTATGAAAACGTTGTTTGTACTGATGGCTCAATACAATGGCCAAGTGGTAATTCCGCTGGATCGAGTGTGCCAGGACTATTTCACGCACCTGACAACGGATATGTTTCAACGCAAAGTGGGTGCCGGGCAGATAAAGCTGCCGATTACTCGCATGGAGCCGAGCCAGAAAAGTGCGAAAGGTGTTCATATTGCAGATCTGTCGGCTTACCTGGACGAACAGCGCGCTGCAGCAGTCAAGGAAAGTAACCAACTGAATAGCGCGCCGCGTAGCAGGTAATTCACTTTAACGTTTTGGCGCCCAGCTTTACGGGCGCCTGCAGGATGCACTCGAACCACTCCCAAGTTGCATAAACATCCCCCCGCCCGCGCAAGTGGGTATAACGGCGCATTGAGTTCCAGTCTCGATGTCCCGACACGCTCGCTACTCGCGGAATATCCCAATCCATTTCAAAAAGACGACTGACGCCTTCGTGGCGCAGATCGTGAAAGTGCAGATCTTCGATGCCCAGGATTTTGCAGGCCCTTGTCCAGGACGTCGACACCGACTCAGCGCTGTAAGGAAAAATCTCAGGCAACACTTTAGGCATGGTCTGAAGTATCGCCCATGCTTCTGGCGGCAAATGACACCAGACGTCGTTGCCGATCTTCTGGCCTGGATTCTTCATGTCACGAACTAGCACCCGCTGGCCAGCTTCGTCCAAGTCATCCCACAGGATCCGAGTAATCTCTTCTTGCCTACGCGTAGAAAACAACGCGAAGCCAGTCAGCTTAAGCATGTTGATAGACGTTGGACGACGGGCTTGGATACTACGGAAGTGCGTAAGCAGTTTGTCGAGTTCGTCCAGGGTTGGCCGGCGATCACGCTCGCGGCTTTTCATGTTGTAACCGAGCTTTTTTAATACTCGGCGGGCGTCCACCATTGCATGCGGATCCACCTCATAACCCCAAGCCGGGCGAGCGATCGAGAGAACCGCGCCCAAGTGTGCGAGATCGTTGCCGGCGGTCTGAGGCTGAACGCCCCCACCCTGCTTGCCCATGCGCCATAACGCATACTCGACCAGGTGCTGACTGCTTATATCTCTGTCGTTCAACTTTCCCAGGTAGGACTCGCTGATCGCCTTCAACGTGCCGAGCTTCGTTTTCCCGAGAGGGCGCGCCTTGGTCATTTCGGTTAAGTAGCGATCGATCATTTCCTTGATCGTCGCGCCAGGTCGGTTCGCCCGCTCGATCGCACCTGGTTCGTCCAGTTCGGTTTCTCTTTTACGCACCCAAGCCTGTGCGGCCTGTTTTCGGGCGAAGGTCTGACTCTCTTGGTAAACTTGCGCCCCATCGCGAAACAGGCGTATCTGTGCCGTGTAACTGGTGCTGCCGTCGGTGCGTTTCCGTGCTCTGATCGTGGCCATAGTCAACTGGTACAATTGAAAAAGTGATTGGTACATTGTACCAACCGACTTCATAAAACGCCTATTTACCCCCTGAAATCGGCCTAGAACACGTAGAGCAAAATGGTACATAAATCAGCCACATACCCAACAAACACCGGCTCTACGCTGTCTAGAAGGTTCTCCGTTGCACCCATGATGGATTGGACCGACGCCCACTGTCGCTTCTTCCTACGCATCCTCTCCAAGCACGCCCTGCTCTACACCGAAATGGTCACCACCGGCGCCTTGCTCAACGGCGATCACGAACGCTTCCTGCGTCACCACGAAACCGAACATCCCCTGGCGCTTCAGTTGGGCGGCAGTGTCCCAGCCGATCTGGCCGCCTGCGCCCGCATGGCCCAGGAACACGGCTACGACGAGGTCAACCTCAACGTCGGCTGCCCGAGCGATCGAGTGCAGAACAACATGATCGGCGCCTGCCTGATGGGGCATCCTGAGTTGGTGGCCGATTGTGTGAAGGCGATGCGTGATGCGGTGTCGATTCCGGTGACGGTCAAGCACCGGATCGGGATCAATGGGCGGGACAGTTACGAGCAGTTGTGTGAGTTTGTCGGGACGGTGCGCGAGGCCGGGTGTGCGAGCTTTACCGTACATGCGCGGATTGCAATTCTGGAGGGGTTGTCGCCGAAGGAAAATCGCGACATCCCGCCACTGCGTTATGACGTGGCGGCGCGGTTGAAGGCGGACTTTCCGGAGCTCGAGATCGTGCTCAACGGCGGGATCAAGACGCTGGAAGCCTGTCATGAGCATTTACAGACATTCGACGGTGTGATGTTGGGGCGCGAGGCGTATCACAATCCGTACCTGTTGGCCGAGGTCGATCAACAACTGTTTGGCAGCACCGCTCCAGTCATCACCCGGGCCGAGGCGCTGGCGCAGTTGCGGCCTTATATCGCTAATCACTTGGCCGCAGGCGGGGCGATGCATCACATCACTCGACACGTGCTGGGTCTCGGCACTGGTTTTCCGGGGGCGCGGCGGTTTCGGCAGTTGTTGTCGGTGGATATTCACAAGGCCAAGGATCCGTTGGCGCTGCTGGATCAGGCGGGGCAGTTGCTCGAAGGGCGTTAACCGTCACTTGCTTTGAACCTGCACGCTGTTTTGTCATCGTATCTACCGATACCGCCCCGGCCTTTCAAACAGCCGTTTTCAGGTTGTTGCCGCTGGGGCCATCGTTCCCTCTTCACGCCCTTGAGTGGCTGCCGGCCCTCGGGTAATGTCAACAGACCCATAGGACAGAGCACGCTCATGACTTCCAAGCTGGAACAACTCAAACAGTTCACTACCGTAGTGGCCGATACCGGCGACTTCGAAGCCATCGCCCGGGTTAAACCCGTAGATGCCACCACCAACCCTTCCCTGCTGCTCAAGGCCTCGGCCATTCACGGTTACGCCGAGCTGCTGAACGCCTGCGTGGCGGACTGCAAGGGCGATGTGGGCCTGGCCAGCGACCGTTTTGCCGTGGCGGTTGGGCAAGAGATTCTGAAGGTGATTCCGGGGCGTATTTCCACCGAAGTGGATGCGCGCCTGTCATTCGATACCGAAGCCATGTTGAAACGTGCGCATCGCCTGATCGACCTGTACGAAAAGGCCGGGATTGGCCGTGATCGCGTGCTGATCAAGATCGCGTCCACCTGGGAAGGTATTCGCGCCGCCGAGCAGTTGGAGCGTGAAGGCATCCAGTGCAACCTGACGCTGCTGTTCTCTTTCGCCCAGGCTGCGGCCTGTGCCGATGCCGGCGTCTTCCTGATTTCGCCCTTCGTCGGCCGTATCTACGACTGGTACAAGAAGGCCAATGGCAACGACTACACCGGTGCCGATGATCCGGGCGTGCAGTCGGTGACGCGTATCTACAACTACTACAAAGCCAACGACTACAAAACCGTGGTCATGGGCGCAAGCTTCCGCAACCTCAACCAGATTGAGCAATTGGCCGGCTGCGACCGTTTGACGGTCAGCCCGGATCTGCTGGAGAAGCTGGCCGCCGACGAGGGCAAGCTGGAACGTAAACTGGCGCCCGGCCAAGCCGGCGAAGCGCGCTTGAGTCTCAATGAAGCGCAGTTCCGCTGGTTGTCCAACGAGGACGCCATGGCGACCGAGAAACTGGCTGAAGGCATTCGTCAGTTCGCGCGGGACCAGGAGAAGCTGGAGGCGTTGCTGCAAGCCAAGCTTTGAGGTGATTCCAAAGTAAGAAAAAGGGCGAACCTTACTGGGTTCGCCCTTTTTTATAGGCTTGGGAAAGTGGCGGCTGGCCGGACGTAATCGCGAGCAGGCTCGCTCCCACAGGGGGATTTTGGGCGATTCGGAGATTGGGTTTGATGCAAGACCTTGTGGGAGCGATCCTGCTCGCGATGAGGCCCACTCAGCCTACGCAAAACCTATGATTCAGGGCCGCTCCAGCGCACTCACCAGGTCATGAAACGCTTCACGATTGGAATCGTTCAGCCCCATAAGGATCTTGTGGGCTTCGAGCACCTTGATCCGCACTTCCTCTTCCGACTGATCCTGATCAGGTAGATCGTCCAGGCACTCAGGACATGGCACGGGATCGCCCACGATATTGAACACCTGGTCGAAGCCCATGGATTGCAGCAGACGGGTGATGTCGTTGTGGGTGGTGACGACGGTCGGCAGCAGGCCGACCTTTTGCCGCGACAGGATCGACAGCTTGGCCAGCAGGCCCAAGGTGGTGCTGTCGATGCTGCGGGTTTCGGTCAGGTCGATCACGATCGCGTTGAAGTTCAACGCGGTGAAGATCCGCTCAATAGTCGCATCCAGCGCCGAACAGAGGGTCAGGCGCACTTCACCGACAAACTTCAGGACAAAGGTGCCGTCCTGCTCGGCGAACTGGATTCTACCGGTACTCATCAAAGATTCCTGCTCAACACTAACAGGGCGATATCATCCGGCATCTCCCCTAGCGTGGCTAATCCAAACACTTGACGCAAGCCTTCCAGGCTGCCGCCCGCTGCGCTTACCCGTTCAGGCAAGGCCGCTTCTTTCTCTTTGAGTGTAGGTTCTGACAAAAGGTCCAGAATGCCATCAGACATCAGCGTCAGACTGAAGGTCGGCGGCAGTTCCAGCACGTGGTCTTCGTAGGTCGCCTCATTGAACAGGCCAACCGGTAAACCACGCCCTTCCAGATAACGAACACTGTCTGGCGTATACAACACAGGCAATGGCAAATGACCGCCGATGCTATAGGTCAACAAACCCGTCTCCTCGTCGATGACTCCACCGACCATTGTGACGTGTTTGCCCAGCTTACAACTGATCAGGCCCCGGTTGATATGCCCAAGGACTTCTGAGGGCTTGAACTCTGGCAGTGTGCCGTTGCGCTTGGACTCGAACAACAGACGCGTGGTCATGAACTTCAACAGCACCGTCACGAACGCTGACGATGCGCCGTGGCCGGAAACGTCCGCCAGGTAGAACGCCACGCGACGTTCATCTACCCGGAAATAGTCCACAAAATCCCCCGAGAGATACAACGACGGGATGATCTGGTGGGCAAAACGGAAATCATCGACGGTCCAGGGGCTGACCGGCAACATGTTCATCTGCACCTGGCGGCCGGCGTTCTGGTCTTCCTGCAACAGGTTCAGGCTGGCTTCCAGCTCGCGATTTGCCGTTTCCAGTTTTTCGCGGTAACGCTGGTTCTCCACCAGCAGGCGTGAACGGTCCAGGGCACGGCGTACGGAGTGCTCCAACACGGCCAGGTCTTCGAGGGGCTTGATCAGGTAATCGGCCGCACCCAGGCGCAAGGCCTCGACCGCATCGTTCATCACGCCGGCGCCCGAAACCACGATGACCGGGGTCTGCGAGGAAAGCTCAGTGACCTGACGAATGAGTTCGAGTCCGCCCATCTGCGGCATGCGCAGGTCGCAGATGACCAGGTCGGGCTTGTCTTGCTCGAATACCTGAAGACCCTGTTGGCCGTTGCTGGCCTGCAGGACGCTGAAACCACTGTCTTCCAAGTAGGCTGCGAGGCTGGCTCGCACCACTTCGTCATCATCGATTATCAGCAGCGTGGCACTGGTTTTTGGCATGTGGGCAAACGGCGCCAGAATTAGGTTGGCGTAGCGGGCTGGGCAACCGGGCCTGGCGCTCACTACTGGATTCGCTTTCTAGCCTCTCTGTCGTACCGCATTCAGGTCATTGCCCTACACACAGTTACATCAGAGGTGCCCTTCTAAGGCGCAGACGGTACTCCCATCCGCGGGGTGTTTCAAGCTCACGCAGATAGCCGCTTGCCGTGTTTATTTGTCAAAGTACAGAGAGTTATAAGAAATGAGCGAAGCGTAACTCAATGGAAGGTTCGATCCCTGCCAAAACGGCGTGCAGAAGCAAAGAAGGCGGCCTCCAGGGCCGCCTTCCTGGCGTGCAGGTCGAAATCAGAAATCGTCTTCGACCTGGCCGTCCTTGACCTTGAATTCGCGGTTCTGCAGGAAGGCGTTGCGGATAAACACATACTTGTCGCCGCTCACCAGCTTTTCGGCAGACAGCAGGCTGGCGCGGGTGTCGACGATGTTCAAGCCGAAGATCGAGTTACGCACCGAGACGTTGTCGATATAACGATAGGGGGCCGTGTAATCATCGACAAGCTTGGCCGGCGCGTCGCGCAGGGTGCTTGGCCCCAACAACGGCAGCATCACGTACGGGCCGCTGCCCACGCCCCAGTAGCCAAGCGTCTGGCCGAAATCTTCGTCGCTGCGTTGCAGGCCCATATGGGTGCCCACATCGAAAAAGCCCAGCAGGCCAAAAGTGGTATTGAAGATCAATCGGGCAGTGTCGACCCCGGCGGCAGCCGGCTTGGCCTGCAACACGTTGTTGGCCAGGTTGCCCACGTCACCGATGTTGCGGAACATGTTGTGGATACCGTCTTCGAGAAACTGCGGCGTCACGTACTGATAACCCTGGGCCAGCGGCTTGAGCGCGTAGGTATCAACGGTGTCGTTGAAGGTAAAGATCGGGCGGTTGATGCTTTCCCAAGGATCTTCTTCCGTAGCGGCCTGGGCGGCGAACGGAACCAGCAGGACGCAGGCAGAGAAACACAACTGAGCTAGACAATGGCTCCAGCGCATAGGGGAAAACTCCTTGGATTATTCAGGCAAGGGCGCCGAGCCCAGGCGGTAAGGGCGCTAGTATAAAGCGGAACGCCTGGATAGACAGCACTGAAAGAGAAGCTGACTGTAGGATCTTTCCGCCATCCGACGCCATCACTTCACTGTCATTGGACTGTCATTGAGGAAGGTTAGGCTGCGAGATATTTCAAGGATGCTCCCATGCCCCGCGCCGAAACCCTGCCCCTGCCCGCCCCCAGCCTGACCGCCGTACTGTTTGGCTTGAGCGGTTGTCTGGTGGATTTCGGGGCAAGGGCGCGACAGTCAGGAGCAATCCCCACCGAGCATTCGCAGCCAACCCCCGGCGCCCTCGAAAGCCTGCGTCTTTTGCAGCTTCAGGAGACTCCCTGCGCCTGGCTCGACGAGCTGCCACCCGCCGTCAGTCATAGCCTGGCAGCTTCGTTACCGGCGTGGATCAAGCCCCCGCAACTTCCAGCAACAAATTATCCGTGGCCGGCCCCACATGCCTGCTGGCAGGCCTTGATGGCATTGAACGTCCAACAATTGGACGGTTGCGTGCTGGTCAGCGGCGAGCCGCGTTTGTTGCAGTCGGGGCTCAATGCCGGCTTGTGGACCATCGGGCTGGCCTCCTGCGGCTCGCTGTGTGGCCTGGCACCGAACGAATGGCAGGTCTTGAGCCAACAGGAACGGGAGACCAAGCGTGCCAAGGCCACCGTGCAGTTGTTCGGCCTGGGTGTGCATTCAGTGATTGATCACCTGGGTGAACTCGACACCTGCCTGGCGGATATCAGCCTGCGTCGGCTCAAAGGTGAAAAGCCCTGACCGAGATCATGCAGGGTGCACGAGGGTGGATTACTCTTAAAGGCAAGCCACGGACTTTTGACGCACCGTCGCGGTCCATGGCTGTGCCTATCAATAAAGGGAGTACGCCAATGCCTGCCCGCGAACTGCAGAAACAACTTGATGAACTGCGCGAGCAATTGGAACAGAACCCGCCGCTTTCCGAGCCGGAGCGCGAGAATCTGCATCAACTGATGATTCAGCTCGAAGCCGAGATCGAACTGGATAATAAGCTTCAGAATGCCGACTTGGTCGATGGCGTGAACCTGGCCGTCGAGCGCTTCGAACTGGATCACCCCACTATTGCCGGAACGCTGCGCAACATCGTGCAAGCCTTGGGCAATATGGGGATCTGAACCCTTCAAATGCAAAAAGCCCTGCTATCGCTAGCGGGGCTTTTTCAGTTTTCACGATATGAAACGCCTTCCCCTGTGGCAGCGGGCTTGCTCGCGAAGACGATGGTACATCCAACACAGATGTCGACTGACACACCGCATTCGCGAGCAAGCCCGCTCCCACATCAGATCTTTATTGCCGGACCAGGCGATGGTTCGGCAGTTGTACCTCTTCGGTACTGCGATACGGGTTGATGTCCAGCCCACCCCGGCGCACATAACGCGCATACACCGTCAATTTTTCCGGTTTGAGCAAGCGCTGCAGGTCGAGAAAGATCCGCTCCACGCACTGCTCGTGAAAATCCGAATGCTGGCGGAAGCTGACGATGTAGGCCAACAGGCTGGCAGGGTCCAGCGCCGCACCACGATATTGCACCGCCACGCTGCCCCAGTCCGGCTGGCTGGTCACCGGGCAGTTGGATTTGAGCAGATGGCTGTGCAGGCTTGCCTCCACGATGCGCGAATCATCGCAACGCAGCAGCTCCGGGCGCGGATGCTCGTAAGAGTCGACGGTGATGTCCAAGTCATCGATGCACACGCCGGGCAATGCCACGACACCTTCACCTTCCACGTCCTTCAGGCTACGGATCCGCACCCCCACGGGTTTGCCCGCAGCCGCAGACAAGTCCTGGCGCAGGGTCGCTTCCAGGCTCGCGGTATCAGCGAATGGCGTCTGGTTCAGCGAGTTGAGGTACAGCTTGAAGGATTTGGATTCGATGATGTTCGGTGAGTCCGCCGCAATTGCGAATTCGCCAATGGCCACTACCGGTTTGCCGGACGGCAGCAGCCACGACAGCTCGAAGCAGTTCCAGAAATCCACGCCCTTGTACGGCAGGGTCTCGGCCGTCAGACCCAGCTCCGCCCATTTCGCGGTGCGCGGGATCGGGAACAGCAGTGACGGCGTGTACGTGGCGATGTATTCGCTGGATTTGCCCAGCGGCGAATGTTCGGCTGCGGGATGCATGACGGAAACCTGACTGAAGAATCAGCAGATTCTATCAGCCTTTGCCGCGGCCTTTGAGTGATTACTGACTGACTGTCAGGTCACCTTTCATCCCGGCCTGGTAATGGCCGGGGACGTTGCAGGCAAATTCCAGGCGGGTGGCTTTGTCAAAAGCCCAGGTCAGCTCAGCGGACTTACCCGGCTCAACCAGCACGCTGTTAGCGTCGTCGTGGCGCATCATGTCGTCTTTACCACCGTGCTCCATCGAGGCCGGATTCATCGAGGCATGGTCCATTCCCGGCTTCATCCCGGTCGGCGTCAACAGGCCGCTCTGTTGCATCCTGAGCATTTGTTGCTGGTGCTGGGTATGCATCGCGGCGTTACCGAGGTTGAATTCGTGCAACAACTGGCCTTTATTGATCAGTACAAACCGCACCGTCTCGCCCGCCTTGATATCCAGCGTGCCAGGATTAAACGACATGTCGCCCATCACCACCTCAATGGTGCGACTGGCCTTGGTCGCCAGTGCAGGCTGGCCGAAATCAAAGTGCTCACCCGGCGACGCCCACAAAGAGGTACTTAATACCAACGCAGAGGCAGCCAGGATCAGACGGTTTAGCATCAACATGTTCATACTCCGACAAGGTAAGGTTTAACTTACCCAAGACTCTAGATCGGTGCCGCTGCCAATTGACTGACAGTTGCATTACAACTCTGTCAGGTTGGGCCACGGCCACGCCCAACACGGTATAACGCCCTCGTGCCAACAACGCCTTGAGCTGCCCATGAAACTGCTGATCGTCGAAGACCAAACCAAAACTGGCCAATACCTGCGCCAGGGCCTGACCGAAGCCGGGTTCAACGCCGACCTGGTGGCCGATGGCATTACCGGCCAGCAACTGGCCTTGAGCGGTGAATATGCCTTGCTGATCCTCGATGTGATGCTGCCCGGCCGCGATGGCTGGCAGATTCTGCAGGCCGTGCGCGGGGCCGGCCTGGATACCCCGGTGCTGTTTCTCACCGCGCGGGATGCGGTTCAGGATCGCGTGCATGGCCTGGAGTTGGGCGCCGACGATTATCTGGTCAAACCCTTTGCATTTTCCGAACTGCTGGCGCGAGTGCGCAGCCTGTTGCGCCGGGGCAGCTCGACGCCTCAGGAAACCAGCCTGCGACTGGCAGACCTGCGCCTGGACCTGATCCGCCGCCGCGTCGAACGCAGCGGCCGGCGCATCGACCTCACGGCCAAGGAGTTCGCTTTGCTGGAGCTGCTCCTGCGTCGCCAGGGCGAGGTACTGCCCAAATCCCTGATTGCTTCCCAGGTCTGGGACATGAACTTCGACAGCGACACCAACGTCATCGAAGTCGCAATACGGCGCCTGCGAATCAAGATCGACGATGACTTTCCCAGCAAGCTGATCCACACCGTGCGGGGCATGGGGTATGTCCTTGAAGAGCGCAACCTGTGAGGTGGCGTTGGTCGCTGAGCAGCCGGCTGGCGCTGCTGTTCGCCGCCTGTACCGCCGTGGTGTCACTGTTTGCCGGCGTGCTGTTCAGTCGGGGCAGCGAGGCGCACTTCATCGAACTGGATCAGCAACTGCTTGAAGGCAAGCTGATCGGCCTGCGCCGCGCCCTGCAAGGGCTTGATGCCGAGCAAACCAAAAGCCGTCTGGCAGATGAACTCAGTCGCCAGGCCGACCTGGCCTTGCGCATCAAAAGCAGCGATGGGGTGCGCTGGTACGACAATTCGCTGCGGATTCCGGCGCAATTGCCGGAGCGTCCTGGCCTGTCCACCCTCAGCGATGCCGACACTGACTATCGGGTACTGAATGCGCCGCTGTACGCCGACCGCCCGGACTCGCCGCAACTGACGCTGCTGCTGGACATCACGCATCACCAGCATTTCCTGCAACGCATGCAGCGCCTGATCTGGCTGACGGTCGGCCTGTCCGCCCTGGCTACCGCCCTGCTCGGCGCCTGGGCCGCCCGGCGCGGCTTGCGGCCGTTGCGGCGCATGGGGGCCATCGCCGGCAGCGTCTCGGCCCGCTCCCTCAATGCCCGACTGCCGGAAGAACACATGCCCGCCGAACTGGCGGAACTGGCTCACAGCATCAATGACATGCTCCGACGCCTCGACGATGCGTTTCAACGGCTCTCGGCGTTCTCTGCCGACATCGCCCATGAATTGCGCACCCCGTTGTCGAATCTGTTGACCCACACCCAGGTCACCCTCACCCGCGAACGCTCGCTGGAGGACTATCGCGAAGCGTTGCACAGCAATCTTGAAGAGCTGCAATGGATGGCGCAGTTGGTCAACGACATGCTCTATCTGGCCAAGGCTGACCACGGCTTGCTGGCACCCAGCCGCGAACCGCTGGAACTGGCTCAGGAAGTGGATCTGCTGCTGGAGTTTTTCGCGCCGCTGGCCGAAGACGTCCACGTTCGTTTAAGCCGCGAAGGCAACGCTCGCATCGAGGGTGACCGCAGCATGTTGCGCCGGGCCCTGTCCAACTTGCTGGACAATGCTTTGCGCTTCACGCCTGACGGTGGCGAAGTACGGGTACGTATTGTCGAGGGTGTTCAGCAGGTGCATGTGAACGTGGAGAACAGCGGCGAAGGGATTTCAGCGGACTTGCTGCCGCGCCTGTTCGATCGTTTCTATCGCGCCGACCCGGCTCGCCAGGAAGGCAGCAGCGAACACGCGGGGCTGGGACTGGCCATCACCCGCTCGATCATCCGCGCCCATGGCGGGCAGATCCGCTGCGAATCGGCCGATGGCTGGACGCGGTTTTTGATTGAGTTGCCGAAGGGGGATTAAGCCCGACGCAACCCCCTGCGGCGAAGAAACTTATATGTAGGAGCAAGGCTTGCCCGCGATGCAGACGCCTTGTTTCCCCCGCAGACCGCGTCGTCTGCATCGCGGGCAAGCCTTGCTCCCACAGCGGAGTCTTCAGCAAGCCCTTCTGCCACAGAGGTCTGTGCAGCATCAGGAATAGCGCAACGCCTGTGCCGGCTCGACCTTCGCCGCACGCCAGGCCGGGTAAACCGTGGCGAGAAAACTCAGGATGAACCCGGCCGAGCAGATCAGCAGCACATCACCGCGTTGAAGCTCCGAGGGCAGGTTGCTGACGAAATACACGTCGGAACTGAAAATATGCTGGCCCGTTACCCTTTCCACCCAACCGACCAGGTCACTGACGTTCAAGGCCGCAATCACCCCGAGCACGCCGCCGATCAGTGTGCCGACCACGCCAATCACCGTGCCCTGGACCATGAAGATCGCCATGATCTGCCGCGGCGTAGCGCCGATGGTACGCAGGATCGCGATATCCGCGCCCTTGTCGTTCACCACCATGATCAGGGTCGCGATGATGTTGAACGCCGCCACCGCGACGATCATCAATAACAGCAGGCCGATCATGGTTTTTTCCATCTTCATGGCACTGAACAGGCTGCCCTGAGTGTGGGTCCAGTCGTCGGCCTTGTAGCCCGCGCCGAGGCCTGTGGCGATGTCGCCGGAAACCAGCGGCGCGGCGTACAGATCCTTGACCGCCAGGCGCACGCTTTGCACCTGATTCGGCTGCCAATGCTGCATTTGCGCGGCGTCGGCCACGTGGATCAACGCCATGGAGCCATCCAGCTCGGCGCCAACCTTGAACACGCCGACCACATTCAAGCGCTGCATCCGCGGAGTGATGCCGCCCGGCGCAGTACTGATTTCCGGCACGATCAGGGTCAGTTTGTCACCGACGTTCAGACGGAAGCGCCGGGCGGTGATTTCGCCGATCACTACGCCAAATTCGCCCGGTTTCAAGGCATCGAGACGCCCCTGGACAATATGCTGGGCGACAATCGACACCTTGCCTTCCTGGGCCGGGTCGATGCCGCTGATCTGGATCGGCTGCATCGCGCCTTTATGGCTGAGCATGCCTTCCATTTCAGTAAACGGCACGGCGGCGATCACCTCAGGATTTTTCAGCGCCGCGGCGGCCACCGGCTGCCAGTCGTCGATCGGCTTGACGCCGACGATGGTGGCGTGGGGCACCATACCCAGAATGCGCGAGCTCATTTCGCGCTGGAAGCCGTTCATCACCGACAGCACCACGATCATCGCCAGCACCCCCAGGGCGAGGCCGATCATCGAGGTCATGGAAATGAACGAAACAAAGCGATTGCGGCGCTTGGCGCGGGTATAGCGCGTGCCGATGAAGATCGATAACGGTCTGAACATTCGCGGGGCACCGTATGAAAATAAAAGACCCGGCGCTTGCAGCAAGCGCCTGGTTCCGGTCGGTCAAATGGGCGTCAGGCAACCTTCCTGCAAGTGCAGGACGCGATCCATCTGCCGGGCCAGGTTCATGTCGTGGGTCACCACCAGGAACGCGGTACGCATCGAGGTACTGAGTTCCAGCATCAGGTCCTGAATGCCTTGGGCGGTGTGGGAGTCGAGGTTGCCGGTCGGCTCGTCGAGCATCACCAGCCCCGGCTTGTTGACCAGGGCCCGGGCGATCGCCACGCGCTGGCGCTCGCCACCGGACAGCTCGGCCGGCTTATGTTCCAGGCGATGACCCAACCCGACTCGCTCCAGCAACGCCGTTGCCCGTTGGCGGGCTTCGGGAATCGCGGTGCGACCGATCAACAACGGCATGCAGACGTTTTCCAGCGCGGTGAACTCGGGCAGCAAATGGTGGAACTGGTAAACGAAGCCCAGGGAACGGTTGCGCAGCAGGCCACGGGCCTTCTCGTTCAGCGCCGAGAGTTCCTCGCCCGCCAGCCAGACACTGCCGGCAGTCGGGGTATCGAGGCCACCCAACAGATTGAGCAAGGTACTTTTGCCCGACCCGGAGGTGCCGACAATCGCCACACGCTCGCCCGGATGCAGCTCCAGCTGCAGGCCCGACAACACCACCACCGACTCCGGGCCTTCCTCGTAGGATTTGCCCAGGTTACGGCAACTCAAGATTGCTTTTTCACTCATGCCCGACTCACTCATAACGTAACGCCTCCGCAGGCTGGGTGCGCGCGGCACGCCAGGCTGGATACAGGGTGGCGAGGAAACTCAGGACCAACGCGGCGCCGCAGACCATCAACACATCGTCTGTCTGCAACTGCGACGGCAAGTAGTCGATGAAATACACGTCGGCGTTGAGAAACTTGTGCCCGATCAGGCCTTCGAGCGCGGCAATCGCGGCGCTGACGTTCAGCGCGGCAAACATCCCGACCAAGGCGCCGACGACCGTACCGATCACACCAATGACCGTGCCCTGGACCATGAAGATCCGCATGATCTGCCCCGGCGTGGCGCCGAGGGTGCGCAGGATGGCGATGTCGCCTTTCTTATCGTTCACCACCATTACCAGGGTGGAGATGATGTTGAACGCGGCCACGGCGACGATCAGCAACAAAAGCAGGCCGATCATGGCTTTCTCCATGCGAATCGCCTGGTACAGGTTGCCATGGGTGCGCGTCCAGTCCCGGGCGTAGTAGCGGTCTTCGCCAAGTTGCTGGGCGATGGTCCAGGCAACCCGCGGTGCCTGGAACAGGTCGTCGAACTTCAACCGCAGGCCCTGGACCTGATCCGGCTTCCAGCGATGCAGGCGAGCCAGGTCCTGAAGATTGGTAACGCCCAGGTAACCGTCCAGCTCTCCGGCGCCGACATGGAAAATGCCGACGACGGTAAAGCGTTTCATGCGCGGGAACATACCGCCCGGGGTCACAGTGACTTCCGGTGCCACGAAGGTCAGCTTGTCGCCGATGGCGGCGCCGAGCTTGGCCGCGGCCTTGTCACCGATGACGATGCCGAAACTGCCTGGCGCCAGGTCGTCGAGTTTGCCCTGCTTCATGAAGTTGTCGATGATCGACACCTGCCGCTCAAGCCCAGGGTCAATGCCATTGAGCAATACCTTGGAAACCTTGCCATTGTGGGTCAACAGCCCTTGCATCTGGGTGAACGGCGCAACGGCCAGCACCTGCGGGTTCTGCTTGACCTTGGCGGCCAGGCTCGGCCAGTCGCTGATGGCTTCGCCGGTTTCGAGGGTGGCGTGGGGCACCATGCCCAACACGCGGGTGCGCATTTCATGGTCGAAACCGTTCATCACCGACAGCACGACGATCATCACGACCACGCCAAGGGCCAACCCGATGATTGAAGTCAGGGAAATGAACGATACGAAATGATTGCGACGCTTTGCACGGGTATAACGCGTGCCGATAAATACGAAGAGAGGTCTGAACATGTCGGGGCTTGTTCGGAGGGAAAAGGAACGTCCTTGTGGCGGGGGTCACAAACCAGCTTTACACTCAGACCACCGCCGCTACCATGGGTTCGCCATGTCGACATTAGATGAAGAAGATCGCCGCGAATACTACCGTATCGAGGACACGATCGCACTGGAAATTCGGCCCCTCTCCATTCCTGAAGCTGCTGGCCAGGAAGTGTTGCAGGATGCTTCTCCACTGTTCAATCTGCTCAGCGAACTGCACCTGAGCGAATTCGAATCGCAGCACCTGCTGCGCCAGATCAGCGAACGCGAGCGCAGCATCGCCGCGTACCTGAAAGTCATGCACAAACGCATCGACCTGCTCAGCCAGGTCATCGCCCTGACCGCACTCGGCGAAATCGGCGAGCCGCAGCCGGTGATCATTTCCGAAGGCGGCATCGACTTCCAATACCCCAGCCCCATTGCCGTCGGCGCGCACCTGTCGATCAAGATGGTACTGATGCCCCAGGCACTGGGGCTGTTGCTCCGGGCCCGGGTTACTCATTGCGACCCCAAGGGCGATGGCTATGACGTGGGCACCGAGTTCGAACGCCCCACCGACGCCCAACGTCAGTTGCTGGCCCGGTACATCCTGCAGAAACAGGCGCAAGAGAGACGCCTGGCGCGAGAACTGAACGAATCAGGTATCAATAAGGAAGAACCGTGACCCTCATTTATGGCCACCGCGGCGCCAAGGGCGAAGCGCCAGAAAACACCCTGAGCGGTTTCCAGGAGTGTCTCAAGCACGGCGTGCGCCGATGCGAGCTGGACCTGCACCTTTCAATGGATGGCGAGTTGATGGTGATCCACGACCCGACCCTCAAGCGCACCACCGATCGCCGGGGCAAGGTGGTGGAGCATTCGGCCGCCGAGCTGGTGACCTACGATGCGCGCAAGGGTGGCCCGGGCTGGATCAAGCCGTGCCCGATCCCGCGCCTGGAGGAACTGTTCGAAAAATGTGATTTCGAGCACTGGCAACTGGAGGTCAAGAGTGCCTCACGCACCCGCGCCGCCGCCACCGTGCTGGGGATCCGCGAAATGGCCCAGCGTTTCGGGTTGCTGGACAAAATCACCATCACCTCTGGCTCCCGGGAAGTGCTCAAGGCCGCCCTGGACCTGACCCCGGATATTTCCCGCGGGCTGGTGGCCGAGTACGCCTGGCTCGACCCGCTGAAGGTTGCCCAAAGTTATGGCTGCGAGATTCTGGCGCTCAACTGGACGCTGTGTACGCCGGAACGCCTGATCAAGGCCCAGCGTCAGGGGTTGCATGTGTCGGTTTGGACCGTCAACGAGCCCGCGCTGATGCGCAGGCTCGCCGACTTCGGCGTTGACAGCCTGATTACAGACTTTCCCGGTTTGGCCACTGCCACCCTCGAGAATTGCTGAAATCGGTCTCCCCGGCCGGCTCAGGCCACCGGCCGGAGCCGCTCAAAAAAGCCGGTTGAGCCCGTCATAGGCCGCTACCCGATAGGCTTCGGCCATGGTCGGGTAGTTGAACGTCGTGTTGACGAAGTACTTCAGCGTGTTCAGCTCACCCGGCTGGTTCATGATCGCCTGGCCGATGTGAACGATCTCCGACGCCTGGTAACCGAAGCAATGCACGCCCAGCACTTCCAGCGTCTCGCGGTGGAACAGGATCTTCAGCATGCCCTGCGGCTCTCCGGCGATCTGCGCCCGTGCCATGCTCTTGAAGAAGGCCTTGCCCACTTCATAGGGCACCTTGGCCTGGGTCAGCTCCTGCTCGTTCTTGCCGATCGAGCTGATCTCCGGAATGGTATAGATGCCGGTCGGTACATCGTTGACAAAGCGCCAGCTCCCGTTGTCGACAATGCTGCCTGCCGCCGAGCGGCCCTGGTCATGGGCGGCGCTGGCCAGGCTCGGCCAACCGATCACGTCACCTGCGCCGAAGATGTTCGTCACGCAGGTGCGGTAGTTCTCGTCAACTTCGATCTGCCCACGGCTGTTGACCTTCACGCCGATGTTTTCCAGGCCCAGGGTGTCGGTGTTGCCAGTGCGGCCATTGCACCAGAGCAAGGCATCGGCCTTGATTTTCTTGCCGGACTTGAGGTGCAGGATCACGCCGTTGTCCACGCCTTCGACGCGGTCATAGTCCTCGTTGTGCCGCACGGTGATGTTGTTGTTGCTGAAGTGATAGCTCAGGGCCTGGGATATTTCCGAGTCCAGGAAGCTCAGCAACTGGCCGCGGTTATCCACCAGTTCCACCAGCACACCCAGGCCACTGAAGATCGAGGCGTATTCGCAACCGATCACCCCGGCGCCGTAGACAATCAGCTTACGCGGGGTATGGCCCAGGCTCAGGATAGTGTCGCTATCGTAGATACGTGGGTGGTTGAAATCGATATCGGCCGGACGATACGGGCGCGAACCGGTGGCGATGATGATGTGCTTGGCCACCAGCTTTTCGACTACGCCATTGCCGCAAACCACTTCAACGGTCTGCTCGTCGGCAAAGCTGCCGGTGCCGAAGAACACGTCGACACGGTTGCGGGCGTAGTAACCGGTGCGCGAGGCGACTTGCTTGGAGATCACCTTCTCGGCGCTCTTGAGCACGTCCGGGAAGGAGAACCAGCGCGGCTCGCCGATGGCGCGGAACATCGGGTTGGTGTTGAACTGCATGATCTGCCGGACCGAGTGACGCAAGGCCTTGGACGGGATGGTGCCCAAGTGGGTGCAGTTGCCACCGACCTGCCGACGACTGTCGACCATCGCAACCTTGCGCCCTGCCTTGGCGGCGTTCATTGCCGCGCCCTCTCCCGCCGGGCCGGAACCCAATACCACCACGTCGTAGTTGTAGACAGCCATGCGTACTCCTCAGAACAGGCCGCGGCGCCACATTTGGCACCACGGCTAAATCATGCCGACCAGCGACATGAAGGAACAATTTGGGGCCGGTTCATAAGCCCGGCCACAGTCTATAGAAGCGTCAACGCCGCGCACATTACCCCTTGGTCGCGTCGTAGGCTAGTTTTGCCTGCGCTATTTCGCCACAGGGAAGCTTTCAGCGCGCTGTCATCATTGGGTTTTTCCGCCAGTCATCCGCTCAAATGCTTCATTGGTGCGAACGATAAAACGGTCATTGTCCCGCAATACGAAAAATACCCCGACACCGTATTTTTCGGCATAGTCCCAACCCCGTTCGGGACCGAGAATCAGCAACAGCGTCGATAGTCCATCGGCCATCAACGCCGAAGGATGAATCACCGTGACTGACGCGAGATTGTGTAGGACCGGTGCACCGGTGCGCGCATCAAAGGTGTGGGAGTAACGCGCCCCGTCCTGTTCGAAATAACGACGGTAGTCACCGGACGTCGAGACTGCGTAGCCGTTGACCTCGATGACGCGCTCAGCCACCCGTCGGTCGTCCCGGGGTTCTTCCAGGGCGATACGCCAGGCGGCACCCTCGGGTTTGTGTCCGGCGGCCTTGAGTTCGCCGGTGACGTCGACCAGATAACTGTCGATACCCAGGGCCTGGAGTCTGGCCGCGATGCGGTCGACGGCATAGCCCGCGGCGATACTGTTGAAGTCGACTTCCACTGCGGCGTCTTTGCACAGCCGCTCACCGTCGATACGCAAATGACCACGGCCGACGCGTTGACGCACCTGGGCCAAGGCTTCTGCGGTCGGCACATTCTCTTCTCGGGACTGAGGTCCGAAACCCCACAGGTTCAGCAGCGGTTCCACAGTCAGGTCGAAGGAGCCGTCGCTTTGAACCGACAGTTGCTCACCCACGCGGACCAGCTCCAGGACCGGGCCAGGCATGAGCTGACAGCTATTGGCAGGCAGCGCGTTGAATCGTTCGATGTCCGAGTCGCTGCGATAGGTGGAGAACTGTCGATCCACTTCGGCGAGGATGTTTTCCACCTCGACCTGCAGCGCGTTCGGACCGGGCGTGGCGGAATGTCTGACGTACTGGATGGAGTAACGGCTACCCATGGTCGGGCCGTCGAAGCGCTCCAGGCTGTCGCCGTTGCCGCAGCCGGACAACACACTGACCAGCACCACAAGCCCAATCCATCGTCCAGTTAACAAATCTTCATCCCCCCTCGAAACCGCGCCAGCCATTATGAACGCCAGCGCACGCAAAAAAACCTGTGGGAGCCAATGGAGCCCTGTGAGAGCCAATGGAGCCCTGTGGGAGCAAAGCTTGCTCGCGATGAACGATGACTCGGTCTTGCAGTTGAACCGCATCGCCTGGATCGCGAGCAAGCTTTGCTCCCACGGGTTCCAAGACTCCAAGATTCCAAGGTTCCAAGGTTCCAAGGTTCCAAGGTTCCAAGGTTCCAAGGTTCCAAGGCTCCAAGGCTCCAAGGCTCCAAGGTTCCAAGGTTCCAAGGTTCCTGCAAGCCTCCCACAGGGGGGCAGCGCCTTCATACAAGATTTACCAGAACGAGTAGCTACCCATGTCTTCCAACACCAGCAACGGCAAGGCGATTTTCCGGGTTGTCAGCGGCAACTTCCTGGAGATGTTCGACTTCATGGTCTACGGCTTCTACGCCACGGCCATCGCCAAGACGTTCTTCCCGACCGACAGCGCTTTCGCCTCGCTAATGCTGTCCCTGGCCACATTTGGCGCCGGGTTCTTGATGCGCCCGCTGGGGGCGATTTTCCTCGGCGCCTACATCGACCGGCACGGCCGCCGCAAAGGCTTGATCATCACCTTGGCGATGATGGCCGCCGGCACCGTGCTTATCGCCTGCGTGCCGGGTTACGCCACCCTCGGCGTGGCGGCACCGCTGTTGGTGCTGCTGGGGCGATTGCTGCAAGGCTTCTCCGCTGGCGTTGAGCTGGGTGGCGTGTCGGTGTATCTGGCGGAAATTTCCACGCCGGGGCGCAAGGGTTTCTTTGTCAGTTGGCAATCCGCCAGTCAACAGGCCGCCGTAGTGTTCGCCGGCCTGCTGGGCGTTGGCCTCAATCACTGGCTGAGTCCCCAGGAGATGGGCGAATGGGGCTGGCGCGTGCCGTTCCTGGTGGGTTGCATGATTGTGCCGGTGATATTTTTGATCCGGCGCTCCCTGGAAGAAACACCTGAGTTCCAGGCGAAAAAACATCGCCCTACCTTGTCGGAAATCATCCGTTCCATCGGTCAGAACTTCGGCATCGTCCTGGCGGGCATGGCGCTGGTGGTGATGACCACGGTGTCGTTTTACCTGATCACGGCTTATACGCCGACCTTCGGTAAAGCCGAACTGAACCTGTCGGACCTGGATGCGTTGCTGGTCACGGTATGCATCGGTCTGTCGAACTTCTTCTGGCTGCCGGTGATGGGAGCTTTTTCCGACAAGATCGGACGCAAGCCCTTGCTGCTGGGTGCGACTATTCTGGCGATCCTCACGGCATATCCGGCGCTGTCCTGGCTGGTGGCGAACCCCAGCTTCAGCCATTTGCTGATCGTGGAGTTGTGGTTGTCGTTTCTGTATGGATCGTACAACGGCGCCATGGTCGTGGCCTTGACGGAAATCATGCCGCTCGAAGTGCGCACCACCGGCTTTTCCCTGGCGTACAGCCTGGCAACAGCGACCTTTGGCGGATTTACGCCAGCGGCCTGTACTTATTTGATTCATGTGCTGGGCAACAAGGCCGCGCCGGGGATATGGCTCAGTGGTGCGGCGGTGCTGGGGTTGATTGCCACCCTGGTGCTGTTCAAGGGTAATCGGCATGAACTGCGGGCTGCGCAAGCTTCGATGGTGAGCGGCGCCTGACAGATGGCCTTCGTCGGATCGCCGCCCGGAGCAAGCTCGCACATTGGTTCTCGGGTGTGCATGGATCCTGCGTCCGGCACAACTCCCCTGTGGGAGCGAGCCTGCTCGCGATAGCGGAGGGTCAGCTTGCATGGATGTTGGATATGCCGGCGTCATCGCGAGCAAGCCCGTTCCCACATTGGTTCTCGGGTGTGCATGGTCCTGCGTCCGGCACAACTCCCCTGTGGGAGCGGGCATGCTCGCGAAAGCGGTGTATCAGTTTGCATGGATGTTGGATGTGCCGGCGTCATCGCGAGCAGGCTCGCTCCCACAGTTTTATCGACGTACAACCGGGAGAAACAGGTCAGCTATAAGGCCGTCTCGCGAGCAAGCTTTGCTCCCACAGGTCCTGCTCAAACAAGTCTGGTTGGGGGACCGCCGCAAAAGCGTTTAGGGCTATTCATGCACCATAGAATCTCCCACATTGGACCACATACATCAGCAACAACTCGGTCAACTGTGGGAGCGGGCTTGCTCCGGGCGGCGATCCGACGAAGAGGTCGGCCCAGCCAACACAAAACCTCCAGATACAAAAACGCCCCGACAAGTCGGGGCGTTTTCATGGGCGGCTAAGGCTTAGCGCGGGAACGCTGGCGGGTTTACACCGGCCATGTCTTCCATCACGCGAACGACCTGGCAGCTATAACCGAACTCGTTGTCGTACCAAACGTACAGCACAACGCGGTTGTCCTGAACGATGGTCGCTTCAGCGTCGACCACACCGGCATGGCGCGAGCCAACGAAGTCGGTGGACACCACTTCCTGGGAATTGACGAAATCGATCTGCTTGTGCAGGTCGGAGTGCAGCGCCATGTAGCGCAGGTACTCGTTCATCTCTTCACGGGTGGCCGCTTTCTCAAGGTTCAGGTTGAGGATAGCCATCGACACGTTCGGCGTGGGTACACGGATCGCGTTGCCGGTCAGCTTGCCGGCCAGCTCAGGCAAAGCCTTGGCTGCGGCGGTGGCGGCACCGGTCTCGGTGATCACCATGTTCAGCGCGGCGCTGCGGCCACGGCGGTCGCCCTTGTGGAAGTTGTCGATCAGGTTCTGGTCGTTGGTGTACGAGTGAACGGTTTCAACGTGACCGTTGATGATGCCGAACTTGTCGTTCACCGCCTTGAGCACCGGCACGATGGCGTTGGTGGTGCAGGATGCGGCGGAGACAATCTTGTCGTCAGCGGTGATTTCGTTGTGGTTGATGCCGTGAACGATGTTCTTGAGCTTGCCCTTGCCAGGCGCCGTCAGAACAACGCGATCGACACCCGGGCACGCCAGGTGCTGGCCCAGACCATCGGCATCACGCCATACACCGGTGTTGTCCACCAGCAGTGCGTCCTTGATGCCGTACTGGGTGTAATCCACCTCGGTCGGGTTCTTCGCGTAGATCACCTGGATCAGGTTGCCGTTGGCCGTGATGGTGTTGTTTTCTTCGTCGATGGTAATGGTGCCGTTGAACGAACCATGGACCGAATCACGACGCAGCAGGCTGGCGCGCTTGGTCAGGTCGTTCTCCGCGCCTTTGCGCACCACGATGGCACGCAGGCGCAAACCGTCGCCCCCACCGGTTTTCTCGATCAGGATACGCGCCAGCAGACGGCCGATACGACCGAAGCCGTAGAGCACGACGTCGGTGCCCTTGCGAGCCGAAACGTTTTGCTGGCCAACCACATCAGCCATTTCTTCACGAACGAACTGCTCGGCGCTACGGCCGTTGCCTTCGTTGCGGAATTTGAACGCCAGCTTGCCCAGGTCCACCGAAGCCGCGCCGAGCTTGAGCTCGCTCATGGCCTTGAGCAGGGGGAATGTTTCGTGGACGGAGAGTTCGCTGTCGTCGGAAGAACGGTGGCGAGCAAAGCGGTGAGCCTTGAGAATCGCGATGACAGACTGGTTGATCAGGCTGCGGCCATAGATCGAGCTCACCACGTTGTTATTGCGGTAGAGCTGACCGATGAGAGGGATCATCGCTTCTGCGAGTGCTTCACGATCGATCCATTCACCAAGACACTGGTCGGGCTTCTGAGTCACGGGAACCTTCCACATGTAGGGGCTGAAAAAAGGGGCTACATTATGCCGCCGAGTACTCGGCGGAGCAATGCGCGCCTGTCGCACCGTGGTTTTCCTGTTCGCCAGGGTAGTCTGCGACTGACAGCCGCCCCCTTCCCCCGCTACAATTGTCGACTTTGTCGCAACGCTGGAGCTCAACCTTCCGTGCCCGTTCTGCGTCTCCCGCTTCTCCCTGCCGCGGCAGGTAAACAGCACTGGGGCAACCTGCCCGGTGCCGCCCTGAGCCTGGCCATCGCCGAGGCTGCCAGCGCTGCAAAGCGCTTTACCCTGCTGCTGACCGCCGACAGCCAAAGCGCCGAGCGGCTCGAACAGGAGCTGAGTTTCTTCGCCCCGGATTTGCCCGTGCTGCATTTCCCGGACTGGGAAACCCTGCCCTACGATCTGTTTTCGCCCCACCAGGACATCATTTCCCAGCGAATCGCCAGCCTTTACCGGTTGCCGGAGCTCAGTCATGGCGTTTTGGTAGTGCCGATCACTACGGCCCTACATCGCCTGGCGCCGACCCAGTTTTTGCTTGGCGGCAGCCTGGTGCTGGACATCGGCCAGAAGCTCGACGTCGAGCAAATGCGCAGCCGTCTTGAAGCCAGTGGCTATCGTTGCGTCGACACGGTGTACGAGCATGGCGAGTTCGCGGTGCGCGGTGCGTTGATCGATCTGTTCCCGATGGGCAGTAAATTGCCTTATCGCATCGACCTGTTCGATGACGAAATCGAGACCCTGCGTACCTTCGATCCGGAAAACCAGCGCTCCATCGATAAGGTCCAGTCGATCCGCCTGCTGCCGGCCAAGGAATTCCCGCTGCAAAAAGATGCCGTGACCCGCTTCAAGGCTCGTTTTCGCGAACGCTTCGATGTGGATTTCCGCCGCTGCCCGATCTTCCAGGACCTGAGCAGCGGGATCACTCCCGCCGGTATCGAGTACTACCTGCCGCTGTTTTTCGAAGAAACCTCCACCCTGTTCGATTACCTGCCCCAAGACACCCAGGTGTTTTCCCTGCCAGGCATCGAGCAGGCGGCGGAAAATTTCTGGAACGATGTGCGCAATCGCTACGAAGAGCGCCGCGTCGACCCTTCCCGTCCTTTATTGCCACCGGCCGAGCTGTTCCTGCCGGTGGAAGACTGCTTTGCCCGGCTCAAGAGCTGGCCACGCGTGGTGGCAAGCCAGCAGGACGTGGAGACCGGCGTCGGCCGCGAACGCTTCCCGGCCAAGGCCTTGCCGGACCTGGCGATCGAAGCCAAGGCCACGCAGCCACTGGCGGCCCTGGCCGGTTTTCTCGACGGATTCCCTGGCCGCGTGCTGTTCACCGCCGAGTCCGCCGGCCGTCGTGAAGTGCTGCTGGAATTGCTCGAACGCCTGAAGCTGAGACCGAAAACCGTCGACAGTTGGCCGGACTTCGTCGCCGGCAAAGATCGCCTGGCGATTACCATCGCGCCGCTGAACGACGGCCTTGTCCTGGAAGACCCGGCCCTGGCGCTGGTGGCCGAAAACCCGTTGTTCGGCCAGCGCGTCATGCAGCGCCGCCGCCGCGAAAAACGCGCCGACGCCGCCAACGACGCGGTCATCAAAAACCTCACCGAACTGCGCGAAGGCGCGCCGGTGGTGCATATCGACCACGGCGTGGGCCGCTACCTGGGCCTGGCGACCCTGGAAATCGACAATCAGGCTGCCGAGTTTCTCACCCTGGAATACGCCGAGGGTGCCAAGCTCTATGTGCCGGTGGCGAACCTGCACCTGATCGCCCGCTACACCGGTAGCGACGACGCCCTGGCGCCGTTGCATCGGCTGGGTTCGGAAACCTGGCAGAAAGCCAAGCGCAAGGCCGCCGAACAAGTGCGCGACGTGGCCGCCGAGTTGCTGGACATCTACGCCCGTCGCGCCGCCCGTGAGGGGTATGCCTTCGCCGACCCGAAAGCCGACTACGAAACCTTCAGCGCCGGGTTTCCCTTTGAAGAAACCGTCGACCAGCAGACCACCATCGAAGCCGTGCGCGCCGACATGCTCGCGCCCAAACCGATGGACCGGCTGGTGTGCGGCGATGTTGGTTTCGGCAAGACCGAAGTGGCGATGCGCGCCGCATTCATTGCCGTGCACGGCGGCCGGCAGGTGGCGATCCTGGTGCCCACCACCCTGCTTGCCCAGCAGCACTACAACAGTTTCCGCGACCGCTTCGCCGACTGGCCGGTGACCGTGGAGGTGATGAGCCGCTTCAAATCCACCAAGGAAGTGAATGCTGCGGTGGCCGATCTGGCCGAGGGCAAGATCGACATCGTCATCGGCACGCACAAACTGCTGCAGGACGATGTGAAAATCAAAAACCTGGGGCTGGTGATCATCGACGAAGAGCACCGCTTTGGCGTGCGCCAGAAAGAACAGCTCAAGGCCCTGCGCAGCGAGGTCGACATCCTGACCCTGACGGCCACGCCGATCCCGCGCACGCTGAACATGGCGGTGTCGGGCATGCGTGACCTGTCGATCATCGCCACGCCGCCGGCCCGGCGCCTGTCGGTGCGCACCTTCGTCATGGAGCAGAACAAAAGCACGATCAAGGAGGCCCTACTGCGCGAGCTGCTGCGTGGCGGCCAGGTCTACTACCTGCACAACGACGTCAAGACCATCGAAAAATGCGCCGCCGACCTGGCCGAACTGGTACCGGAAGCCCGCATCGCCATCGGCCACGGGCAGATGCGCGAACGTGAACTCGAACAGGTGATGAGCGATTTCTACCACAAGCGCTTCAACGTGCTGATCGCCTCGACCATCATCGAGACCGGCATCGATGTGCCGAGCGCCAACACCATCATCATCGAGCGCGCCGACAAATTCGGCCTGGCCCAGTTGCACCAGTTGCGCGGTCGGGTCGGGCGCAGTCACCACCAGGCCTACGCCTACCTGTTGACACCGCCGCGCCAGCAGATCACCCCGGACGCGGAAAAACGCCTGGAGGCCATCGCCAACACCCAGGACCTGGGCGCCGGTTTCGTGCTGGCCACCAACGATCTGGAAATCCGTGGTGCCGGCGAGTTGCTGGGCGACGGCCAGAGCGGCCAGATCCAGGCCGTGGGGTTCACCCTGTACATGGAAATGCTCGAACGGGCGGTCAAGTCGATCCGCAAGGGTGAGCAACCGAACCTCGACCAACCGTTGGGCGGCGGGCCGGAAATCAATCTGCGGGTACCGGCGCTGATCCCGGAAGACTACCTGCCGGATGTCCACGCACGGCTGATTCTCTACAAACGCATCGCCTCGGCCACCGACGAAGAAGGCCTCAAGGACCTGCAAGTGGAGATGATCGACCGCTTCGGCCTGCTGCCGGAGCCAACCAAGAACCTGGTGCGTACCACCTGGCTCAAGCTCAAGGCCGAGCAACTGGGCATCAAGAAAGTCGACGGCGGCCCCAATGGCGGTCGTATCGAATTCGAAGCCCAGACGCCGGTCGATCCACTGGTGCTGATCAAGCTGATCCAGGGCCAGCCCAAACGCTACAAGTTCGAAGGTGCCACGATGTTCAAATTCATGGTGCCCATGGAACGCCCGGAAGAGCGTTTCAATACCGTAGAAGCGCTGTTCGAGCGCCTCACTCCGACCCCTGCTTGAAGGACGCCCCATGCGCCTGTTCCGCTCACTGACCTTGTTGATGACCCTGGTCGCTCCCCTGGCGTTTGCCGATGACCTGTATCAGGTTGAAATGATCCTAGTGCGCCAGAACGCCGAACCGGCGATTGTCAGCCGCGCCGCGCCGGAAGATTGGGACGCGGGCGCGCAACGCCTGGACGCGAACAGCCAGCGCACGCCTGCATTGGGTCACATCGTGGAAAAACTCAACGCCAGCGGCCAGTACACGGTGCTGATGCACAAAGCCTGGCAGCAGAACCTGGGCGAACAGGGCAGCAGAATCGCCGTCAGTGACGGCGCCGAACAGTTCGGTCAGTTTCCCATCGAAGGGACCCTGGAACTGAAACTGGGGCGTTTTACCGACGTGGATGCCGACTTCTGGATCAACCAGATCGACACCAATGGCCTGGTCACTTCCAGCGAACGTCTCAAACAGCAGAGCCATACCAAAAATGGCCAGTTGAATTTCCTCGACAACGGCCACCTCGGCCTGCTGATCAAAATCACCTCGCTGACTGCGCCCGCGCCACGGCAGGCGCCTGACGTCATTCCGGACTGATCGGCGCGCCTATGCCCTCGCCCCTGAGCAAACCCCTGGCACCCTCCTGGGTCAACCGATTCAAGGAACAGAGCCTGGAGCGTGGGCGCCGTTACGCGCTGGAAAACCGCGTCAGGATCGTCGAGGCCGGCGACAGTACCATCACCGCCAGTTGTGAAGGCTCTGGGGGCAACGTTTACCGGCAGACGATTCGCCTTAAAGAGTCAGCCAAAGGCACGCTGATTCTGCTCGAAGCCGCCTGTACCTGCCCGGTGCGCATCAACTGCAAGCACTGCGCGGCGGTGCTGCTGCAAGTCCAGGAAACCCTGGCCTACCCGGCCGCCGAGAAAGACGCGCAGTTGCTGGAGAAACTCCAGGCCGTGCTGGAAAACCGCAGCCCCAAGGCCCCGCCGCAAGTGCTGGTGGACAGCGTCCAGCCAGTGCCGCGACTGTGGCTGGCAAGCATCGAGTTCAGCGCCTTCGAGCCGCGCAATGGCAAGATGCAGCGCTATATCCAGCACCGCGCCGCCCTGTCTTTCAGCTACCTGGACGAATATGTCAGCGGCCAGCGCAACACTGACGTACTGATTCGCCAGGACACACAGACGCTGCGGATAAAACGCCAGACGGAAGTGGAGCAGTCCTACCGCGAACAGCTACGAATCCTCGGATTCAAGATCGCAACCCGCCAAAGCAAGGCCCTGCCCGAAAGCGCCGGCGAGCTGTACGAGATGGTCAACGACAGTGCCTGGCTGACGTTCACCCTCAATGACCTGCCGAAACTGCGTAGCCAGGGTTGGGAGTTACAGATCGACGAGGACTTCGGTTTCGACCTGACGGCGGTGGACGAATGGTACGCCACAGTCGAAGAAACGCCGGAACGGGACTGGTTCGACCTGGAACTGGGGATTATCGTCAACGGCGAGCGATTGAGCCTGCTGCCGATCCTGCTGAACCTGATGCGCTCGCACATCGAGCTGTTCAACCCGGAACGCCTGGCCAGGCGTCGCGATGACGAACTCATTCTGGTCAACTTGCCCAACCGTCCGAACTCCGAGTTCGGCCCGCAGCAAGTGGCCCTGCCCTATGGCCGGCTGAAACCGGTACTGGCGACCCTGGGCGAGTTTTACCTGCAGGAGCCCGGCACCACCAAGCTGCGCCTGAACAGCGCGGATGCCCTGCGCCTGAACCCGCTGCAAGACATGCCCCTGCGCTGGGAAGGCGGCGAGCACATCCGTGGTTTGGCCCAACGCTTGCGGGACATCAAGGACTACACCAGCACCGCGCCAGAAGGTTTGAACGCCACGTTGCGGCCTTATCAGCTCGAAGGCTTGAGCTGGATGCAATCGCTCAGGCAGCTGGAAGTGGGCGGCATCCTCGCGGACGACATGGGCCTGGGCAAAACCCTACAAACCCTGGCGCATATCCTCAGCGAAAAAAACGCCGGTCGCCTCGACCGCCCCTGCATGGTGGTCATGCCCACCAGCCTGATCCCCAACTGGCTCGACGAGGCCGCTCATTTCACCCCGCAACTCAAGGTGTTGGCCCTGTACGGCGCCGGGCGCAAGAAGCATTTTGACCGGCTGGCCGATTACGACCTGGTCCTCACCACCTATGCGCTGCTGCCCAAGGATGTCGAGCGCCTGACGGCGCAGCCATTGCACGTGCTGATCCTCGATGAAGCCCAGTACATCAAGAACCCGAACAGCAAAGCCGCCGAGGCCGCCCGCGAACTCAACGCCCGACAACGGCTGTGCCTGTCCGGCACGCCCCTGGAAAACCACTTGGGCGAATTGTGGTCGCTGTTCCACTTCCTGCTGCCGGGATGGCTCGGGGACGTCAAAAGCTTCAACCGAGACTACCGTGTGCCGATTGAAAAGCGCGGCAGCGATGTGCGACTGCAGCACCTCAACGGTCGGATAAAACCCTTTCTGCTGCGCAGGACCAAGGAGCAAGTGGCGACGGAGTTGCCGCCCAAGACCGAGATCATCCATTGGGTCGAACTCAGCGATGCCCAGCGTGACGTCTACGAAACCATGCGCCTGGCCATGGACAAGAAGGTACGCGACGAGATCACCCGCAAAGGTGTGGCTCGCAGCCAGATCATCATTCTCGAAGCGCTGCTCAAGCTCCGCCAGGTCTGTTGTGACCTGCGCCTGCTCAACGATGCCGCCCTGCCCGCCCGGGGCAGCACTTCAGGCAAGCTCGACAGCCTGATGGAAATGCTCGAAGAGCTGTTTGAAGAAGGTCGTCGGGTGCTGCTGTTTTCCCAGTTCACATCAATGTTGTCACTGATCGAAGACGAACTGAAGAAACGCGGCGTCGATTACGCCATCCTGACCGGCCAGACCCGGGACCGACGTACGCCGGTCAAGGAGTTCCAGAGCGGCAAGCGCCAGATCTTTCTGATCAGCCTGAAGGCCGGCGGCGTGGGCCTGAACCTGACCGAGGCCGACACGGTGATCCACTACGACCCGTGGTGGAACCCCGCCACCGAAAACCAGGCAACCGACCGGGCTTATCGCATCGGCCAGGAGAAGCCGGTGTTCGTCTACAAAATGATTGCCCGAGGCACGGTGGAAGAGAAGATTCAGCTGCTGCAGAAGGAGAAATCCGACCTCGCGGCCGGCGTACTGGACGGACGCGTGGCCGGAGACTGGAAACTGCAAAGCGACGACATCGAGGCGCTGTTTGCGCCGTTGCCGGATAAGCTGGAAAAGCGCTGATTCACAGCGACCCCTGTGGGAGCCGGGCTTGCTCGCGATAGCGGTGGTTCAGTTTGTGCCGCCGTCATCGCGAGCAGGCTCGCTCCCACATTATCCTGAGGTGAGCGCAGGATGTGTCTGCAGCCCGAATCTCCTGTGGGAGCGAGCCTGCTCGCGATAGCTGACTAACCGGTGACACAGGTATGGGATGTGCCGGGCAAATCAGGCCTTGGGCAACGGCGCAAACAGCGCTTCGATATCGCTCTGCTCAAGCGCCAATCCACCCGTCATTCCGCCATCCAGCACACTGCCAGCCAACGCGGCCTTATCCTGCTGAAGAGCCTGCATCTTCTCTTCCACCGTGCCCCGGGCAATCAGCTTGTAAACGAATACAGGCTTGTTTTGACCGATCCGATAAGCCCGGTCGGTCGCCTGATTTTCCACCGCCGGGTTCCACCACGGATCGAAGTGAATCACCGTGTCGGCAGCCGTCAGATTGAGCCCCGTACCGCCGGCCTTGAGGCTGATCAGGAACAGCGACACCTTGCCACTTTGAAAATCCCTCACCGGAGTACGGCGATCCGTGGTGCTGCCGGTCAGCAACGAATAGTCAAGGCTGCGCTTTTGCAACTCATCCTCAATCAAGGCCAACATCGAGGTGAATTGGGAGAACAACAGAATCTTGCGCCCCTCGCTAAGCAGTTCTTCAAGCATCTCCATCAAACTGACCAGCTTGCCGCTGCCCGAACGCAGCGCTTTGGTGGTCTGCGTGGTATTGAGCAGCCGCAGGTCGCAGCAGACCTGGCGCAACTTGAGCAACGCGTCCAGGATGATGATCTGGCTGCGCCCCACGCCGCTACGGGCAATTTCGTCGCGCACCTTCTTGTCCATGGCGACGCGCACCGCCTCATAGACATCCCGCTGCCCGTCACTGAGGTCGACCCAATGCACGATTTCAGTCTTGGGTGGCAACTCGGTGGCGACCTGTTCTTTTTTGCGCCGCAACAAAAAAGGTTTTATCCGGGCCGTCAGATGCCGCATGCGCTCGCTGTTGCCGTGCTTTTCAATGGGGGTCCGGTAGTTGCGGTTAAAGCTTTTGCTGTCCCCCAGCCACCCGGGCAACAGGAAATGAAACAGCGACCAGAGTTCGCCCAAGTGATTTTCCAGGGGTGTACCGGACAGGCACAGACGCTGTCGGGCGTTGAGTTCGCGGGCAGCCTGGGCGGCCTTGCTGGCAGGGTTCTTGATGTTCTGCGCTTCATCGAGAACCAGCACACTCCAGGCCTGGGGCTTTAACACCTCAAGATCCCGTGGCAACAAGGCATAAGTCGTCAATACTAGGTCGTACTGTGCCAGGCTGACGAAGTCTTTTTGCCGGGCGGCGCCATGAAGCGCCAGGACGTTGAGCTGCGGCGCAAAGCGGGCCGCTTCGTCGAGCCAGTTAGGAATCAGGCTGGTGGGCATGACCGCGAGCGCCGGGACATCAAGACGTCCGGCTTGCTTCTCGCACAGCAGATGAGCCAGGGTCTGCAATGTTTTACCCAGGCCCATGTCATCGCCCAGGATGCCGCCGACTTCCAACTCCCGCAGGGTTTGCATCCAATTGAGCCCTTCGAGCTGATACGGTCGCAGCATAGCCTTGAGCCCCTCGGGCGCAGGGACATGTACATGAGTTGACTTATGCAATCGCTTTGCGAAAGCACGCAACCGCTCGCCACCCTGCCAGACCAGGGGAAGACCTTCGAGTGTATTCAGCCTGGCCGCATCAAAGGCATTCAAACGTATCGAGTCGCCCCGATGTTCCTTCATGTACAACTCGCCGAGGGTAGCCATCAACGGCTTGACCCGCCCATACGGCAATGCGACCTTCACGCCGGCCCCCACCATGAATTTTCCGTCGTTGAGATCGATCAACATCAACTGCTCATCACGGCGCTGGTCGAGCTTGTCCGGGTCCATCATTTCGGGGTTCGAGCGAAGCAGATGAAGCAAAATCGGCAGCAGGGCTGTGTCGTTTGCCATTGACGACAATGCCCAACTGTAAATCGAACCACTCTCGACCAGGAGACTCCTCAATGTCGGCGTACAGCTGCTCCACCGGTTGCAGATCGAAATGAAAGCCGTCTTCGATATCGATTTGCCAATGGGCGGCCCGCAACTTCGGCAGGCCTTTATCCATGAACGCCAACCAGGCGGCGTCATCCGGCATCTGTAACATCTCACCCGCGCTACCCGCCAGTGCAAGGCTCTTGCGACTGGCCTTTTTGAAACCTAGCTTCCGCAGAACGTTGCGAAAGGCTTGCTCGACATCCGGCTTACGCCGGATGCGCAACGTCTCGGTCCCGGACAGGACCGATACCTGCGTGACTTCTTTATCGTCCGCAACATGACCGTCGTAAATAAAGGTCAACGCCGCACGATGTTCTGGAACCGATTTCCAGTGCCTAAGGTTGAGTTCGCTTCCCAACTTCAGCACCGCCCGTGGCTCAACATCGTCGATGATGCGCTCGCTCAGTTTTTTTGGCGCAGGGATGGGGCGGTCGACAGCATTGATTCGATGGCTGAACAGCACGGCCTGGCGAGCGGGAATCTCTGGCGCGAGGCATAAATGGCAGGCCAGCTTGTCGTCCATTTCGTAGGTCAGCCGACCAAGCTCCCTTCGCGACACATCCAGATAATGAAGCGGCTCAAGCGGCAGAATCTTACCCGGCCGTTGATCGGCACGTTGCCACTGAGGCCTGTAGTTGCCGTTGGGTTGCTCCGCCCAGGAAAACTGCGCCGGCTTCTGAGCCCCTGCGCTGAGCGGCTGCGGCGGGTCCAGTTCGAAGAACAAGCGCGAAGACTGCAATGCAAGCGCCAGTACATCGGCGCCATTGCGTCCTTGCAGCGGATAGCTGTTCATCTGACCATGAAAATGTTGACTGCTGATCAGCAACCGACCGATCTGCAGGTCAATGTCTGACATGTAGTTCGGCAAACGAATCAGCATGTCGGCAAGCTGGTAGAACGCTTTCAGATCCCGCAGGGAACCATCGTTGAGCTGACGTCCCTTGAAGAGCTCCAGCACCCACCTCCCGGTATCTGCGCTCTTGAGTTTGTAAAAGAGCCGGACATCGGAGCTATTGCCGGTGACAGTCAAATCGGCACCTTGCGCAGGAATATGCTCAATCCAGGCTTCGAGATCGCGGCTCAGATGTTCGTCACCGCAGCCGGCTTGCAGCGCTTGTTCATCCCCCACCAAATGGAACATGACGGCGACACAGTGCTTGCAATCGCCGCCAACCGGGCATGAGCATTCGTAACGAACCTCGTCGTAACCCCGATAACGAATGAGCTTGATCACCTGCTGGTAGACATTAGCACCAGTACCCTCGCATTCAGCGTGAACCGATCGCTCATCTACTTGCAGTATCCGGACGCGTTCTCCCTCGGCGTAGTCGAATCCACGAGCGAGCGTACGCTGATCGAACGACTCCGCCCACTCAGTCTCAAGAAGTTCTGCAATCGATTTAATCATGGGTTCAGGACTTTAATGAGGGATAACGACACCGAAAATCGGAGCCTTCCGAGAGCGTTGTACGAATAGCCCATGCTGGCAGCAGGAAACCTTTGCGCCCGTTTTTGCTGCCTGTTCCGTTAGCCAGCCATCAATACCCGCGCCAACGTCGACTTCACCTTTCCCATTCCGTCATGCAGCGCCTGCTCGATCTCCGCCATGGTGATCACGGCCGTGGACTTGCCCGCCGCCGGATTCACCACCAACGCCAGACAGGCGTAATCGAGCTCCAATTCACGCGCCAGCGCCGCTTCCGGCATGCCAGTCATGCCGACGATGTCGCAACCGTCGCGCTCCAGGCGGGCGATTTCAGCCACGGTTTCCAGGCGCGGCCCCTGGGTGCAGGCGTATACGCCATGGCTGCTGTAGCCACAGCCTTCGGCGGCCAGGGCGGCGATCAGTTGCTGACGCAGCACCTCGCTGTAGGGGTAGCTGAAATCAATATGGGTAACCGCATCCAGGTCATCGGCAAAATAGGTGTGCTGACGGCCGCTGGTGTAATCGATCAATTGGTGAGGAACGCAAAAATGCCCGGTCCCCATCGCGGCATGAATCCCGCCCACGGCGTTAACCGCCAGGATTGCCTCGGCACCGGCCTGCTTCAACGCCCAAAGGTTGGCGCGATAGTTCACCTGGTGAGGTGGCAAGCGATGCGGATGGCCGTGGCGAGCCAGAAACAGCACTTCGCGCCCGGCGTAGTCACCGATCTGCACCTCCGCCGATGGCGCACCATAGGGCGTTTCTACTGCCAGGGACTGGCGAATGGTCAGGCCTTCAAGCTGGGTCAGGCCAGTGCCGCCGATAATTGCGTAAACGGTCATGACAAACGTCCTTAATCGATCAGTTGGGCGGTTTTCAGCGCGCCGATTGCCGTCAGCCAGCGTGGGTCCTGGCGGTACTCGGTGGAGGCGAATGCCTGCCCGCGCATGCGTGCGATCCGCGCCGATGGCTTGACCTTCAACCGTTGGGCGGCGCTCAAGGCCAGTTCCGCGGCAGCGCGGTCGTTGCACACCAGGCCCATGTCGCAACCGGCCGACAACGCCGCCTCGATACGACTGGCGGCATCCCCGACCACGTGAGCGCCTGCCATAGACAGATCATCGCTGAAGATCACGCCATCGAACTGCAATTCGCCACGCAGGATGTCCTGCAGCCAGCGCCGGGAGAAACCGGCTGGATTGGCATCGACCTGCGGATAAATGACATGGGCCGGCATGACTGCCGCCAGTTGCTTGCTCAGTCTGGCGAACGGAACCAGATCGTGGGCGCGGATCTGTTCAAGGCTGCGCTCATCGTTGGGAATGGCCACATGAGAATCAGCTTCGGCCCAGCCGTGGCCAGGGAAATGCTTGCCAGTGGCGGCCATACCGGCGGCGTTCATGCCCCGAATGAAGGCACCGGCCAACTGCGCGGCGCGCTCGGGATTGCCTTCGAAGGCACGACTGCCGACCACCGCGCTGCGTTGATAATCGAGGTCCAGCACCGGGGCAAAACTCAAATCGAGGCCGACCGCAAGCACTTCAGTGGCCATGATCCAGCCGCACTGCTCGGCCAGATACTCGGCATTCGGGTTGTCGGCAATCGCCCGCATTGCCGGCAAACGCACAAACCCCTGGCGCAGGCGCTGAACGCGCCCGCCCTCCTGATCGACCGCCAGCAGCAGGTCCGGACGGATGGCGCGAATCGAGGCGCTCAGCTCGCGCACCTGACGTGGATGCTCGATGTTGCGAGCAAAAATGATCAGGCCACCCACTTCGGGCTGACGCAACAGGTGGCGATCTTCGGCCGTCAACCAGGTACCGGCGACGTCCACCATCAACGAGCCTTGCAGACCAGCAGTCATAATAATTCCTTGATAACAATGAACCCGCACAGCGGCGCACGCACGACCGCGCCGCCGGGCTCCAGGCCCGACAGGTCACGGTTATGCAATGAAATATAAAGCGGGTTCGAAACGAGAGTCGGCATGGGCCGCTAGCTTAGCGGAAGTGGGCAGCCGCGCCCACCCGCGCACTCAGGCCTTGGCGAGCGCCGGGACTGACTTGCTGCGCGGACGCAACTGCGCGGCAGCCATGGCCTCATCGGTGACGCCACTTTCGGCGCGCATGCCAGCGGCCAGGAATGGCACCATCAGGCGCATCACTTGCTCAATCGATGTATTCACACCGAAATCGGTTTCAGCGATGGCCCGCAGCGCCTTGATCCCGGACATGCTGAAAGCAGCGGCACCGAGCATGAAATGCACGCGCCAGAACAACTCGATCGGCGGAATGCGCGGCGCGGCCTCGTTGACCAGAAGCATATAGCGGCGGAACACCTTGCCGTACATGTCTTCCAGATAGCGCCGCAAGTGGCCTTGGCTCTGGCTGAATGCCAAGCCCAGCAAGCGCATGAAAATGGAAAGGTCGTTACCACTGCGTGGCTGCACGACAAGGGCTTGTTCGACCAGGATCTCCAGCAGCTCTTCCAAGCTCGGCTTGACGTCAGGCTTGGCCTGACGCCGCTCCAGCTCACGATCCAGGCTGACACAGAAAGGCCCGAGGAAACGCGAAAACACCGCCTGGATCAGCGCTTTTTTCGAACCGAAGTGATAATTCACCGCCGCCAGGTTCACCCCGGCCTTGCTGGTGATCAGACGCAACGAGGTTTCAGCGAAACCTTTTTCCGCGAACAATTGCTCGGCAGCATCGAGAATGCGTTCAACGGTTTCCGACTGGGCCATGGCTACTCCGCCTGACAAACACTTGTTTGAAACATACGTTTCAGCCTTGGGGTTGTCAAGCCTGCCGGGGCGTTTTGCGAACGCCCGGTCAGATATTTAACCACACCTTCGGCGGGCTGTAGCCCATGTCGTTTTCAGCAGCCCGACCGACCGTCCAGCGGCCCGGGAGAAAAGGAGGATTGCCAAGCTGCGTTCACTGTATATAATCCCAGTCACTGTATAAAAAGACAGAGCGATCAATATGCTAAAGCTGACGCCACGCCAAGCAGAGATTCTGGCCTTCATCAAACGCTGCCTCGAAGACAACGGCTACCCGCCGACCCGTGCGGAAATCGCTCAGGAACTGGGCTTCAAGTCGCCCAATGCGGCTGAAGAGCACCTTAAGGCGCTGGCTCGCAAGGGCGCTATCGAAATGACGCCCGGCGCATCCCGCGGCATTCGTATCCCAGGCTTCGAAGCCAAGGCCGACGAGACCAGCCTGCCGATCATCGGCCGCGTAGCAGCAGGCGCCCCGATCCTCGCCGAGCAGCATGTCGAAGAATCCTGCAACATCAACCCATCGTTCTTCCATCCACGAGCTGATTATCTTCTTCGCGTGCACGGCATGAGCATGAAGGACATCGGTATCTTCGACGGTGATCTTCTGGCGGTCCACACCACTCGCGAAGCCCGCAACGGCCAGATCGTGGTGGCGCGAATCGGTGATGAAGTGACCGTCAAGCGCTTCAAGCGCGACGGTAGCAAGGTCTGGCTGATTGCCGAGAATCCCGAGTTCGCCCCCATCGAAGTCAACCTGAAAGATCAGGACCTGGTCATCGAAGGCTTGAGTGTCGGCGTTATACGCCGCTAAAGGAGGCTTTATGCAGTTCCCACACACACCACAACACACTCAACTTCCGCTGTTCGAGGCATTCATGGCCCAACCGCTGGTTCCAGCCCTCAAAGAGGTGATCGAGTCGCCCTGGGGCATCGAGCCCGAAGCCTTCAGCGAACTGTCGTTACGTGGTGCGGCCGGGAACTGCCTGAACCTGCTGGCGCCGATTCTGCGCGAGCTGAGCCAGGACCAGGACGCCCGCTGGTTGACGCTGATCGCACCTCCGGCCAGCGTCACCCAGGCCTGGCTGCGGGATGCTGGCCTGAACCGTGAGCGTATCCTGCTGCTGCAGCCGCGGGGCACTCAAAGCGCCCAGCAGCTGACCTGCGAAGCGTTGCGCCTGGGCCGCAGCCATACGGTGGTCAGTTGGCTCAATCCGTTGACCACGACAGCACGGCAACAGCTGATCAGCGCCGCTCGCACCGGGGACGCACAAAGCCTGAATATTCGATTGGGCTAAGGCAAACGCAGGGCTTCTCCAGGACAGAGAAGCCGGCCAGCAAAACCATCTTGAAAAAGCCGACAGGCGGGATCAATGAAGAACCCGCGGCCCCTCTTCCTTGTTGAATTCGCCTTCAACCAGGCGCCCAGCCATTTGCACGCCCACGCTCAGCATCGCCTTGGCGACTTCGACGTGCTGGCCTTGCAGGAAAGCCTTGGCATCTTCGGAGAAGTTCAGGGTAACCAGAGAACCTTCGTCCTCGGCTCTGCGCAGCTCGATGCGGCCATCAGGAAGTTCGACAATTTCTAGAAAGGACGTAGGCATAAAAGGCTGTTCTCCACGAAAGGCGAGGATTATATAGTCATCGGCCAGGCTTCGCTCAGGATCTTGACCAAGCGTTATCGACGAAAATGGCGCGGCGAAGGAAAACTCAACACTCGTTCAATCCTTCGCGAAAGCGAATCGCCAGGCTTTTTAGGTTCTGCCGCCAGCTTTCCAGCTCCTCCCGGCTCAGGTCCTGCTCGGGATCTTCTTCGTCGAGATTAACCGCAACAATCAACGGCTGGGTTACGTCCCCTTTGGGCTTGCGAGAAGCCCGGGGCGGCTCGAACAGTGCCGCGTGTGCCGCCAACAGCTTGGCCAGCCAGGTTTGCGGGTTGTGAGCCAGTTCGACCATTTCGGCCAGTTCCGGGATGGCGATGGTTTCCAATACTTCGCGGGTCAACAGCAGTTCGGCCCGGGGCGCATTTGCTTGCGGCAGGCGGTAGAACCCGGCAATTTCATGGCACAACCCCAATAACGCGCCATACAGATGAAACAGCGCTGATTCGCGCCCGGCCTGGGTCAACGCCGGGGAATTCATCGCCCGCCCATCTTCTGCCCTGGCGAGCGCTTCGAGCGACAGGCCGGCGAAATATATTTTCTGATTGGTGCGGGTATAGAGTTCGTGGGCCATGGCGGCATTCTCCCCAACGAATAAAAGCTTCACGCAAGTGCGACAGTTTCATGGAACAACCGAGGCCACTGCAAGGCAAAAACAAAAAGGCCGCATGAAAACCACCGGGGTGATCATGCGGCCTTTTGTTTACTTGAGGTTATTGGGACAGCTTCGCCCGAAACATCGGACCGGTCCAGCAGGAACAAGCTCCCTCATCACAGAGGCCCCGTACGCCACAAGAAAGCACTTTATCAATCAGCGCTTGTCTTCAACCGTCCATTTGCCGCCGTCGTAGTACGCCTTCCAGCCGGTTGGCTTGCCGTCGACTTCGGTCTGCACGTACTGCTCCTTGGTCTTGCGGCTGTAGCGAATGACCGCCGGACGACCTTCCGGATCCTTCTGCGGTGCTGCGCAGAGGAAATGGTACTTCGGATCGATTTCGTCCTTGTGCGGCACGATCTCCATTACCAGCGGCGCACGGGTCTCGCGGTTTTTCGGGAACTGGCTGGCCGCCAGGAACAGGCCGGACGCGCCGTCGCGCAGGATATAGGTGTCGTTGACCTTCTCGCACTTGAGCTCAGGCATCTTCACCGGGTCCATCTTCGGCGGCGCCGCGTCACCGCTCTTGAGCAGTTTGCGGGTGTTCTTGCAGGTCGGATTGGTGCAACCGAAGAACTTGCCGAAGCGGCCGGTCTTGAGTTGCATCTCACTGCCACACTTGTCGCATTCCAGGCTCGGGCCTTCATAGCCTTTGATGCGATAGGTGCCCTCTTCGATTTCGTAACCAGCGCAATCCGGGTTGTTACCGCAGATGTGCAGCTTGCGCTTCTCATCCAGCAGGTAGGCATCCATCGCCGTGCTGCAAATCGGACAGCGGTGCTTGCCGCGTAGCACCAAGGATTCCGATTCGCCCTCGTCGTCCGCAGCGATTTCATCGCCCGGCACCAGGTTGACCGTCGCCTTGCAGCGCTCCTTGGGTGGCAGGCTGTAGCCCGAGCACCCCAGGAACACGCCTGTCGAGGCGGTGCGGATCTGCATCGGACGACCACACGTCAAGCATGGGATGTCGGTCATGACCGGCTGGTTGGCCCGCATGCCGTTCTCGGCACTTTCGGCTACTTCGAGTTTTTTCTTGAAGTCGCCATAAAACTCGTCAAGGACGTTTTTCCAGTCCCGCTCACCCTGGGCCACATCGTCGAGGTTCTCTTCCATGCCGGCAGTGAAGCCGTAGTCCATCAGGTTAGAGAAGCTCTCGGACAAACGTTCGGTAACGATGTCTCCCATCTTTTCCGAATAGAACCGACGGTTGTGCAGCGCCACGTAGCCGCGATCCTGAATGGTGGAAATGATCGCTGCGTAGGTCGAAGGGCGACCAATGCCACGCTTTTCCATTTCCTTGACCAGGCTGGCTTCCGAATAACGGGCCGGCGGCTTGGTGAAATGCTGGGTAGGATCAAGCTTGATCAGCTTCATCACATCGCCCTGGGCCATATCTGGCAGGACATCGTCGTCACCCGGCTTGGTGATTTGCGGCATGACACGGGTGTAACCATCGAACTTCAGGATGCGGCCCTTGGCGCGCAGCTCGAAGTCGCCGGCACCGACGCTGACCGTGGTCGACAGGTATTGTGCCGGCAGCATCTGGCAGGCCAGGAACTGGCGCCAGATCAGCTCGTAGAGGCGCTCGGCATCGCGCTCCATGCCCGACAGCTTGCTTGGCTCGGTGTTGGCGTCGGAGGGACGAATCGCTTCGTGGGCCTCTTGCGCGCCTGCCTTGCTGCTGTAGACGTTCGGTGTCTCCGGCAGGTATTTTTTGCCGAATTCGCTTTCTATATAGGTGCGCGCCATCGTCACGGCATCAGCCGAGAGGTTGGTCGAGTCGGTACGCATATACGTGATGTAGCCCGCTTCGTACAAACGCTGGGCCATCATCATGGTTTTCTTCACGCCGAAACCCAGGCGATTGCTGGCGGCCTGTTGCAACGTGGAGGTGATGAACGGTGCCGACGGCTTGCTGCTGGTCGGTTTGTCTTCGCGCTTGACGATGCTGTAGCTGGAAGCCTTGAGCTTCTCCAGCGCGGCCATGGCCTGGGCTTCGTTGAGCGGCTTGAAGGCTTCGCCCTTCTCGCGGGCCACGTCGAAGCGCACGGTGGCGCCCTTGGCGGTGCCGAGATCGGCGTGAACTTCCCAGTATTCTTCAGGGATGAACGCACGGATTTCGCGCTCGCGCTCCACCACCAGCTTCACGGCGACGGACTGCACGCGACCGGCCGACAGACCGCGAGCGATCTTGGCCCACAACAGTGGCGAGACCATGTAGCCCACTACGCGATCGAGGAAGCGACGCGCCTGCTGGGCGTTGACCCGATCAATGTCCAGCTCGCCCGGCTGGGAGAAGGCTTCCTGGATGGCTTTCTTGGTGATTTCGTTGAACACCACGCGCTTGTAACGGCTGTCATCCCCACCAATGGCTTCGCGCAGGTGCCAGGCAATGGCTTCCCCTTCGCGGTCCAAGTCCGTCGCCAGATAGATGGTGTCGGCATCCTTGGCGAGCCGACGCAGTTCTTCGATGACCTTTTCCTTGCCCGGGAGGATCTCGTACTTGGCTTTCCAGCCGTGGTCCGGATCAACCCCCATGCGTGAGACCAATTGCTTGCGCGCCTTCTCCTTTGGCGACAGCACCGGCGCTTCACCGGCGGCAGCCTTGCCACGCTTGGCGGCTGGTTCCTTGCTGGCGCTAGCCGAACCGCTGGTGGGCAGGTCTCGGATATGGCCGATACTCGACTTCACCACGTATTGGTTGCCCAGATACTTGTTGATGGTCTTGGCCTTAGCCGGGGATTCCACAATGACCAGCGATTTGCCCATGGATCAGAAAATTCCTGAATTCAAAAAAGTGAAAGGCGGTTGGCGCCTGACGCGGCACCGCTATATATAGTGGCTGCAAGGTGAGGTCAAGCGCAGGGTTGCCCCGGCATCGACCTCAAGGCTTGGAAAAAAGGCTCTCTTCGGCCTGCACCAAAGCAAAGCGTGGCACCTGCTCGCCGTCAACTTCGACAGACTCCTGGAACATGCTCAACGGTCGCACCCAAAAGCCGTAATCGCCATACAGGGCTTGATAGAAGACCACTTCTTCCTCGGTCTCGGAATGCCGCGCGATGCTGAATACGCGGTACTGCGGACCTTTGTAATGTTGGTAGAGCCCAGGTTGTATCGGCATGCTTTGGCCCTCACTGAAATCTTTTCAAAATAAAAACAAAATCTTTTTTTTTCTAAACCCGGAAAAACAAAAACCGGGGCACTTGGCCCCGGCTTCCATCGACGTAACGCTTAGACGCGTTCGAAGACAGTGGCGATGCCCTGGCCGAGGCCAATGCACATAGTGGACACCCCAAAGGTGCCACCGTTCTGCTTCATCACGTTGAGCAGCGTGCCGGAGATACGCGCACCGGAGCAACCGAACGGGTGACCCAGAGCGATCGCGCCGCCGTGCAGGTTAACCTTCTCGTTCATCTTGTCGAGCACTTTCAGATCTTTCAGCACTGGCAGGGCCTGTGCGGCGAAAGCTTCGTTGAGCTCGAAGAAGTCGATATCGGAAATGCTCAGACCCGCACGTTTCAAGGCTTTCTGCGTCGCCGGTACTGGACCATAGCCCATGATTGCCGGGTCAACACCGGCCACGGCCATCGAACGAATCACCGCCATCGGCTGGATGCCCAGGTCCTGGGCACGCTGGGCCGACATCACGATCATGCACGAAGCACCGTCGGTGATCTGCGAGGAAGTACCGGCTGTCACGGTGCCGCCCTTTGGATTGAAGGCCGGCTTGAGGGCCGCCAGGCTTTCCAGGGTGGTTTCCGGACGAATGGTTTCGTCGTAGTCGAACAGCTTCAGGAAACCGTTCTCGTCGTAGCCCTGCATCGGGATGATTTCGTCCTTGAACTTGCCTTCCACGGTCGCCTTGTGCGCGAGCTGGTGGGAACGCACGCCGAAGGCGTCCTGCTGTTCGCGGGTGATGCCGTGCATTTTGCCGAGCATCTCCGCGGTCAGCCCCATCATGCCCGAGGCTTTTGCCGCGTACAGCGACATGTGCGGGTTCGGATCGACGCCATGCATCATGCTCACGTGGCCCATGTGCTCGACACCACCGACGACGAACACATCACCGTTACCGGTCATGATCGCCTGAGCAGCGGTATGCAGCGCGCTCATGGACGAACCGCACAGGCGGCTGACGGTCTGGCCGGCCGCGGTGTGAGGGATCTGGGTCATCAGCGAGGCCATGCGGGCAATGTTCCAGCCCTGCTCCAGGGTCTGGTTCACACAGCCCCAGATCACGTCTTCGACTTCGTTGGGGTCGACCTTGACGTTACGTTCCAGCAGCTTGCTGATCAGGTGCGCCGACATGTCTTCGGCGCGGGTGTTGCGGTGCATGCCGCCCTTGGAGCGGCCCATCGGCGTACGACCGAAGTCGACAATCACGACGTCTCTAGGATTCAAGCTCATAAATGTTCTCTCGCTCTAGTCGTTGGGCGCTTAACCGAAGAAGCTCTGGCCGTTCTTGGCCATTTCACGCAGCTTCGCGGTCGGGTGGTACAGCGCGCCCAAATCAGCGTACTGGTCAGCCAGGGCAACGAACTGGGCAACACCGATCGAATCGATGTAGCGCAGCGCACCACCACGGAATGGAGGGAAACCGATACCGTAGACCAGACCCATGTCGGCTTCGGCGGCGGTTTCGACAATACCGTCTTCCAGGCAACGCACGGTTTCGAGGCACAGTGGGATCATCATCCAGTTGATGATGTCTTCGTCGGTGACTTCGCGCTGCTCATAGACGATCGGCTTGAGCACTTCCAGCACCGAGGAATCGGCTACTTTCTTCTGCTTGCCGCGCTTGTCAGTCTCGTAGGCGTAGAAGCCCTTGCCATTCTTCTGGCCCAGGCGCTTGGCTTCGTAGAGCACGTCGACAGCCGACCGGCGGTCGTCTTTCATGCGATCCGGGAAGCCTTCGGCCATGACGTCACGACCGTGGTGGCCGGTGTCGATGCCGACCACGTCCATCAGGTACGCCGGGCCCATCGGCCAGCCGAATTTTTCCATGATCTTGTCGATGCGTACAAAGTCCACACCGGCGCTGACCAGCTTGGCGAAACCGCCGAAATACGGGAACAGTACGCGGTTAACCAAGAAACCCGGGCAGTCGTTGACGACGATCGGATTCTTGCCCATTTTCTTGGCGTAGGCCACGGTGGTGGCGATCGCTTGTTCGCTGGACTTCTCGCCACGGATCACTTCCACCAGCGGCATCATGTGCACCGGGTTGAAGAAGTGCATGCCGACGAAGTTTTCCGGACGCTTGAGGGCCTTGGCCAGCAGCGAGATGGAAATGGTCGAGGTGTTCGACGCGAGGATGGTGTCCTCTTTGACCTTGTCTTCGACTTCAGCCAGTACCGCCTGCTTGACCTTCGGGTTCTCGACAACAGCCTCGACCACCAGGTCGACATGGCCGAAATCGCCGTAGGACAGGGTTGGACGAATGCCGTTGAGCACTTCGGCCATCTTCGCAGCGGTCATGCGACCTTTATCGACGCGGCCGACCAGCAGCTTGGCGGCTTCAGCCAGGCCCTGCTCGATGCCGTGTTCGTTGATGTCTTTCATCAGGATCGGCGTGCCTTTGGACGCCGACTGGTAGGCGATCCCGCCGCCCATGATGCCGGCGCCGAGTACGGCGGCCTGCTTCACGTCACGGGCGATTTCGTCGTAGGCCTTGGCCTTTTTCTTCAGTTCCTGGTCATTGAGGAACAGACCAATCAGGCTTTGTGCAGCCGAGGTCTTGGCCAGTTTGACGAAACCGGTGGCTTCGACTTCCAGGGCCTTGTCGCGACCGAAGTTCGCGGCCTTCTGGATAGTCTTGATCGCTTCGACCGGCGCCGGGTAGTTCGGGCCTGCCTGACCTGCAACGAAACCCTTGGCGGTTTCGAAAGCCATCATTTGCTCGATGGCGTTGAGCTTGAGCTTTTCCAGCTTGGGCTGGCGCTTGGCCTTGTAGTCGAACTCGCCACTGATGGCGCGCTTGAGCGTTTCAAGGGCCGCTTCCTGAAGTTTGCCGGGCTCGACCACGGCATCCACGGCGCCGACTTTCAGCGCGTCTTCAGCACGGTTTTCCTTGCCGGCGGCAATCCACTCGATGGCGTTATCCGCACCAATCAGACGTGGCAGGCGAACGGTACCGCCAAAGCCCGGGTAGATGCCCAGCTTGACTTCCGGCAGACCGATCTTGGCCACAGTGGACATGACGCGGTAATCCGCTGCCAGGCACATTTCCAGGCCGCCACCCAGGGCGATGCCGTTGATGGCCGCGACGGTCGGTACGTCGAGGTCTTCGAAGTCGCTGAAAATACGGTTCGCTTCGAGGTTGCCAGCGATCAGTTCGGCATCGGGCAGCTTGAAGTTATCGACGAATTCGGTGATGTCGGCGCCGACGATGAAGACGTCCTTGCCGCTGCTGACGATCACACCCTTGATCGAAGCATCTGCCTTGATGGTGTCCACGGCCTGACGCAGTTCATTCAGGGTTAGACGGTTGAACTTGTTGACGGACTCACCCTTGAGATCGAACTTCAGTTCGACGATGCCACTTTCAAGAGCCTTAACCGTGATGGCTTTACCTTCGTAAATCATCAACTGATCTCCACGATATGGAAGCTGAACAGTACACGTTGAACGCTGACTGCTGGTTCGGCATTGACGTTTACCGCCGATGCTACGCCAATCCGCCAGGCACACCCGTCAACGCGATAGTCGGGGTTCTGTAGGAACGTTCGGAAAATACAAACGCTCAATTCATACGCCCGTTTGATTTGGGTACGCCACCTTCACGGAATTTCCGACAATTGTCAATCGCCCTAAACAGGGGTTCGAACGCGACTTCCCGGTCATTTGCGTACCGCACGGATCCGCAACACGGCGCTGCATACATGGCCATTCATAGAATCAATAATTAGAAAAGTCGCCCTAATTCCATGCACGCCGGACTCAACCGGCTAAGCTGGCGGAAACGCTTTTTAATCTGTGGAGAAGGACGTTTCGAACGAACGCCCCGCAAACAGCTTCGATTACCGGCCTGCCTGGCCAACCCGCCCGATGAGACTGTCGGGCTTTTTTATGGGCACTGGCGAAGGCTCGGGCCGCGTTCGGACGATCTTTTGATCTTTCAATTGAGACTCAATGGCCAAAGATCGCAGCCTCGCTTCGCTCGGCAGCTCCTACAGCGTTTCAAGCCAGCGCTTTCAGCACCGAGGAAATCTCCTGCAAAACACTCGCCTCGCCTTTCTCGCCCCAGTACAAAGCGATCATTTGCCCGTCGGCTTCGATTTTGTAGACGTTGGCTGGCAATTTTTCGAAATGATTGAGCAGCGACTCATCCTGGCAGACTTCACGCCACTGATTGACCCATACGCCCGGCGCAGTTTGCCAGTAGGTCCAGAGAGCCGGTTGCCTGCCCCGCCGGGGCCGATGGTACTGGGCGCAGGGGTTTGGCGCTTGCTGCCCGAGCCAGTGAGGCCACTCCTGCGGGGCCAGTTGCATGGCTAGGCCAAGGCGCCGCGCCTCCATGCGCAACGCCATGCGACCGCTCTGAACACGGGACGGGCGCAACCATGCCAGGGGGCTTAAAACCACCAACAGGATTGACACCACTATCCAGACCGTCATATTCGTACTCCCCGAATTCTGATGAGCCATGACGATTGACCCACGTCGCCGTCGATGTGCTTGAAACCAGCCATACTTACCGTATCGCAATTCTCTGGAGTGCCTTCCATGTACTACGAACACGTCCTGGTCGCCGTCGACCTCACTGAAGAATGTGATCCCGTCGTCAAGCGTGCTCTGGCCCTTTGCGAAGGTCGAGACACCAAACTGTCGCTGGTTCACATCGTCGAACCTATGGCCATGGCCTTCGGTGGTGATGTGCCGATGGACCTTTCGCAGTTGCAGCAACAACAATTCGATCAAGCCAAGGAACGCCTTGACCGGCTGATCGTGAAATACCCAGCCCTGAAAAAGGAATACAGCCACCTGACCTACGGCCAGCCACGCCAGGAGATCCATCACCTGGCCAAGGAACAGGGATGCGACCTGATCGTCGTGGGCAGCCATGGCCGTCACGGCCTGGCGCTGCTGCTAGGCTCTACCGCCAATGACGTGCTACACGGCGCGCCTTGCGATGTATTGGCAGTACACCTGGTCAAGCGCACATAAAAACCTGAGCCTGTGGGGGCAAGCTTTGCTCCCACAGGCTCACCCCTACAGGGGAATAGCGTTTCAAATAAAAATCCCGACGCTCATTGCTGAGCGCCGGGATTTTCTATCTCAAGGGATCAAGCGTCCAGTTCAGCCCAGCGCTCGACCAATGCATCCAGCTCAGCCTGCAACTGCTCCAGGTGGGCGATCACCTTGGCGGTTTCGGCCGCAGGACGCTGGTAGAAGCCAATGTCAGCCATTTCGGCTTCCACCGCCGCGATCTGCTTCTCCTTCGCGTCGATATCACCTGGCAATGCTTCCAGCTCGCGCTGCAGCTTGTAGCTGAGCTTCTTCTTTGCCGGTGCCACCGCTGCCGCCGCAACCGGAGCAGGCTCGGCCTTGACCACGGCCGAATTCAAGTCGGCCTTGCCGGATTTGCTCTCGGTCACGCCCAGCAAGCGCGGCGAACCGCCCTGGCGCAGCCAGTCCTGATAGCCGCCGACGTATTCACGAACCAGGCCTTCGCCTTCGAACACCAGGGTGCTGGTGACCACGTTGTCGAGGAATGCCCGGTCGTGGCTGACCATCAGTACAGTGCCGTTGAAGGTCAGTAGCACCTCTTCCAGCAACTCGAGGGTTTCCACGTCCAGGTCGTTGGTCGGTTCGTCGAGCACCAGCAGGTTTGCCGGCTTGCTGAACAGCTTGGCCAGCAGCAGACGGGCACGTTCGCCACCGGACAGCGCCTTGACCGGGGTACGGGCACGTTGAGGACTGAACAGGAAGTCACCCAGATAGCTCAACACATGGCGGCTCTGGCCATCGATGTCGATGAAATCGCGGCCTTCGGCCACGTTGTCGATGACGGTTTTCTCCAGATCCAACTGATGGCGCAACTGGTCGAAGTAGGCGACGTCGATCTTCGTGCCCTCCTCCACCTTGCCATTGGTCGGTACCAGACCGCCGAGCATCAGCTTGAGCAAAGTGGTCTTGCCGGTGCCGTTGGCGCCCAGCAGGCCAATGCGGTCACCACGCTGCAGCACCATGGAAAAATCCTTGATCAGGAACGGACCGCCAGGGTGCGCAAAACTCACGTTCTCAAGAACCATCACCTGCTTGCCGGACTTGTCAGCGGTGTCCAACTGAATATTGGCCTTGCCGGTGCGTTCGCGACGCTCACTGCGCTCCATGCGAAGGGCCTTGAGCGCCCGAACACGGCCTTCGTTACGGGTGCGACGGGCCTTGATACCCTGGCGAATCCAGACTTCTTCCTGGGCCAGTTTCTTGTCAAACAACGCGTTCGCGGTTTCTTCCGCCGCCAGCGCCGCTTCCTTGTGCACCAGGAAACTGGCGTAGTCGCCGTTCCAGTCGATCAGGCCGCCGCGGTCCAGTTCGAGGATCCGGGTCGCCAGGTTTTGCAGGAAAGAACGGTCGTGGGTGATGAACAGCACCGCGCCCTGGAAGTCCTTCAAGGCTTCTTCAAGCCAGGCGATAGCACCGATGTCCAGGTGGTTGGTAGGTTCGTCGAGCAGCAGCAGGTCCGGTTCGGACACCAGGGCCTGGGCCAACAGGACCCGGCGACGCCAGCCACCGGACAGCTCGGCCAGGGTCTTGTCGGCCGGCAGTTGCAGTCGACTCAGCGTGCTGTCAACCAACTGCTGCAGACGCCAGCCATCGCGAGCCTCGAGGTCGTGCTGGACATGCATCAACTTGTCCAGGTCGGCGTCGGTGACGATGTTCTGGCTCAGGTGGTGATATTCCGCCAACAACGCGCCGACACCATCCAGGCCTTCTGCGACCACGTCGAACACCGTCCGCTCGTCGGCCACCGGCAGTTCCTGGGGCAATTCGCCGATTTTCAGGCCTGGCGCGCGCCAGACCGAGCCGTCATCGGGCTTCTGATCGCCCTTGACCAGCTTCATCATGCTGGACTTGCCAGTGCCATTGCGGCCGATGATGCACACCCGCTCACCACGGGCGATCTGCCAGGACACCTTGTCCAACAACGGCATAGCGCCGAAAGCAAGGGACACATCGCTGAATTTGAGCAGGGTCATGAGCTTCTCCAAAAACCGGGCGCGCATTCTACCTGAGATGAAGTCCCAGAAGTCCGCCAATTTCGCCACTGAAGCAATCTGCGAAGCACTCTGCATAACAAATGTTGCGAACTTGCGCGGATGACTCCGCAAAGCTTTCGCCCATTGCTGGCAAAAGGCTAAGCTACAGACAGTTACCCTGGGTTAACCCTTGGGCTTGTCATGTTTTTTTTGCCCGGACGTATCATGCGCAGTCGCCTTTTCAGTGTTTTATCTTGCCTATTTGTATGTGCCACTGCCGTTCAAACCGCCCAGGCGGTGGATATTTCCACACAGCGTCAGTATTACGACGAAGCCAAGCGCGCCTTGGCCAAAGGTGATTCCGGCCCCTACTTTCGCTACAGCCAGGCCCTGCGTGACTATCCGCTGGAACCCTACCTGGCCTACGACGAACTGACCGCTCGCCTCAAGAGCGCGAGCAATGCCGAAATCGAGAAGTTCCTCGCCGAGCACGGCGACCTGCCCCAGGCCAACTGGATGAAGCTGCGCTGGTTGCGCTGGCTGGCCGACCGTGGCGATTGGGCGACCTTCGTCAAGTATTACGATCCCAAGCTCAACTTCACCGAACTGGACTGTCTCAACGCCCGGTATCAGCTCAGCCATGGCCTCAAGGCCGAAGGCTACGCCAACACCGAAAAGCTTTGGCTCACCGGAAAATCCCAACCGGCCGCTTGCGATGCGCTGTTCGGCCTGTGGGCGACCCAGGGTCAGTTGACTGAACAGAAGCGCTGGGAGCGCGCCAAACTGGCCGCCCAGGCTCGCAATTATCCGCTAGCCAAAAGCTTGATCAGCGGCCTGACCACCCTCACCCCCCGCGGCAAGCTGTTGGTGGACGTGGCGCAAAAGCCCGAATTACTCAACCAGCCATCGCGCTTCAGCCCGGCCGATGAGCCGATGGCCGATATCGTCAGCCTCGGCTTGCGGCGCCTGGCCCGTCAGGATCCAGAGAAAGCCATGGCGCTGCTGGACGGCTATGCCAGCACCATGCATTTTTCCAAGCATGAAAAAGTAGCCATTGCCCGGGAAATAGGCCTGACCCTGGCCAAGCGCTTCGACAGCCGCGCCTTGGGCGTGATGACAAAATACGACCCGGAACTGCGCGACGATACGGTCTCGGAATGGCGCTTGCGCCTGCTGTTGCGCCTGGCCCGCTGGGACGACGCCTATCAGTTGACTCGCCGCCTGCCCGAGACACTGGCCGGCACCAGCCGCTGGCGCTACTGGCAGGCCCGCAGCCTGGAGCTGGCGCAGCCACAGAACCCCGAGGCGCTGACGCTTTACAAGCATCTGGCCCGTGAGCGGGACTTCTACGGCTTCCTGGCCGCCGATCGCTCCCAATCGCCCTACTCGCTTAACAACAAGCCCCTGGTGATGAGCCAGGCGTTGATCAATAAAGTGCGCAACACGCCGGGTATTCGTCGGGCGCTGGAGTTTCATGCCCGGGGACAGATCGTCGACGGTCGTCGCGAGTGGTATCACGTCACACGCCACTTCAACCGGGACGAAATGGTCGCCCAGGCGAAACTGGCCTACGACCTGAAATGGTATTTCCCGGCGATCCGTACCATCAGCCAGGCCAAATATTGGGACGACCTGGATATCCGGTTCCCAATGGCCTACCGCGATACCCTGGTGCGTGAAGCCAAGGTTCGCGGCCTGCATTCAAGCTGGGTGTTCGCCATCACCCGTCAGGAGAGTGCCTTCATGGAAGATGCGCGCTCCGGTGTCGGCGCCAGCGGCCTGATGCAGTTGATGCCGGCCACCGCCAAGGAAACCGCGCGCAAGTTCAATATCCCGCTGGCCTCGCCCAGACAAGTGCTGAACCCGGACAAGAACATCCAGCTTGGTGCGGCCTACCTGAGCCAGGTTCACAGCCAGTTCAACGGCAACCGGGTCCTGGCCTCCGCCGCCTACAACGCCGGCCCCGGCCGGGTGCGCCAGTGGTTGCGCGGTGCCGACCACCTGAGCTTCGATGTCTGGGTCGAAAGCATCCCCTTCGACGAAACCCGTCAATACGTGCAGAACGTGTTGTCGTACTCGGTGATCTACGGCCAGAAACTCAACTCGCCGCAACCGTTGGTGGACTGGCATGAGCGCTATTTTGATGATCAGTGAGTGGGCAGCAGCAAGCCATAAGCTTCAAGCGGCAAGTTGTTCCTGAAAAAAATGCCCGCATCTTTCGATGCGGGCATTTTTTTGCTCGGTTGCCGACCCTGTGCGAGCCCGCTCGCGATAGCGGTGTGACAGTCGACATCATGGTTGCCTATCTGCCGCTATCGCGAGCAGGCTCGCTCCCACGTTGGTTTCGGCTCGTCAGACCCTCAACACGTCTGGCTCACGGAACAGAATCGCCCTGCTGATTGAACTGCAACGCCGCCAATCGCGCATACAACGCGTTACTGGCCACCAGCTCCTGATGGGTGCCCACGGCAACCACTTTTCCCTGGTCCATTACCGCGATCCGATCGGCATTTTTCACTGTGGCCAGGCGGTGGGCGATGACCAGGGTGGTGCGGTTTTTCATCAGGTTGGGCAGGGCTTGCTGGATCAAGTGTTCGCTTTGCGCGTCGAGGGCACTGGTGGCCTCGTCCAATAGCAGGATCGGTGCGTCCACCAGCAGCGCCCGGGCTATGGCCAGGCGTTGGCGTTGGCCGCCGGATAACCCGAGGCCGCCGTCACCCAGGTGCGTCTGGTAACCATCCGGCATTTTTTCGATGAAATCATGGGCGTGGGCGATCTGCGCGGCTTCGCGCACTTGCTCGGACGTCGCCTCGGCGTTGCCGTAGCGGATGTTCTCTTCAACCGTACCGAAGAACAGTGCCGGGTTCTGCGAAACCAGGGCGAAATGGCGGCGCAGGTCCAGTGGATCGAGTCGCGTCAGCGGCACATCGTCGATGAGAATCTGCCCTTGCACGGGGTCGTAAAAACGCAGGAGCAGGTCATATACCGTTGATTTGCCGGCACCGGACGGCCCGACCAGGGCCAGGGTCTCGCCAGCATGGACGGTCAGATCCAAGCCGTCGACCGCATAGCTGTCCGGCCGGGAGGGATAGCAAAAGCGCACGCCTTCGAGACGCAAATCACCCCGAACCCGTTCAGGCAGGGTCACCAGGCCAGAGGCCGGCGGCTGGATGATATTTTCCGAACGCAGCAATTCGGCAATGCGCTCAGCCGCACCGGCCGCCCGCTGCAACTCTCCGATGACTTCGCTCAGGGTGCCAAAGGCGCTGCCGACGATCAGGCTGTAGAACACAAACGCCGCCAGCTCACCACCGGAAATCCGCCCGGCGATCACGTCCATGCCCCCGACCCAGAGCATCACCCCTACCGCCCCCAACACCAGCACGATCACCAGCGTGATCAGCCAGGCCCGCTGGGCGATGCGCTTGCGGGCGGTGTCGAAGGCCTGCTCCACCGTCACGGCAAAGCGCCGTTCATCCTGGACCTGATGGTTGTAGGCCTGGACGGTTTTGATCTGGCCAAGAGTCTCGGAAACGTAGCTGCCCACATCGGCAATGCGGTCCTGGCTCTGGCGCGACAGGCTGCGCACCCGCCGCCCGAATAGCAGGATCGGCGCCAATACCAAGGGCAGTGCAATCACCACGATACTGGTGAGCTTGGGGTTGGTGATGAACAACAACACAATGCCTCCGACCACCATCAAGGCATTACGCAGGAACAGCGACAGAGACGAACCGATCACCGATTGCAGCAACGTCGTATCGGCGGTCAGGCGCGACTGGATTTCCGAGCTGCGGTTGTTCTCGTAGAAGCCGGGGTGCAAATACACCAGATGGTTGAAGACCTGCCGGCGGATATCGGCCACCACGCGCTCGCCAATCCAGGACACCAGGTAGAAACGGGAAAAAGTGCCGATCGCCAGCCCTACCACGAGCACCATGAACAAGCCTATGGACTGGTTGAGCAGATGCGGGGAGCGTGTCATGAAACCCTGGTCCACCAGCAACCGGATGCCTTGCCCCATGGACAAGGTGATACCGGCGGTGACGATGAGGGCCAATAAGGCGCCAGCAACCTGCTTGCGATAAGGGGCGATAAAGCCACTGGCCAGACGTATGGCGCGGCGTTGTTGGGAAGAAAGCATCAGAAGCATCCGATAATGCTGCAGGAAATGAACCGACCACCGGCACCGAAGCGCAGCGGAACTTGGTTGAATCAGAATGAGTCAGGTTAAATATGACCGTAGCGACTAGAGGCTAGATGTTATCGATCTAAAGTCTGGCTGGAAACGCGAGTGTGTTTCTGATTGAGTGGAGCTGTCGCCATGAACCTGCAAGGAGTGTCATGGCTCGGTCACCTGGCGACACTAACATAGGCACACAACCTGATGAGGAGACAGGCCATGTCCTTGCAACACAGCAGCGACGACAAGATTCAAGTGATTCGCACGCAACCGGACCAGTCTCTGGGCTGTTCGATCATCGATGAAGATGGACGCGAAGTACCGATCACTGAAGACATGATCCAGAAAGCCTGCAGCGAGCTGGAAAAACGACTGGTCAAACCTGCCGAACAAAAGTGATACAGCCCGTCTTCGTTGAACCCGACCTTGATGTCGGGTTTTTTATGCCCGCAGCCTTTGCGGGCTCTTGTGGGTTGGCTCTTGTGGCGAGGGAGCTTGCTCCCGCTCGGCTGCGCAGCAGACGCCAGGTTTTGGGCCTGCTTCGCGCAGTCCAGCGGGAGCAAGCTCCCTCGCCACAAGAGCGATCCACGATTAAAGAGTGGTGGCGCCCAGGGCGGTCACGATCTGTTGCAACGCCGGTGAATGCCCCTCGATGCAAACCTTCAAGCTATCAATCTCCCGACGCGGCGGATAATGCTTGCGCAGGGCATCGAAAGCGCTGCGTTGCTCGCTGACCGTTCCCACCAGGCTGCGACGAAAATCCGCGTCGTCACGGCGCGGGTCGTACACACCACGGCACAACATCGCCAGCGCCCAGGCCGGATCAGTTTCAGCGTCCAGCGTGATGCCGCCCAGCCATGGCCGGGGCAGCAGATCGCTCAGCCGGACCCCAACCGGTTGTTCGAGGAACGCGCACAGGGATTGGTAGATCTGCGCCGTACCACGCTGGCGACCATCGAGGCTGTAGCCAGCAATGTGCGGGGTGGCGATCACGCACAGGTCGGCCAGATCCGCATCGACGGTCGGCTCATGCTCCCAGACATCCAGCACCGCTTGCAGGTCTTCGCGCTCCAGCAACACCTCGCGCAGCGCTGTGTTGTCGATCACCGGGCCACGGGCCGCATTGATCAACCACGTTCCGGGCTGGAGCCGGCGCAGGCGCTGCTCATCGAACAGATGCCAGGTCGGTTGCGCGCCGTCGCGGGTCAGCGGTGTGTGCAGGCTGATCACATCGCACTGCTCGATGATCTGCTCCAGACTCACGTAGTCGCCACCTTCGGCAGCCTGACGGGGTGGATCGCAGACTTTCACCGTCCAACCCAGGCCCTTGAGCACGTTGATCAACCGCCCGCCCACCTGCCCGGCGCCAACCACGCCAAAGGTGCGCTGCTTGAGGTCCGCGCCTTCGATCTCAGCCAGGGTCATCAGGCTGCCCAGCACGTAGTCCACCACGCCACGGGCGTTGCAACCCGGTGCGCTGGCCCAACGGATACCGGCCTCGGCGAAATAATCCAGGTCCAGGTGATCGGTGCCGATGGTGCAGGTGCCGACGAACCTCACCTTGCTGCCTTCCAGCAGCGTGCGATTGACCTGGGTGACGGAGCGCACCAGCAACACATCGGCCTGCTCGACCATCCCTCGGTCAATGCCCCGCCCCGGGACCCGGCGGATCTCGCCGAAACCTTGGAAGAACGCATCGAGCAGGGGAATATTTTCGTCAGCGACGATCAGCATGGCAGAGCTCCTTTGGCGGGATGGGCAGTGTAGGCGTTCCGTTAGGCCTGTGCATTACCCGAAGCGAATGATGTTGTGGCGAGGGGATTTATGTGGGAGCAAAGCTTGCTCGCGATGCAGGCGCCTCGGTTCCTAGGGAGACCGCATCATCTTCATCGCGGGCAAGCCTTGCTCCCACAGGTGCTCGAAAATTGAAAAAGCAATTACAAATCCACAACACAGGTTTTTTCCTGACCACTACGTCAAGGCGTAGAATGCGCCGCCTCGCGCTTATCTTTTTTCGGACGTTTCGCCTGTGAATCCTGTGATCGACCACGCCACCACCCTCTCCCGCCCGGCCCGGGTTCGCCTGGAGCTCAAAACGCTGATGGCCCTGGCGTTGCCGATCATGGTGGCGCAGTTAGCGACCACTGCCATGGGCTTTGTCGACGCGGTGATGGCCGGTCGAGTCGGGCCACGGGACCTGGCGGCCGTGGCACTGGGCAATTCGATCTGGGTGCCGGTGTTCCTGTTGATGACCGGCACACTATTGGCCACCACGCCGAAAGTCGCCCAGCGCTTCGGCGCGGGCACATTCGACGAGATCGGTCCGCTGGTGCGTCAGGCGTTGTGGCTGGCGCTGGTGGTGGGGTTGATTGCGACGCTGGCGCTACTTGGCGCCGAACCGATCCTGCACATCATGAACGTGGACCCCGAACTGATCGGCCCCTGCATGGAGTATCTGCAAGGCATCGCCACCGGCCTTCCGGCGGTGGCGCTGTATCACGTGCTTCGCTGCTTCAGCGACGGCCTGGGCCGGACACGACCGGCGATGGTCCTGGGTTTGTGCGGGCTGGCGCTGAACATTCCGCTCAATTACATCTTCATTTACGGGCATCTGGGTCTGCCCGCCATGGGCGGCGTCGGTTGCGGCTGGGCCACGGCCCTGGTGATGTGGTTCATGGCCCTGGGCATGGCTGGTTGGGCTCGCTGGGCGCCGGCCTACCAGTCGAGCCGGTTATTCAATCGCTTCGACTGGCCACAATGGAACGTCATCAAGCGCCTGCTGGGCATCGGCCTGCCGATTGGCATCGCGGTATTTGCCGAGTCGAGCATTTTTGCGGTGATTGCCTTGCTGATCGGCAGCCTCGGCGCCACCGTGGTGGCCGGACACCAGATCGCCCTGAACTTCAGCTCCCTGGTGTTCATGATTCCCTATTCGTTGGGCATGGCCGTGACGGTGCGTGTCGGCCAGGCCCTGGGCCGGTGCCAGCCTCGCGAAGCGCGCTTCGCCGCCGGGGTCGGCATGGGAACGGCGCTGGCATATGCCTGCCTGTCGGCGAGCCTGATGTTCTGGCTGCGCGGGCCCATCGCGGCGATCTATACCGGCGATCCGGTGGTGATCGAAGTGGCGTCGATGCTGATCGTCTATGCGGCGTTGTTTCAGTTTTCCGATGCGATCCAGGTCACGGCGGCAGGCGCGTTGCGCGGCTACCAGGACACTCGGGTGACGATGATCCTGACGCTGTTCGCCTACTGGGGCATTGGCCTGCCCGTGGGTTACATCCTGGGCCTGACCGACTGGCTCGGCACGGCCAGCGGCCCGAGCGGCTTGTGGCAAGGCCTGATCGTGGGTTTGAGCTGCGCGGCACTGATGCTGTCGATCCGCCTGGCACGCAGCGCACGCAAGCAGATCCGCATCAGTCGTTCGGCGGACTAAGCGAGCTTCTTGCGGATCCAGTAGCGGTAGGTGCCATCGACCTCGTCCTGGGCCACCAGTTCGTGGTCGAGGAACACACAGAACTTGGGAATATCGCGACGGGTCGAGGGGTCGGTGGCAATCACCTTCAACAGCCCGCCGGGCATCAGGTCGCGGATGTGCTGGTGCAGCATCATCACCGGCTCCGGGCAATTGAGGCCGGTGGCATCCAGCGTGCCGTCGACCGGCGTATCGTTCATTTCACTCATGTTCTACTCCTGAAACATGCGGGCATTGTCGCGCAATGTCGGGTGAGAGCAAAGCCTGTGGAATAGCAAACATGTGGAAGCAAACATGTGGGAGCAAGGCTGTGGGAGCAAGGCTTGCCCGCGATGCAGGCACCTCGGTCTCCTGACCGCGTCATCGTTCATCGCGAGCAAGCTTTGCTCCCACGGGGCTTTTTGGTGTCCAACCGCCGCAGATGGCACGTCACTTCTTCACGGTCGCGGTACAGCTGCTTGCAGCCAATCTCGACCTTGATGCCCCGGGCCTTGAAACCGTCGGCGATACGTTCGAGCAGGCGTTTCACTTCGGCGTAACGCTGCTTCATCGGCAACTTGAGGTTGACCACCGCCTCGCGGCAGTGCCCTTCGCCGATCCACTCTTCCAGCATCGCCGCATTACGCGCCGGCTTCTCGACGATGTCACAGACCATCCAGTCCACCGGCTGCTTGGGCTTGAACGTAAAGCCGTCCGCCATCAGGTGCTGCACCAGGCCAGTGTCCATCAGGCTTTCGGCCATCGGCCCGTTGTCGATGGCCGTCACCAGCATGCCGCGATTGACCAGTTGCCAGGTCCAGCCGCCCGGCGCGGCGCCGAGGTCCACACCGGTCATGTCGCTGTGCAGGCGCTCGTCCCACTGATCCCGAGGAATAAAGTGGTGCCAGGCCTCCTCAAGCTTGAGGGTGGACCGGCTCGGCGCCTGCCGAGGGAACTTCAGGCGTGGAATGCCCATCGGCCACATGGCCGAATTATCGACCTGCGCCAGGCCCAGGAACACTTCGCGACCGCTCTTGAAGGTCAACAGCAGGCGCGGCTTGTGCGGGTCATCCACCAGTTTGCCGGCCCCGGTCAGCGCCTTGCGCAGCGGCCCTTCGAATTTTTTACAGAAGTTCGACAGCTCTTTACCGTCGTTGGTGTCCACCACCTCCAGCCACAGGCTGCCGCAGGTCGGAAAAGCGCCCATGTGGGCCAGGATGACGCTGATGCGGTCGGTTTCCGGCAGATCGATGAAGGTGCCGCGCGCCCACTGACGCGGAAAAATCAGCTCGGCGAAACGCTGACCGCGCATCAGTCGCTCGGCGCCGTCGTCTTCGGTACAGACAAATTCAGCGCAGGCACTGGCCGGCTTGGCCTTGGCGTAACCGGCTACGTCCAGCCGTGCGGCGTGTTCGGCGATCTCGGAACAGACCTCGCCTTCGAAACCTGGTCGGCAGTGCATGAAAAGCGTATTCATTGAAACTCCGTAGCAAAGCCTGTCACGAAAACCGGCGCATGATAGCGGAGTTCGGAACCCCAAACCTGCCCATGGTGTCCTGTGATTAGTCATAAGCGTAAAACAGGGCTAGGTTAAAGGCTCTGCCCGTCCCGTCAGTCCGTAGCCGTGCGGACTCAAAGGAGTGATTTCAATGCCGTCCCTCGATAGCCTGAAGACCCTTAAAACGCTGCAAATCGACGCCAGGACTTACCACTATTTCAGCCTGCCGGACGCCGCCCGAAGCCTGGGTGACCTGGACAAGTTGCCCATGTCCCTCAAAGTGCTGCTGGAGAACCTGCTGCGCTGGGAAGATGGAAAAACCGTCACCGGCACCGATCTCAAGGCCCTCGCCGGCTGGTTGAAGGAGCGTCGGTCCGACCGGGAAATTCAATACCGCCCTGCTCGGGTGTTGATGCAAGACTTCACCGGTGTCCCGGCCGTGGTCGATCTGGCCGCCATGCGCGCCGCCATGGAAAAGGCCGGCGGCGATCCGCAGCGGATCAACCCGTTGTCGCCCGTGGACCTGGTGATCGACCATTCAGTGATGGTGGACAATTTCGCCAGCAGCCAGGCGTTCGAACAGAACGTCGACATCGAAATGCAGCGCAACGGGGAGCGCTATGCCTTCCTGCGTTGGGGCCAGAGCGCCTTCGACAACTTTAGCGTGGTGCCGCCGGGCACCGGCATCTGCCACCAGGTCAACCTCGAATACCTGGGTCGCACCGTGTGGACCAAAGAGGAAGACGGACGCACCTACGCGTTCCCGGACACCTTGGTGGGCACCGATTCCCACACCACCATGATCAATGGCCTCGGCGTGCTGGGCTGGGGCGTCGGCGGGATCGAGGCCGAAGCGGCCATGCTCGGTCAGCCAGTGTCGATGCTGATTCCAGAAGTCATTGGTTTCAAACTCATCGGCAAGCTGCGTGAAGGCATCACTGCCACCGACCTGGTGCTGACGGTCACCCAAATGCTGCGCAAGAAAGGGGTGGTGGGGAAATTCGTCGAGTTCTATGGCGACGGCCTTGCCGACCTGCCTTTGGCCGACCGCGCCACCATCGCCAACATGGCTCCGGAATACGGCGCCACCTGCGGGTTCTTCCCGGTGGACGACGTGACCCTGGACTACTTGCGCCTGTCCGGACGCCCAGCGGAAACCGTGAAGCTGGTGGAAGCCTATTGCAAAGCCCAAGGCCTGTGGCGGCTGCCCGGCCAGGAACCGGTATTCACCGACACGCTGGAACTGGACATGGGGAGCGTCGAGGCCAGTCTCGCCGGGCCAAAGCGTCCTCAAGACCGGGTCTCGCTGCCGAATGTCGGCCAGGCTTTCAGTGACTTCCTGGGCCTGAACCTCAAACCCACCAGCAAGGAAGAAGGCCGCCTGGAAAGCGAGGGTGGCGGTGGGGTCGCGGTAGGCAACGCCGATCAGGTGGGGGAAACCGACTACGAATTCGAGGGCCGGACCCATCGCCTGAAAAACGGCGCGGTGGTGATTGCGGCCATTACCTCCTGCACCAACACCTCCAATCCCAGCGTGATGATGGCCGCTGGGCTGCTGGCGAAAAAAGCCGTGGAGAAAGGCCTGACCCGTAAGCCGTGGGTCAAGAGTTCCCTGGCGCCAGGTTCGAAGGTGGTTACCGATTACTACAAGGCCGCCGGGTTGACCGAATACCTGGACAAACTGGGTTTCGATCTGGTGGGTTACGGTTGCACGACCTGCATCGGCAACTCGGGGCCGTTGCCCGAGCCGATCGAAAAAGCCATCCAGAGCGCCGACCTGACGGTGGCATCGGTGCTGTCGGGTAATCGTAACTTCGAAGGCCGCGTGCACCCGTTGGTAAAAACCAACTGGCTGGCGTCACCGCCTCTGGTGGTCGCCTATGCCCTGGCCGGCACGGTGCGCATCGACATCAGCAGTGAACCGCTGGGCAATGACTGCGACGGCAACCCGGTGTACCTGCGAGATATCTGGCCCAGCAGCCAGGAAGTCGCCAGCGCGGTTGCCCAGGTGAACACCAGCATGTTCCACAAGGAATACGCCGCCGTGTTTGCCGGTGATGAGCAATGGCAGGCTATCGAGGTGCCGCAAGCGGCGACCTACGTCTGGCAATCGGACTCGACCTACATCCAGCACCCGCCGTTTTTCGAGAACATCAGTGGGCCGCCACCGGCCATCAACAATGTCGAAGGTGCGAAAATCCTGGCTTTGCTCGGCGACTCGGTGACCACCGACCACATCTCCCCGGCCGGCAATATCAAGACCGACAGCCCGGCCGGACATTATCTGCGCGAACAGGGCGTGGAGCCCCGGGACTTCAACTCCTACGGTTCAAGGCGCGGTAACCATCAGGTAATGATGCGCGGCACCTTCGCCAATATCCGCATCCGCAACGAAATGCTCGGCGGCGAAGAAGGCGGCAATACGATCTACATCCCCAGTGGCGAAAGAATGCCGATCTACGACGCTGCCATGTCGTATCAGGCCATGGGCACGCCCCTGGTGGTGATCGCCGGGCAGGAATATGGCACCGGCTCGAGCCGGGACTGGGCAGCCAAGGGCACGAATCTGTTGGGGGTCAAGGCGGTGATCGCTGAGAGTTTCGAGCGCATCCATCGCTCCAACCTGGTAGGCATGGGCGTGCTGCCGTTGCAGTTCAAGCTCGATCAGAATCGCAAGAGCCTGAACCTTACCGGCAAGGAAACCCTGGACATCCTCGGCCTGAGCGACGTCGAACTGACGCCACGCATGAACCTGCCACTGGTCATCACCCGCGAGGACGGCCGCCAGGAGCGGGTTGACGTGTTGTGCCGGATCGACACCTTGAATGAAGTGGAATATTTCAAGGCTGGGGGGATTTTGCACTATGTGCTGCGTCAGTTGATTACCGGGTAACACAAGGCTATATGATCGACAGATCTTCGACCACAGCCCCCGTTCACGGGGGCTGCTTCTCTCAATTCCATGAGCATTTAAAGGAAACCGAATTTCCTTAACGTCGCTTCCACCTCTTGTTTCAACCCAACCTCATCCAATTCATCGGCGTCCCGGTCAGATTCAGGATTAAAGCAGTCAGCCAATACAAAAATACTGGATGCACACTCCGACACACTAGCTGAATCATCCTTGAGCTTGTTTAGATCTCGCTCCTCCTTCCACTGAGCCATATAAGGATCGGAAAACGCTTCAGCAGAAAGACTACCCTCAACAAACCGCCTTGCAAAAACAATCAACTCAAGACTCATTGCAAACCTCCATTTTTAATATAATTCCAGAACTGAGGCGTATTGGGATCCAGACGCCATCCCGTCGAAAAATTTCCTTCCTTATCAATCACCACCACATTATTCGTTTTCTGATTAAAAAATACTTTCGAGCCGGACTTCCTAAGGTATGTTCCCTTTTCTATTGTTTCTTTATCCGCCAAATGCGCTTCAATCGCATCCCGAAATCTAGTCAGCGTTTCGGTATTTTTCTTTGCATCCGAAACCCCAAAATCAGCGGCATGCTTATATTTTTTGTCCAGTTGCTTGCGGGTAAACCCACCTGAGTCCAGAGGTTCACTAAAGACTGCGTAGATTGGCTTTAGCCCAGCGTCCAGCGGGAAGACATAAATAGCATCCCTGATGTCCAGTTGATCAACCGCTGGCAGGTGTTCGGCAATCACCTCTATGGGGGTTAGCGTAACGCCGGTATAGGCCGGCGTCTTCGCTGGCTGTCCGGAGGTCGTCGTCGAGCTGTTGCCCGGTGCTGCAATCGGAAAAGTCAGGGTGATCGGAGGAGTGTCGGCAGTGCTGAACGTATATGCATTGCTCACCGGGTCCAGCGTCAGAGCCCTCACCGGCACCTTGGGTGATACGCCTCCATCGGCTTGCGTTGCAACTACTGAATAGGTGGAGTGGTCGCCGTAAATCCGATAAGGCACCTCAACCGTACCACCGGCAGCGGCCAGCGCTGGCAGGTTTCCTGGTAAGTCGGGAATCAGATCTTCCGCTGGCAGGCTGAGTGTGGTTGGCGGATAGAGATCACCGTTCCCTAAAGGCGAGGAGTAAAGCAGCAGGCCAATCCCTACACCGGTGGCTCGATCGAGAAGAACACCGCCAAGCGATTTCAAGCCACGTATTCCAGCTTGAATAGCCGCCTCCAGCGTCAGACTGGAACCGGCGGCAATAGAAATGGAACCCGCTGCAGCATTCAGCTGGGTCGTCCTAAAATCTGAAACCTTGAATGTATGCGCTGCCTTCAGGGCATTGGCTTCTGCTATACGCCTGGCCTGTTCGGCAGACTTGTCCGCGATCTTTTTTGCTTCGACTTCAGACTTTTTACGAGCTTGCTCATCTGCCATTTGCTTAGCTCGAGCTTCAGCTTCAATACGAGTTCGTTCAGCCGCCGATCGTTGCGCTTTGATTTTTGCGGCAAGACGGGCCTGTTCATCAGTCACTTCTTTTGCACGCGCAGCCAAGGCGCCGAAGGCAGCTGAGGTTACAACCAAGTGTTTGGCGGCCTCAGAATTCAATAGAGCTCTATGGTAATCTTGCCATCGCTTACCGAACTTCGGTTTTAATTGCAAATCCACGAGATCTTTGAGCGCTTCCAACTCCGGCTTGCTTAACGGAGATGAAATATTAGGATTCGGACGGACGTAGGATTTTACCGCCCCCTGCTTTATCTTAATCATCCTATCCAACGTTGCCTTATGGTGAAGCAAAGACTGAGCCGGTGCTAACCCCTTAACCGAACCGGATGCAGCAATAACCTCTTTTTGAAGGAAATCCGCCAAAAGTTGGACATGAATATTTTTTTCTGACTCTATAACAATCAACCGCTGACTGAGTAAAGCGGCCCATGTCTCGTCGTTATATCGATAGGCCACCTCAGCATCGTTTGATTTTTTGGCATACCCTTCAAGCTTGCCACTAAGAAGTCTTATCGACATCGATAGAATCTTGAGATCCAAGGCTGCTTTGTACGCATCATCAATCGCCTTATACGTCGCCAAATAAATCTCAGGAGTAAAAGGCGCGTTATTGAGCATATTACGAATTTTTGCCGACGGTAAATCCTTCATCAAATACAGCGGATTCGTTTTATACAGACTGAGCGCTACAGGTCTTTTAGAAATATACTGAGTTTGTTTCGATGCAATGAGGTCAAGCGTGATTTTTTGATCGCTTTTCACGGACGCTATTGGAGAACCCTTCGAAACCTTTGCCGCTTGTTGCTTTTGCGCCAACGCTCGTTCCACATCAGCACGCAGAGTCTTGAAGATCGGACTATATTCTGTATCAATAGCCAACTTATTAGCTTTATGCTCATTCATGAATTCGCTCATTACATTAGGAAATGTAATGGGACGAATCGTCCTTCCTGGTCCCTCTCCTCTGCGAGGCCCTTCCTGCAACCCCCATCCGTTGCCATTTCCAATGTACCCGCCCCCACCACCTGTTTCGAAAACAACAGGCTGTTCTCCTGCTATAAAAGTTGGCTTAATATGATAAGGCTGACCCGGGACAAATCCTTCGCCTACGTCCGACATGCTTAAACTCCATTTAAGTACAAATATATAATCGCGCCCCTCACCAAGAACACTTAACAAACAATTGGCCTTGTCCTATATTTTTATTCACTCTCCGAACGTATATAAAAACGACCACAGAAACAACCCACCGTTACGTTTTGTCCGAATTTGCAAGAGCGCTGAAGAAACATCTAAACAACATATTAGTTATCGCCCGAAGAGGTGGCTTGGTGCGAATTGAAGTGTTGTGTCAGATCGATACCTTTAATGAAGTGGGATATTTCCAGGCTGAGGGACCCGGTACGATGCCCTACGGCAATTGACCGCAGGAAAAAAAGAAGCGCCTTACGAAAACAACGTCTCTTAACAGGCGGTGTTTTTCTATAGGTCTGCCTATAATCCCGCCGGCCCTGTCAGCCCCATCGCCACAAACGGTTCTTCAGTCTCAAAGGATGTGATATGCCTGCCCTGCCCTGGCCATACCTGGCCTTCCTTTCCATCGGCTATGCCTTGGCCCTGGCCTTCGGTCAAATGGCCTGGACTGCTGCGATCTCGGTCGCGCTGCTGCTGTTCGCCGGGTATGCGGTTCGCCAGCAGCAGACGCCGGTCGGCCAGTTTCTCGGCCACGCCCTGTTTGTGGTGATGGCCCTGGCACTGGCCCTGCACTGGATGCCGGGTTTTTTCAACGGGAGGGCGATCCCGCCGCAACGCTTCACCGATGATGCCGTGCCGTTTGCCATGTACCTGAACCAGGACAAGCCGCTGATTGGTTTCTGGTTGCTACTGGCGTGTCCCTGGATCGTCGGCAGGCGCTCGTTTCGCTTGTCGGTCCAGGCCACGGCCCTGGGCCTGACCCTCAGCACAGTGCTGGCCCTGGGTGGGGCGATGCTGCTGGGAATGATCCATTGGGCACCGAAGTGGCCGGAACCGGCTTGGTTATGGCTTCTCAATAATCTTTTATTGGTGACGCTGGTGGAGGAAGCGTTGTTTCGTGGCTACATTCAGGGTGGCTTGAGCCGGCGCTTCAAACATCTGAGCTATGGCGACAATCTGGCATTGATCCTGGCCTCGCTGCTGTTCGGCCTGGTGCATGCCGGCGCGGGATGGCAATGGGTGCTGCTGTCGGGCATGGCGGGGGTCGGCTATGGCCTTGCCTATCGCTTTGGCGGACTGGGCGCGGCGATTGCTACTCATTTTGGCATCAACCTGCTTCATTTCGCCCTGTTTACCTACCCGATGCTGGCGTGATACCGACCGGAAAAATAACTTCAACAAAAACCTGACGGCGCCGACAACCTTTCAAAGCCTTGCGGACCTACACACCATGCGTAACAACCAGCCCGTCACACAGCGCGAAAGGACCTTCCCGGCCCAACAACGCCTGATTTCCACTACCGATGCCAAAGGTGTGATCACCTATTGCAACGACGCGTTCGTTGAAATCAGCGGGTTTTCCAAGGAAGAACTGATCCGCTCGCCCCACAACCTGGTACGCCATCCCGATGTGCCGTCAGCCGTGTTTGCCCATATGTGGAACACACTGAAACAAGGCTTGCCATGGATGGGCATCGTCAAGAATCGCTGCAAGAACGGCGACCATTACTGGGTCAACGCCTACGTTACGCCCGTGTTCGAAGGGAACCAGGTGGTTGGCTACGAGTCGGTGCGGGTCAAGCCCAGCGCCGAGCAGATCGCCAGGGCCGAGGCGCTCTATCAACGCATCAACCAAGGTAAGCCGGCGATCCCGCGCAGCGACAAATGGTTGCCGATCCTGCAGGACTGGCTGCCATTTATCCTGGTCAGCCAGTTGAGTTTCGTGGTTGGCGCGTTCCTCAACTCCTCCTGGGGTTTTGCCCTGGCTGCCGTGCTGTCAGTGCCCTTGGGGCTGATGGGCCTGCAATGGCAGCAGCGCGGGATCAAGCGCCTGCTGCGTCTGGCCGAGCAAACCACCTCCGACCCGTTGATCGCCCGGATGTACACCGACAGCCGTGGCGTCCAGGCGCGTCTGGAGATGTCGATCCTCAGCCAGGAAGCTCGCCTGAAAACCTGCCTGACCCGCTTGCAGGACACCGCCGAGCACCTCAACGAACAGGCGCGGCAATCAAACTCGTTGGCCCATAACAGCTCCAGCGGCCTGGAACGCCAGCGGGTGGAGACTGAACAAGTCGCCACCGCCGTCAACGAGATGGCGGCAACTACCCAGGAAGTCGCCAGCCACGTGCAACGCACCGCCGACGCCACCCAGGAAGCCAATCGCCTGACCAGTCGCGGACGCGACATCGCCGGGGAAACCCGCGAAGCCATCGAGCGTCTGTCGGTGGTGGTGGGCGAGACCGGGCAGACCGTGACCCAACTGGCCAAGGACAGTGACGAGATCGGGGGCGTGGTGGACGTGATCAAAGGCATTGCCGACCAGACCAACCTGCTGGCCCTCAACGCCGCCATCGAAGCGGCCCGCGCTGGGGAGATGGGTCGCGGCTTTGCCGTGGTGGCGGACGAAGTGCGCCAACTGGCGCAACGTACCAGTGAGTCCACCGGGCAGATCCACGCCCTGATCGCCAAGCTCCAGCAGACCGCCACCAATGCCGTGCAGACCATGGACGCCGGCCACCGCCAGGCCGAGGAAGGCGTGGCGCGGGTCATGGAGGCGGACGCGGCGCTGGTGGGCATCAGTGAAGCGGTGGCCAACATCACCGACATGACCACCCAGATTGCCGCCGCTACCGAGGAACAAAGCGCGGTGGCCGAGGAAATCAGCCGCAACATCAGCAACATCTCGGATCTGGCCGACCAGACCTCGGGCCAGGCCCATAGCTCGGCGCTGCTGAGCGAAGAACTGACCCGCACCGCCAATACGCAGTATTCGTTGGTGGAGCGGTTCAACCGCTGATAGAAGCCTGCCTCATGAAAAACCCGGACAGCGCAAGCTTCCGGGTTTTTTATTGCCTGACAGGCCGCTATCGCGAGCAGGCTCGCTCCCACAAGGGGTCAAGGCTGCTCATTCAAAGGCATTCCATTGTGGGAGCAGGCTTACTCCCTCAGAGGGTCAAGGTTGCTCATTCAAAGGCATTCCAATTGTGGGAGCGAGCCTGCTCGCGATGAGGCCTTGATAGTCGGCAAGGAACCTACTGAAGAAACCCGGCCACCCTGCCCGCCGCCGCCTCCAGATGCTGCTCATGACTAAACCCCGAGGCCTTCAGCGGTTTCAGATCATGATCCCCCGCCACCAGCCACATCACCTCGATGCTCGCTGACAGGTCATAGCCCCGCACCGCCTCACGATTACCCAAGGCATCGCGCTCGCCCTGGACGATCAAGGTTCGGGTCTTCAATTCTGCCAGGTGCTCGACCCGCGGCTTCTCCGGTTTGCCCACCGCGTAGAAGGGATACCCCAGGCACACCAGGGCATCAGCCTTCAGCTCATCGGCCAGCAAACTCGCCATGCGCCCGCCCATGGACTTGCCGCCAATGGCCAACCGCCCAGCGACATAAGGCCGCACCGTGGCATACACCTCACGCCAGCATTCCAGCAACTTGGGGGCCGGGTTCGGCGGACGTTTACCGCCGTCCAGGCGTCGTTGAGTCATGTAGGGAAACTCGAAGCGCAACACGTTGATGCCATACCCGGCAAGGCGCGCGGCCATTTCGTCCATGAACCCGCTGTCCATCGGCGCACCGGCGCCATGGGCCAGGATCAGGGTCGGCGCCTTGGCGCTGACACCCGCTTGCGCAGCCGTCCATAGCCAGCCGTGTTCGGCCACACATCGCGCCCATTGATCCCCGTCAATACTGGCCTTGTGCTGTTTGTCCATGCTTGCCTCGCTTTTAGTCTGCCTATAACTCCAGGCGAAGAACGCCGCACTGCCTTGCGCAGGCGCTCACTTCGGCTGAACCGTGGATGGGGAACCATGAACACTTCTATCAGTACCGCCTACAACTACAAGGTGGTCCGCCAATTCGCCATTATGACGGTGGTGTGGGGCATCGTCGGCATGGGGCTCGGGGTTTTTCTCGCCGCTCAATTGGTCTGGCCACAACTCAACTTCGATTTGCCATGGACCAGCTTCGGCCGCCTGCGCCCACTGCACACCAACGCGGTGATCTTCGCCTTCGGCGGCTGTGCCCTGTTCGCCAGTTCGTTCTATTCGGTGCAACGTACCTGCCAGACGCAGTTGTTCGCGCCGAAAATCGCCGCATTCTGCTTCTGGGGCTGGCAACTGGTGATCCTGCTGGCGGCCATCAGCCTGCCACTGGGCTACACCAGCTCCAAGGAATACGCCGAGCTGGAATGGCCGATCGACATTCTGATCACCATCGTCTGGGTCGCCTACGCCATCGTGTTCTTCGGCACCGTGGCCAAGCGCAACACTAAACACATCTATGTCGGTAACTGGTTCTTCGGCGGGTTCATCCTGACCGTGGCGATCCTGCACATCGTCAACAACCTGGAACTGCCGGTGAGCTTCACCAAGTCCTACTCGGTGTATGCCGGGGCTACCGATGCGATGGTGCAATGGTGGTATGGCCACAATGCCGTGGGCTTTTTCCTCACCGCAGGCTTCCTGGGGATGATGTATTACTTCGTGCCGAAACAGGCCGAGCGCCCGGTGTATTCCTATCGGTTGTCCATCGTCCACTTCTGGGCGCTGATCACTCTGTACATCTGGGCCGGCCCGCACCACCTGCACTACACCGCACTGCCGGACTGGGCACAGTCACTGGGCATGGTGATGTCGCTGATCCTGCTGGCACCGAGCTGGGGCGGCATGATCAACGGCATGATGACCCTCTCGGGCGCCTGGCATAAGTTGCGCAGCGACCCGATCCTGCGGTTCCTGGTGGTATCCCTGGCGTTCTACGGCATGTCGACCTTCGAAGGCCCGATGATGGCAATCAAAACCGTCAACGCCCTCTCCCACTACACCGACTGGACCATCGGTCACGTTCACGCCGGTGCCTTGGGCTGGGTGGCGATGATTTCCATCGGCGCGCTGTATCACATGATCCCGAAAGTCTTCGGCCGCACCCAAATGCACAGCATCGGCCTGATCAACGCGCACTTCTGGCTCGCGACCATCGGCACCGTGTTGTACATCGCCTCCATGTGGGTCAACGGCATCGCCCAGGGCCTGATGTGGCGTGCGGTGAACGAGGACGGCACCCTGACCTACTCCTTCGTCGAAACCCTGGTGGCCAGCCACCCCGGCTTCGTCGTGCGGTTGGCGGGCGGGGCAATCTTCCTCTTCGGCATGTTGCTGATGGCCTACAACACCTGGCGCACCGTGCGGGCCTACGAGCCTGCCGAAGCCGCCGCTGCCGCGCAGATGGCTTGAGGAGTCCGCCATGAAACACGAAACAATCGAAAAAAACGTCGGCTTGCTGATGCTGCTGATGGTTCTGGCTGTGAGCATTGGCGGCCTGACGCAGATCGTGCCGCTGTTCTTCCAGGACGTGACCAACAAACCGGTGGACGGCATGAAGCCCTACACCGCGCTGCAACTGGAAGGTCGCGACATCTATATCCGCGAAGGCTGCGTCGGCTGTCATTCGCAGATGATCCGTCCGTTCCGCGCCGAGACCGAGCGCTACGGCCACTATTCGGTGGCTGGGGAAAGCGTTTGGGACCACCCGTTCCTGTGGGGCTCCAAGCGCACCGGGCCGGACCTGGCCCGGGTCGGCGCGCGCTACTCCGATGACTGGCATCGCGCCCACCTGTACAACCCGCGCAACGTAGTACCTGAGTCGAAGATGCCGGCCTACCCCTGGCTGGTGACTCAGGCGGTGGACAGCAGCCACACCGAAACCAAGCTGCGCGCCATGCGCACCCTCGGCGTGCCGTACACCGACGACGACATCAACGCCAGCGTGGCTTCCCTCAAGGACAAGACCGAGATGGACGCCCTGGTGGCCTACCTGCAAGTGCTCGGCACTGCCATCAAGAGCAAGAGGTGAGCCCATGTTCCTTGAAATGAGCACTGGAATGATCCGCGGCCTGGGCACGGTCGTGGTGTTCGTGGCCTTCATCGGCCTGACCCTGTGGGTCTTCAGCAGCAAGCGCAACCCGGAGTTCGCCCAGGCGCGCCTGCTGCCGTTCGCCGACGAGCCGCCCGCCGACATCGCCAACCCCCAAGACCCAGCAACAAGGAGCACCCGGCCATGACCACCTTCTGGAGTACGTGGATCAGCGTACTGACCATCGGCAGCCTGATCGGTCTGACCTGGCTGCTGATCGGCACCCGCAAGGGCGAGACCAAGGGCAGCGTCGACCAGACCATGGGCCACAGCTTCGACGGCATCGAGGAGTACGACAACCCGCTGCCGCAGTGGTGGTTCCTGTTGTTCGCCGGCACCCTGGTGTTTTCCGTCGGCTACCTGGTCCTCTACCCGGGCCTGGGCAACTGGAAAGGCATCTTGCCCGGCTACGAAAATGGCTGGACCGGCGCCCATGAATGGGAAAAGGAAATGGCCAGGGCCGACGCCAAATTCGGGCCGATCTTCGCCAAGTTCGCCGCCATGCCGGTGGAAGAAGTCGCCAAGGACCCGCAGGCATTGAAGATGGGTGGCCGCTTGTTCGCCTCCAACTGCTCGGTCTGCCACGGCTCGGACGCCAAGGGTGCCTTCGGCTTCCCGAACCTGGCCGACAGCCACTGGCGTTGGGGCGGCAGTGCCGAAACCATCAAGACCACCATCATGGGCGGTCGCATGGCCGCGATGCCGGCCTGGGGCGAAGTGCTGGGCGAAGCGGGCGTCAAGAACGTGGCCGCGTATGTACGCCATGATCTGGCGGGCCTGCCGCTGCCGGCAGACAGCCGCGCCGACCTGCTGGCAGGCCAGCAAGCGTTCAACACCACCTGCGTCGCCTGCCACGGTGCAACCGGCAAAGGCACCGAAGCCATGGGCGCGCCAGACCTGACCTTGCCGGCCGGCTTCATCTACGGCAGCAGCCTGGCGCAACTGCAACAGACCATCCGTCATGGCCGCCAGGGCCATATGCCTGCGCAGAATGAGCTGCTCGGCAATGACAAGGTGCAACTGCTCGCGGCTTACGTCTATAGCCTTTCGAAGAGCAATGAGCAGTTGAGCGGCAAGCTGCAAGCAACAAGCGACAAGTAACGGCAAAAGCAAAGCTGCAAGCGACGAGTACCCACTTGGAGCTTGCAGCTCAAAGCTTGTAGCTGCTTCTTTGCGACTCATTGTCGCACCCCTTCTCTTCGCGCCTTTCGGTTACCCGCAATCGGGTCTAAGCTTGCCCGAGCGTGCACTGGCGACTGCCGGTTTCAGGTCGATCCGAACCGATGTGTTCCACAATCCGGTCGATAAAAAGGCCGCAAAGGCCGGTGGATACCGGCTATTGCGCCCAGGGCCTCCCATGACCCGAATGCCGTGTTGGAACACACCCCGTTACAACCGACCCGACCCCCTCGCCTCTTTCCTTCGCCGCGACAATTTGCCGAGGACCGATTTTGTCCCTACCTCGCGCATGGAAAGGCCGCAGAATCAGCTTTGGAAAGCATTGACCCAGGTCATGGCGCGTTGCAATGACCCCCCGCTTTCTCCATACTTGCGACCGATTTTTATCCTAATAAAACACCCAAACCGTGGAACCTTAGAATGAGCACAGCAATCAGTCCGACTGCTTATAACTATAAGGTAGTCCGCCAGTTCGCCATCATGACGGTGGTCTGGGGGATCCTTGGCATGGGGCTAGGTGTCTTCATCGCCTCGCAACTGGTCTGGCCGGAGTTGAACTTCGATCTGCCATGGACGACGTTTGGACGCCTGCGCCCGCTGCACACCAACCTGGTGATCTTCGCCTTCGGTGGTTGTGCGTTGTTTGCCACTTCCTACTACGTCGTGCAGCGAACCTGCCAAACGCGACTGATTTCCGACAGCCTCGCCGCCTTCACCTTCTGGGGTTGGCAAGCGGTCATCGTCGGTGCGATCGTGACCTTGCCGATGGGTTTCACCACCACCAAGGAATACGCAGAGCTGGAATGGCCCCTGGCTATTCTGCTGGCCATCGTCTGGGTGACCTACGGTCTGGTGTTCTTCGGCACCATCGTCAAGCGCAAGACCAAGCACATCTATGTCGGCAACTGGTTCTACGGTGCCTTCATCGTCGTGACCGCCATGCTGCACATCGTCAACCACGCGTCCCTGCCGGTGAGCTTCTTCAAGTCTTACTCGGCCTACTCGGGCGCCACCGATGCGATGATCCAGTGGTGGTACGGCCACAACGCCGTGGGTTTCTTCCTGACCACCGGCTTCCTGGGGATGATGTATTACTTCGTGCCGAAACAGGCCGAGCGTCCGATCTATTCCTATCGCCTGTCCATCGTCCACTTCTGGGCGCTGATCACCCTGTACATCTGGGCCGGCCCGCACCACCTGCACTACACCGCGCTGCCGGACTGGGCGCAGTCCCTGGGCATGGCGATGTCGATCATCCTGCTGGCGCCAAGCTGGGGCGGCATGATCAACGGCATGATGACCCTCTCGGGCGCCTGGCATAAGCTGCGCACCGACCCGATCCTGCGCTTCCTGGTGGTTTCCCTGGCGTTCTACGGCATGTCGACCTTCGAAGGCCCGATGATGGCCATCAAGACCGTCAACTCCCTGAGCCACTACACCGACTGGACCATCGGCCACGTACACGCCGGTGCGCTCGGCTGGGTTGCGATGATCTCCATCGGCGCGATCTACCACATGATCCCGAAACTGTTCGGTCGTGCGCAGATGCACAGCACCGGTCTGATCAACACCCATTTCTGGCTCGCCACCATCGGCACCGTGCTCTATATCGCCTCGATGTGGGTCAACGGCATCACCCAGGGCCTGATGTGGCGTGCAATCAACGACGACGGCACCCTGACCTACTCGTTCGTCGAAGCGCTGCAAGCCAGCCACCCTGGTTTCATCGTCCGTGCCCTGGGCGGCGCGTTCTTCGCCAGCGGCATGCTGTTCATGGCGTACAACGTGTACCGCACTGTTCGTGCCTCTGACCCGGCCGAAGCTGAAGCCGCCGCCAAGATCGCCGTAGTTGGAGCTCACTGATGAAGCACGAAACAGTAGAGAAGAATATTGGCCTGCTGGCCTTCTTCATGGTCATCGCCGTCAGCATCGGCGGCCTGACCCAGATCGTTCCGCTGTTTTTCCAGGACGTGACCAACAAGCCGGTCGAAGGCATGAAGCCGCGCACCGCCCTTGAACTGGAAGGTCGCGACGTCTACATCGCCAACGGCTGTGTCGGCTGCCACTCGCAGATGATCCGTCCGTTTCGCGCAGAAACCGAACGCTATGGCCACTACTCGGTTGCCGGTGAAAGCGTCTGGGATCACCCGTTCCTGTGGGGTTCCAAACGTACCGGCCCGGACCTGGCTCGCGTTGGCGGCCGTTACTCCGACGACTGGCAGCGTGCGCACCTGTACAACCCGCGCAACGTAGTGCCTGAGTCGAAAATGCCGGCTTACCCGTTCCTCGTAGAAAACAAGCTCGACGGCAAAGACACCGCCAAGAAAATGGAAGTCTTGCGTACCCTGGGCGTGCCTTACACCGATGAAGACATCGCCGGTGCCAAGGATGCCGTGAAGGGCAAGACTGAAATGGACGCGCTGGTGGCCTATCTGCAAGGCCTGGGCACCATCATCAAAAGCAAACGGTGATTTAGATGGATATCGGGATGATTCGTGGCCTGGGCACCGTCGTCGTGATGGTGGCCTTTATCGGTCTGGCGTTGTGGGTGTTCAGCCCCAAGCGCAAGTCGGAGTTTGACGACGCGACCTTGCTGCCGTTCGCGGATGATCCCGAAGCCATCAAGCACGTCGAGCAAGCTTCTAGGAGTAACAAAGAATGACTACGTTCTGGAGTCTGTACGTCACAGTCCTCAGTCTGGGTACGATCTTCGCCCTGACCTGGCTGCTGCTGTCGACCCGCAAGGGCCAGCGCGCCGAACAAACGGACGAGACGGTTGGTCACTCGTTCGATGGTATCGAAGAGTACGACAACCCACTGCCGAAATGGTGGTTCATGTTGTTCGTGGGCACCATTGTCTTCGCCTTGGGCTACCTGGTGCTCTACCCGGGCTTGGGCAACTGGAAAGGCCTGCTGCCAGGCTATAACTATCTGGACACCGAAAAGCAGACCCCTTTCGCCAATGGCCAGACCGGCTGGACCGGTGTTCACGAGTGGGAAAAGGAAATGGCTCGTTCGGACGCCAAGTTCGGTCCGATCTTCGCCAAGTTTGCTTCCATGCCGATTGAAGAAGTCGCCAAGGACCCGCAAGCCCTGAAGATGGGTGGCCGCCTGTTCGCCTCCAACTGCTCGGTCTGCCACGGTTCCGACGCCAAGGGTGCCTACGGCTTCCCGAACCTGACCGACGCCGACTGGCGCTGGGGTGGTGAGCCGGAAACCATCAAGACCACCATCATGGGCGGTCGTCATGCCGTGATGCCGGGCTGGGCTGCCGTGGTTGGCGAGCAAGGTGTCGCCGACGTCTCCGCCTACGTGGTGACCAGCCTGCACGGCCGCAAATTGCCGGAAGGCGCCAAGGCCGATCCGGCCAACGGCCAGAAGCTGTTCGCGGCCAACTGCGTGGCCTGCCACGGTCCAGCCGGCAAGGGCACGCCAGCCATGGGCGCACCTGACCTGACGCACCCGGCCGGCTTCATCTACGGTTCGAGCTTCGCTCAGTTGCAGCAGACCATCCGTTACGGTCGTCAGGGCCAGATGCCTGCCCAGGCCGATCTGCAGGGTAACGATAAGGTCCACCTGCTGGCTGCGTACGTCTACAGCCTGTCTCATGGTGAACCGGCGCCAGCCGCCGATGCCCAGTAAGGCACACGCTTGATGCACCAAAGGCCCCGCCAACCCATGTTGGCGGGGCCTTTTTATTGGTGGGTATCAAGAGGCGAAGCTGTTTCACTTGCTCGCCGCTTGCGCCGGTAGTAACGTACCTACATTCTAGTTTCATGAGGGCACCGCCATGTCCATCACGACCATTTCCAGCCGCGAATTCAATCACGACACAAGTGGTGCCAAAAAAGCGGCCCGCCAAGGGCCGGTCATCATTACTGACCGTGGCAGGCCGACCCACGTACTGCTAAGCATTGAGGAGTACCAGAAACTGACCGGTATTGGCACCAGCATTGTCGAGTTGCTGGTCATGCCCGATGCGCCGGATATCGATTTCGATACCGAACGTGCCGTCATCACTCCCCGGCCAGTGGACCTGTCCTGATGTTTTTACTCGACACCAATGTCATTTCGGAACTGCGCAAGCCGCATGCAGATAAAAACGTACAGGCCTGGGCACGTAGCGTGTCCGCCCCCAACCTGTACGTCTCGGCAATTACCGTACTGGAACTGGAAACCGGTGTGTTGCGCTTCGAACGCAAGGACCCGGCGCAAGGCAGCCACCTGCGCGCGTGGCTGGATAACCACGTCATGCCCGCATTTGCCGGCAGGATCCTGGCGGTCGACCGCACCGTCGCGCTGCGCTGCGCTCGCCTGCATGTACCGGATCGCAGCAATGAATGCGATGCACTGATTGCCGCCACGGCGCTGGTCCATGGCCTGACCGTAGTCACCCGCAATGTGAGTGATTTTCAAAGCAGCGGCGTGGCCTTGCTCAATCCATGGTCAAGCTAATATAACGTCGCGACGGACCATCAATTACCGCCAAGGAGATAGGCGCAATGGGCATCGAAACACTTCAGCGCGCAACGATGAGCCCCCGGCATGTCTGACGCGCTCTGGGCCGCTCGCCTGGGCGATGCACTGAACCACACCTCCATGATGGCCGACATCCTCGGCGGAGTGTTGGAAGTGGCGGCCAACATCGCCATCACCGCCCTGGCGACGGCGGCGGTGGTGGCCGCCACCGGCATCACCGTCGCCACGGGTGGCTTGGGTTGTTTCCTGCTCGGTGCGGTGGTGGGGGCGGTCGTGGGCATTGCCATGAGCAAGACCGGGGCCGACGAAGGCCTGAGCAATATCTGCGAAGGCATCGGCAACGCGCTCTTTCCGCCCACGGTGCAGGCCAACATTCTCACCGGTTCCAAGGACACCTTCACCAACAACATCCCCTCGGCCCGCGCCGCCGGAGCGGTTGTTTCCCACGTCGCGCCGGCCGGCACCGAACTGGACATGCCCGAGCCGGAAGAAGAAGCCGAGCCCAGTTACCTGGACATGGCCGGCAACTTCTTCTCGCAGATGTGGCGCCCCACCGTCGCCTCGCCCGCCCCCGGCACAGAGACCCGGCCGGAAGACCTGGTGATCTGCACCAAGCACCCACCGATGCCGCCGCAGTTCATGGCTGAAGGCTCGGACAAAGTCACCATCAATGGCCAGCCCGCGGTGCGCAGCGGCGACCGCAGCACCTGCGACGCGACAGTGGTGTCGGCCGGGTTGATTTCCCCGGACGTGACCATTGGCGGCGGCTCAGTGGTGGTGCGTGAGATTCGCAGCGGCAAGACCCCGGGCGTGGGACTGGCGGTCACCGCGTTGCTATCGGGTAGTCGCCACCGTCAATAATGAAGGGGTTAGCATGCTCAACGACCACAAGGATATTTCTACCGTTGACTATAAGGAGACGGGCCTTAAGGATGGCGTGCTATCCAAAACGAATGAGCCCAAGGCCAGAGGTATCGGTTTCCGGTTACTGGATAAATTCAATAAAACCATTACGTCATTTCGTGTCGAGAAGAAAGGCCCGAACGGAAAATGGAAGACCTGCGGATAAAGCCAGATGGACATATTCGATCTTCTCTCATACAAGCTTGAAAATTTCCTGAACGTCCGGCCGTATCCGAAGGCGTTGGGTGCTGTTTTTTACGAAGAAGACGAGCCTTCGCTACTGAACGTCGTCGCGAAAAAACACAATGGCGCTCCCTTCAGCGTTAGCCGCTGGCGGGACTTGTTTTCCACCAGCGCTTTCGAAAAAGCCATGCTGAAGAACGGCTTCACGGAACCCGACTGCTACGCCCTCCTCCTGGTCCTGTCGCGCTTTGGCTACCTGCTTGAAATCGACAACCGTCAACGAACCAACAAGGATTACTTTATTTTCTTCTACCTGATCCAACTGATCAGCTTGAAGAACAGCACCTTGGATGCGGATGCGCGCCTCAGGAACTACATGCTTAGGTTCCTCCTCTTCGAATTGAGCATCGATGACGAGGCGTATCGTCGGTTCAGCATCGAGGGCAATCAGTTGATGATGGCGACCGATGGGCTAGGGTCCGTGGCTTTTCTGGATGTGATTGATCTGGTTTACAAAGCGATCAAGGCCGACAGCAGGAAAGAACATCAACTGCTGAGTACGTTGAAAACATTTCAAACAAGCACAGTCAGATTACTCAGCGAGCCCGACGATACCCATAACCGCTTCGCGATCAATGATCGTCACAGCGAGCTTATGTACCCCGACGTTTTTTTGCCCACCTATGCTCAGGACAGGCAAAAAATATTTGATGCTTTGATCGACGCGGTCAATCCGCTTCAGTCAACGGCAAACCTGTTCGTCTCCAATATGGTTGTGATGAATTACGCCTTTCACGTCCTGAAAGACAAGCCTCACGAAATTCTAAAACTGAAAAAACACGTCCGTGATGAAGCGCTGTTCGGCCAATTGCTGGAGGTGATCATCATGCGTCGGATGGCAGTCAACAAAGCGCTGTTCGAAAAAATTCCCACGGGGCACGATCTGTCCTTGATCAAGGATGAGCAAACCGCTTTCTACAACATTTTGTACCGCCAGTAGAAACTTGATGCATTTGTGCGCCTGACGCTTCTCTTTGCAGCGCACAAAAATAATCAGAGCCGGGATTCGGCTGTGCTCAAGAAAACCCTGGCGGCTAGATCAAATTGGGAAACAAGCAGTTCGATCTGGCGCTTGCGAACAAATGACCAGGCGCAGGTTAAGCGCAAATCCCCGTGGCGAGGGAACTTACTCCCGCTGGGCGGCGGAGCTGCCCCAAAAAGGCTGACGAATTCCTACAGAAAAACCGCTGCACCACCGAGCGAGAGCAAGCGCCTTCACCCCGAATCCTGGGCATTACGAAGGCTTGTTTATTCCCCCTCCGCAACGCTTCCACCAAGCTACGAATCCTTGCGCCATTGCCTACAACTACGCCAGAATTCGCCCGCTTGTGCGCCTTGCTCATGGGTTCTATCGTTTCCCTGCCTCTGCCCATCAGTGGTCGGGTTTAGTAGCCCGGTAGTAGTAACGGTTGCATGAGTCTCATCAGTCAGGCATTGCCTGCACTCGATGGTGGCTGTGCGCATGGCGCCTTCGGGCGCGCCGGGATCCGTTACCTCTACCGGTCTACTAACTTGCGCACAGCTGCCTCCTTTCGTTTAGTAGCGAGATGGTTGCGGCCTACTCATTAGAGGTAACGCAACGATGTTCAAAATTACTCCAAATCCTCCTGAAACTGACTCAACGTCTCCTCATCCAAGTCGAAAAAACAAACAGCACGACGAAACCACCAAACGCGTCTTGGATCACTACCTGCTTCCCCAACAGGAAAAGTTCGAAGATGCATCCAAACCGGACCAGCTCTTCACCGTGGCAAAAAACGCCGACAACGAATGCCTGCTTGCCAACCTCAGCGAAAACCTGGCATCCGCCGACGCGATGATCAGCAACCTGGCCTTCGATCTGGAAGGCCCCCACCGCCACATTGCCCTCGGCATCCAGCAACTGATCGAGTTGAGTTCAATGCTGGCCAGCCGTGTGCTGGATAACGTCGACCCACGCTAGCCGCGACACCACCAACCCGTGGCGAGGGAGCTTGCTCCCGCTGGGTGGCGAAGCCGCCCCAAAACAGGCTGACGCATTCTCCAGATAAACCGCATCAGCCGGTTTACGACGGCTGCGCCGCCGAGCGGGAGCAAGCTCCCTCGCCACGGATCGCCTACACCTCAAAAGCAGGCGTGTGACCCGCCTTCACCGACCTGCAGAGTTTCTATCAATGATGAGGACAGTGAGCGGTCAGATTGGTAGCCATGTTTAATAAAAAACTTATAGGTTTTCCGTCTATTCCACTCGTGATATCGGTGGAAGACTTCGTTAAGCACATCTTCCGCCGGGTGGCGAAGCCGCCCAAAAATAGCGGCACAAAGCAACCAGACGGGCCTGTCGAACGAGCCGCCAGGCCCTTGGTTTTTTCGCCAACGCCATGGAATGTCTATAGTCAATTGATCTGGGTCATGACTTGTTACATCCGCTACACCATTCTATGCAGAGCCCCAACGCGACCAAAGGTCGCACCCTTGAGCCAGACCTACAGGCGTATCATTGCGCCACTGCAATACCCTTTCTGACCGTGGTCGGCACGTACTGGCCGCGGCACTTTTCCACTGCCGTGGGATGCATTTTGATGAGTAACCAGATTCCGGTACATGACGTCACCCCGCCTGCCAAGGACGCGAACAAAACCGTCGACCTGTATGCCTCTCGGGAAAAAATCTACACCCGCGCCTTCACTGGCCTGTTCCGTAACCTGAGGATGGTCGGCGGCGCAATGTTGTTCCTGCTGTACTTCGGTACGGTCTGGCTGAACTGGGGCGGGCATCAGGCCGTCTGGTGGAACCTGCCGGAACGCAAATTCTTCATTTTCGGTGCAACCTTCTGGCCCCAGGATTTCATCCTGCTCTCCGGGCTGCTGATCATTGCCGCCTTCGGCCTGTTTTTCATTACGGTCTATGCCGGGCGGGTCTGGTGCGGCTACACCTGTCCGCAAAGCGTGTGGACCTGGATCTTCATGTGGTGCGAGAAGGTCACCGAAGGCGACCGCAACCAACGCATCAAGCTCGACAAGGCGCCCATGAGCGGGAACAAGTTCCTGCGCAAGCTGGCCAAGCACAGTCTGTGGCTGCTGATCGGTTTTGTGACCGGCATGACCTTCGTCGGCTATTTCACGCCGATTCGCGAACTGGTGTTCGAGTTCTTCACCGGCCAGGCCGATGGCTGGTCGTATTTCTGGGTCGGCTTCTTCACTCTCGCCACTTACGGCAACGCCGGCTGGCTGCGCGAGCAGGTGTGCATCTACATGTGCCCTTACGCCCGTTTCCAGAGCGTGATGTTCGACAAGGACACCCTGATCGTTTCGTACGATCCGCGTCGCGGCGAAAGTCGTGGCCCACGCAAAAAAGGCATCGATTACAAAGCCCTGGGCCTGGGGGACTGCATCGACTGCACCATGTGCGTCCAGGTCTGCCCCACCGGTATCGACATTCGCGACGGCCTGCAGATCGAATGCATCGGCTGCGCGGCGTGCATCGACGCCTGCGACAACATCATGGACAAGATGGATTACCCTCGCGGCCTGATCAGCTACACCACCGAACACAACCTGTCCGGGCAGAAAACCCATAAACTGCGCCCACGCCTGATCGGGTATGCCCTGGTGCTGCTGGCAATGATCAGCCTGCTGGTGACCGCATTCTTCATGCGTTCGCTGGTGGGTTTCGACGTCAGCAAAGACCGCGTGTTGTACCGCGAAAACGCCGAAGGCCGAATCGAGAACGTCTACAGCCTCAAGATCATGAACAAGGACCAGCGCGATCATACGTACGTGCTGGACGCCACTGGCTTGCCGGACCTCAAGCTTCAAGGCCGGCGGGAAATCAAGGTCGCGGCTGGCGAGATCTTCACCCAGCCGGTAGAACTGTCCAGCGCGCCGGAGCAACTGCCATCGAGCGCCAACGAGGTGACCTTCATCCTCAAGGATGCCGATGACGACAGCGTTCATGTTGAAGCCAAGAGCCGGTTCATCGGCCCACAAATTCGTTGAGAGAACTGAACATGCCTGCAGCAACCGCTACAAGTCCCTGGTACAAGCACCTCTGGCCGTGGATCATCATTGGGATTTTGGCCTGCTCGGTGACACTGAGCCTGACCATGGTGACCATCGCCGTGAACAACCCGGACAATCTGGTCAACGACAACTATTACGAAGCCGGCAAAGGCATCAACCGCTCCCTGGAGCGCGAACTGCTGGGCCAGACCCTGCAACTGCATGCCAACGTGCAACTGGATGACGTCACTGGCGAAGTGAACCTGCGCCTGAGCGGCGACAGTCGGCCCCAGACCCTGGAACTGAACCTGATTTCGCCCACCCAGCCGGAAAAGGACCGCAAGGTCGTCCTGACGCGCAACGACAGCGAACCGGGACGGTATGTCGGTCAGTTGACGGACAAGATCGAAGGCCGGCGCTTTGTCGAATTGCTGGGTGTGGAGAACGACAAGACCTGGCGGCTGTTCGAAGAAGAGCAGATCAACCATGACCAGGCCGTCCTGCTCGGCGATGAACCGCTGCAAGGCGCTGAAGACCTGAAGGAATAAGCCGATCGATGGCCTCTGTAGGAGCTGCCGAAGCTGCGATCTCTGATTTTGATCTTTCACTTGAGACTCAAGTGTCAGGGGAAAGATCGCAGCCTTCGGCAGCTCCTACAGTTCGTGTACCTTGCAAGCCCACTATGCCAAGCCTTCATAGCGACAACCATGACCACCCCACTGCCCTGCTATCACTGCGCCCTGCCCGTTCCTCCCGGCAGCCGCTTCACCGCCGTTGTCCTGGGTGAAACTCGCGAACTCTGCTGCCCGGGTTGTCAGGCAGTGGCCGAGGCCATTGTCGCCGGTGGTTTGGAAAGCTATTACCAACACCGCAGCGAAGCATCGGCCAACCCCGAAACCCTCCCGGTCCAGTTGACCGATGAGCTGGTGCTGTACGACCGCCCGGACGTGCAGCAGTCGTTCGTGCGCCATGAAGGCGAGCTGGCCGAAACCACGCTGCTGATCGAAGGCATCAGTTGCGCCGCCTGCGGCTGGTTGATCGAAAAACAACTGCGCAGCCTGCCGGCCGTGGCCGAGGCGCGGCTGAACCTGTCCAATCACCGCCTGCATGTGCGCTGGGCCGACGCTCAATTACCACTGAGCACCCTGCTGGCCGAACTGCGCCAGATCGGCTACGTCGCCCATCCATACCAGGCCGACCAGGCCAGCGAACAACTGGCCGCGCAAAATCGCCTGGCCCTGCGCCAATTGGGCGTAGCCGGTTTGCTCTGGTTCCAGGCGATGATGGCGACCATGGCCACCTGGCCGGAATTCAACATCGACCTGAGCCCGGAGATGCACACCATCCTGCGCTGGGTCGCGCTGTTCCTCACCACACCTATCGTGTTCTACAGTTGCGCACCATTCTTCAAGGGTGCGATGCGCGACCTGCGCACCCGGCACCTGACCATGGATGTTTCGGTGTCCCTGGCCATTGGCGGTGCGTACGTTGCCGGGATCTGGACGTCCATCACCGGCGTGGGCGAGCTGTATTTCGATGCCGTGGGCATGTTCGCGCTATTTCTTCTGGCCGGTCGCTACCTGGAGCGCCGCGCCCGGGAGCGCACCGCTGCCGCCACCGCACAACTGGTCAATCTGCTGCCGGCCTCGTGCCTGCGCCTGGAAGATAACGGCCAGAGCGAACGTATCCTGCTCAGCGAATTGCGCACCGGTGACCGGGTACTGGTGCATCCCGGCGCGGTCCTGCCGGCCGACGGCAGAATCCTCGATGGCCAGTCCAGCGTCGACGAATCGTTGCTGACTGGCGAATACCTGCCACAACCTCGTCAAGTGGGCGACACGGTGACCGCTGGCACGCTTAACGTGGAGGGCGCATTGACGGTCCAGGTGCTGGCACTGGGGCAAGACACCCGGCTGTCGGCCATCGTGCGGTTGCTGGAACGGGCCCAGGCCGAGAAGCCGCGGCTGGCGGAAATCGCCGACCGCGCCGCCCAATGGTTCCTGCTGTTCTCCCTGGTCGCCGCGGCGGCCATCGGTCTGCTGTGGTGGCAACTGGATGCCTCTCGCGCCTTCTGGATCGTGCTGGCGATGCTGGTTGCCACCTGCCCTTGCGCGCTGTCTTTGGCCACGCCAACCGCCCTTACCGCCGCCACCGGCACGCTGCACAAGCTTGGCCTGCTGCTGACTCGCGGCCATGTGCTGGAAGGCCTGAACCAGATCGACACGGTGATTTTCGACAAGACCGGCACCCTCACCGAAGGTCGTCTGGCGTTGCGCGCCATTCGAACGCTGACGGCCCTGGACAGTGATCAATGCCTGGGCCTGGCCGCTGCCCTGGAGAATCGCTCCGAACACCCCATCGCCCGCGCCTTCGGCCGCGCGCCACTGGCCGCCGAGCAGGTGCAAAGCACCCCAGGACTGGGGCTGGAGGGTCTGGTGGGTGACCAGCGCCTGCGCATCGGTCAACCCGCCTTTGTCTGCGAACTCAGTGGCGCGGCGGTACCGGTGATGCCGGATGAGCCCGGACAATGGCTGCTGCTGGGTAACGACATCGGTCCGTTGGCCTGGTTCGTCCTCGACGACCGCTTGCGTGCCGACGCCCCAGCATTACTGGCCGCCTGCAAAGCCCGGGGCTGGCGCACACTTTTGCTGTCGGGCGACAGTTCGCCCATGGTTGCCAGTGTCGCCGCCGAACTGGGCATCGATGAAGCCCGCGGCGGTCTGCGCCCGGACGACAAACTGGCCGTGTTGCAGCAGTTGCACCAGCAGGGCCGCAAAGTGCTGATGCTCGGCGACGGGGTGAACGACGTGCCAGTGCTTGCGGCGGCGGACATCAGTGTCGCCATGGGCTCGGCCACCGACCTTGCCAAGACCAGCGCCGATGCGGTGCTGCTGTCCAACCGTCTCGATGCCCTGATCCACGCCTTCAGCCTGGCCCGGCGCACACGGCGGGTGATCATCGAGAACCTGGTCTGGGCGGCACTGTACAATGGTCTCATGTTGCCGTTCGCTGCCCTCGGCTGGATTACGCCAGTGTGGGCGGCGATCGGCATGTCCATCAGTTCGTTGACCGTGGTGTTGAATGCGCTGAGGCTGACTCGCCAGCCCAAGACGCAGGTTTTCGACGCCTCGCCCGATACCCGCCCGCTGCCGGCCTGAGCCGCGCGGGCATGGAGTTTCGACATGCCAGCTCTTTACGTGATGATCCCGGCCGCACTGCTGATCGTGGCCATCGCCGTCTACATCTTCTTCTGGGCCGTGGACAGCGGGCAGTACGACGACCTCGACGGTCCGGCCCACAGCATTCTGTTCGACGATCAGGATCCCAACCACAAAGCAGCGGTGGACGAAGCCGGCGGCGAGTCCCGCAAGCCGGACGACAAGGCCCCGCCCCATGCTTGATCTGGCGCCACTGTTGGTCTCGGCGCTCATCCTGGGTTTATTGGGCGGCGGGCATTGCCTGGGCATGTGCGGCGGCCTGATGGGCGCCCTGACCCTGGCGATTCCCAAGGAACAGCGCAGTCGGCGCTTTCGGTTGCTACTGGCCTACAACCTGGGGCGGATTCTGAGCTACGCCACCGCAGGGTTACTGATCGGGCTGGCCGGCTGGGCCGTGGCCAATAGCCCGGCGGCGATGATCATGCGGGTGCTGGCCGGCCTGCTGTTGATCGCCATGGGCCTGTACCTGGCAGGTTGGTGGAGCGGCCTGACCCGCATCGAAGGCATCGGTCGTGGCTTGTGGCGGCATATCCAGCCCGTCGCCAACCGCTTGTTGCCGGTGTCAAGCCTGCCACGAGCCTTGCTGCTCGGCGCGCTGTGGGGCTGGCTGCCGTGCGGATTGGTCTATAGCACCCTATTGTGGTCGGCCAGCCAGGGTAATGCGCTGGAGAGCGCGTTGCTGATGCTCGCCTTCGGCCTCGGCACCTGGCCGGTGTTACTCGCCACCGGCATGGCCGCCGAACGTATCACCGCCGTGTTGCGCAAACGCAGCGTGCGCATGGCCGGCGGGTTACTGGTGATTGTCTTTGGTCTCTGGACCCTGCCAGGGCCTCATCAGCATTGGCTCATGGGGCATTAACCCAGCGCGCCTCCATCGCGAGCAGGCTCGCTCCCACAGGGGTTTTGGGGCGGACACAGCTTTTGTAAAACAGCCCGATCCAAATGTGGGAGCGAGCCTGCTCGCGATTGGCCCTCGCCCAGATTCCACGCCCCGTTGACGCAAATCAAAACCATCCGGCGCCCACCCTCCTAAACTTGTGCCCATGCCAGCCTATCCGGGGAACGCCCGCATGCTCGACGCCATTCGTTGGGACTCAAACCTGATCCGCCGTTACGACCTGGCGGGGCCCCGCTACACCTCGTACCCGACCGCGGCGCAATTCGGTAGCCAGGTGGGAACCTTCGACCTGCTCCACGCCCTGCGCGACAGCCGCAAGGCCCTGAGGCCACTGTCGCTGTATGTGCATGTGCCGTTCTGCGCGAACATTTGCTACTACTGCGCCTGCAACAAGGTCATCACCAAGGACCGCGGCCGTGCGCACGTTTACCTGCAGCGCCTGGAACAGGAAATCCAGCTGATCGGCTGCCACCTCGACCCGGCGCAGCGCGTGGAACAATTGCACCTGGGCGGAGGCACCCCGACGTTCCTCAACCATGACCAATTGCGCCAGTTGATGGCCAGGTTGCGCCAACACCTCAACCTGCTGGAGGACGATTCCGGCGACTACGGCATCGAAATCGATCCTCGGGAAGCCGACTGGTCCACCATGGGCCTGCTGCGGGAACTGGGTTTCAACCGCGTCAGCATCGGCCTGCAAGACCTTGACCCGGCGGTGCAGCGCGCCGTCAATCGCCTGCAAAGCCTGGAAGAAACCCGCGCGGTGATCGAAGCCGCCCGGACCTTGCAGTTCCGCTCGATCAACATCGACCTGATTTACGGATTGCCCAAACAGACCCCGGAAAACTTCGCCCATACCGTCCAGGAAGTCATCAACCTGCAGCCGGACCGGCTTTCGGTGTTCAACTACGCGCACCTGCCGGAACGTTTCATGCCCCAGCGCCGCATCAATAGCCAGGACCTGCCGAATCCGCTGAAGAAACTGGCGATGCTGCAAGGCACCATCGAACAATTGACCGCCGCCGGTTACCGCTACATCGGCATGGATCACTTCGCCCTGCCCGACGACGAACTGGCGATTGCCCAGGAAGACGCCACCCTGCAACGCAACTTCCAGGGCTACACCACCCATGGTCACTGCGACCTGATCGGTCTCGGCGTGTCGGCCATCAGCCAGATCGGCGATTTGTACTGCCAGAACAGCAGCGACCTGAACCATTACCAGAACACCTTGGCCGACGGGCAACTGGCAACCAGTCGCGGTCTGCTGTGCAATGCCGACGACCGGCTGCGGCGCGCGGTGATCCAGCAACTGATCTGCCATTTCAACCTGGCATTCGCCGACATCGAGCAAACGTTCAACATCGATTTTCGCGGTTATTTCGCGCCGTTGTGGCCGCAATTGCAGGCTATGGCCGAAGACGGCCTCATTGAGTTAAACAGCGCCCACATCAAGATACTGCCCGCCGGGCGCCTGCTGGCGCGTTCGGTGTGCATGGTCTTCGATGCCTATCTGGAACAACACAATCGACAGCGCTTCTCCCGAGTCATCTGAGCGCGACAATTTGACGACGAAAGCCCACTGGCCGGAGTACCTGCGCTGGGTTACCCTTACGGCTTATGTGTGTTTTCCCACAAGGATTTAAGAAATGTCCGAGCCAGTCAAACTGCGCGCTCACAGCCAGACTCACTGCAAGGATTGCAGCCTGGCCCCTCTCTGCTTGCCACTTTCGCTGAATCTGGAGGATATGGACGCGCTGGACGAAATTGTTAAACGGGGTCGACCGTTAAAAAAAGGTGAGTTCCTGTTTCGCCAGGGTGACACCTTCGATTCCGTCTATGCAGTGCGCTCGGGCGCCTTGAAAACCTTCAATCTGAGCGATGGCGGCGAAGAACAGCTCACCGGCTTCCACCTGCCCAGCGAGCTGGTGGGTCTGTCGGGCATGGACACCGAGACCCATCCCGTCTCGGCCCAGGCGCTGGAAACCACCTCGGTGTGCGAGATCCCCTTCGATCACCTGGACGAGCTGGCTTTGCAACTGCCGCAACTGCGCCGTCAGTTGATGCGGGTCATGAGCCGGGAGATCCGCGACGATCAGCAAATGATGCTGCTGCTCTCGAAAAAAACCGCCGACGAGCGCATCGCTACGTTCCTGGTCAACCTCTCGGCACGCTTCCGCGCCCGCGGATTCTCGGCCAACCAGTTCCGCCTGAGCATGTCGCGCAACGAAATCGGCAACTACCTGGGCCTGGCGGTGGAAACCGTGTCCCGGGTATTCACCCGTTTCCAGCAGAACGAATTGATCGCCGCCGAAGGCAAGGAGATCCACATTCTCGACCCGATCCAGCTCTGTGCCCTGGCGGGTGGCTCGATCGAAGGCTGACGAGCATGCGCGGCTGAGGGATTTTTTCTACCGCGCTATACTCCGGCGTTTGCAGCCTGCCAGGACACCTCGACGATGGTCTTCGATTCCTTCGACATCAAATCCCTGATCCGCCCCGTGATCGACTTCCCCAAGCCAGGCGTGATCTTTCGCGACATTACCCCACTGTTCCAGTCCCCCACCGCACTGCGGCTGGTGATGGACAGCTTCGCCCATCGTTATGTCGAGGCCGAGTTCACCCACATTGGCGCAATGGATGCGCGGGGCTTCCTGATCGGCTCGATCCTGGCCTATCAACTGAACAAGCCCCTGGTGCTATTTCGCAAGCAAGGCAAGCTGCCGGCGGATGTACTGGCCGAGGGTTACCAGACCGAATACGGCGAAGCCTTCCTTGAAGTGCATGCCGACAGCCTGTGCGAGGGTGACTCTGTGGTGATGTTCGATGACCTGATCGCCACTGGCGGCACGCTGATCGCCGCCGCCAACCTGATCCGCCGCATGGGCGCCAAGGTCCACGAAGCCGCGGCGATCATCGACCTGCCGGAGTTGCTTGGCTCTCAACGTTTGGAAGACATGGGGATACCGACGTTCTGCCTGACGCAGTTTTCGCTGAGCGAAAGATAACGCCCGTCATTAGCACACAAACCTCATGTGGGAGCGAGCCTGCTCGCGATAGCGGCGTGTCAGCCGACATCAATGGTGACTGACACACCGCTATCGCGAGCAGGCTCGCTCCCACAGGGTTCTTCGTGGCAGTTATAAAGCGATCGGCTTGCGCCCGGCAAACGAATGCGCCAGCGTCCCGCCGTCCACCAGTTCCAGCTCGCCACCCAGCGGCACCCCATGAGCGATGCGTGAGGCGACCAGGCCTTTGTTGTTGAGCAACTGCGCGATGTAGTGGGCGGTGGCTTCGCCTTCGACCGTCGGGTTGGTGGCGAGGATGACTTCCGTGAAAGTACCGGCCTCTTCGATCCGCGCCATCAGCTGCGGAATGCCGATAGCTTCCGGGCCGAGGCCGTCGAGCGGAGACAAATGCCCCTTGAGCACGAAATAACGGCCGCGAAAGCCAGTTTGCTCCACGGCGTACACATCCATGGGGCCTTCCACGACGCATAGCAGGCTGTCATCCCGACGCGGGTCGGCGCATTGCGGGCAGAGGTCGTCTTCAGTGAGGGTGCGGCATAAGCGGCAATGCCCTACTCCTTCCATGGCCTGGCTCAAGGCCAGAGCCAGACGCGAACCGCCGCTGCGATCACGTTCAAGCAATTGCAACGCCATGCGCTGGGCAGTTTTCTGACCCACACCCGGCAAAGTTCGCAGGGCGTCGATCAGTTGGCGAATCAAAGGGCTGAAGCTCATGGAGGAAATGTCCGACATAACAACGAGACGCGGTTTATACCCGCGCCTCCGATTAGCGTCAAATACTCAATCCTGCGCCACCCGCACCACCAACTTGCCGAAGTTGCGCCCTTCCAGCAGGCCGATAAAGGCCTGCGGCGCATTCTCAAGGCCGTCGACCACGTCTTCGCGGAACTTGACCTTGCCATCACGAACCCAGGGCGCCATGGCGCTGATGAATTCCGGCTGACGGCCACTGAAGTCGTCGAACACGATAAACCCCTGGATCCGCACGCGCTTGGTCAGCAATGTGCGCTGCAATTGCGGCAAGCGATCCGGCCCGCTCGGGGCTTCATGCTCATTGTAGGAAGCGATCAGGCCACAGAGCGGAATGCGCGCCTTGGCGTTGAGCAACGGCACCACTGCGTCGAAAACCTTGCCACCGACGTTCTCGTAATAGATGTCGATACCCTTGTTGCAAGCCCGGGCCAGTTCCTCGGCAAAGTCATCGTGCTTGTGATCGATGCAAGCGTCGAACCCCAACTCGTCGACCACGTACTTGCATTTCTCGGGGCCGCCGGCCACGCCGACCACCCGCAGGCCCTTGATCTTCGCCACTTGGCCGACCACCGAGCCAACGGCGCCCGAGGCCGCCGCGACCACCAGGGTTTCCCCGGCCTTCGGCTGGCCGATTTCCATCAATCCCATGTACGCGGTCATGCCCGGCATGCCCAGCACACCCAGCGCCATCGACGGGCTGGGCAGCCCGGACGGGATCGGAATGACATTGCGACCATCGCTGACAGTGTGGCTCTGCCACCCCGTAGCGCCCACCACCAGATCCCCCTCCTGAAACTTCGGATGCATTGAACGCTCAACCCGGCTGACAGCACCGCCGGTCATCACCTCATCGATTTCCACCGGCGCAGCGTAGGAAGGTGCATCACTCATGCGTCCACGCATGTAAGGGTCCAATGAGAGAAACAGCGTCTTGAGCAGAATCTGCCCGTCCGCCAGCTCCGGCAGCGTCATCTGCTCCAGGCGGAAGTTGTCCGGGGTGGGTGCGCCTGTGGGGCGGGAGGCGAGGACGATGCGCTGGTGGGTGGTCGATGCTTGTGACATGGAAGCGTCTCCTTGATCGTTGAGTGGGACCTATAGAAAGCAGACCATTGCCGGCGGGGCGGCGTTCGATGTTTTGTTCAGTGGGTACTGGTGGGAGCAAGGCTTGCCCGCGATGCAGTCGCCCGGTTTGTCGCGGCGGCGCGTCATCGTTCATCGCGGGCAAGCCTTGCTCCCACAGGTAAGGTTTCTCCCACAGATAAGGTTTCTCCCACAGGTAAGGTTTCTCCCACAGGTAAGGTTTCTCCCACAGATAAGGTTTCTACCGCATGTGAGGTTTCTACCGGACTCGCCTTGTGACACAAACAAAAATGCCAGGCGCGATGCCTGGCATTGTATGTAGCCCATCCCGACCGGGGTGGCGAGTCAGAACGGCAGTTTCATGCCCGGCGGCAGTTGCATGCCAGCGGTCATGCCGGACATTTTGTCCTGGCTGTTGGCTTCGATCTTGCGCACCGCGTCATTGACGGCGGCGGCGAACAGGGCTTCGAGCATTTCCTTGTCGTCTTCGCTCAGGCCTTCAACCACGCTCGGGTCGATGCTGACCCGCTTGATGTCGTGGCGACCGGTCATGACCACGGTCACCATGTCGCCGCCGGACTTGCCGGTGACTTCAGCGTTGGCCAGTTCTTCCTGCATCTTGGCCATTTTTTCCTGCATCTGCTGCGCCTGCTTCATCAGGCCGGCCATGCCACCTTTCATCATGGGAATCACCTCGAAAGTACTTGGATAAACACCGCGCCCGGCCCGTTCAGCCCGGCGCTTTCAGTTATAAGCCCTGGGTTACCGGGGCCTCGACAGGTTCGATAGTATCGTGACGGACCACGGCGCCGAACTGTTGCATCATTTGCTGGATGAACGGGTCACTGTGGATCGACTCCTCGGCTTCGCGCTGACGGTCGGCACGGCGGCGGGACGCAGCCTGGGCCGGCGTCTCCTGCTCAGGCTTGATCAGCTCGATGCTCAGCGTCAGGGTGCGCTGATGATACTGGTTCAGCGCATCGTTGAGGCGGCGCTGCTGAGTGGCGTTGAACAGCGCGCTATGGGCCGGATCCAGGTGCAGCAGCCAGTGGTCGCCCTCCACGGAGATCAACGTACAGTTGGCCGCAATACTGCCGGTCATGCCAGTAATCGGCAGTTTCGGGAACAGCTCCAGCCATTGCAGGGCCAGTCCGGTAGCCGGCATCGCCGCCGGTTCAGGCTCGGGCTCCGGAGCCGGCTCGGCGGTGTGCTCACTGGCCAGTTCGTCCAGATAGCTGTAGGCCGAATCCATGTCCGGCTCGATGTAATCCTCGTCCAGTGGAGGCTCATCATCCAGGTCCATGCCCGGCGTGGCGACATCAACGTCCGCCACCGTAGGCTCGGGTACCGGAGCGGCAGCCCACTCGGGTGCGTCGGGCACCACGCTGTCGGGCGTGGGCATCGGCATCGGCGGCAGCTCGGGTTGCTCGGCGACGGTTTCCAGCACCGGCTCCACGGCGGGCTGCTGGACGACCGGGGCCTCGACCGGGTCGTTCCAGGGCAGGTCGACCACTTTTTCGGCGACCGGCTCCGGCAACGCCTCGACGACAGGCTCGGGCTCAGGCTCGGGCACCGCGACGACAGGCTCAGGGGCCGGTTGCGCCACCACTGGCGGAGCAGAAGCCACTGCCGGCGCAACGACGGGCGCGGCAGCCACTGGCTTGGCGGAATCAGCTGTGGCCTGGCTGATCCCCACTGGCTTTAGCGGTTGCCTCGGGGCGTTTTCCGTGTCGGCCGGCCGGAACGCGAGCATTCGCAGCAGCACCATTTCAAAACCACCGCGCGGATCCGGCGCCAGGGGCAAGTCACGACGGCCGATCAGCCCCATCTGGTAATAGAACTGCACGTCTTCGGCCGGCAGTGCCTGAGCCAGTGCCAGCACCCGATCGCGGTCGCCATGACCGTTATCGACCCCCTCAGGCAAGGCCTGGGCGATGGCGACACGGTGCAATACGTTGAGAATTTCCGAAAGCACACCATTCCAGTCCGGCCCCTGCTCGGCCAAGTGACGCACCGCTTCGAGCAGCGCCTTGGCGTCACCTTCGATCAGCGCATGCAACACGTCGTAGACCTGACCGTGGTCCAGGGTGCCAAGCATGGCCCGCACATCGGCGGCCATGACCTTGCCTTCACCAAAGGCAATGGCCTGGTCGGTCAGGCTCATGGCGTCACGCATCGAACCATCGGCGGCGCGACCCAGCAGCCACAGCGCATCGTCTTCGAACGGCACGTTCTCGACACCCAACACGTGGGTCAGATGCTCAACGACCCGCTCCGGCGTCATGTTCTTCAGGGAGAACTGCAGGCAGCGGGACAAAATCGTTGCAGGAAGCTTCTGCGGGTCGGTGGTTGCCAGGATGAACTTGACGTAAGGCGGCGGCTCTTCGAGGGTCTTGAGCAGCGCATTGAAGGAATGGCTGGAAAGCATGTGCACTTCGTCGATCAGGTAGACCTTGAAGCGTCCGCGGCTTGGCGCGTACTGCACGTTGTCGAGCAGCTCGCGGGTGTCTTCGACCTTGGTGCGGCTGGCGGCGTCGATCTCGATCAGGTCGACGAAACGGCCTTCGTCGATTTCCCGGCATACCGAGCACTCGCCACACGGCGTCGAGGTAATGCCGGTTTCACAGTTCAGGCACTTGGCGATGATCCGCGCGATGGTCGTCTTGCCGACGCCGCGCGTGCCGGTGAACAGGTAGGCGTGATGCAGCCGCTGGCTGTCCAAGGCATTGATCAGGGCCTTGAGCACATGGGTCTGGCCGACCATTTCGCGGAACGAGCGCGGACGCCATTTACGTGCAAGAACCTGATAACTCATCGAAAACCATCGCCACTGGAAAGCAGAAGCGGCTAATGCTAGCGGAGCAGGGGCGAAATTGCATCCGGTGTGCTCGTCTAATCTGTCTAAGCTTGGGTCAGGGGCCCGATTGTCGGCAGGATTTTGCACCATCAGGAGAGTTTATGCGTTCGGCCATGGGGGCTTTGCTGTTAATGGGTTCAGGGTGTTTTGCTGCCGAAACCCCGTTGCGTTTCGCCATCACCGACAGCTGGGCCATGCCCATGGTGCAGACTGAAGAAGGCCGCCCGATCCAGGGCATCATCCCCGAGGTCATGACCCGCCTGGCGACCCAGGTGGGGATGCCGGCGCAGTTTCATGTCCTGGCCCGCGCCCGGCTGGACAATGCCATGAAACATGGCGAAGTCGACGTACGGTGTTATGTCATCCCCGATTGGGTAAAGGATACGGGGGGCGATTACCTGTGGAGCGTCCCGCTGTTTTTCCAGCGTGACGTGCTGGTGGGCATGGCCAGCGCCCCCACGGAGGTGACGCCCGCGACCCTGCCCCACCAGCCTGTCGGGACCGTGCTCAGTTATGCCTACCCGACCTTGCAACCGCTCTTCGACGGCGGGGATCTGCGACGTGACGATGCACGCAGCCAGGAACAAGTCCTGGCAAAACTGCTGGCCGGCCGCTATCGCTATGCGGTCAGCAATCAATGGGCGCTGGAGTGGTTCAATCAGCAGCATACCCCTGACCGGCAGCTGCGCGCCGTGGCTGTGCTCCAGGAGCGTATGTTGGGCTGTTATGTGCGCGACGATCCGAAAATCCCGGCACAACGCATTCTGCGCACCTTATTGAAAATGAAAACCTCGGGGGAAATCGACGCGATCATCCAGCGCTACACCGGCCATAGAGAGTCGCCGGGCAGCGGATCCGATTCGCCCTGAAGGTCGGGCCGATGCTGCCATTGCGGCGGCGAAACAAATCCCCTCACCCAGTCGGGTACTTGTTCAGGCGGCATGGGCCGGGCGATGAAATAGCCTTGAGCCACTTCGCAACCCAGGCGCAACAGCAGTTGGCCATGCTCCAGGCTGTCCAGTCCCTCCGCCACCACCTGGCGACCAAACGCCCTGGCCAAACCGATGATCGCGTCGGTCAGCGCCAGATCATCCCGGTCATTGAGTATGTCGCGGACAAAGGTCTTGTCGATCTTGATGGTCTGCGTGCGCAGGTGTTTGAGGTCATTGAGCGAACAGTATCCCGTGCCAAAACCGCCCAGGGAAAACCCCACGCCCAAGGCCTGGCACGCCTGGAGACAGGCGCTGACGTGGGCAAGGTTTTCCACCGCGACGGATTCAACGATCTGTAGATCCAACATCCGCGGCGACACCGCCGGGTGGCGTTGCAGCACCTGCCGCAACCGCTCGACGAAATCCGCCCGCTGGAAATGCCGCGCCGAGATATTGATGCTCACCGGCCAGACCTGCCCGGCGTGCTGCCATTGCTGCAACTGAATCAGCACCTGTTCCATGACCCACTCGCCGATCTCGACGATCAGGTCGGTCTCCTCTACCAGTGGCAGGAACTCCCGGGGCGGCACCAGGCCCCGTTGTGGGTGTTTCCAGCGCAGCAACGCCTCCAGGCCCACCACCGTGCCATGGCGCATATTGACCTTGGGCTGGAAATGCAGCCGCAACTCGTTGTCCGCCAGCGCCTGCCGGACCCGCTCGACGGTCTGGTAAGTGACCCGCACTTCCTGGTCCCGGGACACGTCGAACAAATGAAAGCGATTGCGACCGCTCTGCTTGGCCACGTACATCGCCTGGTCAGCGTGGCGCAGCAAGGTATCAGCGTCTTCGTTGTCACCGGGAAACAGGGTGACGCCAATGCTGGCGAAAACCTTGATGTCTTTACCATCAATGGCATACGGCAAGGAGACGGCAATCAGCACCCGGTTCAACGCGGCATGCAATTCATCAAGCCCGCGCACATGGCGCAACACGAGCACAAACTCATCGCCAGCCAGCCGCGCCACCACATCCTCACCGCGTACAATGCTGCGCAGGCGCCTGGCGACCTCCACCAGCAACTGATCCCCACTGGCATGGCCGTGACCGTCGTTCACGGCCTTGAAGCCATCCAGGTCGAGCATGCACACCGCCAGGGGCAAGTTCTGCGCCCTGGAAAATTCCAGGGCCTGGTCCAGCAGATCGGACAGGTAAGTGCGGTTGGGCAATCCGGTCAACACATCGTGACCGACCCGCCATTGCAGCGAATGCAACAACTGACGCTTCTCGCTGACATCAAAACGAATCGCCAGGTAGCGCTCGATCTTACCGGTCGCATCGTCGATCACCGGCACCAGGGTGGTATCGACCCAATGCAGCGTACCGTCCTTGGCCCGGTTGCAGATTTCGCCCTTCCAGACCTGACCCAGGGCGATGGTGCGCCACATGGCGCTGAAGAACTCGCCAGGGTGCTGGCCAGAGTTGATCAGGCGATGGTTAGCCCCCAACAGCTCAGCACGCGGGTAGCCAAAAAGCTTACAGAATTGGTCGTTGACGTAGGTAATGCGCCCGCTCAGATCGGTTTCAGAAAAAATCGCGGCGGCGTCAACGGCTCTGCGGTACTTCTTATCCATCGAAGCAGTCATCCATGAGTCAGGCTCATTTGTCGCGCGCGGTTGCACCGCCCCAGGACAGGCGAAAAATCAACTAGGCTCAAACACCTTGAGATACGCTGGAGCGCGGGCCGTGGCGGTGCTACCTGAAGGCGCCAAGCGTCGCCTTGTGTACAAAAAGAAAACGCAAGGCCCACCCTTTTCGCACATCCAGGCTTCTGAAGCAGGTCACCAAATGCCCGTGCCAAAGGCCGATTCTACGAAACGCATCACATTTTGCAAAGCAAGGTGATGAATCATGCGGTTGCCTAATGCAAAAATCTATCGTTAAGTTCTTGATTCTAAATGGGAATTAAGCGATGCAAATTTCAAGTTTGGGTCCGGCCATCAGACGCTATCGCAAAGTAGCGGGGCTTACTCAGGCTGAACTTGGCGAAAAAACCGGTTTTGACCCTAAAACCATCAGCCGTTTCGAAACCGGCACCTACACCCCGAGCGTCGAAGCCTTGGTCTTGCTTGCCGACAAACTGGATGTACAGCTCAAAGCGTTTTTTGCCGACATGGACGACGAGGACGAACAGCGGGCATACCTGTTTGGCGTCATACACAAAGCCACCGCAAAGGATTTGGGGAAGCTGATTGCGGCGGTAGACCAGGCACTGGCGAAGCCTTGAAGCGGTAATGCAAAAGAAAAGCCCGGCCTGTCGATGAGCGACAGACCGGGCTTCTCTTTCGGTGTTTGGTTGTTCTGCCACACCAGAATCCAGGCAGCAGAAAGCGACGATAAATATCGTTTGGTAAATAAAAGAAATATGGAATATTCGCAAACCTTACGAACGAAGGCTTGGGCGTTATGGAGGCAACCCCACCAGCCACACCCCGGCACACAATGTTCCCGCTGTGGCTGCTTCCTTCCGGATCTGACCAGGTTCACGGGTAATCGTTGCGGGGGGACCGATGGGGTCACCATAACGACGCCCGCCTGACGGCGAGCCGCGCCATTGTACCTATCTGACGAGAAGTTACAACCGTTCGCGCCGGATTAAAAAACTGAAGATGTTCAAGCACTTGCCTGTGAGAACAAAGCCTGCTCCCGCAAGCCGGGCTGCTACAGCAACACCTCGTCAGCGCGGCCGCCCTCCTCCTGGATCACCAGATGGATGAAATGCAGCTTGGTGATCACCGCGGCCGGTACGACGAACGGATAAAAATCCGGCTGGCCCATGCTGCGCGACAGTTCGTTGAGCATGCCGGCCAGTTCGATCCAGGCGTTGACGAACGATAGGAAGGCCACACCGCCGCTGTGCGCAGGGTCGAACAAGGTCTCGGGCGGAAACGGTTGGTAGTCGAAATCCATTTCCCCGGCGCTCATGCCAAAACCCAGGGCCGTGTCCACCGCGTCCATCATGTGCAGGTAATGCGCCCAGGTTTCCGCCCAGTCTTCCCAGGGATGCATGGTGGCGTAGGCGCTGACGTAGTGAGTTTGCCAGTCCAGCGGCGCGCCGTGCTGGTAGTGGCGCTCCAAGGCATCGGAATAGCTGGCCCGCTCGTCGCCAAACTGCTCGCGAAACGCCTCGAGCCAGTGGCTGTTGGCGATCAACCGGTCCCAGTAGTAGTGCCCCACCTCATGACGAAAGTGCCCGAGCAAGGTGCGGTACGGCTCGTGCATCTGCTGGCGCACGAGCTCGCGGTGGGCATCGTCGGCCTCTTTGATGTCGAGCGTGACCAACCCGCTGGCGTGGCCGGTGGTCGGAGGGGTGCCGTTGAGATCAACGCCGATGAAATCGAAGGCCAGCCCCTCACTTTCACTGACGGTTTTGGGGATGACTGGCAAACCGAGGGTGATCAATTGCGCCACCAGCCGGCGCTTGGCGGTTTCGACCTTGCACCAGCGTTCGGAGTTTTCCGGGATCGACAGGTCTGGAATGGTGCGGTTCAGGCTGCAGGCGATACACAAGGTGTCGCGCCCATTGGCCGGCAGCAACCAATTGCAGGCCGCCGGCGTGTCGAGGTTGGCGCAACGGCGGAACAATCCGGCGTGCGGGTCGGCATCCAGGGTCCAGGTGCCGGGCTGCTCGCCGGCTTGCAGGGACGACAAGCGGCTTTGCTCGGGCTGATAGCCCAGCACTGCCTGGCAGGCCAGGCACTGGCTGTTGCGAAAAAACAGCGACTGGCCGCAACGACACGGCCAGATCTTGCTGTTACGCGAGCGATCGCCGGCAAAGGGCGCGGCGATGCGTGAACTCAGCTGCTCGAAGAAGCGGTACATGGTGATCTCCCGGGGCCTGCAAGACTAGATCCCCCCCTGTGCGTGATCGTTCCCGGGCGCTGCACCACAGGCATCCGATAAACCGTGGCGAGGGAGCTTGCTCCGGCTGTTGCGACCCGACATCTCGGGAAAGATCCCGATCGATCACAGCACCTCGGCACAAAACACGGCAGGCGTGACAATCCGCGTGCGTCCTATGTGCCCAAGCTGCAAGAGACCGGCGCGGCGATCACCGGTCACCAGATAGTCCGCGTCGCCTGCAAGGGCCATGGCCAGTAAAAACGAGTCATCCGGATCATCGGCTTCGACCTCGATGGTCAGACGCTCCAGTACAACTGCCCTTTGCAGGTTATTGATCATGGCGCCCACTTTAGCGGGCTGAAGGATGGCCTGGAGCTTGGGATAGCGGCTGGCTCGGCGGATTTCATCGAGTTGCATCCGCGAGGTCACTACTTCAAAACGCGCCGCTCGCCAGGCGCGGTAAATAGCATCGGGGGCACCGTGCGGCGAAATCAGAGCGCTGAACAGGATGTTGGTATCCAACACGACCCGCATCAGCGCTTACGTGCCCAGTCGAGAGCCTCATCGACCATTGAGGTCAATTGCGTTTCGCTCAGATTGGCTGTTGCGGCCTTGGCCTGTTCGGCCGTCAGTTCCAGAATGTGTGCCTGTACCGCTTCTTCGATGAAGCGCGACAGATCGCCTTTGCGGCCACCGCCCTGGCTGGCCAGAAACATGCGAAGCGACTGGTCGGTGTCAGCCGAGACGGCGACATTCCAACGGATGGTACTCATGGCGTTCCCCTTGATAGGTGTTTGTGTGTTTATACACCTATATTTTGCAGCCACGCAACGCTAGCAAAGCCTTTTACTAACCAATAAACGGTCCCGGTTCCCCTCTTCCGAAAATAGGTGACGCAAAAAATGTGATGGACTTATTTAAAGCGGAACGGAGAGCATCCCTGCCGACTTTCCCACGCAGGAGCGTGGGAAATGGTCAAATTGTAAGCTCCGATGTAGGACGTTGCAGGAGCGGCTACCCCGCCTTGCGCCATTGCCTACAACTACGCCAGAATCCGCCGGCTTGTGCGCCTATGGGCCGGGCCTTATCGTTTCCGGGTCGCTGACGAATCAGCGATCGGGTTTAGCGACCCGGATCATTCTAGGTGCATAAGCGGTCAATGCTTCGCTGCAGGTCTAACTGCAATGACGTTATGGCGGCTGTATGTGGGAGACCTTCGAGTCTGCCGGGTGCCTATGACCGGTTCGCTAACCTGCGTGCAGCCGCCACCATTTCTGTTTAGCGACAGGCCTTGGTGGCTCCATCCCATAGGAGCGTCACCATGTTCAAAGCAACACCCAACCCACCAGACACCGATCCAACATCCCCGCACAAAACCGCCGCCGCCAAAAAACTCGACGAAGCCGCCGAGCGCGCCCTCGACTTCTACCTGAAACCAAAACCGGAACAGCCGGAGGCCGACCCCACACCCGGCCAGCTCTTCACGGTGATTAACGGCATCGACACCGAATGCCTGCTCGCCAACCTCAGTGAAACCCTGGCTTCGGCCGATGCCATGATCAGTGATCTGGCTTCTGAGCTGGAGGGTTCCCGGCGGCATGTTGCGCTGGGTATTCAGCAGTTGATTGAGCTGGGAGGTTTGCTGGCGAATCGGGCGCTGGATAACGTCGATCCGCGCTAGCCGACTCTCCACATAACCCTGTGGCGAGGGGATTTATCCCCGCTGGGCCGCGCAGCGGCCCTCAAACCAGGCACCACGATGCAACAGGTAGGCCGTGCCAGCCGGTTTGCGACTGCTGCGCAGTCGAGCGGGGATAAATCCCCTCGCCACAATGAATCCGAGTTTCCTGGCGACATGACTAAACCGTGATGCCGTGCTGACTCAAAAACGCCACAAACGCTTCTTCATCCAGCACCTTCAGCCCCAGTTCGTTGGCCTTGGTCAGTTTCGAGCCCGCTCCTGGCCCGGCGACGACGCAGTGGGTTTTCGCCGACACGGAACCGGCCACCTTGGCCCCCAGGCTTTCCAGCTTGTCCTTGGCGACATCGCGGCTCATCAACTCCAGCGAGCCGGTCAGCACCCAGGTGTGTCCCGCCTCGGGCAAACCTTCGACAACCTTCTTCTCGCTCTGCCAGTGCATGCCGAAGTCGGCTAATTGCGTTTGGGCTGTCAATGAGCGCTGACGATTTTCCTCGACGGCAAAAAAATCCCGTACAGCACTGGCTTGCTTCTTTGGCAATGCCTGGTTCATAGCTAGCCAGTCATCTGTCTTTACGGCTTCGATGACAGCTTCAAGAGAGCCGAACTTGTCCGCCAGTTTCTGCGCCCCGCCCGGCCCGACCGAGGGAATGTCCAGTTTGTCCAGAAAACCACCCAAGGTAGTGCTGGCGGAGAATTCAGCGCCGAGTTCACCCTGGTCCTGAATATCCAGGCCATGGCGCAGCAGGTCCTTGATCACCTGGCGGTTGTGCGGGTCTTCGAAGAAGCTGTGGATCTCGTGAGCCACTTCCAGGCCAACGTCCGGCAAGTACGTGAGCACTTGCGGCAAGGCCGCTTGCACACGCTCCAGTGAACCGAGGGAGCGGGCCAGGACCTTGGCGGTTTCCTCGCCCACGTCCGGGATGCCGAGGGCGTAGATGAAGCGCGCCAGGCTCGGCTTCTTGCTGTCGACGATGGCCGCCAACAGGTTCTTGCTCGACAGCTCGGCGAAGCCTTCCAGGTCAACCACCTGCTCGAAGGTCAGTGCATACAGATCGGCAGGCGAACCCACCAGACCTTCATCGACCAACTGTTCGACGCTCTTCTCGCCCAGGCCTTCGATGTCCATGGCCCGGCGCGACACGAAATGAATGATTGCCTGCTTGAGCTGGGCGCCACAGGCCAGACGGCCGACGCAACGGTACACCGCGCCCTCGCTGATGGTTTCGCGGCCCTTGCTGCGCTTGATCAGTTGCGTGCGTTCCACATGGGAGCCACACACCGGGCACTGTTGCGGAATTTCAACGGGGCGGGCGTTTTCCGGGCGACGTTCGGTGACCACTTGCACCACTTGCGGGATCACGTCACCGGCGCGGCGGATAATCACCGTGTCACCGATCATCAGACCCAGGCGCGCCACTTCGTCCATGTTGTGCAGCGTGGCGTTGGCCACGGTCACGCCGGCCACCTTGACCGGCTTGAGTCGCGCAACGGGTGTTACAGCGCCGGTGCGGCCGACCTGGAACTCGACATCCAACAGTTCGGTGAGCTCTTCGCTGGCCGGGAATTTATGGGCGATGGCCCAGCGCGGTTCCCGGGCGCGGAAACCCAGTTCGCGCTGGGAGGCGATGCTGTTGACCTTGAACACCACGCCGTCAATTTCGTAAGGCAGCGCGTTACGCCGCTCGCCGATGTCGCGGTAGTAATCCAGACACTCGTCGATGCCGTGGGCCAGTTTCAATTCGCGGCTGATGGGCAGACCCCAAGCCTTGAGTTGCTTGAGATTGCCGATGTGGGTGTCGGCAATGTCCGCCGTCACCTGACCGATGCCGTAGCAGCAGAATTCCAGGGGACGATTGGCGGTGATCTTCGAATCCAGCTGGCGCAGGCTGCCCGCAGCCGCGTTGCGCGGATTGGCGAAGGTCTTGCCGCCCGCCTCCAGTTGCGTGGCGTTGAGACGCTCGAAACCGGCCTTGGACATGTACACCTCACCACGCACTTCCAGCACCGGCGGCCAGCCACTGCCCTGCAGTTTGAGAGGGATATTGCGCACCGTGCGTACGTTGACGCTGATGTCTTCGCCGGTGGTTCCGTCGCCGCGCGTGGCGCCGCGCACCAGCAGACCGTCCTGGTACAACAGGCTGACCGCCAGGCCATCGAGCTTCGGCTCACAGCTGTACTCCACCGCCGCGCCACCACCCAGCAAGTCGCCCATGGGCAGGTCGAGACCTTCGGTCACGCGGCGGTCGAATTCGCGCAGGGTGGTTTCGTCGAAGGCGTTACCCAGGCTGAGCATCGGGATTTCATGACGGACCTGGCTGAAGGCTGACAGCGCAACACTGCCGACACGCTGGGTCGGGGAATCACTGGTCACCAGTTCCGGGTGTTGCTCTTCCAGGGCCTTGAGCTCATGGAACAGGCGGTCGTACTCGGCGTCCGGAATGCTCGGCTCATCGAGAACGTGGTAGCGGTAGTTGTGCTGATCCAGCTCGGTACGCAGCTGTTGGATGCGGGTTTGGACGGCAGTCATGGATGTTCTCTCATAAAGCAAAAGAGCAGCCTAGGCTGCTCATTCTCAATACTTCGATCGCATGTAGGCGCTGTAGGAGCTGACGAGTGCAACGAGGCTGCGATCTTTCCCCAGACACTTGAATCTCAAGCGAAAGGTCAAAAGATCGCAGCCTTCGGCAGCTCCTACAGGGCCAGCAATCGTTGGCCTCAGCGTTTCTGGGTCAGCGCCCGGCGTTCGAATTCGACGATGCGCTGACGGTAGTGTTCGATGGTCTGGGCGGTCAGCACGCTGCGCTGGTCATCCTTCAGTTCGCCGTTGAGCTCCTGGGACAGCTTGCGCGCCGCCGCCACCATCACATCAAACGCCTGCTTGGGATGACGCGGGCCGGGCAAGCCGAGGAAGAAGCTCACCGCCGGGGTGCTGAAATGGTCGATGTCGTCCAGGTCGAACACGCCAGGCTTGACCGCGTTGGCCATGGAGAACAGCACCTCGCCGTTGCCGGCCATGCTTTCATGGCGGTGGAAAATGTCCATCTCGCCAAAACGCAGGCCGCTCTCCAGGATGTTCTGCAACAGCGCCGGGCCCTTGAAGCCGGCCGGGTCACGGCAGATCACGCTGATCACCAGCACTTCCTCGGCCTGGGCCTGGTCCTTGTCGCCACGCACGGGTTTGCTCTCGTCCGGGAAGTCATCGTCGCGACTGCTGAAGCTCGGGCCGCCATCCAGATCGAGATTGAGGTTCAGGTCACCCTGGGACGGTTCGCTGTTGCGTTTGCCGCGCTTGGAGCCCGATTCCCGTGGCTCGCGCACTGGCGCGCTCATCGACGGCAGGTCGTGCTCATCCAGTTGCGGCTCCTTATGGGTATCCAGCACCCGGGGCGGGCCCAACAGCTCGGCATTGCCATCGTCATCCGGCAGGTTCGACAGGCTGCGGTCGAGGCGAAACTTGAGTTTCCCCTTGCCGCCACGCATGCGGCGCCAGCCGTCGAAAAGAATACCGGCAATGACAATAATGCCGATGACGATCAGCCACTCGCGCAGACCGATTTCCATGTAATCCCGTGCCTCTATAAAAATGCTGAAAAATAAGGGGCTTAGCTATGTGCAAACCGCTTTAAAACGTGGCGCCAACTCTATGTTCTGAATGGCGTTTTGCCCACGCATACGAAAAATTGACATTAAACTAGCACGACCAAAGATAACTTTACACTGTTAGGTGCAGCTACAAGCGGCAAGCTGACAGCGATCTCACGTGCCCCTTGCAGCTTGCAGCTCGAAGCTCGTCGCTAGCCGTCCACCATCGCCATCGCCTCCTCCACGTCCACCGCCACCAGTCGCGAGCAACCTGGCTCATGCATGGTCACGCCCATCAACTGGTCGGCCATTTCCATGGCGATTTTGTTGTGGGTGATGTAGATGAACTGCACCGTTTCAGACATCTCTTTTACCAGCCGTGCATAACGCCCCACGTTGGCGTCGTCCAGCGGCGCGTCCACCTCGTCGAGCATGCAGAACGGCGCCGGGTTCAATTTGAAAATGGCAAAAACCAGAGCCAATGCCGTCAGCGCTTTTTCACCCCCGGAGAGCAAATGGATGGTGCTGTTCTTCTTGCCCGGGGGACGCGCCATGATGGTCACCCCTGTATCGAGTAAATCTTCGCCCGTCAGTTCCAAGTAAGCGCTGCCACCACCGAAAACTTTCGGGAAAAGTGCCTGCAAACCGCCGTTGATCTGATCAAAGGTATCCTTGAAGCGATTACGGGTTTCCTTGTCGATCTTGCGGATGACGTTTTCCAGGGTCTGCAGCGCTTCCACCAGATCGTCGTTCTGGGCATCCAGATAACGTTTGCGCTCGGACTGCTGCTGATACTCGTCGATGGCCGCCAGGTTGATGGCGCCCAGACGCTGGATGCGGGCAGCGATGCGTTCCAATTCTTCTTCGGCGTCTTTCTCGTTGGCCCCGGCCACCAACGTGGCGAGCACGCCGTCGAGATCGTAGCCGTCTTCCAGCAACTGGTCCTGCAAGGCTTTGCGGCGCACGGTCAGGGCTTGCCATTCCATCCGTTGCTGTTCCATCTGGCTACGGATCAGTTGGGACTGCTGTTCGGCCTGGCTGCGGCGCTTTTCGGCGTCGCGCAGTTCGCGGTCGGCGTCTTCCAGGGCAATTTGCGCAGTCTTGAGTTCCTCATCAACGCTCATGCGCTTGTCGAGCAACTCTTCGAGTTTGAGGCGCAACTCTTCCAGCGGCGCTTCGCCCTCCTCCAGATTCAGACTCAATTGCTCGCGTTTTTCGGTCAGGCGTTCGGACTGCATTTCCAGCCGTTCCAACGCTTGGCGCGTGGAGTCGTACTGAGCCTTGAGCGAGCCCAGGCGGACCGCCAACTGATGAGCGTGATCCTTGTGCTGACGGGCATCCTGGCGCACCCGATCGAGGCGTTCGCGCAGACTGTCGCGCTGAGCCAGCAGCAACTCGCGCTGCTCGGTGTCCACGGCCATGGCATCGAGGGCTTCCTGCAGTTGCAGGCGCGCTTCACCGATCTGCTCATGTTCCAGCGCCCGTTGCTCGCCCAGCTCGGCGATTTCTTCCTCAAGGCGCGTGCGGCGCAAGGCCAGTTGTTCAACCTTGGCCTTGCCGGCCGACAACTGCGCCTTGAGTTCGCCCTGCTGGCGTGCTTCATCCTGCAACAGCCGACGCAAATGTTCGCGGCCGTTCTCCTGCTGACGCTGTTGCGCCCGCAGATTTTGTAATTCGGTTTCCAGGGCTTCGACGCTCGCTTCGCGCTCTTCGCGCTCGGCGCTCAGGCGCTGGATTTCCTGGCCCCGGGCGAGCATGCCGCTCTCGGCTTCGCTGGCCCGGCGCACCCGCAGGAAATGCCGGCCGACCCAATAGCCGTCCCGACTGATCAGGCTTTCACCGGCCGCCAGTTGTCCGCGCAGGGCCAAGGCCTGTTCAAGGCTATCCACCGGTTTCACCTGCCCCAACCAGGGAGACAGATCGACCTGGGCCTCGACTTTATCCAGCAAGCTGCCCGGCACCCGCACGCCATCGCCAGCGGGGCTGAGCAGGCGCAGATCACCTTGAGTGAAGCCCGACAGATCGAAGCCTGCGAAGTCATCCACCAGCACCGCTTGCAGATCGGCGCCCAGCACGGTTTCCACCGCCAGCTCCCAGCCGGCATCGACCTTCAGGCCTTCGGCCAGTCGCGGGCGCTCGGCCAGATGCTGGTCGCGCAGCCATTCGGCGGTGCCGGTGCCAGGGTCCAGCGCGGCTTGCTGCAAGGCCTCCAGCGACGCCAGACGGCCATTGAGGCGCTGCAATTCGCCCTGGGCCTGTTGCTGATTCTGCAGAGCCAGTTGCAAGGCTTGGCGCAGTTGTTCGAGCCGTTCGACCTGGGCGTCTTCGCTGGCCTGCAAGTCTTCAAGGGTGGCTTCGCTGGCAGCCAGCTGTTCACTCAGATCAATAATCGCCGCGTCTTCGGGGTCCGCCGCGAGCAAGGCGCGCTCTTCGGCCAAGCGGCGCTGGCGCTCGGCCAGGCGTTCCATGCTGGCTTCCAATTGCTGGATACGCGACTGCTGGACTTCGGCCTGACGCCGCGGCTCGGCAGAGGTCAGGTTGAAACTGTCCCACTGCTCCTGCCAGCCGTGCATGGTCAGCTCGGCTTCTTCCAGGGCCGCGGCAGCCTCTTCGGCAGCGGCGCTGGTGAGTTCCTGTTCCGGCGTGAGCCGGTCCAGTTCTTCGCCAAGGGTCAGCAGCAACGTGCGGTCGTGGCCCAGGTGGGATTCGGTTTCCAGGCGCGCCCGCTCGGCTTCTTTCAAGTCATCCTGCAACTGGCGCAGCCGTTGCTGACCGTGCTGGATGCTCTGCTCGACCCGGGCGATGTCGCCACCCACCGAATAGAAGCGCCCTTGCACCAGGTTGAAGCGTTCGGACAGGTCGTGGTGACCGTCGCGCAAGCGCTCAATGGCGGCGTCGGCATTGCGCTGCTCGGCCACCAGGGCTTCGAAGCTGACCTCCTGGTTGCCGATGATCGCCTCGCGCTGGCCGACCTGCTCGTTCAGCGCCTGCCAACGCAAGGCCGAAAGCTGGGCCTTGAGCTGACGCTCTTCGCCCTTGTACTCCTGATACTTCTTGGCGGCCTCGGCCTGGCGGTGCAAGCGTTCGAGTTGGCGTTCGAGTTCTTCGCGCAGGTCGGTCAGGCGGGCCAGGTTCTCATGGGTGCGACGGATGCGGTTTTCGGTCTCGCGCCGCCGCTCCTTGTATTTGGAAATACCGGCGGCTTCTTCGATGAAGTTGCGCAGGTCTTCAGGCTTGGCTTCGATCAGCTTGGAGATCATGCCCTGCTCGATGATCGAGTAGCTGCGCGGGCCGAGGCCGGTGCCGAGGAAAATATCGGTGATGTCGCGACGTCGGCACTTGGTGCCGTTGAGGAAATAACTGTTCTGGCTGTCGCGGGTTACTTTGCGGCGGATGGAGATTTCCGCATATGCCGCGTACTCGCCGATCAGGGTCCCGTCGGAATTGTCGAACACCAGTTCGATGCTCGCCTGGCTCACCGGTTTGCGACTGGTGGAGCCGTTGAAGATGACGTCGGTCATCGACTCGCCGCGCAGATTCTTGGCCGAGCTCTCGCCCATCACCCAGCGTACGGCGTCGATGATGTTCGACTTGCCGCAACCGTTGGGCCCGACCACCGCCGCCATGTTACTGGGGAAGTTCACCGTGGTCGGGTCGACGAAGGATTTGAACCCCGCCAGTTTGATGCACTTGAGCCGCACGTTCAGGCCGCCGTCAGGGCAGCAACCACAAGATCGCAACTGCGCTGGGCGTAGGCCGTCAGCACGATGCGGATCTGCGGCAAATCACGGGCCAGCACGGCGGTCAGCAGGCGCTGGAACAGGTCGAGGAATTCGCTCATCTCGGCCTTGCGTTGTTCCAGGGCCAGGAAGTAGGCGCGGCTCATGGCCGGTTGCAGGTTCTCGACGGTTTCCTGCAAGTACGGGTTGTTGGCAAAGGGATAGGCGGCGCGCATCACGCTGAAACTTTCATCGACGAAAGTGCGGATGTCCTGGCGCTCGAAGGCGGCCTGCAAACGCTGCTGGATCTCGACGAACGGCGCCATGTCAGCCTGTTCCTGCCAGCCATGAGCCACGGCATTGCCCAACAGGATGTACAGCTCGCTCATCAGCGCACAGAGGCTGCGCACCTTGTGTTCGCTCAGCTCGGTGACGTGTGCGCCACGGCGCGGCAGGATCGCGATCAGATGCCGGCGCTCCAATATCAGCAACGCCTCACGGACCGAGCCGCGACTCACGTTGAGCGCCAGCGTGACCTTCTGCTCCTGTATGCGCTCGCCCGGCTTCATTTCGCCGCGAATGATGCGTTCGGCCAAGTGATGGGCGATTTGCTCGGCGAGGCTGTCCGGGGCCTTGAACGTCATGGTTGTCCTTCAAACTCTTCGATTTGCACAAGCGGCGCAGTGTAGCGCACTCAATACGTCATGGCGCAGGGCCTGCAGCGGGTTTTTGGCACGATCTAAGCAAAAAAGTTAGGGAATTTACCTTGAAACAAAACCTGTGGGAGCGAGCCTGCTCGCGATGGCGCCGGAACAGCTATGTATTCATCGACTGATATACCGCCATCGCGAGCAGGCTCGCTCCCACAGGGTCAATACTGAGTGAATACGTTGTTCATCGACCAAACGGATTTTCTTGACCTATAAGTCAGAAAATCGTTGACCGCAAAGTCAGACCTGATAAATTCAGCTCAAGTCGATACAACAATAATGAGTCTGCGAGGCCTTCCGTGATCCAGTTTTTACTCAACCAGGAACTCCGTAGCGAGCACGCCCTGGACCCGAACCTGACCGTGCTCAACTATTTGCGCGAACACGTCGGCAAATCCGGTACCAAAGAAGGCTGCGCCAGTGGCGACTGTGGCGCGTGCACCGTAGTGGTGGGCGAGTTGCAGACCGACGAGGACGGTCGTGAACGCATTCGTTATCGCAGCCTCAATTCGTGCCTGACCTTCGTCTCGTCCCTGCACGGCAAGCAACTGATCAGCGTCGAAGACCTCAAGCACCAGGGCCAGTTGCACAGCGTCCAACAGGCGATGGTCGATTGCCACGGTTCGCAATGCGGCTTCTGCACACCGGGCTTCGTGATGTCCCTGTTCGCCCTGCAAAAGAACAGTGAACAGCCCGACGCCCATAAAGCCCACGAAGCCTTGGCCGGCAATCTGTGCCGCTGCACCGGCTACCGGCCGATTCTGGCGGCCGCCGAGCAGGTCTGCTGCGCCAAGCAAGCGGACCAGTTCGACGCCCGCGAAGCCGAGACCATCGCTCGCCTCAAGGCCATCGCACCGACTGACACGGGTGAACTCAACAGCGGCGACAAACGCTGCCTGGTGCCGTTGACCGTGGCCGATCTGGCCGACCTCTACGATGCCTATCCCCAGGCGCGCCTGCTGGCCGGCGGCACGGACCTGGCCCTGGAAGTCACCCAGTTCCATCGCACCCTGCCGGTGATGATCTACGTGGGCAACGTCGCTGAGCTCAAGCGAATCGAGCGTTTCGACGATCGCCTGGAGATCGGCGCCGCCACCGCACTCTCCGACTGCTACGAAGCCTTGCAGGCTGAATACCCGGACTTCGGCGAACTGCTGCAGCGCTTCGCTTCGTTGCAGATCCGCAACCAGGGCACCCTGGGCGGCAACATCGGCAACGCCTCGCCGATTGGCGACTCGCCGCCCCTGTTGATCGCTCTCGGCGCGCAGATCGTGTTGTGCAAGGGCCAGACCCGCCGCACCCTGGCGCTGGAAGACTATTTCATCGACTACCGGGTCACCGCCCGCCAGGAAAGCGAATTCATCGAGAAGATCATCGTGCCCCGGGCCAGCGCCGAGCAGGCGTTCCGCGCCTATAAGGTCTCCAAGCGCCTGGACGATGACATTTCCGCCGTATGCGGGGCGTTCAACCTGCGTATCGAGCATGGCGTGGTCCAGGACGCCCGGGTGGCCTTCGGCGGCATGGCCGCGACACCCAAGCGCGCCAAGCATTGTGAAGCCGCGTTGACCGGTGCCGCGTGGAACGACAACACCGTCGAACGTGCCTGCGCCGCACTGGCCGAGGACTTCACACCGCTGTCGGACTTCCGCGCCAGCAAGGAATACCGCCTGCTCAGCGCCCGCAACCTGCTGCGCAAATACTTCATCGAACTGCAAACGCCGCACATCGAGACTCGGGTGACCGCTTATGTCTAACCATCACGCCGTAGAGAAGACTCAAGCCGAGCTGGCCGAGCTGTTCGCCCGCGACCTGACCACCGGCGTGGGCCGCAGCGTCAAGCATGACAGCGCCGCCAAGCATGTGTCCGGCGAAGCCCAGTACATCGACGATCGCCTGGAATTTCCGAACCAACTGCACGTGTACGCCCGCCTGTCGGACCGCGCCCACGCGCGGATTTTGCGCATCGACACCGCGCCTTGCTACGCCTTCGAAGGCGTGCGCATCGCCATCACCCATGCAGACGTGCCGGGTCTCAAGGACATCGGCCCGCTGCTGCCCGGTGACCCGTTATTGGCCATCGATGACGTGCAGTTCGTCGGCCAACCGGTGCTGGCCGTTGCCGCCAGGGACCTGGAAACCGCGCGCAAGGCAGCGATGGCGGCCATCATCGAATACGAAGATCTGGAACCGGTGCTGGACGTGGTCGAGGCCCTGCGCAAGCGGCATTTCGTGCTGGATAGCCACACCCACCAGCGCGGAGATTCGGCGGCGGCACTGGCCAGCGCCGAGCACCGTATCCAGGGCTCGCTGCACATTGGCGGCCAGGAACACTTTTACCTGGAAACCCAGATTTCCTCGGTGATGCCCACCGAAGACGGCGGCATGATCGTCTACTGCTCCACGCAGAATCCCACCGAAGTGCAGAAACTGGTGGCCGAAGTGCTGGACGTTTCGATGAACAAAGTCGTGGTGGACATGCGCCGCATGGGCGGTGGCTTTGGCGGCAAGGAAACCCAGGCCGCCAGCCCGGCGTGCCTGTGCGCGGTCATCGCCCACCTCACCGGCCAGCCCACCAAGATGCGTCTGCCCCGGGTCGAAGACATGCTGATGACCGGCAAGCGCCATCCCTTCTACATTGAATACGACGTCGGCTTCGACAGCACCGGGCGTCTGCACGGTATTGCCCTGGAGCTGGCCGGCAACTGCGGCTGCTCGCCGGACCTGTCGGCCTCGATTGTCGACCGGGCGATGTTCCATGCCGACAACGCCTATTACCTGGGCGATGCAACCATCAACGGCCACCGCTGTAAGACCAATACCGCGTCAAACACCGCTTACCGAGGCTTCGGCGGGCCGCAAGGCATGGTCGCCATCGAAGAGGTGATGGACGCCATCGCACGGCATTTGGGGCTCGATCCGCTGGCGGTGCGCAAGGCCAACTACTACGGCAAGACCGAGCGCAACGTCACCCACTACTATCAGACCGTCGAGCACAACATGCTCGAGGAGATGACCGCTGAACTCGAGCAAAGCAGCCAGTACGCCGAGCGCCGAGAAGCGATCCGCCGCTACAACGCCAATAGCCCGATCCTGAAAAAAGGCCTGGCGCTGACACCGGTCAAGTTCGGCATTTCCTTCACCGCCAGCTTTCTCAATCAGGCCGGGGCGCTGATTCACGTCTATACCGACGGCAGCATCCACCTGAACCATGGCGGCACGGAAATGGGCCAGGGCTTGAACACCAAAGTCGCGCAAGTGGTGGCCGAGGTGTTCCAGGTGGAAATGGACCGGGTGCAGATCACCGCAACCAACACCGACAAGGTGCCGAACACCTCGCCCACCGCCGCCTCCAGCGGTGCCGACCTCAATGGCAAGGCTGCGCAGAATGCCGCCGAAACCATCAAGCAGCGCCTGGTGGAGTTCGCTGCGCGGCAGTACCAGGTCAGCGAAGAAGACGTGGCGTTCCACAACGGCCATGTGCGGGTGCGCGATCATATCCTGACGTTCGAGGCGCTGGTGCAGCAGGCGTATTTCGCTCAGGTCTCACTGTCGAGCACCGGTTTCTACAAGACCCCGAAAATCTACTACGACCGCAGCCAGGCCCGAGGGCGGCCGTTCTACTACTACGCCTATGGCGCGGCGTGCGCCGAGGTGATCGTCGACACTCTGACCGGCGAATACAAGATGCTGCGCACCGACATCCTCCACGATGTCGGCGCCTCGCTGAACCCGGCCATCGACATTGGCCAGGTCGAAGGCGGTTTCATCCAGGGCATGGGCTGGCTGACCATGGAAGAGCTGGTCTGGAACGACAAAGGCAAGCTCATGACGAATGGCCCGGCCAGCTACAAGATTCCGGCGGTGGCCGACATGCCGCTGGATCTGCGGGTCAAGCTGGTGGAAAACCGCAAGAACCCGGAAGACACGGTGTTCCATTCCAAAGCTGTGGGCGAGCCGCCGTTCATGCTTGGCATCGCCGCGTGGTGCGCGATCAAGGACGCCGTGGCGAGCCTGGGGGATTACCAGCACCAGCCGAAAATCGATGCGCCGGCGACACCGGAGCGGGTGTTGTGGGGGTGTGAGCAGATGCGTGGGTTGCGGGTGGCGAAAACCGTAGAAGCTGAGACTGAGGCGGCTTCGCTTTAGACCGCGGTGCGGCCAATCGCGAGCAGGCTCGCTCCCACAGGAAGTTGTGAACACCGACCTAATGTGGGAGCGAGCCTGCTCGCGAAAGCGGCCGAACAGACAACAGAGATGTCGAGGTGAATATGTACAACTGGATCAGCGCCCTCGCCGACCTGCAAGATCGCGGTGAACCCTGCGTGCTGGTGACCATCATCGAAGAACTCGGCTCGACCCCGCGCAATGCCGGTTCGAAGATGGTGATCAGCACCAGCCAGACGTTCGACACCATCGGCGGCGGGCACCTGGAATACAAAGCCATGGAACTCGCCCGGCAGATGCTCGCCAGCGGCCAGCAAAGCACCCATCTGGAGCGCTTCAGCCTCGGCGCCAGCCTGGGCCAGTGCTGCGGCGGCGTGACCGTGCTGCTGTTCGAACCCATGGGCCAGGTCCAGGCACAGATTGCCGTGTTCGGCGCCGGCCATGTCGGCCGCGCCCTGGTGCCGCTGCTGGCGAGCCTGCCGTGCAAGGTGCGCTGGATCGACTCCCGGGAAGCGGAGTTTCCCGAACACCTGCCCCACGGCGTGCGCAAGATCGTCAGCGAAGAGCCGCTGGATGAAATCGACGAATTGCCCGCCGGCAGCTACTGCATCGTCATGACCCACAACCACCAGCTCGACCTGGAACTCAGTGCCGCGATCCTCAAGCGCAACGACTTCGCCTACTTCGGCCTGATCGGTTCGAAGACCAAACGGGTCAAGTTCGAACATCGCCTGCGCGATCGCGGCTTCGACAGCAGCACCTTGCAACGCATGCGCTGCCCGATGGGCATCGGCGACGTCAAAGGCAAGTTGCCTGTGGAAATCGCCATTTCCATCGCCGGCGAAATCATCGCCACCTATAACGCGGATTTCGGCCAGCACACCAAGCGTGCCGAACCGATTGCCAAGCTGCTGCCGGCCTCGCGCCGCAGCCAGGCGAACCGTTGAACAATCGTTGAGAATTCCCATGCCCCTGACACGCAAAGCCTACCGCGCCGCCCTGCTCCACAGCCTTGCCGACCCTGCCGAAGTCGGCATTGAAGCGTCCTATGAATATTTTGAAGATGGCCTGCTGGTGGTGGAAAACGGCCAGATCAGCGCCATCGGCCACGCCAGCGAGTTGCTGCCGACCCTCGCGGCCGACATCGAGATCACTCATTACCAAGACGCGCTGATCACGCCCGGCTTCATCGACACCCACATCCACCTGCCGCAGACCGGCATGGTCGGGGCCTACGGCGAGCAATTGCTGGACTGGCTCAACACCTACACCTTCCCCTGCGAAAGCCAGTTCGCCGACAAGGCCCACGCCGACGCCGTGGCCGATATTTTCGTCAAGGAACTGCTGCGCAACGGCACCACCACCGCGCTGGTGTTCGGCAGTGTGCACCCGCAATCGGTCAACGCATTTTTCGAGGTGGCCGAGAAACTCGACCTGCGGATGATCGCCGGCAAAGTGATGATGGATCGCAACGCCCCGGACTACCTGACCGACACCGCTGAGTCCAGCTACACCGAAAGCAAAGCGCTGATCGAACGCTGGCACGGCAAGGGCCGCCTGCATTACGCCGTGACCCCGCGTTTTGCGCCGACCAGCACGCCGGAACAACTGGCCCTGGCGGGTCAGTTGCTGGGGGAATATCCCGACCTGTACATGCAGACTCACATCAGTGAGAACCTGCAGGAAGTGCAATGGGTCAAGGAACTGTTTCCAGAGCGCAAAGGTTATCTGGACGTCTACGACCACTACCATCTGCTCGGCGAACGCTCGGTGTTCGCCCACGGCGTGCACCTGTGTGACGACGAATGCGCGCGCCTGGCCGAGACCGGTTCGGCCATCGCGTTCTGCCCGACCTCGAACTTTTTCCTCGGCAGCGGCCTGTTCAACCTGCCAATGGCCGAGAAGCACAAAGTGAACGTGGGGTTGGGCACGGACGTCGGTGGCGGCACCAGTTTCTCGTTGCTGCAAACCCTGAACGAAGCTTACAAGGTGATGCAGTTGCAGGGCGCCCGCCTGAGCCCGTTCAAGTCGCTGTACCTGGCCACTCTTGGCGGCGCCCGGGCCTTGCGCCTGGAAGACCGGATCGGGACTTTACAGCCGGGCAGCGATGCGGATTTTCTGGTACTGGACTACAACGCCACGCCGCTCTTGGACTATCGACTGAAGCAGGCCCGGGACATTGCCGAGAAGTTGTTTGTGTTGATGACATTGGGGGATGACCGGACGGTGGCGCAGACTTATGCGGCGGGCCAGTTGGTGCATCAGCGCTAGATCTCATTCGCCTGTCAGACCGTCAATCGCGAGCAGGCTCGCTCCCACAGGGGTTATGTGAACAACACAAATCCACTGTGGGAGCGAGCCTGCTCGCGATGAAGGCAACTCGGTATGACTGATTCAACCCATCAAAGCTTGGCCGTCGACCGCCCCGGCTTCTTGCTCTGCAACAAATGCGAAAACACCGCATGCAGATCATCCGACGCGCTTTCTTCGTCGAGGTTGAGCTTGCTGTCGATGTGGTCCATGTGATGCATCATCAGGTCCACCGCCAGGGTGGCGTCGCGGGCCTCGATGGCGTCGATCAACTGGGTGTGTTCGTCGTAGGAACAGTGGGAACGGTTACCGCTTTCGTACTGGGCGATGATCAGCGAGGTCTGGGATACCAGGCTGCGCTGGAAGCTGATCAGCGGGGCGTTCTTCGCCGCCTCGGCCAGCTTGAGGTGGAACTCGCCTGACAGGCGGATACCGGCGCCGCGGTCGCCGCGGGAAAAACTGTCGCGCTCGTCGCTGACCATCTGCCGCAGCTCAGACAGTTGTTCGGCCGTGGCGTGCTGCACGGCCAGTTCGGTGATCGCCCTTTCCACCAGGCGCCGGGCCATGAACACCTGGCGGGCCTCTTCGACACTCGGACTGGCCACCACGGCGCCGCGATTGGGCCGCAACAGCACCACGCCTTCGTGGGCCAGGCGCGACAGCGCACGGCGAATGATGGTGCGGCTGACCCCGAAAATCTCCCCCAACGCCTCTTCGCTCAACTTTGTACCGGGCGCCAGGCGCTGTTCGAGGATGGCCTCGAAAATATGCGCATAGACAATATCGTCCTGGGTTCCGCTGCGGCCGGCTTTGCCTGCTCGCGGTTGTTTCTTGAGGGGCTGCAACTGTTCGTTCATGGGCACTCGAGTCGGGAGAACTGCGGCGAATTGACCGTGACTGTAATACGCCTCAGCGAGTCGCTGACAAGTATCACGTAAATAATACGGCGATTGTACACAACCTCTGATGGCAACACGACTGTACGGCTGTTTGCGGACGTGGCTGTATTGCAATCGGCAACGGGGTTGAGTTTAGGCTTAAACCCCGAACCTGTGGCCCCAGCCCTCCTGCAATTTACAACAAGGACCACCGCCCACCATGACCGAAGTCACGACCACGCCACTTCGTCCGCTGGCCGATACCTCGCCATCGGCCATCGTCGCCGGTTTCATCGCAATGATGACCGGCTACACCAGTTCGCTGGTGTTGATGTTCCAGGCCGGGCAGGCGGCAGGGCTGACTAGCGGGCAGATTTCTTCGTGGATCTGGGCAATTTCCATCGGCATGGCTGTGTGCTCCATTGGCCTGTCGTTGCGGTATCGCACACCGATCACCATCGCCTGGTCGACGCCCGGCGCGGCGCTGCTGATCACCAGTCTGGGCGGGGTCAGTTATGGCGAAGCCATCGGCGCCTACATCACCTGCGCGGTGCTGGTGACAATCTGTGGCCTGACCGGTAGCTTCGAGCGCCTGGTCAAGCGCATTCCGGCCTCGTTGGCGGCGGCGTTGCTGGCGGGGATCCTGTTCAAGATCGGCAGCGAGATTTTCGTCGCCGCCGAGCATCGAACCGGCCTGGTGCTGGGGATGTTTTTCACCTACCTGATCGTCAAGCGCCTGTCGCCGCGCTACGCAGTGCTGGCGGCGTTGCTGATCGGTACAGCGCTGTCAGGTTTGATGGGACTCCTGGACTTCAGCGGCTTTGCCCTGGAAGTCGCCACACCGGTATGGACCACGCCGCACTTCTCCCTGGCGGCCACCATCAGCATCGGCATTCCACTGTTCGTGGTGGCGATGACCTCGCAAAACATGCCTGGCATCGCCGTGCTGCGGGCAGACGGTTACAACGTGCCGGCTTCGCCGCTGATCACCAGCACGGGCATCGCCTCGCTGCTGCTGGCGCCGTTCGGCTCCCATGGCATTAACCTGGCGGCCATCAGCGCGGCCATCTGCACCGGGCCACACGCCCATGAGGATCGTAATAAACGCTATACGGCAGCAGTCTGGTGCGGGATTTTCTACGGGTTTGCCGGCGTGTTCGGCGCGACACTGGCGGCATTGTTCGCGGCGCTGCCCAAGGAGCTGGTACTGTCCATCGCGGCGTTGGCGCTGTTCGGCTCAATCATCAATGGCTTGAGCATCGCCATGAGCGAAGCCCGGGAACGCGAAGCGGCGCTGATCACCTTCATGGTCACGGCATCGGGGTTGACGCTGTTTTCCATCGGTTCGGCGTTCTGGGGGATTGTGGCGGGGGTGTTGACCTTGCTGATCCTGAACTGGCGTAGCGCTTGAAGCTTCAAGCTTCAAGCTTCAAGCTTCAAGCTTCAAGCTTCAAGCTTCAAGCTCTTAGACTTGCAGCTTGAAGCTTGCAGCTTGCAGCTTATTTCTGATTGATCGGCTTTTCCGGGTACCAGACGTCCATCAGCGGGCTGACTTCAACGCTGGTCAGCTCAGGACGCGCCTTGAGCCAGGCTTCAACGGCCGCACGCTGCTCTTCGGACACCGAGCCACGTTTCTGCAGGCAAACCAGACCGTAGTCGTCGCCGCCAACATAGCCCAGGCCATTGGCTTCCATGGCTTGTTTCAGGAAAGCGTCGAGGAAAGCGTCAACGGCCTCATCGGCCAGATCTTCTTTGAAATCCAGGTTCAGTTCGAAACCCAGCTCTTGAAATTCATCCACGCACAGTTTTTTGCGCAGACGCTGGGAACGGTTAGTCGCCATTGGAACAATCCTCATAAGTAATAACGGCCGGCACTCTACCAGTTTGGTGCACTGTTTGCCCGCCTGATCGGGTATGTAGGCCTACCGTCGGTAAAAAATAGCGTCCCAAAGGGCTCAGGCACGGCACACGCCGTTGCACCTTGGGGCATAATGCCGACACTTTCATGACGTTGAGGGCGTTCATTTTCATGTCCTCGTTTTTTCCCCCTCGCCCGTAGGGTTTTATTTCAGATGATCAAATCTTTGCGTCCACTGCTTTTGGCCGGTCTTCTTCTTCCCCTGGCCCTGCCTGCGTCCACCAGCGCCGCCACCATCAACACGGCCCTGACGCCCAATGTGCAAAAGGCCCTCAAGAACAGCAAGCTGCAAAACAACGCCTTGTCCCTGGTGATGATCCCGCTCAACGGCCCTGGCACCCCGACCCTGTACAACGCCGACGTCTCGGTGAACCCGGCCTCCACCATGAAGCTGGTGACCACCTATGCCGCCCTGGAGATGCTGGGGCCCAATCACCAGTGGAAAACCGAGTTCTACACCGACGGCACCCTCAGCGGCGGGATTCTCAACGGTAACCTGTACCTCAAGGGTGGCGGCGACCCCAAGCTGAACATGGAAAAGCTCTGGCTACTGATGCGCGACTTACGGGCCAACGGCGTGCAACAGGTCACCGGTGATCTGGTGCTGGACCGTGGTTTCTTCGTCAAACCGCAGTTGCCTGAATTCAACGACGACGGCAACGACAAAAACAAACCGTTTTTGGTCAAGCCCGATTCCCTACTGGTCAACCTCAAGGCCCTGCGTTTTGTCGCCCGCAATGACGCCGGCCGGGTGCTGGTGTCGGTGGAGCCGCCGATCGCCAGCATTCGCATCGAAAACCAGGTCAAGGCACTCAACTCCAAAAAATGCACCGGTGGCGTGCGCTACAACCCGGTGCCGCAGGCGGACGGCAGCGTGACCGTGACCGTTGGCGGCCAGCTCGGTGACGGCTGCAGTTCCCAGACTTACCTGGCGCTGCTGGACCACCCCACTTACACCGCCGGAGCGGTGCGGGCGATCTGGAAGGAACTGGGCGGCAGCATCCAGGGCAAGGACCGCCTGGCTGCGACCCCAAGCGGCGCCAAGGTGCTGGCCCGGGCGTTCTCGCCGGACCTGGCGGAGATCATTCGCGACATCAACAAATACAGTAACAACACCATGGCCCAGCAATTATTCCTGAGCCTGGGTGCAGAGTTTCGCAACGAAGCCGACGGTGACGACGCCAAGGCGGCACAACGGGTGGTACGCCAGTGGCTGGCTCGCAAAGGCATCACCGCGCCGCACCTGGTCATGGAAAACGGCTCCGGCCTGTCCCGCGCCGAAAGGGTGAGTGCCCGGGAAATGGCGGCAATGCTGCAAGCCGCGTGGCGCAGCCCGTACTCCGCCGAATTCATCAGTTCGATGCCCATCGCCGGCACCGACGGCACCATGCGCAGACGTCTCAAGACCACCGCCATGGCCGGCGAAGCCCACGTCAAGACCGGCACCCTGAACACCGTTCGCGCCATCGCCGGCTACAGCCGTGACATCAACGGCAACACCTGGGCCGTGGTGGCGATTCTCAACGATCCGCGGCCATGGGGTGCGTCGTCGGTGCTGGACCAGGTGCTGCTGGACCTGTATCGCCAGCCGAAACTGCCGCAGACGGCTTCGGTGCTCTAAACCCGTACAAATTAACTGTGGGAGCGAGCCTGCTCGCGATGCGTCAGCCAGTGAACAGAAATGTTGAATGGCACACCGTTATCGCGAGCAGGCTCGCTCCCACATTGATCCCCGGCGGAGACGCCTACCCCAACTGCGCCTCAACCCTATCCCGTCCGGCCTGCTTGGCCGCGTACACCCCCGAGTCGGCTCGCAACAGCAGCGCATCCGCCCCCTCCCCGACGTGCCAGGTGGCGATGCCGAAGCTGGCGGTGATGACGCCCACATCCTCGATTGGCGCGCTGCGCAGCCCTTCCCACAATCCTACGGCCAAGGCATGGGCGCTTTCGCCGTCAGTGTCCGGGCACAACACCACGAACTCTTCACCGCCCAGCCGGCAGAACACGTCGGTCCGTCGCAGCCGTTGAGTGATACGCTGACAAACCGCCTGCAACACCCGATCGCCCACTGCGTGGCCGTGCTGGTCGTTGATACGTTTGAAGTGGTCGATGTCGAGCATGATGACCGCCAACTCCCCGGTACCCCGCTCCACCCGGGCCATCTCCGTGGTCAGCCGCTCCTGGAAATAGCGCCGGTTGCGAATACCTGTCAGGGCGTCGGTCACTGACAAGGTTCGCAGTTCCTCTTCCACCCGTTTGAGATCGGAGATGTCGGAAATATAACCGTGCCACAACACCCCGCCGCCCGGCAGCTCCTCAGGTGTGGCCTCGCCACGTACCCAACGCAACCCACGCTGCGGCAGTTGCAGGCGATACTCCTCGCGCCATGGGCTCAGGGTGTCGGCCGAAGTCCGGATCGACCTGCGCACGCGCGCACTGTCCAGCGGATGGATGCGCGAGAAAATCGATTCGGCGTTGCGCACCAGTACATCGGGTTCCAGCTCATAGATATCGCGAATGCCGTCACTGGCGTAAATCACGCTGAAACGCCCATTGAAATCCATCTTGAACTGGTAGATTCCCCCCGGAACGTGGGCACTGAGCTTTTTCAGCAACAGGTCCCGGGCGGCCAGGGCCTCGTGGACGCGCTTACGCTCGGTGATGTCGATGCAGATCGCCAGATGACCGATCCACAGCCCCTGATCATCCAGCATCGGTGTCGCCAGCATGTTCACGGTCAAATGGCTGCCATCGCGGCGCACCAGCGTCCACTCTCGGGCCTGCTGGCCACCCTGTTCGCCGCCCTCGACCAGCATGGCGTGGCACGTGGGAATCGGTTTGCCGTAACGCGCAGCAAGTTGTACAGCCCGGGCCTGGAGCTCGCACGGAAGGTGAAGGCTTTCGAGGGTCATGCTGTGCAGGACCTCGCCGCTGTCGTAGCCGAGCATCTGTTCGGCGCCCGCATTGAACGTGGTTATCACACCACGCAGATCCGTGGCGATGATCGCAACCTGGGTCGCAGCATCCAGCACACCACGCAACTGGCTGTGGGTGCCCCGCAGTTCCTGCTCACGGTCGCGCAGTTCCCGGGTCCGTTGCTCTACCAGTTCCAGGGCCCGCTGTCGCTGGCTGACCAACACATAAAGCAAGGTACTGAGGAGCAGACTGAGCAAACCACCCAGCACCAGCAGGCTCGCCACCGAAGAAGGGTTGGTGGACAAGAACATGCGACTGGGCCGCAACTCTATCCGATAGTCGTGATCGGCCAGGCGCAACAGGCGGGTCGCCGACAAATTGCTTTCACCCGGTGGATCGAGCGACTCGAACAGCACCTCCTCACGGTCGTCGCTGGACAGGTCCATGACCCGCATCGAAAGATTGTCCTGACCGGGCGCCGGCAGGCCATCACCCACCAACTGGTGCATGCTGACGGCCGCCACGACGTAACCGAACGGTTCCCTGGACCACGCCCTGGAGACCGGCGCGACCAGCAACACCCCGCGCACCGTGGTGGAAGCCTCCCCCGCCAGGTCCAAAGGTTGCGATACCACCATGGTGTCACGTTGGCGAGCACGCTCAAGGGTGGCACGGCGCAAGGGATGGGCGAGCAGATCCAAACCCCGTGAGGCCTTGAAGGAAGGCTGACTCTGGAGGTACAGCACCGGCACGTATTCGTCCCGTTCAGCGGCCAGGCGCAGGCCACCTGCGTCGTCCGGCTCACGGATGGAAAACGTATCGCCCCCCTCGGTCCGGGCTTGTTGTTCGAACGAGGATCGTTCGTCGCGCAGCACCCGAGGCGCCCAGGCGAACGCCTGGGTGCGGCGCAATAACGCTTCGGCATAGCCATGGAATTCCCTCTCGAAAACCCCAGCCGAATTGGCAAAGAAACGCCTCAGGCTGTCGAGACGTTGCTCCTGGTCCTGGAAACGCTCCTCGATGCGGCTGAAGCGCTCCTGGGCTTGCAGTTCAAAGCGCTGGCGCAATTGCTGGTTGAACAGACTCGCCATCGCCCAGGTCAGCAAACCGGTCACGAACGCACCGGCCAGCAGCACCAGCGAAGCCACCAGCCAGGCCGACACATCTTCGCTGATAAAGCCCAGGATTCTGGGGCGCACCTGATGCAATGCCATAAATACAACTCAGAAAGGGGCCAGGCATAGGTACTGCCCTGTCCACAAGCTTAAGTTATAGCTATTAGCCATCACTTTGACCAGCACAAAAAGCCCCGAAAGCCTTGAGTTTCAAGGCTTCCATGGATCCAATCGGCTACAGGTCAACGGGCCATGATCTTCCAGGCACGATGAATCCTGCCGTTGCGGGCAAAATCCGGATCGATGGTCTTGGCGGTGATTTCCTCCACCGCGTAACGCTCGCCCAAATTGTCCTCGAGCTGGAACTTGCGGAAGTTGTTGGAGAAGTACAGCACACCACCCGGCGCCAGGCGGGCCATGGCCAGGTCCAGCAACTGGACGTGGTCGCGCTGCACGTCGAACACACCTTCCATGCGCTTGGAGTTGGAGAAGGTCGGCGGGTCGATGAAGATCAGGTCGTACTCCTCGCGACTGGCTTCAAGCCAGGCCATCACATCGCCCTGCTCCAGGCGATTCTTGTCGGAAAAACCATTGAGCGACAGGTTGCGCCGTGCCCAGTCCAGGTAAGTCTTCGACAAGTCGACGCTGGTGGTGCTGCGCGCGCCACCCTTGGCAGCGTGGACGCTGGCGGTCGCGGTGTAGCAGAACAGATTGAGGAAGCGCTTGCCGGCCGCCTCTTTCTGGATCCGCAGGCGCATCGGCCGGTGGTCGAGAAACAGCCCGGTGTCCAGGTAGTCGGTGAGGTTGACCAGCAGCTTCACGCCGCCTTCATTGACCTCGGTGAACTTGCCCTGGGCGCTCTGGCGTTCGTACTGCTTGGTGCCGCTCTGGCGTTCGCGACGCTTGATCACCACGCGGCTCTTGTCCACGTTCAATGCCTGGGGGATGGCCGCCAGGGCGTCGAACAGCCGGGCCGAGGCTTTTTCCGGGTCGATGGATTTTGGCGCGACGTATTCCTGGACATGCACCCAATCGTGGTACAGGTCGATGGCCATGGAGTATTCCGGCATGTCGGCGTCGTAGACCCGATAGCAGTCCACGCCTTCACGCTTGGCCCATTTACCCAGCAGCTTGAGGTTCTTTTGCAGACGGTTGGCAAACATCTGCCCGCCTTCGCTCAAACGTGCCTGCTCGACCACAGGGGCCGGAGCCGGGGCGGGTTTGATCGGGTTGCCGTTCTTGTTGTACTGGCGCTCTTGCGGTACGTCGGGCGTCTGTTCGTACTCAGCCTGCTCACGCTCGGCCTGGCGCTGTTCCGGGGTACGACGCTCACCGGTGACGAACTGATCCGGCAGGACCTTGATCAGCAGCAATTTGCACGGCAGGGCACCGTTCCAGAACGAATATTGCTTGTGACTGCGAATGCCCATGCGCTTGCCCAGGTCCGGCGCACCAGTAAACACGGCAGCTTCCCAGTTCAGGCAGGCCTGGCGCAGGCGTTCGCCGAGGTTCTGATAGAGGTAGAGCAAGCTGGCTTCGTCGCCCAGACGCTCGCCGTACGGCGGGTTGCAGATCACCAGGCCTTTCTGGTTCTGGTCCGGGCGGGGTTCGAACGTGGCGACTTCACCCTGATAAATCTTGATCCACTCGCTCAGGCCGGCACGCTCGACGTTATTGCGGCCGGGCTGAATCAACCGCGGATCAGCCTCGTAGCCGCGAATCCACAGCGGCGGCTTGGCCAGCCCGGCGGCGGCACGGGCGCTCGCCTCCTCGTGCAGCTTCTTCCACAACGCCGGCACATGGCCGAGCCAGGCGGTGAACCCCCACTGCTGGCGACTCAGGTTCGGCGCCATGTCGGCGGCGATCATGCCGGCTTCGACCAGGAAGGTGCCGACGCCACACATCGGATCGGCCAGCGCCCCGCCTTCAGCGGCAATGCGCGGCCAGCCGGAGCGGATCAGGATGGCCGCGGCGAGGTTTTCCTTCAGCGGCGCGGCACCTTGCTGCAGGCGATAGCCGCGCTGGTGCAGGCTGTGACCGGAAAGGTCCAGGGACAGGATCGCTTCGCCGCGGTCCAGGCGCAGGTGGATGCGCAAGTCCGGGTTGAGCTTGTCGATCGATGGCCGCTCGCCCGTCGGCGTGCGCAGTTTGTCGACAATGGCGTCCTTGACCTTCAAGGCACCAAAGTGAGTGTTATCGATGCCCGAGCCGTGCCCGCTGAACTCCACCGCCAGGGTGCCATCGGCCAGCATGTGGTCCTGCCAGTCGACATCCAGCACGCCGTGATACAGGTCTTCGGCGTCCTTCATCGGGAAGCGCTTGAGCACCAGCAACACGCGGTTGGCCAGGCGTGACCACAGGCACAGGCGATAAGCCGTTTCCATGTCGGCCATGCCGCGCACGGCCGAGGTGTGCTCACGCGCCTCTTCAAGGCCAAGCCCGACGGCTTCCTCGATGAGCAGGCCTTCAAGACCTTTGGGGCAAGTGAGGAAGAGTTCGAAACGATCGGACATGGGATTTCCAGAGCCTTTGGCTAAGTGGACCGGGCAACGCATTGCCGGGCCGGGTTCAATCAGGTGCTTTTCTCAAGAGCACCCGCGTGGCACGAAAGTGTGCCGTGCCGCTCTCGCCGCTCAGGTTAAAAGAGCTTAGAGGCGAGGGCAGATAAAAAATTCTGTGCAACAAATTGTGAAAACTCGACCCTTTCGTCGAATAGTACCCGAGTGCAACGGGGGGACATTCTCATTCGCCTGAGGGCGACCCCCTTCGATGCAGGGCCGATCATACAGGGGTCTTGCCTGAAAGCGGGTGACGAACATCATGTTACTTATCGCCCTAACATCTTTATTGTTACGCGCTTATGACAAAACGATCATTCCATACATGTGACGCTTTGGTTAGAACTCAACACAGGTTGACGTCACAACGGCGTCAACACCTCGGCTCGTCACGCCGGCAACGAGCCACCCAACGGCAGAATGATTCTGCCCCGACCTCGACAGAGGTCAACGCGAAGCAACAGTCAACAAGTGAGGGCAACACCCTATGAGAAGACTTAAGCGTGATCCGTTGGAAAGAGCTTTTTTACGCGGTTACCAATATGGCGTTGGTGGTAAATCCCGTGAGCTTTGCCCCTTTACTCTACCGTCGGTACGTCAAGCCTGGATCAATGGCTGGCGAGAAGGACGCGGCGACAACTGGGACGGTATGACCGGCACTGCGGGTATCCACAGACTCAACGAACTTCACGCCGTCGGCTGACACAGGGCTTAACACTCAAGAACTCGACAATTTGATATCCACACCGATTTAACCACGCACGTCCCATCCGGACGGCGGGCTTCGGCCCAGGGGGCTCCTTCGAGGAGCCCTTTTTAATGCCCGGGTTTCAGCGAACACTGCAAAAAGCCGAGCGGTGAACACCCTTGCTCCCGCTGGGCTGCACCCTGTAGGAGCTGTCGAGTGCAACGAGGCTGCGATCTTTCCTCTGGCAATGGGGTCTAGAGCGAAAGATCAAGATCAAAAGATAGCAGCCTGCGGCAGCTCCTACAGAGTCCAGCGGGAGCAAGCTCCCTCGCCACAGTGAGTCTGCGCAGTCTTTAAGAACTTACCCGCGTTGAAATTGGCCAAGTGCGGCAATCGCATCCACCGACTCACGAATCAACGCCGGCCCCTTATAGATAAAGCCCGAATAAATCTGCACCAGGCTCGCGCCTGCACTGATTTTCTCGGCAGCATGCTTGCCCTCGGTGATGCCACCCACTGCAATGATCGGCAAGCGTCCCGCCAGTTCCGCGGCCAACACTTTCACGGTATGGGTGCTCTTGTCCCGCACCGGCGCACCCGACAGCCCGCCCGCCTCGTCACCGTGATCCACCCCCTCGACGCCTTCGCGACCCAGCGTCGTGTTGGTGGCAATCACCGCGTCCATTCCGGTGTCGATCAGGGCCTGGGCCACCTGTGCGGTCTCTTCGTCGGTCATGTCCGGGGCGATCTTGATGGCCAGCGGTACATGTTTGCCATGGATCACCGCCAGCTCGGCACGACGTCGGGCCAGGTCAGCCAACAACTGCTTGAGGGAGTCGCCAAATTGCAGGCTGCGCAGCCCCGGGGTGTTGGGGGAGCTGACGTTGACGGTCACATAACTGGCGTGGGCGTAGACCTTGTCCAGGCAGATCAGATAATCGTCGACCGCGCGCTCCACCGGTGTATCGAAATTCTTGCCGATGTTGATGCCCAGCACGCCCTTGTACTTGGCCGCGGCCACACGCCCCAGCAAATGGTCGACGCCCAGGTTGTTAAAACCCATGCGGTTGATGATCGCCTCGGCTTGCGGCAAGCGGAAAAGCCGTGGCTTGGGGTTGCCCGGTTGGGCACGCGGGGTGACGGTGCCGATTTCCACGAAACCGAACCCTAGCTGGGCAAAGCCGTCGATGGCCGCGCCATTCTTGTCCAGCCCCGCCGCCAGCCCGACCGGGTTGGGGAACTCAAGGCCCATCACACTCACCGGCAATTTCGCCGGCGCCTTGCACAGCAGACCATTGAGGCCCAAACGTCCACCCGCGCCGATCAGGTCCAGGGACAGATCGTGGGAGGTTTCCGGGGAAAGTTTGAACAGCAGTTCACGGGCCAGGGTGTACATGGGCGGCTTGGACTCGGGCGACGAAATGAGGCGGCGATTATAGCCGGGCAACGATGATGCACGCGAGGCGCCTGCACAAATCAGCGGCGATGGCATATGCCTTGCACCACTTGCGTTCATCGGCGCCCATGCCAACGACGGAATGAGTGCCACACTGTATTTGAAGGACAACGGCGTCGTCATCCGGCCTTGCAAGCGTCCGGATACGGCGCCTTTTTTTGTGGAAAGGTGATGCGCGATGAATGAAATTCCAGCCAACCCCCTGGCCTGGGTCAACGGCAGCGATGCCCCGGAAAAGAGCGCGATCAATCTTGGCTTCATGGCCTTGAGCGACTGCGCGCCGCTGGTGGTGGCCGCCACCCAGGGCTTCGCCCAGCCTTACGGGCTGACCTTGAACCTCAAGCGCCAGGCATCCTGGGCCAACCTGCGGGACAAGCTGGTCAGCGGTGAAATCGATGCCGCCCACAGCCTGTATGGCCTGATCTACGCGGTGCACCTGGGTATCGGCGGGGTCGCGTCGACCGACATGGCGGTGTTGATGGGGCTGAACCAGAACGGCCAGAGCATCAACCTTTCCCACGGCTTGCAGGCTCAAGGCGTGACCAGTCCTGAGGCACTGGAACGGCATGTGCACCAAACTCGCACGAAACTGACCTTCGCCCAGACCTTCCCCACCGGCACCCACGCCATGTGGCTCTATTACTGGCTCGCCGCCCAAGGCATCCATCCGCTGTCGGATGTCGACAGCGTCGTGGTGCCGCCGCCGCAAATGATCGCCCACCTGCAGGCCGGACGCATCGACGGGTTCTGCGTGGGCGAGCCGTGGTGCGCCAGTGCGGTAAAGCAGAACCTGGGCTTCACCCTGGCGACCACCCAGACCATCTGGCCCGATCACCCGGAAAAAGTCCTCGGCTGCACCCGTGCATTTGTCGAGCACTACCCCAATACCGCCCGCGCACTGGTGATGGCAATCCTGCAAGCCAGTCGCTTCATTGAGCAAAGCACCGAGAACCGCCGCAGCACCGCACAACTGTTGAGTGCGCCCGAATACCTCGATGCGCCGCTGGACTGCATCGAGCCGCGCCTGTTGGGGATCTACGCCGACGGCTTGGGCAATAGCTGGCAGGACCCTCACGCGATGCGCTTCCACGGCGACGGCGAAGTGAACCTGCCCTACCTGTCCGATGGCATGTGGTTCATGACCCAGTTCCGCCGCTGGGGCCTGTTGCGTGAAGACCCTGATTACCTGGCCGTGGCGCGGCAGGTCCAGCAACTCAAGCTATACCGTGAAGCCTGCGCGGCGCTGGACATCGCATCCCCCCGCCAGGACATGCGCAGCAGCCAGTTGATCGACGGCACCACCTGGGACGGCTCGGATCCGGCCGCTTATGCCAAAAGCTTCAAACTGCACGCCTTGAGCGATGCGGCTCCCCTCTTCGCCAGCCGCTGACAGGAGCCTCGACCATGCTGCGTATCCTGCTGATCAACGACACCGCGAAAAAAGTCGGTCGCCTCAAAGCGGCCCTGATTGAGGCCGGATTCGAAGTCATCGACGAATCCGGATTGACCATCGACCTGCCGGCGCGCGTCGAAACAGTGCGTCCGGACGTGATCCTGATCGATACCGAGTCACCCGGGCGCGATGTCATGGAGCAAGTGGTGCTGGTGAGCCGCGATCAGCCACGACCGATCGTCATGTTTACCGACTCCCACGATCCGGATGTGATGCGCCAGGCGATCAAGTCGGGCGTAAGCGCCTACATCGTCGAAGGCATCCACGCGGCGCGCCTGCAACCGATCCTCGACGTGGCCATGGCGCGCTTCGAAAGCGACCAGGCCCTGCGCGCCCAGCTCCTGGCCCGGGACCAGCAACTGGCCGAACGCAAACGCATCGAACTGGCCAAGGGCATGCTGATGAAGATGAAAGAATGCAACGAGGAACAGGCCTACACCCTCATGCGCCGCCAGGCCATGAGCCGTCAGCAGAAGCTGATCCAGGTGGCCGAGCAGATCATTGCGATGAATGAGCTGCTCGGCTGAAAGCCTTGCAGCGCCTGGCCTGCCCCCATCGCGAGCAGGCTCGCTCCCACAGGTTCAGGGGGGAACACAGCATTCGCCAACACCCCGCTCCCACATGGGGGATTGGGGGCACGCAAATGCTGATTCACCCCGAGAACCCCATGTGGGAGCGAGCCTGCTCGCGATAGCCCTCACGCCAAACCCTCCTGTTGGCACAGATCTCGCTTAAGCAACCCCACAGGTAACCAACGGCGGTTGCCCCACCTACGACAAAGACGTCGCACACCCTCCTCGCCCCCTGGCGATTCGGGTTGCGGCGTTTTTTTGTTTTGACCCCACAGTCCGGGGTCGGTGGTGCAGCCACAGGCGGCGCACTGCTTCAAGGCACTGACTCATTTCTCGAGACTTTTACAGCTGAGGTGCGCGATGAATTCAAGCTTCTGGAAATCCGGCCACACCCCGACACTGTTCGCGGCCTTCCTCTACTTCGACCTGAGTTTCATGGTCTGGTACCTGCTCGGTCCACTGGCGGTGCAGATCTCTGCCGACCTGCACCTGACCACCCAGCAACGCGGCCTGATGGTGGCTACGCCGATCCTGGCCGGTGCCGTACTGCGCTTGTTCATGGGCCTGCTGGCCGACCGTATTTCACCGAAAACCGCCGGCATGGTCGGCCAGGTAATTGTGATCGGTGCACTGTTCTGTGCCTGGAAACTGGGCATCCACAGCTATGAACAAGCCTTGCTGCTGGGGCTGTTCCTGGGCGTGGCCGGTGCTTCATTCGCCGTGGCCCTGCCGCTGGCCTCCCAGTGGTATCCGCCACAGCACCAGGGCAAGGCCATGGGCATCGCCGGTGCCGGAAACTCGGGCACTGTGCTGGCAGCCTTGATCGCACCGGTCATGGCGGTGGCATTCGGCTGGACTAACGTGTTCGGCTTCGCGCTGATTCCGCTGATCGTGACCCTGATTCTCTTCGCCTGGCTGGCCAAGAACGCTCCCGAGCGACCAAAAGCCAAATCCATGGGCGACTACCTCAAGGCCCTGGGCGACCGGGACAGCTGGTGGTTCATGTTCTTCTACAGCGTGACCTTCGGCGGTTTCATCGGCCTGGCCAGTGCCTTGCCCGGCTACTTCAACGACCAGTACGGCCTGAGCCCGGTGACCGCCGGTTACTACACCGCCGCCTGCGTCTTCGGGGGCAGCCTGATGCGTCCATTGGGCGGCGCCCTGGCGGATCGCTTCGGGGGCATCCGCACGCTGCTGGGCATGTACACCGTGGCCGCTGTCTGCATCGCGGCAGTGGGCTTCAATCTGCCAAGCTCCTACGCGGCCCTGGCCCTGTTCGTCTGCACCATGCTCGGCTTGGGTGCGGGCAACGGCGCGGTATTCCAACTGGTGCCACAACGCTTCCGTCGCGAGATCGGCGTGATGACCGGGTTGATCGGCATGGCCGGCGGCATCGGCGGTTTCGCCTTGGCGGCAGGCATGGGCGCGATCAAGCAGAGCACCGGCAGCTATCAACTGGCGCTGTGGTTGTTCGCCAGCCTCGGCGTCCTGGCCTGGTTCGGCCTGTACGGCGTCAAGCGTCGCTGGAGGACCACCTGGGGTTCGGCCGCTGTCACCGCGGCTCGGGTATAACTAGCACCCATGAGCCTGCAACTGAGTTTTGCCGAAGCCAGTGCCATTGGCCCTCGGGAAGAAAACCAGGACGCCCTGCGCCTAGTGACCCCGGCGCCGGCCCTGGCTGCCAGCAAGGGGTACCTGTTCGCCATCGCCGACGGTGTGAGCCAATGCGCCGATGGCGGGTTGGCCGCCCGTTCGACCTTGCAGGCCCTGGCCTTGGACTACTATTCCACGCCGCAAACCTGGGGGGTGGCCCAAGCGCTGGACCGGCTGTTGCTGGCTCAGAATCGCTGGCTACAGGCCAATGGTGGCGGACAACCGTTGCTCACCACCGTCAGCGCCCTGGTCCTGCGGGGCCGGCGCTTCACCCTCGCCCATGTTGGCGATTGCCGTGTCTATCGCTGGCACGACAATCATCTGCAACGGGTCAGTGAGGATCACGTATGGGAACAACAGGGCATGCAGCACGTGCTCAAGCGTGCCCTGGGGCTGGATCAGCACCTGATCCTGGACTTCCTCGATGGAGAATTGCGCGCCGACGAGACCTTCGTACTGCTCAGCGATGGCGTCTGGGCGGTTCTGGGGGACACGGCCATCGCCGGTATCCTTCGCGACCAGCCAGATCTGGACATTGCGGCGCAAACCCTGGTCAACGCTGCGCACCTGGCCGGCAGCCAGGACAACGCCAGCGCCCTGCTGGTGCGGGTCGATGCAGTGGGCGAAGCGAGCATTGGCGATGCACTGGCCCAGTTGCAGCAATGGCCCCTTCCCCCGGCATTGAAACCGGGGCAAGTGTTCGAGGGCTGGCAGATCGAAGGCCTGCTCGGCCAGAGCCAGCAATCGTTGCTCTACCGGGTACACGATGGCCAGGGCCAACCGTGGTTGCTGAAAACCTTGCCGGGGCCTCTACGGGACGATACTCAGGCCGGGCAGTCGTTGCTGTCGGAAGAGTGGTTCCTCAAGCGGGTCGCAGGGCGGCAGTTTCCGGAAGTCCACGGCGCTCCCCAGCGTCAGCATTTGTACTACGTCATGCGGGAGTATTCGGGCAAGACCCTGGCCGAGCTGTTCAACCAGGGCGGCCCGTTGCCTCTGCCTCAGTGGCAGGACCTGGCACAGCGGCTGGTCCACGCGGTGGGCCTGTTGCATCGAAGGCAAATCTTTCACCGTGATATCAAGCCGGAGAACCTGCACCTGGGCGAGGATGGGGAACTGCGCTTGCTGGATTTCGGACTGGCGTACTGCCCGGGCTTGTCCGAAGACCAGGCCAACGTGCTGCCCGGCACGCCCAGCTATATCGCCCCGGAAGCTTTCGGAGGGACCCCGCCGACGGCGCAACAAGACCTGTATGCCGTCGGCGTGACCCTGTATTTCCTGCTGACCGGGCACTATCCCTACGGCGAAATCGAGGCGTTCCAGCGACCGCGCTTTGGCGTACCGGTCAGTGCCCATCGCTATCGACCGGACTTGGCCGAATGGCTCGGGCAAAGCCTGGAGCGTGCCGTGGCGGCAGATCCTGGACAACGCTTTGAAACCGCCGAGGAATGGCTGTTGCTGCTGGAACAGGGCGAACGCCGCAGCTTGAGCGTCAGGCCCCGGTCGTTGCTGGAGCGCGAGCCGCTGAAGGTCTGGCGCACGTTGGCGCTGGTGTCTTTGCTGGTGAATATTGTGCTGCTCTTTCTGGTGTTTCACAGCTGAGATCCAGTCGCGCCTATCGCGAGCAAGCTTTGCTCCCACAGGAGATCTCTGAGCCCACAGGATATCTGCTCCCACAGGAAATCTCTGATCCAACAGGATATCTGCTCCCACAGGAAATCTCTGATCCAACAGGAGATCTGCTCCCACAGGATATCTGCTGTGGGAGCAAAGCTTGCTCGCGATGGCGGCCGGACTGTCCATTACAAACTTTCCAGCCTACCGCTCCATTAGCGGGCAACACGCTTTGATTCGGTGCAATAAATCCCTCCCCCATGCGTGAAACCAGTCGCTTGCCCAGTAAATCCGTGCCCTCACGCCAGTTGGCACAACCACTGCATAGTCTCTCTCACCATACATAAAGCAACGCCTCCAACGATGAAGGCGGTGCTTCCCGAGAGAACGGGACCAGGACAAAGGCGTCCTCGCTAGGCAACTAGCGGGACGCCTTTTTTTGTTTTCGTAAAAATTGAGCCAGTCCAATCGCCGTGATGAAACGTGACGAAACCGGTCTGGGCTTGCGGAGAACCCTGATGAAAAAACTCAAACTGGTGATGATCGGCAACGGCATGGCCGGGGTTCGAACCCTCGAAGAACTGCTCAAACTGAGCAATGAGCTGTACGACATCACGGTGTTCGGCGCCGAGCCCCACACCAACTACAACCGCATCCTGCTCTCGCCCGTGCTCGCCGGCGAGCAGACGTTTGAAGAAATCGTGCTCAACGACCTGAGCTGGTACCTGGACAACAACATCAAGCTGCTGCTCAACCGCAAAGTGGTGGAGATCGACCGGATCAAGCGCCGGGTCATCGCCGAGGACGGCAGCGAAGCCGAATACGACCGCCTGCTGATCGCCACAGGCTCCACGCCGTTCATCCTGCCAATCCCCGGCAACACCCTGGAGGGCGTGATCGGCTACCGCGACATCGCCGACACCCAGGCGATGATCAACACCGCCAAGACCCACAAACACGCCGTGGTGATCGGCGGCGGGCTGCTGGGCCTGGAAGCCGCCAACGGCTTGAAACTGCGGGGCATGGACGTGACGGTGGTGCACCTGGGTGAGTGGCTGCTGGAACGGCAACTGGACAAGACCAGTGGCCAGCTGCTGCAAACCGCCCTGGAAAATCGTGGCCTGAAATTCCGCCTCAGCGAACAGACCCAGGCCCTGCACGACGCCGGCAATGGTCGGGTCGGCTCGGTGCAATTCAAGAACGGTGACATCATCCCCGCCGACCTGGTGGTGATGGCTGCCGGTATCCGCCCCAATACCGAACTGGCGGAAAAGTCCGGCATTCCTTGCAACCGCGGGATCCTGGTCAACGACACGATGCAAACGTACGACCCGCGCATCTATGCCATCGGTGAATGCGCCAGCCACCGTGGGACCGCCTACGGCCTGGTGGCACCGCTGTTCGAGCAAGCCAAGGTCTGCGCCAATCACCTCGCGCAACTGGGCTTCGCCACCTACAAGGGTTCGGTGACCTCGACCAAACTCAAAGTCACCGGCATCGACCTGTTCTCCGCCGGGGACTTCATGGGCGGCGAAGGTACCGAGACCATCACCCTCTCCGACCCGCTTGGCGGCGTCTACAAAAAACTGGTGATCAAGGATGACGTGCTGGTCGGCGCCTGTCTGTACGGCGATACGGCAGACGGTGGCTGGTATTTCCGTCAGATCCGTGAGAACCACGCCATCAGCGAGATCCGCGATCACTTGATGTTTGGCGAAAACGCACTGGGAGACGTAGGACACCAGGGCCAGGACAAAGCCATGAACATGGCCGACACCGCCGAAGTCTGCGGCTGCAACGGCGTGTGCAAGGGCACCATCGTCAAGGCGATCCAGGAGCACGGACTGTTCAGCGTCGATGACGTGAAAAAACACACCAAGGCCGCCAGTTCCTGCGGTTCCTGCGCCGGGTTGGTGGAGCAGATCCTGATCAACACCGTCGGCGGTGCGGCGGATGTCAAACCGAAAAGCGAAAAAGCCATCTGCGGTTGCAGCGACCTCAACCACGGGCAGATTCGCCAGGCGATCCGCGACCAGCATCTGCTGAGCATCGCCGCAACCATGAGCTACTTGAACTGGCGCACCCCGAACGGCTGCGCCACCTGCCGCCCGGCGCTCAACTACTACCTGATTTCCACCTGGCCCGGCGAAGCGCACGACGATCCACAGTCGCGCCTGATCAACGAGCGTGCCCACGCCAACATCCAAAAAGACGGCACTTACTCCGTCGTCCCACGGATGTGGGGTGGCGTGACCAATCCGTCGGAGCTGCGGCGCATTGCCGACGTGGCCGACAAGTACAACGTGCCGATGGTCAAGGTCACCGGCGGCCAGCGTATCGACCTGCTGGGGATCAAAAAGCAGGACCTGCCCGGGGTCTGGAAAGACCTGGACATGCCGTCCGGCCACGCTTATGGCAAATCCATCCGCACCGTAAAAACCTGCGTGGGCAGCGAGTTCTGCCGCTTCGGCACGCAGAACTCCACCCAACTGGGGATCGAGTTGGAACACGACCTCTTCAACATGTGGTCGCCCCACAAAGTGAAGCTGGCCGTCTCCGGTTGCCCACGCAACTGCTCGGAAGCGGGCATCAAGGACGTCGGCATTATCGGCGTCGATTCCGGCTGGGAGATGTACATCGGCGGCAATGGCGGGATCAAGACTGAGGTCGCCGAGTTCTTCGTCAAGCTCAAGACCGCCGAAGAAGTGCGCGAATACAACGGTGCATTCCTGCAGTTGTACCGCGAAGAAGCCTTTTACCTCGAGCGCACCGTGCACTACATGCAGCGGGTCGGCATGGAGCACATCAAGAAAGCGGTACTTGAAGATCCGCAACGACGCAAAGCCTTGCATGACCGCCTGAAGTTTTCCCTGTCGCTGGAACAGGACCCATGGAAAGAACGCCTGGAACAGCCCCTGCTGAAAAAAGAGTTTGAAGTCATCCCCGTGAAAAATCTGGAGGTGCCGGCATGAACTGGCTGGATATCTGCGCGCTAGACGAGATCAACGCCCTGGGCTCGCGCATCATCAACGGACCAAAAGGCGATATCGCGATTTTTCGTACCAGTGACGATGAGGTTTTCGCACTCGATGACCGCTGCCCGCACAAGGGTGGCCCGCTGTCCCAAGGGTTGATCTATGGCAAGCGCGTGGCCTGCCCGCTGCACAACTGGCAGATCGACCTGGAAACCGGCCAGGCCCAGGCCCCGGATGTGGGCTGCGCTCATTATCATTCGGCGCGGGTCGAAAACGGCCGGGTGATGCTGGCATTGCGGGAAGCAAGCTGATGAGCCATCAGACCACTGCCTCGACCTGCTGTTATTGCGGGGTCGGTTGCGGCGTGCTGATCGAACATGACGACGAGCGCATCCTCGGCGTCAGTGGCGATCCCGCCCACCCGGCCAACTTCGGCAAACTGTGCAGCAAGGGTTCGACCCTGCACCTGACCGGCGACCTCGCCGCGCGCGCCTTGTATCCCGAACTGCGCCTGGGCAAGGGCCTGTCCCGCGCCCGCAGCGACTGGGACAGCGCGCTGGAACACGCTGCCAGCATCTTCGCCGATACCATCGCCGAACACGGCCCCGACAGCGTGGCGTTCTATATCTCCGGGCAACTGCTGACCGAGGACTACTACGCCTTCAACAAACTCGCCCGGGCCCTGGTGGGCACCAACAACATCGACAGCAATTCCCGGCTGTGCATGTCCTCGGCGGTGGTGGGCTACAAGCGAAGCCTTGGCGCCGATGCGCCTCCCTGCAGCTATGAAGACCTGGAGCTGAGCGACTGCGTGATGATTGTCGGCAGTAACATGGCCTACGCCCACCCGATCCTGTTCCGTCGCCTGGAGGAAGCCAAGTCCCGCCGGCCGCAGATGAAAATCATCGTCATCGACCCACGGCGTACCGACACCTGCGACCTTGCCGACTTGCACCTGGCGATCCTGCCGGGCACCGATGTCGCATTGTTCCATGGGATTTTGCACCTGTTGTTGTGGGAAGACTGGGTCGACCGCGATTTCATCAAGGCTCACACCGAAGGCCTGGCGGACCTGAAGAACCTGGTGCGCGACTACACGCCCGCCATGGTCGCCCAAATCTGCGGCATCAGCGTCGAGCAACTGCACCAGTGCGCCGAATGGGTCGGCACGTCGCCCAGCTTCCTGTCGTTATGGTGCATGGGCTTGAATCAGTCCACCGCCGGCAGTGCGAAGAACAGCGCGTTGATCAACCTGCACCTGGCCACCGGGCAGATCGGCCGGCCGGGCGCCGGGCCCTTCTCGCTGACCGGTCAGCCCAATGCCATGGGTGGTCGGGAAACCGGTAGCTTGTCGAACCTGCTGCCGGGCCATCGCGACGCCGCCAATGCTGAGCATCGCGCCGAAGTCGCCCGCTACTGGGGCGTTGAACAATTGCCCGCGACCACGGGTTTGAGCGCCATCGAACTGTTTGAACAGGTTCGCAGTGGCAAGATCAAGGCGCTGTGGATTGCCTGCACCAACCCCGCGCAGTCGATGCCTGACCAGACGGCAGTCAGGGACGCCCTGCAAGCCTGTCCATTCGTGGTGCTGCAAGAGGCCTTCCGGACCACCGAAACCGCCGCGTTTGCCGACCTGCTGCTGCCAGCGGCCAGTTGGGGCGAGAAAGAAGGTTCAGTGACCAACTCCGAGCGGCGTATTTCCCACGTCCGCCGGGCGATTGCCGCACCGGGTGAAGCACGGCCGGACTGGGCGATTACAGTGGACTTCGCCCAGCGCCTGGAGAAACGCCTGCGCCCGGGCCAACCCAGCCTGTTCGCCTTTGAAACCCCAGCCCAGTTGTTCGATGAATACAAGCAACTGACCCGTGGCCGCGACCTGGACTTGTCCGGTATCAGCCACGCTTTGATCGATCAACTCGGTCCTCAGCAATGGCCCTTCCCGGAAGGCGCCAGCAGCGGAACGCCGCGCCTGTATCTGGACTGGATTTTTCCTACTGACAATGGCCGCGCCCGGTTTGTCGCAGAGCCGTATCGCGCCGCCAAAGAGCTGCGCGACGCCCGCTACCCATTGACCCTCAACACCGGTCGACTGCGGGACCAATGGCATGGCATGAGCCGCACTGGCACCGCAGCGCAATTATTCGGCCATGTGAACGAGGCCGTGCTCAGCCTGCACCCCGACGAACTGCATCGCCATCGCTTGCAAGCCGGTGACCTGGTCAGCCTCAAGAGCCGTCGTGGCGCCATCATCGTGGCGGTGGACAGCGACGACAGCGTGCGCCCCGGCCAGGCATTCCTGCCCATGCACTGGGGCGACCGCTTTCTCAAGGGTGGGGTCAATACCCTGACTCAACCGGCCTTCGACCCCTTGTCAAAACAACCGGAACTCAAACACAGCGGCGTGCGCCTGGAGCCGGTGAGCCTGCCCTGGCAACTTTTCGCCCTGGTTGAAGGCGATGTTCAACAGCATCTGGAGACTTTGCGACCCCTGTGTGAGGCGTTTTCCTACGTCAGCCTGAGCCTGACCGGGCGCGAACGTCCCGCGTTGCTGATTCGCGCGGCCAGCGCCGTCGCCCCCGAGCCACAGTTGCTACAAGCGATCGACGAGCAACTGGGACTCATCGAAGGACCCGTGCTGGCCTATGACGATCCGCGTCGCTCCATCGGTAAACGGGTGCGGATCGAAAACGGCCGCATCACAGCGATTCGTCTGGCCGGTGAAACTCTCGCCCGGCACTGGCTGCAAAACCTTTGGCTGGAAGGCCGCGCCGATGAGCAGTTGCGGCGCTGGTTGCTGGCGCCTTTGAGCGCCCCACCAGGCAATGTCGGCGCCTCGGTCGGCGGCAGCAAAACGCTGTGCAACTGCATGAACGTCAGCCAGCGTGCGATCTGCGCGGGCATTGAACGTGGCCTGGACTTAAAAGGCTTGAAACAGGAGCTGGGCTGCGGCACGCAATGCGGCTCCTGCGTACCGGAAATCAAGCGTCTGCTGGTTGCCACCGCGCAACCAGTGGCCGCTGTCTCGTGAGGAAAAGCACTATGAACGCAAAAGTCTGGTTGGTGGGTGCAGGTCCCGGCGACCCTGAATTGCTGACCCTCAAAGCTGTGCGCGCCTTGGGCGAAGCCGACGTGGTGTTGATCGACGATCTGGTCAACGACGCGGTGCTGGAACACTGCCCCGGCGCGCGGATCATTGCCGTGGGCAAGCGCGGCGGATGCCGTTCCACGCCACAGGCCTTTATCCATCGGCTGATGCTGCGTTATGCCCGTCAGGGCAAGTGCGTGGTGCGCCTCAAGGGCGGCGACCCGTGCATCTTCGGCCGCGGCGGCGAAGAGGCACAGTGGCTGCGCGAGCACGGCGTCGAAGTGGAGTTGGTCAATGGCATTACGGCCGGTCTTGCGGGGGCCACCCAATGTGATATTCCGCTGACGCTGCGTGGGATTGCCCGGGGCGTAACGCTAGTCACCGCTCACACCCAGGACGGTAGCAGCCTGAACTGGCCAGCCTTGGCACAAAGCGGGACCACCCTGGTGGTGTACATGGGGGTGGCGAAACTGAGCGAGATCCGCGAACAACTGCTGGCCGGAGGGCTGGCGGCGGACACGCCGGTAGCTATGATTGAAAACGCCTCCCTGCCCCATCAGCGTGACTGTCGCAGTGACCTGGCCTCAATGGAAGCCGATGCAGGCGCGTTCCAACTCAAGAGCCCGGCGATCCTGGTGATTGGTGCGGTGGCCGGCGCTGCCGAACCTGTGGGAGCAAAGCTTGCTCGCGATGGGGTAGGGTCAGCAACATTCAGACGGGCTGACACACCGCTATCGCGAGCAAGCTTTGCTCCCACAGGTTTAGTGTTTTAACCAATTGAATTGTGGCGAACCCACCCCTCATTTCCCAAATCGCAGGCAAAGAAAAGCCCGGCCTAGGCCGGGCTTTTCTATAGCTGTGGGCTAATTACTTAGCTTCGGCTTCAACTTCTGCTTCTACGCGACGGTTTACAGCGCGGCCAGCGTCAGTAGCGTTGTCGGCAACTGGGCGGGATTCGCCGTAGCCAACAGACTGAACGCGGGACGATTCAACACCGTACTGGTTGGTCAGAACGTCTTTAACGGCGTTTGCACGACGCTCGGACAGTTTCTGGTTGTAAGCGTCAGGACCGACGGAGTCAGTGTGACCTTCAACAGTGGTGGTGGTGGAAGGATACTGATTCATGAAATCAGCCAGGTTCTTGATGTCGCCATAGCTGTTTTCTTTAACGGCCGACTTGTCGAAGTCGAACTTGACGTCCAACTCAACACGTACGACTTCAGCAACAGCCGGGCAGCCATCAGCGTCAACGGTTACGTTGGCTGGGGTGTCAGGGCACTTGTCGACGTTGTCGCACACACCATCGTTGTCGCTGTCGGAGCAGACTTCAGCCGGAGCTGGAACTGGAGCAGCAGCAGGCTTGGAGCCGCCACCGAAGTTCACACCGATACCGACGCTTGGAGCCCACTCGGTGTCGCCCTGGTCGATGTTGTACTGAGCTTCAACGCCGGCACGGGCGTAGAAGTTGTCAGTGAAGTACAGCTTGGCACCGCCGCCAACGTTGGCGAAAGTGGAGCCGTTGCGACCGCTACGGCCGTTCTGACCGATGCTCTGATCGGAGAAGCCAGCCGATACGTACGGACGCAGCATGTCGCCTGGGTTGTTGAAGTGGTACAGAGCGTCCAGAGCGGTGTTGGAGCCCTTGATGTTACGACCGTCGTCGGAACGTGCATTGTGCACTTCGTCGTAGGCCAGACGCAGTTCTACGTCGTCGGTCAGGAAGTAACCAATCGAGCCGCCGAACAGGTTGCCGTTGTTCTTGAAGTCACGAGCGCTGTCGAACATTTCTTTCTTGGCGAAGCCTTCGATTTCAACTGCGCCTTGGCCTTGTGCCAGAGCGCCGAACGAAGTGGCAGCAATCAAAGAACCAATGGCAAAGCCCAAGGTGTTTTTCAGTTTCATCCGTTAAATCCCCATCTGGTGATTGTAAAGCAGTCCCGCAAACCGGGGGACAACTCGGCGACAAGTCTATCAGAACTTGCCTACACGTAAGAGATATTTGCGCCGAACTAAGTTTCAGCAATACCCGCAAATTTCTCACGCAATTTATCAAGAGCACGCTTGTAACGCATTTTTGTCGCGCTCAACCCCATGTGCATTATGTCCGCGATCTCCTGGAATTCCAGTTCTGCGACAAATCGTAGCACCAGAATTTCCCGATCGATCGGGTTCACATGGACCAGCCAACGATCAAGTCCGCCTTTCTCCTCCGGCTTGGGCGCCTTTTCTTCGGACGCTTCCTCCAGAGGGTCCAGGCTCAAAGCATCCATTAAGCGACGCTTTCGCCGTTCCTTGCGGTACTGCGTGATGCATTCGTTGTACGTGATGCTATATAGCCATGTCTTGAACTTCGATTTCCCCTCGAAGTTCTTCAGGCCATACAGCACCTTCAACATCACCTCCTGACAGACATCGTCAGCATCACGATCGTTCCCCAGATAACGTGCACAAACGTTAAATAATGTTCTCTGGTAACGGCGCATCAATTCTTCGTAAGCACGTGTTACGTGAAAAAGTTCCGTATGCGCGCGCGCGACCAACTCCTCATCGGAGAGATCACGGGGGTCGTAGCGCGTGGATAGCGATTGGGGTTTGTTCAAAACAAGTCGGGCCGACAGTCTAGGTCAATGTGCGCCGCAGCCTGCGTTAACAGGCATTTTGCGGCGGCATACATTAGCAGGGTTTGCCGGGTTAGCGGCTACTCACATGCTGCTCCAGCAGGATCCGATTGGAGAGCGATACCAGTTCGCCCTCCTCGGTCAGCAATGTGGTCTTCACCGTGCCGATCTCCTCGATCTGGCCTTCGACCTCGCCAACACGCACTTGTTGCCCAACCTCATACAATTCACGCACATAGATTCCCGCAAGAATCTGGCCGGCGATTTCCCGGCTTCCCAACCCCATTGCCAGCGCAACCGCCAGACCAACGGTAATCAATACGATGACGATCACGTGGTTGAGCAGGTCAGTCTTGACCTCCAACTGGCTGATCGCGACCGAAATACTGATGATGATCACCAAACCTTGGGCAATTCGCCCCAAGCCCTGGGCGTAGTCAAGCCCGACGCCTTCAGCCGCGCCACGCACCAGCCCGTTGGCCAGTTGCGCCAGCAGAACGCCCACCAGCAATACCAGCGCGGCACCGAAAACCTTCGGCAGATACAATGCAAGCATATCGAGCGTAGCTGAAACTCGCTCAAGGCCAAGGGATTCAGCCGCGGAAACCAGGAAAATCAGCAGAACGAACCAGTAGACGATCTTGCCGACCAAGGTCGAGATCGGTACCTGAATGCCAGCGCGCGACAGCAACTTGGTCAGGCCGGTGCCGCCCATCAGGCGGTCGAGCCCCAACTTGGCGAGCAGCTTTGAAAGCAGGGTGTCCAGCAGCTTGGCCACCACGAACCCCAACAACAGCACCACCAGGGCGCCGAAGAGGTTGGGGATGAAATTAGCCACCTTGGTCCACAACGCGGTCATTGCCGTGACGAGGCTCTGGGTCCAGAGATCAAGTTCCATATTCAATCAGCCTTATCAGCGGTGCGAGTAACAGGTTTACGACGGGAAACCGGCGAAACGTGGGCCGACCCGTTATTCAGGGCGATCATCAGCGCGGGCAACCAGCGGCCCAGCAGGCTGAACAGATCGCCGGCGCCAACCTGGCGATTGGCGGTTTTCAGTACACGTCCCAGGCATGCATCGTCGTCCCGGCTGGACGGCGAAGCCTTGAGCATGTCGCGCAAAGACTGTTCAAACGGATCGTGCATACGCACCTCTCGTGATGTCTGTGAAAGACGCGATCAAATTTCGGCAGGTCACATGGCACTCCGTCAAACCCAGCGTAAACGGCGGAATAACCACCACTGCCCCAGAGCCACGCCGACCATCAAAAGGCAGGCAACCAGAAAGCCATAAGGACTTTCGGAGAACGGAATGCCGCCGACATTGATGCCCAAAAGACCAGTGAGGAAGCTCATCGGCAGGAAGATCCCGGTGATGATGCCAAAGCGGTACATGGTGCGATTCATGCGCACCGACAGACGCCGGTCCTCGGCCTCCAGCACAAGCCCCACGCGCTCTCGAGTCAATTCCAGCTCTTCGAGGTAACGGGTCAGGCTGTTGTTCAATTCGTTCCAGTAATCGCCATCATCTTCGACAAACCACGGCAGTTTGAGCCGTGTCATCTGGCCGAAAATATCCCGCTGCGGTGCCAGGAACCGCTTCAGCCCGGCCGCCCTTCGACGAATGTGCAAAATGGCATCATGCTCGGGGGTATACCGTTCGTCGGTATCGATCTTTTCCTCTTCCCCGTCGACGATTTCCGAGAGCTGGGTGACCAGATCCTGCACCTTGTTGGTCAGGTACTGCGCCATATAAAGGATGAGTTCCGACGCGGTCCTTGGCCCCTTGCCCTCGGCCAGTTGCGCCAACAGTTCATCGGTGGCGCGCAACGGCCGCAGGCGCAGGGAGATGACTCGTTGGGCGGAGGCGAAGATCCGCACCGACACCATGTCCTCAGGTTCAGCGCCCGGGTTGAGATTGATGCCACGCAGAAACAGCAGCAACTCGGCGTTGGGCAATGGCAACAGGCGCGGCCGGGTGTTCTCCTCCAGCAACAGATCGCAATTGAATTCGCTGAGGCCACTGGATTTACGCAGCCAGGTGTGGGTTTGCGGGTGACTTCGATCCCAGTGCAGCCACAGGCTTTCGTGGGCCTGTAGCTGCAAATCGTCGAGTTCTGTCCGGGCTATCGAACGCGCGCCACCTTTACCATCCAGCACCAGGGCATGCACCAGCCCCCATTGCGCGTTTTCTTCCTCGAACATCCTCATCCCTTATGGCTTTGACGCTTCATTCAGGCATTTTCAGCGGGCTTGGCGAAACAATCACGCCGTTGTTGTCCGCATAGACATACTCGCCTGGACGAAACGTCACGCCGGCGAAGGTCACCGCGACATTGAGATCGCCGATGCCACGCTTGTCGGTTTTCATCGGATGGCTGGCCAGGGCCTGGACACCGAGGTCTGTCTGGGCGATGACGTCGACGTCGCGGATGCAGCCGTAAATCACCAGCCCTTCCCAACCGTTTTTCGCGGCTTTCTCGGCCAGCATGTCACCCAGCAATGCCCGGCGCAGCGAGCCGCCGCCATCGACCACCAACACTTTGCCGTTCCCCTTGAGCTCCACCTGCTCCTTGACCAGGGAGTTGTCCTCGAAGCACTTGATGGTCACGATTTCGCCACCGAAGGAATCGCGGCCGCCGAAATTGCTGAACATCGGCTCCAACACTTGCACCAACTCCGGGTAGGCGTCGCACAGGTCGGGCGTGAGGTAATGGTTCATTGAACAACTCCTGTAAAGGCTGGAACGTCAGGCTGAGGGAGCAACCGTTTGTGACCGGAACCGCGTATCGCGTCATATCTTAGCCGCAAGCCGACAAGAGCGAAATGCCCTTGTCAGAGCCTTCGCTTCAAACCGCCTCGGCCAGCCGGGATGGATCTGCCAGCAACGGTTCGTGCTGATCCGCCAGCCAGCGCGCCACCAGCGGCCAGACCTCAGCATGGGCTGCTTTGCTGACCAGCATCTCGACATGGCCGAAATTGTCGTTGAAGCCCTGCTCCCGGCCCAGGCAGACAAACTGCTTGTGCTCGGAGCCAATCTGTTCAAAGAGTTTGCGGCAAGCCCAGGTTGGGTCCTGCTGATCGCCGGCCGCGCTCACCGCCAGCACCGGCACCCGCACATCGGCCAGCCCCGCCCACCAGTTCTTCTCGGCATCACCGAAACGTCCGAACAGGCCATACCAGCGCATGCTCTCTAGGGCCAGGCCGATGGGCTCGTCCTCCGGGCCGCGCTTGAGCCGTGAACCGGACAATTGGGCAAAACGCTTGAGGATGAACCGCCCGCTCCATTCCACCGGCGGGATTTTAAGCGGCCAGTAGGTGCGGCTGACCTGGGTGCCAAAAAATGCCGCCGAAGCCACCGCCGGTTCGCCCAGGTAGTGGCCGCCCAACGCCGCCGCCAGGGTGATGCCGCCCAGGGAGTGACCGATCCAGTGTGGCACCTGCCCGCTTTGCTCACGCACGAAGGCGCCAATGGCGGGCAGGTCGTAACGAGCGTAATCGGCGACGCGGTTCTTGCGGTAGTCATGATTGCGCTGGGACAGGCCATGGCCCCGCATCTCGGGAATCCACACGTCAAAGCCCAGCCGCGCAAGATAGGCCCCCAGCCCCAAGCCCTTGGGCGAATACCAGAAGCGCCGGTTGGAAAAACTGCCGTGCAGCAGGATCACGGGGATGCCGCGAACCTCGCTGCCGTCAGCCAACCCCAATCGGGTGATGGCCAGTTCAACGCTGTAGTCCGGGCTGTTGCCGGGCTTCAGACGATAGACGTCTTCGCTCAGATCACCACGCCGCTCGGCGCTGATCAGGGCGACAGGAAAAAGGTTACTGCTGCTTTGCATAATGCTCTTGCACAAAAAAGGGCGGCATCCGCCTGGAGCCCGCCCTACTTCAATCAAAAGGGGCCTATGGGTCAGCCGCGCAACCTGTGGGAGCGGGCTTGCTCGCGATTGCGGTGGGTCAGCAAAATAATATCGGCTGACACTCCGCAATCGCGAGCAGGCTCGCTCCCACAAGGAGTTACCCGGCTGACATTACCCGCGAGGCCCCTTCACTCGATCAGACCGCAGCCTGACCCTCAGCCAGGAAGAACCAGGTCTCCAGTACGGAGTCGGGGTTCAACGAAACGCTTTCGATGCCCTGCTCCATCAGCCACTTGGCCAGGTCCGGGTGGTCCGAAGGACCCTGACCGCAGATGCCGATGTACTTGCCGGCCTTGTTGCAGGCGGCAATGGCATTGGCCAGCAGCTTCTTGACCGCCGGGTTCCGCTCGTCGAACAGGTGAGCGATGATGCCGGAGTCACGGTCCAGGCCCAGGGTCAGTTGGGTCAGGTCGTTGGAGCCGATGGAGAAACCGTCGAAGAACTCGAGGAACTCTTCAGCGAGGATCGCGTTGGACGGCAGCTCGCACATCATGATCACGCGCAGGCCGTTGTCGCCACGGGCCAGGCCGTTTTCCGCCAGCAGGTCGACAACCTGGCTCGCTTCGCCCAGGGTCCGGACGAACGGCACCATGATCTCGACGTTGGTCAGGCCCATCTCGTTGCGCACACGCTTGAGGGCGCGGCACTCGAGCTCGAAGCAGTCACGGAACGATTCGCTGATGTAACGCGAAGCCCCACGGAAGCCCAACATAGGGTTTTCTTCTTCCGGCTCGTAGAGCTTGCCGCCGATCAGGTTGGCGTATTCGTTGGACTTGAAGTCCGACAGGCGCACGATGACCTTTTTCGGCCAGAACGCAGCCGCCAGGGTGCTGATGCCCTCTACCAGTTTCTCGACGTAGAAACCGACCGGATCGTCGTAACCGGCAATGCGCTTGTCGACGCTGTCCTTGATCTCCGGCGGCAAGCCGTCGTAGTTCAGCAACGCCTTGGGGTGCACGCCGATCATACGGTTGATGATGAACTCCAGGCGGGCCAGACCCACGCCGGCGTTCGGCAGTTGCGCGAAGTCAAAGGCGCGATCCGGGTTGCCGACGTTCATCATGATCTTGAACGGCAGGTCCGGCATGGCGTCCACGGAGTTCTTCTTGATGTCGAAGCCCAGTTCGCCTTCGAAGATATAGCCGGTATCGCCTTCGGCGCAGGACACGGTGACGCCCTGGCCGTCTTTGAGCAATTGAGTGGCGTTGCCGCAACCGACCACGGCCGGGATGCCCAGTTCACGAGCGATGATCGCCGCGTGGCAGGTACGCCCACCGCGATTGGTGACGATGGCGCTGGCGCGCTTCATCACCGGTTCCCAGTCCGGGTCGGTCATGTCGGAAACCAGCACGTCGCCGGCCTGGACCTTATCCATCTCCGAAACGTCCTTGATGATCCGTACCTTGCCGGCGCCGATGCGCTGGCCGATGGCACGGCCTTCCACCAGCACGGTGCCGGTTTCCTTGAGCAGGTAGCGCTCCATGACATTGGCCTGGGTACGACTCTTCACGGTTTCCGGACGGGCCTGCACGATATACAGCTTGCCGTCGTCACCGTCCTTGGCCCATTCGATGTCCATCGGGCACTTGTAGTGCTTCTCGATGATCATCGCCTGCTTGGCCAGCTCGCTGACTTCGGCGTCGCTCAGGCAGAAACGTGCGCGCTCGGCCTTGTCCACGTCGACGGTCTTGACCGAACGACCGGCCTTGGCTTCGTCGCCGTAGACCATCTTGATGGCCTTGCTGCCCAGGTTACGGCGCAGGATGGCCGGACGGCCGGCTTCCAGCGTGCCTTTATGGACATAGAACTCATCCGGGTTCACCGCACCCTGTACGACGGTTTCACCCAGACCGTAGGCGCCGGTGATGAATACCACGTCACGGAAACCCGACTCGGTGTCGAGGGTGAACATCACTCCGGCGGTGCCGGTTTCCGAGCGGACCATGCGCTGCACACCGGCAGACAGGGCGACCAGCTTGTGGTCGAAGCCCTGGTGCACACGGTAGGAAATGGCACGGTCGTTAAAGAGAGAGGCGAAGACTTCCTTGGCGGCACGGATGACGTTTTCCACGCCACGGATGTTCAGGAAGGTTTCCTGCTGGCCGGCGAAGGAGGCATCCGGCAGGTCTTCGGCGGTGGCCGAGGAGCGCACGGCAACGGCAATGTCGGGATTGCCTTCGGACAATTTGGCGAAGGCCGTGCGGATTTCGGCGTTCAGCTTCTCGGGAAACTCGGCTTCCATGATCCATTGGCGGATCTGGGCGCCGGTCTTGGCCAGGGCATTGACGTCATCGACGTCCAGGGCATCGAGCGCGTCGTGGATCTGTTGGTTCAGGCCGCTCAGTTCCAGAAAATCACGATAAGCCTGAGCTGTCGTGGCGAAGCCACCTGGCACCGATACGCCGGCACCGGCGAGGTTACTGATCATCTCGCCCAGGGATGCGTTCTTGCCCCCCACATGCTCTACATCATGGACGCCGAGCTTATCGAGGGAAACTACGTACTCTACCAAGGTGATCTCTCCACTAACTGTGTTGGAAAAGCTCAAGGCACCGGCGGCTCCAGGGGAGCAAATACCGGCGATATGGCCTGGACCTGGAAAATAAGTGAGAATGCGGGCCACTGGCGGCCGGCAAATCGCGCCTATCATATCCAAGAATCGTCACTAGCTCACTAGGGCCCAAGGCGCAAATGAAACGATCTGCTTTCTTTATCTCCGACGGCACCGGCATCACGGCCGAAACACTGGGCCAAAGCCTGTTGGCGCAATTCGAAAACATTACTTTCACCAAAGTGACACGGCCGTACATCGACAACGTCGACAAGGCCCGGGCCATGGTACAGCAAATCAATAAAGCCGCCGAAACCGACGGTTTCCGCCCGATTATCTTCGATACCATCGTCAATCAGGACATCCGTGAGATTCTCGCAACGTCCAATGGTTTCATGATCGACATTTTTTCCACCTTCCTGGCGCCCCTGGAGCAGGAACTGAGCGAGCATTCGTCCTATTCGGTCGGCAAGTCCCATTCCATTGGTCATAACTCCAACTACATGGAGCGGATCGAGGCGGTCAACTTCGCCCTGGACAACGATGACGGCGCCCGTACGCATTATTACGACAAGGCCGATTTGATCCTAGTGGGTGTGTCGCGCTGTGGTAAGACGCCGACGTGCCTGTACATGGCAATGCAATTTGGTATCCGCGCGGCCAACTATCCGCTGACCGAAGACGACATGGAGCGCCTGCAACTGCCCAGCGCCCTGCGCGCCCACCAGCACAAGCTGTTCGGCCTGACCATCGATCCGGACCGCCTTACGGCGATCCGCAACGAGCGCAAGCCCAACAGCCGCTATTCGAGCTACGCCCAGTGCGAGTTCGAAGTGCGCGAGGTGGAAAATCTGTTCCGGCGGGAGAACATTCCCCACATCAACTCCACGCATTTTTCCGTGGAAGAGATTTCGGCGAAGATCCTGGTGGAGAAAGGGGTGGAGCGGCGGTTCAAGTAACCCGCAACAACACAAAACCCTGTGGGAGCGAGCCTGCTCGCGATAGCGGAGTGTCAGCCAACATTAATGTTGCTGATCCACCGCTATCGCGAGCAGGCTCGCTCCCACAGGGGTTGAGGCGTCCTTACATGCTCTGCATTAATGGACTACCGCCACCTGCTCATCCATTTTCTTGCGCAGGCTCAAGGGACGCATGTCGGTCCAGACCTCTTCGATGTAGGCCAGGCAGTCCTTCTTGAAGCCGCTTTTGCCGACGGCACGCCAACCTTCGGGAATGGCCTTGTAGTCAGGCCAGATCGAATACTGTTCTTCGTGGTTGACCACGACCTGAAAGACGATGTCCTCGCGGTCGAATACTGAAGTCATGGGTGTCTCTCCATCTTTGCTCGAGGTTCACTGCGGTGCGTGCGCAGCCAGGGTATGAAAGGAACGTTTGGAGCCGGGTGAAAATTAGCTTTGGGCAACGGCAGCCTTCAAGGCACGTCTGAAAATCTCGGCAACCCGGTCGATTTCCGCCGCCGTGATGATCAGCGGCGGCAGGAACCGCACCACGCCGCCCTGTCGGCCACCCAACTCCAGGATCAACCCACGCTTGAGGCATTCACGTTGCAACCGTGGCGCCAGAGATGCGTTGACTGGCGGGTGACCCAAGGCATCCGGCGTCCCGGCCGGGTCAACCAGTTCGACGCCAAGCATCAGTCCGCGACCACGGATATCACCCAGTTGCGCAAAATCCCGCTGCAGGACGTGCAGATGTTCGCTCAAGCGATCGCCCATGGCGCTGGCGTGGGCCGGCAGGTTGTGTTCCACCAGATAACGCATCACCGCGGAACCGGCGGCCATGGCCATTTGATTGCCACGGAAGGTCCCGGCATGGGCGCCCGGCAGCCAGGTGTCGAGCCAGTCGCGATAAACCACCACCGCCAGCGGCAGGCTGCCGCCAATGGCCTTGGACAGCACCACCACATCTGGAATGATGCCGGCATGTTCGAACGCGAACATTTTGCCGGTGCGGCCAAAACCACTCTGGATCTCGTCGACGATCAGCGCCACGCCCGCCCGCTCGGTGATGCGCCGCAATCCGCGCAACCAATCCAGATCGGCCGGGATGACCCCGCCCTCGCCCTGCACCACCTCGACGATCACTGCCGCCGGCAATTGCACGCCGGCCTCGGGGTCGGTCAGCAGGTTTTCCAGATAATGCAGATTGGCCTTCACTCCCAAGGCACCGCCCAAACCGAATGGACAGCGGTAATCGTAGGGGTAAGGCATGAATTGCACGCCGTTGCCGAGCAAGGCGCCCAAGGGCTTTTTCGGGCCCAGGCTGCCCATCAGGCTCAGCGCGCCCTGGCTCATGCCGTGATAACCGCCCTGGAACGACAGCACGGTGCTGCGCCCGGTGGCCGTGCGCACCAGTTTGAGGGCGGCTTCCACCGCATCAGTGCCGGTGGGGCCGCAGAACTGGATCTTCGCCTCGGCGGCAAGGTCCGCCGGCAACAGGCCGAACAGGTCCTGGACGAAGCGATCCTTGACCGGCGTGGTCAGGTCCAGGGTATGCAAAGGCAACTCATCGCTCAGCACCTGCTGGATCGCCTCGATCACCACCGGATGGTTATGCCCCAGGGCCAGCGTGCCGGCCCCGGCCAGGCAGTCGATGAAAGTGCGGCCTTCGACGTCCTCGACATACAAGCCCCTGGCGCGTTTGAGGGCCAGGGGAATGCGCCGTGGATAGCTGCGCGCGTTGGACTCCTGCCGGCTCTGGCGGGCCAGCAGCGGCGACTCGTTGAATTGGTAGAGCGTCTCGGTCGGCGCGCAACTGACCCGCGCCGGCTGTGCTTGGATAAGACTATTGGCGACTGACATCTCTCGACCCCGCAATACACTGTAGTAGTGAGCCAAATGGCACCCCGGCCAGGTGCGCATCCGGTTGGGGCGCACGTGCAGGTTTCCTGTTGAGGAAACGCACCGGCACGGCAAGGATTTACTCTCGAACCGAACTTTCCGCCGCGGGCTCGACCAGTGGTTTGTGCATGGCAATGGCAGTGACACCGCCGATGGCGAAAGCCTCGGCGCTTTGCTTGAACCCCAGGTGTCGATAGAACCCGTGGCTGCTGCGCGTGCTGTTGAGTGTCGCCTGGACGACCCCGCGCTCGCGCAACCAGCCCTCGATGTCCCGCACCAGCGCTCGCCCGGCACCGCGGCGAAACCATTCCGGTTGCACATAGCAGAAGGCGATCCGGCCGCAGACCGAGGCCATGGCGGTGCCCACCAGCCGCCCCTGCAAACGCGCCAGGGTCAGGCGCAACCTTGGGTCGAGCAGTAAAGGCTGTATTTGGGCGAGGGTGTTGTGGCGGGTCCAGGCCGCCACGATGCGCGGGTCGTTACGGTGTTCGGCGGCACATCCGAGGCGAATGGAGCGTTCGGCGATCCGGCTGATGATGCCGGCATCGCTGGGTGTTGCGGTGCTGATTTCAATGAGTGGTTCCATGGCACGGTTTTCCTCAGTCCTTGAGTCGAGCTGAAAAAAACATAGACCCGGATGAGGTGGGCGCGCCAATGGGAAGTTGTAGCTTCAAGCTTCAAGCTTCAAGCTTCAAGCGGTCCAGCTTGTAGCTTGTAGCTGCCCGCTAGCGGGCCCTCACCGGCATCGTCAATTCAACCCGCAATCCGTCCGGACGACTGTTGAAATGCAGACCGCAACCGCAACGCTGGACGATCGCCTGGACGATCGCCAACCCCAGCCCGCAGCCGGTGCTCTGGCCGTTGCGCCAGAAACGCTGGGTCAGGTACTGGATGTCGTCGGCGTCAATGCCGGGACCATGATCGCGAACCTGAAAGCGCACGCGCTGGCCAATCATTTCCAGGCTCAATTGCACCTCGGTATCGTCCGGCGTGTGACGCAAGGCGTTGTCCAGCAGATTGCGCAAGGCAGCGATGGAAAGCACCGCCGGCATCTGCACCGGCGCGTCGGACACCTCTGGTGCCAGGTGCAGCTTGATCCGCTGGGGAGCGCCGCCGGTCGCATCCTGGATCGCCAGTCGCGCCACTTGCTCGGCGTTGCACTGCACGCCATCGTCGAACGACAGGCTGCCCTCGACCCGGGCCAGCAACAATAACTGTTCGAGGGTGCGGTGCAAGCGGTCGGCGCCCTCCTCGGCCCGGGCCAGGGACTGATCGCGGGCGACGCCCTCGGTCATGCGCGCCACTTGCAGGTGAGTCTTGATGGCCGTCAATGGGCTGCGCAGCTCATGGGCGGCGTCGCCGGTCAGCCGGCGCTCACGTTCAATGGTCTTGCCGATACGCAGGAACAACTGGTTCTGGGTCTCCAGCAACGGCCGCAGTTCGCTGGGCAGCGGATGGATCTGCAAAGGCTCCAGGGAGTCGGCATTGCGTCGCATCAACGCATCGCGCATGCGATTGAGCGGTGCCAGACCCTGGCCGATGCCCAGCCACAACAGACACAGGCAGCCCAGCAGCGCCACGCCGACCGGCACCGAGGCCGCCAGCAGCACCGACATGTTCAAGGCTTCGCGTTCGATCTGGCGGTCGGCGGTGGTGATGCGCAAATCCCCCCGAGCCAGGGTAAAACTGCGCCAGGGCGCGCCGTCGATCATCTGGTCGTGAAAGCCCAGCTTCTCGGCTTCCAGGGTTTGGTCCGGGGTGCCATGGCTGCGCGCCAGGATCTCCCCCCGCAAGGAACTGACCTGGCAGGCCATGCCCCCCGGGATGCTCAACTGCTCGGTTCTCAGGTGCGTGCCTTCTCCCTTGCTGGGCAATGGCGGCATCTGTTCCAGCAGCCCGGCCACCATCCGCGCCGAAGCCACCAGACGTTGGTCCAGGGAAAACATCATCTGGTTGCGCAGATCACTGAGCATCCACGCCGCCGCCAGGGCCCAGATCAGGGCGAAGGCCGCGCCGAGGGTCAGGCTCAGACGCAATCGCAGGCTCATCACTTGGAAGACTCCCCGTCATCGGCCGGCCCCAGCCGATAACCCAGCCCGCGGACCGTCTCGACAATGCCATTGCCGAGCTTGCGCCGCAGGTGATGGATATGGACGTTGAGGGCGTTGCTTTCCAGTTCGTCGTTGAACCCGTAGACGCTGTCCTTGAGTTGCTCGGTGGACAGGACCCGACCGCGGCTGTGCAATAGCGCCTGCAGCAGTGACTGTTCACGCCGGGAAAGGTCCACCGGCTGTCCGCCCAGGGTGGTTTCCCGGCTGCTGGGGTCGTAAGTCAGACGGCCATGCTCGATCAGGTTGACGCTGCGCCCCGCCACACGCCGCAGCAAGGTGTGCAGGCGCGCTGCGAGTTCACGCAGATCGAAGGGCTTGAGCAAATAATCATCGGCACCGGCCTGCAAGCCGTCGACCCGGTCGGTCACCGAATCCCGAGCGGTGAGGATCAGCACCGGTATCTCCAGGCCTTGCTGGCGCAATTGGCGCAGTAATTTGAGGCCATCCTCGTCGGGCAGCCCCAGGTCCAGCACCATGACATCGAACCTGGCCACACCGACTATCGCCCGCGCCGCCGAGGCCGTGGCGACGTGCTCGACGGTCAGGCCCTGGGCCGTGAGACCGGCGACGATCCCGCTGGCGATCAACTCATCGTCTTCGCAGACCAGTACGTGCATGGTAAGCCCCGTGGAAAAAGGTACATTAGGCCGCCGGCCGATTAAGCCGACATTATGCGACGAGTACGGCAAACATGGGCGATCATTGCTACCTGCCGATCGTCGCCGGGTTAATCGACGGTTAATCGCCAGTCGCCATCGTGCATTCCACTTGCTCCGTTCTAAGGCTTTATCCATGCGTCGATTGTTTTTGCTGTGGCTGCTGCTGATCTCGGGCCTGGCCCAGGCCGCCAATCCCTTCGAGACCAAAACCGATTTCCTGCCGGTTGAAAAGGCCTTCGTGTTTACCTCCGAACGCCTGGACTCCGGTGAAACCCAGTTGTTCTGGCAGATTGCCGACGGCTACTACCTGTATCAGCAGCGACTCAAATTCGATGGTCTTGCCCAGGCGCAGAAGCCGCAGTTGCCGGAAGGTGAAGCCCACAGCGACGAGTTTTTCGGCGATCAACAGGTGTATCGCCAGGCGCTGGAACTGAAGATTCCCGCCGGCGCCACCGGCAAGATCAAGGTCGGTTTCCAGGGCTGCGCCGACGCGGGCCTGTGCTATCCGCCGCAGACCCAGGTGGTGGACCTCGGTGGCGATGCACCGGCGGTCGCCAATGGTGAGGCGCCGGACCAGGCCCTGGCCAGCGGCCTGCAACAACGGGCCTTGGGCTGGAGCCTGCTGGTGTTCTTTGGCCTGGGCCTGTTATTGGCGTTTACGCCGTGCTCACTGCCCATGCTGCCGATCCTGGCCGGGGTGGTGGTGGGCAGCGGCGCCGGTCCCCGGCGTGGATTGGCCTTGGCCATCAGCTACGTGATCAGCATGGCCCTGGTGTATGCCGCCATGGGCGTAATCGCCGCGCTGCTGGGGGCCAACCTTCAGGCCCTGCTGCAGCAACCGTGGCTGCTGGGCACTTTCGCGGCGATATTCGTGGTGCTGGCGCTACCCATGTTCGGTTTCTTCGAACTGCAGCTGCCCGCCGCCCTGCGCGACCGCCTGGAAAGCGCCGGACGCCAGCGCCGCGGCGGCAGCCTGGTGGGCGCCGGCATTCTCGGAGCCTTGTCCGGCCTGTTGGTGGGCCCGTGCATGACCGCCCCGCTGGCCGGTGCGCTGCTGTACATCGCCCAGAGCGGCAATGCGTTACACGGCGGGCTGATCCTCTTCGCCATGGGCGTCGGCATTGGCCTGCCGCTGTTGCTATTGGTGACCGTGGGCAATCGTTTCCTGCCCAAGCCCGGCGCCTGGATGAATGTGCTCAAGGGCGTGTTCGGCTTTCTGTTCCTGGGCACCGCGATCCTGATGATTCGCCCGGTCATTGACGGCTCGCTGTGGATCGGCCTGTGGGGCACGCTGCTGCTGATTGCCGCCTATAGCGCCTGGCGCCAGACCGAAGGTTTCGGTCGCACAGCCTATGTGTGCGGCAGCGCGTCGCTGCTGTTCGGCCTGTGGGGCAGCCTGCTGGTGATCGGCGCGGCGGGTGGCGGCGATGATTTCTTCCAGCCCCTGGAGGTCTATGCCGGCACCTCGGAAAGCTCGGCCGTCAGCGCCCATGATGCCTTTATCACGGTCAACGAGCCTGCCGCGCTGCAACGGGAACTGGATGCGGCCAAGGCCCAGGGCCAATGGGTCATGCTGGACTACTACGCCGACTGGTGCGTGTCCTGCAAGATCATGGAAAAACAGGTGTTCGGCCGCGCCGAAGTGCTGGACGCCTTGAAAGACGTACGCCTGGTGCGTCTGGACGTCACCGCCGACAATGCCGCCAGTCGTGAACTGCTGGGCCGCTATCAAGTGCCGGGGCCACCGAGCCTGCTGTGGATTGGCGCCGACGGTCAAGAGCGGCGCAGCCAGCGGATCACCGGGGAAGTCAATGCCAAGGAATTCCTGGAGCGCTGGAACATCACCCGGAATGCACGCTGATGCTGACGTTTACCCTGGGCACTTTTGCCATTGCGCTTAACCATTTGTTGCTGATCAGCGCGCTGGCCCTGGCCACCTTTGTCGGCTGGCGAGTAGCCAAGCGCGGTGGCGAGAACCCTGAATCGGTACTGTTCGTGCTGTTCTTGCTGGGGATTCTGGCCGCGCGGATCGGGTTTGTCGCCGCCTATTGGACCCATTACCAGGATGACCTGTGGCAGATCGTCGACCTGCGCGACGGCGGTTTCCTGGCCTGGCCGGGGATCGTCGCGCTGGTGATTGGCGCATTGCTGTGGAGCCGACAGCGACCTGCCTTGCGCCGACCATTGGGTTTCGGCGTTGGCAGCGGCCTGCTGTTCTGGTTGGTGGCGACTATGTCGTTGACGATCTATGAACAAGGCACCCGGATGCCGGAAATCAACCTGCGCAACGCCGACGGCGAGACGGTGAAACTCACCGACTACCAGGGCGGCCCCCTGGTGATCAACCTCTGGGCCACCTGGTGCCCGCCCTGCCGGCGCGAAATGCCCGTACTGGAAGAGGCCCAGCAGCAGCGCCCGGACCTGACGTTCCTGTTCGTCAACCAGGCCGAAAGCATGCAAAGCGTCAGCACTTTCCTTGCCACCCAGGGTTTGAGCCTGGACAACGTACTGTTTGATGGCAGTGGGCGGCTCGGTCAAGCCGTTGGTTCAATGGCCCTGCCCACGACGCTGTTCTACAGTGCCGATGGCCGCCTGCTGGGCAGTCACCTGGGCGAGTTGTCGGAAGCGAGCCTGGCCCGCGCCCTGGAAAACTTTGAAACGCCGGGTTCGACCACGGCGTCCCACCCCGCCACAAGGAAACCGCTATGTCCCGCCTCCGCCACCTGCTGACCCTGGCCGTCGCCGCCGCGCTGTCGCAGGCACCGCTGCTGCAGGCCGAAGAACTGCCTGCGGCCATCAAGAAGATCGAAGCGAAAGGCGCGAAAATCGTCGGCACTTTCGACGCACCGGACGGGTTGCGCGGTTATGCGGCGCAATACCAGAATCGTGGGATGGCGCTGTACCTGACACCCGATGGCCAGCACGTTTTACTGGGCAACTTGTACGACGCCGACGGCAAGGACCTGAGCGCCGAACCGCTGCAAAAGCTCGTCTATGCACCGATGGCCAAGGCCATCTGGGGGAAGATGGAAACAAGTAACTGGATCGCCGACGGCAGCAAGGACGCGCCGCGCACCGTCTACCTGTTCAGTGACCCGAACTGCCCGTACTGCAACATGTTCTGGGAACAGGCACGGCCATGGGTCAAGGCCGGCAAGGTGCAATTGCGCCACATCATGGTGGGCATCATCCGCGAAGACAGCCCAGGAAAATCCGCCGCATTACTGGCGGCCAAGGATCCTGAGAAAGCCTTGGAAAACCATGAGAAAGCCGGCAAGGGCAGCGCGCTCAAACCCCTCAAAAACATACCGCCGGCCATCCAGGCAAAACTGGACGCCAACCTGCAATTGATGGAAGAGCTGGAACTGTCCGCCACCCCGGCGATTTTCTACCTGGATGACAAGGGCGAACTGCAACAGCAGCAAGGCGCGCCGTCGCCGGACAAGCTGGTGAAGATTCTCGGGCCGAAGTGACATCGACTCAGAGGGCCTCATCGCGAGCAGGCTCGCTCCCACAGGGGATGTGTGGCGACGGCAAAAATCAGCGTCAGGCACAGATCAAAATGTGGGAGCGAGCCTGCTCGCGATGGCGTCAGGTCAACTGCGCAAAAACTCCAGCAAGGCCTGGGTCACGAATTCCGGGTTTTCCAGGTTGGAAATATGCCCCGCCTCTGGAATCAGCAGATGCGGGCACCCGATCAGCTCAGCCATTTCCATTGCCTCGGACGGTGGTCGCGGTTTGTCCTGGTCGCCGCACATCACCAGCGTACGCCTGGCATTCAGCCCAGGCAGGCGCGGCAGGATATCGTCACGACCAAAAATGATCCGCCCCAGCGGCACGATGCTGTCGCGCAGCCGCTCGGTCGGCAGTGCGGCCAGTGTGGCGCGAAACTGCTGGTAGAGTGGTGACTGCGGGTCAATGCCCGGCCGGAAAAAGATCGGCACGACAATGTCCAGCAACGGCTCGGGGATGCTGCCGCTGGCTTGGATTGTGTCGAATAACGAGAAGTAATACTGGCGAGTCGGCTCAGGCTCGACCCCCACGTAAGTGTCCATCAGCACCAACGCCTCGAGCCGCTTGGGCGCCATCAGCGCCAGCCGTGCGCCCCACATCCCGCCCACCGAAAGCCCTACCAGGCTGAAGCAATCGACGTCCAGATGGTCCATCAACGCCAGTGCCTGGCGGGCCAGGTCGTCCAGTGACGTCATGCCCTCAGGCAAACGCCCGGACTGGCCGTGGCCCCACAAATCCAGGGCGATCACCCGGTAATGCCGGGACAATGCCTCGATCTGCGGTGCCCACATGGTGTGGTCCCACAGGTAACTGCTGCCCAGCAGCACCACCGGGCCCTGGCCTTGGTCCAGATAGTGGAGGGGTTGTCCGTCAAGGGTTACAAAAGGCATTGGCGACCTCTTTGATTGAGTGGGGAAAAAAAGCCTTGGGGAGACTGAGCTGTGCAGGGCGAGGCGTCAATCCTGGGCTTTGCGGTTTAGTAATGACGCCATCGCGGGCAAGCCTTGCTCCCACAGGATTTTTGCTCTTGCACAGATGCGCTGTTCACAGCTAATCCCTGTGGGAGCAAGGCTTGCCCGCGATGGGGCCTCTATAGACGCCGCAGAACTACAACCCTTCCAACTGCGCCATCAAATCATTCAACCGATCCACCTTCTCCTCAGTGATTTCGCTCGCCGCCAGCCCGTCGATGTAGTCGGCCAGTTCCTGCACCGTGCTGCACTCGAACATCGCCCGCAGCGGCACGTTGCGTTGCAGGGCCTTTTGCACCCGCGAGGCGATTTGCGTTGCCAGTAACGAATGGCCGCCCAGTTCGAAGAAATTGTCTCGTACACCCACCCGCTCGACCTTGAGCACCTGGGCCCAGATGTCCGCCAGGGTCTGCTCCAGCTCATTGCCTGGCGCCTGGTAGTCCTGGCTTTGCAACTGGCCGAATTCCAGGGCCGGCAAGGCCTTGCGGTCGAGTTTGCCGTTGGCGTTGAGGGGCAAGCGGTCAAGCCACAGCCAGTGCAGCGGCACCATGTATTCCGGCAGTTCGGCCCGCAGGCGTTGCTTGATGCGCTCCAGGCGCTCGGTCGGCTTCAGTGCCGAGTCGGCCGCGACCAGATAACCCACCAGATGCTTGCCATTGGCGCCTTCCTGCACCCCAACCGCCCCATCGCGCACCTCGGGCTGCTCATGCAACCGCGCTTCGATTTCCCCCAGTTCGATACGATAACCACGAATCTTCACCTGATGATCGATGCGTCCGACGTGCTCCAGCACGCCGTCGCGGCGACGCCGCGCCAGGTCGCCAGTGCGGTACAAGCGCTCCCCTGGCGCACCAAACGGGTTGGGCACAAATACCGGAGCTGTGCGCAAGGGGTCACTGACATAACCGCGCCCTACCCCGGTGCCCGCCACGCACAACTCGCCCACAGCACCCAGCGGCACCAGGTCCAGCGCACCATCGAGCAAGTACAAACGGTTGTTGTCGGTGGGCGTACCAATCGGCAGGTAGCTGCCATCGGTCGAGGCCATGTCGACCCGGAAGAACGCCACGTCATCGGAGCATTCCGCCGGGCCATAGGCGTTTACCAGGCCAATGTCCGGGTAACGCAATAACCATTGATGGGCCAGCTGCGGTGGCATCGCTTCACCGGTGGGCAGCATCCAGCGCAGGCCGTCCAGGCCGATACGTTCCTGGGCAAGCATGCCCTGGATCAGTGACGGCACGCTTTCCAGCACCGTGATTGCCTGGCGTTGCACATGCTCGAGCAGCCCTTGCGGGTCGTGGGCGATGACGTTGGGTACGATGTCCACCCGAGCGCCGAACAACGGCGCGGCGAGGAACTGCCACACGGAAATGTCGAAACTCTGGGAGGCGGTCTGGGCGATCACGTCAGTCTCGCTCAAGGCCAGGTACGGCACCTTGCTGAGCTGGTTGTTGAGCATGCCGCGTTGTTCCACCATGACGCCTTTGGGCAACCCGGTGGAGCCCGAGGTGTAGATCACGTACGCCAGGTTGTCCGGGCCGCTGTAGATGCCGGGGTTGTGCAGCGAAACATCGCTGGCCTGGACGCTTTCCCACACCAGCAACTTCGGCCGCCCGGAACAGGCGAATTCGTCCAGCAGCGCCAGCGCCTGGGCATGACAGGCCTGGGTGCAGACCAGCAGCGGCGTGCGGCTCAGCTCAATGATGCGGCTCAGACGCTGACTCGGCAGTCCCGGGTCCAGCGGCAGGTAACCGGCACCGGCCTTGAAGCTGCCGATGATCATGCCCAGCAGGTCCAGGTCGCGCTCGGCCAGCAGCGCCACCGGTTGATCGAGACCGACGCCGGAGGCGATCAAGGCATGGCCGAGGCGGTTGCTGCATGCATTCAACTCGGCATAGCTGTACGTCCTGTCCAGGCAGGTGGCGGCCACCCGTTGCGGATGGGCCGCGACCCGGGCCTCGAACAGCTCGACGTAACTTTGCTCCAGCGCATGGGCACGCTCGCTCTGGTTGCAGCCGTCGATCAGGAAGTCCTGTTCCTCGGCACCCAGCAGCGGCAGCTCGGCCATGTCACCGTGCAAACCGTCCATCAGCGCCAGCAGCAAGCGCTTAAACTCACCCAGCAAGCCCTGGACAGTGGATTCATCGAAGTAACGCTGGTCGTAGGACAGATGCAGCCCCAGGTCATCCCCCGGGTAGCAGACCGCCGTGAGCGGGAAGTTGGTGTGGGTGCGGCCCGAGTCCGAGGTGGCGTTGAGGCTTTGGGCGCGATCGAGCACCGAAACTTCCACCGGGGCGTTCTCAAACACGAACAGACTGTCGAACAACGGTTGGCCCTTGGGCAGTTCGCTGACTTCCTGGAGGCTCACCAACGGCAGGTATTCGTACTCGCGCAATTGCATGTTGCTGTCGAGCAATTCACTGAGCCATTGGCGCACACTGCAACGCTGATGATCGTCGGGCATCCGCACTCGCAAGGCGATGCTGTTGATGAACAGGCCGACGGTGCGTTGCATGTGCGGCAGTTCCACCGGACGCCCGGCCACGGTAACGCCGAACAGCACGTCCCGATCGCCGCTCACCCGCCGCAGCACCAGCGCCCACGCGGCCTGGGCGAAGGTGTTGACCGTCAGTTGATGAGCCTGGGCCAGTTCCCGCAGCCGGGCACCGTCGCGAACATCGAGGCGGGTGTAGCAGTCGCCGACAATCATGCCGCCACTGTCACCGGCGTGTTCGCGCAGCAACGGCCGGTCGGCGGGAATCGGCGTGGTCCGTTCGAAACCTTGCAGGTTGCGCGTCCACCACTGCCGCGCTTCGGCCAGACTCTGGTGTTGCAACCAGCCGATGTAGTCGCGATAACGCGGCGGCACGACCAGTCGCGGCTCGCGGTGTTCGCCAAGGGCGGTGTAGATCTCGAAGAAGTCCTCCATCAGCAACGAACGGCACCAGGCATCGATCAGGATGTGGTGGTTGCTCATCATGAACCAGTAACGCGCCGCGCCAACCCGAATCAGCCGCAGGTGGAACGGGGCCTGGTTCAACAGATCGAAACCGGCCTCGCGCTCGCGCTTGAGCAACGCCTGGAGTTTGGCGTCCTGCTGGTCTTCGGGCACTTCACACCAGTCCAGATAATCCACTGGCGTGCTGCCGGGCTTGTGGATGATTTGCAGCATCTCTTCGCCGACATTCCAGCAGAACGACGCGCGCAAGGCTTCGTGACGCGCGATCACGGCTTGCCAGGCTTGAGCGAAACGTTGCGGATCCAGTTCACTGTTGATGCGGTAGCGGTCCTGCATGTAGTACAGGCCCGTGCCCGGCTCCAGCAATGTGTGCAGCAGCATGCCCTCCTGCATCGGTGTCAGCGGGTAGACGTCTTCGATCTGCGCGGCCGGCACCGGCAGGCTGTCGAGCTGGGCCTGGGTCAGTTTCGCCAAGGGGAAGTCCGAAGGCGTCAGGCCGCCCGCCGTGTCCGTCAGGCAATGTTCGATGAGGCCCAGCAGCTCATTGAGGTAGGCATCGGCCAGCGCAGCGATGGCCTGGCGGTCGTGCCGCTCACTGCTGAACGTCCAGCGCAGCACCAACTCACCGCCGCTGACCTGACTGTCGACACTCAGCTCATTGGGCAGCGGCGCGTCGGGGTCGTGGATCGCGCCCAACGCAGCGTCCAGCGGCTGGAACAGCGCGTCGTGGCCCAGGGTCTGATCGAGCTGCCCCAGGTAGTTGAAAGTGATGGCCGCTTGCGGCAGGCCAACCATCGCCTGACGCGTCGCGGCGTCAGCCAGGTAACGCAGCACGCCGTAACCGAGGCCCTTGTGGGGCACCGCGCGCAGTTGCTCCTTGATGGCCTTGATCGAGGTGCTGAAGTCCTCACCTGACGGGCTCAGGCGCAGCGGATAAACGCTGGTGAACCAACCCACCGTGCGGGTCAGGTCGATGTCATCGAACAACGCCTCGCGGCCGTGCCCTTCGAGCTGGATCAGCGCCGACTCATGGCCGCTCCAGCGACACAGCACCCGGGCCAGGGCGGTGAGCAGCAGGTCATTGACCTGGGTGCGGTAGGCGCGCGGGGCCTGTTGCAGCAGTTGCCCGGTGCGCTCGGCGTCCAGCCGCACGCTGACGGTTTCGGCGTGACGCTCCTCAAGCCCGCCGTCAGGACGGGCGCAGGGCAGCGCCACCTCCGGGCCGCTCAACCGCGCTTGCCACCAACTCAGTTCTTCGCGCAGGGACTCGCTGCCGGCGTAGGCTTGCAAGCGCGCGGCCCAATCCCGGAACGGGCTGGTCTTGGCCGGCAGGTGTGCGGTTTGCCCGGTGCTGATCTGGCGGTAGACCGTTTGCAGGTCATCCATCAACACCCGCCACGACACGCCATCGACGACCAGATGATGGATCACGATCAGCAGTCGTTGTCGGCCATCGGGTAACTGCGCCAGCACCGCGCGCAACAAAGGCCCGCTCGACAGATTCAGACTGCGCTGCGTCTGGGCAAACACCGTTTCACAGGCCTGTTCACTCTCCGCGTCCACCTGCCGCAACAGCGCCGCGTCGGGCAATGGCCAGTGCTCCGCGCGCCAGCGCCCGGCGGTTTCGGCAAAGCCCAGGCGTAACGCATCGTGCTGCTGGAGAACGCTACGCAGTGCCTGTTCCAGCGCTTGCGGTTGCAGGGTAATGGCCGGTTCCAGCAACAACGCCTGGTTCCAGTGGTGACGGTTGGCAATCCGGCTATCGAAGAACCAATGCTGGATCGGCGTCAGCGCCGACTCACCGGCGAGCAGCCCCTGCTCGGCGCTCACCGGCTGACTGTGGCTGGCAATACTGGCCAGAGACTGCACGGTCTGGTGCTGGAACAGGTCGCGGGGCGTGAAGTGAATGCCCTGTTGCCGGGCTCGGCTGACGACCTGGATGGACAGGATCGAGTCGCCACCCAGCTCGAAAAAGTTGTCGTTCAGGCCGACCTGCTTCACGTTCAGTACCTCGCACCAGATCGCCGCCAGGGTCTGCTCCAGGGCATTGCTCGGTGCCAGGTAATGCTGGCGATTGAGTTCCGGATCCGGCATCGGCAAGGCACGGCGGTCGAGCTTGCCATTGGCGGTCAGCGGCATGCTCGCCAGCAAGGTCAGGTGAGTGGGCACCATGTAGTCCGGCAGTTGGGCTTTTAGGTGACTCTTCAGCGCTTCGCGCAGGGCCGCTTGTTGCTCGGTGTCCTGTTCGACGACGTCGGTCACCAGGTAGCCGGCCAGTTGCTTGCCGCCGGGCATATCGAGCGCCAGTACCACCGCCTCGCGCACGGCGTCATGTTCCAGCAGACGGGTTTCGATTTCCCCCAGTTCGATGCGGAAACCGCGGATCTTCACCTGATGGTCGACCCGCCCCAGATATTCCACCTGACCATCGACGCGCTGGCGCACCAGGTCGCCGGTACGGTACAGCCGTCCGCCATCGGCGGCAAACGGATCGGCGACGAAACGTTCGGCGGTCATGCCCGGACGCTGGTGATAGCCCTGGGCCAATCCCGCGCCGCCGACGTATAACTCCCCGGTGGCGCCTTGGGGCACCAGGGCCAGGTCGGCATCGAGGATGTAGGCCACCCGGGCGCCGATCACGCTGCCAATCGGCACACTGGCCGCGCCCTCCTCCAGTTGCTCAGGGGCCAGGCTCGCCAGCGGCATGACCACCGTTTCGGTCGGGCCATAGGCGTTGAAGAACAGGCTCGGCTTGAACGCCACCCGGATGCGTTGCAAATGCTCGCCGGTCAGGGCTTCGCCACCGGTGATGCACATGCGCACCGGCAGGGTTTGTCCCTGGGTCGCCAGCCATTGCGCCAACTGGCTGCCGTAGCTGGGGGTGAAGCCGAGGATGTTGACGCGCTGCTCGCGAATCAGCCCGCAGATCTGTTCGGCGTCCCACTGCCCTTGTGCGCGCAGCACCACCTGGGCGCCGCTGAGCAGCGGCACCAGCAGGCGCTCGGTGGCGGCGTCGAAGTTGATGGAATAGAAATGCAGCTCGCAATCGTCCGGACGCATGCCGAAACGCTGGATCACTGCCTGGCAGTGCATGGCGATTTCACCGTGGGACACCACCACGCCCTTGGGCTTGCCGGTGGAGCCGGAAGTGTAGATCAGGTAGGCCTGATGCTGCGGCAGGTTGATCAGCGGCGGTGCCTGGTCCGGGTAGCCGGCCAGGGCCGCGCTATCGTCTTCAAGACACCAGCCCCCCACACCGGCCGGCAATGGGCCCAAGGCCTGGAACATCGCCCGGTCGCTGAGCAGCAGACCGAGGCCACTGTCTTCGATCATGTAATGCAAACGGTCCAGCGGGTACTCCGGGTCCAGCGGTACATAGGCGCCGCCGGCCTTGAGGATCGCCAACAGGCCAACGACCATCTCCAGCGACCGCTCCAGGGCCAGGCCCACCCGCACCTGCGGCCCGACGCCGCGCTCGCGCAGCCTCCAGGCCAGGCGGTTGGCACGGCGTTCGAGTTCGGCGTAAGTCAGGGTCCGCCCGGCAAAGGTCAGGGCCGGTGCGTCGGGGCGGGCCAGGGCCTGTTCGCTGAACAGTTGATGGATGCATTGATCCAGGCGGTGTTCGCCAGGTTCGACGCCCAGGCTGTCGAGCATCTGTTGCTGCTCGCGGGCATCGAGCAACGGCAACTCGCTCAGTCGTTGGGTCGGATCGGCCAGCAGTGCCTCCAGCAGATTGCGCCAGTGCCCGGCCATGCGGGCGATGCGCGGTTCGTCAAACAGGTCGGTGCTGTAGGTCAGGCAGCAACCCAAGCGATGGTCCAGATCAGTGACTTCCAGGTTCAGGTCGAACTTGGTGGCCCGGGCGTCATTGGCCAGGTATTCGACGCTCATCCCGGCCAGCGTGCGGCTCTGCTGGAACTCCCAGCGCTGCACATTGCACATCACTTGGAACAGCGGGTTATACGCGGCACTGCGCGGTGGTTGCAGGGCTTCGACCAGATGGTCGAACGGCAAGTCCTGATGGGACTGACCTTCGATCACGGTGTGGCGCACCTGCTCGAACAACTCAGCCACTGACATCTGCCCATTGAGCTGGCAGCGCAGCACCTGGGTGTTGAGGAACGCACCGATCAGCCCTTCGCTTTCCGGACGGATGCGGTTGGCCACTGGCGCGCCGATGCGCAGGTCGGTCTGGCCGCTGTAGCGATAAAGCAGCACGGCCAGGGCGGCGGTCATGGTCATGAACAGGGTCAAGCCCTGTTGCGCGTTGAAAGCGCGGACCCGGGCGGCCAGTTCATCACTGAGGTCGAATCGGAACAATTCACCGCGATGGCTTTGCACCGGCGGACGCGGACGGTCGCCCGGCAATTCCAGCAACGGGTGCTCGCGACCCAGTTGCGCGGTCCAGTAGTCCAGTTGCCGTTGGCGCTCGCCAGACTCCAGCCACTGGCGCTGCCAGACGCTGTAGTCCAGGTATTGCACCGGCAAGGGTTCCAGCGGCGATTCGCGGTCGTCGATAAAGGCTTCGTACAGCGCGCTCAGTTCCCGGGCGAAAATATCCATTGCCCAGCCTTCGGTGACGATGTGGTGCAGGGTCAGCACCAGGTAATGTTCCTGCTCGGCGGTCTTGACCAGACAAACCCGCAGCAAAGGCCCGGTCTCCAGGTCGAAGGGTTTGTGGGCTTCGCTGTCGGCCAACTGCTGCACCCGCTGTTGGCGAATATCGACAGCCAGCCTTGAGAAATCTTGCCAGCCCATGCGCAGGCCGGTGTTGGCACGCACTTGTTGCCGGGGCACGCCATCGACACTGGGGAAGGTGGTGCGCAGGGTTTCATGACGCAGGACCAACGCCTGCAACGCCGCTTCGAAACGCCCGACATCCAGCACCCCACGCAACCGCGCCATGCCGCCGACGTTGTAGGCCGGGCTGTCGGGTTCCATTTGCCAGAGGAACCACATGCGCTGCTGGGAATAAGACAACGGCACCGGTTGGCTGCGATCGGCTTTCTCGATCGGCGGTTGCCGGTTGGTCTGGCCGCGGGCCTTTATCAAGCGCACCTGTTCGGCGAACGCGCCCAGCTCACTGGCCTCGAACAAGGTGCGCAACGGCAGCTCGATGTCGCAGGCCTGGCGGGTGCGGGAAATGATCTGGGTCGCCAGCAACGAATGGCCGCCCAGGGCAAAAAAGTCGTCCCGCAGACCGATGCGGTCGAGCCCCAGCACGTCGCGCCAGATGCCAGCGACTTGCTGCTCAAGGGCACTGACCGGTTCGACATGTTCACGCACTTGCCATTGCGGTTCGGACAAGGCACGGCGGTCGAGTTTGCCGCTGGGGCTCAGCGGCATGGCGTCCAGGCGCAGCAATTGCGCGGGCACCATGTAGTCCGGCAGTTCGGCGGCCAGGGCGGCGTGGAGTCGGGCGTTTTGGCGGTCCTGATCTTGCGCGACATCGCAAGCGGTGTAATAGCCAATCAGTTGCGGGCCGGCCGAGGTCTTGCGTACCAGCACCGCCACTTGCGCCACGCCGTCCTGGGCCAGCAGTCGCGCTTCGATTTCCTGCGGTTCGACCCTGAAGCCGCGCAGCTTGATCTGTTGGTCGAGACGGCCGAGGTATTCGATCACGCCATCGGCGCTCCAGCGCGCCCGGTCACCGGTGCGATACAACCGCGTGCCCGCCACGCCCAGCGGGTCGGCGATAAAGCGCTCGGCGCTCAACCCCGGACGCCCGAGGTAACCCCGAGCCAGCCCCAGGCCGCCGATACACAATTCGCCCGGCACACCGGCGGGCACCGGATTGAGTTCACTGTCGAGTACGCGGCACAACACATTGCCCAGCGGCCGACCGATGGGCGAGCGCTCACCGTCGGCGACGCTGCAATGCCAGTGGGTGACGTTGATGGCGGTTTCGGTCGGGCCATACCGGTTGTGCAATTGCGCCGACGGCAGCTGCGCCAGCACGCGGTTGCGCAGTTCGGCCGGCAAGGCCTCACCGCCACAGAATACCCGGCGCAGGCTGGTGCAGCGGGCGCTCAGGGGCTCGTCGATAAACAGGCTGAGCAGCGGCGGCACGAAGTGCAGCGTGGTCACGCCAAATTGTTGGACCAACTGCGCGATGCGGTGCGGGTCACGGTGTTCGCCTGGGCCGGCCAGAACCAGTTGGCTGCCGGTGATCAGCGGCCAGAAACACTCCCATACCGACACGTCGAAACTGATCGGCGCCTTTTGCATCAGCACATCGGTTTCGTCCAGCCCGTAAGTGTCCTGCATCCATTGCAGGCGCTCGGCCAGGGCGGCATGGGTGTTGCCGACGCCTTTGGGTTGGCCGGTAGAGCCGGACGTGTAAATCACGTAGGCCAGGTGATCGCCATCCAGGTGCAAGCCCGGCGGGTTACTCGGCCATTGCTCCAGGTGCAACGCATCCATGGCGATGACGCTGACGCCCTCGCAGAGGGGCAAGCGTTCAAGCAATGCAGTTTGGCTCAGCAACAGATCGACGCCGCTGTCCTTGAGCATGTAGGCCAGGCGCTCGGCCGGGTAATCGGCATCCAGCGGCACATAGGCGCCGCCGGCCTTGAGGATCGCCAGCACACCGATGAGCAACTGCGGCGAACGCTCGGCGGCAATCGCCACACACACGTCCGGACCGACACCTTTGTCGCGCAGGTAATGGGCCAGGCGATTGGCCTGGGTGTGCAGCTCGGCGTAATCCAGGCGGCCATCGTCCCACAGCAGCGCAGTGCGTTGCGGCGTGCGCCGGGCCTGCTCGTTCAGCAGTTCCGGCAGCCATTGGCGGGCTGGCGCGCACGGGGCCGCGCCCCACTGGTGCTGTTGGGTGTATTCATCGGCGCTCAACAACGGCACATCGCCGATGGCCTGCTGCGGATCGGCACAGACTGCGTGCAACAGGTTGCAGTAATGCACCGCCAACCGCGCGATGGTCGCCGCCTCGAACAGTTCGTCGGCATAGTCGAACGACAGCGTCAGCCGGCCGTTGCGCTCCTCTTCGCTGTGCAGTTGCAAGTCGAACTTGGCTTCGCGGCTGTGCCACGGCAACTCGTCTGCCGCCAACCCCGGCAAACGACGCAGGGCGCTCAGGTCTCGCTGTTGATGGTTGAACATCACCTGGAACAGACCTTGCTCGCGCGCCTGAGGGAACGCTTCGAGCAGTTGTTCGAACGGCAGGTCCTGATGGGCCTGGGCGCCCAGCGTGGTTTCCCGGGCCTGGGCCAGCAACGCGGCGAACGACTGGCGCGAATCGACCTGCCCGCGCAGCACCTGGGTATTGATGAAAAAGCCGATCAGCCCCTGGGTCTCCAGGCGTGGACGGTTGGCGTTGGGCACGCCGATGCGGATGTCGGACTGGCCGGTGTAACGCTGCAACAGCGCCTGGAAGGCCGCCAGCAACAGCATGAAGGGGGTTGCATCGTGGGCCTGGGCCACTCGACGCAAGGCATCGCCGAGGCCTTTGTCCAGACGCAGACTATGGCGGGCGGCGCTGCGCTGGTGCTGAGCGCTGCGGGGATGGTCCGTGTTCAGGGCCAGGGTCGGATGTTCGTCGCCCAGTTGCTGTTTCCAGTACGTCAGTTGCCGCTCGGCCTCCCCTTGAGCCAACCACTGGCGCTGCCAGCTGCCGTAGTCGGCGTACTGCAACGGCAACGGCGCCAGTGCGGCGACCTGCCCTTGGCATGCAGCAGCGTACAACCGCGAGAACTCATCGATCAGCACGCTCATCGACCAGCCGTCGGCGATGATGTGGTGCAGCGTGACCCACAATTGATGGTCACCCTCATCGAGACGCAGCAAGGTGACCCGCCACAGTGGCCCCTTCTGCAAATCGAACAGCAGCGCCGCTTCGTCGTCACGCATCTGCCGCGCCCGGACTTCGCGCTGGTCGGCGGGCAGGTCGCTGAGGTCGATCACTCGCAGCTTGAGCTCACCGGCCGGATCGATCTGTTGCAGAGCAATACCATCGCGCTCCAGAAATCGTGTGCGCAGGGTTTCGTGGCGTTCGAGCAGTTGCTGGAAACTGGCCCTTAGTGCGTCTTCGTCCAACTCACCGCGCAGGTGCAAGCCGCATGGGATGTTGTAGGCGCGGCTCGCCGGATTCAGTTGCCAGGTGATCCACAAACGATTCTGGGCAAGGGATTGTGGCAATGCTTCGTGGCGCGGCAATGGGCTGATCACGCCTTGGGCCTCGGCACTTGCCTGCTGCTGATTGCTCACCGCTGCCGTGAACCCTGCGAGGGTCGGCGCTTCAAACAACAAGCGCAGATTCAGCGCCAGCCCCAACCTTTCTTGCAGGCGCGCGACCACTTGAGTGGCGGCGATGGAGTTACCGCCCAACAGGAAGAAATGATCGTCGCCATGGACCTGTTCAATCTGCAACTGCTCGCACCAGACCTGGCCGATCAATGTTTGCAACGGCGATGACGAGCGGGCTTCAGGGCCTGCTTCAACCTCGATTGACGGGAACAGCGCATAACTGTCGAGACTGCCGTCGACCAATCGGGTCCGGCACGCCGAGCGTTGCAACTTGCCGCTGGAGGTCTTGGGTAACGCGCCCGGATTGAGCAACACCACCACGCTCGGCGCTTGCTGACAGGCTTCGGCCACTGCCTGGCGAATGGCTTTGATCAACGCTTCAGGTGGCAGGATCTTCTGCACACTGCGGCTGATTTCCGCCGCGATGCCGATACCTTCCTCGCCGCCATCGTTGACCGCGAACGCCGCCACCCGGCCTTTGCGCACCACTTCCACTTCCCGCTCGATGGTTTGCTCGATGTCCTGGGGGTAGAGGTTATGACCGCGCACGATCAACAGGTCTTTCAGGCGGCCGGTAATGAACAGCTCACCGTCACGCAGGAAACCCAAGTCGCCGGTGCGCAGCCAGGTATGGCCAGCGTGCTGGACGAATGTCTTGGCGCTGGCCTCAGGGTTTCGCCAGTAGCCATGCGCAATGCTCGGCCCGCTGGCCCAGACTTCGCCGATCCGGTTGTCAGTCAGCGGCTGCAACGTGTTGGGCTCGACAATCAGCACCGCATGCCCGGGCTGGCTCACGCCGCAACTCATCACCGTACTGCCCTGCCCTGGCTCGGCACGGTGCTGCGCCAGTGCCGTGTCGTCCATCCGCAACGACGGAATGCCTTGATTGCGCGGCGTGCCAGCGACAAACAAGGTGGCTTCGGCCAGGCCATAGGAGGCCATGAAACTGTCCGGCGTGAAGCCGCACGGCGCGAATTTCTCGGCAAAGCGTTCCAGGCTGTCGAGACGGATCGGCTCGGAGCCTGAATACGCCACGCGCCAGCCGCTCAGGTCGAGGCGTTTGAGCGCCGATTCACTGACCCGCTCGCTGCACAGCCGATAGGCGAAATCCGGGCCGCCGCTGATGGTGCCGCCGTATTCGCTGATCGCTTCCAGCCAGCGCAACGGCCGGGCCAGAAAGTACGCGGGCGACATCAGCACGCAGGGCACCCCGCTGAAAACCGGCTGCAACAGGCCGCCGATCAGGCCCATGTCGTGGTACAGCGGCAGCCAGCTGACGATGACATCGTCAGGGTTCAGATCGATGCCGAAGCCTTGACGGATCAACAATTCGTTGGCCACCAGGTTGCCATGGCTCACTTGCACCCCCTTGGGCAATGCGGTGGAGCCGGAGGTGTATTGCAGGAAAGCGATGTCATGGTCCTGCAGGTTCGGCTGCACCCATTGCCCGGCGCGGACCGGATCAAGGGTATCGACGCACAGCACGGGCGGGGCCGACTCGATGGCTTGCAGCGGCTCGCGCAGATCGCTGCGGGTGAGCAGCAGGCGCGGTTCGGCATCGGCGATGATCGACAGCAGGCGTTCCTGGTGATGGCGACGGGCGGACTCCGGCGGATAGGCCGGCACCGCGATCACACCCGCGTAAAGGCAGCCAAAAAACGCCGCGACGTAGTCCGGGCCACTGGGAAACAGCAATACCGCACGGTCGCCGAACGTCGCTTCGGCCTGCAAGGCGGCGGCGATGGTCCGGGCACGCAGGTCCAGGTCGCGATAACTCAGTACAACACTTTGCTCCGGGACGTCGGCAAGGAAGCGCAAGGCCACACGGTCCGGCGACAACGCGGCGCGGCGCTGAAGGGCATGAGCCAGGGTGCTGGGGAGTTCGAACGCGTCGGTCATGAGGTTTCCTGCCTGAATGCGGCTTGCTAATGGTATCTGGTGGCCTGCGGAATGCGGTATGGCATCGGGACTGCGGCCCGAAACCTTCATCCCTGAGAACGGATACCACCGGCAAATAATTAGTCAGCAACCTCTTGTTCCAGGCCCACCGGAAGGCAGACCACCGCGGCAACGGGTCGCAGTTCTCACGCTGGACTTTTCAATATCAATAATTCTTCTTCTCAATTGACAATCATTATCATTCATCCTAATTTGTCGCTCGATATGTAGGACGAGTCGGGCAAATCCTTCGTCCTGCTAACTTTTTGCAGCAAGGTGAATTCCATGACGGAACAAGTATCCACAAGCAGGTGCGACTCACCGCTACTTCAGGCATTCGTCGATAACCGGATGATCCTGGTCAAGATCGCAGCACGAATCACCGGTTGCCGGTCCCGGGCAGAAGACGTGGTGCAAGATGCATTTTTCAGGCTGCAATCGGCGCCCCAGATCACCTCGTCCTTCAAGGCTCAACTCAGTTACCTGTTTCAGATCGTGCGCAACCTGGCGATCGACCATTACCGCAAGCAGGCGCTGGAACAGAAATACTCGGGGCCGGAAGAGGAAGGTTTGAATGTGGTGATCCAGGGTGCGTCGCCAGAAACGTCACACATCAATTTCTCGACGCTGGAGCACATCGCCGACGCGCTCACCGAACTGCCCAGCCGCACCCGTTATGCCTTCGAGATGTACCGCCTGCACGGCGTGCCACAGAAAGATATCGCCAAGGAACTGGGCGTCTCGCCGACCCTGGTGAACTTCATGATCCGCGACGCCCTGGTGCATTGCCGCAAGGTCTCGGGGGTTCGCGGGGATACGTTCGCCCGGCGGTGATTTTGCAGTGATTTTTCGGGCCTCATCGCGAGCAGGCTCGCTCCCACAATGGATCTGCGTGCTCACAAAGTCTGTGTTGCGCGCAATCCCTGTGGGAGCGAGCCTGCTCGCGATGGGGCCCTAGGGGCTTACAACCTCACATCAACCCACACCGGTCAAAAAATCGCTCGCGCCCCAGAATCATCAGCGCCGCGCGCTTGTGGGGGAAATCGAATTCCTTTTCGCAGTGAAAACACTGGTTGTGCAGATGACCGATCATCCGGGTGTTGTCGGCCCGGGGTTCGGCCACCACCCGCTGGGTGCGCGGGTCGTCGAGAAACAGGTAATGCACCAGCGCCGACAGCCAGCTCGCCACCTTGTGCGGGCCGCGGTGTTGCTCTTCGCCCACCAGCATGTGAATGCCGCGATCATAATTGTGCGCGTCATAGAACGGCGCGATCCGATCTTCCTTGGCCCAATAGGCTTCGAAATAGGCGAAGGGCTGATCGTCGAAACAACCAATCAAGGTCAGCACCCGGGGATCGCGTTGCAGTTTGCTCAGATACTCGCGATGCTGTTCCAGGCTGCCCTCCTCCTGCCAGAAACTCGCCACTCGAGGGCTGTTCTGCCAGCGGTTGAAGCGCGTCAGGTCCTGTTCGATTTCCAGGGTGCGCAAGGACACCCAAGCCCCCAGGCGCGCATCGAAGCGCCGATACACCTCGCCTCGCGGCTTCATGGGCCGGCGCGGATGACGCTTGCCATCGGTGATGATCATCTGTTGCGGGTAGCTGCCGTTGAACGATTCCCCCAGCCAGGGTTGCGGCAATTGCCAGAACATAGTGCGCTCGCAGATGTACTCGTCGACACACTCGCTGGGCCTCAGCAGTCCGCTGAGCAAGGCTTCACCGGGGCGCTCGGTCAGATGCCAGGTCAAGCACCGGCATTCAGGGTCGCGGGCGAACAACCAATAGCAGGCTGCCCAAAGCGCCGGGCCAACGGATCGATCGTTGATTTCCTGCAAATGCACATGCAGCTCGGTGCCACGCTCCAGGCGCAGCCGGATCAGCGGCGCACCCTCAAGCAGCAGGCTCAGGTGGCGTTCGGTTTCATCGGCGCCGAGACGGCCACCGCCGGGCAAAGGCAGCGTCGTCGGGTGCTTGAGGTTGGACATGGGCGGGGCTCACGTAGTCGTCGGTAGTCAACGTGTGACGTGAGCCAGGCGGGAAAATTTAGTGTCCCGCTCAATGATCGTGCGTGGGCACCAGTTGTATCTGGTAGGGCTTGAAAATCGCCAGCATCTGACCGTCGTCCCGCAGCTTTTGCAGCAACCGCGCGAACGCTTCGCCGGAGATCGGCGCTTTGGGCCGGATCAGCGCGAAATGGTGGTAGATCTGATCGATACGTTCGGATATCAGCAGTTGAGGGTCGACGTCAGGATTGCGCAGCACGTAATCGATGAGGTACGAACGGGTGACCAGCGCGATGTCCGCACGCCCGCGCAATACCATCAGCAGGTTGCTGTCATGGGAATACGTCAGCGTGGCATTGTATTGGCCGGTCAGGAACTTGGGGTCGGCGTTGAATTCGGCAAAGGCGTAGTGGTAGCCGTTGAACAGGGCCAGGCGCTTGCCCCTCAGATCAGAGAAATAGTCTTGCTGACGATCCGGTTGAGTCTGGGCAACGAAGATTTCCGCATCCTCCAGGCCCATGTCTACCGCGGTATGAGGCACATCCTTCCAGCCCCAGTCCGGGTTCTCGAAAATGGCCATATCGACCCGGCCTTGCTTGAAATCATTGAAGCGGCGTGGAATCGACGTCGGAACCAGCACGAATTGATAGTCGCTTTGGGACCGGTTCAAGGCTTCGACCAACTGCGGCAGTAAACCGGTATCCGCGCCATTTTCAGGACGCACCGTATAGGGTGGAAAATGCGCGGCGCCTATACGGACCAATTGCGCAGCCGTTGCCGGCAGTACGAACACTGCGACAAACGCGGCCAGCAAGACACGCGAGGCTATTCCCATCGTCGAAAACGTCAAGACACCTCACTCCCCAGAAAATTGTTCATCCGTTAATCACCAGGCATTTCAATGCATATCACACCTGGCCCGCCGCGCGGCCACGGCATTGCTGCCCCTTTTTATTTTTCTTCCAACACCAGAATCAACGCTTCCTCGGCCAATTCATCGAGACTCAGGCTGCCCTCGGCGCGAAACCAGGTAGTGGTCCAGGACAAGGCGCCCGTCAGGAAGCGACGGGTGATGAACACGTCGCCGCGAATATACCCAGCGTCCTTGGCCTGCCCAAGAACCTCGAGCCATAGCGCCTCATAAATATCACGCAAAGCCAGCACCTGTCTTTGCCCTTGCTCGGACAACGAACGCCATTCGTAGACCAGCACCGCCATGGCCTCGCCGCTGCCGCCCATGATCGACTGCAATTCGCAGCGGATCAGCGCCAGCACCCGCTCGCGCACGCTATCGGCCTCGGCCAGCGCCGCGCGCATCAACGCCGTATTGTAGCGAATGGTCTCTTCCATCACCGCCCGCAGGATCTCGTCCTTGCTTTTGAAATGATGAAAGATGCTGCCCGACTGAATGCCCACCGCGCTCGCCAGGTCGCGCACCGTGGTGCGCTCGAACCCTTTGTTGCGAAACAGATGGGCGGCGGTCTGGAGCAGTTTGCCGCGAGCGCTGTCCGGATCGGTCAGTTGCCCGTTATCGACCAGCTCACGCATCACGTTCAGGGCTTTTTGCTCATCCACCCATTCTCTCCTACAGTCGATCGATCAACGTGGGGCCACGCTTGCGGAACCGGCGAGGTGGCGCGGGCAATTTAAGCTGGCCGGGGCACCCAAGCAAGCGCTTGGATCGAAGAACCGGCGGTCGTTTACAAACCAAGCGCTTGCTTGGTAGTCTCGGGCGACGTCGGCCGGAGGGAGCGCCATGCCAAAAACGATACGTATCGGTTGCGCCAGCGCCTTTTGGGGCGATACCTGTACCGCTGCGGCGCAACTGGTCGAAGGCGCCGAACTGGACTACCTGGTGTTCGATTACCTGGCCGAGGTCACGATGTCGATCATGGCCGGGGCGCGCATGAAAGACCCTCTGGGCGGCTATGCCACGGACTTCATCGAAGTGCTCACGCCGCAGCTTCATCGTTTGCATGAACGCGGGATCCGCGTCATCAGCAATGCCGGCGGGGTCAACCCCCAGGCCTGCGCCGCCGCTGTGCAAGCGGCCTGCGACAAGGCCGGCGTGCCCTTGAAGGTCGCGGTGCTGCTGGGGGACGACCTGCAACCGCAATTCAAACGGCTCGCCAAGCAGGGCATCGCCGAGATGTTCAGTGGCGCGCCCCTGCCAGCGATGTGCGTGTCCACCAACGCTTACCTGGGTGCCCCCGGCATTGTCGAGGCCTTGCGCCTGGGAGCCGACATCGTGATCACTGGCCGGGTGGTCGACAGCGCCGTGGTCAGCGCGGCCCTGGTGCATGAGTTTGGCTGGGCCTGGCACGACTACGACAAACTGGCCCAGGCCGCATTGGCCGGCCACCTCATTGAGTGCGGTGCCCAATGCACGGGCGGGAATTTCACCGACTGGCGGCAGGTAGCGGATTACGAGCACATCGGTTTTCCCATCGTTGAAGTCAGCGCCGATGGCAAGTTCATCGTCACCAAGGCCGAGGGCACCGGCGGGCTGGTCACGCCGCTGACGGTCGGCGAACAACTGCTCTATGAAATCGGCGACCCCCAAGGCTATCTCCTGCCGGACGTGATCTGCGACTTCAGCCAGGTCAGGTTGATCCAGCAAGGCAAACACGCCGTGCGCGTCCAAGGTGCCAAGGGCCTGCCGCCCACTGATCAATACAAGGTCTGCGCCACCTGGGCCGACGGTTTTCGTTGCACCGCCCTGTGCCTGATCGCCGGCGTCGATGCGGTAGCCAAGGCCGAACGGGTCAGCGAGGCAATCATCGCCAGGACTTCGCAGATGTTCAGCCTGCGCGGCTGGGCGCCCTACAGCGAGGTGAACATCGAGCTTCTGGGCAGCGAAGCCACTTACGGGCCGCACGGCCAACGCCAGGACAGCCGCGAAGTGGTGATCAAATTGGCAGTACGCCACCCCGACAGACAGGCGCTGATCCTGTTTTCCAGGGAGATCGCCCCGGCCGCCACCGGCATGGCCCCTGGGCTGACGGGGCTGCTGGGCGGTCGTCCGACGGTGTATCCGCTGATTCGCCTGTTCTCGTTCCTGATCGACAAGTCCACCTGCCGTCTCGAAATCGAACACGATGGGCAGCGGCATCCTTGCCTGCTGCCCGCCGTCAAAGCGCTGCAAACCCGCGACTTGCCCGTCGCTCCCGACCTGCCCAAACCCCAAGGCCGGGCTGACGCCAGCGTGCCATTGGTCAAACTGGCAGTGGCGCGCTCCGGCGACAAGGGCAACCACAGCAACATCGGTGTAATCGCCCGGGCTCCCGAATACTTGCCGTGGATCGCCGAGGCGCTGACGCCCCAGGTGCTGGTCGACTGGATGAGTCATGTGCTCGACCCACTGCTGGGGCGCGTCGAACGCTGGTATCTGCCGGGCACCCACAGCCTGAACTTCGTACTGGAAAATGCCCTTGGCGGCGGTGGCGTCGCCAGCCTGCGCATCGACCCGCAGGGCAAGGCGTTCGCTCAGCAATTGCTGGAGATCCAGATACCGGTGCCACAAAGCATCGCCGATCAGGTCAATTAAAGAACGATCGCCCTGGCGTTCGGTTCGAGCACAAGGAACACCCATGCCAGTCATCGAATCGCACCTTGACACTCACAGCACCGACTTCGCCCGCAACCGCGCCGCGATGCTGGCTGGCGTGGCACACCTGCGCCAGATCGAACAGACGGTGCTGGAGAAAGCCACCCAAGCCCAGGCCAAATTCGATCAACGCGGCCAACTGCTGCCACGCGAGCGTCTGAATCTGCTGCTGGACCCCGGCGCGCCGTTCCTGGAACTGGCGAGCCTGGCCGGCTACAAACTCCATGACGACAAGGACGGCAGCCAGGCCGGTGGCGGCTTGATCGCGGGAATCGGCTACGTGTCCGGCGCGCGGGTGTTAGTGGTGGCGAACAACAGCGCGATCAAAGGCGGGACCATCTCCCCCAGCGGCTTGAACAAGACCCTGCGTCTGCAACAGATCGCCATGGAGAACAAACTGCCGGTCATCACCTTGGCCGAAAGCGGTGGCGCCAACCTCAATTATGCCGCGCAGATTTTTGTCGAAGGTGCGCGCAGCTTCGCCAATCAGGCGCGGATGTCGGCCATGGGCTTGCCGCAGATCACCGTGGTGCATGGCTCGGCCACCGCGGGCGGGGCCTACCAGCCGGGGCTCTCGGATTACGTGGTGGTGGTGCGCGACAAAGCACGGCTGTTTCTGGCCGGGCCACCGCTGCTCAAGGCCGCCACTGGCGAAGTCGCCACCGAAGAGGAACTGGGCGGTGCGCAAATGCATGCGCAGGTGACGGGCACCGCCGAATATCTGGCCGAGAATGACGCCGATGGCATACGCCTGGCCCGGGAGATCGTCAGCCTGATGTCCTGGAACGAGCAACCGTCGCCTCAGCCTGAGCGGACCTGGCAAGAGCCGCGCTACCCAGTCGATGAGTTGCTGGGGTTGATCCCCGACGACCCGAAAAAACCCTATGACGTGCGGGAAATCATCGCCCGCCTCGCCGACGGTTCGGACTTCCTGGAATTCAAAAGCGAGTTCGATCAACAGACGATTTGTGGCCACCTGCGCATTCGTGGCCATGCCTGTGGCCTGATCGGCAACAATGGCCCGATCACGCCCAAAGGTGCGAGCAAAGCCGCGCAGTTCATCCAGCTGTGCGATCAAAGCCGTACACCGCTGCTGTTCCTGCACAACACCACCGGATTCATGGTCGGCACCGAGTCGGAACAACAAGGCGTGATCAAACACGGGGCGAAGATGATCCAGGCCGTCGCCAACGCCCGGGTGCCCAAGCTGACAGTCGTGGTGGGCGGTTCCTACGGCGCCGGCAATTACGCCATGTGCGGCCGGGGGCTGGATCCTCGCTTCATTTTCGCCTGGCCCAACAGCCATACGGCGGTGATGGGCGGTGCCCAGGCCGGCAAGGTTCTGCGCATCATCACGCAGGCCACGCAGATCAAAAACGGCCTCACCCCCGACCCGAAGATGCTGGACCTGCTCGAACAAACCACCGCACAGACACTCGACAGTCAGTCCACTGCGCTATACGGCAGCGCCAACCTCTGGGATGACGGGCTCATCGACCCGCGGGACACGCGCACGTTGCTAGGCTACCTGCTGGATATCTGCCACGAGGCTGAGCTTCGACCGCTGCAACCCAACAGCTTCGGTGTGGCCCGTTTTTGAACGGGTGAAGGACTTTTGACCGCTGCCCACAGGAGAACAATAAAAAATGATCTTCACCCAGGAACACGAAGCTCTGCGGCGCACCGTTCGCCAGTTTGTCGACCACCACATCAACCCCTACGTCGACGAATGGGAAAAGGCCGGACGATTTCCCATCCACGAGGTGTTCCGCAAGGCCGGTGAACTGGGATTGCTGGGTATATCCAAGCCGGAACAATTCGGCGGCATGGGCCTGGACTACAGCTATTCGATCGTCGCCGCCGAGGAGTTCGGCACCATTCATTGCGGCGGCGTGCCGATGTCCATCGGCGTGCAGACCGACATGTGCACCCCGGCCCTGGCGCGTTTCGGCTCCGATGAGTTGCGTGAAGCGTTCTTGCGCCCGGCCATCAGCGGTGAGCAGGTAGGTTGCATCGGCGTCTCGGAGGTCGGGGCCGGCTCCGATGTCGCCGGGCTCAAGACCACAGCCCGCAAGGATGGCGATGACTACATCATCAACGGCAGCAAGATGTGGATCACCAATTCACCGAGCGCCGATTTCATGTGCCTGCTGGTCAACACTTCGGACGACAAGCCCCACATCAACAAATCACTGATCATGGTGCCGATGAACAGCCCTGGTATCAGCCTCGGCGGGCATCTGGACAAGCTCGGCATGCGCAGTTCGGAAACCGCCCAGGTATTCTTTGACGACGTACGGGTGCCGCAACGCAATCGCATTGGCCAGGAAGGCGCCGGGTTCATGATGCAGATGGTGCAATTTCAGGAAGAACGACTGTTCGGCGCCGCGAACATGCTCAAGGGCATGGAGCACTGCATCGACAGCACCATCGCGTACTGCAAGGACCGCAAGACCTTCGGCACCGCTCTGATCGACAACCAGGTGATCCACTTTCGCCTGGCGGAACTGGCCAGCGAAATCGAATGCCTGCGAGCACTGGTCTACCAGGCCACCGAGCAGTACATCAACGGCCAGGATGTAACGCGGCTGGCGTCCATGGCCAAGCTCAAGGCCGGGCGCCTGGCCCGGGAAGTCACCGACAGCTGCCTGCAATATTGGGGCGGCATGGGTTTCATGTGGGACAACCCGGTGGCGCGGGCGTATCGCGACGTGCGACTGGTGTCCATTGGCGCCGGTGCGGACGAGATCATGCTCGGCATCATCTGCAAACTCATGGGCATTTTGCCGGGGAAGAAAAAGTGAATGCATCGCCTGCCAGGCCGCCATCGCGAGCAAGCTTTGCTCCCACAGTGGAGTTGCAACACGTTCATCTGTGGGAGCAAAGCTTGCTCGCGATGAGGCCCTGACAGCCACCGGGAAAACCCAGGAATGACCACCATGCCCGCCTTCAGCAAGATCCTCATCGCCAATCGCGGTGAAATCGCCTGCCGGATCCAGCGCACCGCCCAGGCCCTGGGCTATCGCACCGTGGCGGTGTTCAGCGAAGCCGACGCCGCCGCGCTGCACGTGCGCATGGCCGATGAAGCGGTACTCATCGGTGCGGCACCGGTGCAGCAGTCCTACCTCAATCAGCCGGCCATTCTCGATGCAGCCCGGCGCACGGGCGCCGATGCGATCCACCCCGGTTACGGTTTCCTTTCGGAAAACGCCGGGTTTGCCAGGGCCTGCGAGGAGGCCGGTATCGTGTTCATCGGCCCGAGCCCCGACGCCATCGACCTGATGGGCAGCAAACGCCGCGCAAAAATCGCCATGATTGCCGCCGGCGTACCGTGCATCGCCGGCTACCAAGGCTCGGATCAGGACGACAACACCTTACGCCTTGAAGCCGAGCGCATCGGCTATCCGTTGATGATCAAGGCCAGCGCCGGCGGTGGGGGCCGAGGCATGCGCCTGGTTTGGCGGGCTGAAGACCTGCTGGAACAGTTGCGCACCGCACGCTCCGAGGCACTGCATGGTTTTGGTAACGATGAATTGATCCTCGAACAGGCATTGATCAATCCTCGGCATGTGGAAATCCAGGTTTTCGGTGATCACCACGGCAATCTTGTCCATTTGGGCGAACGGGACTGCTCGATCCAGCGACGTCACCAGAAGATCATTGAAGAAGCGCCCTGCCCGGTCATGACCGCCAATCTGCGCCAGGCCATGGGTGACGCCGCGCTCAAGGCGGGTCGCGCGGTCAATTATGTGGGCGCCGGGACCGTGGAGTTTTTGCTCGCCCCGGACGGCGGTTTTTACTTTCTGGAGATGAACACGCGCCTGCAGGTCGAACATCCGGTCACCGAGATGATTACCGGCCTGGACCTGGTGGCCTGGCAACTGGATGTAGCCGCCGGGCTGCCGCTGCCCCTGCGCCAGGACCAGATACAGCTCAACGGTCACGCCATACAAGCGCGGCTTTACGCCGAAGACCCCACCGAGGATTTTCTGCCTCAGACCGGACGGTTGATCGGCTGGGAACCGCCCACCCGGGACAGCCTGCGCATCGACCACGGCCTGCTGGAAGGCCAGACCATCACCCCCTTCTACGACCCGATGCTGGGCAAAGTCATCGCCCACGGCGCCACCCGTGAAGAGGCCCGGCGCAAATTGTTGCGCGCGGTGGAGGATTGCGTGCTGCTTGGTGTCCAAAGCAATCAGCGCTTGCTGGCGGGGCTGCTCGCGCATTCCCAATTTATTGATGGAGATTTCGGCACCGGTTTCATCAAGCAGCACTGCGCCGATCATCCCGCCCTGCAGATCCACGCCCCCTCGGCTGAGCAGCTCGCCATCGCCGCAGCCTCGTTCTATCAGGCCATGCATGCACGTCATGCGCCCGACCTGGCAGGATGGAGCAACACTAACGGCGCGGCGCGGCGCTATCGCATCGGTCTGGGCGAGCGCGACTGGACACTGACCCTGGCCGTCGAATCCGGGGGTACGCTGCGTATCCAGATAGCCGAGCGTGTGATCGAGCTGATGTTGCTCGATGTTGACCAGTGCGGTGCAACACTGATGATCGACGGTATTCGTCAACATCATGCCTGGCGCCGCGAGGGTAATGACCTGTGGCTGTTCACTCGCCCTGGCGGCCTGCATTTGCAAGATCGGACCCAGGCCCCCATCACAGCCAAGGCCAGCGCCAGCGACGGGACCCTCAAGGCGCCCATGGACGGCGCTATCGTCGAAGTACTGGTCAGCGAAGGCACTGCAGTGCGCCAGGGGCAGTTGCTGATGGTGCTCGAGGCGATGAAAATGGAACACCCACTCAAAGCGGGCATCGATGGGGTGATCAGCAGATTGCAAGTCAAGCAAGGTGATCAGGTGAAAAACCGGCAGGTTTTGTTGCAGGTTGAAACAGCGCACTAGGCGGATGCGCAGGGTTTGACTACGCTCAATCCCATCAGCACGCCGATACCGGGAACCCTGCGATGCCTCACTGGCTGGTGATTGATCTGGAGGCCACCACCGATGAAGGTGGTTGGCCGGTTACCGAAATGGAAATTATCGAAATCGGCGCCACGCTGGTGAATCGGGACGGCCGCGAGCTGGACCATTTCCAGCGTTTTGTAAGGCCCTTGAGGCGTCCCTTGCTCACATCTTTTTGTCGCGAGCTGACCCACATCACCCAGGCCAATATCGACAGCGCCGCACCCTTGGCCGAGGTCTGGCCGGCGTTCGAACGCTGGCTGGCGCCGTATCACGCGAACCTGGAAAGCTGGGTCAGTTGGGGCGATTACGACCGTCAGCAATTGCTTCAGGAATGGCAACACCAGCCACTGCACAGTTTCCTCGGCCAGGTGCCGCACATGAATCTCAAGCAGCGCTTCGCCAAGGCCCGCCGGCTGGAGCGACCGCTGGGGCTCAACGGAGCGCTGCAACTGGCCGGCCTGCAATTCTGCGGTCAACAGCATCGCGCCCTGGAAGATGCGCGCAATACAGCGCGGTTATTACCCCTGGTACTCCCAGGCTGAACACGCGCCATGACTGCGGCGCGGCAGATGACGAACGTTGAAGCCTTGTGCATACTGGCCGGCCTTTTGCAGCCCCTTTTTTCGAGGAATCGCCCATGTTTAAAGTCAACGAGTACTTCGACGGTACCGTCAAGTCGATCGCTTTCGGCACTGCCGAAGGCCCTGCGACCATCGGCGTCATGGCTCCGGGCGAATACGAGTTCGGCACGGCCCAGCGGGAAATCATGCACGTCGTCTCCGGCGCCCTGACCGTGAAACTGCCCGACAGCACCGACTGGGAAACCTTCGAGGCCGGCAACCAGTTCAATGTACCGGCCAACAGCAAGTTCCAGCTCAAAGTCGCCGTCGATACCGCCTACCTGTGTGAATACCGCGGCTGAGCCTGTGGCATCGGGGTAATGAAAAATGCCCGTGTCCAGTGGACACGGGCATTGCTTTTTCAAATGCGGTGTTTATTCGAGCACTTCAACCGGCATACCCACTTCAAGCCAACCATTGCTGTCATTGACCAGGTTCTGGCCGAACATCGCGCCATCCGGTGTCGAGCGGTACTGCTGCAACGTGGCGAAGGGTTCGCGGTTCGGATCGCGTTCGCCGGTTTGCGGATCGACCGTGGTCATGATGCAACGCGAGCAGGGCTTGACCACCCGGAAGTCCACATCGCCAATACGAATGCGCTTCCAGCCATCCTCGGCAAACGCCTCGCTGCCTTCGACCACCAGATTGGGACGAAAGCGCAGCATTTCCAAGGGGCGACCGACCCGATCAGACACGTCCTGCAAGGAGCCCTGGCCGATCAGCAACAATGGGAAACCGTCCGCGAAGGCAACCTTGTCGTCATCCTTGCCGTAACCGGCGGCGGTGGTTCGCGCCAGTTCTACCGGCACATGCACCAGCCGAGTGGGCTTGCCGATGAACTCGCTGACCCAGGCTGACGCCTCGTCACCGGCATCCGGCACGCGCAAGGTGTCGCGCCAAATGATCACACCGCGCCGTTGTTCTTCGTCAGCAGGCGGTAGCGGTACATCAAGGGTATCGAAACCCGGTGCGCTGAGCGTCAGACCACCTGCCTCGTTCCACAATGCCGAAAGCTGGCTCATCTTCGCCACCGCGCGCTGGGTCAGGAAACGCCCGCTGCCCTCGTCCACCAGCATCCAGCGCCGGTCACCGTCCAGGCCGAGCTTGTCCAGGCCTATGCCCTGCAGGAGCTGCCCCTTGCCGGACTTCAACGGATAACGATACAGCGCGCTCAGCCGCAACATGGTCGACTTTCCTGGAGACGAAAAAACGCCACCTTATACGAGCCAGCCGTTGAAGCAAACCATGATCGGCCTCAGTCGAGCATCAGCCGCTGGCGCACCACATCAACCAACTTGTCCGGCTGGAATTTGGAGAGGAAGTTGTCGCAGCCGACCTTCTTGACCATCGAATCGTTGAAGCTGCCCGACAGCGAGGTGTGCAGCACCACGTAGAGCGCACGCAGACGCGGGTCGTTGCGGATCTCGGTAGTCAGGCGATAGCCGTCCATCTCCGGCATTTCCGCGTCAGTGAAGATCATCAGCAATTTGTCGGTCATCACTTCGCCGGAATCGGCCCAGGCCTTGAGCATGTTCAGGGCTTTCAAGCCGTCGCTGGCAACGTGCATTTTCACACCCAGTTGCCCCAGGGTGTCGCGCAGTTGCGAAAGCGCGACATTGGAGTCGTCCACCAGCAACACTTCTCGTCCGCGGGCGCGCTCCAGCACCGGGTCTTCGAGCTTGTCCCTGGAAACCTTGGCGTTGTACGGCACGATTTCGGCCAGGACTTTTTCCACGTCGATGATTTCCACCAACTGATCGTCCACTTTGCTGATGGCCGTCAGGTAGTGTTCGCGTCCGGCGCTGGTAGGGGGCGGCAAAATGGCTTCCCAGTTCATGTTGACGATGCGGTCCACGCCGCCCACCAGAAACGCCTGAACCGAACGATTGTATTCCGTGACGATAATGGTGCTGTTGGGGCCCGGCACCAGCGGACGCATCCCGATGGCCTGGGACAGGTCGATCACCGGCAACGTCTGGCCCCGCAGATTGACCACGCCGCACACAAATGGATGGCGCTGCGGCATCAACGTCAACTTCGGCAGTTGCAGCACTTCCTGGACCTTGAATACGTTAATGGCGAACAACTGCCGCCCTGCCAGGCGAAACATGAGAATTTCCAGGCGATTCTCACCCACCAGTTGGGTTCGTTGATCTACTGTGTCGAGAATGCCGGCCATCGATGACTCCTGGGCTTGTTCGGATGAATCCATAAAGGAGATATCGGCCGTGCAGGCCGGATCTTGACCCCTGTATAAAATGTCGCGCAGGGCATTGATGTCACATTAGCATCATGCTTTACTGGCTTCACGGATTTCATCCGCCCTCTCTCCGCGCACCACGACCTCGGTTTGCGCACAAAGTTCCCTTGCGTAAGGGTTTCCCCTAGGAACAATCAGGACCAACCTGATATTCCCGCTATCCAATAGCCATTAATGTGACGCCATTCTCATTGCTGAATGGAGTCAGGCTTTTGTGCGCGACTGCGGGACACCGGACTTCCAGCCTTTTGGCCGATTCTGCCAGTGCAATCGTTTGCGAGCGCGCTTTTGCCCAAGGGCAAGGATGTATCAGCGCGTCTTCGTTAGTTGCCGGCCGTGAGGTCCAGCCGTTCGCCACACGCGATTGTATTTCGCCTGACATGATGTTGTGGAGATAAGCATGCCGAACGATCGTAAGAACTGGAGTCAGCGTCTTCCCGAATTTCTGATCGAGGCCGAAACACTTTTGGCCAAGTCAGAGGAATGCCTGAACCATCTGCAATTGATCAACAACGACAAGGACGCCATCGATTGCATGCTCAGCACCCTGCTGAAGTTGGCAAACAAGGCCGATGCCCTGGCGCTGGAAGCTGTTTCGGAATTTTCGTTGCATATCCATGGCTTGCTCAGCCACGCGCAAAGTCATGTTGAGTTGCATGATCAAGCCCTGGGCGCTCTAAAGGACTGCTTCACGCTGATGGCCTGGCAACTGGAACTGGTCGATCACACCACCGGCCAACTAGGCCTGGACAGCAGCGAACAGACGTCGCTGATCGAAGCCTTTGCCTTCCAGATGGGCCAGAGCCCCGACCAGGCATTACCCGCTTCGCGCCCCATGGCGTTAGTGCCCTACTCGCAAAAACAGGCTTGATGCCGATGATTGCAGTCAGCCCGACGCGCCTGGCACATAGCACTTTCACGCCGCCCATCCTGAACGCGACCAACGAAATATGAAGTGGTACTATCTCCCGCGTCAGTCGGTTCAGGGCAACGGCATCAAGCCATCAGCCGAAGCCGCCTCGACCTGAAACGTTTACCCGTCCCGGCCTGTCAGATACGCTGACCGGCCTGCCCGCAGCGAACATTCATTGGCTCCATCCGTTATGTACGCCAGCCTCAAGTCAATCATTACCTGGCCACCCTCTCGAGAAAATGCCCGCCGGTTCACGTTATTGTTGTGCATCTGCTCGGCCCTCGGCGGCCTGCTGGCCTACCTGTTCGCCCATACCGTACCGTTGAGCCTGCTGGCGCTGAATATCGCGGCCATGTCCTGTGTCTGGATCCAGCATCGCCTGTCACGCAAATCCATCAAGTTCCAGCCTCAGGAGCTGGCCGATCGGTTGCTCGAGGTCCAGGAAAACGAGCGCCATCGGCTCAGCCGCGAATTGCACGACGATATCGGCCAGTTACTGACCGCGGCAAAGCTGCAAAGCGAATGGCTCAAGCGGCGGATGCCCGAAGAACTGCACGGCCAATGCACGATCCTTTGCGAGACACTGGACGAAACCCTCAATAAGGTTCGCGACGTATCAGCCATCCTCAACCCAAGACAACTGACCAGCCTGGGACTTGAAGCCAGCCTGCGTGCGCACCTGCTCAAGACGCTGGCTAACACCCAGGTGAAATGGAGTCTCGACTGCCAGCAACGCATGGCTGGTATCCCGGAGGAGATGACGGTTGCCGCGTTTCGAATCACCCAGGAAGCTGTTACCAATATCTTGCGTCATGCCCAGGCGAAAAATCTGCTGGTGCGCCTGCAACGGCTACCCGAAGGCCTGACACTGTTGATCAGCGACGATGGCTGTGGATTTGTCCCGGCCTCCCACCCCGCTCGCGAAGGACAACGCGGCATGGCCGGCATGTCGGAGCGGGTCGAACAATTGGGCGGCACCTTGAAAGTCATCAGCGAGGCCGGCAAAGGCACGCACATCGAAGCAAGCTTTCCCTGGGCGCCTCGTGCCCTGGAACGGGCCAGTAAGAATAAGGTTCTCCATTGACTTGTAATTTGCTTCTGGTAGATGACCATTCGCTGATCAGGGCCGGCGTGCGCGCCCTCGTCATGGATCTCCCCGGCTATGCGGTCGTCGGAGAAGCCAGCGACGGCGCGCAATTGCTGGAGCTGGTAGAACGGCTGGCGCCAGATATCGTCTTGCTCGACATCTCCATGAAAGACACCAACGGCCTGGATGCGTTGCGGCAGCTCAAACGGGTGCGCCCCCATAGCAAAGTATTGATTCTGTCGATGCACACCGATCCGGCGTTGATCATGCAAGCGCTGGAATCGGGGGCCCACGGCTATCTGCTCAAGGACACCACGGCCACCGAGCTGGAACACGCGCTGGAGGCGCTGCGCAACAACGAACGCTACCTGAGCCCAGCCATCGCCCATACCGTGATCAACCAGGCATTGACCCGCGTCCAGAAGCCGCAACCCGATCCGGGTCAGACCCACAACCTGACGGCACGCCAGTTGGAGATCCTGCGACTGATTGTGCGCGGAAAGTCCACCCGGGAAATTGCCAACGGCCTGAGCCTGAGCATCAAGACCATTGAAACCCATCGAGCACAGATCATGAAGCGCCTGCAGATCCATGATGTGGCCGGACTGGTGCTGTTCGCCGTGCGCGAGCAGATCATCAGCCTGGACGATTGAGCGCCGTCGAACCGCCCAGCAGAGGCGAACCCAATGGCAGGTGCACACGCAGCGCCTTCGCACATACGGTGAAACGCAAACTGTCGACCTGCAACGGTTCGCCATCAAGATTGATGTCCAGGCCTTGGGCGACCTTGATTTCCACCCATGGCAAACGGGCGCGCACAAACATGTTGTCGATGCCCAGGCCACCGGCCAGCAGGTCCCTCAAGGTGCTGACCACTTCTTGAGGCGCTGGCAGGATGCTGATGTCCAGCAACCCATCATCGGCCAGTGCCTCTGGGCACAGCACATGGCCGCCTCCTGCCTGCCGGCCATTGCCGATGCCCAGCGCCAACAAATCGCCCTGCCAGTGGAAATCGGGGCCCTGTAGCTCTCCATAGGCCGTACTCAGCTCACTGAAACGCGATAAACCGGTGAACAGGTAAGCAGCGCCCCCCAAGACCTTTTTAAGGTCCTCGGAGGTATTGGCCGTCACCTGACTGCCGAAACCACCCGTAGCCATGTTCAGGAAAATCCGACCGCTGACTTCACCCAGGTCAATGGCCTGGGGCGCAACATCCAGCAGGTCCAGAGCCTGGTCCGGCTCCAGCGGGATTCCGGCTGCCCGGGCAAAATCATTGGCCGTGCCCAGCGGCAACAACACCAGGCTGATGTCGCTCGACTTGCGCGCGATGGCCTCGGCGATATCACGCAAGGTCCCATCACCGCCACCGGCGATCAGCTTCGTGTAACCGGCATCCAGCGCCTCCTCGACACATCGCTGGGCATCGCCGGCCTCCCAGGTCAGCCGGACCGCAAGATCCCAGCCCTGCTTGCGCTTGAGCATTACGGCGGCGCGAACCTCCTCGTTGAGCGCTTGTTTGCCATGCAAAATCAACAGCGCCTTGCCTTTGCTCATCGTCATCTCCATCGTTGAAAGGTACAGGGAATGGGACCACTCACACGGCCGAAAAAGCCCAGGCTGATTCAATTTAAATAAAAGACCCACCGCCGATGGGGAACAACAGCCAAGCAGCTCGCCCCGCTCGATACTTCTCCTCGAAGAATTTTCTTACAAGAACTGGCGAATCTGCTCAATTGACCCTCCACCGGTATTGAGACACCTTGGCATTCTGTTGTGCTGGATCGTTAAAACGCTTATTACACAAGGATGTCCTAACCCATGGATGGATACGTCACGGCCCGCAAGGGCCGGAACAGTGGTTCGAACAGTTATGGCCAAAGGGATGAAAGCTCCCATGTATAGCCATAAATACAAGCTGTCGCCGCGGCAGCTCGCATCATTTGGAAGCGAGCAGGCCGACGCTCGAAACGAATGCAAAAGTTGCAGTAATTTCGCTGGAGGAATTGATTTGGAACCGCGCGTCGTTGAACTGGAAACCCACCTTAAGTACATCCGCAAAGACATGGATGAAATCCGTACCGATGTGAAGGTGATACGTCACAGACTCGCCTATTCGGCTGGCGCCGCGGCGGTGGTCATCGGCCTGCTGGGCTGGATTGCGAACAGTCGATTCGATCAACTGGTAATGCTGCTCTCGCGATGAATGGGTTGGATGTAGAAGCCCGAGCACTCAACTCGGGCCTAAAACACCCGCTGCTGCAGCGCTAGCCCAGGACCTCGCTCAAGGGAATAAACCCCACTTCGTCACCCTCGACAAGGGTCCGCTCTTCGAGCACTTCGACCAGACCTTCAGCCCAGGCCGCGCTACGCAGTACACCAGAGCTTTGATTCCGGTAGATGATCGCCCGACCGTCCTCGATGCGGCCTCGCAAGTATTCTCGGCGACTGCCTGCCTTCGGCCAGACGAAACCGGCCGGCACCTTGAACTTGAGCGGCGTCACGGACTTAACACCCTGACGTCGTAACAAGTACGGCCGAGCCAGCAGTGCAAATGTCACCAGTGTCGAGGCCGGGTTTCCAGGCAGGCCAATCACGGGCACGCCACGGAAATGCCCGAACGTCAAAGGCTTCCCAGGTTTGATGGCAAGCTTCCAAAGAGCCAGCTCACCCTCTTCACGCAACGCAATACCCAGGAAGTCGGCCTCCCCCACCGAGACACCTCCAGTGGACAGGATCAGGTCGACATCCGACAGCTGACCCAGACGCTGGCGGGTGGCTGGCAAGTCGTCGGGCAGAATACCCGCGTCGACCACTTCACAGCCCAATCGCCGCAGCCAGCCACAGAGCAGCACGCGATTACTGTTATAGATCTGACCAGGCCCTAGCGCCTGGCCTGGCTCAACCAACTCGTCACCGGTGGAGAGGACCGCAACACGCACCTTGCGCACCACTTCCAGCGACGCACATCCCAGGGATGCCGCCAGCCCCAGCTCAATCGGGCCCAGGCGAGTGCCGCAAGAGAGAACCTGCTCCCCGATCGTTGTTTCCTGGCCCTGAGGGCGGATGTTTTGTCCGCTGACCATGGGGCGGGTGAACCGTATCCGCTGGTCAGCTTCAACCTCAGCGTTTTCCTGCATTTCGACGCAATCGGCGCCAGCAGGAACTGGCGCTCCCGTGAAGATCCGTGCACAAGTCCCGGCGGCTAGTGGTTCCGGGGCCTGCCCGGCGAAAATCCGCTGGCTGACCACCAGAGGCTCACCCTTGCAGTCAGCCAGCCGCAAGGCGTAGCCGTCCATGGCGCTGTTGGGCCATGGCGGTAAATCAAGGGTTGATACCACATCCTCTGCAAGCACCCGGCCTTGTGCCGCGGCCAAAGGCAAACGCTCGCGCTGGGTAATCGGCGTGGCCGCCGCCATCGCGAGCAAACGCTCCAACGCCACTTCCACGGCCATCAAGGCGCCGGCCTTGCCCGGTTTACCCACGGGATTCACAAGGCGCCGCCTTTTTCAGATGGGCCACGAAGTTACACGGACGATGCCGCGCATCCAGTTGCTCGGCCAGGATCCCGTCCCAACCGGTGCGAACCGCGTTGGTAGAGCCAGGAAGACAGCAAACCAGCGTGCCATTGGCCAGGCCTGCCAACGCCCGCGACTGAACGGTGGAAGTGCCAATGTCCGCCACCGATATCTGTCGAAACAACTCACCGAAACCGTCGACCTGCTTGTCCAGCAGGCACGCGACAGCTTCGGGGGTGCTATCGCGCCCCGTGAAGCCCGTGCCACCCGTAATCAGCACCACTTGCACCACGTCCTCGGCTATCCAGTTCGCGACTTGCGCGCGGATCTTGTACAAATCATCTTTGAGCAGAACTCGCGCCGCCAGGTTGTGACCGGCCGCCGTGAGCCGATCGACAAAGACCTGCCCGGACGTATCGGTTTCAAAGGTGCGGGTATCACTGACTGTCAGCACCGCGATATTGAGCGGCACGAAAGGTACATCAGCCTTGGCTTTCATAGGCTCGTCCAGTTGTAGAGGAAACAGCCCGGTGTTATATCACAGCGCTTCATTTTTTCGCCCGTGCGGAGATACACCATGACCTCGAACACTTCCCTGCCATCATGCTCCATCCTGCTGCTGGCGGGTGGGCGCGGACACCGCATGGGCGGGCAGGACAAAGGCCTGCTGGAGTGGCAGGGCGAACCGTTGATCGCCCATCTCCATAGACGGACCCGAGCGCTGAGCGACGACTTGATTATCTCCTGCAACCGCAACCCGGAACGCTATGCGCTGTATGCCGATCAATTGGTGCATGACGATGAAGAGGGCTTCCCCGGCCCGTTGGCAGGCATCCGGGCGGGCCTCAAGGTGGCACGATACCCAACGCTGCTGGTGCTGCCGTGTGATGTACCGCAAATCGACGCCAGCCTGCTTGACAGCATGCTCAGCCAGGCGAGCCAGCATCCCGACAAACCGCTGATGGTACGTCATGGTGAACATTGGGAACCGCTGCTGTGCGTCATTCCTGTGGCTCTGGCACCGGCCTTCGAACAGGCCTGGAGCGAAGGCGAACGCAGCCCGGGTCGCATCATGCGGGCGCTGCATGCGATTGCCCTGCAATGCCCTGCAAACGATATTCGCCTGGCAAATCTGAATACGCCGGAACTGCTCAGCGGACACAAAGGTGTGTCAGAGTGACACTAGCCAGGAACTTGCGCGCGATGTATACGTCTGAAGGTCAGTAACTTGAAGAATCCTATTTCGGAGAAACACCATGACTCAACGGACCCTCGCCACTTTCATGCTCGCACTGGGCCTCGCCACTCTCGCCGGGTGCGCATCGCCAACAGTGATTACCTTGAATGACGGTCGCGAAATCCAGGCCGTCGACACCCCCGAGTACGATGAAGACACCGGCTTCTACGAATTCGAGCAACTGGACGGTAAAGAGACTCGCGTGAACAAGGATCAGGTTCGTACCGTTAAAGATTTGTAATCTTCAACGCCACAGCCAGATAGATACAGAAAAGCCCGCGATATTTGCGTAATGCTGTTCACTTAGGAAAAACGGCGCTTGTTTCAGAAATGAAAAGCGCCGTTTTTTTGTTTTTTGTTTTTTGAAAAATCTACTCGCCTTTTTCCAGACGGGTAGTGTGCATATCCGTTGCTGCGGTAACGGCTGCTTAGGGTTCCGCCCTTACGGCGGGTCACTTTTGGAAGAGCGCCAAAAGTAACCAAAAGCGCTTTGCCCCACCACTTGGCACCTCGCCCAGGCTCGGTGTGCCCTCACTCCGGCATTGCTCCGTGGGCCCGCCGCGAAGGGCCA
>NZ_JAKNQY010000079.1 GCF_024494355.1 Pseudomonas sp. Q11 | reverse complement strand
TCACCTATGTGAATGCACTTTTTTGTAACCCATGTGGTTGTCCCGTACATTGCCCCACCACTCGGCACCTCACCTAGGCTCGGTGTGCCTCAGATCAAAAGCTTACCGAGGCGGCCTGACAGCCGACCTGTTTTTTGATGACCGCGTTCATCCTGTGGGAGCAAAGCTTGCTCGCGATGGCGGCGGTTCAGTTGATGAAGATGTTGAATGTGTCGGCCTCTTCGCGAGCAAGCTTTGCTCCCACAAGTCCTGCTCCCACAGGTCCTGCTCAAACGGGTCTGATTGATGTACAGCCGCAGGAAACAGGCCGGCTATAAGGCCGCCTCGCTTTTGATTTTGATCTGGGGGCCCCGTTAACCACGCTGGCCGAACGCAGGTATTGCGCAGGGGGCATCCCGGCATGGATGCCGGGATAGCCGCGCTGGGCCATGGATGGCCCTTCG
>NZ_JAKNQY010000078.1 GCF_024494355.1 Pseudomonas sp. Q11 | reverse complement strand
GCGATTTACCTCGGGATCGAGCCGGACGAACTGATCATCGCCCAGCCCGGCGAAGACGCGCCTTTCCTACACTTTCGCGACGGCCATCTGACCGCCCTCAGCGACCGCTACGCCAACCGCCTGACGATCCAACGCAACATCCACGGCGACATCAGCCGCCTGGACAACGGCGCCGGGCGTGCCCTGCGCTTGCGTTACGAGAATCGTCACCTGGTCGCCATCGACTACCAGAGCTTTCACCCGGCCCTGACCCTGGACGAAGCCTGGCGCACCGAACAGACGCTGATGGCTTACCGCTACGACGCCCGCTGGCGACTGATCGAAGCGAGCAACGCCGCTGGCGAAAGCGAACGCTACGACTACGACGACCAGCACGTCATCCTGCAGCGGCAACTGGCCGGCGGCGCGAGTTTCTTCTGGGAATGGCAAGGGGCAGGGCGCGCGGCCCGCTGCGTGCGGCACTGGGCCTCGTT
>NZ_JAKNQY010000077.1 GCF_024494355.1 Pseudomonas sp. Q11 | reverse complement strand
CGATCAACGCCCTCTGGATCGTCGTCGCAGCCGTGGCCATCTACCTGGTCGCCTACCGCTACTACAGCCTGTTCATCGCCAATAACGTGATGCAACTCGATGCGCGCCGGGCCACCCCCGCCGTGCTCAACAACGATGGCCTGGACTTTGTCCCGACCAACAAACACATCCTGTTCGGCCACCACTTCGCGGCCATTGCCGGTGCGGGGCCGCTGGTCGGGCCGGTATTGGCGGCGCAGATGGGCTACCTGCCCGGTACGCTCTGGCTGATCGCCGGGGTGGTGCTGGCCGGTGCCGTGCAGGACTTCATGGTCCTGTTCCTGTCCACCCGTCGCAACGGTCGCTCCCTGGGCGACATGGTCCGTGAAGAAATGGGCCGCGTTCCCGGCACCATCGCGCTGTTCGGCTGCTTCCTGATCATGATCATCATCCTCGCGGTGCTGGCGCTGATCGTGGTCAAGGCCCTGGCCGAGAG
>NZ_JAKNQY010000076.1 GCF_024494355.1 Pseudomonas sp. Q11 | reverse complement strand
CGGCTTGTCCGGGTGTTTGCTTTGCATGTGCTCGACGTAGTTGTCGTAGTCGGGCATGCCGACCATCAGGCGGGCGGCCTGACCGAGGTATTTACCGAGGCGACTCAAGTCATTGAACATCGTTGCATTCCTCGATTCAGGCGTCCGGCAGGGCCTGGAAGGGGGCTTCTTTATCCGTGCGTTCCTTGTGACCCCAGGCGGCGATGCCGACCTTGAGCGCGTAGAACAGGATGCTGAAGACCACCAGCAGGAACAACACCGTCAGCGTTGCGTTGGTGTAGGCGTTGTACACCACATGCTGCATCTGTTCGATGCTCTTGGCCGGGGCCAGGATCTGGCCGGCGGCCAGGGCATCGTTGTATTTGCGCGCCAGGGCCAGGAAGCCGATCGCCGGGTTGGCGTCGAACAGCTTGATCAGGCCCGCCGTGGTGGTGCAGATCAACAGCCAGACCGCCGGCAGCATGGTCACCCAGACGTAGCGCTGGCGCTTCATCTTGATCAGCACCACGGTGCCGAGCATCAGGGCGATACCCGCCAGCATCTGGTTGGAGATGCCGAACA
>NZ_JAKNQY010000074.1 GCF_024494355.1 Pseudomonas sp. Q11 | reverse complement strand
TTAACGATTCGGTCTTCTCGATCGAAAGCGGTCAAAAAGAGGTGTTGACAGCAGCGAGTAACGCTGTAGAATTCGCCTCCCGCTAACGAGAGATCGGAAGCGCAAGTGGTTGAAGTTGCTGAAGTTTTGGAAAGCAAAACTTTGAAAACTTCAAAAATAACCGCTTGACAGATACACCGGGCGCTGTAGAATGCGCGCCTCGGTTGAGACGAAAGGCTCAACCCACCGCTCTTTAACAACTGAATCAAGCAATTCGTGTGGGTGCTTGTGGAGTCAGACTGCTAGTCAACAGATTATCAGCATCACAAGTTACTCCGCGAGAAATCAAAGATGTAACCAACGATTGCTGAGCCAAGTTTAGGGTTTTCTCAAAACCCAAAGATGTTTGAACTGAAGAGTTTGATCATGGCTCAGATTGAACGCTGGCGGCAGGCCTAACACATGCAAGTCGAGCGGTAGAGAGGTGCTTGCACCTCTTGAGAGCGGCGGACGGGTGAGTAAAGCCTAGGAATCTGCCTGGTAGTGGGGGATAACGCTCGGAAACGGACGCTAATACCGCATACGTCCTACGGGAGAAAGCAGGGGACCTTCGGGCCTTGCGCTAT
>NZ_JAKNQY010000073.1 GCF_024494355.1 Pseudomonas sp. Q11 | reverse complement strand
CTCAAGGTCACGGTCACCGGGGTTTGCGCCGGGTTGGTCAGGGTGGCGGTGTAGGTGATCTGGCCGCCTTCGGTGATGGTGTCGCTGGCGGTCAAGGTCAGGCCGGTGGCGTCCACCGAATCGGTGATCGTCGTCACAGCAGGCGTGGTGCTCGGCACCAGGTTTTCAAAGTTGCCGCCCGTGGCCCCGGTAATGGTGGTGCTGACGGTGCTGCCATTGTTGTAGACGTCATTGGCCGGGGTATCGACGTTGACGGTACCGGTGGTTTGTCCGGCGGCGATGGTGATGACCGAGCCATTGCTCAAGGTCACGGTCACCGGGGTTTGCGCCGGGTTGGTCAGGGTGGCGGTGTAGGTGATCTGGCCGCCTTCGGTGATGGTGTCGCTGGCGGTCAAGGTCAGGCCGGTGGCGTCCACCGAATCGGTGATCGTCGTCACAGCAGGCGTGGTGCTCGGCACCAGGTTTTCAAAGTTGCCGCCCGTGGCCCCGGTAATGGTGGTGCTGACGGTGCTGCCATTGTTGTAGACGTCATTGGCCGGGGTATCGACGTTGACGGTACCGGTGGTTTGTCCGGCGGCGATGGTGATGACCGAGCCATTGCTCAAGGTCACGGT
>NZ_JAKNQY010000072.1 GCF_024494355.1 Pseudomonas sp. Q11 | reverse complement strand
GTGAGGATGAACAACGCTTCGAACAGGATCGCGAAGTGGTACCAGAACGCCATGGTGTTCTCACCCGGCAGCACCGAGTGCAGGATCTGCGCGATCCCCACCGCCAGCGTCGGCGCACCGCCGGCACGGGCCAGCACGGTGGTCTCGCCGATGTCATTGGCCACCGCCTGCAGCGCTTCGGGGGTGATTGCAAAGCCCCAACTGCTGACGGTCTGCGCCACGCTCACCACGTCACTGCCGACGATCGCCGCCGGACTGTTCATGGCGAAGTACACGCCCGGCTCGATCACCGAAGCGGCCACCATCGCCATGATCGCCACGAAGGACTCCATCAGCATGCCGCCGTAACCGATGTAGCGGGCGTTGACTTCGTTATCGAGCATCTTCGGCGTGGTGCCCGAAGAGATCAGCGCATGGAAACCCGAGACCGCGCCACAGGCGATGGTGATGAACAGGAACGGGAACAGCCCGCCCTTCCACACCGGGCCCGTGCCGTCGGTGAACTGGGTCAGTGCCGGCATTTTCAGCTCGGGCATGGTGACCAGGATGCCGATCGCCAGGGCGACGATGGTGCCGATCTTCAAGAAGGTGGACAGGTAGTCGCGCGGCGCCAGGATCAGCCAGATCGGCAACAC
>NZ_JAKNQY010000071.1 GCF_024494355.1 Pseudomonas sp. Q11 | reverse complement strand
GGCTGAGCAGCAGGCCTTGGCGGCGCTGGCGTTCGCGCCCGCCATGAAGCTGGTGTTCGGTGAGGCGCGAGCCGTTCAGGTCGATGGCCGTCAGCGCGCCGCCCCGGGCGTGGTGGTAGTCGAGTTGGCTGTTGTCCGGCAGGCGCAGGTGGTTGAGGCGCCCGCAGGCGTCGTAGCGATAACGCAGGGTGCCCCAGCCCTGGTGTTCGCCGATCAACCGGTCCTGGGCGTCGTATTCAAAGGCCAGCGGGTGATCGCTGCCGTCGTTGACGTGGACCAGCCGGCCGAGCCCGTCGTAGCGGTATTCGATGGCCTGGCCGTCGGGCAAGGTCTTGACCCGCAGTCGCCCGGCGCCGTCGCGCTGGTAGCGGGTGACCCATTGGGCGCCGTCCGCGCCGTGCTCGGTTTTCTCCAGCAGGTGGCCGTTGAGGTCGTAGGCGTAGCCGGTGCGTTGGCCGTCAAAGCCGATCTGCTGTCGGATCAATCCGTTAGGCGTGTAGTCCAGCTGATATTTTTCGCCGGATTCGTTTTCGATTTCAGTCAGCAACAGCCGCGCCGAGTCGTAGCGATACTTCAGTTCGCTGCCGTCGGGGTTGAGGCGACGGCTGATCAGGTGCAGGTCGTCGGCGTATTCATAGCGGGTGGTCC
>NZ_JAKNQY010000070.1 GCF_024494355.1 Pseudomonas sp. Q11 | reverse complement strand
GCCCGACTACGACAACTACGTCGAGCACATGCAAAGCAAACACCCGGACAAGCCGGTGATGGACTACGAGGCGTTCTTCCGCGAACGCCAGGAGGCCCGTTACGGCGGCAAGGCGGGGCCCAAGTGCTGTTGATCAACTGATAGCCGGTTGATGAGGTAACCCTGTGGGAGCGGGCTTGCTCGCGAAGGTGGTAGGTCAGTTACGATGATGTTGACTGACCCACCGCTATCGCGAGCAGGCTCGCTCCCACAGTTGTTTTGCGGTGGCCTCGGGATTTGCATCACCACCGAACCCCTTGTGGGAGCGGGCTTGCTCGCGAAGGCGTCGGGTCAGCAGCATTGATGTTTGCTGATCCACCGCTATCGCGAGCAAGCCCGCTCCCACCGTTGTTTTGGGATGACCTCGGGATTTGCTTCACCACCGAACCCCTTGTGGGAGCGGGCTTGCTGGCGAAGGCGTCGGGTCAGTTACGATGATGTTGACTGACCCACCGCTATCGCGAGCAAGGCCGCTCCCACAGTTGTTTTGGGATGACCTCGGGATTTGCTTCACCACCGAACCCCTTGTGGGAGCGAGCCTGCTCGCGAAGGCGTCAGGTCAGTCGCCATTGATGTGGCTGACACACCGCCTTCGCGAGCAGGCTCGCTCCCACAGTTGTTTTAGGATGGCCTCGGGATTTGCTTCGCCACCGAACCAAT
>NZ_JAKNQY010000006.1:254229-263907 GCF_024494355.1 Pseudomonas sp. Q11 | reverse complement strand
CGCGAAGACGGTTGCTCATCCAGCATTGCTACCCGCTGACGCACCGCCTTCGCGAGCAAGCCCGCTCCCACAAGGTTTCTGTTGCCTATACCAATGCTGTGCGCCTACAGCCCCAAATCAGACAGGCCCGGATGATCATCCGGCCGGCGACCCAGCGGCCAATGGAATTTGCGTTCGCTTTCCTGGATCGGCATGTCGTTGATGCAAGCGTAGCGGTTGGACATCAACCCTTGCTCGTCAAATTCCCAGTTCTCATTGCCGTAGGAGCGGAACCAGTTGCCCGAATCGTCGTGCCATTCGTAGGCGTAGCGCACGGCGATACGGTTACCCGTGAAGGCCCACAACTCCTTGATCAGCCGGTAATCCAGTTCCTTGGCCCATTTGCGGGTCAGGAAGGCCTTGGCCTCTTCGCGGTTATGGGCGAATTCGGCGCGGTTGCGCCATTGAGTGTCCAGCGTATAGGCCAAGGACACGCGTTGCGGGTCGCGGGAATTCCAGCCGTCCTCGGCCAGGCGAATTTTTTCAATGGCCGATTCACGGGTGAAAGGCGGCAAAGGTGGACGAACTTCAGCAGAGGATGACATGGCAAATCTCCAGTGAGTGATTGAACAAGCGGCACAACGGTTTACGGGGAACGGGTTATTCAGTTTCAGCCAATAAGGACTTCAGTATGTTTTGGGCCTGGTCGGCGGCGCTGTGATCGCCCATGACCAGGGCGACAGTAATGGCGCCATCGATCAGAATCAGTAATTGCCGGGCCAAGGCATCCGGGTTCTCGACGTCTTGTTCCGTGCACAGCCGGGTTACATAGTCGAGCAACTTCTGTTTATGCAGTTTGGCGACTTGGCGGACCGGGTTCTGTGGGTCGCCGGTCTCGCCACTGGTGTTGATGAACGCACAGCCGCGGAAACCTTCGCTGTCGAACCAGGTTCTGAGCACGGTAAACAGGTTAAGCAGCCGGGCGCTCGGGGTAGGGGCCTTATCGACCTCACTGCTGAACCAGTGCATCCAGCGTTCGTCGCGGCGATGGAGCGCGGCCACGATCAGCTCGTCCTTATTGGCAAAGTAGCGATAGATGCTTTTCCTGGAGACGCCAGCGGTTTTCACCAGCCGGTCCATGCCAGTGGCCGCGATGCCACTTTTGTAGATCAACTTTTCGGCGACATCGAGAATAATGTCTCGGGTCTCATTGCTATTGATTTCGCTCATGGGGCTAACAGTAGAACGATCGTTCTCCTTGGTCAAATTGTTTTTTCATGAAGCCCTGAAGACCCGAACCCATCGATGGTGTAAGCTCAACCATCCTTCGGATTCGACCTTTTGCGAGCCCTATGCCGTCGCTTTTCAAACGCTCCTTGCTGCCCAAGCTGCGCAGCTTTGCATTGACCGCCGATGCCGTGACCATCCTCGATGGCGCAGCCGAGTTCCGCCGTTGCCTGCTGGAGAAAATCGCCCAGGCCACCCAACGCATCTACATCGTCGCCCTGTACCTGCAAGAGGACGAGGCCGGGCAGGAAATCCTCGATGCCTTGCACGCCGCCAAAGCCGCGCGTCCGGAACTGGACGTGGTCGTACTGGTGGACTGGCTGCGAGCCCAGCGCGGGCTGATCGGCGCCAAGAAGCAGCCGGGCAATTCGGCGTGGTATCAGGAGCAGACCCGCACTCACACCAGCGAAGTGCCGATCTACGGCGTGCCGGTGCAGACCCGCGAGTTGTTCGGCGTGCTGCACCTCAAAGGCTTCGTGATCGACGACTGTGTGCTCTACAGCGGCGCCAGCCTCAATAACGTCTACCTGCACAAGTTCGACAAATACCGCTACGACCGCTACCACCTGTTGCGCAACGAGGCACTGGCCGACTCGATGCAGCACCTGGTACAGCATGGTTTGATTGCCTCCAGCGCCGTGCATCGTCTGGATTTGCCGAACCTGCCCAGCACTCGCAGCCTGCGCAAGGACATCGGCGATCTGCGCAGCCGGCTCAAGTACGCAGCGTATGACACGCAGGCCGGCAGCCTCGACAAGAGCAGCCTGTCGGTGAGCCCGTTGCTGGGCGTGGGCAAGAACAATCCGTTAAGCCGGGTGATCGGCGAACTGATTGCCAGCAGCCGCCGGCAACTGACCATCTGTACGCCGTATTTCAATCTGCCCCTGGGGGTGACCCGGGAGATCAATCGCGCGCTGGCTCGCGGGGTCAAGATCGACATTATCGTCGGCGACAAAACCGCCAACGACTTCTACATGCCGCCCAGCGAGCCGTTCAAGATCATCGCCGCATTGCCCTATCTCTACGAAATCAGCCTGCGACGCTTCGCCAAGCGGCATCAGCGCTACATCGACAGCGGCCACTTGAACCTGCACCTGTGGCGTGACGGTGACAATACCTATCACCTCAAGGGCATGTGGATCGACGAACGCTACACCTTGCTGACCGGCAATAATCTCAACCCGCGGGCGTTTCGCCTGGACCTGGAAAACGCGTTGTTGCTGGATGACCCCAAGGGCGAGCTGCTGGAGCCGCGCCAGGCCGAGCTTGAGCAGATTTACCGGCACACCCGGCGCATCGATCGATATCTGGACCTGGAAACCCTGCCCGACTATCCCGCCGCAGTCGCCAGGTTTCTGAAACGGGTCAGCCGGGTGCGGATAGAGCGGCTGCTTTACCGGATCCTGTGAAAGCCGCGGCCATGTCGGAAAAGGACACCATCTCCATCCAGTTGGTGCGTGAGGCGCTGCTGCAAAGCTGCGCCCCTGGGGCGGCCACCGATGAAGTGCTGAGCAAGGTTGGTATCGACCCTGGATTGCTCGACAACCCCCAGGCGAGGGTTCCGGCTCACGCCTATGCGCGACTCTGGCGTTTGCTGGCCCGGCGACTGGATGACGAGTTCTTTGGCATGGATCGGCGCAAGCTCAAGTCGGGAAGCCTGGCCTTTCTTTGCCAGTGCGCCATGGCCCAGCCGACGTTGGCGGGCGGGTTGACCGCGGGGCTTGGGTTCCTCTCGCTGATGTTCGAACAGTTGCCGGCCCAATGGGTCCGCCAGCAGAGCCTGGCGGAAATCGTCCTGCTGGAGGACGATCAGGATCCGCGCCGGGCCTTCACCTATTTCACCTACTGGATGATTGTTCATGGCGTGGCCTGCTGGCTGGCCGGGCGGCGTATTCCGATTCTTTCCATTGAGTTGCGTTGTCCGGAACCGGATTTCTGTGACGACTACCGTGTGATGTTCTCGCGGAACCTGCGCTTTGACCGGCCCCGTACCCGGATGATCTTTTCCGCCGAATGCCTGGACCTGCCCATTAGGCGCAGCACCGAGGAGCTCAACCGCTTTCTGGCCCAGGCACCGGCCAACATTCTGGTCAAATATCGCGACCCGCAAAGCCTCGCCAGCCGCATCAGGCACGACCTGCGCCAGTTACCGCCCGAGCAGTGGCCGGAGACCGAGGCTTTGGCCCAGCAGCTGTGCGTTTCGGCCTCGACCTTACGCCGGCGCTTGGCGGAGGAGGGCCAGACGTATCAAGGGCTCAAGGACAGTGTGCGCAAGGAATTGGCAATCAACTGGCTGGCCGAACCTTCCCTCAGTTTCGTGGACATCGCCGCGCGCTTGGGGTTTGCCGATGCCAGCTCCTTCTACAAGGCGTTTCGCAAGTGGTCCGGGTCCAATCCGGGGCATTATCGCAGCCTGATTCTCAACGATGCTGGCTGATCCGGCAGGTGGGTTGACTGGGCTGACGCTATCGCGGGCAAGCCTTGCTCCCACATAGGATTCGCATTGCCCCGGTGGGAGCAAGGCTTGCCCGCGATAGCGGCCTCCCAGGTCCCACATCACCCAACCATGGCCAAACCAGTCAAACAACTTGATGGCTTTGACTATTGCCGCCCAAGCCCTTCGGCGCGAGTATTTCCCTGCTGTTTACGGTTCCCCCAACCAATAACAAGTACAGAGGGATTCTGGTCATGCGCGATTACTCGTCCGCCACGTCACAGTTCGATTACCTGCACACCGTCAACGCCGCGCTGCACGGCTCGCTCGAGGCGCTGAACGCCTGTGTCGAATGTTGCGACCGGCATACGTTGCCGGGGCGCATTGCCTTGTTCTGGGAGGGCCGCGACGGGAGCGACGCGACCTGGACTTACCGTGACCTGCAGGACAACGCCGCGCGTTTTGCAAATTTTCTGCTGGCCCAAGGCGTGGGCAAGGGTGACAAGGTGGCCGGCCTGCTGCCGCGCACCGCTGAATTGCTGATCGTGGTACTCGCCACTTGGCGCATCGGGGCGGTGTATCAGCCGTTGTTCACGGCGTTCGGTCCAAAGGCCATCGAGCACCGCCTGGGCAGCTCTGGCGCACGCGTTGTGATCACCGATGCGGTCAATCGTCCCAAACTCAACGAGGTTGCCGGTTGCCCCACCGTTGTCACGGTCGGCGGCGTAAAAGGCCAGGGCATCGTGCGCGGCGACTACAGTTTCTGGGCAGAAGTGGCGAACCATGCCAACCAGTGCGAACCGGTGATGCTCAGTGGCGAAGACCCGTTCCTGTTGATGTTTACCTCCGGCACCACCGGGCCGGCCAAGGCGCTGTCGGTGCCGCTCAAGGCCATCGTCGCGTTTCAGAGTTACATGCGTGACGCCGTAGACCTGCGTCCCGAAGACGCCTTCTGGAACGTCGCTGACCCGGGCTGGGCCTACGGCATCTACTTCGGCGTGACCGGCCCTCTGGCAATGGGACATCCGATCACGTTCTACGATGGCCCGTTCACCCTGGAAAGCACGTGTCGAGTCATCAACAAGTACGGCATCACCAACCTCGCCGGGTCACCCACCGCCTATCGTTTGTTGATCGCCGGGGGCGAGCAGTTCGCCCGCTCGATCAAGGGCACGCTGCGCGTGGTCAGCAGCGCCGGCGAGCCGTTGAACCCGGAGGTCATCCGCTGGTTTGCCGACAACCTGAACGTGGTGATCCACGATCACTACGGCCAGACCGAACTGGGCATGGTGCTGTGCAATCACCATGGGCTGGAGCATCCGGTGCACATGGGCGCGGCCGGTTTCGCCTCGCCGGGCCACCGGATCGTGGTGCTGGACGAACATCATGCTGAATTGGGCGTCGGGCAGCCCGGGATTCTCGCTGTTGATCGCGGCCAGTCGCCAATGTGCTGGTTCGCCGGTTACGAGGGCGGGCCAACCAAGGCGTTCGTCGGCGATTATTACCTGAGCGGCGACACCGTCGAGTTCAACCCCGACGGCAGCATCAGCTTCGTCGGCCGCAGCGACGATGTGATCACCACCTCCGGCTATCGCGTCGGCCCGTTCGATGTTGAAAGCGCGCTGATCGAGCACCCGGCGGTGGTCGAGGCAGCGGTGGTCGGCAAACCCGATCCTGAGCGCACCGAGCTGGTGAAAGCCTTCGTGGTGCTCGGCGCCCAATACCGCGCTGCGCCGCAGCTGGCCGAGGAGTTGCGCCAGCACGTGCGTAACCGCCTGGCCGCCCATGCTTATCCCCGTGAAATCGAATTTGTCAGTGATCTGCCGAAAACCCCTAGCGGCAAATTGCAGCGCTTTATCTTGCGCAACCAGGAAATCGCCAAGGCCCAAGAAGCGGCGGCGCATAACGTTTCAGCTTGAATCCAAGGAAACCATGATGCAGATCGACAACAAGATTTTCCTCGTCAGCGGCGGTGCGTCGGGCCTCGGCGCGGCCACCGGTGAGATGCTGGTCAAGGCCGGCGCCAAGGTGATGCTGGTGGACCTCAACGCCGACGCCGTGGCTGCCCAGGCGCAAAAACTTGGCTGCCAGAGCGTGGTGGCGGATATCAGTGACGAGGCGGCTGCGGCTGCGGCGGTCAAGGCCACTGTGGATGCGTTCGGCGGCCTCAACGGCCTGGTGAACTGCGCCGGCATCGTGCGCGGCGAGAAGATCCTCGGCAAGAATGGCCCGCACGCGCTGGCCAGCTTCAGCCAGGTGATCAACGTCAACCTGATTGGCAGCTTCAATCTGTTGCGTCTGGCCGCCGCCGCCATCAGTGAAACCGAGGCTGATGCCGAGGGTGAGCGTGGGGTGATCATCAACACCGCTTCGGTGGCGGCGTTCGACGGCCAGATCGGTCAGGCGGCCTACGCGGCGTCCAAGGGCGCCATCGCCAGCTTGACCCTGCCGGCCGCCCGGGAACTGGCGCGTTTCGGTATCCGCGTGATGACCATCGCCCCGGGTATTTTCGAAACCCCGATGATGGCCGGCATGACGCCCGAAGTACGCGACTCCCTGGCCGCCGGCGTGCCTTTTCCACCGCGCCTGGGCAAACCGGCCGAGTACGCGGCGCTGGTCAGGCATATCATTGAAAACAGCATGCTCAACGGCGAGGTGATCCGTCTCGACGGCGCCTTGCGTATGGCCGCCAAGTAGGAGCAATAGTCATGTCCAACGATCCGATTGTTATTGTCAGCGCCGTCCGCACGCCCATGGGCGGCTTTCAAGGTGAACTGAAAAGCCTCAGCGCCCCGCAACTGGGAGCCGCCGCCATTAAAGCTGCCGTGGAGCGGGCCGGCATTGCCCCTGGTGCGGTTGAAGAAGTGCTGTTTGGCTGTGTGCTCGCGGCCGGCCAGGGCCAGGCTCCGGCGCGCCAGGCTGCACTGGGGGCCGGGCTCGACAAGTCGACCCGCTGCACCACGCTCAACAAGATGTGTGGTTCGGGCATGGAAGCGGCGATCCTCGCTCATGACATGCTCGTCGCCGGCAGCGCCGAGGTGGTCGTGGCTGGCGGTATGGAAAGCATGTCCAACGCGCCATACCTGCTCGATCGGGCTCGCAGCGGCTACCGAATGGGCCACGGCAAGGTACTCGACCATATGTTCCTCGATGGCCTGGAAGATGCCTACGACAAGGGCCGCCTGATGGGCACCTTTGCCGAAGACTGCGCTGAAGCCAACGGTTTCAGCCGTGAAGCCCAGGATGCCTTCGCCATCGCTTCCACCACCCGTGCCCAACAGGCGATCAAGGACGGCAGTTTTGACGCCGAGATCGTGCCGTTGCAGGTCATGGTCGGCAAGGAACAGGTCACCGTGTACCACGACGAGCAGCCGCCCAAGGCCCGTTTGGACAAGATCGCCTCGCTCAAACCGGCGTTCCGTGAGGGTGGAACGGTGACAGCGGCCAATGCCAGTTCCATCTCCGACGGTGCGGCAGCGCTGGTGCTGATGCGCCAGAGCCAGGCTCGGGAGCGAGGCTTGAAGCCGTTGGCGGTGATTCACGGCCACGCGGCGTTTGCCGACACGCCGAGCCTGTTCCCCACTGCACCCATCGGCGCGGTAAAAAAACTGATGAACAAAACCGGTTGGTCGCTCGACGACGTGGAGCTGTTTGAAATCAACGAAGCTTTCGCGGTAGTGGCGTTGGCGACCATGGGCAAGCTGGAGATCCCCCATGACAAGGTCAACATTCACGGCGGCGCCTGCGCGTTGGGTCACCCCATCGGTGCGTCGGGCGCGCGGATCCTGGTGACGCTGCTTTCGGCCCTGCGCCAGAAAGGCCTCAAGCGTGGCGTCGCGGCAATCTGCATCGGTGGCGGCGAAGCCACGGCCATGGCCGTTGAATGCCTGTATTGAGGAATCACCATGCTCCCGACTGAAGAACAGACTCAAATCAGCGACGTGGCCCGGCAGTTCGCTCAGGAACGCTTGAAACCGTTCGCCGCCGAATGGGACCGTGAACACCGTTTCCCTAAGGAAGCCATTGCTGCAATGGCCGAACTGGGCTTCTTCGGCATGCTCGTGCCGGAGCAGTGGGGCGGTTGCGACACTGGCTACCTGACGTATGCCATGGCCCTGGAAGAGATCGCTGCCGGCGACGGGGCGTGCTCGACCATCATGAGCGTGCACAACTCGGTGGGCTGCGTGCCGATCCTCAAGTTTGGCAGCGATGAGCAGAAGGCCAAATTCCTCACCCCCCTGGCCAGCGGTGCGATGCTCGGTGCCTTTGCGCTGACCGAGCCCCAGGCCGGTTCGGACGCCAGTAGCCTCAAGACCCGGGCACGGTTGGACGGCGACCACTATGTGCTCAATGGTTGCAAGCAGTTCATCACCTCCGGGCAGAACGCCGGGGTGGTGATTGTGTTTGCGGTGACCAATCCGAGCGCCGGCAAGCGTGGCATCAGTGCGTTCATCGTGCCCACCGATTCGCCGGGCTACAGCGTGGCGCGGGTCGAAGACAAGCTGGGTCAGCACGCCTCCGACACCTGCCAGATCCTGTTTGAGGATGTGCGTGTTCCGGTGGGCAACCGCTTGGGAGAGGAGGGCGAGGGCTACAAGATCGCCCTGGCGAACCTGGAAGGCGGGCGGGTCGGTATCGCGGCGCAGTCCGTGGGCATGGCTCGCGCGGCGTTCGAAGCGGCCCGCGACTATGCTCGCGAGCGGCAAAGTTTCGGCAAGCCGATCATCGAGCACCAGGCCGTGGCGTTCCGGCTGGCGGACATGGCGACCCAGATCGCCGTGGCGCGGCAAATGGTCCATTACGCCGCGGCGCTGCGCGACAACGGCCAGCCGGCGTTGGTGCAAGCGTCCATGGCCAAGCTGTTCGCCTCGGAAATGGCCGAAAAAGTCTGCTCCATGGCGTTGCAAACCCTGGGCGGTTACGGTTACCTCAACGACTTCCCGCTGGAGCGCATCTACCGCGACGTGCGGGTCTGCCAGATCTATGAAGGCACCAGCGACATTCAGCGCATGGTCATTTCGCGCAATCTTTGAACAGGAGTCCTGCATGAGCTATGAAACGATTTTATTGGAGATCAAGGACCGCGTTGGCCTGATCACCCTCAACCGCCCCCAGGCGTTGAACGCCTTGAACGCGCAGATCGTCAGCGAGTTGAACCAGGCGCTGGATACGCTGGAGGCTGACCCGAAGATTGGCTGCATCGTGCTGACCGGCTCGAAAAAAGCCTTTGCCGCCGGTGCTGACATCAAGGAAATGGCGGAGCTGACCTATCCGCAGATTTACCTCGATGACCTGTTCAGCGACAGCGACCGGGTGGCCAACCGGCGCAAGCCGATCATCGCGGCAGTGAACGGTTTTGCCTTGGGCGGTGGTTGCGAACTGGCGTTGATGTGCGACTTTATCCTGGCCGGTGACAATGCCAGGTTCGGCCAGCCGGAAATCAACCTTGGGGTACTGCCGGGCATGGGCGGGACCCAGCGCCTGACTCGCGCAGTGGGCAAGGCCAAGGCAATGGAAATGTGCCTGACCGGTCGATTTATCGACGCCGTGGAAGCTGAGCGTTGCGGCATCGTTGCGCGCATTGTGCCGGCTGATGAACTGTTGGACGACGCGCTGAAAACCGCCGCTCTGATTGCGTCCAAGTCAGTGCCCATCAGCATGATGGTCAAGGAAAGCGTTAACCGCGCCTTTGAGGTCAGCCTGTCCGAAGGTGTGCGTTTCGAGCGCCGGGTCTTCCACGCTGCATTTGCCACGCACGATCAGAAGGAAGGCATGGCGGCGTTCGTGGCCAAGCGGGCGGCGGAGTTCCAGGACAAGTAATGCGGCGTTCTGACTGACGCCATCGCGAGCAGGCTCGCTCCCACAGTGGATTTACGGTGTACGCAATCTCTGTGTACGCCGCCGGCCCCCGTGGGAGCGGGCTTGCTCGCGAAGACGCCGGTACATTCAGGACAGAAGTCGCCTGACCCAGCGCTTTC
>NZ_JAKNQY010000006.1:0-254129 GCF_024494355.1 Pseudomonas sp. Q11 | reverse complement strand
TCGTGAGCAAGCCCACTCCCACAATGAATCGGCGGTGTACGCAATCTCCGTGTACACCACCGGTCCCTGTGGGAGCGAGCCTGCTCGCGATGCTTTTTTCAGCCATCACACCAAATAGTGCTTCAGTTCCCGGGCGATGACCATTCGCTGTATCTCGCTTGACCCTTCATAGATCTGGGTGATCCGCGCATCGCGGTAGTAGCGCTCCACCGGATAGTCCTCGAGATAGCCGTACCCGCCATGAATCTGCATGGCCGAGGAGCAGACTTTTTCGGCCATTTCCGAGGCGAACAGCTTGGCCTGGGACGCTTCCGACAGGCACGGTTTACCGGCGCTGCGCAGGCGGGCGGCATGGAGGATGAGCAAGCGGGCGGCGTTCAGGCGGGTGTGCATGTCGGCCAGCAGGTTGGCGATGCTCTGGTGTTCGATGATCGGTTTGTCGAACTGCACCCGGTCCCGCGCGTAAGCCAAGGCTGCTTCAAACGCCGCACGGGCGATGCCCAGGGCCTGCGCCGCGATGCCGATGCGACCACCCTCCAGGTTTGAGAGGGCAATTGCCAGGCCTTTACCCCGGGCGCCCAGCAAGTTGGCCTCGGCAATGCTGCAGTTGTTCAGTGTGACGGCACAGGTGTCCGAAGCGCGGATGCCCATTTTGTGTTCCGTGCGGTCCACGATGAAGCCCGGCGTGTCGGTCGGCACCAGAAACGCGGAAATACCTTTTTTGCCCAGCTCAGGATCCGTCACCGCAAAGACAATCGCCAGTTTCGCTCGCTTGCCGTTGCTGACGAATTGCTTGGCGCCATTGATGACCCATTGGCCGTCCCGCAGCTCGGCACGGGTGCGCAGGTTGTGGGCTTCGGAACCGGCTTGGGGTTCGGTGAGGCAGAAGCAGCCAATGGCCTGGCCGCTGGCCAGGTCGGCCAGCCAGGTCTGTTTCTGTTCGTCGCTGCCAAAATTGAGGACCGGCCCGCAACCCACCGAGTTGTGAATGCTCATCAGCGCCCCGGTGGCGCCATCGCCCGCGGAGATTTCTTCTACCGCGAGGGCATAGGCCACGTAATCGACATAGGTGCCGCCCCATTCCTCGGGTACCACCATGCCCAGCAGACCCAGTTCCCCCATCTTCGCCACCAGGGCATCGTCGATCCAGCCGGCTTTTTCCCAGGCCTGGGCATGGGGGGCAATCTCGCCTCGGGCAAAATCCCGGGCCATGTCGCGGATCATCACTTGCTCTTCGGTCAGCTCAAGGTCGTGCATGGTTCAGTTCCCGTGGTCGTCGAAGCCGTCGAAGAAACTCGCCACGTGGCGCTTATCCAGAGCCTCCAGGGTCGGCGGGTTCCAGCGCGGGTTCTTGTCTTTGTCGATGAGCAAGGCGCGCACGCCTTCGATCAGGTCGCCGCGGTCGAACCATTGACGGTCCAGGTGCAGCTCCAGGGCAAAACAGTCTTCCAGGTTCAAATGCCGGCCGCGACGCAGCATTTCCAGGGTCACGGCCATGGCCAGGGGCGAGCGCGTCTCCAGCAGGTCAGCGGTTTTTAGCGCCCACTCATGGCTGTTGGCGACGGTGACCAGGCGCAACTGCTCCACCATGCTTGGCACGTCCGCAAGGGCAAAGAAGTGATCGATGGCAGGACGCAAGTCGGCCAGAGGCGGGGCGGGCAATTGCTGAACACCGAGTTTCGCCAGCAGGCCCTGCAGGTCCTTGAGCGGTGTGTCGTGCCACTCCAGGCGATCGAGACGCTCATCGAGCCGATCAAGCTTGTCGCTTTCCAGGTACCAGTCGGCCAGTCCGCAATACAGCGCATCGGCAGCACGGATCTGTACGCCACTGACCCCCAGGTAGATGCCCAGTTCGCCCGGAATACGCGGCAGGAAATAGCTGCCACCGACGTCCGGGAAATAACCGATGGCGACCTCCGGCATACCCAGGCGGCTACGTTCGGTCACCACCCGCAGGTCGGCGCCTTGCACCAGCCCCATGCCGCCGCCCAGGACGAAACCGTCCATCAAGGCGAGGATCGGTTTGCGGTAGTGATGAATCGTCAGGTCGAGTGCGTATTCCTCGACGAAAAAGTCCTGGTGCAGGCTGTCGCCCTGCTTGTGGCTATCGTACAGCGAGCGGATATCGCCGCCAGCGCAAAACGCCTTGTCGCCGGCACCGCGCAGTACCACGGCGCGGATTTGTGGGTCGAGTTCCCAGGTATCGAGCTGTTGCTGCAAGCTGCGCACCATGCCCAGCGTCAGGGCATTGAGGCCGGCGGGGCGGTTCAGGGTCAAGTGGCCGATATGGTTGCGCACTTCGACCAGCACTTCATGAGCCTCAGCTTCGATGGGCCCCGAGGCTTGTGATGAAACCTGAGCTGTCATCGCTAACTCCCTGCTTTTATTGTTCTTTATGAATTGTGTCGCACCTACCCGGTCAGGATCGTACCAGTGCAAATTTGCCTTGCACAACCGGGATACGTGCAGGTCCTGTCTGCATATTTATAGCAGCCTCAGGCTCAACCGCGACCTGACAGCACCTCCGTGATGCTGCGACGCCTGGCATTTCGCTCACTGGCGTGGATCAATTGCTCGAGATCTTCGGGAGTTACGTCAAAGAATGCTTCCATTTGCTCAAGAGCGAGTTTCAAGTCCTCGGCCGTAATGGCCTGACGGTCGACGGGTGAATGGTCAGCGGGAATGACGGGGGTCGGTTCGCTGGCTCGCTTTGGGTAACGTACCCGCGTCAGGTTGTTGTAGGCCAAGGCACTCAAGAGCAGAGTGGAACCGGCCAGCATGGCGGCACCGACGGCCTGCCAGTCCAGGGCGATGATCGACGGATCGGCCAATACCATCGTCGCCGCCAGGGCACCCGCCGGAGGGTGCAGGCAACGCAACCAGCACATCAACACCAGCGCCATGCCGGCCGCCAGACAGGCACTCCCCAGCGTGCGGCCCAGGACATGGGCTACCAGCAATGCCACGACGGAGGCGCACAAGTAACCGCCGAAAATCGACCAGGGCTGGGCAAGGGCGCCCGAAGAGACGGCAAACAACAGCACGGCCGAGGCGCCGAGCGGGCCAATCAGGTGTTGCGCCACCTCAAGGCCAAAAACCTGGCCACACAGCCAGACACTGAACATTGTACCCAGGGCCATACCGATGGCGGCCCGGCTCCATTCGGTGGGACGGGTATTGATAGCAGCGGGGAACCAGCGAGAAAGCATTTAAGCGAAAATCCAAAAAACGAACAAAAAAAGGGGCTTACGGGAGAATCCCTGAAAGCCCTTTAAGTGTTCCAACAGTTGGGGGAGGAACGATGCACAGTGTGCCGTTCGCCACCCTTGCTTACAAATTCATATTAATGCTGCTTGAGTGCATTTATTTTGATGTAAAAAGCGTCATGCGCTTCTGGAGGCTTGAAACCAGGTTTGCTGAGCAATAGGCAGGTTGCACGATTGTCCGCGCCCTATCGGGAAATAGGTAAAGCCTTTGTCTGCCATGCGGTCCGGGTCATACAGGTTGCGGCCATCGAAAATCACCGCAGCCTTGAGCCGCTGCTGGATCAGGTCAAAGTCCGGCGCCTTGAACGGTTGCCATTCAGTGCAGATCACCAGCGCATCGGCTCCCGGCAAAACCGATTCCGGCGTACCCATCAGCATCAGCTTCGATTCGTCGGGATAGAGCTGCTGGGTCTGCTGCATGGCCTCCGGGTCAAAGGCGCGGACACTGGCGCCGGCAGCCCACAACGCCTCCAGAAGTGTACGACTGGGCGCGTCGCGCATGTCGTCGGTGTTGGGCTTGAAGGCCAAGCCCCACACCGCGAAGGTTTTACCGCGCAAGTCGCCTTTGTAGAACGCCTGGATGCGTTCGAACAACTTGTGCTTCTGCCGCTGGTTGATGGTTTCCACCGCTTGCAGCAGATCGCTGGAACAGTGGGCTTGCTCCGCCGTGTGGATCAGCGCGCGCATGTCCTTGGGAAAACACGAGCCACCGTAGCCGCAGCCTGGGTAAATGAAGTGATAACCGATGCGCGAGTCGGCACCGATGCCCAGGCGCACGGACTCGATGTCAGCGCCCAGGTGTTCCGCCAGCTCCGCGATCTGGTTGATGAAGCTGATCTTCGTCGCCAGCATGCCGTTGGCCGCGTACTTGGTCAGTTCGGCGCTACGCAGGTCCATGAACAGGATCCGGTCGTGGTTGCGATTGAAGGGGGCGTACAGGTCGCGCATGGTGTCGCGCACTTCATCGCGTTCGCAGCCGATCACGATGCGATCCGGGCGGCGACAATCGGCCACCGCCGAGCCTTCCTTGAGAAACTCGGGGTTGGACACGATATCGAACTGCAACAAACGGCCGGCCTTGAGCAAGCATTTGTCGATGTGCGCTCGTAGGGCATCGCCGGTGCCAACCGGTACGGTGGATTTCTCCACGACAAGGACCGGTTGTTCGCGGTAGTGCGCGACCGCCTCACCGACGGCCAGGACCTGGCACAAATCGGCCGAGCCATCTTCCCTGGAAGGCGTGCCCACCGCGATGAACAGCACTTGGCCGTGCTGCACGGCAAACTGTTCATCGTGGGTGAAATGCAGGCGTCCGGCCTCCAGCCCCTCACGCACCAGCGCGGCCAGACCGGGTTCGAAGATACTCACCTGGCCCTGGCGCAGGCTTTCGACTTTCTGTTCGTCTATGTCCATGCACACCACGTCATGGCCTACCTCGGCCAACACTGCCGCTTGCACCAATCCCACGTAACCACTACCGAATACACTGATTTTCATAGCGGACTCCCTGGATCATTTCCGAACGGGCAGGCACGTACAACCCGCACATCGCCGCAATGCGCGCATTTGCAGAATAAGTCGGGGATATTTCAGTTCGCTGACAACCCGCAGCGGTTGCGATCAACCCGCGGGCAAGTGAGGACAGCCGCTCTGGTCTGAGCGTGTGGTGTCAAACTCGCTGCTACGTGGCAGCGCTCAGGCCTTGACCCAGCGCTGACGACTCCAACTGCTCAGCGTATCGACCGCGAGGACCAGCAACAGCATCGCCAGAATCACCGTGCTGGCCTGTGCCTCCTGGAACAGGCTGAGGCTGACATAGAGCATTTGCCCCAATCCGCCGGCGCCGACGAAGCCGAGCACGCTGGCCATGCGGATGTTGTTCTCCCAGCGGTAGAGGATGTAGGCCAACAGCTGCGGCATCAGGTTGGGCAGGGTGCCGTAACAGAACGCCCATACCGCGTTGCCGCCTTGCAGGCGAATGGCTTCGGCCGGTTCTGGCGGGGTGTTTTCCAATGCCTCGGCGAACAGTCGGCCGAGCACGCCGGTGGTGTGCAGCGCCAATGCCAGGGTGCCGGCATTGGGGCCCAGGCCGGCAGCCAGGACCATCAGCGCCGCCCACACCAGCTCTGGAACCGCGCGCAAGGCGTTGAGTACCAGGCGTGAGGCGCTTTGCATCGGCCAACCGAAACGCCCGGCGGCGGGCAAGGCCAATACCAGGCCAAACACCGCCGCGAGCAGCGTGCCAAGGGCGGACATGGCGATGGTTTCCAGGGCGCCGTGGCCGATTGCTTGCAGATGGCCGGGGCTCAGGTCCGGGCTGAGAAAACGCTGGGCATAAATGCCCATCCGGCTCAGGTTGCCGCTGTCACCAAGCTCGCCGAGATCGATGCCCAGATAGGCGAACGAGACGACGACGGCGGCGCCGATGCACAGGAGCAACACCACGTTGAACAGGCGGTTCATGCCAGCCTCCAGCGCAGCAGGCGACTGAGTTGATCGGCCAGCAGGACCAGGACGAGGAACGTCAACAGCATGCTGGCCACTTCACCACCGGCGAACATGCGCAACGACAGGTCCATTTGTTGGCCCAGGCCCCCGGCACCGACAAAGCCCATCACCACCGAGGCGCGGATCGCACACTCCCAGCGGTACACCGTGTAGGACAGCAGCTCCGCCGCGACATTGGGCAGGATCCCGTAGCAGAAGGCTGCCAGTCGGCCGCTGCCGGCCTGCAACAGTGCATGTGCCGGACGCTGGTCGACTGACTCGTAGATTTCCGCGTAGACCTTGCCCAACATGCCGCTGTAGGTAATGGCGATGGCCAGCACCCCGGCAGTCGGACCAAGACCGACGGCGCGGACGAAGAGCAGGGCCCAGACGATTTCCGGCACGCTGCGCAGGAAAATCAGCACGCCGCGTACCGGCCACCGCAGCAGTTGCCCCCAATAGCCCGGATGGCCGCCACGGGAGGCCGCAGACAGCGACAGGGCACGGCTGGCCAGCAGGCTGGCGGGCACGGCGAACAGCAATGCCAGGGCCATGCCGGCCGTGGCGATGGCCAGGGTCTGCAAGGTGGCTTGCAATAGCAGCTCCATGAACGCTTCGCCATGGGCCGGTGGCCAGAAGGCCGAGACGAACCGGCCCATCTCGCTTTGACTGTCGCTTGCCACCAGCACGCCGAGGTCCAGCTCGCTGAAGTGGATGCCTGGCCACAGCAGGACAAGGGCCAACAGGCAAAGCAGCAGGCGAGGGCCGCTGGCGGGGTCTCGGGTATCGCGTGTCAGCATCGGGGGATCTGCACACTCAAGGGGGAGGGCGGTGGAGGCGAGGGTTGCAACTGCTCATTGGCGTAGAGTTGGTCGAGCCGTTCACGGTCGACGGCATCGGTCGGCAGATCGAACAGGATCTGCCCGTCACGCAGGCCGATGACCCGTGAAAAGTGCGCCAGGGCCAGGTCCACCGCATGCAGGCTGGCGACCAGGGTGACGTTGTGCTCCCGGGCGTGGCGGCAGAGCACTGAAAGGGTGTGCTCGGCCAGCACTGGATCCATGGCCGAAACAGGTTCATCGGCCAGCAATACCTCGGGCGCCTGATACAGCACCCGGGCAATCCCAACGCGCTGTAGCTGGCCGCCGGAGAGTTGCTGGCATTGCGCGAAGAGCTTGTCGCTCAGATCCAGCCTGGCCAATGCCGCCCGTGCGCCGGGAATATCCAGCGGGTGCAGCAGGTTCAGCAGACTCTTGCCCAGGCCCCACTGACCCAGTTTGCCGGCCAGCACCGCAGTGACCACGCGCTGGCGCGGTGGCAGGGGCGGAGCTTGGTGGATCAGGCCGATGCGTGCGCGCAGGCGTTGACGCGCGCGGGCAGACAACTGCCAGGCTCGTTCGCCGAGTACCTGCATTTCGCCGTCACCCGGTCGCAGAGCCGTGCCCAGCAGATTGAGCAGGCTCGATTTACCCGCGCCGGACGGACCGATGATGGCGACCTGTTCGCCGGCGCCGATGTGCAGCTCCACGCCACGCAGCGCCTGGACGCCGTTGGCGTGGGTAAGGCTGACCTGAGTCAGATGTAATGTCATTTGAGCAGTTCGGCGGCGCGTGCGGCTTCCTCGATGCCCTTGTAGTTCTCAGGCTTGGTTTCGATGAAGCGGCTGGCAGCCTGCAGATCGAGGATTTCCTTGTCCTTCGGATTCGCCGGATCGAGCGCCAGGAAGGCTGCCTTGATCTTGGCTGCCAGCGCCGGGTCGAGCGTTCCGCGCACCGTCCAGTTGTAGTCGAAGTAGGCCGGGGTGGTGGCAAACACTTTGACCTTGGCGGTGTCGACCTTGCCGGCGGCGACCAGTTTTTCCCAGACGCTGGCGTTCAGTACCCCGGCGTCCACTTTGCCGGCCTGGACCCAGGCGACGGTGGCGTCATGGGCGCCCGAGTAACCTACGCGGCTGAAGTAGCTTTCCGGCTTGATGCCGTCCTGGAGCATGAAATAGCGCGGCATCAGGCTGCCAGAGGTGGAAGACACCGAACCGAATGCAAAGGTCTTGCCCTTGAGGTCGGCGAGGGATTTGACCGCAGGGTCGGCGGTGATGAATTTACTGGTGAATTGGGCGTCCTGCTCGCGCTGCACCAGCGGGATAGCATTACCGGTTTTCAAGCGTGCCTGCACGAACGTGAAACCACCCAGCCAGGCCAGGTCGATGCGGTCGGTGGCCAGCGCCTCGACCACAGCCGGGTAGTCGCTCACGGGAATGAACTCGACTTTCATGCCCGTCTGTTGTTCCAGATAAGCGCCCAAGGGCTTGAACTTGCGCAGCAGTTCGGTAGGGGCTTCATCGGGAATCGCGCTGACTTTCAGGGTGTCGGCGGCCTGGGCCAGCAAGGCGCTGAAAGACAGGGTCAAGCCGACGGCCAATGCCAGGGAACGCTTGAACATGGAAAATCTCCGGTACGTGAACGCAAGAATATTGAAGCGCCAGACACTCGCGAACAACCGCATGGCGCTTGGTGAGGGTAGACGAATGAGTGTGATAACGGTCGTTTTTGGCCCAGGTGAATCTCAGCCATCCAGTCACAATGCGCGGATCCTACAAGCTCAAACGCGCGATGCAAGCAGTTCTTGGTTGCTACCGCACCCTTGGGCTGAATTGTCCCGAGCGTTTACGATTTTTTCCATAGGCTGGATGATGTAGCCTCGCCGTGGCTATATGTCAGTCGAAACGCACGGGCGCCGGTAGCCAAGTCCCGCCCACGGAATGGTGTTCCTTCTGCTGACCACGATTTCCGGCGGCCGGGCAGCATGAGGCGGTGTCATCAACTGAAGTAACAATACAAGTATTGCCATCGGATTCATGAGCAGTTACGCAAAATAGCTAGTCAGTCTGCACCGACCAGCCGTATGGACTGGACAGCTCTGATATCGATTAAGTTGGTGTTTTCTCGTAATCGGTATAGTGCAGTGCTCGCTCGGTAAAAGCGGTGTAACCCAGACGATGCTCAAACACTTCAACGTCTTCGATCAACGCGTCCGAGTGATTGGCGTCGGGGGTGTTTTTATATTGATGGAGTGCGACTTGCAGTGCCTTGCTCACCGCTAACAGGCAGAACGCGTAATCAATTACGACATCGGCAGCGCCATCCCATTCGTTTCGGTTTCGTACGCTTGGCAGGTTGATTACGATGTATTTGCCCGGCACCTGCTTTTTAATTTCTCGCAGCGTGGCCGGGTCTGCACCGTTCGCAAAGAAATGCGTGATGCCGATTTGCGCGAACGCTTTCAAACGCGTAACGCATTCATCAACATTGTGTGTCGCCCAGATGGCATCGGTTCGAGCAATGATCATGAAATCCGGGTTGCGCCGCGCATCCAGGGCGGCCTGTAGACGTTGCAGCATTAAATCAAGCGGGATCAGCTTCTGCTCCAAATTAGTATGTTTGCCTCCGGCATGATCCTCGATATGAATGGCCGCGACGCCTGCATCTTCGAAGGCCTGCACGGTGCGCCAGATGTTGGCCGGATCAAAAAAACCGCCCTCGGCGTCGGCAATTACCGGCACGTTGACAGCGCCGCTGACCGACTTGGCATGCCGGGCAAGTTCATCCAGCGTCAAAACGCCCACATCCGGTAGGCCGAATCCTGCCGCTGCTGTTGCGTAACTTCCGACATAAACGACTGGATACCCCGCGGCTTCTACCAACATGGCACTGAACGCGTCATAGGCTCCTGGAATCACTAATGCCTTGGGGCCGTTAAATGCTTCGGTGAGCGCGTAAGAATTTTTTGCATGCATTTCGTTTCTCCTGAAGAAGAATGGCTTTCAGCATTTCCGTTGTTGTTTGATGTAAGGAATCAGTCCTCCAGCCTCCAGAACACTCAGGTCGGACTGGCTAAATGGCCTAAATGCCAATTCGCGACCTTGACTGTGGTTGATCACTCGTCGTCCTAGCCAATCCACTTCAATTTCATCCCAGCGCTTCACCCATCGGGTGATGCCCGGGCATTCGATTTGCGGAAAACCTTCGGCCATTTCTCCCCACCAGTAACCTGGCGAGAAGGACTCTGCGATCACCGCACTGATACCCAACTTGCGCATGGCGATCATCGGCGGGTAGTGCGGGTGCCCATAGCCGAAATTGGCGGCACCAACCAACACATCGCCGGGCCGCATGTCCCGCGCAAAGTTTTCGTCGTAGGCACTCATGGCCAACTTCGCCAATGCTTCGGCGTCACCTGTGCGGATGTTTTTGACGCCAACGATTTGATCGATATCGAAATTTTCTTCTTCGAATACGTAAGCCACACGGCCGCGTAAATTGAGCAGGCTCATGACGAATCCTCAAAGATAATGGCGAGGGTCTGCGACCTTGCCTTCGATTGCGGCCGCCGCCACGGCGGCGGCGCTGCACAGGTAGATTTCAGAGTCGGTACTGCCCATCCGACCACGCACGTTCAAGGTTCCGGTGGACACTGCACGTTGTCCCGCATTCATGGTGCCGATGCGTCCATAGCAGTAATCGCAGCTGGGCGAAGAGACGAAAGCGCCGGCCTCTATCAACGTGGTCAGCAATCCTTCCCGCGCCGCTTCGGCCATGATGTGTTGACTGGTCGGTACGACGTACAACGAGAAGCCTGGTGCCAATGTGCGGCCACGAAGAATGCGCGCCGCGATGCGCAGATCTTCCAGACGGCCCGAGGCACAGGAACCGAGATAGCCGACTTGCACTTCCATGCCGATGTATTCGGCAAGATCGCGCGTACCAGCGGAACTGGGGGGAATTACAATGACGGGCTCGATAGTGCTCAGGTCGATGGTGTGGATGGCCTGATACCGTGCATCCGGATCGCTGTATACCGGCTCGAGAACTTTTCGCGCCAGCGGCAGGGCATAGTCGAGGCGCGCTGCATCCGGTGCGACAATGGCGGAAATAGCGCCAGTGAACATCGCCAGGCCGGTAATGGTCTGCAAGCCTTCGACGGACAGGTTGGCGAGCCCGTGACCGCCCAACTCCATCACGCAGAATTGGCAGGCGCTCGGACCCAGGGTTTTGACGAGATGATTAAGCACATCGCGGGCCATGACACCGTCTTGCAAATCACCGATGAAATTGATCCGCACCGTCTCCGGCACTCGCAAGGAAACCGTGTCCTGAACATAGGCTTGCAGCATATTGCGGTGAATGCCCAGGGCCAATGTGCCGAAAGTGCCCAACTGCGAAATGTGTGGATCAAAATGCACAGCCAGCGCGCCAGGCACCGCATAACCGACTTCAGCGGCAACCTGATGACCGATGCCGCGACGTTCGAATACTTCCACACCGTTACGCGTGGTCCAATCCCGAGTTTCTTTATGGAAATTTTCTTCCTCTGGAGTAATGGCCGGAATCATATGATCGATAAAAATGCCAAAGCGCTCCGGCTCTTTTACCTGGATAATCTGAAACTCGCTTTCCATTTCCTTAAAGTAACGATCGGTATAACCAGGAAAGTCATAAGCCAGTACGAAATCCGGTTTAACTTGAACTTCATCGCCAGCGTTGACTGTTTCCAGTCCCGCGGTACGGGCCAGTATCTTTTCAGTCATGGTGTAGCCCATCGGAATACTCCTGCGTGAGCACGAATAGGTATTTGCACGTGAGTTAAGTATTTGAATTTTACGCCCGTTGGGCAAACGCGTAATTCTTATTGCAGCCAGTGACTACGCTGATTGATCAATAAACAGTGTGAATGGCGAAGTTGGCGTGAACCGGCCAAACGCGCTCTTCGATGCGGCTGCCTAATGTCTGAACTTAGAAAAATATTTCAAGCCGCTGCGGTTGTGCCCGTGGCTCAAGGCTCGGGGTTTTGTAATACTCGATGCAGTACTGATCAGATGCGGGAAGTTTCCCCTTCAGCCAGGCAGACTTGCATGATCCGCAGATTTTTATCGGTGACACGGGTAGGGAACACTTCGCTCAAACGGTCCTCGTGCACCGGGATCACCCGTTTGACCTCGTAGTCCACAGCCTTGAGCATCTCCTCGGTGGCAAGCACCAGATTGGTATTGCTGTTCTGTGCCAGCCCGACGGGGCGATACTCCAACGTTCCGGTGATATCGCCTTTGGCGATTTGCGGGTTGGCCAGCATATTGTCGTAGACGTACACCAAGTCTCCGGCCAGCACCCAACTGTTGTGTGAGCTGGAGGCCAGGTCATTGCGCACGTGCACCCACATGCAGCCAAATGTATGGCTGTCGAACGCGACGCGCAGATCGATACCCGGTGCTACGTCCTCTATTTCACCTTCCACGCAGATCAGGCGGCCCTGGCGCGCGAGATCGACCGCTCGCAAAATGTCCGACGGATCGAGTCCGGTGCGAGTCCAGCTCAGACGGTCCGGAAGCGCCATGGCCCAGATCCATTTCGACAGTTCCCGCTCCTGAAGATAAAACCGTGCATTGGGAAAGGCATCGGTGTTGCCGAAATGATCAAAGTGAGCGTGGGTCACAAACACCGTATCGACTTCTTCAGGGGTGACATTGCACTCGGCCAGAACGTCCCGCGGCGAGTGCCAGTCGCTCACCCCGAATTGCTTGGCTAATGCCTGGCCGTAATCGCGATGGTTGTAACCGACGTCCACCATGATCGTGCGGCCATTACCTTTGATCAGCACATAGCAATAGGGCAGTTTTCGGGTCCCTTCATTATGTACGCCGTATTTGATGCCGCTGACCGGAAAGTTCGGAATGTTGGCGAACTCAAGAATCCAAATCGAATAGGGGGACATGACAGCCTCTTTTATGGGTGTTTGATTGAAATCGATATCAATGCTGAGAACAGCAAAAACAGGTATTTTTCAGATCGACAGGCATCAGCCCCAACTGCGCACTGGAAGCGCAGCGCAGCATGGCGTTAGTGTTATTGAGTCCCTTCAGTAAGGCCGGTGTGCGCTCCCTGAGTACTGCGCCAGCACTGATGTTGCGCTGCAGTTCCCGGGCGATATGCAACAAACGGCTGGCGGTGAGCGATAAGTGGTTGAAATGCGCTGATGCCATCGCGGGGATCTTGAGGTTGCCCAGCAGATCCAGAACTTCGATCAGATCCTGTTCCGGCGTGCGCGCCAGTTGGGCGTAAGAACTGAAGCCATTATCGGCTTGCCCAAGAATCAACAACCCGGCCATTTGCGCAATCACCCGATTGAGCTTTGCGTAGGGGCGTTCGACCAGCGCTACATAGTGATTGAGCTCATCTTTGGCATGAGTGACCGTGCGCACCGCCAACTCGGTCCTGGACTCGACTTCTGCGCTAAAGGGAGCCAGTCGGCCATCCATGCAATCTTGACTGAACGACAAGGTATAAGGCGTAGCCAGAGAACGTGGCGTATGGGACATGCTGAGTCTCGCTTACTGTCATTGGCGTTGCTGCCTTTAAGTATTTGAGTGAGCGAAACCCTTGGCAAACGAATAAATCAGATTGCAGCCAGTTGCCAAGCCAATTAATCCTGGTAGGTCAGCCCGATGTTATTTCGTAACAAGCGAGGCGACTCCGCTGTGACCAAAATTCACAGCCGGTGTGAAGTTTTGAGGATATTCAGCGTTTCAGAGATGTAATAGTTTAAGCACCAGGGTCCCCAACGCCCGGTCATGGCCGGCTGACAGCTCATAAAAACGGAGGTGAGAGGTGGACAACTATTCGCAAATGCTCGCCTTCATACGCGCAGCTGAGCACGGCAGTTTTTCTGCGGCGGCCCGGGCAAGCCATCTGACGCCGTCGGCGGTGAGCAAGCTGATTTCAAGGCTGGAAGAACGCTTGCAAGTGCGTTTGTTTGTTCGCAGCTCCAGAGCATTACTGCTGACGGAAGAAGGGGCGATCTATCTGAAAAGTGCGTTGGCGGTCGTTGATGCCATGAGCGAGGCTGACGCATTGGCCGAACGTTTGCCGACCCGGGTCAGCGGCATGTTGCGCGTGCATACGATGACCACTTTTGCCAAGCACCAGATCCTGCCATGGCTGCCGCAGTTTCTAGAAAGCTATCCGTTACTCGATCTGGATATTCAATTGGGGGCGCAATACCTCGATCTGTTCGAGCAAGGTGTCGATGTCGCGATTCACAGCGGGTTTCTGCCCAGCTCATCGAGGGTTGCCCGCCGCTTGAACGACAACGAATGGATCATCTGTGCCTCACCGCACTATCTGGCCAATAACGCACCGTTGCTTCATCCACAGGATTTGCTGGCGCACCAATGTTTTGGCTTTGACTTTGAAAGCCAATGGAGCACCTGGTCGTTTCAGGAAAACGGGCGCTTATTCAAAGTGCCGTTTCGCAGTCGCTCTTCGTTCGGTCAGGGTGACCTGCTGCGAGATTTGGCGTTGCAGGGGGCGGGCATCGTCAAACTGGCCGGGTTTCATATTGGTGAGGATATTCGCCACGGCCGCTTGGTGCCGCTGTTGTCGGAGTTTTATACCGGCGAAAAAGAATCGGTGAGTCTTATATACGCGAACCGAAAATATTTAAGTCCGCGAATAAAGGTGTTCATTGACTTTCTCAGTGATCGAGTGGAAGGCCAGTGCTGGACGATAACCTAACGCACGGCGAGAAGTTTTTCTGACTTTTTGAGCCTGCCCGGTCGGGTGTGCTCCATGGGAAAAGTTGCACGTTGAATGTCAACTTGATGAAGCTTGCGATAGCAATATCGTAACGGCTAAATGTTTGACCGTGAGGTGATCTGAAAATGACTGTACAAGAAAAAAGTTTGGCTAGACCCGTGATGACCGCCATACGTGGCGACCAATCCAAAGTGCCGTATCAGTTTGATCAACCGGCAGGAATGCCAGCGGATTTTTTGCTGCCAGGCGCACTGAATCTTGACTGTGACGAACGAGAGTGGGTGCCGCAAGCTGAAGGGGTATGGTTTCGTCCGTTGATCCTGAGTTTGTCGGGCGGCTACTTCGTCAACCTGACCCGCGTGCGTCGTGCCGGCGTTCTATCCCGTCACCGACATGGCGGGCCGGTCCATGCGATTACCTTGCGCGGCCACTGGCATTATCTTGAACACGAATGGGTCGCTACCGAGGGCAGCTATGCCTTCGAACCACCAGGAGAGACCCATACATTGGTTGTACCGGAAGATGTGACCGAAATGATCACGCTGTTTCACGTGACCGGTAACTATGTCTATGTCGACCCTTACGGCAAGGCCCTGGACTACGAGGACGTGTACACCAAACTGGAAAGTGCCCGTCGTCATTACGAAGCCGTCGGGTTGGGTGCTGATTACGCCGAGCAGTTCGTTCGCTGATCCGCCTTGAAAAATAACGGGTAAGAAAAGTTTCCAAAGCGTTAATTGCCATCGAATTGAAAGTCTCGATGACGGCATCGCTTTATCCGGTGATTACAGCGTCGTGACCGCGAATTCAAAATGAATTGACGTTTTGTTCATTTTGTTCGCGGCTTGTACGTATTTGAACTTCCATGGGGCTGGATGGACTTGCCCAATCGCGCTGACTCTAAAAAGACGGACATTGATTCATCAACGTAACTCTTCCGCATCCAATAACAATATCAGCAGGAGATTAAACCCATGCATTCAACACCCACCAACGCTCATGGCGTTGTGTCGCCGATCGATGATAACGATCCCGTTTATCGCAAGATTGCCTGGCGGCTGATGCCATTTCTGTTCGTTTGCTACGTGTTCGCCTACCTGGACAGGGTTAACGTCGGCTTTGCCGCGCTGCATATGAAAGCGGACCTGAACTTTACGGACGCTGTATACGGTATGGGTGCCGGAATTTTCTTCTTTGGCTACATCTGCTGCGAGATCCCGAGCAACCTGCTGATGAAACGCCTCGGTGCGCGCATCACCATTGCCCGCATCATGATCGGCTGGGGTTTTGTCTCTAGCTGCACCATGCTGGTCCAAAGCCCAACTTCGTTTTATCTGATGCGGTTGCTGCTGGGTGCATTCGAGGCCGGTTTTGCGCCGGGTGTATTGTTGTACCTGACCTTTTGGTTTCCACCGGCTCGACGGGCGCAGATGGCCGCCATTTTTCTCTGCGGTTCGGCCATCGCCGGGGTTGCAGGAGCACCATTGTCAGGGATGATTCTCGACGTATTCCAAGGAATGGCGGGGCTGCAAGGCTGGCAATGGCTGTTTGTTATTGAGGGCATTCCTTCGATTGTGCTGGGTTTCCTGGCGCTGTGGCTGCTGTCTGATGGTCCGGCTACCTGCAGGTGGTTGCGAGCCGATGAAAAAGTCCAAGTGATCCGTCATCTGGCCAGTTTTCAGCCTGCACGCGATGACGGCTTCATCGGCGCGCTACGCGGGCCGACCATCCATCTCATCGCCATCACCTGGTTCACCATCGTTTGTGGGCATAACGCGGTGAACTTCTGGATGCCCATGATGCTGCGTGACGCCGGCTTGACCACGGGGACGGAAATCGGCCTGTGGGCGATGGTGCCTTACAGCATCACCACGGTTGGCATGATCTTGATCTCCCGGCATTCCGATCGACGGCTGGAGCGTCGTGCGCATATTTCATTTTGCTCATTAATGGCCGCCATCGGTTTCGGGATGTTGCCTTTCGTGCAGGGTAATTTTGGCTTGAGTATTGTCGGCCTGACCCTGGCTGCACTCGGCGTTTTTTCGGCGATGCCGATCATCCTCGCCATGCCCATGAGTTACTTGCCGGCGGGCGCTGCGCCCGGTGGCATTGCTTACGTGAACACCGTTGGCATGGTGGGCGGTTTTGTCGGACCTTACTTGATGGGCGCTATCAAAACGGCTACCGGCAGTTTTGCCTATGGGCTGTTTGCCGTGACCGGGTTACTGGTGGTGGGGATATTGATCATGATGTGCATGGTGCGTACGCCACGTATCGAGCCGCTTCTTGGTGCGCAAGTCCCGACACCATAAGTCAATGATTTCAGCCGTTTGTAGCGGCACAATCCGGTGCCAGCACGATATATTCCAGACCTTTGATATGACCTTCGGTGTCGCGATAAATCATCGTTACCGGCGATGCGTTGCATTTGTCTGCCGGCTCCGTGGTGGAAATGACACTGGCAATATCCAGTTCCATCCCGTAGTGGTACTTCTCAACTTTTGTCGCGCTTTCATTGTTTTCCGGTTGTGCCATGACAGAGCAGGCACAGGCGAGTGTCACCCATGGAAGAAAGGTCTTCATTCGATAGCCTCATTGATTAATGACTCCCTCAACTGCGTTGCGTGGACGAGGGTCGAGGGAGTTGGTTTGGAACCGAGCTGCTGCGGGAGAACTTAGAGAGCCATCAAGTCGCGATGAACTTCCAGGGCGTTGCGTTCAACCCAGTTGTGCGCCAACACGCCATCCGGTCGAACTTCCCAGACGGCAGTGCCAAGCATTTCAAAGGGCGTGCGGCATGGGCGTCCGCCGATGAAACCCAGGTTTTTCCCGGTGAGCTTCCAGCGCGAAGCCACACGAGTGCCATCCTTGTTTTGGAAAGTTTCGATACTGCCAAAGTTGAAGTCTTCGATTTTCGACAGGAAAACGCCGATCCACTCTATAAAGGCTTCGCGCCCGACAGTATCGACGCCGCCAGAGGTAATGACAAAGTCCTCTGCAACAAAGCGCGCGGCAGCTTGCGGGTCTTTCGCCTGCCAGACTTCACGCCAGAAGCGTTCAACAATTTCTACAGCTTTATGGTCCACCATTTAGAGAGTCCTCGGTTTTTTGGGGCATCAAGGCCCCGTCAGTGGTGACGCTAAATAGATCTCAGTGGGTCAGTGCCTGTGAGCTATGGGCCCGTGCCAGTGCGAAGATAAAGCGCCATGACGGTGATATTCGAAGTTTGCTATCAAGAACACAAACGCATAAAGTTAATGGCATCTAGTAGAAAGGCGAATTCATCATGCAAGCTGGAGACGTTGAAATCGATTTGTTGCGGGCGTTCATTGCCGTGGCGGAAACCGGCAGTTTTACCGCAGCGGCCGACGTGATTTCCCGCTCGCAATCGGCGGTCAGCCAGAAGATCATCCGCCTGGAAGAAGTGCTGGGCCTGCGGGTGTTCGAACGTACCAGTCGTGCCTTGACCCTGACGCCGGACGGCGAGCGCCTGCTGGTCGGCGCGCGCAAGATGATGGTGCACTTCGACAATTTCGTTCGGGAAATCAAGGAGCCGGCGGCGGTTAACCTGTTACGTCTGGGGATCTCCGAAAATCTCGTGCCCACACAGTTGCCCAAGCTGTTGTCGCGATTCAGCAAGCTTTACCCGGATGTCCAGCTTGAACTCACAACAGGCCTGAGTAACGACCTGTTGAGCGACTACGAAGCCGGCCAACTGGATGTAGTGATTGCCAAACGCAAGATCAGCAACAACGCTCAGCGTGGCCGAATCATTTGGCGCGAGCCGCTGGTGTGGATCGCGGCCAAAGACTATGAAATCGAAGCCGCGCGCCCGGTTCGCCTGGTGATGATGCGCCCACCGTGTGCCTACCGCGCAATCATGATCGAAGCGATGGCGTCGGTACGACGTGAATGGTCTTCAGCCTGTCTTGCCAGCAACTTGATTGGCGTTCAGGCCGCTGTCGCGGCTGGACTCGGCATTACCGCGCTGGGCACTTCATTCCTGCAGGAGGGCATGCGGATTGTCGAGCCCTCGGAAAAGCTGCCGACGTTGCCTACGACGGAAGTGGCGGTAATCGGCGAAGGATTGCGTACGCAGCATTTGGTCCAGCCTCTGGTGTCGTTGCTGACCGAAGGTTTGATGTCGGGAACCCGTTTGACCTGAGGTCTAAGGCTTCGAGGCCTAAGCTGGTTTCATTGATGCTCTCGCAAGAGACTGATCAGTGCTTTGACGCATCCTGGCAATGCATCGAAATCCCGAATGAGAATGCTGCGGTCGCGAACCACCCAGGGTTCGTCTAGCTCCAGAATGGCCAGTTTCATTGTTTTGCTATTGCGCAGGGCGGCTGACTCCGGAATCACACCTATGCCTACGCCTGCTTCAACCATGCGGCAGACTGCTTCGAAACTGGACAACTGAATTCGCCAGAGCAGAGTTTCACCCATCAATTCGGCTTTATCGCGTACAAATGCCTGGAGGGTACTGCCTTCTTGCATACCGACGTGGTGAAAGGCAACGGTATCTCGCAGCTTGATGTGTTTACGCCGGGTCAGTTCGTGGCCCTCGGGTACTATGAGCACCAGTCGGTCAGTACTGAATTGCAGCACTTGCAGATTTTTCGCCGCCACCGGGCCGGCAATAATACCGATGTCCGTCGAACCATCGAGCACGCCTCGAATGATGTCGCGGGACAACCGTTCCCGCAGGTCCACGGTCACGCCGGGCCGTTGCGCGAGGAACCCGGCAAGTAATTCGGGCAAAAACTCCGTGACGGCCGTGGTATTGGCAAAAATACGGATATGCCCGGAGGAATCGGTGCCGAACTCGGTGAACTCGGTTTTCAAATATCCCACCTGACGCATGATCAACCGTGCGTGTTGCAACAGCCTGCAACCCGCGTCGGTCAATTCGACGCCCTTGCTGTCGCGATACAGCAAATGGTTGTTCAACTGCGCCTCCAGCGCCTTGATACGCACGCTCGCCGCAGCAGGTGACATAAATGCCCGGCGGGCACCCTGGCTCAAGCTGGTGGCTTCGGCTATGTGGATGAACAGGCGCAGATCAGTCAAATCAAAGTGCATGCCGCAAGTCTCGTTTGAATGTCTTTGGTGTTAATACTGGATTAACGATGGATTAAAGAAAAGTAGATTCACAGAACACTACGCCACTCGCATCATCGGTCGTAACGCAACATACCGAGGATGCAAATTTGATGAGTAATCACGACCTTAAAGCGTGGCTCGGCAACACCGAAGAAGCAACCGACGACTTGGGCACCAGTCTGCTTAAACGGGTGGCCGCGACCTTCGGCGTGCCACCGTTAAAGCCGGGGGCGGCACTTCCAGCACTGTGGCACTGGTGCTTTTTTCAGGAGCCTGTCGCGCCGTCCGGTTTGGGCGAGGATGGCCATCCGGCCCGGGGTGGCTTCCTACCGCCAGCGGCCCGGCGCAATCGTATGTGGGCCGGCAGCCGGATCGAATTCATCCAGCCGCTACGCGCTGGAACCCAAGCTTCACGCTTGTCCACCATTACCCGCATCGAGGAAAAAAACGGTCGCAGCGGGCAGTTGCTCTTCGTGACGGTAAACCACGAGTTTTCCCAGGACGGGCAGCTGTGCATTCGCGAAGAACAGGACATTGTCTATCGTGAAATGACTGCGCCGAACCTCGCGCCCGGTCACCCGGCTCCGCTGGCGCAATGGCACGAAACCGTCTCCCCCGACGCCGTGCTGTTGTTCCGTTATTCCGCAATCACGTTCAACGGCCACCGGATTCATTACGACGTGCCTTATGTCGTGGATGTCGAGGGCTACCCCGAAAAAGTCGTCCACGGCCCCTTGATCGCAACGCTGAATCTTCAGGCATTCCTTCGTGCCCATCCCTACGCCCAACCACGCGCGTTCAATTTCCGCGGTGTGCGCCCATTGATTGCGCCACAGCCGTTCGACGTCGGTGGAACCGTTCTCGGGCCTGGTCGCGCGGAGCTGTGGGCGAGTAATGAGGGTGGTCTGGCCCAGATCGCTGACCTGGTTTTCGACTGAGTGAGCTGACTTACTTCCACGCACCCTGAGAGCGATAGACATGCAACGCAACAATGAAGAACTCAATGCAATTCGTGAAGGCGTGCGAGCGCTGTGCGGCGAATTTGACGCGGCGTACTGGCGCGAAATCGATGAGCGAAAAGGTTTTCCCGAAGCCTTCGTCCGTGCCATGACCCAAGCCGGCTGGTTGTCGGCGATGATCCCCGAAGAATATGGTGGTTCCGGCCTTGGGCTGGCCGAAGCGTCGGTTATTTTGGAAGAGGTCAATCATTGCGGCGGTAATTCCGGGACTATTCACGGGCAGATGTACAACATGTTTACCCTGCTGCGTCACGGTAGCGAGGCTCAAAAGAGTTATTACCTGCCAAAGCTCGCCAGTGGCAAGTTGCGCCTGCAATCAATGGGGGTTACTGAGCCGACCACGGGAACCGACACCACCAAGATCAAAACCACGGCCGTGCGCAAAGGCGACAAATACGTCATCAACGGGCAGAAAGTCTGGATTTCACGCATCCAGCATTCCGACCTGATGATCCTGCTGGCGCGCACCACGCCGCTGGCTGAGGTGAAGAAAAAGTCCGAGGGCATGTCGATCTTCCTCGTCGACCTGCGCGAAGCCATCGGCAATGGCCTGACCGTGCAGCCGATCGCCAACATGGTCAATCACGAGACCAACGAGCTGTTCTTCGACAACCTGGAAATTCCTGCCGACAGCCTCATCGGCGAAGAGGGCAAGGGCTTCCGCTACATCCTCGATGGCTTGAATGCCGAGCGCACATTGATCGCTGCCGAATGCATCGGCGACGGTCGGTGGTTTATTGAAAAGTCGGCCTCATATGCCCGTGACCGGGTGGTGTTTGGTCGTCCTATCGGCCAGAACCAGGGTGTGCAGTTTCCGATTGCCGAAGCCCATATCGAAATCGAGGCCGCAGACCTGATGCGCTGGCGTGCCTGCGAGGAATACGACAGCGGCATCAATGCCGGTGCCAGCGCCAACATGGCCAAGTACCTGGCGGCGAAGGCTTCCTGGGAGGCCGCCAATGCTTGTCTGCAAACCCACGGTGGTTTCGGTTTCGCCTGCGAGTACGACGTGGAACGCAAATTCCGCGAGACCCGGCTGTACCAGGTAGCGCCAATCTCTACCAATCTGATCCTGTCTTACGTTGCCGAGCATCTGCTGGAACTGCCGCGCAGCTTCTAAGGAGCCTGTCATGAGTCATACACAACAGCTGGCGCAGTTCCTCGCAGAACTGGAGTACGCCAGCATCCCGGTCAGTGTTCTCGATCGCACTGAAGACTTGTTCCTGGACTGGCTCGGTTCAGCGTTTGCCAGCCTGGGCGCGCACCCGATCCCGTTGTTCGAGCGTTATGCGCAAAAGATGGGGCCTGCGGACGGTAACGCCAAAATACTGGTCAATGGTCGCGGCACTTCGGCGTATTTTGCTGCCTTGGTCAACGGTGCTTCATCGCACCTGGTCGAGCAGGATGACTTGCATAACAGTTCGGTGCTGCATCCGGCGACCGTGGTCTTTCCGGCGGTGTTGGCCGCCGCGCAGGAGCGCGGCAAATCCGGTCGTGACCTGTTGTTGGCGGCGGTTGCCGGCTATGAGGCCGGCATTCGTATCGGTGAGTTTCTGGGTCGTTCGCACTACCGGGTTTTCCACACCACCGCGACCGTCGGTACGCTGGCGTCAGCGGTGGCGGTAGGCAAGCTACTTGGATTCAACAAGGAACAGTTCATCAACCTCTTGGGCACTGCTGGCACCCAGGCCGCCGGGTTATGGGAGTTCTTGCGCGACGCCGCAGACTCCAAGCAACTGCACACGGCCAAAGCCGCCGCTGACGGTTTGCTCGCCGCGTACTTGACTGAAGAAGGTCTATCCGGGGCACGCAATATTCTGGAGGGTGACCAAGGCATGGCTGCAGGCATGTCCAGCGATGCCGATCCGAGCAAATTATCACTGGGCCTGGGCAGTCGTTGGGCGTTGCTTGAAACCTCTTTCAAATTCCACGCCTCGTGTCGCCACACCCATCCCGCCGCGGATGCATTGCTGACCCTGATGCGTGAGCAGGGCCTGACCCACAAGCACATCGCCAAGGTGGTCACGCATGTCCATCAAGCAGCCATCGACGTGCTGGGCCGTGTCGTCGTACCGAAAACCGTGCATCAGGCCAAGTTCTCCATGGGTACTGTGCTGGGTTTGATTGCGGTACACGCCAAGGCCGGTCTCATCGAGTTCGACCAAATGGCGCTGACCGATCCAGATGTCGTAGCGTTCGCCAAAAACGTCAGCATGGAGCTCGATCTGCAAGTCGACCGCGCTTACCCCCAGCGCTGGCTGGGCCGTGTGCAGGTCACCACGACCGATGGACGCGTGCTCTTTGGCCGTTGCGATGAGCCTAAGGGTGATCCGGGCAACACCTTGTCCCGGCCTGAACTGGAGGAAAAGTTCCGCCAGTTGCTCGCATTTTCCGCAGCCCGAACGGTCGATCACGCCAATCTTCTGATTGGCCGTGTCTGGGCGTTGCGTGAAACCCAAGACCTGTCCACTTTGGCGGAGTAACCGTTTATGAGTAAACACAATGATAGGCCGCGCCCGCTGGACGGCATCACGGTCGTCAGCCTTGAACACGCGATCGCCGCACCCTTTTGCACGCGTCAGCTGGCGGATATGGGCGCGCGCGTGATCAAGGTCGAGCGGCCTAATGTCGGCGATTTTGCACGCGGATATGACACTCGTACCAACGGTCTGGCATCGCACTTCGTATGGTGCAACCGCTCCAAGGAGAGTCTGGCGCTGGACGTCAAAGCGCAAGGCGCCGACAACGTTCTCGAAGCGCTCCTTGCTAAAGCCGATGTCTTGGTTCAGAACCTTGCGCCAGGTGCCGCGGCGCGGATGGGATTGTCTTTTGAAGCGCTGCACGAGAAGTACCCGCAGTTGATCGTCTGTGATATTTCCGGCTACGGGGAGGGCGGACCCTACTCGGAGAAGAAGGCTTATGACCTGTTGATCCAGAGCGAGAGCGGTTTTCTTTCGGTTACTGGCGGTGCGGGTGAGGAGGACATGGCAAAGGCCGGGTGCTCAATTGCTGACATTGCGGCGGGTATGTACGCGTACAGCGGCGTACTGTCGGCACTCCTGTTGCGTGGCCGAACAGGGCAGGGTAGCCGCGTTGATGTCAGCATGCTTGAAAGCCTGGCCGAGTGGATGAGTTTTCCCCTGTATTACGCTTACGACGGTGCGGCGCCGCCGCCTCGCGCAGGCGCTTCCCACGCAACGATTTACCCCTATGGTCCGTTTCCTGCCGGTGATGACGGGGCGGTCATGCTGGGCTTGCAGAACGAGCGTGAATGGTCGGCGTTTTGTGATCAGGTTCTGCTGATGCCGAATCTCAAACAGGACGAGCGGTTTTGCGCCAACGTCAAACGCTCGGCTAACCGCAAGGCGCTGCGACAAATCATTATCGACACCTTCGCTGATCTGAACGTAACGCAAATCGTCGAGCGGCTGGATCGTGCGCAAATTGCCAACGCCAACGTCAATGACATGCGTGGGTTGTGGAACCACCCGCAACTCAAGGCGCGCAAACGCTGGGTTGATATCGGCAGTCCGGCAGGCGTGTTGCCGGCTTTGTTGCCACCGGCAATCAATAGTGCGTTCGAACCGCGTATGGGCGCAGTCCCTGCATTGGGCGAGCACAGTGAAACCATTCTGATTGAGCTCGGATACACCCGCGACGCCATCGCGAAGATGAAACAGGAAGCGATTATATGAGTAATCGGAATGGGCCTGCGATCGTCACTGCACTGTTCGTTCCGGGGAGTCGCCCGGAGCGTTTCGCCAAGGCGCTGGCCAGCGGAGCAGGGCGGGTTATCGTTGATTTTGAGGACGCTGTAGAAGAACCGCTCAAACAACAGGCCCGGCACCACCTGGCGGAATTTTTACGCAGTCATCGCCAGGCGCGCGTGATGGTACGCATTAATGCTCCTGATCATGCAGAGCATGCCGCCGACATTGATTTTTGTGCCCGGCACCCGGGGGTCATCGGCGTGATTCTGCCCAAAACAGAAGGCGTGGATCAGGTCGAGGCATTATCAGTTTGCGCAAAACCCGTATGGCCACTGATCGAAACGGCCAAGGGACTTCTTGCCCTAGAGCAAATCGTAGGCGCCTCAGGGGTGGAACGCTTGAGTTTCGGTGGCTTGGATCTGGCCCTGGATCTGGGTACCCAAGGTGCCGAAGGAGGCGCAACGATCATCGACCATGCTCGCTATCAATTGGTGTTGCACAGCGCGGCAGCAGGCTTGGCGGCACCGATCGATACAGTTTTTCCCGACATCAGTGATCTCGATGCGTTGTCACACGCCGCACGACGCGCCCGCGGTATGGGCTTTGATGGTTTGCTGTGTATTCATCCAGCACAGGTGGCAGCAGTGCAGAAAGTTTTTGCGCCGGTTAGTGAGGAGTTGGCGTGGGCACGCAAAGTCTTGGCCGCGGCTGAACATGAAGGCGGAGCGTTTCGACTGGATGGCCAGATGATTGATGCGCCGGTACTGCGGCGTGCCCGTCAGGTGCTGGCGCATGAAAGGTCGTAAGCGGTTTTGCCTCAAATGCCAAAGACGCGCTGATCGCGTTTGCGCCCGTTTCTCACACAAATGTGATTTGACGGGCGCTCTTCGGCTTACTCGAAATATGGGAAGTCGGTATAGCCCCTCTCACCGTCGCGTGTGTAGAAGGCACAATGATGAGCCTCAGCCAACGGCCAATTGTTGGTCATACGATCCACCAAATCAGGATTGGCAATGAAAGGTCTGCCGAAAGCTATCAGGTCTGCCCAACCTTCATCCAATGCCGCCTGAGCCGACTGTTTGTTAAATCCTCCACACCAGATCAATGTTCCCTGAAAGGCTTCACGCACTTCGCGCACCAGGTCGTCACTGAGATTGATTTCGTTAAACTCACTGTCCACCGTGTTGCCCGCAGGTAACGGTTGGTAAACGACATGCAGATAGGCTATCTCACGCCGATTCAACTCGCTGCACAGGTACAGCAATGTTTCTTCAACGAATGGATCAGAAGGCATGCTATTGAACTTTCCGAAGGGGGAGACGCGAACGCCGACCTTGCCGGCCCCCAGTTCCCGAATCGCTAGATCGACCACATCCAGCAGCAGGCGCGTGCGTGTTTGTGGTGTCTGGCCCCCGAACTGATCAGTACGCGTGTTAAGGGTCGAGTTCATGAACTGATCGAAGAGATAACCATTGGCCCCGTGAATTTCCACACCATCAAACTCCGCAGCCTTTGCGTTCCTGAAGGCGAGGGTGAACTCATCAAGCAGGCCTGCGACCTCATCGGTCTCAATCTTGCGCGGAGTATCCGCGGGAACGAAAACCGCCTTGCCGGTACTGTCGTAGATAAATACGTCGGATTGTGCTGCCCTTTCATCGGTCGCACCACGGGGTGCCTCTCCGTTAGGTAGCATTGTGTGGTGGGCCATTCTGCCGACATGCCAGACTTGCAGAAAAATCGTTCCGCCGTGGAGATGGACTTGGTCGGTTACCAAGCGCCAACCTTGAGTCTGCTCCGCTGTATAAATGCCAGGGGTGCACGCATAGCCCTTGCTATACGCCGAGACGTCGGTAGCTTCCGTAATGATCAGGCCAGCACTCACTCGTTGCGCATAATAGGCCGCCATCAGCGCATTGGGGACGTCCCCGGTGGAGGTGCGCGATCTGGTCATCGGGGCCATGACGATGCGGTTTTTCAGTTTGCGGGTACCTAGTGCATAGGCCTTGAACAAGGAGGACATCTGAATTAACTCCAACGTGGACTGGAGAGCCAGATTAGTTAGAGCTTATTCTCCTATCTACACACCCTTTGGTATGCAAGATTAAAGCGTCCTATGACCCTGACCAAATTGCTTCCCCGTCTACCCATCGAGCGAACCCTTGGCGTCATTTCAGGACGCTGGAAAGCGGTGATCATCCACGTATTGCTGGAGGGTCCCAAGCGAACGTGCGAGATAGAGTCTCAAATTACCGGTATCTCGCAGAAAGTCCTGATCCAGCAGCTCAAGGCGCTCGAAGAACACGGCATTGTTTGGCGAAAAACCTCTCTTGAAGAGCCGCAACGCGTCGATTACTCGTTGACGCCATTGGGATTGAGTCTTCAACCGCTGATTTTGTCGCTCCAGGATTGGGGCCAGCAACATGCGCAAGAATTGGGAGACAGCCATCGACTAATATCGTGCGACGCGGTCGTGCGTTCGCTTGATGGCCGGCGCCAGTGCGATTCAAACATCGTTGTAAAGGGGGAAAGCAGCTAGACACCTACCGTTCATCAAACCTGAGGAGAGCATCATGCTGTTCCATGTGAAAATGACCGTGAGTTTACCATTCGACGTGAATCCAGAACTCGCCGCCCAGCTCAAGGCCGACGAAATAGCCCTGGCGCAGCGCTTGCAGCAGCAAGGGAAGTGGCGTCACCTATGGCGCATCGCCGGGCACTACGCCAACTACAGCGTCTTTGACGTTGACAGCGTTCAGGAATTGCACGACCTGTTGATGCAATTGCCGCTACATCCCTACATGGCAATTGAGGTAGATGCGATGTGCCAGCATCCAGCTTCCATTCATGAGGATGATCGCTAGGCCGACGCTGTTCCATTTTGCAAGCTGATCAATGCACGATGAGGAACCATCATGACCAAGATTGCCATCGTTACCGGTGCAAGCCGCGGTCTCGGCCGAAGCGCTGCACTCAGCATCGCTCGGCACGGTAGTGACGTCATTGTTACTTATCAGAGCCGTGGTGAAGACGCTGAGGCTGTCGTCGCAGAAATCAACGCCTTGGGGCGCAAGGCGATAGCCTTGCAACTCGATACAGGAAAAATTGCTGGTTTCGCGCCATTCGCTGGACAGCTTCAGAAGGCATTACGCGAGATCTGGCAGCGCGAAACATTCGATCATTTGGTGAATAACGCCGGTCACGGTGATTACGCTCTGATCGAACAGACCACTGAAGAGCAGTTTGACGGGCTGGTCAATGTCCATTTCAAAGGCGTTTTCTTTTTGACTCAGACGCTGCTGCCAATGATAGCCGATGGCGGCCGTATCATTAATCTATCCTCCGGGCTGACGCGGGTTTCCTTTCCCGGCTATGCCGCGTATGCGGCAGTCAAGGGTGCGGTCGAGGTACTTTCCGTGTACATGGCCAAGGAACTGGGTAGCCGTGGTATCGCGGTCAACACTGTGGCGCCGGGCGCAATCGAAACTGACTTTGGCGGCGGCGCCGTCCGTGACAATTCGGAGCTCAACAAATTGTTCGCGGATATGACCGCGCTCGGCCGCACCGGGCTACCGGACGATATTGGACCGATGATCGCGAGTTTGTTGTCCGAGGATAATCGCTGGGTCACCGCCCAGCGGATTGAAGTGTCCGGAGGCCAAGGCATATAAGCGAGAGTTCGGCTGCTGTGTACTGATTCAGTTTTCAAAGCAGGACACGAGGAAACTCATCACCGCTTGGACGGCCGGGGTATACCGGATGTCGCTGTGGACCACTAGCCACACATCCCGCTTAAGATCCGCTCCAGCGGTCTCCATCGCTTGCAGGCCGTAGTGGCGGCCAAGGAAGTAGGGCAGTGCGGCAACACCGGCGCCTGCTTGAGCGCAGGTGGCCTGGATATTCAGGTCATTGCTGCGCAGCAGGATAGGTCGATCACCCGCTTGTTCCTTGAGCCAGTCCTGCTGTGGCGTTTGTTCCATGGTCTCGTCGTAAGCGATGAACGTCAGGTCTTGCACAGCCGTGTTGGCTAAATAGTCCGTCGAGCCATACAGGTGGAACGGCAACGTCGCGACCTTGCGGGCCACCAAGTCCGGCTCAGTGGGGCGGCTCAGGCGCACGGCTATATCAGCCTCGCGTCGCGATAAGGAAGCGCTGCCCAGGCTGCCGATCAATTGTAAGGCTAGCTGCGGATGTTTCGTGCGCAGCCCATTGATGCGGGGCGCGATCAAGGCACAGGCCAGCGCTGGCGGGGCACTGACGATGACTTCGCCTGTGTAGCTTTCCTGCCCGGCCAACGCTGTGCGCTGCACCGCGAAGGATTCGCTTTCCATGCGTCGCCCTAGCTGGGCGATACGTTCCCCATCCTCGGTGATGACATACGAGCGAGGGCGCCGGTCCACCAACTTGAGGTTGAGCGAGCCCTCCAGCGCGCTGATGCGTCGCGCCACGGTGGCATGGTCGACCTTGAGCTTGCGTGCCGCCGCAGATAAAGACTGCTCGTGGGCGAAGACAATGAAATAGCGAAGATCCTCCCAGTCAAACATGGGCGTTTTCTCATATGGAAGGTGAATAAATGGGGAATTTTGCACCGTCGGCAGACCTGCAAGAATCTTTCAACACCTGACAAGCAGGTGCAAAGAGCCCGGCGTGCTGCCGGGTTTTTATCGCACGACTTGACGAGGAAAAAGCCATGTCTAAATCAACGCCTCTCGCGTATGCCGGCATCGTGGGAGCCACATTTTTCTGGGGCACCAACTTCAACGCAGGTGCCTATATCATTAAGAGCATGGCACCCATCAGCGCCTCCATTGAGCGTTTTTCGATTTCTACCCTGTTACTCGTACTGATTTTCGGTCTGGCCGGCAAGTTGCGTCTGAGCACGCTGAAGAACAATCTACTGGCCTTTATCGGCCTGGGCCTGCTTGGATTTACTGCATTCAACCTCGCGACATTTTTTGGCCTGCAAAGCACCACCCCCATCAACGGCGCATTGATCCTGGCGACCACGCCGCTGTGGACCATGATCTTTGCCGTTCTGCTGGAAGGCGAACACATTGATCGCGGGCGTGCCATAGGTCTAGTGTTGGGCTTGCTGGGCGTAGGCCTGGTGATTACGCGCGGGGATATCCAGGTGCTTCTGGGGCTGAAAGTGGCCGCCGGTGATGCGATCATTCTGGCCGGCAGCATTGCATGGGCCGCGAACATGGTCGGCACACGGCGCTTTGTCAGAGATGCAACCCCACTGGAAACCACAACCTTCTCCATGTTGTTCGGTGTCATTGGCCTGATTGTGTTGGGATTCATCTATGAGGCTCCGGTCACCAGCATCAGTACCGCTTCGTTGTCCATTCATGGTGCAGTCATCTACCTTGCGGTCTGCGGCTCGTTGATTGCGTACTTGCTGTGGTTCAAAGGTATCCACGCCATCGGTGCCGCACGCACATCGATCTTTTTCAATCTGGCCCCGGTGTTCACCATGCTGGTTTCTTCGGTGCTGGGTGTAGTGCCCAATCTCTGGCAACTGCTCGGCGCCGGTGGCGTCATTCTCGGGGTGGTGTTTGCCTCGGGTCTGGTGTTCAGGCCGACACAACCTGACCCGATAGCCGCTGCTGCCAGCCCGCGCTGAGCTCCGCAAGGATGTCTGCAATCCATTGCAGGCACGCAGGCGGCTGACGTAATGCTATCCAGGCTTTATATCCAGCCGTTTGAACCTGGAAGCCAATGTTGTGGGTTTAAGACCTAGCAGTTCAGCAGCCCCTCCTTTGCCGAACAATTTGCCGTCAGCGGCCTTGAGCGCAGCCTGCATATTGTTGCGCTCCAGCTCGCGCAACTGGGCATCGGTCATGATCGTGGGCGAAACGCTGGATGGTTGTGTCAGCTGAGGGCTGTGTTTCTGTTCCTCGGGTAGATCAAGGCTCAGGTCTACGCCGATTGAAGTGATCAACGCACGTTCGATGACATTTTGCAGCTCGCGAATATTGCCCGGCCAGGAGTAGTGCTGCAGACGCTCGATATCAAGGTTGCGCAGACGACGCCCAGGCATGTTCAGCCGCTTTGCGGTCTGTTTAAGGAAGTGTGCAGCGAGAGGAGCGATGTCCATGGGGCGATCGCGTAGTGCGGGAGACTGAATCGGGAAAACGTTGAGGCGAAAATACAAGTCTTCGCGAAAGCGCTTGGCCGCGACCTCCAGACGCAGGTCCCGATTGGTGGCGGCGATGATCCTGACATCGACCTTGCGCGTGCGCTCCTCGCCGACCCGTTCGAACTGGCCCTCCTGCAAAACCCGCAGCAGCTTGCTTTGCAGTTCCAGGGGGATTTCGCCGATCTCGTCGAGAAAAAGAGTGCCACCATCGGCCAGTTCGAAGCGCCCGACACGATCGCGAACAGCGCCGGTAAAGGCGCCGCGGATATGCCCGAAGAATTCGCTTTCGAACAGCTCGGTGGGAATTGCCGCGCAGTTGACCCGGATCAGCGGGCTTGCGTTGCGGCGGCTGGCCTGATGAATCGCACGGGCGATCAATTCCTTGCCCGTGCCCGACTCGCCGTTGATCAGCACGCTGGCATCTGTAGGGGCGACTACGTCGATCTGCTTGATGATTTTTAGAATAGGGGCGCTCTGGCCGACGATCTCACGGAAGTTGTGTTCGATATGAATTTCTTCCTGCAAATAGGCGTTTTGCTCTTCCAGTCGTTTTTTCAGTACCTGAAGTTCATCAAGAGCACTTTGAAGTTGGTTTTCGGTATTGCGCCGTTCGGTGATATCCCGAAACACCACCACGGCCCCGACGATTCGGCCATCGGAGATCACTGGCGTACTGGTGAACTCAACGGGGAACGAACTGCCATCGCGCCGCCAGAAGATCTCCTGGCGTCCCTCATGAACCACACCATCACGCACTGCCTTATAGATCGGACAGCTCTCGACAGGGTAATGGCTGCCGTCGGCATGGGTGTGGTGGTGAATGCGGTGGATGTTCTTGCCGATCATGTCCCTGGGCTCCCAACCCAGCATGCGAGCCCCGGCCGGATTGACAAACGTAGCCAGGCCCTCAGTGTTGATGCTGTAAATACCATCTCCCACCGAACTGAGCAGCAACTGGTTATCACGCTCCGTTTCCTGGAACAGGTTGAGGATATTGCGCCACTCGATCAGCCCGCCGCGCATGGTGCGCTCAGTGTGGGCCTGGTCGCGCTGGTATTGCTCATGGCTCAGTTCGCGCAGTACCAGGATAAGCTGCTGCTGGCCCTTGATCTGCAAGGTCGTAGCAGAAATCGTCAATTCGATGCGCTCACCGGTCTTGCAGTTACAACTCAGTTCTTCAGTCCAGCCGCGACCTTTATCCATGACGGCTTGGGTAAACACGATCAAGTCCGCCAACTGATGACCGAACAGCTTGCTCACGGGTAGTTCAAGCAATTCCTGGCGCGGGTAACCGAGCAACTTGCAGGTTGCGATGTTCAGGTCCACCAAGCGGTCGGAAAAGGGGTTGAGCAGGGCAATGGCTTCGGCGCAATGCTCGAAAACCATATGGCGTGAAGAGTAGGCCAGATCGGCCCAGCCATTGATGGAGTCGGTTTCGTTCATGGGTACGACATCTCGTGGCATCACGAATTTTCGTATATCTACGGGAGTTCGTGGTTCATTGATAGCATCAGATGAGCCATTAAAAACCATCTCAGATTGAGGTGATCAGCGCCAGTGGTGAAGAGTCCGATGGTGGTTGTTTGGGGTAAAACAGGCAGAGCAACCGTTTAAAAAAGGATATCAGATAGGCCGCGGGTTCCGGATAGGTTGAGTTGAATCTGATCCGGTTTTTTATACAAGGCCTGAATCTGTAATGAATATCAGCGCAAGCGCATATTGGCCCCATCGAAGTAGCCCCCGTGCGAGAGGGCAAACACTGATGAGGACCCGAGCATGTATCAATACGACGACTATGACCGCGCACTGGTGCTGGAGCGTGTCGAGCAGTTTCGCGATCAGGTCGAACGCTATCAAGCGGGAGAGCTGAGCGAAGAAGAGTTTCTGCCTTTGCGTCTGCAGAACGGTCTGTATATGCAGAAACATGCCTACATGCTTCGGGTCGCAATTCCCTATGGCACTTTGTCGGCACGGCAGTTGCGCGCCCTGGCACGCATCGCTCACGACTATGATCGCGGTTACGGGCATTTCACCACCCGGCAAAATCTGCAGTACAACTGGATCGAGCTGCATCAGGTGCCTGAGATTCTGCAGCACCTGGCGCAAGTGGATATGCATGCGATCCAGACCTCAGGAAATTGCGTGCGCAATATCACCACCGAAGCCTTTGCCGGCGTCGCGGCCGATGAACTGATGGATCCGCGACCTTTGGCCGAAATCCTGCGCCAGTGGTCAACCATCAACCCGGAGTTTCTGTATCTGCCGCGCAAGTTCAAAATTGCCATCTGCTCCGCTAAACAGGATCGCGCGGCGATCATGATGCACGACATCGGCCTGTACCTGTATGCCGACGAAGCAGGCCATATGCGTTTGCGGGTGATGGTCGGCGGTGGATTGGGGCGCACTCCGATCTTGTCTCAGCAGATCCGGGAAGACCTGCCCTGGGAGCATTTGTTGTCTTATGTCGAAGCGGTGCTGCGGGTCTACAACCGCCATGGACGACGTGACAACAAGTACAAGGCGCGAATCAAGATCCTGGTCAAGTCACTGGGCATCGAAGCCTTTGCTGCTGAAGTCGAACAGGAGTGGCAGCAGATCAAGGATGGCCCCGCGCAACTGACTGAAGTCGAATACCAGCGCGTCGCCCGTGCCTTTGTCGTCCCAGCGTATCAATCGCTGAGTGATACCGACCTGAGCTTTGGCGGTGATCTGATGGCTTTTCCTGACTTTGCACGCTGGGTATCGCGTAATACCCAGGCGCATAAAGTCCCCGGCTATGTGAGTGTCGTGCTGTCGACAAAACCCGGGGCGGATACACCGCCTGGCGACTTGACGGCGGTGCAGATGGAGGCGGTGGCCGGCTGGTCGGAGCTTTTCGGGTTCGGTGAGATACGTATCGCTCATGAACAGAACCTGATTTTACCGGACGTGCGCAAGAGCGATTTGCTCGCGCTATGGACGCTGGCGTGCGAACAGGGGCTGGGGGTGGCCAATGCCGGCTTGTTGACGGACATCATTGCCTGCCCCGGTGGTGATTTTTGCGCCCTGGCCAATGCTCGTTCGCTCCCCATTACCGCTGCGATCCAGGCGCGTTTCAACGACCTCGACTTCCTGCATGACCTGGGCGATTTCAGCTTGAACATTTCCGGCTGCATGAATGCCTGCGGTCATCACCACATTGGCAACATAGGCATCCTTGGAGTCGATAAAAACGGCATGGAGTGGTACCAGATCACCCTGGGTGGCGCCCAGGGCAAAGCCGCGGCATTGGGCAAGGTGATTGGCCCCTCGTTCAGCGCCGAGCAAATCCCGGATGTTATCGGGCGCATCGTCGACACCTTCGTCGACTATCGAGAAGTCGATGAAAACTTCATGGATACCTTCTCCCGCATCGGTATCGAGCCGTTCAAGGAGCGGGTCTACCCCAAGCACGCGGAGGCCCTGGCATGAACAACTTACTGATGTTGTGCGAAGGCGGTGCTCGTCACGCTCTGGATGATCACTGGACCTTGATCCGCGACACCGAGGGCGAACTCCCGGCCAGCCCACTGATCCTGCCACTGGCTCGCTGGCGTCAGCGACAGGAGAAGAGTGCACTGCAGGCCATGAGCGTGGATGGCGTGTGGCTCGGCCCTGATGACGACGTGGAAAGCCTTGAAATGTGGCTGGGTGTATTGCCACTTATTGCCCTGGATTTTCCCAGCTTCCGCGACGGACGCGGCTACAGCCAGGCCTATCTGCTGCGTACGAGGCTGGGCTGGGAGGGCGAGTTGCGCGCCATCGGTGACGTGCTGCGCGATCAGCTCAGCCACATGCGTCAATGCGGTTTCACCAGCTTTGCCGTGCGTGAAGACAAATCCCCTGAAGATGCTCTTAAAGGGTTGGCGGGTATGAGCGTGTTGTATGGGCGCTCGGTGATTGAACCCCGGCCACTGTTTCGGCGGCGCTGAAGCTTGCTGCATTCGGTTCGCTGGTTTGAACTGGTTTTCGCTCGACAAGGCTCATCAACTGTTGGGCGATTTTTCGGACAAACCGGTGTAAGCCAGATTGGGCATGCTGGCGAGTTAAGTCTGTTCGAGGCTGACGTTATGCATGCTGAACTCCTGACGTCGGCCCGCGCAGAGCCGACGGATAAATGCCAGTCGAAAGTCAGCGGCAAGCGGCGAGATGCTCGACCACAAACTGCGCATCGCGCGCTACCCCGCAAAACCGCCCCGAACCCCAGGTGTGTAGCCAAGGCAAACCGAGGAAGTACAAACCCTTCTGGGCGGTCACACCGCGTTGATGGCCGGGATAGCTGCGGCCGTTGAATACGGGTACGTCAACCCAGGAGAAGTCCGGCTGGAAGCCAATGCACCAGATGACGCTGGTGATGCCGGAGCCTGCCAGGTTGAGATCGGTAATTTCCTGCCCGGGCTTCCACAGTGGCTCGTAGACAATGCCAGCGGGGGCCTCAAGACCTTTTTCCGCAATGTACTTGTCGATGCTCGCATTGATTCTGTTGTACACGGCATCCGCTGCGTCGAGGTTGCTGCCAAGGTCAGGGGCGAACTTCAGGGTGGTGCCGTCCAGGCTTTCCAGGCGGCCGAACAGTTGCATGCCTTCGCTGGCGAAGCGCCGCAGGTCAATGTCGCGCCCGCCGTCGCGTCCGGTGACGTAATGGTTGGTGTTGTCGCGCACGCCCTCGCGTAGAGGGTGCACATCAACGCCGATGTCGTAGTAGCCCATCTCGGCCAGCCAGTCGACCACGTCCTTGCCGCGGTGAAAGCGCGCGCAGCGCGGCGCATCGCCCACCGCAAGGAAGACTTTGCGACCTGCCAGGTGCAGGTCTTCGGCGATTTGCGCACCGGACTGTCCGGAGCCGACCACCAAGACTGCGCCCTCCGGCAGCGCATCGGGGTTGCGGTATTGTTCGGAGTGGATCTGCTGGATCTCGACTGGCAGGCGTTCGGCCAGGCGCGGAATGATCGGGGTGTGGTAGCCGCCGCTGGCGACGATGACCTGGTCGGCACTGAAGTCGCCTGCACTGGTGTTGAGCAAGTAGCCGCCCTCTACGCGGGTGCTCATGCGCAGTACGGTCACGCCTTCACGCACCGGGGCGTTGACCTTGGCGATGAAGCCGTCCAGGTAGCTGATGATCTGGTCCTTTTTCATGAACCCGTGCGGATCGTCACCGGCATAGGGATAGCCGGGCAGGGCGCATTGCCAGTTTGGCGTCACCAGGCAGAAGGCGTCCCAACGCTGGTTACGCCACGTGTGGGTCAGGGTGTGCTTTTCCAGCACAAGATGGTCGATGTCTTGCTGTTGCAGGTAGTAACTGGCCGAAAGGCCAGCCTGGCCGCCGCCGATGACGATCGCTTTGTAGTGGGTCATGCTGTGGTCCTCTGAAAAGTCGTGATTCAAATGTCGGCAAACCCGGCGTAGTTCACCTGACCGGCGCCCTGGGTTTTGATTTCCAGTACCTGGACCTGCGCCTGGGGCGCGGTGAATTTATTCGCGGTCAGGCGCAGGCCGCCGAGTGTGTCCATCGCTGCGCTGCAATAGAAACCCTTAACCACCCTGACCCGTTCGGAGGCGCTGTTGAGGCCGGTCTCGGCACGATGCAGAAATTCCTCCATGGGGTAGCTTTTGCCGGCTTGCAGGTGCTCGTGGATGATGGTGGACGGCGAGTAGGCGTTGCTCTCCTGGCCATCGGGCCAGCGCAAACGAATGTTGACGGCAGGCATGTCAGTGCTCCTTGATCAGGTTTGGGTAACTAAAGCCGGTAAAGGGCTGCTGTCGCAGGTTCCAGAATTCGTCGTGCTGGTCGGCCAGCTGTACGTCGAGGCAGCCGCTGTCGTTGATCGTGCCGATTGGCTCGCAGTGCAAACCTTCGAAGGCGAAGGCCGCCTGCACAGTGGGCAGATCTCCTGGCTTGAGGGTCAGCAGGAAGCCGTAGCTGGGGAAGGCTTGCAGCCAACACTCCAGGGCCGCATCGCACGGCCGGGGCAGGGCGTCGAGATCGATTCGAGCCCCGCATCCGGTGGGCTCCAGCAACATCAGCAAAGAACCGAGAACGCCTGCGTTGCTGATGTCCTTGGCGGCCACTAACAAGCCTGCCTCGGCCAGACGCGGGATGACTTCGAGCTTTGCCCGCAAGCGTTCACCGGGTACGCCTTCGAACGCTTTCCAGTAGGGCGCCTGACCGTGCCATTGACCGTTCAAATCCGCGACCATGGCCAGGGTCTGGCCGGGTGCGACGTGCAGGGTCGAAAGCAGGCTCCGAGCCCAGCCGGTGATCGCCACGGCAAGTGCCGTCGGGTTATCGGGGGTGAGGCTGGTATGACCGCCCGCGAGGATCAGGCCATAGGCGCTGCAGGCGTCGCGGATGCCGGTGAGCACGCTTTCGGCTGCGTCGAAATCATGGTGCCAATAAGCATTGACCACCGCCGTGGCACGGCCGCCCATGGCGGTAATATCGCTGACGTTGGCCATGACAGCCGACCAGCCGGCGAACCATGGCGCCTGGGCGACAAAGCTCGGCAGCATGCCCTCGATGGCAAGCAGCTGGTATTGATCGCCACAGCGAATGGCTGCGGTGTCGTCGCCGGGTAACGCGTAGCGTTCATCGTCGCTGCACACCCGCGCCGGAATCGTTCGCGCCGGTTGCTGGATGGCTTGTTTGGAAAGCATGGCTGGCGTGTTTTTCAGTGCCGCCAACAGGGGGCGCAGATCAGTCACCATGGCGACGGCTCCGACGAGACGTCAAGGCAACCTGACGCGGCATGAAGGGGTAGTCATCAAGGTTTGCCTGCATCAGCACATGGGGTTGGCCAAGCAGCTCGATGGCCTCAAGGGTCTGCCAGTGCAAGCCATGGAAATATTGCTGGTTGGCAATCTGCACGGTGGCCAGGAACGTCTGGCAGCCCAGGTCGATTGCCCGTGATACGGCTTCATTGACCAGGGCTTTGCCGATCATGCCGTGGCGGCGGTAGGCCTGCTCCACGCACAGGCGGCCGCCGAACCAGACGCCGGGCTCGGTCCGGTAGATCCGCACGGCGCCGATCACCTTTTCCGGCATGCCGCAGTGATGGGCTATGGCGACAATGGGAATAGCCTGAAAGTCGCGTTCGTCCTTGTCTTTCTCCAGCAAGCGTTGCTCCTCGCAGAACACCGCGCGGCGCAGTTCGTAGTAGCCGCCGCGCTCCCAGGTTTCGCTGGCTGGCTTGACGAGCAAGTCGTCGGCGAGGAAATCCCGGAAAGTGTCTTCGCTCAAGGCAAATGCGTGTTCGGCCATGGTCAGGCTCCTGTCACTCGTAATGTTTCAGGGCCGAGCAGGCGCCGCATTTGGCGCAGCCGGCGTTGATGTTGTCCGAATGCAGCCCGTGCCGGCGCAAACTTGCACCGATACGCGGATAGAGCCGTTGCATAAGGGCACTGTCGGGTTTTGGGTGGTGGGCCAGAGGGGTGCCGTCGATCGGCACGAAGGGCACCACGAAGGGGTATACGCCCAAGCGTGCGAGCCTTTCGCACATGTTGGCGATGGCCTCCTCGCTATCGCCCAGACCCGCGAGGATGTAGGTGCTTACCTGGCCATGGCCGAAAACCTTGACTGCGGCCTCGAAGGCGCTGAAGTAGCGTTGCAAAGGTACTTCGGCCTTGCCTGGCATGATTCGCCGGCGCACTTCGTCGGTGACGGCCTCCAGGTGCATGCCAAGCGAGACCACCCCGCTTTCCCTGAGGCGCTGGAACCAGACATCGTCGTCCGGCGGCTCACATTGGGCCTGTATCGGCAGGTCCACGGCGGCCGTCACAGCCGCCGCTGACTCGCAAAGGATTGCCGCGCCACGGTCGGGCGTCTGCGGTGTGCCGGTGGTCATCACCATGTGCTTGACGCCGTCCAGCTCGACCGCCGCTTTTGCGACCGCCGCCAATTGTGCCGGGCGCTTGCGGGCTATGGTCTTGCCCGATGCCAGGGACTGGTCGATGGCGCAGAACTGGCACGAGGTGGCTGCTTCGTTCATACGGATGCAGTGTTGCAGCACAGTTGTCGCCAACACGTCCTTGCTGTGCAGCGTCGCGATCTTCCAGTACGGCGTACCGTCTTCGGTGTTCAGGCCGTAGAAATTTGGCACGCCTGGCAGTTGTACCTGGCCAACCTGCAAACCTTCGCGAAAGATCAGCGCCTGGGCACCGCTAGCGTCAGGTATGGCAGAGTAGGGCGAGTCCAGGGAGGCGCGGTTGAGCATCGGCACCATGGCGGTATGTGCGCCCAGACTCAACGCCTTGTGGTCCGAGGGGCCCGCACCGCCCTTGCGGCTGAGCCCTTCAGCGCCTTGCCAGCGAACGCCATGGCATTGCAGTTGGGCCAGCAGATCGCTTGCAAACACTTGGTTAGTCATGCTCGCAAGCCTCGCGACGTTCATGCACATGTGCCATGGCTCGGCGGTCGATCTGCAGGCTGAGCAATTCCGGGCGGCTGTAATGGCCGACTGAATCCATCATGCGTTTACGCTTGTCGATCAAGGCGAAATCCAGGTCGGCGATGATCACCCCTTCGCCTTCGGTCAACTGCGCGAGCAACTTGCCTTCTGGCGAGACGATGGCCGTGAAGCAACCACCGGAGATGGGTTCGATGGCACAACCGGTGTCGGCCATGATTTGTGCCTGTTGCCCGGCATCGAGCCAGGCAGTGGCGTTGACCACGAAACAACCGCTTTCCAGGGCGTGGTGGCGGATGGTCACTTCGATCTGATCAGCAAAGATCTGACCGACCAGGGAGCCGGGGAACATCGCTGCGTGAATCTGTTCTGCGTCGGCCATCAGTGCGTAGCGCGCCAGTGGGTTGTAATGTTCCCAACAAGCCAGTGCGCCGATGCGACCGACGGCGCTGTCGGTAGCGCGCAAACCGGAACCATCGCCCTGACCCCAGACCATGCGCTCGTGATAAGTGGGGGTGATCTTGCGCCGGTGCTGGATAAGCGTGCCATCGGCGTCGAACAGCAGTTGAGCGTTGTAGAGTGTGCCGCCATCGCGTTCGTTGACGCCGATACAGGCGACGAGGTGGGCTTCGCGGCAGGCTTCGCCGATCTGGCGGGTGACGTCCGAGGGCACGGTGACCGACTCTTCGAGCAGCTTGAGGTGTTGCCTGGCCATGGCAAAGGGCGGCTGCACAAAAGAGAAATAGGGGTAGTACGGCACCACGGTTTCTGGAAAGACAGCAAACTGCACGCCTTCGCGGCCCAGTTCCAGCAATTGGCGGCAGAGTTTGTCGACGGTTGCCTGGCGCGAGTAGAGCACGGGGCTGAACTGCACGGCGGCGGCGCGAATAACGGGCATGGGGTAATTCCTTGGGGCGGTAGAGGGAGGCTGAAGGTCTTTGCGGACCCGCCCGCTTCCTGCGTCGAGCGGGCGGGTCGCGACTCAGGCAGTCCAGGTATCAATGATCATCGCGCCCTCACGACGCATCAGCAGACGCAGGTCCATGACATCCAGAGGGTTGATTGGGCGAATGCCTTCGATCAGGGCTTTTTCGGTTTGGCCATACAGGGCCTGCAAGGCAAAACGGCAGGCATAGACTTCACCGCCTTCAGCCATGAATGCCTTGATCTGGTTATTGACGGCCAAGTGGCCGGGGAAGGCTTCGGCGCCCAGGGTGGGGAAGCCGCGTTGCACGCCAAGTTGCACGCCTGGCCCGTAAAGCAGGATCTTGGTTTCAAAACCTTTGCGCAGCAGGCGCTTGGCTTGCAGCATGTTGACCAGGCCAATGGAACCTTCGAAGGCGATCGTGTGGAAGGTCAACAGGGCCTTGTCACCGGGTGCGGCCTTGACGTCCTCGAAGACCTTTTCTTCGTAGTTGACCAAAAAGTCGCCGTCTTGGTAGTGGGCAATGTCCACATTGGGCATGTCGTCGTCTCCAGTAGTACTTGCTGTTATCGATGGCCGGGATCGGCCTATCGGTTACAGGGACTGGAGCGAGAAGCGTGCCACTTGAATCCTGTTCTTTTTGTTGATCTTCAAGTTATTGAAGTACAAAGATAAATTATTTTTTTTAGCGTCTTTGTAGTACCTCTCAGCCCATCTACGGATCACGATTTTACGTATATATACGGAGTTTCGTAGTGGCTTGTTACGAAATATCGTAGTTGTGCGCGAGCCAGGGTCCCGCGACATTTTCCGTGAGCTTGAATACTTGGGTGTTTTGCAGAAAAGAAAAAAACCGGGCCCCTTCACCGCGTCGCGATGAAAGGGCCCGGGCTTTAGTCATTGGCCTTCAGAGGGTGTCACTACAGTGCAACGCTTTCGATGCCTGTAGCGCGGCGATCTGTGCTTCGGAAAACGCAAAGTCGCGCAGCACCGAACGAGAATGTTCACCGTTCTGCGGGGCCGGCGCATAGGGTGTTTGCGCAGCCTGCACGCTGTTGATGGGGAACCCCGGGACCCGCACGACACCCTGTACAGGATCGTTGAGCTCAACCAGCATGCCATTGCTGGTAATCTGCGGATGCTTCATCAGATCGCTGTAGTTGGCGACCTTCGAGCAGAGAATGTCCGCTTCATGCAACACATGCAGCCAATCGGCTGTGGGTTTGCTCATGAACACCGCGGTCAGCGCTGCACCCATCTCGGCGCGATGGATGACCCGTTGCGCGGAGCTGACGAAGCGTGGGTCGGCGATCCATTCTTCGTGGCCCAGTACTTTGCACAGTGTGGGCCAGCGGTTGCCGTTGTAGGCCGCTACCATCAGCCAGCCGTCCTCGGTCTGGAACGCTTCGTTGGGGGCTGAGTAGGGCGCGCCACTGCCGATGCGCGTCGGCAACCTGCCATCGCTCAGGTAGCTGGTGATGGACGACTGCTGCAGTGCCAGCGCCGAGTTCATCAGGCTGACATCCAGATGGCCGCCCAGCCCATCGCTCTGACGGGCGTGCAGTTTGGCCAATACGGCCATACAGGCCATGTAGCCGGTAACCACGTCCACCACCGGTGCCTGTACTTTGCAGGGGGGCGCGCCCGGTGTGCCAATCAGACTCATCAGGCCGGAGTCAGCCTGTAGAATTCCGTCGACACCCGCCCGGTCCGAATAGGGGCCTTCCTGGCCGTAGGCCGAGATCGAGCAATAGATCAGGTCAGGCTTGAGTGCTGCCAGGGTTTCATAACCCAGGCCCAGCCGAGTCATCACGCCCGGGCGCATGCTTTCGATCAGGATGTCGGCCTGCAACACCAAGCGTTTGATGACCTCGATGCTGTCGGGGTGCTTGAGGTCCAGGCTGATGCATTGCTTGCCGCGGTTGAAAGCGTGGTAAAGCGCGCTGTCTTCGCCCACCCAGGCGGGCCCGAGGGTGCGGCCCAACTCACCTTCGCGGGGTTCTACCTTGATCACCCGCGCGCCCATGTCGGCCAGCAGCATCGTTGCCGTGGGGCCAGCGGCGATCTGGGTAAAATCGAGGACGGTAAGGCCGTCCAGTGCGTTACGTAACATGATGACCTCCTCGGATCGACGCCCGGGGTTTCTTGAAGGTGCCTTGGGCGGTGGCCAGAAGAACTCCGGTGTCGGACAGCAGCTCGGCTTCGGCGAAGTAAAGGCTTCTGCCGGCGCGGCGAACCCGGCCTAATGCGGTAACGCTCCCCTCGAATGCCGGTTGCAGGTAGGCAATGTTCAACATCGCGGTGAGTCCATGGACCTCTGCTTCGCCTTCGTCAGTGTGCAAGCCTGCATAGCCGCACGCCGCGTCCATCAGCGTGGCGATCATCCCACCGTGCAAGGCGCCCTGACGGTTGAGGTGTCGCTCGGCGATGAGCAGCTTGAATTCGGTCTCTCCCGGCGTCCAGCGGACCAACGTGACGCCCAGGCCTTGAAGAAAGGGATTATTCAATTGCATGATCGCTCCTCGGGCCACCTAGCGGCCCTTGTAGTGCGGCACACGTTTCTCGGCAAAGGCTTGACGGCCCTCGATACGATCTTCGGTCTCGCGCAGCACCCCCCAATACAGCTCGGTCAAACGCTGGGCATCGCGGTCGCTGAGGTGCGCTGTGCTGCGTGATAAGGTTTGCAGTGCCTGTATGGCCAGGGGCGCCTGCTGTGCAATGCGCTCGGCGAGGTCCATGACGCGCGCCAGCAATGCCTCGTGGCTGTCCAGGCGTTCGGAGATCAGGCCAATACTCAGTGCTTGATATGCATCGATGCGTTGCCCGGTCAGGGCCATCTGCATGGCAGGGGCCGTCGGTATCGCCCGGATCAGCCGATGCAAACCACTGACTGCCGGGATAGAGCCCACGGCAGCCTCGGGCAGCCCGAAGGAGGCGCTGCTGCTGGCGATGCGCAAGTCGCATTGCAACGCCAGCTCCAGACCACCACCCAGGCAGTGACCATTGACCGCGGCAATCAGCGGCTTGTGGAGGTCAAGGTCGGTGAGGTCCATCAAGCGGATGTACAGTCCGGCATCCGCCGCAGGTTCATTGGCCAGGAACAGCGCCTGGGCATATGAGGCGGACGAAGAACGGGTACTTTTAAGGTCTGCTCCGACGCAGAACGCCCGCTCGCCAGCGCCGGTGATGACGGCGACGCGCAGCGCAGGGTTGTCGCGCACATGCATCAGGTGCTCGCGAAGGGCCTGGAGCGACTCCAGGTCCAGGGCATTCAAGGCCTGCGGGCGATCAAGTGTAATCAGCGCAACCGCACCCTGTATTTGCATTGAGACTGACATGGCGCTCCCCTCAAACACTGGCCGACGACAAACTGCGTCCGCCACAGACATACAAGGTTTGTCCGGTCACATAGGCGCTGGCCGGATCGAGGAAAAATTCCACGGCGTTGGCGATGTCCTCGGGGGTACCGATGCGTTTTACCGGTACGGTTTCCTTGAGTTTTGCCTGCACGTCCGTGGCGAAGCCCTGGAACAGCGGGGTATCGACAATGCCGGGCGCGATGGCATTGACGGTTATGCCCTTGGCGGCGAACTCGATGGCCAGGCTGCGGGTCAAGCTCACCACGCCGCCCTTGGCCGCCGAGTAGTTGGCCTGGCCGAAACCGCCGAGCCAGGCCCTGGAGGACATGTTGACGATACGGCCGAAGCGTTTTTCCAGCATCAACGGCAGGGCGGCCTTGCAGCACAGGAACTGAGCGCGCAGGTTGGTATCGACGACCAAGTCCCAGTCCTGCTCGGTCATGCTCAGGAAACGCTTGTCTCTGACCACGCCGGCGTTATTGACCAGAAAGTCGAGCGACCCATGGGCTTCGTGGATCCGCGCAAACGCTGCGTTGACGGCCTCACCTTCGGTCAGATCCAACGCAATGCCGGCGACCTTCAACCCATGCCCGGTCAAGGCATCAATGCTTGCGGCGAGGGCTGCTTCGTCGCGGTCCAACAGATAGACAAACACTCCTTGGCGCGCCAGTCGTTCGGCGATTGCCAAGCCGATGCCGCGAGCGGCGCCGGTGATCGCGGCGACCTGTGTCGTATTGAAATTTCTTGTGTTCATCTCAAACTCCCAGAATGTGGACGGCAGAGGCGGCGTGATCGACGCCAGCGATACCGCCTCCGGTGCATTGCGCCAGGCCCAGCTTCGGTGTGCCGGCTTGACGACTGCCGGCGCGCCCTTGCAATTGCCAGGTCAGCTCGACCATTTGCGCGACGCCGGTGGCGCCCAGCGGATGGCCCTTGGCAAGCAGACCGCCGCTTGGGTTGACCGGTACGCGGCCACCAAGCTCGGTGGCACCCGAGTGCAACAGCGACACCGCTTCGCCCGGCGCCGCCAGGCCGAGGGCTTCGTAATAGAGCAGTTCGGCGATAGTGAAGGCGTCATGCAGCTCGACCACGCCGATGTCGGCGGGCGCAACCCCGGCTTGCTCATAGGCCAGGCGCGCCGCGCGTGCGGTGATTTCGGCATCGAGAATGTCGTCATCACCGGTTTCGCGCATGCCCGAGACAATGATCGACCCCATCACCTTGACTGCTTTGGCCTGTGGCCCCGGCTGCGTTCCGAGCACCATTGCGGCGGCGCCATCGACTTGCGACGGGCAGCACTGCAACAGGGTCAACGGGTCGGCGATCATCCGTGAACTCAGCACCTGTTCCAGGGTGACTTCGGTACGCTGCTGCGCATATTCATTGAGCGAACCATGGTGGCGGTTTTTCACTGCGACCGCCGCGAGGTCGGCCGGCTTGGCGTCGCGCTCATGAATAAAGCGGGTTGCACGCATGGCGTACACCGCCGGCAGAACCATACCGGCGGTGGCGTACAGGTCGGTCATGCGATCGTTGCGCTGCATGGGGATGGTGCCTCCGCCCAGCGCGGTCAATTGTTCGATGCCAAACACCAGTACCCGCTCGTATTGCCCGGCCATGAGTGCATGCCGAGCCAGGTGGACTGCAGTGGCGCCGCTGGCGCAGGCGTTTTCGATGTTGTAGACCGGTATGCCCTTGAGGCCCAGGTCACGCAGGATCACCTGGCCGAGAATCATCCCGCCTAACACATTGGCGCAATAAACCGCCTGGATGTCGGCCAGGGTGATTCCAGAGTCTGCCACCGCGTCAAGAATCGCTCGCTGGGCAAGCTCCGGTGCCATCACTCCAACGTGGCGGCCGAAGGGCGTCATCGCGGCGCCCATCACATGCATCTGGATCATGGACGTACCTCCAGAGATTCGAATACGTAACCGAAAGTCTCGTCGGCAATCACACGGCATTTTTCGCCAATGAACGGACGGCCGCTGCTGCCATTGAGGCGGCCGAACAGGCGGACCGGGCCGGGCAGGTCGACGTAGGCCAGAACGAAGGGGTTGAGTCCGCTCTTGGGGCTGGGGTGCATGATGGTGAAGCTGTACACGCGGCCTTCCACGCTCAGGGTGGTGTCCTGGAACTGATCGGCCAGGGGCGAATCGGCAAGTACCGCAGGAAAGAAGATTTCGTCATTGGCCAGATGCCGCGATGCAGCAAGACCGGGCGGCGTGGTGGATGTCCAGATAGGTGACGGACTGTTCATGTGACCTCCTGTTTTTCTTGACGCTCGATAGCGAACGTCTGGAGGTATGTTCGGATACGCCTCAATGGGCGACAAACGATATAAAAACGCGGTTGAATTGAGAAAAAATCAAACCAGTAGTGGCAGAGGGGCGCATCGAGCTATGCACACGAAGGCGGGCCTTACCGGCTCGTCTGGTTTATTTTATGCCTTGAAAGCAGCGGGCGAAGTCAGCTTGCCCGCATCCAGAAAAGGGGGAGGGTGAGGCTATGAAGAGGTCTGCCCGTCGATGGTTGCGCCGGCCATTTTCTCGATCACTTTGACTACGTGGGTCATGTCGCGGGCGGCGTCACCTTCGTTCATGGCCTGATCGAAGAATTGCTTGACCACGGCGCAGGTGAAGGCCGGTGTGCCGATGTTTTCCGCTTCGGCGAGAAACAGCCGTACATCCTTGCGCATCAGGTCCAGGCGAAAGCCGAAATCGAATTCTCGCTGCATCACGGTACCGGCCAGTATCTGTTCGCTGCTAAAGCTGCGCGCGGTGCTTGCGTTGAGCATCTCCAGCATTTGTCTGGGGTCGAGTCCGGACTTGATCCCGAATAACAGCGCTTCGCTGGTGGCTACCAAGGTTGCTCCAACAATCATGTTGTTGACCAGTTTCAAGGTCTGGCCCAGGCCAGGCGTTGTGCCGATATGCTCGATTTTTTTGCCGAAACAAGCGAACACCGGTTCGCACTGTTGATAAGCGCTCTTGTCCCCCCCAACCATCACCGAAAGGGTGCCGTTGAGTGCACCTGCTACGCCTCCAGCCAAGGGCGCGTCCAAGGCCTGGATGCCGCGTTCGCGTAGCGCCAGCGCCACACGCCTGGCCATACTTGGGCCGGTGGTCGAGTGGTCCACCAGGATTTCCACCTGTTCACCGTGGATGATCCCGGCGTCGCCCAGCACCACATGCTCGACGATATCCGGGGTCGGAACGCAAATCAGGACGATCCGGGCGTGATTGGCGACATCGCGGGGGCTGCCATGGTTGTGCGCTCCGCGTGCGAGCAAGGGCCCCAATACTTGCGGATTGGGGTCGTAGAGGCTCAGGCCATACCCGTGATCGAGCAAGTGGTGGGCCATTTTCTGGCCCATGGCCCCCAACCCGATGAAACCGATGGTTTCGTTCAATGAAGCGGCTGAATGCGTAGGAAGTGAGCTCATGGCGTGTCGTCCTTATTATCGGGAAGACATCATCCTAGGCGCGGCTATTACCGTGCGACAAAGGAGTTATTGGCTCGGCTGGGTTGAAAAAAACTCAAGCGATTTCACGGGTCAAACGTGCCTGTTCAAGGATCCACTCGCGAAAAACCCGGGTGTCATCGCTCTCTTCGCGGTGCCTGGGCGTGAGCAGATAATAGGTGTACACGCCCATGTCGACGATTTGCTCGAAAGGCCTGATCAGGGTGCCGTCTCGCAGCTCCTTCTCGACCAGGAACAACTGCGCCATGGCAATGCCCTGGCCACCGGCAGCGGCGGCATAGACCATCGAAGAACTCTGATATGACATGCCGGCAAGCGCATCGACGTCGCGGCTCACGCCACTTGCCTCGAGCCAGTAGCGCCAGTCCTCGGGTCTGGCGATCGAATGCAGCATGGTGTACTGCGCAATGTCGGCGGGTGTGTTCAGACCCGGGCCGTGCTGCAAAAGGGAAGGGCTGCAGACCGGCGCAAGACGGTTATCGCTCAACACGTAACAGTTGCAATTGGGCCATTCCCCGGCACCGAGACGGATCGCGGCATCAATGTCTTCCTTGTAAAAGTCGACCGGATCGAGCGATGCGGTCAACAACACCTCGATCTTCGGATGTTCAGCGTGAAAACTGGCAAGCCTGGGTATCAGCCATTGCATGGCAAACGTGGTGTAGGCGCGTACCTTGATTTGCCGACGCAGAGGCGGCGACATGAGTTTCTTCGTGGCGCCGCGCAAGTCTTCGATCACCCTCGCCACCGCACGAAAATATTGTTCACCAGAGTGGGTCAAGGTGATTTGCCGATGCCCCCGGACCAACAGATCGAGCCCGAGAAACTCCTCGAGCGCGCGTATCTGCCGGCTGACCGCGCCCGGGGTGACATTCAGCTCATCGGCGGCATGGGTGATGCTCAAATGACGCGCTACGGACTCGAATGCGCGAATGGCATTCAGTGGCGGCAAACGGTCCATGGAAGTCATCTCTTGTTGTTGGAAATCACTGTAGTGGAAGTAACGAGGACGCGGAGTCTATTTAATTGCCCGGCGTCTCCCAACAATAAAGTAAACGCTTGATAAAAACTCAAGGTGGCCGCACGTTTTAATCGATTGTCGTGCGGGGTTGCGCGATTTCTACGATCGCCGCCAATGGGGCGTGTTGCAGCGCCTGACAACAATAAGAGACTCAGCCACGTAAACGAAAAGGGCGCAGCCACTGGCTGCGCCCTTTTTGTATCTCGTGTAGCCAAGACTTATAGTCGGATGATTACAGACTTGAGCTGGGTATAGTGGGAGAGGGCGTCGATACCTTGCTCGCGACCGTAGCCACTTTGCTTGAAACCACCGCAAGGCGTCTGGACGAAACCGCCGCTGTACTCGTTGACGACAATTCGGCCGGCCTCCAGCTGCGCCGCAACCCGATGCACCCGGCCGATGTCACGGCTCCAGATGCCGGCTCCGAGACCGAATTCGCTGTCGTTGGCGATCCGCAGCGCATCGGACTCATCCTTGAAGGGAATGACGCAGACGATGGGCCCGAAGATCTCCTCGCGTGCCAGGGTCATATTGTTGGTTACACCGGTGTAGACCGTCGGTTCGATATACCAACCGTTTTCATAACCCGCTCGCGTGGCCACCTTGCCGCCGATTACCGGCTTCAGCCCCTCGCGTTCAGCGATGGCGAAATAGCTTTGAATCTTCTCGAACTGCGCGCGAGTGGTAATCGGACCGGACGTCGAGTCATCCTCCGGGCCGACGCGCAAGGCGCTTACCTCGGCGATCAGCTTGTCGACGAAGAGGTCATGGATGTTCTCCTGAACCAGTAACCGCGTGCCTGCCGCACACCATTGGCCGCTGTTCCAAGTAAATGCCTTGGTCGAGCCTTTGGCGGCCGCATCGAGGTTGGCGTCGTCGAATACGATGTTGGCAGATTTGCCGCCCAGTTCGAGGGTCAGCGGCAGGATGCGATCGGCGGCGATGTGTCCCAACTCCTGGCCCGCGCGCAGGCCGCCAGTAAAGGAGATCTTGCGGATGTGCGGGTTGTGCGCCATGGCGGGACCGATCACGCTGCCTTTACCCACGATGACGTTGAAGACGCCGGCGGGCACTCCGGCTTGCACGGCAATGCGCGCCAGTTCCACCAGTGAGGCAGAGGTGTGTTCGGAGGGTTTGGCTACCACGGTGTTACCGGTAGCGAGGGCGGGCGCGATAGCGCGCGCTGCCTGATGGAGCGGAGCGTTCCAGGGCAGGATGACCCCAATCACGCCAAAGGGATCTCGACGTGTATAAATGTGATAGTCAGGGCCCTGGTTGATGACGTCCCCGTCCATGACGTTGACGATGCCACCATAAAACTCGAAGTACTGGGCGGTCAGGTCCATCAGTGCCAGCATTTCGCTGCCGGGTTTGCCGGTGTCGGCTTTTTCCAGCGCGCCCAGGGTGCTTTCGCTTTGACGGATGAGGCGCCCGAGCTCGTTGAGGATGCGTCCGCGCTCGGCGGGGCGCATGTCACGCCAGCCTTGCAGCGCCGAGGCTGCCGACTCGATGGCCTGTGCCACATCCTTCGGCCCGCTGTTGGCGATTTCGCTGATCTTGGCACCGGTGCGTGGATCGATCTTGTCGACATACTGCCCGTCAGCCGGCTCCAAGGAGCGGCCATCGACGAAGCTGTTAACTTTTACAAACATTGTGTGTCTCCTCTAAAACTGCAGTGAGGCTCGCCTTTATTGTTCAAAACTCCATTACGAATACCTATTACATCCAGAGGCGCTCTAGGGCTCAACTGAGTTTTATGGCGTTGGCGATTGAGCAAATATCAAACGACTTCAAACAGCCTGAGATATTCGATAGATGCCTATACATTGAGATTTAGTCAACTGTACAGGGCGAAAATCTCGATTCACCGGGGGGACGGGTCAATAGCAGTATTAACCCGTAACAAAACGAGGCCGCGACTAAAGGTCAATAATAATAGCGCCCACGGGAGCCGTAGAAATGAATAGCGAGAATAGTTTAATGACTGCAGTGGCACCGGAGTCTGCATCAGGTGCCAGCGCGAATGTTCAAGGCCGACAACTGACCAACGGCGAAAAAAAGGCCATCGTCGCCGCAACGCTTGGCACCATCGTCGAATATACCGACTGGGTGATTTATGCCACGTTCTCTTCCATCCTTGCCCGGCAGTTCTTCCCGGCAGGGGATAGTCTTACCAGCTTGCTGTCGGTGTTGGCGATCTTTGCCGTCGGCTTCATCATGCGGCCTATTGGTGGTGCGATTCTCGGCCAGGTAGCCGACCGCTACGGACGTAAGAAAGGCCTGACGCTTTCTATCCTGCTGATGTCGCTGGCCTCGTTGGTCATCGGCATTTGCCCCAGCTATGACAGTATCGGAATTGCCGCACCGATCATTCTGGTCTTAGCGCGCCTGGTTCAGGGGTTTTCCGCTGGCGGTGAATTCGGCTCCGCTTCGGCGTTCTTGATCGAGTCGGCACCTGCACACCGCCGCGCATTCGCCGGCTCCTGGCAATGGTTCGCAATCAATGCCGGGACCATGGTCTCGTTCCTGCTGGGCTTTGGTCTTGCGTCACTGGGCAGTGACACTGCGTTGAACGACTGGGGTTGGCGCGTTGCTTTCATCATTGCCGCTTTGATGGGACTGATAGCGCTGTGGATCCGCCTTTCGGTGCGCGAGACTGAAATCTTCAAGGCTCGAGCTGCGAGCAACGTCAAGAAGCGGCCGTTGCGTGAACTGTTTTTCAGCCACAGGAAAGATGCGATACGGGTGATCGGCATCGCCATGGCCGGCAACTTACTGAACTATGTATGGATGGTGAGCTATCCCTCGCAGGTCCACCTAATCACCGGTATGTCGATCCGTGACACATTGCTGGCGGGCGTGATCTCGGTAGGGGTGTCACTGGTGTTGTTGCCTTTTGCCGGAAAACTTGCCGACCGTGTCGGTCGCCGACCGGTGCTGATTGCATTCGCCGTCGCGTCGATGCTGTGGGCGTGGCCAAGTTTCGGCCTGTTGCATGCTGGCATCAGCCTGACGGAAGTGACCATCCTGCAAACCATCTCCATGGTCATCATGACAGGCTTCGGCGCAGCCTCTGCAGTGACCATGGCGGAACAATTCCCGGCCGAAGTTCGCGTGACCGGTATCGCCTTGCCGTACGCATTGTCTGTGACGTTGTTTGGCGGAACCGCACCGTATCTCATGGCCGCGATGGCCGGCTGGGGCTATGGGCACTTGTTCTGGATCTACCTGGCGGTGATCAGCGCCATCAGTGCCGTCGTCTATCTGCGCATGCCAGAAACCAGGGGGCTGCCACTGCGCTGATTATTTTGGTTGGAGATTCTTCCCGGTCCCTATTTTCTGACTTGTTAACTACCGTGATTAACAAGTCAGAAAATATAAAATCTTGTCGAAACTTCCGAATGGCCACATCCAGAACTTGAGAAGTCCGCATATTTAACCAGATTTATCAATGTATCGCTTTGTTGTGAGTTGTTTATCGGAAAACACCGATGCCTTGGTCAAAGTGCCTTACAGCGAGGGGCAAATCCTGGGCGCCCATTTTTTTACCCGCTCGGTACCCGAATCCCACTCGTGACAATCCAGAACAATTGTATTGCTGGTACCTGTCTGTTTGCGCAGAGACGGGCTGCGTATCTTGGGGGCCACTGCAACCTCAAGGACCCTCTTATGTTGAACCGATTGGTACTGCCGTTTGCCCTGTTGTTCACCCTCAATGCCGCCTACGCTGCGGATGCCGAAAAATGGTATCCATCAAAATACGGCGCCAACGATGAAATCGGCGCGCTGAACCTGCTGAACGCCGAGTCGGTGATCAATGCCTCGAAACTGATCAAGACCGGCAAAACCTACCCGTTGGCCGTGCCCATCGACAAGACCTTGCCGGCTTTCCGTCATCGCAGTTTTCACCTGACCAACATCCAGCCGGGCGAAGCGGGCGGCACGACGATGGGGCCGAACAAATTCACCTTCAACGATGAACTGGTGGTGGGCTGGACCGGCGTCGGCACGCAGCTCAATGGCATTGGTCACATCGGCATCGACAACGTCTATTACAACGGCAACCGTGCCGCCGATTTCGTGACCGTCGAAGGGGTGAAAAAGCTCGGCATCGAAAAGGTCCCGCCCATCGTCACCCGCGGCGTAGTGCTGGACATGACCGCCGTGTACGGCAGCGCCATCGTGCCGGAGAAAACCGAGTTCAGCGTCGCCGACATTCAGAAGGCTTTGGACCTGCAAGGGATCGCCATTCAGAAGGGCGACGTGGTGCTGTTCAACACCGGCTGGTTGGAACTGCCGGGCAAGGACAACGAGAAATTCCTCGCCGTGGAGCCGGGCATCGGCATGGCAGCGGCCAAGTGGCTGGCGGACAAGCAGATTGTCGCGTTCGGCGGCGACACCTGGGCTTCGGAAATCTACCCGGCCAAAGATGGCCAGGAGTTCCCGGTCAACCAGTTCATGCTCGCCAAGAACGGTATCTACAACCTTGAATTGATCGATAGCCGAGCGCTGGTGAAGGATAAAGCGTGGGAATTCATGTTTGTGCTGGGACAGCCGCTGTACAAGGGTTCGACCCAGGTCAATATCAACCCAGTTGCTATCCGCTGACGTGTCCTGTTGCAGTGGTAACGTAAGGGTTTCAAACCGACAGGAGAATCGTCATGGAATTGGGAATATCGGGCCGCTGGGCCATCGTCTGTGCCTCCAGCAAGGGGCTGGGGCTGGCCTGCGCGCGCGCCTTGGCGAAGGAGGGCGTCAATCTGGTGATCAACGCCCGTGGCGACGAAACCTTGCAGGCCGCCGCCGACGAGTTGCGCAAACTGGCACCGCGCATCGAAGTGCGCACGGTGGCCGGGGATATCAGTACGCCTGCGGTGCGCGAGCAGGTGTTGGCGGCGTGTCCGCAGGTGGACATCCTGGTCAATAACGCTGGCGGTCCGCCGCCGGGTGACTTCCGCGACTGGCAGCGTGAGGACTGGTTGAAGGCGCTGGATGCCAACATGCTCACGCCTATCGAACTGATCAAGGGCTGCGTCAATGGCATGGCCGAGCGCGGCTTCGGGCGCATCGTCAACATCACGTCTGGCGCGGTGAAGGCGCCGATCGATGTGCTAGGTCTGTCCAACGGCGCCCGTAGCGGGCTGACTGGTTTCATCGCCGGGCTCGCGCGCCAGTCGCGTCTGGCGGAGCACAATGTGACGATCAACAATCTGCTGCCAGGTCCGTTCGAGACTGAGCGCCTGCACAAAACCCTGAGTGCCGCGGCCCAAGCCAACAGCACCACGGTCGAGAGCATCAGCGAGCAGCGGCGCAAGCACGTGCCGGCCCAGCGTTTCGGGCAGCCCGATGAGTTCGGCGCCTACTGCGCGTTCATCTGTAGCGCCCACGCCGGTTTCCTCACCGGGCAAAACCTGTTGCTGGACGGCGGCAGTTACCCCGGTACGTTCTGATTTTTTCAGGGGATGACGTTTTGTGATTCCCCAATCAGAAATCTCCAGCCTGATCGATTATCGGGAACGAGTGCGGGCGTCAAAGGAGGGAAGGGCAGGTGAGCGTCGATATCGGATGCGTAGTGGTCGGGCTGGCGGTCGCCAGAGCCCTGGCCCGCTTCGGGCCGGACGTGGTCCTTGTAGTGACCGGCAATCAGCGTTTGCAATGCTGCCCGCCGTGAGGGCTATGCTTGACAGTGCGCCCATCACAATGGGATATCTCCGATGATTAACGTACGCACTGCCCGCATGCTTACCGATTACAAGCGCTGGGCCAATCAACGTCTCTTTGACAGCCTGGCCGCACTGCCACCGGGCGAGGTCAATAAAGAGCGCGTGTCGGTGTTCAAGAACATGATTGGCACCCTGAACCACATCTACGTAGTGGACTGCATCTGGCAGGCCCACCTCGAAGGCCGAGGGCACGGCTTCAAGACGTCACACGATCTGCTGCATCCTGACCTCGCCGAGCTGCGCCTGGCGCAAAAGGACATCGATGATTGGTACTGCGACTGGAGCAAACGGCAGGCCGATGCCTCGCTGGATAAACCCGTCGAGTTCAGATTTGTCTCGGGGGAAAGCGGCATCATGAGCGCCGGCGCGATACTGATGCATGTGGTCAATCACGCCAGCTATCACCGCGGCTGGGTGATCCAGATGTATTTCGAGATCCCGGTCATGCCGCCAGTCACTGACTTGCCGGTATATCTGCGCGAGACCGACCCCGAGTCTTTCAGATCGATTAGTACCCCGGCAGGGGCGCCGACATGTGCTGGGCAATTCGCGAGCGCAACCAACGTTCTGCCGGATCGTTATCGTTGACCCCGTTCCAGACCATGGATAGTTCGGACAGGTTGATGACAAACGGCGGGTCGTCGGCGCGCAGCCGGCTGCTGCCTTCGATCAGCGCGCACGCCGCGTAATCCGGCACGGTGGCCAGCATATCGGTGCCGGCCAGCAAGGCGCGCAGGCCGGCAAACTGCGGCACCGCCAGCACCACCCGGCGTGAGCGGCCGATGCGCGCGAGGTCGTTGTCGATGGCCCCGGTTAAATCCCCGGAAAACGACACCAGCGCGTGCGGACGTTCGCAATATTCATCCAGGGTCAGTGTGCCGGGATGATTGTCGCCACGCAGGATCTTGACGCTCAGCTCACGCAACTTCTTGCGCTTGGCGTTGGCCGGCAGTTCAGTGGTGTAGCTGATCCCGACAGAAATCTCCCCGGAGGAGAGCATCGACGACATCAGCAGGAAATTCACCCGGCGCACCACCACCACAACGTTCTGCGCCTCTTCACGTATTTGCTTGAGCAGTGGCGGAAACAGGCCGAACTCGGCGTCGTCGGACAGGCCGATACGAAATACATCGCGGCTGGTGGACGGGTCGAAATCCTTGGCCCGGCTGACTGCCCCGGAGATGGTGTCCATCGCCGGTTGCAATTCCTTGAGAATCGCCAGGGCCCGCTGGGTCGGCTCCAGCCCCCGACCGTTACGCACCAGCAGCGGGTCGTCGAACAGGTCGCGCAACTTGGCCAGTGAGGCACTGACGGCAGGCTGGCCAAGAAACAGCTTCTCCCCGGCCCGGGTCAGGTTCTTTTCGAACATTAGGGTTTCGAAAATCACCAGCAGGTTCATGTCGACGCGGCGCAGGTCGTTGCGGTTCATGAGGACTTCTCGAAGGGATTCGGGATCTTTTCAGTAAAGCACCAAACCCCCTCGCCACAGGTTTTTCGTGAACGCCACACATTGAGGTCTTTCCACCACAGGGATTGATCGTTCCCACGTGGAGTGGGACACGATCATTTGGCAGGGCCTGGTTCTGTCAGCACCTTCCTGAAGGTTTCCACCAGCGGCCGCAGATTGATCCGGTGCCACGCTGCCCACAGCGGCGTGGTGAAGGAGATCCAGGGCACTTCCCGCAGCACCACGCCGGGCGGTACGTTGCGGCTCAAGCCTATTTGAATCATCGCGATGCCCAGCCCCGATGCCACCAATCCCAACGCAGTGAACGGTTCGGTGGCTTCCATGCGAATGTCCGGGGTGAAGCCGGCACGGATGCAGGCGCTGACGAAGTCGTCGCGGCTGGCGGCGTCCTGGCGGGGTTGCACGCCGATCCATTCCTGATCGGTCAGGTCTGCCGGGGTCAGGGTTGTGTGGTTCGCCAAAGGATGATGTTCGGGCAAGGCCAACAGCATCGGATCGTCCAGCACCTGAAAACCCAGCAGGTCCGGGTCGTCGGCGACGGGCGGTTCGCTGACCAGTGCGATATCCAGACTACGCTGACGCAGGCCTTCGAGTTGTTCGGCGGAATTCAGGTTGTACAGCGCGACATGCACGTTCGGCCGGTCGACCCGCAGCACCCGCAAAGCATTCGGCAAGACGCCGGCGTGCATCGCATTTTCGATGTAGCCGATGCACAAGCCGCCTTCTTCGCCACGACCGAGGCGCTTGCCCAGGGATTCCAGGCGATTGGCGTGGGTCAGCAAGGCACGGGTTTCAGCCAGGAAAGTCTGGCCGTCGCGGGTCAGGCGAATGCGTTGCTGGCTGCGTTCAAACAGCGTCAGGCCCAGGCGTTCTTCGAGCTGTGCAATCTGCCGGCTAAGCGGCGATTGGGAAATGTGCAGGCGTTCGGCGGCGCGACCGACGTGTTCTTCTTCGGCGACGGCGACGAAGTAGCGCAATTGGCGGAAGTCGATCATATAAGACCTATAGGGACTCAAGTGCTGCACATTATGTCTTGGACGGTCCCATTATCGCAATCTAGGATCTGCTCAACGGTCACCTCTGATGACCCCTGACACTCAAGAGGAAAAACCCATGAGCTTGAAAGACAAACTACCTGGCACCCTCGGTTTCGGCACCGCTCCATTGGGCAACATGTTCCGCGCGATCCCGGAAGAAGAGGCGATGGCCACCGTCCACGCTGCCTGGGATGCCGGTGTGCGTTACTTCGACACCGCACCGTTCTACGGTTCGGGCCTGTCGGAAATCCGCCTCGGCGCTGCGCTGGCCCAGTACAACCGCGACGACTATGTGCTGAGCAGCAAAGTCGGCCGAGTGATTCTCGATGAAGTCGAAGACGCCGCTGCCCGTGACTTGGGCGAGAAGAGCGGCGTGTTCGAACACGGCCGCCCGAACAAGATCGTCAACGACTACAGCGCCGACGCGACGATGCGTTCGATTGAAGACAGCCTTAAGCGCCTGCAAACCGATCGCCTGGACATCGTCTGGGTGCATGACATTGCGCAGGACTTCTATGGCGATCAATGGCTGGAATACTTCAACCAGGCCCGCACCGGCGCTTTCAAAGTACTGACTCGTTTGCGCGAAGAAGGCGTGATTAAAGGCTGGGGCCTGGGTGTGAACAAGGTTGAACCTTGCGAGCTGACGCTGGACCTCACCGAAGCCCAGCCGGATGGTTTCCTGTTGGCCGGTCGCTACACACTGTTGGACCATGACCGTGCCTTGCAGCGCTTGATGGACGCCGCACTGGCACAGAATGTCGAGATCGTGATCGGGGGCCCTTACAGCTCGGGCATTTTGGCCGGTGGTGCGCACTTCGAATATCAGAAGGCGAGCCCGGCGATCATCAATAAGGTCGAGCAGATCAAGCGGATTGCCGCGGCCCACGGCGTCAGCATCAAAGCGGCGGCGTTGCAGTTCTCTTTGGCTAACCCGGCCGTAGCGGCGGTGATTCCCGGTTCCAGCCGTCCTGACCGCATTGCTGAAGATGTGGCGGCGTTGTCAGAGGTGATTCCGACGGCGTTCTGGCAAGCACTGCGTGACGCGAAGCTGGTTTCCGAGCGCGCACCATTGCCGATTATTGGCGCATGAGCATGAAAATCGATCTGACTGGAAAACTCGCCATTGTCAGCGGCAGCACCGCCGGTATTGGCCTGGGCATCAGCAAGGCGCTGGCCGAATCCGGCGCCACGGTGGTGGTGATCGGCCGCGAGACGGCCAAGGTCGAACAGGCGCTGGCGAGCATTCGCCAGAGCGTACCGGACGCGCAGTTGCGTGGCCTGACCGCAGACCTCGGCACGGCCGAAGGGGCCGAGTTGTTGTTCGCCGCCGAACCACGAGCGGATATCCTGGTGAACAATCTCGGGATCTTCAACGACGTGGATTTCTTCGACGCGCCGGACAGCGAGTGGACGCGATTTTATGAGGTCAACGTGATCTCTGGCGTGCGCCTGTCACGGCATTACGTGCAGGACATGGTCAAGCAGGGCTGGGGCCGGGTGATTTTCCTGTCCTCGGAATCCGGTGTCGCAACACCGGCCGACATGATCAATTACGGCGTGACCAAAAGCGCCAACCTGGCGGTGTCCCATGGTCTGGCCAAGCGGCTGGCGGGCACCGGGGTGACGGTAAATGCGATCCTGCCCGGTCCTACATTGACCGATGGTTTGGAACAGATGCTCAAAGACACCACCTCCGAATCCGGCCGCAGTGTTCGGGAAGAAGCAGACGCCTTCGTGCGCAAGGCCCGGCCGAGTTCGATCATCCAGCGCGCGGCGGATGTCGAAGAAGTCGCTAACCTGGTGGCGTACATCGCCTCGCCGCTGTCTTCGGCCACCACTGGTGCGGCTCTGCGGGTCGACGGTGGTGTTGTCGATAGCTTGGCGATCTGAACCTTATTGATAGAGAGAGAATATTTCATGGCTACAGCATCAGCATTCATCGACATCCCGGCGACCGCCGACCAGGTTTGGCAATTGATTGGCGGTTTTAACTCGCTGCCGGACTGGCTGCCGTTTATTTCTCAAAGTGAGCTGAGTGACGGCGGCCGGGTGCGTAGCTTGCAAACGGCGGATGGGGCAGTAGTGGTTGAGCGGTTGGAGGCGTTTGATAACGCTGGGAAGACTTACAGTTATTCGATTTTGCAGGCACCGTTTCCGGCGACTGACTATCTGGCGATTATCAGTGTTGAAGCGCAGGGGCAGGGTGCGCGAGTGACCTGGTCTGGGCGGTTTGCACCTGTCGGTGTGAGTGACGAGGAAGTGGTGGCACTGTTTACCGGTATCTACCAAGGCGGCCTCGAAGCCCTGCGTGCCAACTATCCAACCTAATCGTTTCACACGATGAAGTCTGAAAACTGATGCGCATATTTAAATAGTTTTATCAAAGCAGTGTTGGGGTGTTGGGCTCGATAAGAACCTGATTTTTCTGACGCTTCATATTTAGACGTTCATTCGCATAGCACTTGGTGCGCCGGTACCCGGCGAAGCCGACCGGTCTCAAGCCAAACGAAAACCCCCAGCGATCGGCAGATCACTGGGGGTTTTCTTCGTGTTAAACGCTTCTCGTCGCCGCTATGTCACTTCCGTTCAGTACGGAGATCTGCTTGAGAAAGGCCGCGCAGGTTGTGTTCTACAGAACGTCGCTACCGAAATCATGCGGCGGGTTCTACGAGAACGGCCAACAGGGCTTTCTCACGAATGCTCACCTTGAAGCACAGCACAGCGAAAAAGCCTGCAAAGGGCGTCAATTGAACCAATCCTTAGATACGCATAATGTATATTATGTTAAACATGATGTGTAGAAGCGTTTACTCATAGCCCCCATCGGCCGTCAGTAGAGATTAAAACGCTTTCCTTGCCCACATAGCCGGTTCAGGCTGATTGGCGCAAATTCTCACCTCTGCCTGGCAAACACCCTTCCTACGCAAACTTCACAGTTGGAATACGGCGTAAAGAATGTGTTGCGGATACAACCCTGCTATTTCGTAACTCCCCTTATCGCACGCCTTGGCCAGTACTCCGGCCAACGCGTCCCAAGACTTTCCATCATAAGGATAGGGTTCAATCCACCAATCTTTGTTTTGAACGCTGGCGGTAACGGCCAGTAGAAGCCCGAATCTCAGGGCGTGTATTTTCTGTTCCAGGTTCGCGTCTTGAGTTCTCGCATATACGAACTCGCACATTTTCCAGTAGTCCGCATGCATCTCCGCAGCCTTGCCCGCTGAAAACAGTTTTTTGGACTCAACCAAAATAGTGAGCTCAGTACCTGCAAGACTGCCCTTTACTAGCAAATCAACGCGACTATGCCCCTCGACTGTGTTGTGATTCGAGGCCTCGGGGTAAACATGCAAACCTTCCTGCAACGCGCGAGCCGCGAAATGGATCGTCAGATTCGACTCCTGAAGTCCATTGCGCTCAGGATTGACCACTGGCCAGTGATGCTTAACTGCCGCCTCCAATGTTCTCGCCGACTGCATGACTAAATTCCTTATTGCAGCAACCTCACTCACATTAACTCCCCGTTTGGTCAGGCTCGTTGGCATCCTGCCACTATTCATCCAGCTTTAAGTATGCGCTATCAAGGAGGTCAAGGGCCTGGGCTATTTGCTCCCAGCCAGCGCCTGGATAACGACTTCCATACGCCCTTCTCGCTCCAGTTCGCCTATCTGAGACGATCTGTCTGACCAGGGTCTAGCGACTTTCCTTCACATTTGGCGGGATCCGCGTTTGACATGTTCCTGTCAGCCACCAGTCACCCTGACGTCAGTTCCGCCCACCTAAAGTAACTCCATGATTGGTCCTGCGATGTCAGCCGCGAGGAGAAACGCAAATGAGCCATCCTGATACCCACGACAGCGCTCTTAATCAATTCACCTGGCAATCGACGCTTGACAGCAATCTGGATAGAAAAGACCTGCTGCTCTGTGTGTTCGCCGAACAGCGATTGGTGGCCGCGCAGCTGCGAGACTGCAAGCTGGATCAGAGGGACTACCTGCTTTCCCTGATTGATTCGGCATCAACGGTGAACGACGACCCTGGGCAGCCATCAAGTTTCGATGCCCATCGAATGCGCAACGTCATCGCCGAAGCGGCCACGAAGGGGCATTGGGGCAAACCCCCAGAACGTGGCCGAGCGCAGGGCATCGCCGCACACTACGACTCGCAGACCTGCGTGGCAGTCGTGCTCGACGTCGAGGTGAGTGACGAGGGTCGCGTGAGCGTTCATGACGTGGTGGTTGTCGCGGACTTGGGGCTTGTAGAGAACCCTGGTCGCCTGCGCTCGCAGCTTAAAGGCGCCTGCCTGATGGGGGTGGCGTTCGTGACGTCCTGTGACAATGGCTCCCCCACGGACAATCCGAGCCCGGTAGATGACAGTTGCACCAACTGGCCACTCCTCTCGTTGCTGCCGAGGCAAATCGCGGTGTACCTGATCAATCCCACCCAGACCCTTGAGGCCCGCCAGCCCAGCCAGCTTATTTACGTGCCTGTCGTCCGGGCTTTGTGCAATGCGATTTGCAACGCCACGGGCGCCCGTCCCGGCCACTTCCCGTTCAGAAGCCAATTGCTCGAAAGAGCGGTATATCGATGACACCGCCTGCGGGGTACATCTTTCGTTTTTGATGGAATATCAACATGGACGCACAGGAAAACCGATGAAAGCACTCTACGCGCTCTTGATGATCGGCCTTACCGGTTGCGCGCGCGCGCCGGTCGAGGCCGCCCCGCCGATGCCGGTCAGCTTCGGCGACTACCGCTTGCAAACCCTGGCACAGATTGAGCGCAATCGGCAGTTTCAGAATCCCGACCACACCTTGGAACTGGCCTGGAACGCTCCCCGTGAGTGGGTGCCCGTGCAACCCAATGGTAGAGGCGTTCTTCTGGTTCACGGCCTTGGCGATTCGCCCGGCTCATTCGTAGATATCGCGACACAACTGGCCAGCCAAGGATATCGGGTACGCACCGTGCTGCTGCCCGGACACGGCACGCGGCCGGCCGATATGCTCGACGTTGACATCAATGATTGGCGTCGAACCGTGGAACAACAGGTGACGCTGCTGCGCAAGGATGTCGGCCAGGTCTATCTGGGTGGCTTCTCCACCGGTGCCAACCTGGTTGTGGCTTACGCCATGGACGATCAGTCGATCGCCGGGCTGCTGCTGTTTTCCCCGGCGTTCAAGTCCAATGTTGCGTTTGATTGGGTGTTGCCGTGGCTGGCAAAGGTCAAGCCGTGGCTACGGCAGCCGTCCAGCACGGCCCCGCAGCAGACGTCACTGCGCTACCAGAATGTGCCGACCAATGGCTTCGCCCAGTTTTACCTGAGCAGTACCGCCGTGCGCAGCAAGCTGGCAGCGCAGGAGTTCGACCGCCCTGTACTGGTGGTCAGCGCCGCCCACGACTCGGTGGTGGATGTGGCGTTTGTCCGGGACGCCTTCCATCGGCGCTTCCCCAACCCGGCGTCGCGGATGATCTGGTACGGCAATCTCGCCAACGAACTGCAAAGTCCACGCCTGCTGGTGCGCAGCGACCAGATGCCGGCCGAGCACATCAGTCAGTTTTCCCATATGGGCGTGCTGTTCTCCCCTGACAATCCGCAATATGGTCGCCAAGGTAACCAGCGCCTGTGCTGGAACGGCCAGAGCGACATGGCGTACCAGCAATGCCAGGCCGGTGGCCCGGTCTGGTATTCGGACTGGGGGTATCGTGAGCCCGGCAAAGTCCACGCACGGTTGACCTACAACCCGTACTTCGCCTGGCAATCTGAGGTTATGGCGCAGGTGCTGGAGGCCGGGGCTCAAGAGCATCCCGGCGCCCCCGGCATTGGCGGTGGCGCTGCAAATGACAGCAACCGCTTAAATCCTCGGTCCGAACTGGCCATGGATTGATCGCGATGTCGTGAACTTTAAACTGCGCAGGGAAGTTGTCGTCATGTTGCAATCGAAGATCCCCCGTACCGTTTTCAGTGTGTCGCTGACACTTGGCAGCTTGTTGATCATGGGTGGCGCAACTTGGTGGTTGTGGTCGCGAGAGTCGGTGGCTGCTGTGACAACCGCCCCGCCTACGGTTCCGGTCAGTACGATCGAAATGCGCCACCGCGACGTGCCTGTACTCATCCACGCGATAGGTAACGTACGCTCTCTGCACAGCGTCGAAATCCGCTCCCAGCTTGACGGCTTTCTGCTGGAATTGCCGGTCAAAGAAGGTCAGGTCGTCAAGCGCGGAGATCTCCTGGCACGTATCGATGATCGCGCCATCATTGCCGCTCTGGAGCACGCCAAGGCACAAACGTCAGTGGCTCAAGCTCAGTTGGCTTCGGCGAGCCTTGATCTCAAGCGTTACCGTGTGCTGGCCACGACCCAGGCTATATCGGCGCAAACCCTCGACCAGCAAGAAGCAATGGTTGCTCAATTGCGCGCAACGGTGCAGAGCCAGCAAGCGACCGTCACCGCCAATCAGGTGCAGTTGTCCCATACCCGGATCTTGTCCCCTACTGATGGTCGGATCGGCATCCGTAACGTTCATGAAGGCAGCTATGTCCGGGCCAGTGATACGCAAGCCTTGTTTTCAGTGGTGCAGCTGGACCCGATCAGCATCGAGGCCGCGCTTCCCCAGGCGCTCCTGCCGCAGTTGCGTACGCTGGTTGCCGGCGCAGGGCAAGCGCCGGTGATCCTTCGCGCGTACTCGGGCGACGGCGGCGAACTTTTGAGCGAGGGAAGCCTGAGCCTGATCGATAACCGGGTTTCCGACGCCACTGGGACGGTGCGGATCAAAGGCGACTTTGCTAACGCCCAGGGACGCCTATGGCCGGATCAATCGGTGGTGATCACTGTGCAGGCCGCGATACTGCGCGAGGCCATGGTGGTGCCGCAGCGTGCTCTGCGACAGGGCGCGCAAAATACGTTCGTCTGGCGCGTCAGAGACGGCAAGGCTTCTCCTCAGCCAGTGACGGTCACCTACGCCGACGCTGACATTGCGGTGGTCGAAGGCGTTGAAGCCGGCGACCGGATCGTTGACGACGGCTATTCACGGCTGCGTCCGGGCACGCAGGTGCACATGCTTGATGGTCGCGATACAGCACCCTCCTCGGTCGCCAGCGAAAGTGCTTTCTGATGGCCGGCCGCAATGTCTACGCCTGGTGTATGGATCACCCCATCGGCACTATTTTGTTGAGTTTTGCTCTGGTATTGCTCGGGGTGATCGCCTACCCCCGTTTGTCCATCGCACCGCTGCCGGAAGCCGATTTTCCGACGATCCAGATCACCGCGACACTGCCGGGAGCCAGTGCCCAGACCATGGCCTCCTCGGTAGCGACGCCGCTGGAAGTCGAACTGAGCTCGATACCCGGCATTACCGAGATGACCTCGGCCAGTTCGTTGAGCACGCTGACGCTGACGCTGCAGTTCGCGCTGGACAAAAATATCGACGCGGCCGCGCAGGAAGTCCAGGCGGCAATCAATAATGCGTCGGCGCGTTTGCCCAGCGACATGCCTAGCCTGCCGGTATGGCGCAAGGTCAATCCTGCCGACAGTCCGATCCTGATTCTCAGCGCTTACTCCGCTAACTTGTCGCTGATGCAAGTCAGTGATCTGGCCGATACCGTGCTCTCTCGCCAACTCAGTCAACTGACGGGGGTTGGCCTGATCAACGTAGTGGGCGAACGCCGCCCGGCGATCCGTATCCAGGCCCGTCCAGAGGTTCTCGCGGCCGCCGGTGTGACCTTGGCAGACATCCGCACCGCAGTGCAGAGCGCCAGCGTCAATCTGCCCAAGGGGGCTTTGTTCGGTAAACACCGAGTCTCCCATCTGGAAGTCAACGATCAGCTCTTCGAACCCCACGAATATGACAATGTCATTGTCACCTACCGCAACGGCTCGGCGGTGCGGGTACGGGATCTGGCACGGGTCACGTTGGGCTCCGAGGATGACTACACGCAAAGCTGGCCCAATGGCCAATCGGGCGTCGTCCTCGTGATCCGGCGACAGCCGGGGGCCAACATCGTCGCCACCGTCGATCGTATTCAGGCAGCCCTCCCCCATCTCAAGGCGTCCTTGCCAGCAGACATGACGGTCGAGGTGTTGAACGATCGGACCCGCACCATCCGCTCCTCCTTGCATGAGGTGGAGTTGACGCTGGGCATCGCGATCATTCTGGTAATCGGCGTCATGGCGTTGTTCCTGCGACAACTGTCAGCCACGCTGATCGTCACCACTGTGCTGGGGGTATCGTTGGTGTCGACATGCGCGGTGATGTACCTGGCCGGTTTCAGCCTGAACAACCTGACGCTGGTGGCGATTGTCATCGCGGTCGGTTTCATCGTCGATGATGCGATCGTAGTGATCGAAAACATCCACCGACACCTGGAGCTGGGTGAGGACAAACGCACAGCGGCGCTCAAGGGCATCAGTGAAATCGGCTTTACGGTGGTGTCCATCAGTGTGTCGCTGATTGCCGCCTTCATCCCCCTGCTCTTCATGGGTGGCGTGATCGGTCGTTTGTTCCGCGAGTTTGCCCTGACTTCCGTGGCCGCCATTATGATTTCGGTCGTGGTCTGCCTGACCCTGGCCCCGACGCTCGCGTCCCTTTTCATGAAGGCGCCCGGCCATCGTGTCGAATCGGACAAAGACTTCTTCGCCGGTTTGCTAAAACTCTACGATCGCACATTGACCTGGACGCTTGGTCATCAGCGAATCATGCTGGGCGTGTTTTTTGCAACCGTGGTCCTCAGCGTGGCCAGTTTCATCATGATTCCCAAAGGCTTCTTTCCGTTGCAGGACACGGCCTTCGTCCAGGGATTTACCCAGGCCTCCGCCGACATCCCCTATGAGGAGATGGTCGAGAAACACAAACAACTGGAAGCGATTTTCAGCAAGGTTCCGGCGGTCATCAGTTATAACCACGCCATCGGTGGCACCATCACCGACTCGATCGGCAATGGTCGGGTCTGGCTGGTGTTGAACGACCCGGGGGAGCGCGACGAGACGGTCAGTCAGGTCATCGACCGGTTGCGCCCGCAACTGGCGCAGGTGCCTGGCATCCAGGTGTTTCTGCGCGCCGTGCAGGACATCAACCTCAGTGCCGGCCAGCCCCGCGCGCAATATCAATACGTGTTGCGTGCGCAGAGCAGTGCCGAGCTGGCGACCTGGGCCACCGCGCTGACCGATCGGCTGCGGGCCAACCCGCTGTTCCGTGATGCTTCCCATGACCTGCAACTGGATGCCAACATCACCCGAATCACCCTGGATCGCGACGAGGCCGCACGCTATGGCTTCACCGCCCAAGACCTGGACAACGCGCTGTACGATGCCTTCGGGCAACGGCAGATAAGCGAGTACCAGACCGAGGTCAACCAATACCAAGTGATACTCGAACTGAGCACGGCACAGCGCGGCAATGCCGAAAGCCTCAGTTACTTCCACCTGCGTTCGCCGCTGACCGGGCAGATGGTGCCACTCCTCACGTTTGCGCGGATCGAGCCGCCGGCGAGCGGCCCTGTGGTGATCAACCACAACGGCATGCTGCCGGCCGCAAATCTGTCTTTCAACCTCGCCCCCGGAGTTGCACTCGGGCAGGCGGTGACGGCACTTCAGGACATCGAACGCGAGATCGGCATGCCGACGTCAGTGAACGGGACCTTCCAGGGCTCTGCCCAGGCATTCCAGTCGTCCCTGGCCAGCCAACCGTTTTTGATCCTGGCCGCATTGGTGGCCGTCTACATCATCCTGGGTGTGCTTTATGAGAGCCTGGTGCACCCACTGACCATCCTTTCAACCCTGCCGTCAGCCTGCATTGGCGCGATTCTGTTGTTGTGGGCCTGGCAATTGGACTTTTCGATCATGGCACTGATCGGCCTGATCCTGCTGATCGGCATCGTCAAGAAAAACGGTATTCTGCTGATCGACTTCGCCATCCACGCACAGCGCGAACGCAACCTGTCCGCTCGCGACGCCATCCATCAGGCGTGCCTGGCGCGTTTTCGGCCGATTCTCATGACCACTCTGGCCGCCCTGCTCGGTGCCGTGCCCTTGATGATGGCCTTTGGCACGGGGGCCGAGTTGCGCGAACCGCTCGGGGTCGCAATTGTCGGTGGCTTGATGCTCAGCCAGGTGCTGACATTGCTGACGACGCCGGTGGTGTTCGTGGCACTCGATAACCTGCGCCATCGGAAAAAAGCTCAGCCTGTCGCCAACCCGGGGCACTCTGCATGATTTGCAGACCGCCACGTCTTGCCAAGGAAGGCTTCGAGGCTAACCGTCCGCCCTCCGGCGATTGCCTCCCGACCCATGTGCTATTGTCAGAGAGACGGATCTAATCATACGTCCGCTCTGACTCAGTGCAGATCGCAGCGCCGATATGGAGATCACCTCTGTGGTGAATGTAAACCGATTGTTCGACACAACGCCCTCTGCTGCCCCCTGTGGTGACGACCTTGAGTACGCCGCCGCACTCCTTACAGCCAACTGATGCCCGAACACGAGCCAAGGAAGCCGTAGATGGCAATCACCCAAAACAACCGTTTGGTACAGGTCGACAGTCCCCTCGGCGGCGATGTCCTGTTGCTGCAGAGCCTGGATGGCAGCGAAGAGCTGGGGCGGTTGTTTCACTACGAATTGGACCTTACCTCCGAAGACCGGGCGATCAAGTTCGATCAGTTGCTGGGCAAGCCGATGGGCTTGACCCTTGAGCTGTACAACGGGGCAAAGCGCTATTTCCATGGCATCGTTTGCAGCTGTCGGCAACTGACCGGCCACGGCCAGTTCGCCGGTTATCGGGTCAGTCTGCGGCCATGGTTCTGGCTGCTCACGCGGACCTCGGACTGTCGGATTTTCCAGAACAAGACGGTGCCGGACATCATCAAGCAGGTGTTTCGCGACCTCGGTTTCTCTGATTTCGAAGACAGCCTCAGCGCCAGCTACCGCGAATGGGAATATTGCGTTCAGTACCGCGAAAGCAGTTTCGATTTCGTCAGCCGGCTGATGGAACAGGAAGGTATCTATTACTTCTTTCGCCATGAAAAGGAGCGTCATGTACTGGTGCTGGCCGACGCCTATGGCGCTCACTCCGCGCCGGCGGACTACGACTCGGTACCCTTCTATCCGCCCGATCGGCAAATGCGCGAACGCGATCATTTCTACGACTGGCAACTGGCGCGGGAAGTCCAGCCTGGTTCGCTGGCGCTGAACGACTATGACTTCCTGCGCCCGCGCGCCAGCCTTGAGGTGCGTTCCAGTGTGGTACGCAACCACAGCAACAGTGACCACCCGCTCTATGACTACCCCGGTGAGTACCTGCAGAGCAACGACGGCGATCACTACGCGCGTACCCGCATCGAAGCCATTCACAGCCAGTTCGAGCGCGTGCAGTTGCGTGGCCGCGCCCGCGGGCTGGGCTGCGGCCATTTGTTCTCGCTGACGGGTTACGACCGTGCGGACCAGAATCGCGAATACCTGGTGGTGGTCGCGCGCTATCAGATCCGTCAGGAAGTCTATGAAAGCGGCCAGTCGGACATCGCCGAACAGTTCGTCAGCGAGCTGGACTGCATGGATGCCAGCCAGGCCTTCCGCCCTCTCCCTCTGACCCCCATGCCCATTGTCCGCGGGCCGCAGACCGCCGTGGTGGTTGGCCCCAGTGGCGAGGAGATCTGGACCGACCAGTATGGCCGGGTCAAGGTGCATTTCCATTGGGATCGCCATGACCAATCCAACGAAAACAGCTCCTGCTGGATTCGCGTGTCCCAGGCCTGGGCTGGCAAAAACTGGGGAGCCGTGCAGATCCCGCGGATCGGTCAGGAAGTGATCGTCAGCTTCCTTGAAGGCGACCCCGACCGGCCGATCATCACCGGTCGCGTCTACAACGCCGAACAGACCGTGCCCTACGGGTTGCCGGCCAATGCCACCCAGAGCGGGGTGAAAAGCCGTTCAAGCAAGGGCGGTTCACCGGCCAACTTCAATGAAATCCGCATGGAGGACAAGAAAGGCGCGGAGCAACTGTTCATCCATGCCGAGAAGAATCAGGACATCGAGGTCGAGAACGACGAGACCCACTGGGTCGGCCATGACCGCAGCAAGACCATCGACAACGACGAAACCGTGCACGTCAAACACGACCGCACCGAGACGGTGGACAACAACGAAACCATCAAAATCGGCGTGGACCGCAAGGAAACCGTCGGCAACAACGAAACCATCTCCATCGGCGTGAACCGCACCGAAGATGTGGGCAGCGACGAGAAAATCACCATCGGCGCCAACCGTACCGAAAACGTGCGCAACAACGAGACCATCACCATCGGCGCGGACCGCACGGAAAAGGTCGGTGCCAACGAAAGCATCACCATCGTCAGCAACCGCACCGAGGACGTGGGCGGCAACGAGACCATCGGCATCACCGGCAACCGTAACGAAACGGTCAAGGGCAACGAAGGTATCGAGATCAATGGCAACCAGAGCACCCGGATCGGCCAGAACGAATCCCGTGACGTCGCCCAGAACCGTACCACCAACATCAAGCAGAACGACAGCCTGGACGTTGGCAAGAACTTTGTCCTCAACGCCGGCGACTCCATCAGCCTGACGACGGGCGACGCCAGCATCACCATGAAGAAGGACGGCACGATCATGATCAGCGGTAAGGACATCACCATCGACGGCTCCGGTGCCATCAAGATCAAGGCCAGCCGGAACGTTGTCGTCAAAGGCCAGAAGATTCTGCAGAACTAGCATGGAGCGTGTGCGATGACCGTCGAATACCGCCTCCCCGCCGCCTCCACTACCATGCCCGTGCGCGTGGAGGGTGTCGTGATTGGTGTGCTACTGGATGTGCCCAACGCCGACGCCCCAGTGGTGGCTTTTCCCGGCTGCCCCGATGACACGGGGCTCGCCGCGCGGACCACCACACCGCTCAGTCGCGAGGACATCGGTGCCCAGGTCGCGCTGATGTTCGAGGCGGGCGATCCCGCCCGGCCGCTGGTGATCGGTCGTATCCAGCGCCTGCCGCAAACCACGACGCCCGCCGTCGCCGACCTGGACGGCGAGCGCTTGGAATTCACCGCAGAACGGGAAATCGTCCTGCGCTGCGGCAAGGCCAGCATTACCCTCACACGCGAAGGCAAGGTGTTGATCCGAGGGGCCTACCTCTCGAGCCGATCGTCCGGAGTGAACCGCATCAAGGGTGGCTCGGTACAGATCAACTGAGGCAGTGACGCCATGGAATTGGTAAACAAGACCCGCCTCGTCGGCGGCTATACGACCTCAACCGATAAAACGGGCCGTGAATGGCTGGTCGTGGTGGCGAAAGGAACCTACGGCATTCCAGATCACCCTGGAAATGCGCCTCGCCTGCTCGAACAACAGGTTCCGCTGATCATGGCCGATGTGTTCCCAGGTGAGCCTGGAGAATCGGCTGCGTTATACGAAAACGATTTTGCACTGCACAAGCCACGCTGCGATGTCCTACTCATTGGACACTGCCACGCACCCAATGGAGAGCCGGCAACAGAACTGAACGTAGCCTTGAAAGTCGGGACGCTTGTAAAAGCATTCAAGGTTGTGGGGCAACGGGTCTATGTAGAGGGCGCCCTCTCACACTCGATAACCAGGCCTGCTCCCTTCACAAGAATACCTGTGACCTATGCACAGGCTTTTGGAGGGGTGGATCGAACACATGCCGACGCCACTAAACATCAGTGGTATCCCTGGAACCCGGTTGGGGTCGGATTTTACCCAAGTGCAAGTACTGCCCGGATAAATGGTCTACCACTGCCCAATACCGAAGAACTGGACAGGCCCGTCACCACGCCCGATGGGGATTACAAGCCAATGGCATTCGGCCCGATCGGTCGAGCCTGGCACCAGCGTATCCGATGGGCCGGCACTTATGATCAGGCGTGGCTTGATCATCAGTTTCCATTTCTACCGGAAGATTTTGACCTGCGTTATTTTCAGTGCGCACCAGAGGATCAGCAAATTGACTACCCGCAAGGTGGCGAAGAAGTTGCGCTGCTTAATCTGAGCGATAAAGGCCGCTCGGCATTCAGGCTTCCGAAAAACCTGAAACTAGCGATGCTTGTCGTTTTTCACGACGACAGCACACGCGAAGCCGCCGCCGTGGTCGACACCCTCATTCTTGAACCTGACGCGAATCGCTTGACGCTGACATGGCGAGCCTCCTCACCGCTCGGGCGCAACATCAAGGAGGTGGCCAAGGTCATCGTCGGGCAAACCGCCGCTCAGTTCGAACAGGCCAAGGCCAACGAAGAACGCATGCGCGCAAAGCAACACTTCAAGTCATTGGATCGACTCATCGCGTGGACAAAGGAAGCTTATCCTCCCGCCGAAGAGGAGATATGACGTCCATGCAGGGGCACTCCCTCTTCATCACGAGCATGGGAATGGCGTGCCCAGTGGGTCTATGCGTTGCTAGCGCCTGTGCTGCCAAGCGAGCCGGACTTTCAGCGCTCCAGGAGCTCCCATTTTTTGACAACGCGTGCGAACCCATCATCGGCGCGACGGTGCCCGCCGTTGACCTGGCTCTCCCGGCAGCGTCGCGCATGTCCGGGCTCATGATGCATGCACTGGTCGAGCTGATACACAGCGCGCCGAAGCTGGATTGGAAAGAAGTGCCGTTTCTCCTGTGCCTGGCTGAACCGGAGCGTCCCGGAATCAATATCAGGGAAATTGCCCAGGCCGTCATACAGGACGCATCTTCCAAGTTGGGCATACAGTTCCATCCAAGTCATTCCAAGGTCATCCCCTCCGGTCATGTTGCCGGCATGCATGCCCTTCATGAAGCCAGTCGATTGATGCGGGAAACAAGTGTCCCCGCCTGCGTGGTGGCGGGTGTTGACTCGCTGCTCAGTGCCTTGACGCTTCAATGGCTGGACAACCACCGCCGGCTGAAAACGGCCACTCACAATGACGGCTTGTTTCCTGGCGAAGGGGCCGCGGCCATCTTGATTCAGGCCTATCGGCAACCTGGCACCTGCCTGGAAATCTCAGGCCTGGGATTTGGGCAAGAGGAGGCACCTCTGTTGTCGAACAAACCCCTGCGAGCAAGCGGGCTGACCGACGCCGCTCGCACGGCGCTCGCACAGGCCAAGCTGGGTTTGCATGAAATTGATCTGCGCCTGTCCGATGTCACCGGAGAGCAATACGGGTTCAAGGAACTTGCGTTGATGGAGGCCCGACTTTTTCGGACAGTTCGAAAAGAGGATCAGCCACTGTGGCATTGGGCAGAGGCCATGGGTGACACCGGGGCCATTGCCGGAATCGTCCAGTTGATACTCGCCGACCAGGCGTTTCGCAAAGGCTATGCACCGGGAATCACCGCGATCTGTCTGAGCAGTGCCCTGGCCGGCGCACGCGCCGCCGCCGTTGTGCGCGACCTCAGTCGATCCGAGGGGGCTCTATGAGCTGCGACGTTTATGCAAACGGCGATGAGATTGCATGCAAAGCGGGTGGCGGCAAGGTCATCGCAGCATTCCCGGATGTCTGCCTGACGCCACCACCGCCTCCGGGAGGACCCATCCCGGTGCCCTACCCCGACACCTCGTTTTCCAAGGACATGAAGAAAGGCAGCAAGACCGTCAAGATTGAAAACAAGGAGATCATGTTAAAAAATCGCTCCTTCTATAAAAGCTCACCGCTGGGCGACGAAGCCGCCACAAGAAGCCAGGGTGCCGGCGTTATCACTCACGTCATCACCGGCAAGACCTATTTTGTTTCATGGTCAATGGATGTTCTTTTCGAAGGCCAGAACGTAGACCGACATACCGATCTCACCACATCGAATCATGCCAGCCCCGCAGCGAATGCGGCCGTTCCCATGGTCAACACCGCCAAATACAGTCCGGTGCAACAAGACGCCAAGGTGCCAGGCAAACACAAATGTGAATGTTGTGGCGGCGCGGCGCACTCCAAGGCTCAAGCGAACGGGGCGTACATGACGGAGGACGAGTTCTACGGCACTGCACAAAATCCCAAGAACGCAGCCGTCCTCGCCAAAGTCCGGGCAAACCCCAAGTGCAGGCACTTGTTGCCACCTGCCGGAAAGCAACCGAGCGGATGCAATAAGTACTACGTAACGAGCAAACGAGAGAAAGCCAACATTGAAAATGATTGGGCGATTAACCGGCCAGGCTATATGCGTTGGAAAACAGAAGTGGGTCAGGGAGAGCCAGTGGCCCATAGAGTCCCCAAGGCGGCCGGAGGTTGTCCGGCCGGGCAAGGGAATCTCGCCCCGACTGGCAAGAAGTGTGAGAAGCTCGAAGGAGAGCTGAGTGCACTTCAAGAGACACGCATCAATAGTTTTCCAAGGCCCGAATGATGAAAGCCTCTATTTACAAGCACACCCAAAGACCCGCTTTCCTTCAAGACAGCTTCTATTGGAAGGGATGTGGATATCACTACAGTGGCCCCGCTCCGGCAGAAGTATTGTCACCTGACGGCTGGATGAGCGATGACCCGTGGATTGCCCTGGCTGCGATTCTGGAGCAGGCCAAGCATGGCGATTACAGCCACGTATCCCAACTGCGCAAATGGATAGTGGACCCCGATTGCGATCCAACGCTGGTATCGGCCTGCCTCGGTCTGACCGCTGATGCAGGGCTCGACACTGACCTGGATTTCCTTGCCGAGCTCATACTTGAAGGCCCCACCTACCTTCGCATCGAGGCGTGCCTGGCAGCCCAGTGGTCTGGTGTGCTGTGGCTGATACCTTTCATGGTTGAGGCATGGCGTACGTTTACGCGTCGGGCCGACCGAGCTGCCGTGGAAGCCAACTTGACCAATCTTCTTGACCCCATCGAAAGCGAGCCCGAGTTCTTTGACAGTGGCTTGAACGAAATCGAATACAAAGCGGCTGTCGATTCACGACTTAGCGAACTGCAGAACGCTTATGGCAGCGATCGCTGCTCAATCTCCGGGGGGATGCCCGTCGACATGAACAAACAAGTCTGGGTCATGAGAAAGTCCCTGGTTCCTTCAGGCACTGATGAATGGATCGACTGGAGCAATTTTCTCATCTGGAGGCGCAAATTCGAGGTGTATTCCGGCGTCGACTGTTCCAGTTTCTACGGAAAAAATGGCGAGTTTCAACCGCTGAATGCGGCCGCTATCCTGGACCGATACATAGCCTCTCCCCTGCACTTCGAAGTCGGTAAGCGTTACTTCTTTGGAAACCTGGTGCCGTAACAAGACAGAGACGTCATGGTCCCCATCTCCTCAATGATCGAGCAACATGCCGAAGAAGCTTGCTTCCTCATCCTCCTGCATGATCACGCCGTGCGCGCCCCCCATTACGACCTTGATGACCTTAGTAAACTGGACGAGCGCATCGACGCTCATCTCGATGGCCTGCGCATTGCCGGTTTAACTGGCCTGGAGATCCTGCTGGCCCAGCTCGGCCCGCACGCCGTCGGCGAGACGTTCGCCAGTGTGTTGCTGGCCTTCGAGGCAGCCGATGCGAAGATGCTGTCGCGACTCAGCGACCATTTGCGAAACGCCTCAGAAACGGAGCGCGGTTTTCTGATGGCGTTGGGGTGGCTTGATTGGGAGCGTGTGTCGCCCTGGATCGAACGTATGCTCGCCTCCCCTGAGCCGTTGTTTCATCGCCTCGGCCTGGCGGCCTGCGGGATGCATCGCCATGATCCCGGCCCTACCCTGCTGACTGAACTGTCCCACGTCGACCCCAGCGTGTTGGCGCGTGCCGCCCGTACCGCCGGCGAACTGCGCCGGCGTGACCTGCTGCCGGCGATTCATGTTCATCGTCTGCATGAGGATGCAGCTACGCGTTTCTGGGCCAACTGGGCCACCGCGCAGATGGGCGACGAGCAAGCCCTGGAGCCATTGCGACAATTCGCCGAACAGCCGGGCGAGTTCCAGTACCGCGCGCTCTGCGTATTGCTGGCCTGGCAGGAACGTGAGTCCAGCATCGCCTGGATACGCCAGTGGGTACAGGATCCCAGGGATCGGCGCATCGGCATCCAGGCCCTTGGGCTGCTGGGCGATCCAGTCTGCATACCGTGGTTGATCCAGCAGATGAGCGACTTGCCCTATGCCCGGGTCGCCGGTGAAGCCTTCAGCCTGATCACCGGCGCTGACCTGGCGCTACTTGACCTGGAATTGCAGGACCTGCCCGATTTCGACGCTGGCCCGAACGACAACCCTGAAGACACCAACGTGGCGATGGACCCCGACGAAAATCTACCCTGGCCCGACCCGCAGCTAATCACCGCTTGGTGGCAGACCCATGGCGGCGATTTCCAGGCGGGCGTCGGTTATGTGCTGGGACACATGCACAGCGAAGGCAGTTTTCGGCACGCCCTTGCCCAGGGACAGCAACGCCAGCGCATCGCCGCCGCCTGCGGCATCGCCCGCTATCGAGCAACCGAAGTGCTTTTTCCCACCAGCGCACCGGCTTGGCGGCAAAAGCGCTTGTTGTTCGGACGATGAGCAACGCTTGTATTTCGATCAGCAGTCGCCTCGCAGCAACACGAGCGCAATATCGGACAGTCCGCTGCCCTCCAGAAAACAAAACACCCCGCGAGAGCTTTGCTCTTGCAGGGCGTCGCGTCACTGTCTCGCCGACCACTGTGTCTTCAGTGGTTTGAATCATGGTGGGGTTACTGCGCGCCCTGCTTTTCGATCAATGCAGCGAGCAGCCTGTATTCTTCTGCAGACAGCTCGGTGAGCGGCGTACGTACCGGGCCTGCGTCATGCCCGACAATTCTTGCACCGGCCTTGACGATACTGACCGCGTAACCGGCGTTGCGATTACGGATGTCCAGATAGGGCAGGAAGAAGTCGTCGATCATTTTGCCAACGGCCACGTGATCTTCCCTGGCAATCGCGTGATAGAAATCCATCGCCAGTTTAGGGACGAAGTTAAATACCGCCGACGAGTACACCGGAACCCCCAGCGCTTTATAGGCCGCGGCATAGACCTCGGCCGTCGGCAGACCGCCCAGGTACGAGAGTCGATCACCCAGGCGACGACGGATCGACACCATCAATTCAACATCGCCCAGGCCATCCTTGTAGCCGATCAGATTCGGGCAGCGCTCGGCTAACCGTTCCAGAAGCGCAGCGGTCAGGCGGCACACGTTGCGGTTGTAGACAACGACGCCGATCTTGACCGATTTGCACACGGCCTCGACATGGGCAGCCACACCCTCCTGGCTCGCCTCGGTCAAGTAATGAGGGAGCAACAGCAACCCTTTGGCGCCCAACCGCTCAGCCTCTTGCGCATATTGAATCGCCTGGCGCGTGGACCCGCCCACCCCCGCCAGGATTGGCACGCTGCTGGCGCAGGTATCGACTGCGGTCTTGATGACTGCGCTGTATTCATCGGCCGCCAGGGAAAAGAATTCCCCGGTTCCCCCTGCTGCAAACAGTGCGCTCGTGCCATACGGCGCCAACCATTCCAAGCGCCGCGCATACCCAGCGGCGTTGAATTCACCGCGACTGTCGAAATCAGTCAACGGGAACGAAAGCAGCCCCGAGGAAAGGACGGTTTTAAGCTCAGACGGAGTCATTGTTTTATCACCTGTTTTGATTGTCATTGGAAAAGCAGTTGATGTCATACGTCATCATACAACAATAAATAAAACAACCTTTAAAACAGATGGCCGCAACTTTCGACGATCTTTCCTCAACTGATTAATATTCCTTATCTAGTTAATAAGAACATTGACTTAGCCAGTACTGGCTTTGGCATTGACACAACTACGGCGGAAGGAAAGACTTACCCATGTCGTACGACGACATATAACAAATAATAAAAAGGTGACCTTACTTATGCTCCCTTTGCATCTTCTTGCAGCGCGCTCCAATCGGCTCAGCGGCGCGGTTCTCCTTGCAACACCGCCGTTGCGCAGCCTCCATGGTCTCAACCTGGTGCCAGCACCATGAACGCCGTCCTGAGACTTTATTTTCTAACGCTGAAGGTGTTGATCATTGCGTGCCTGGTTTGTATCACGGCGCTGATTTTCACCAATGTCGTATTGCGCTACGGCTTTAATTCCGGCTTGTTCTTCGCTGAAGAAATTTCCAGGTTGGCATTCGTCTGGCTGGTCTTCGCCGGCTCCCAACTCATGCTTCATGAAAAGGGTCATATCGGCGTCGATATCCTGACCAGCCGTGTCTCGCCCAAGATTGCCAAACACCTGTTGACGTTGACCTACCTGCTGATGCTGTTCGCAACTTCGCTGTTTCTCCAGGGAAGTTGGCAGCAGACATTGATCAACCTGGACGTGGGCGCCCCTTCCACCGGCATATCCATGAGCTTGTTCTATGGCGCCGGATTGGTCTTTTGCGTCTTGAGTACCCTGCTGCTCTGCGCTCAATTGGTGAAGCACCTGGCTACACCGGCTGGTGTGCCCTTGTCCTCCGCCGCACAAGGGGTGCTCAAATAATGGCCCTGGGCGTTTTTGTCGGCGTGTTGATGGCCGCCTTGCTCATAGGCGCGCCAATCGCCTATGCACTGATCCTCTGCGGCGTAGCCCTGATGTGGCTGCTCGGGTTGTTCGACGGCCAGATCATCGCGCAGAACATCATCAACTCGGCGGGCAGCTTTCCGTTGCTGGCCATTCCGCTGTTTATCATCGCCGGCGAGGTCATGAACAGCGGTGGCCTGTCCAAGCGCATCATCAACCTGGCCATTTCCCTGGTTGGCCATCTGCGCGGCGGCCTTGGCTACGTCACCATCTTCGCCGGGGTATTGCTCTCGAGCTTGTCGGGCTCGGCGCTGGCCGATGCGGCGTCACTGACCGCACTGTTGCTGCCGATGATGGTCATCGCAGGTTATAACCGCAACCGATCCGGCGGCCTGATCGCCTCGGTCTCGGTGCTTGGCTCGATTATTCCACCGAGCATCGGTTTCGTGGTCCTGGGGGTCGCCTCCGGCTTGTCGATCACCAAATTGTTCCTGGCGGGGATCGCCCCGGGGCTGATGATCGCCACTGCGCTGGTCATCACCTGGTGGCTGGTGTCCCGTCGCGACAACGACGTCCAGCTGAGCCCCAAGGCCTCTGGCAAGGAACGCCTCAAGGCCTTGGCTGACAGTACCTGGGCGCTGCTGTTGCCCGTGATCATCGTGGTCGGCCTGCGCTTCGGCATCGTGACGCCTACCGAGGCGGGTGCGGTGGCGAGCGTCTATGCGCTGCTGGTGTCGTCGCTGATCTACCGTGAGCTCAGCCTGAAGTCACTCAGCGAATTGCTGTTGCGCGCAGGAAAAACGACTGCGGCCGTCATGTTCCTGGTCGCCGCCGCCTCGATCCCGGCCTGGATGATTACCATCGCGGACATTCCGGGGCAGATCATCGACCTCATTCAACCGCTCATGGACAACCCGAAGCTGCTAATCGTGGTGCTCATGCTGCTGATTCTGCTGATCTCCATGGTCATGGACCTGACGCCGACGATTTTGCTGCTGGCGCCGATCCTCGTGCCTGTCGTGACCGCCGCGAACATCGACCCGATCTACTTCGGCGTGCTGTTCATGATCAATTGCTCTATCGGCCTGATTACCCCGCCCGTGGGCACGGTGCTCAACGTCGTCTGTGGCATCGGCAACATGCGCTACGAAGCGCTGCTCAAGGGCACCATCCCGTTCCTGATCGCCGAAACCATCGTCCTCTTTCTCCTGGTGATCTTCCCTGACCTGGTCACTGTTCCAGCGCAATGGTTCGCCCACTAAAACAACCGACAAGAAAAAGGAAAAACCATGATCAAGCATCTAACCGTCCTGGCTGCCCTGCTGGCCAGCAGTTTGAGTTTCGCCGCCGAGTACAACGCTCACACGATCAAGTTTGCCGCCACCAGCCCGAAGGGAACGCCGCCGGCCATTGGCATGGAGCTGTTTGCCAAGAAGGTCAATGAACGCAGCGGCGGCAAGATCAAAGTACGGACCTTTCCCAATGGCGTACTGGGCGGCGACGTACAAGTGCTCTCCTCACTACAGGGCGGCGTGGTGGAAATGATGACCTGGAACGCCGGCCTGATGCTCAATCATGTGACTGACTTCGGCATTCTCGATTTCCCCTTTATCTACACCGATACCGCCAAGGTCGACGCCATGCTCGATGGCGAAGTCGGCAAGATGCTGATCGACCAGTTGCCCGCGAAGAACCTGGTGGGCCTGGCGTTCTGGGAGCTGGGCGTGCGCAACCTGACCAATAACGTGCGGCCGGTGCAGAAGATGGAAGACATCGCCGGCCTGAAAATTCGCGCGCAACAATCGCCGTTGTTCCTTGATGTGTGGACGGCACTCGGAGCGAATCCAACACCGTTGCCCTTCACCGAAGTGCACACCGCGCTCGAAACCCACACCGTGGACGGTCAGGAAAACCCGGCAGCCCTGATCCTCGCCTCAAGGTTCAATGAAGTGCAGAAATACCTCAGCCTGACCCATCACAACTACAACCCGCAGATCGTCCTGATCGGCAAACCCTTCTGGGACAGCTTGAATGCCGATGAGAAGGCGCTGCTGACAGAGGTCGCCATGGAAGTGCGCCTTGAACAACGGGAGATTTCCCGCCAGGCCGACAGCAGGACGATTGCTGAACTGCGAAGTGCCGGTATGCAAGTCAACGAACTGGCCCCCGAAGAGATCGCGCGCATCCAGCAAAAAATACGCCCGGTGATCGACAAATACGCCGCGCAGATCAATCCCGAACTGGTGAAGAAAGTCTACACGGCCGTGGATTACCACCCGCAATAACGGCGCCGCCCACCGCTGCGCTGAGCACCCCACTCAGCGCACGCCTTCCAATCCATCACGAGGAAATCAAACCATGAAAATTTCGGTCGCACAGATCCACCCTGTTGTCGGCAATCCGGCTCAAACCATCGACAACGTCGCTGAGCTGTCACGGCAAGCCGCAAAAGAAGGCTCGCGCCTGATCGCTTTTGCCGAATGCCTGCTGACTGGGGGCTCCTTCGACAGCCGCGAAGACCTGGAAAAAGGCGCCATCAGCCTCGATGCCCTCAATCCCCTGCTTGCGGTCGCCGCTGAAACCGGCATCCACATTGTCGTCGGTTTCTATGAGCAATACGCCGAGTCGATCTTCAATACCGCTGCGCTGGTGGGGCCCAAAGGGATCATCGGCCTGCATCGCAAGCGCCATCTGCCCTTCATGATCGGTGACCGTTTCACTGATCGCCCAGCCGAATGGACACCGCCGGTATTCGATACGGAAATCGGCCGTATCGGCCTGGCGATCTGCTACGAAATCCGCTTCCCGGAAGTCGTACGCACCCTGGCACTGGAGGGGGCCGATATCGTTGTCCTGCCCGCGGCCTGGCCCGAGCAGGCGCGCCTGCTGCCGGACATTTTCAGCAACGTGCGCGCTGCCGAGAACATCGTCTATTTCGTCGCCGCGAACCGTAACGACATGGACGGTGGCATGCAGTTCATCGGCATGAGCCACATCATCGAACCGTCCGGCCAGACCTTGATTCGCGCCGGACAAGAGGACGGCATCTTCAGCGTCGACATCGACCTGGACAAGGCGCGCAACAAGTCATTGATCCGCGACCCTGGCGTGTTCGAGATACACCCCTTCCGCGACCGTCTGCCAGAGACCTATCGCCTCTGACACAACCGCCACCGAAAAACGCATTCTCAGGTAATTGCAATGCACAAGAAGATCACCTCGCTGAAAGATCGAATGGCGGACGGCCCGACGTTCGGGATGAACATCTACAGTACGGCCTGCATGCCCATCGAAGTGGCTGGCAATTGGGGGCTGGATTTTGTCTTCATCGATGCCGAGCACACCGCTCTGGGCGTCGATAAAGACCTGGAAAAACTGATTCTGGCGGCCCACCACGCCGCGATCCACAGCCTGGTTCGCGTTCGTGGCACCCTCGAATGGGACATCCGTAAAGCCCTGGAAATGGGCGCTGCCGGGATCATCGTCCCCCAGGTCCACGACGCTGGCCAGATGCGCGAAATCATCCGCTGCAGCAAATTCCCACCGTTGGGCCGTCGCGGCGGTGACAGCTCGGTTCGCTCGGCGAATTACGCCGGCCCCGGATTTGACTGGGCCCGTTACACGCAAGAGGAGAACTCCCGTAGCGTGATCGTGCCCATGGCCGAGAGCTACGAGTTCTTTGACAACATCGATGAAATCCTCGGTGTCGAAGGCATCGATGCGGTGCATTTCGGCCCGGCGGATTACTCGTTGTCCCGTCAATTGCCGGTTGACTATCGCCTCGGCAACTCCGAAGTCCAGGCGCGCCTGGCGTTACTGATCGAGAAATGCCACAAGCGCTCGATCCAAGTCATGGTGCCCTGCTTTCCAGCAGACACGGAAACAGCCAGGCGCCTGTTGGACATGGGCTGTGACATGTTGCTGATGGGCAGTGATCTTTCATGGCTGAATCAGGCGGGACAACACATCGCCGCGATCCAAAAAACGTTCCTAGGGGCTCAACACGCTTGTGCCTGAGGACACAACTTATAAAGAACAGCTCATAGTGCAAGGCCGAATCAATACATTTGATTCGGCCGAACAACAAGCGGAAACGACTAGTTGACCAGAAAGTTCTGACGCAACAGCGTCGCCCGCGTCAATGCGACCAACTCATCGAGTTGCACATCGGGCCTTTCCGTTAAATAAGACAAACAAAACCTGGCCGGTGCGATGGGTGGATGACTGGGCAATACTTTCAACATATCCACTGCCAACATGTCTCGAATTAACGGAACAGGAAGAATACCAATAGCGTGTCCAGCAGAGATCATCTTCGCGATAAATGCCAGGGAATTACTGGAGTGAAAAGCCTCGGACACATTCCCCCCTTCTTTCAGCCATCGCTCAACGACCGAGTACAAGGTCGAGGGCGCGGAATGCGTCACGATGGGATAGGCGCCGGCATGTTCCGGTAGAAATGCCCCCCCTTCAATGTCCAACTGTGCGGCGGCCACCCACTGGAAGGTCATCCAGCCTAGAAAGATGTCGGTGACATCGTCTCGCGTCATCGGATTGGTCAGGAGCGCCAGGTCAAGCTCGTGATCATTGAGCTTTCGGTTAAGCACCGCCCCCACATCAATCGTGATTTCAAGGGTGATCTCTGGAAAATGCGCCTTGATCTCGGCGATGACCGCGGTCAGCCCGACCATTGCCGAACACTCGTCAGCGCCGACGCGCAATCTGCGATTGTGCTTTTGCTTGGCCGCGAACTGCTCGAGCTTGACGCTGTTGTTAAGCGCCAACTCGGCATGTTGCAGGGCGATCAGGCCATCGGCGGTGATGATCATGCGTTGCTTGCTGCGGTCGAAAAGTTTCACGCTCAGCAACGACTCCATCTCGCGAATTCGAGAGGAAATGGCCGGCTGTGTTAGATGAAGATGTCGTGAGGCAGCATGGACACCACCTAATCGAGCAGTCCAATAGAAGGCCTCGATCTGCATCAGGGTAATTCTCATGATAAAAATCGTCCTGGTGTTGACACGTTGATTTTTATTATCGCATTGGATTCTTGCTTGTTAGGCTGCACTGACTGTATCAGACATTCATCAAAAACAAGTAAATCCCAGCATGTATATCATTAAAGAACTACCGCAACAGATCGCCACAGAAGAACTTTCGATTCTTCTTGCGGCCGAGCCGGCAACCATCGGCCACTTTGTCACTAAAGGTATTCTAAGTGCCCATATTAAAGCCCATTTCCAAGACATTAGAGCGGTTGGAACCGCCGTTACAGTGAGAATGCCTGGGGCCGATGGGGGCATTTTGCATTACGCGATGGGCTGCGCCAGGCCAGGTGATTTTCTGATCGTGGATCGTTGCGGTGAACGGGTCACGGCAGCCATGGGTGGCGCCATGGCGTATGCGGCCAAGCAGGCCGGCATCGCCGGCATCGTCATTGATGGATTCGTCACCGACCTGAGCGAGTTGCGCCAACATGGGGTTCCCATATGGTCTTGGGGCGCCAGTGCCATTACCACTCGGGTCAAGGGCGAAGAAGGCGAGTTTTGTACCCCGGTCCAATGTGGCGGTGTCGTGGTCCATCCCGGTGATGCGGTGGTCGCCGACGAGAACGGTATCGTCGTCATTACCCCGGGCCAGGTCCTCCCACTGGCGCGGCGCGCAATCGCGTTTCAGGAGAACGAAAAAATCACCTTGGCAAGACTGGCAAACGGCGAGAAATTCCCGGATGTCACAGGTTCCAGATCCATCATCGACGCCGCCACCCTGGGCCGATCCTGAACAAGAAAACCCAGACGCACGTTGCCATTTCGTTTCTGCCATGTAGCTCCCTCAAAAAAACAACAGGACTACCATGAAACCGTACCAGACTCCCCTTCTGATCTTCGCCATGCTCTGCGGCCTGATCGGGCCCGCAGCCTTGGCGGACACCCAGGCGACCACCCACTTCAATGTGATTGGCGGTGGCAGCCACAATTACACCTTCCGTGCGGTGGAGAAACCGTTCTGGAACAAGACCCTGCCCGACAGTTCGGGGGGCACCGTCACGGCGCGTCTCAGGGGGCTATCGGAAAGCGGTCTCAAAGGCGCTGAGATGGTGCGTTTGATCCGCTCTGGCGCGGTTGAAATCGGCATGGGCGTCTTTGCTTTCGTGGCCGGCGACGACGCCTTTTTCGAAGGGATCGACCTGCCCGGCATGGCCACCGATATCGAAACCTCCCATCGGGTTTCGACAGCGTTCAAACCAGTGTTGGCAGAACGCATGGCCGAACGACATGGCGTCAAGCTGTTGGCGACGGTGCCTTACACGGCGCAGGTGTTCTTCTGTCGTGACCCCGTCAATTCCATCGCCGACCTCAAGGGGCGCAAGATTCGCGTACGCGGGCGCAATATGTCCGAGTTGATCAAGGCGCTCGGCGGATCGCCCATGACCTTGCCGTTCGCCGAGGTGGTGACGGCCATGCAGACCGGCGTCATTGACTGTGCGGTAACGGGCATTGGCTCAGGCAATGCGGCCAGGTGGTACGACGTGGCCAATCACCTCTACAACCTGCCGGTGGACTGGTCGGTTGGCTTCTATGCCATTGGCTTGAAGCGCTGGCAGGCGTTGCCCGAGCCTGTACAACGTTTGCTCCAGGCACAATCCCAGGTCCTGGAAGACCGGTTGTGGGAAGAAACCGCCAAAGAAAATCACTCTGCATTGGCCTGCAACATCGGCGCGCCTGACTGCCAGATTCACCGTCCGGCCCATATGCAGGTCAGCACCCCGACAAATGCCGAGCAGAAGATTCTGCAGGACGCCGTTCTCAAGATTGCCAACGATTGGGGCAAGCGTTGCGGTGCGCAGTGTGTCGAGCGTTGGAATGCCACGGCAGGCGCGTCCCTTGGCGTTAGCCTGCACAACCCCTGACCCGTGCACATCCGTTGAATACCTATGGAGCTGCGCGACAAAGCTTGTTGCGCGTTCTGAACGCCCCCACGTTTGCGGAGAACCCCCTCCATGAAACGCACTGAATTTTCTGCTATCCGTCTCGTGAACAGCATTGCCAGGCTAAGCGCCTGGCTTGGCGGTATTGCCCTGATGGGCACCGCACTGATGATCGGCATTGACCTGATCCTGCGCAAGACCATCGGCCTGTCCATGGGCGGCGCCGACGAAATAGCCGGCTATGTCCTGGCCATTGTCAGCACCTGGGCCTTTCCCATCGCCTTGTTAAAACGCTCCCATATCCGGGTGGACATCGTCTACTCGCGCCTGCCCCTCAAATTCAGGACCTCCCTGGATCTGCTGGCGTTGAGCTGTATGGCGCTTTTCGTCGGCACCGTGCTGTTCCACGCATGGGACGTACTGTGGGATTCCATCCAGTACCGCTCGACGTCCACCACACCGCTGCAAATCCCGCAGTGGGTACCTCAAGCCGTCTGGTTCGCCGGCTACCTGTTCTTTGCCCTGACCATCGGGGTGTTGGGCTGGGCCAGCGTGATCCAACTGCGCCAACAACGATGGGCGTCGATCGGTGCGCTGATCGGCATCCATTCCGTCGAGGAGGACATTCAAGAAGAAACCCACCGTCCCGCACCAGGGCACACAACGACCCCGTCGAATGGAGCGCACTAAATGCTCGCCTTTACCCTCTTCACCCTACTGGCCCTGCTCGGCTTGAGCGTGGCTGCGGCGGTCAGCGTCGGCTTGCTGGGCCTTTCGTTGTCAGAACTGTTCTCGACATTGCCGCTCAGCAACGCCATAGGCGAAATTGCCTGGAGCACCAGCGCCGAATTTTTGTTGGTCGCTATCCCGCTCTACATACTCATGGGCGAGTTACTGGTGTGCTCGGGCGTCGCCGGGCGCATGTACGGTGCCGTCGCCAAGTGGCTTTCCTGGCTGCCCGGTGGCTTGATGAATTCGAACATTGGCGCCTCGGCACTGTTCTCGGCAACCAGCGGCTCCAGCGTGGCGACCGCGGCCACCATCTCGACCCTCGCCCTGCCGGAGCAGGAACGTAAAGGCTACCCTGCCCCGCTGTTCCTCGGCTCGATTGCCGCCGGCGGTACGCTCGGTATTTTGATTCCGCCCTCGATCAACATGATTCTGTTCGCGCTGATCGCCAATCTCTCAGTGCCCAAGTTGTACTTGGCGGCTACGATCCCGGGCATCCTGCTCAGCTTCATGTTCGTGGCGATCATCGTGTTGGCGTGCCTCATCCGGCCCGATTTGGGCGGCAAAAAGGAACACTCGACCTGGGCCGAACGGCTGGACAGCCTTCCAGACCTGCTGCCGCCGCTGGCCATCTTCGCCCTGGTGGTCGGGGCCATCTACAGCGGTTTCGCGACCGCCAGTGAATCGGCGGCCCTGGGGGTCATCGCCGCGTTCGCCCTGGGCCTGTGGCGGCGCGCCTTCACCTGGCAAAACCTGGGACAAGCCTTCGAGTCAACCATGCGCACGACCGGGATGATCATCTTCATTACCTTGTCGGCGTTCTTCCTCAATTTCGTGCTGTCATCCATCGGGCTGACATCAACCCTGGTCAGTTTCGTGACGGGCCTCGACATGTCGCCGATGGGCACGCTGCTGGCCATCATCCTGTTCTACATCATCCTCGGCTGCTTTATGGACACGCTGGCCATGTTGATCACCACCGCACCGCTGGTGGTGCCAGTCATTATCGCCTTGGGTTTCGATCCGCTGTGGTTCGGCGTGATACTCATCATCCTGTGCGAGATGGGACAAATCACCCCGCCATTCGGGATGAATCTGTTCGTGGTGCAAAGTATTCGTAATAAAGGCAAATTCCTGGATGTGGTCTTCGGCACCTTGCCTTTCTGTTTCGTATTACTTGTGTTGATCGCGCTCTTGATCCTGTTTCCGCAGATCGCGCTTTGGCTTCCGCAATTTGCTTGATTCGAGCAAGGCGCTATAAGGGGCGGCATTCGGAGATTGATCTGGGTGTATATATGACACCCGGCAATCACCTACAACCTCTGGAGACACCATGCCAAACGCAACCAGACAGAACCCTGTAGCCCTTGTCAGTGGGGTTGGAAGTGAGATTGGGATCGGCATGGCGATCGCGCGCAGACTGGGTACTGCTGGTGCCAAACTGATCGTCACCGCCAGCAGTGCGCGAATCAATGATCGAGTCGCAGAACTGCGCGCCGAAGGGTTCGAAGTCGAAGGGCGGGCCCTCGATCTTACCGATGAAAACCATGTACGTGAGTTCATGGCGTGGGCAGAGTCCCTCTGGGGGCAGATCGATATTCTGGTCAACAACGCGGGTATGGCCATGCAAGGAAGCCCGGAGTTTTTTTCCGACTTGGAAACCATGGATCTGCACACCTGGAACCTTACACTGGCGCGAAACTTGACCACGGCTTTTCTGCTTACACGGGCGGCGCTGCCCGGGATGCGGGTGCGCCGTTACGGGCGCATCGTCAACATCAGTTCCACTACCGGCACCCGCTGCAGCAACCCCGGTGAAGCGGCTTACAGCGCCGCAAAGGCCGCGATGGTTGGAATGAGCATGAGCCTGGCGCTGGAAGTCGCCCAGCAAGGGATCACGGTAAACAGCGTCGCTCCCGGCTGGATCACCACAGGGTCGACCACTGCCGAGGAAGCCAAGGCGGCAGGTTACACACCGATGGGCCGGGCCGGACGTCCCGAAGAGGTGGCTGCAGTGGTTGCGTTCCTTGCGTCTTCAGAGGCGAGCTACCTCACGGGCGAAGTCATTGTGGTGGATGGTGGGAACTGCTTGATCGAGAACAAGGCCCCTTGATCTGAATAGGTTCCCCGGGCATTCGCCACGCGTGGAGTCCTCCAGGCGCTGCAGATCCCGCAGCGTCTGTCGGGCGCTCGCAGTCCCTGTCGGACTGAAGATCCCACGCAACAGCGTCGCTTATCGGGTCATGTGCACCTGCCGGGATGGTATCGGATGCACCGAGCAGGTCAGAGCAGCTTCCAGGTGTAACTGACGATCAACCGGTTCTCGTCGATGTCGCTGCGGTAGTTAGAACGCGCCATGACGTTGCGCACGCGTACCCCCAAGCCGCTTAAAAAACCGTTCTGGAACGCGTAGCCGATATCCAGGTCGCGCTCGCGATCCTTGCCCTCAAAACCCGCGCCGGTGTTCACGTTGTCACCCGTGATGTAGCGCACCGTCGTCGTGAGGCCAGGCACCCCCATTGCAGCGAAGTCATAGTCGTAACGAGCCTGCCAGGAACGCTCATCGGTATAGGCGAACTCATAAGTTGGCACCTCGTTACCCAGAGGCGTGACGTTGGCGAAAACCCTGGGGAACGCACTGTCGCCATACATCGCCTGGTAACCGACATAAAAGGTGTGGCCACCACGTTTCGCAGACAGCAACGAAAAGAACGCCTGGTTATCGATTTTTCCCAGCATTTCACTGCCGTCCTCGCTGGCATCGTAATAGCCGAGATTGGCGCCCAGAACCCAGTCGCCCATGGGCTGGCTGTGCTTGAAACCAATGAAATCCTGGGCATAGATGTCTTTCAGCTGGCCGTGCCAGAGGCTGACGCTGGTGCGATTGCTGTTGAAGCTGTAGTCGCCGCCGAGGTAGTTGAAAGCATCGCTGTCAGCCTGGCGTTGAGGCACATGGCCCAGCATGGCGAGCATTTTTTCGTCGCCGGCTTCGTTGCGCAGGCTGGTCGTCGTCAAGTGACCTGCTTGTACAGTCAGGCCACTGATCTCGCTGGAGCTGATGCTCACCCCCTGATAACTCGGGGGCAGCAGACGTATGTCGCTGAAGGCAAGTATCGGAAGATTCGGTTGTAGCTCCCCGACCTTCAGTTCGGTTTTAGAGACTTTCGCTTTGAACGTCAGGCCCAGACGGCTGTAATCGTCAGCCGCACGACCATCGTCCGTGACCGGCAACAACCCGGTATTGACCCGGTCAGGGCTGCTGTCGAGCTTGAGGCCCAGCGTCCCTAGCGCATCTATGCCGAACCCCACAGGCCCCTGTGTGTAGCCGGATTTGAACGTCAGGATGAAACCCTGTCCCCACTCCTCGGCCTTGGATTGCCGATTTGCGCCGACGATGTCGGAATAGTCCCGGCTGAAGTAATAGTTGCGAGCTTGCAAGGTGGCGGTGGAACCTTCGAGCAAGCCTTGGTCCGCCGCCGACGCGACGAGTGGCACGCCCAGGAGTGAAAGCCAGAAACGCGGTATGGTTTGCTGATTCATGTTGTGCTCTTAATTATTGTTATTTATCGACAGCTCATGATCCCGCCGTCATGACGTGCGGGCTATTACGCTCGGCGTCAGGCCTTTACCGAGGGTGCTTCAATCGCAGCAGGCAGGGTGCGACGTTCGTTCAGGGCGAACGCGGTCATTGCCAGTGCCGCAATGGCGCCCGGAACGGCAAAGGCCATGAAGTTCAGTTGCAGGGGCAATTCGATCCCCATCAGTGCGCCGCCCAAGAGCGGACCGACGATTGCGCCGTTGCGACCAATTCCGGAGGCCCAGCCCAGGCCCGTGGAGCGAATGTTCAAGCCATAAAGCTGTGCGGCACCGGCGTACAACAGGATTTGCGTGCCGATAGTGGTAGCACCGGCGATGAAGATGAGCAGGTACAGCACCGGCATCGGGCTGTTGATACCCAGCAGGCTGATGGAGAGTGCGGCAGCAAGAAAGAATCCGATCATGACTTTCACCAGATTCAGCCGATCCCCAAGCCACCCTCCCAGAATCGCGCCTGCCATGCCGCCAAAATTCAACGCCAGCAAGAACGACAGGCTTGAACCCAGGCTGTAGCCGGAGTTGGCCATCAGCTTGGGCAGCCACGAGCTCAATGCGTAGACCATCAGCAGGCAACAGAAAAACGCCACCCAGATCGCCACCGTTCTTACACCGAGGCCATCCCTGAACAGCTCCAGTACTGATGCGCCCTTGCCCTTGGTTTCATTTAGTTGAAGCGTGTCTTCGACGCTGATGTCGCTCCCTGGCGCCAGGCGCTCGAGCAGCTCACGGGCCTGTTCGGTGCGGCCCTGGCGGATGAGAAAGCCAATGGACTCCGGGAGGTAGTGAAGAATCAACGGCAGAAGCAACAATGGCAGGGTCGCGACGAAGAACATCGACGACCAACCAAAACGCGGCAGCATGAAGATACCGACACCGGCCGACAGCATGCCGCCGAGGGAATAGCCGCTGAACATCAACGCAACCAAGGTACTGCGCATTTTTTTCGGCGCGTACTCGTTCATCAGCGCGACCGCGTTGGGCATCAGCCCGCCACATCCAAGCCCGGCGATGAAACGGCATACGCCGAACTCGCCGGGCGTGCTGGCGAAACCATTGATCACCGTCGCCATGCTGAACAGCGCGAAGCAGATGGTGATGCCTTTCTTGCGGCCGATCTTGTCGGCCAGACTGCCGAATGCCAAAGCACCGAACATCATGCCAAACAGTGCATAGCTGCCCAGCGCGCCGGCCTGCAGAGGCGTCAGCCCCCACTCCTTCATGATCGCTGGCAAGACCACGCCGTAGATGAACAGGTCATAGCCGTCAAAGATCAACAGCAAGGCGCATAAGCCCATGACCAGCCAATGGAAGCGCCCGAAAGGGGCGTTGTCGATGATCGAATGTACGTCGATGGTCCGCATGGCTTTACTCTCATTATTTTTGTTGTGTGTGAGATCCGTAGGTACTGCCGCAGCGTCAGCCCAGGTCGCCGCCCCCTACCGGCAATGTCACGCCGGTGATGTAGGAAGCCTCATCTGATGCCAGGAACAGAATGGCGCCGACTTGCTCATCGAGGGTCCCGTAGCGTTTCATCGGGCTGCTGTCGATGGTCTGATCGACGATTTGTTGGTACCAGACCCGCTCCTGCTCGCTTTGCGGCTGACTGTTGCGAGGAATGCGGCGCGCCGGCGCTTCGGTGCCGCCGGGGGCCGTGGCATTGACCCGGATGCCGCTGCCGGCGGTTTCTAGCGCCAGACAGGCAGTCAGCGCATTGACGCCGCCTTTGGCCGCGCCGTACGGAACGCGATTGACGCTGCGCGTGGCAATCGATGAAACGTTGACGATCACGCCGCTACCCTGTTCGAGCATGCAGGGCAATACGCTGTGGCAGCACCACAGCGTCGGGAACAAGGAACGACGTACTTCGGCTTCGATTTCATGTTCGGCGTAGTGCTCAAACGGTTTGGCCCAGATCGTCCCGCCAACGTTGTTGATCAGGATGTCTATACGCCCGAAACGCGCTTTGGTCGTGGCCATTACCTGTGCGCACTCCGCGTATTGCTCCAGGTCAGCCGTCAAGGTCAGCGCATGTTCATGCTGCAGTTCGTGGACCAGTTCAGAGCGGTCGACGGCAACCAGCAACGCGCCCTCCTCCAGCAATCGCTCGGCAACACACCGACCGATGCCCTGGGCTGCACCGGTGACCAGCGCAACCTTTTCGTTGAAACGTGGGTTCATTTCAGTGTCCTCAGGCGGCGTCAACGATGGCGTTGGGGGTGAACTTCTCGTAGTGAAAGCTCGCCGGGGTGACACCTTGTTCCTTGAAATGCCGGCGTACGGCATCAACCATCGGCGGTGGCCCGCAGAGGTACACGTCGACATCACCGTTGTTGAGCACGGCTGGCGCCATGTGCTGGGTGACATAGCCTTGGCGAGGATGAGCGGTTCCGGGGTCCGCCACGCAGGTTACGAAACTGAAGTTCGGCAGGCGCGCGGCGAAGGCTTCCAGGGCCTCGACCATCACCAGGTCCTGATCGCGAGTCACACCGTAGATCAATGACACCAGTTGCGTTTCCGCACGTTCGGCGAGTACTTCAAGCATCGACAGGAACGGTGCAAGCCCGGTACCTCCGGCCAGGAACAACAGTGGCCGAGTAACCTCACGTAGATAGAAGCTGCCCAACGGCCCTGTCATGGCAACTGTCTCGGCTTGCCGGGCACGTTCCAGCCAACTGCTCATCAAGCCGCCGGGAACATGCTTTATCAAGAAACTGGCGTGCTTTTCGCCTGGCCGACTGCTGAAGGAATACGAGCGGGTCTGACCACTGCCCGGCACCTCTATATTGACGTACTGACCGGGCAGGAAAATCGCGGCCTGGTCCAGCTCGAAGCTGATTTCCACCGCGGCATCGGCATGCCGGGCAATGCCGGCGACGCTGGCAGCGTACCGGGTGGTGCCGGTCTTGCAAGCGCTGGAAGGCACCGGCACGGCGATGACACAGTCGGATTGCGGCACCATCTGGCAGGTCAGGACTTGCCGTTCCTGCGCTTCGTCCTCCGTCAGCGCATCGTCAATGTACTCGTCGCCCAGATCATAGGCGCCGGTCTCGCAGCGGCATTTGCAGGTGCCGCAAACACCGTCCGAGCAATCCATGGGCAGGTTGATACGTTGGCGAAAGGCGGCATCCAGCACCTTCTCACCCACTTTGCAGTCGATGAAACGGGTCACCCCGTCTTCAAAATTGAGGGCTATGGAGTACGTCATGGCGCTGTCCTCAGAAGTGATAGATGTCGATGACCTGATGGATGTAGTCGTTTTTCAGCACCACTTTCTTGCGTGTGATCAGCGGCTGTTCAGCGCTGATGTCCAGGCGATAGAAAGATGTGCCGAAATACGTATCCGTGGTCTTGTAGCGATGGCTGAGGGTTTGCCAGTTGAAACGCAGCTCCACGTATCCGGCGTCTTCAGCCAGTACCTCGAGGTTGGTGATGAAATGCACGGTTCGCGGCTCCGGCGTGCTGGCACTGGAGCGTTCGGTCTTGATGCGGAAAACTCGGTCTTCCAGGCCGTCGCGGCAGGGGTAATACACCAGCGAAATCTCACTTTGCGGGTCCTGCGTCAGCGTGTCGTGGTCATCCCACGCCGGCATCCAGAACTCGACTTTGGGCGAGTAGCACTCCAGCCATTCGTCCCACTGGCGATCATCCAGCAGGCGTGCTTCGCGGTAGAGAAAAGCCAGCAGGCTGTCACGGGACATGCTCACGAGCGCACCTCCTTGTCGGTGGCAATCAGGCCTTGTCGCTCCAACTCAATCGCTCGTTGCAGGCTGGCGGCCCAGTGGGCGTGTTGACGGACGAACAACCCCTCGTCCTCGGTTTTCACCCCGCTGAGCTGCGGGTTCATGCCCATGGCGCGAGCATTCTCGTCAGCCCCCTCGATCCACTGCTTTGCGCCGCGGCTCAGGTCATTCCACAGGCTTGTCGCCCCCTGATAACCGGTCTGGCAGGCACGGAACTCTTCCAGGTCGTCGGGCGTGCCCATGCCACTGACGTTGAAAAAATCCTCGTACTGGCGAATGCGGGTCGTGCGCTCATGGGCACTTTCGCCCTTGGGCGCCATGCAGTAGATCGTCACTTCGGTCTTGTCGACTGAGAGGGGCCGCACGACGCGGATCTGCGTCGAGAACTGGTCCATCAAGTAAACGTTGGGGTACAGGCACAGGTTGCGGGTCTGGTCGACGATGAAGTCGGCACGCTCCTGGCCCAGGCGCTCGGCGAGTGCCTCACGGTGCGCATGCACCGGACGCACTTCGGGGTTGAGCAGGCGAGTCCACAGCAGGATGTGCCCATGTTCGAAGGCATAGACCCCACCCAGGCTCTTCGACCAGCCATTGGCATCCACGGTGCGGGTGCCTTCGGCCTCATAGTTGCGGCGGCCCATGGTTGCCGAGTAATTCCAATGCACCGAGCTGACGTGATAGCCGTCGGCACCGTTCTCGATCTGCAATTTCCAGTTGCCATCGTAGGTGTAGGACGAGCTGCCGCGCAGCACTTCCAGCCCTTCGGGCGCCTGGTCGACCATCTGGTCGATGATGACCCGGGTTTCGCCCAGGTAATCACTCAGTGCCGGAACCGCTTCGCTGAGACTGCCGAACAGGAAGCCGCGATAATTCTCGAAACGGCCCAGGCGCTTGAGGTCATGGGAGCCGTCGCAGTCGAAACTGTCAGGGTAGGCGCCGGTCTTGGCATCTTTGACTTTAAGCAGCTTGCCGGCATTGCTGAAGGTCCAGCCGTGGAACGGGCACGTGAATGAGCCTTTGTTGCCCTGTTTGCGCCGGCACAGCATGGCGCCCCGGTGGGCGCAGGCATTGACCAGGCCGTGCAGCGTCCCTTGTTTGTCGCGGGTGACGACGACGGGTTGGCGGCCCATGTAGGTGGTGAAGTAGTCGTTGATGTCCGGTACCTGGCTTTCATGCGCCAGGTAGACCCAACCACTTTCAAAAATATGCTTCATCTCCAGGGCGAACAGTTCGGTGTCGGTGAAGATGTCGCGGCGGCAACGGAAGACCCCGGTAGCGGGATCTTCCTGAACGGATTCGCTGAGTTGACGGGCGAGTCTGTCGAGCGTGCTGATCATGGGGTAGGCCCTCGGTTGTTCTTGTATCAGGCCCCCTCACCCTACGTGTTCGCTTGCGGCGTCAATATCCGCTGGCTGCCAATCGCTATCCGCTTGGCGCAACGTGCTGGCGCTGGCGCCGCCAGGTCTGCGACGGCAGCTCGCCAAAGCGCTTGCGGTAGGCCTCGGAGAAACGCCCCAGGTGCAGGAAACCGTGATCCAGCGCGACTTCGGTCACGCTGCGGGCGGTCGCGCTGTTCAACTGCGCATGCACCCTTTCCAGCTTGCGCTGGCGCATATAGTCCCGTGGTGAAACGCCGACCTGGCGCTCGAACAGCGTGTACAGCGAGCGCTCGCTGACCCGGGCGACGGCCATCAACTGTTCGACGCTGATGTCTTGGGTCAGGTGCTCCTCGATGAACTGCCGCACGCGCTCGAATCCCTTGCCCTCTTCAGCCTGGGGGGCGACTCTCAAGACGTTGCTTGCCAGCAGCGCCAGCAACTTGTTGGCGACGATCCGCTCGTACAGGCACTGGACCTCCCCTTGCGCCGCGTTTTCGGCTTCATGGCAGATCAGCCCCAGCAGTTGCACAAAACCACTCATCTCTTTGAGCTCATGGCGCTCGGTCACGAACCGGATCCCTTGCTGGGGAAGTGTCCAATGCTGCTCCAGGCAGGCGTTCTCCAGCAGCCTGACGGGCAATTTGACGATGAATTTCTCGCAGTCGGCCGAATACGTCAGATCGACAGGGTCATCCGGGTTGATCAGCAGAATTTCGCCGGTCCGGAAAATCTGCTCCTGGCCTCGGGCGGCGGACCGGCAATGGCCGTTAAGCAGGATCTGCAGGTGATAGATGGTCTCCAGCGCCGTCGAGGTGACTCGCACGGGGGCGCCATAACTGATACGACACAAGTCCAGGCTCGAAAACGTGCGATGGCTGATGCTGGCCTGAGGGCGGCCTTTGGGCGGCAGGCGAATGCAGTGACTGCCCACGTGCTGGTTAACGTAATCCGACACGGCATGGGCATCTGCACGGTCGAAAATCTGGCTGCGCTCACTCAATAACACGGTCATGTTTGCGCCTCTTTTTGTTGTTTGCTCAAGACCAGGCTGAAGCCACAAAGCCCCCGTCAGCAATCGCTGCGGGGGCTTGGTGTCAGGCGTAACGGTGAATCACACCTCCAGCGCTCGCACTCGCTCGGGACGGCTTTCGTCTTTGGGCGCGGCGGTCGGTTGAAGGACAAAGTCGAACTCGATATCCGCCCGCTGGCCGTTGGCATCGTCGCTGAAGCGGATCTCGGCGATCAATTCGTCACGGGTTGCATAAGCAAAATCATCGTGCAGGTATCGGTCCCCAGCCAGGTTGATTTGCGTCGTCAGGTGACGATGTCCAGGCGCCGAAATGAAGAAATGAATGTGTGCAGGCCGCTGACCATGACGCCCCAGCTGGTCAAGCAATTGCTGGGTCGGACCATCCGGCGGGCAGCCGTAGCCAGACGGCACGATACTTTGGAAACGATAGCGTCCCTGGGCGTCCGTCAGGATCCGCCGACGCAAGTTGAATTCGGACTGCGAAGGGTCGAAATAGGAGTAGGTACCGCCGGTATTCGCGTGCCAGACATCGACCACCGCGTTGACCAGGGGCTCGCCATCGGTGTCGCGTACCTGGCCGGTCATGAACAACACCGTGCCCGGGTCCTGGCCGTCATCGAGGCGGGCAAAGTGCTCCGACAGCGGCGCGCCGGCCACATACAGCGGGCCCTCAATGGTCCGTGGCGTGCCGCCGACATGGCCGGCCTGTTCATCTTCGGCGTCCATCAGCATGTCCAGGTAATGTTCGAGCCCCAGCCCCGCGACGACCAGGCCAGCCTCCTGGCGGTGGCCCAAATCGTTCAGGTAGTTGACAGCCTTCCAGAACTCTTCGGGGGTTACCTGAAGGTCCTCGATGAGCTTGATCGAGTCGTTCAAGACACGATGCACCACCTGCTTCATCCGCTGGCTCCCGGTGGGCTGGTCGAAACCGGATGCTTTCTCGAGGAATTGCTGCACTTCAGCGGTTTGGGAGATACGAACGGTCATGGCTTTGGCCCTCATCAGTATTATTTGTTCTTGTCGATGTCAGTGCTGCGAATCGGGTGAACTCAGCGGTCGTCGGCATGGATCGAAGATGGATGTCGGCACATCGGTGTCACGTCGATCTCCATGTAGGGGTACAGCGGCAATTGCATCAGGGTGTCATGCAACGCCTGGTTATCCGGCACATCAAACACACTGACGTTGGCGTAGAGTCCGGCCAGGCGCCACAGATGACGCCAGGTGCCTTCGTGTTGCAGGCGCTGCGCAAGTTCTTTCTCGTCGGCCTTGAGCTGAGCGGCTGTTTCAGCCGGCATATCGGCTGGGAGCCTGACGGTCATGCGTACGTGGAAAAGCATCTCGTGGGTATCCTCTTGGCTTGGGCAGGTCAGCGGCGCGCAAAACGCGCAAGCCGTTGTTCATCCAGCTCGATGCCCAAACCGGGCGTGCGCGGGATCATGAGCTGAAAGTCCCGATAGACAGGCGGTTCCACCAGGATATCTTCGGTCAACAGCAGCGGTCCGAACAGCTCGGTATGCCATTCCAGCTTGTCCAGCGTGGCAAAGGCATGAGCGGCCGCCAGCGTGCCGACGCTGCCTTCGAGCATCGTACCGCCGTACAGCCCGATACCGGCGGCTTCGGCAATCGCAGCAGTACGCAACACTGCCCGGGGGCCGCCGGTCTTGGCGATTTTCAGGGCAAAAATCGAAGCGGAGCCCATCTGCGCGAGGGCAAAGCTGTCTTGCACCGACTCGATCGCCTCATCGGCCATCAGCGGGATCGGGCTGTGGGCACTGAGGCGGGCCATGCCCGGCCGGTCGTGTCGGGACAAGGGTTGTTCGATCAGCTCGACACCCGCATCGGCCAACAGTCGACAGGCCCGTATGGCCAGCGCTTCGCTCCATGCCTGGTTGATGTCGACGCGCACACTGGCGCGGTCACCCAGGGCACGCTTGATCGCCGCGACATGGGCGATGTCGTGAGCCGGCTCTGCGGCACCGATCTTCAGTTTGAAATGCCGGTGACGACGTACATCGAGCATGTGTTCGGCCTCTTCGATGTCTCGGCCGGTGTCGCCGCTGGCCAGCGTCCAGGCCACTTCCACACCGTCGCGTACACGTCCGCCGAGCAATTCCGCCACCGGCAGTCCAAGGCGCTTGCCTTGGGCGTCGAGCAGCGCGGTTTCCACCGCTGAACGCGCGAACGTGTTGCCACGAATGACCCGGTCAACCCGTTGCATGGCCGCGTTGAGATTGCTCGCGTCTTGCCCTATCAGCAGCGGTGCGAACCATTTGTCGAGGTTCACCTTGATGCTTTCCGGGCTTTCCCCGGCGTACGCCAAGCCGCCGATGGTCGTGGCCTCGCCGACGCCGATGATGCCGTCACTGGACTGGATCCGCAGAATGACCAGCGTCTGGCCATGCATGGTATGCATGGCCAATTTGTGTGGCCTGATCGTGGGTAGGTCAACAATTTGGGTATCGAAGCGTTCGAGGGTGACAGCAGTCATAATCTTTCCGTCGGCGTTGTGTTTGTTCTTGGACAAAGATTGACGCTGGGGAAGCAGACCGTCCAATATTGATTAAGTCTCGCTTTATACCTTGGAGGTATCGTGGAACTTCGTCATTTGCGTTACTTCCGCGTGCTGGCGCAAACCCTGAATTTCACTCGCGCCGCTGAGCAGTTGAACATTGCCCAGCCACCGCTGAGTCGCCAGATCCAGCAACTGGAGAATGAACTGGGGGTGGCGTTGCTTGAACGTTCCAGGCCGCTGAGGTTGACCGAAGCGGGTCGGTTCTTTCATGAGCACTCCAGCCAACTGCTGGAACAGCTGGTGCGCATTGGCGACGATACGCGTCGCGTCGCAGCAGGCCAGAAACGCTGGCTGGGTATTGGCTTTGCCCCTTCCACGCTATACGGCGCGTTACCTGAGTTGATCCGTCAGTTGCGTAACCTCGGCGATGTGGAATTGGGGCTCTCGGAACTCATCACCCTGCAGCAGCTCGAAGCGCTGAAAAGTGGCCGCATCGACATTGGTTTTGGCAGGATGCTGTTCGATGATCCCACCATCACCCAGGAAATTCTGCGCCAGGACCCGTTGGTCGCAGCCCTGCCGGCAGGTCACCCGCTGCTCTCGGGACCGGCCACCCTGGAGCAACTGGCAGCAGAACCTTTTGTCCTCTACCCGGGCACCCCGCGCCCGAGCTATGCCGACCACGTCTTGGGCATCTTCGCCGCACAGGGCTTGCGGATCCGGGTGGTGCAAACGGTGAACGAGCTGCAGACCGCCATCGGCCTTGTGGCAGCAGGCATCGGTATTACCCTGGTACCCGCCTCGGTGCAAAGACTGCACCGCGATGACATTGGCTACACCTCGCTGCTGGACAGCAGCGCCACTTCACCCATCGTCGTGAGCTACCGCGCCGGAGACGTATCGCCAGTATTGCAACAATGCCTTGGGCTGCTCGCCAAGCGATGAGTCACTTCGTCGTCGCCTTGATGGTCTGGGTGCGACTCATGCGCTGAATCTGCGCGAATACGGTGTATCAGACACATAGAGGTCGGCTGTCACACCGCTTTCGCGAGCAAGCCGCTCCCACATTTTTATCCGCGTTAGCCCAGCATGCGTCCTGGATAGCCCTCACCGATAGACATCAGTGGCTGACATCAAATTGTCATCACTGCGTCGCCGAAACGCCATACACCCTGAGTAATGTCCTCGCCAATGAGATCGATCTCAAGCGAGTGACAATGACTGATTTGAAAGAAGTTGCACGGCTGGCAGGGGTTTCGCGGGCGACCGCGGCGCGAGCCTTTGCCTCCCCTGAAGTGGTCCGTCCGGCTACCCGGGAACAAGTCTTCGCCGCGGCGCGCCAGCTGGGTTTTCGGCCCAACCGCCTTGGTCGCCAACTGCGCCTGCAAGTGACCAAGCTGATCGGTGTCGTGGTACCTAACCTGCTCAATCCGGTGTTCGCCGAGCAGTTTCAGGCGATGGAGCGCGCTGCGCGCGTGCATGGGTACAACCTGTTGTTGGCAACCACCGATTACAGCAGCGAGCGCGAAAGCGCGGTCGTCGAGGAGTTGTTGCGCCAGCGCGTCGATGGCCTGGTCCTCACGGTAACCGACGCCGAGAGCAACCGGGTGCTGCAAAGCCTGGACAGCGAGGACACGCCTTTTGTGCTGGCTTATCACCAGCCGGGTAATCCGGATTACAGCGCGGTGTCGGTGGACAACCGCGCAGGCATGGCGCTCGCCACCCGCTATCTGCTGGAGGCCGGGCACACGCGGATTGGCATGGTCGCCGGCCCTGCCCTGCAATCGGACCGTGCTCGCCTGCGTTATGCCGGTTATTGCGAGGCAATGCGTGGGGCCGGTCTCACCAGCCTGCCGGTGATTGAAATGCCCGCCCATACCCAGGCTGACTTCGCCGCCATCGAGCCGTTATTGCATGGCCCCCAGGCGCTCAGTGCGCTGCTCTGTTCCAACGATTTGCTGGCAATCAGCTTGATCGCCGAACTGCGCCGCAACGGCTGGCAAGTGCCCCGGCAACTCTCGGTTATCGGCTTTGACGGCATCGCCCTTGGCACCCAAATGCACCCGACGCTGTGCAGTGTTGTTCAGCCCATCGAGGCACTGGCCTGCACCGTGATTGATCAATTGTTGGCGCAGATCGCTGGCGCCACCCCGGTTTCCCATTGTCTGCCCTGCCATATCCGGCCGGGCGAAAGTACTCAACCCTACGAGGAGACGCTTGATGATCCACTTGCGTAAAACCCTGGCGACACTGCTGTTATGCGGCGCGGCCAGCCTGGCCCAGGCCGGCGAAACGGCGATTTGCTACAACTGTCCACCAGAATGGGCTGACTGGGGCACGCAGCTCAAGGCGATTGCCGATACCACTGGCGTGCAGGTTCCGCTGGACAACAAGAACTCCGGACAGTCATTGGCGCAACTGGTCGCCGAGAAGGCCGCGCCGGTGGCGGATGTGGTGTATTACGGCGTGACGTTCGGTTTGCAGGCGCAAAAAGCCGGGGTGGTCGGCACGTATAAACCCAAGGGCTGGGAGCAGATCCCGGCGGGTTTGAAGGATCCCGACGGGCACTGGTTTGCCATTCACTCCGGCACCCTGGGCATCATGGTCAACGTCGATGCGCTGGGCGGCCTGCCCGTGCCACAAAGCTGGGCCGACCTGCTCAAGCCTGAGTACAAAGGCATGGTCGGCTACCTTGACCCGTCCAGCGCTTTCGTCGGTTACGTCTCGGCGGTAGCGATCAACCAGGCCATGGGCGGTAATCTGGATAACTTCGCCCCAGCCATCGACTACTTCCAAAAGCTGGCGAAAAACTCGCCGATCGTGCCCAAGCAGACGGCTTATGCGCGGGTGCTGTCCGGGGAGTTGCCGATTCTGGTGGACTACGACTTCAACGCCTATCGGGCTCGTTACAAAGACAAGGCCAACGTTGCCTTCGTGATTCCCAAGGAAGGCAGCATCAGCGTGCCTTACGTGATGAGCATCGTTGACAACGCCCCCCATCGGGCCAACGCCGAGAAGGTCCTGGATTTCGTTTTGTCCGAGCAAGGCCAGGCGCTCTGGGCCAAGGCGTACCTGCGGCCGGTGCGGGCGATGAAAATGCCTGCCGACGTCGCCGCGCAGTTCCTGCCCGACAGCGATTACGCCCGGGCCGGCGTGGTCAACTACGAGCAGATGGCCGCGGCGCAGGAAGCCTTTTCCGCACGTTATCTGAGCGAGGTCAAGTAAGTGACCGCCTCGGCAGTAAAAGCCCGGGACGTACGGTCGGGCTGGGCCATGGTGCCGCGCTTGCGGCCGACCGCTGCCTGGGCGCTTGCGCCAGCGGCGGCGGTGCTGTTGGCCTTCTGGTTGTTGCCGCTGGCGCACCTGGTCCTGCTCGGTGGGCAAAGTCGCGATGGCAGCGACAGCGGTTATTGGCAGGTGCTGAGCAGCGCGCAATACCTGGGCAGTCTGGCGCAGACCTGCCTGCTGGCACTGGCAACGACCCTCGCAGCGCTGTTGGTGGGCGGCTTCAGTGGTTTTTTTCTCAGTCGCCAGCGTTTCTTCGGCCGTTCGGTACTCGTCGCGTTGCTGACCTTCCCGCTGGCATTTCCCGGGGTGGTCGTTGGTTTTCTGGTGATCCTGCTGGCCGGCCGCCAAGGCTTGTTCGCCAGCCTGGGTCTCGGCCTGGTGGGTGAGCGCTGGGTGTTTGCCTACTCGTTGATGGGCTTGTGCATCGGCTACCTGTACTTCTCGATTCCGCGGGTGATTCTTACGGTGATGGCTGCTTGTGAAAGCCTGGATCGCAGCCTGGAAGAGGCCGCCCGTTCACTGGGGGCCAGTCATTGGCGTGTGCTCTGTGATGTCATTGTCCCCGGCCTGGCACCGGCATTGGTCTCCTGCGGGGCGATTTGCTTTGCCACCTCCATGGGCGCGTTCGGTACCGCCTTCACCCTGGGTACCCGGCTCAACGTGACGCCAGTGGCGATCTACAACGTGTTTACCAACTACGCCAATTTCGCCGTGGCCGCTGCGCTGTCGGTGGTGTTGGGGCTGGTGACCTGGGCGGTCCTGTTGCTGGCCCGGCGGCTGGCCAAAGATTCGAGGACGGTCTTGTGAAACGCTCAACGCTGTTTGTCGGGCAACTGATGTTTACCTTGCTGGTGTGCGCTTTCATGTTGGTGCCCGTGGTGATGTCGCTGCTGGCCGGGCTGACGCGCAATTACTTCCAGGGGCTGTCCAGCGGCCTGACCTTCGACTGGCTGCTGCAAGTCTGGCAGGCGTATTCGCCGACGGTCTGGCTGTCCCTGCAACTGGCCGCCGCCTGTGCGCTGTGTGTCTGTGTGGTGGGTGTGCCGGCGGCTTACGCACTGGTACGGATGAACAACCGCTTCAGCCGCGCGTTCGAGGAACTGATGGTGTTGCCGGTAGCGATGCCCGGTCTGGCCAGTGCCTTGGCATTGCTGCTCACCTATGGTCAGTTCGGCGGGTTTCGCAGCAGTTGGTTATTCATTCTCGTCGGCCATGTGCTGTTCACCCTGCCATTTCTGGTGCGACCGGTGATGGCGGTGATGCAACGCCAGCACCTGCCGGTCCTGGAAGAAGCCGCCGCCAGCCTGGGCGCCGGGCCGATCCGGCGCTTCTTCAGCGTGGTGGTGCCCAACTGTCGGGCAGGGATTCTCGCCGGGGTCTTGATGGTCGTCACCCTGTCGTTGGGTGAGTTCAACCTGACCTGGATGCTCCACACCCCGATGACCAAAACCTTGCCGGTGGGCCTGGCCGACAGCTATGCCTCGGCCAGGCTGGAAGTCGCCAGCGCCTACACCCTTATATTCCTGCTGATGATTGTGCCGCTGCTTGTTGCGCTGCAGGCCATCAGCGCGCGTCTTTCCCGTGGAGAAAATCGATGAGCGGAACCACCATTCGCCTGAAGGGTTGTCGCAAGGCGTTCTCTGACGGCACCGTTGCCGTACATGACCTGGACCTGACCATTGATGCTGGAGAAACCCTGGCGATCCTCGGCCCGTCCGGTTGCGGTAAAACCACCACCCTGCGCCTGATCGCAGGTCTCGAGCGTCCGGACGTGGGCCAGGTATTTTTTGGCGACAGTGACGTCACCCGCCTCCCCATCGAACGTCGCGACGTGGGCATGGTGTTTCAGAACTATGCGCTGTTTCCCAATCTGGATGTGTCCGGCAACATTGTTTATGGCCTGAAAGTTCGCGGTGTGTCACCCGCCGAGCGCAACAAGCGCTGTTTGGAATTGCTGGAACTTGTCGGCTTGCAGGATCACGGCAAGCGCAGTATCCACGAGTTGTCCGGCGGTCAGCGCCAGCGAGTCGCCCTCGCCCGCGCCCTGGCACCCAGGCCCCGGGTGTTGTTGCTCGACGAACCGTTGGCGGCACTGGACGCGCAGTTACGTGAACGCCTGCGCAGCGAATTGGCCCAGTTGCTACGCGGCTTGGGCATTACCGCTGTGTTCGTCACCCACGATCAGGGCGAAGCCATGGCGCTGGGAGATCGCATCCTGGTCATGGAGCACGGCCGCGTCGCGCAACTGGCCAGCCCGCGGGACATCTATCAGCAACCTGCCAACGCTTTCGTCGCCCGTTTTGTCGGCAATCTCAATGCTTTTTCGGTGATCGAGCACACGCTCCATGGCTTGAAGGTCAGTGGCGGTGAGTTGCCGTGGAATGGTGCCGATCTGCCCGCCACTGTCTATTGCCGCCCCGAGCATTTGCGGGTGATGGACAACGAGGGGCATCTGCACGGGCGTCTGGTGGGCCAGTTTTTCCAGGGGGCTCAAAGCCGTCTGCTGGTGGATGTTGGCGCGGCTCAGCCTTTGCTGGTGGACAGCACCGATAGCGCTATCCACGCCCCCGGTGCCCTGATTGCCCTGGCCGTCGAGCCACAAGTGTTGTTCACCCTGTCATCGTGATCTTTGTGTTTGCAGAGGGCTTATTTTGAATCATCCGTTTCTCATCGCGCAGATCAGTGATCTGCACCTTAAAGCCGGGCAAAAACTGACTTACGGCGTTGTCGATACCCGCGCTGCGCTGCGTCGTGCGGTTGATCATTTGAACACCCAGGTACCGCGTCCCGACATCGTGGTGGTCAGTGGCGATCTGGTGGACTTCGGCCGCCCTGATGAATATGCCGCGCTGCACCCTGAACTGGCGCGCCTGCACATGCCTTGCTACCTGGTGCCTGGTAACCACGACAATCGCGAGCATTTGCGGGCGGCATTTGCCGACCACCGCTACCTGCCGATACGGGCTGACGCCCCCCTGGACTGGGTGGTGGAGGAGCATCCGATACGCCTTATCGGTCTGGACACCACCATTCCCGGTGCCCATGGCGGTCAGCTACTGGACAGCCAATTGCGCTGGCTCGATGAACAACTGGCGCGTCGCCCCGATGCGCCGACGCTATTGGTTCTGCATCACCCGCCGTTTGTAAGCGGGATTGGCCATATGGACCGTGAACCGTTCATCAACGCGGCGGCACTGGAGCAGGTCATTGCCCGACACCCGCAGGTGGAGCGCTTGCTGTGCGGACATTTGCATCGGCCGATGCAACGGCGTTTCGGCGGCAGCCTGAGTTGCGTGTGCCCCGGTACCTCACATCAAATCGTCCTGGATCTACAGCCAACCGCTCCCGCGCATTTCAATCTGGAACCGCCCGGGTATCTGCTGCACCACTGGCATGGGCAGGCACTGGTGACCCATAACGGCGTGTTTGGCGAGTATCGCGGACCGTATCCGTTTTATGACGCTCATGGATTGATCGACTGATAACCCAGGGACTTTCACTGATGGCTTGCTTTGGAGATTTAATCCCTACCCACTCTATTCATTGAAGATTTTCTAACGAGTTATTGAACGCATCGGCCAATCATGTGATCGGCCGACGGCTTCCTGCTGCCTTTTCACTGTGCCCGGAACAAAGGTTCCGCGCTGGAGTTCGTCCTGATGAAAGCTCTATTCAAAGTACTGAGTTTATTAACCGGCGGCGTGAGTATTGTCATGAGCCCGTTGGCGTCTGCTGATTTTATCAGCGACAGTAAAGCCAACTTGAACTTGCGCAATTTGTACTTCAACAACGACAACCGTGACGGTGCCGCCGCGCCCTCGAAGACTGAGGAATGGGGCCAGGCCTTCATGCTCAATTATCAGTCCGGGTTTACCGACGGCACTGTGGGGTTTGGTCTGGATGCCATCGGTCTGCTGGGTTTGAAACTCGACAGTGGCGCGGGCCGCCATGTTGGCAGCTCGATGTTTCCCAACGACGGGGACAAGGCTGCCGACCAATGGGCTCGTCTCGGCGCAACGGCGAAGATGCGCGTCTCCAAGACCGAACTGCGCTACGGCACCTTGCAACCGAAACTGCCGATCCTGGTGTCCAACGATGGCCGCCTGTTGCCACAAACTTTCGAAGGTGGCCAAGTCACCAGCAATGAAATCGACAACCTGACGTTCACCGCCGGCCAACTGGAACACGCCACCGGGCGTGCATCGAGTGACCGCGCCGGGCTGGCCGTTGCGGGCGGCAGCCAGGAAAGCAATAAATTCACCTTTGCCGGTGGCGATTACAAACTGACCAAGGATCTGACCGCACAGTATTACTACGCCAATCTCGAAGACTATTACCAACAGCATTTCGCCGGGTTGTTGCATGTGTTGCCGCTGGGCGAATACGGTTCGCTGAAAACCGATTTGCGCTACTTCAAGACCACGTCCGATGGCAAGAACAGCAGCGCCGCCGGTCGCGCCAGTGGCTACAAACTGGGCGGCTACACCAAGGACGGTAGCGGCGAAATCGACAACGATACCTGGAGTGCGGCGTTCATTTACTCGCTGGGTGGCCATGCCATTACCGCGGGCTATCAAAGCGTTTCCGAAGACAGCAACTTTGCCCAACTCAACCAGGGTGGCCTGGTGGATAAAGGCGAAGCCGGCGCCAGCCTTTATCTCTACACCGACCGCACTATTCAGACGTTCATCCAGGCGGGTGAGCGCACGGCATTCGCCCAGTATGCCTACGACTTCGCAGCGCTTGGCGTTCCAGGCTTGAAGGCGTCGGTGATGTACCTCAAGGGCGACAATATCCAGACCGCCAGCGGCCAGGACGCCAGTGAGTGGGAACGCGATCTCTCCCTGGACTATGTGATCCAGAGCGGTACGCTGAAGAACCTGGGCTTTGGCTGGCGCAACGCGATGTCCAGAAGTGAAGTGGCTCGCGACCAGGACCAGAATCGCCTGATCGTGAGTTACAGCATTCCGTTGATGTAAGCGCCCAGCGCTATTCAGGGCCAGGGAGTCGAACTTGCGTGAAACTCTCCTGGCTCTTTATCAGCGTTTTCCCAACGTCGGCTGATTCGCACGATTGGGCAATCATTCGCGCGGATTATGCAACCAGCCCCCTGGATTGCTTCCTATAGTTAACCAGAGCCAAACCTTCTGGAGCTGGAATCGCTATGAGCGCCCTCAACATCAATGGCCGTGAGTATACGGTCGACGTAGACCCAGGCACCCCGATTCTCTGGACCCTGCGCGACACGCTGGGCATGACTGGCACCAAATTTGGTTGTGGTGCAGCCCTGTGTGGCGCCTGCACCGTTCACCTGGATGGGCAGGCCATTCGTTCCTGCGTGACGCCAATCTCCGCTGCCCAAGGCAAGAAGATCACCACCATCGAAGCGGCCACAGATGGCAGTGACCCGGTCGGCACCGCCGTGCATGAGGCCTGGGTCAAGCACGATGTGGCGCAATGCGGCTACTGTCAGAGCGGTCAGATCATGAGCGCCACGGCGTTTCTCAAAGCCCAGCCCAAGGGCAAGCAGCCTACGGCGGCCGAAATCGACTCGGCCATGGCTGGCAACATCTGCCGTTGTGGCACGTACGCCCGCATCCGTGCTGCTGTGGCAGATGCGGCCAAAACCCTTGCCTGATCGGAGCCCACCATGTTGAACGAAATTTTTTCCGACGAGCTCCCTCGCGCCCTGCAACATATGCTTGAACGCGATCAGGCTGACGGCCCTACCACCCTTCCCCGCCGCAGCTTCCTCAAGATTGTCGGCATCGGTGGCCTGGCCCTGGGCGCTTTTCCGCACCTGGCCCTGGCGCAAGAAGCCAATGGTGCTGCCGTAGGGCCGCTCAAACCGACTCAGCAGCCTTCCGCATTCGTACAGATCGCACCTGACGGCATGGTGACGGTGACGATCAACCGCCTGGAGTTTGGCCAGGGCGTGCAGACCAGCCTGCCGATGATTCTTGCCGAGGAACTCGATGCCGACTGGAATCTGGTGCGAGCCCGCAACGGCAGCAGTGACGGGGCTTACCAGGATCCGATCTTTGGTATGCACCTCACTGGCGGCTCCAATTCGATCAAGAACAGCTATACCCAATACCGCGAACTGGGTGCCCGGGCTCGGGCAATGTTGCTTGCTGCTGCGGCAGCGCGCTGGAACGTGGACGTGGCCAGCCTGAGCACCCAGGCCGGCATGGTGCTCGGTCCAGCCGGGCGCAAAGCGAGCTACGGCGAACTGGCCGAAGCCGCAATGGCGCTGCCCGTGCCGGAAACGATCACGCTCAAGGATCCCAAGGACTTCCGCATCATTGGCCAGGCCACGACACGCATCGATGCGAAGGCCAAGAGCAGCGGCCAGCAGGATTTTGGCATCGACATGCACCTGCCTGGGCAGCTCACTGCCGTGGTCGCCCGACCACCGGTGTTCGGTGCCCGAATCGCCTCTTTGGATGACAGTGCGGCGCGTGCAACCCGGGGTGTGAAAGCCGTGTTGCGCGTACCGCTTGACGGCGGTGCCGAAGGTGTTGCGGTGGTCGCCGACAGTTACTGGCAGGCAAAGCTGGCACGCGATGCGCTGAAAGTGGAGTGGGATGTGAACGCTGTAGAAAAAGTGGACAGCGAGAAACAATTGGCTCAATACCGGGAACTGGCCAGCCAGCCCGGCCCGCTGCACTTTGATGCTGACATGACGCCGCTTGCTACCGCGCCGCATCAACTGGACGCCGAGTTCGTGTTTCCTTACCTCGCCCATGCTCCGATGGAGCCCCTCAATTGCACCGTGCAGCTAGCGGGCGATGGCGCCCAACTGTGGGTCGGTACGCAGTTCCCCGGCGGTGATGGTGCCGCGGCTGCCAAGGTGCTGGACCTCAAGCCAGAGCAGATCAAGGTGAACGTGCAGACCGCCGGCGGTGGTTTTGGCCGGCGCGGCGTGCCCACCAACGATTTCGCCGTGCTGGCTTGCGAGGTCGCCAAGGCCGCACGCACCGCCGGGGTCAACGCCCCTATCCGCACCCTCTGGAGCCGGGAGGACGACATCAAGGGGGGCTACTATCGCCCCATGCACCTGCACCGTGCGCGCATCGGATTTGACGACAACGGCAAGGTGCTGGCCTGGGATCACGCCCTGGTCGGACAATCCATCATGACCGGTACGGTGTTTGGTGGGCGGGTGAAGAACGGCATCGACCCTACCGCGACTGAAGGGATGCGCAATCCCTATCCGCTGCCGATGCGCCTGACAGTTCATCACCCGAAACTCAATGTACCCGTGCTGTGGTGGCGCAGCGTGGGTTCCACCCATACGGCCTTCGTGATGGAAACGCTGATCGACGAGATCGCCCGGACGACCAAGCAGGATCCAGTGGCTTACAGGATGAAACTGTTTGGCGATCAAAGCCCACGCCATCGTGCGGCGTTGCAGTTGGCGGTGGATAAGAGCGAGTACGGTAAACGCCCGCTACCTGCTGGTCATGCCTGGGGCGTGGCGGTGCACGAGTCGTTCAGTTCGGTGGTGGCTTACGTCGTCGAAGCGTCGGTGCAGGACGGGCGTCCGGTACTGCACCGGGCGACCGCAGGCGTCCATTGCAACCTGGTCGTCAACCCACGCAGCGTGGAAGCCCAGGTACAAGGCGCTGCGCTGATGGGGTTGTCGATGTGCCTGCCGGGTGGCGCCGTCACTTTGAAAGACGGCGTCGTGCAGCAGAGCAATTTCGCTGACTTCAGCGTGCCGCGCATCACCGACATGCCGGAGTTTGCCGTGCACATCGTGCCAAGCGCCGAACCACCCACGGGGATGGGTGAGCCCGGCCTGCCGGCGTTGGCCCCGGCTTTTGCCAATGCCATTGCCAGTCTGACAGGCAAGCCAATGCGCGAGCTGCCGTTCAAGATGACGTGACGGAGTGAATTTCCAGATGCACTATCGTACGGGGATGTACGAATAGCCCCTGACCATTGCTTTTCCTTCCTGCATATTCCGAGCCCGAATAAGCTCAACCATGTGTTCCTGAGTGTATTCAACGAAATACTCGTTACCCTCCTCGATCTGGAGGTTCAGGAATACGTTTCGGGGATGGTTGTTCTGTCCAGCAGCTATCTTGTGCTGGCCGGGGCTCACGAAGACCCAGGAATAGGTCCGTTCATTGAGGCCCACTACCGCGCTGTCATTAATGCTGAATATGCTGTCATAGAAGCTGCCTTGAATGACATGCGTCCGCGCCAGATAAACGAGCGCTTTACCTTGAGGTGGCAACGGAGGCTCGAAATAGGGCTGGTTGGAAGTTGTATGGCCGCAGCCGGTCAATAGGAGCAGGAGTACCAGCCCTGTTATTTTTTTTATTGTCGCGCTCATTTGTTCTGCCCCAACAACTGATTGATCACCGGCTCCATTTTTTCCTCGACCGTTGCCACTTTAGACGGATCGAATCCTCCCTCCCCCGTCAGATGATAGTGCGCAAAGCCGATTTTTTGATTGCCCTTATAAAGAGAAATACTGGCATCGGACAGGTAGGCAGAAAAATCCCACGAGCGAATCGCGGTGTAGGTCAAACGGTACTCGCAGGTGCTCGGCACAGATCGGGTATAGAGATGGCTCTCGATATGGTGCTTGCGTAAGAGGAGTTGCAAACCATCGACAAAGTCGCTAACGACAACTTTTGGATTCTCTTCAATACAAATCTTCGAAATTTGATATTGGCGCTCTACCGGTTCAACTTTAATGTTGGTACACCCGGCCAGTATCAATAAAAAACTAATCACAAGCGCTCTAAACCGCACACTTTTCTCCAAACTAAAAAAAATATCAAAATGATGGCGTCCTGCTAGGTCAGGTGCGTTTTGCCGTCGATCGCCGGCCTTCTTTACCGGGTGTGGATTGGAAAGACCCAGCGAGAAAAACCTCAAACCGCCTCACCTTTACGATGAAACGCCTGCCCCAACACCGCCAAGCGTTCCGCCAACGGTGGCAGGCACTGGCTGCTCCGAGTCAGAATGCCAATGTTATCGGCGTTGCGCTCAGCGACGGCCTGGACACTTTGCAAGCGTTCATTGATGCCCTTCGAGGCCTCGGACTGTTCCTGGGTGGTGCTGGCGATCAGGTCGTTGAAGTGGTTGATCGCCGCGATGTCCTCTACCACTGCATGCAGCAGTTGCGAGGCGAGGTGGCTGGCCGATACGCAGCGTTGTACCCCTTCCTGGCTGTCTTGCATGGCGAGGGCTGCCTGACGGCTGCCCTGTTGCAGCTTGGCGATGATCTGCTGGATTTCCGTGGTGGACGTTGAGGTCTTTTGCGACAGGGTCCGGACTTCGTCCGCCACTACCGCAAAACCGCGTCCTTGCTCCCCGGCTCGGGCGGCCTCGATGGCGGCGTTGAGGGCCAGCAGGTTGGTTTGTTCGGCGATGCTGTTAATGACGTCCAGCACCTGGCCGATCTGTTGCGCTTGCTCGGCCAGGCCTTGCACGGTTTCGTTGGTCAGGTTGAGGCGACCGGCCAACTCGACAATCTCCTCGCGGCTCTGGTCAACGGTGCTGCGCCCGCGGCTGACCTGTTCACTGGCCTGGCCGGCGCGTTGTACCGTCTGGCCGACATGCCCGGCAATGCGGTCCATGGCCTGGACCAAATGGCCAATCGCGCCGCTCATCTGTGCCACTTCATTGAGCTGATGCCTGGCGCCGTGCTCCAGTGTCTGGCCGACTTGAGAAAGGTCCTGGCCCAAGTCCGAAAGGTTGCGGGTATCGCGCACCACGCCGTCTACCAGATTGGTGATCTGCTGCAGGAAATGATCGAAACGCTCGGACGAAGAGACTTTGTCCCCCCGGTTGCGCTGGGTCTGGGTGTCACTGCTCAACTGCATGGCGGCGGCCAACACTTTGTCGAGCACGTCCTGATTGTCTGTGGCGTCGACCAGGCTCTGGTTCGCCAGGTAAATCAGGATCACACTTTCCACCACCACGTAGAAGGCATGGATGAAGATCATCGCCCAGCCGCTGTGGCCATCCATGACGAACACCGGATAGCCTTGATGCTGGAGCCAGTGAAAACCGACGTGGTGAACGGCGATGGTGACGGCGGCCACTACGATTGGCAGCCAGTCGCGGTAGAACGTCAGCACCGCCAGCAGTACGAAAATCCCGAAGTGAAACTCGATCACGCCACGGGTCTGGTTGATGTGCAAAGCCGCCATGACCATTAACGCCACGGCGATGACACAACGCATGGCGCGGGTGCCGGCCAGGCCGCGATAAAGCACGGTGGTCACCAGGCAAGTCGTCGCCCCTACCAGCAACGCCTGGCTGAACGTCGAATGCATGAATGCCAGGCATAGGGAATACAGCAGAGTGAGCCAGAGCAGCCCCAGCATGATGCGATCAGCTTTACGGTAGTGATCGTTAAAGCGCACGGGCGATGTCATGGGGCTGTCCTTTTCGGGGGCTTGGAGGGTCCGTTACCAATGCTGGTCTCAGGTCTTATCGGCGTGTCGGAATGGAACTGTAGCTGATTACCCTCGATTAGTGGCACTGAGCCATCTACCTTTTTCTACTGGTCTTTGCTTTATGATGTTCGCCATCTCAATCCCAGACCTGATGGAACCACCATGACTTTCGATTTCGACACGGTATTGGAGCGCCACGGTACCGGTAGTACCAAGTGGAGTCGCTACCCCGCCGATGTGTTGCCCATGTGGGTGGCTGATATGGATTTCCCTGCTCCGCCGGTGGTCATCGACGCGCTGCACAAACGTCTCGAACACCCGATGCTCGGCTACAGCGTGGCCCAGGACTCACTGCGCGCCGCCATCGTTGCGGACCTCTGGAACAAATACGCCTGGCGCGTCGAGCCGCAGCAGATCGTCTTCCTGCCGGGTGTCGAACCAGGCTTCAACATGGCGCTGCATGCCCTGGTGGAGCCGGCGCAGAACGTTGTGGTACAGGTGCCCAATTACCCGCCGCTGCGCAATGCCCCCGCTCACTGGCAACTGAACAAGGTTGAACTGCCGTTCAACCCGCTCAACGGTGAATTTCACACGCCCCTGGCCGCGCTGCGCGACGCGTTGCAGGGTGGCGGTGCATTGTTGCTGAGTAACCCTCACAACCCGCTGGGCAAGGTGTTTGCCCGGGGAGAACTCAAGGCCGTGGCGGATATCTGCCTGGAGCAGAATGCCTGGATCATCTCTGACGAAATCCATGCCGAGCTGTGCTTTGATGGTCGTGTACACATCCCCACCGCCACCCTCAGCCCGGAGATTGCCGAGCGCACCATCACCCTGATGTCGGCCAGCAAGGCCTACAACATTGCCGGGCTGAAAACTTCATTCGCCATCATTCAGAACGCCAAGATCCGCGAGCGGGTCAACGGCGCCCGGGCCGGCATGGTCGATAGCGTCAACGCCTTGGGCCTTGAAGCGACCCGCGCGGCCTACAGCGAAGCTGGCCCGTGGCTGGAAGAATTGAAGACCTACCTGCAAGCCAACCGCGACTACCTGGTCGACGCCGTGAAGACCCGCCTGCCAGGCATCACCATGACCGTGCCCCAGGGCACTTACCTGGCCTGGCTGGATTGCTCGGGACTGGGGTTGGACGACCCGCAGGGCTTCTTCCTGAAAGAAGCCAAGGTAGGACTGAGCGCCGGACTGGATTTTGGCGACGATGCCGGGCAGTTCGTGCGTTTGAACTTCGGCTGCCCACGGGCGCTGCTGGAGGAAGGAATTACGCGGATGGAGCGAAGCCTGAAGGCCAGAGGCTAATTCATCCACTTGACTGGAACTCATCTGTGGCGAGGGGATTTATCCCCGCTGGGCTGCGTAGCAGCCCTAAAACGGATCACTCGGTGTGTCAGGCTAATTTCATGGGCTTTTCATTGGGGCTGCCGCGCAGCCCAGCGGGGATAAATCCCCTCGCCACAAATAGGTTCACCCAAGAAACTGGGTGCTCAGTCACTCATCCATATCCGGCGCATAAACAAAGCACAACTTGTTCCCCTCCGGATCCCGACAATATGCCCCGAAATACCCTGCCGAGTATTGGGGGCGCGGGCCCGGCGGGCCTTCGTCGGTGCCGCCCAGGGCAATGGCCTGGGCCCAGGCGGCGTGCACGGTTTGCGGTGAGTCGGCGGCAAAACTCACTTGCATGCCATTGCCCCAGGTCGCGGGCAAACCATTGAACGGCAGTTGCACGAACACCTGGGGCCAATGCTTGCCAGGTTGATGCCAGCCTTCTCCCGGCGGGCCCGAGTCGTTTTCGCTTGGCATGCGCACCAACCCCAGGCAGCCAAGCACGGCATCATAAAACGCGACCATGGCTGGCAGGTCCCGCGCACCGATCTGTATGTGACTGAACATATGCCCCGCTCCTTATTCGTACTTTCCCAACATTAGCCGATGCTGATCATCGATCAACAAAACGCCTCGCGCTCATCGACCGGGCATAGAATCGGACCGAACTCTGCGTGAAGGCACACAGTCCACCCTCCATCGCCAACCCATCCAGCGTGGAGAATGACATGACTGACTACCCTACCCCGCCCTTTCCAAAACAAAGCCAACCGGTGCCCGGCACTCAACGCAAGATGGACCCGTATCCAGACTGCGGAGAACAGAGCTACGCCGGTTCCGGGCGCCTGGAAAGCAAGATCGCGTTGATCACGGGCGCCGACAGCGGCATCGGTCGGGCCGTGGCGATTGCCTTCGCCCGCGAGGGCGCAGACGTTGCCATTTCCTACCTGGACGAGCATGAAGACGCCAGGGAAACTGCCCGTTGGGTAGAACAGGCCGGCCGCCAATGCCTGTTGCTGCCCGGCGATCTGGCGGACAAGGCCCAATGCCGCAAGATCGTCGACGAAACCGTCGCCCGCTTCGGGCATATCGACATTCTGGTCAACAACGCCGCGTTCCAGATGACCCACGAAAACCTGGAAGACATCCCCGACGAGGAGTGGGTGCGCACTTTCGATATCAACATCACCTCGATGTTCAGGATCTGCCAGGCCGCCGTCCCGCACATGAAAGCGGGTGGCTCGATCATCAACACCAGTTCAGTCAACTCCGACATGCCCAAGCCGACTCTGCTGGCCTATGCCACCACCAAAGGCGCCATCGCCAACTTCACTGGCGGTCTGGCGCAGATGCTCGGGCCCAAGGGCATCCGAGTGAACAGCGTGGCGCCAGGGCCGATCTGGACACCGTTGATTGTCGCGACAATGCCTGAGGAAGAAGTGCAGAATTTCGGTTCCCAGACGCCCCTTGGTCGCCCTGGCCAGCCGGTGGAAGTGGCACCGATCTATGTACTGCTGGCTTCGGATGAGGCGAGCTACATTTCCGGTTCCCGGTATGGGATTACGGGCGGCAAGCCGATCCTGTGAGTCCCGCAGTGATACGCAGTTGTTGTGGTGAGGGGATTTAACCCTCGCCACAAATATTGTGAAGTGTGTTGGGGCGGCCGGCTCACTGCTCCTTGGCGATCACCGAAATCTTGCCGTTACGTTCGATAATGGCGAACTTGATCTGCTCCAGTTTCTCGATCCCCTGGCTCGACCGTGCCGCTTCCATGATGTCTTCTTCTATGAGTCGGGCATGGCGCATGCGCGCCTTCAGTATTCGCCCATCCTCCACAATAATGGTCGGGCCGCCATCAATCAGTTGCGAGACCCATTGGGAGCGTTGCTTGAGCAACGACAAGCCCACATCGATGGCGATCAGCGTCACGATCACCATCAACGAATTGGTCAACGAGAAATCGTCCCCCAGCAATGCCTGCTGGGTGGCCTCGCCGATGATCATCAACAGGACAAAATCAAACGTGGTGATCTCCGCCAGCGAGCGACGCCCGGCGATCTTGAACAGCACCAGCAACGCCACATAAATCGCGGCAGCTCGCAACACAGAGTCCATACGTCACCTAGGGGAAAATGAATTGATCGAAACTGACCGCGACGCCACCGGGCGTGGCGATACGACTGTGATAGCGCCCCAGCCCATCGCCCAGCAGTGACAGATACAGGCTGGCCTCTCCCTTGGCATCCGCCTGGACCCAAAGCTTCAGGCCCCGCTCCGCACTCGCCGAGCGCACGGGCTGGGGCTGGAGGGTTTGCACTTCGAAACCCTCCAGCCACTGGCCGACCAGTTCCACCTCCAGCACAGCGTTGGGCTGCCCCTTCAGATGAATCACCATGGGATTGGTGGAGCCGTTGCGGTGGAACATTTCGTACTCGACGCCAAGTCGGCCATCACCGCTGCGTACATCTCGGGTGCTCAACGGGCCACGAGAGAACAGGCCAAGCAGCGTCAGGATCACCAGCAATACCAACACGTACCAGCCCACCCGCTCGAAACGCCAAACCTTGAGCTGGTAGGCCATGTCTTCGTGGACCGGGAACTCGCGGCTGCGCAATTCCTCGGGTTCAGTGGGATGGCTCATGGTGCTCCCCTATCTGCGCTCACCCGCCAGCGCGCGTTGATGAAAGTGCCGCAACTGCACAAGCGCATGTTCGGCGGACCACAGTTGGACCTGGTTGCGCGTTCCGAAAAACCTTTCCTGGCGACTGAACAGCGCCCGCTCGCCGCCCATATCGAACGCCCAGGCAAAACAGACGGTGCCGGCCGGAATGCCGTCCATGTCATCCGGCCCGAGAATGCCGGTGGTCGCCACGGCGACGTTGGCATTGGCGTCGCGCAGGGCGCCGAGGGCCATTTCCTCGGCCACCTCACAGCTGGTGAGATTGAAGGTCTCGATGGTGCACGGGTTGACCCCCAGCAATCGTTGTTTCGCCTCCGGGGAATACACCACGTAACCGCTTTCAATCAGCGAGCCGCTGCCGGGCACTTCGGCCAGCAGGGTGACGATCTTGCCGGCCGTGCAGGACTCGGCCGTCGTCAGGCGCAGCCGGTGTTCACGCAAATAATCAACCAGGGAGCAAGCAACAGTCATGGCATACAGTCCTTCAGGAGGTGCTGATGGATTGACCCCGGCCGTATTGATTCATTCCCTCTGATCATGCCGCCCCACGCGACCTCCAAATAAATGAACCCCCGGCCGATCCGGTACCTCAAATCCGTATGGGCCTCACCAGAGGCTGTACTGATCAGGAGGTCGCCATGTCCGCCCCTTTCGTCAAACTGTTTACCCATCCCGAGTTTGCCTGGAAAGACATCCGCGAACAGGAGCAAGCTCAGCCGCGCCATTATCTGGCTCATCTGCTGTTACTCGCCCTGATTCCCGTGGTGTGTTTGTTCATCGGGATCACCTGGACCGGCTGGAGCCTGGCCGAAAATGAAACGGTTCGGCTCAGCACTGCCAGCGCCCTTCAACTGTGTGTGCTGCTGTACCTGACCATCGTGGCCGGCGTAATGCTCATGGGGGTGTTCATCCGCTGGATGTCCCGCACCTTCGATGCCCGTCCGACGGTCAACCAGTGCATCGGTTTCGTCGCCTACACCGCCACGCCATACTTCCTGGCCGGGATTTTCGGGCTCTACCCCAACCGCTGGCTGGCGGTGATCGTGCTGGCAATGGCGTCGGTGTACTCGACCTTTTTGCTGTTTGTCGGACTGCCCAAGTTCATGAATCTCAACAAGGACCAAGGCCTGTTGTATTCGGCCAGCGTGTGGGGCGTAGGACTGTTGGTGCTGGTGACCATCCTGGTGGAAATGATCCTGCTGTGGTTCAACGTGTTGCAGCCGGAATATCTGCGCGTGCCAGTGAGCTGATGAGTCCGGGAGGCACCGAGCAAGGCTACTTATCGGTCTTTTTCATACCAATGCGCCGGCGCATGTCGGCGGTGATGCTTTGGCGGGTCTTCTTCAAACCCGCCCAAGGCTCGTGACCCACTTGCGCCAAACGCTCATGGACGTTGTGCACGTTCCACAGATTCGCGCCTTTGAGCTCGGCCACTTCCTCGCGAAAGATCGGCACCGACACGGGCAACCCTTCACGGGTACGGGCGGCATAGGCGCAGATGGTGGTGGCGCCAAGACCGTTACGCAGATAGTCGATGAAGATCCGCCCTACCCGGTTCTTCGGCCCCGAGACCGCCGAGAATCGATCCGGCAACAGCTTGGCCATGTGGCTGACAATCGCATGACTGAAGCCCTTGACCTCGTCCCAGCCCAACTTGCGGGTCAAGGGCACCACAATGTGGATCCCCTTGCCGCCGCTGGTCTTGAGAAATGCCTTGAGCCCCAATTCATCGAGCACCGACAAGGTCAGTTGCGTCGCCTCCACCATGCTTTTCCAGGGCAACGCTGGATCGGGGTCAAGATCAAGGACGAAGCGATCAGGCTTGTCCAGGTCCACCGAAGTGGCATTCCAGGTGTGCAGCTCCACCGTGCTCATCTGCACCGCGCCGATCAACGCTTCGGGGTTATTGATGATCATCACCGGCTGTCCGGTCACGGATTTGTCCAGGCTGGTGATGCCCGGGATCGCCAGACGCTCGGCGTTTTTCTGGAAAAACAACTCACCGGCAATACCATCCGGTGCCCTGACCAGTGCCACCGGGCGCTCGGCCAGTTCCGGCAGAATGAATTCGGCGACGCTGGCGTAGTACTCGGCCAGTTGCAGCTTGGTCGTGCCGCTGCTGGCATCGATGACACGCTCCGGGTGGGTGATGCGGACCTTGCCGTCCATGGCTGGCGGCTGAGTGGCTTTGCTCTTGGCTTTGGTTTTCGTGCCGGATTTGGTTGGCCCCGCTTCAGGTGCGTCTTTGGCTGGGGCTTTGGTTTTTTCGGCGGTCTTCTTCACGGGTTTGGCAAGCTCCTGGGTGATCGCCTTGGCCGGTTTATCGTTGCGCAAACCATGAAACACGGCGTGGCGCACCGAGCCTTCCTTGGTCATCTCGGCAAACGCCACTTCCGCCAGCAAAGTCGGCTCAAGCCAGTGCACACCTTTGGCGTCATATCCGGTGGGTGGGTTGACCACCGCAGTCTTCTTTCTTTCCAGGGGCAACAACTGTTGGTGAATGCTTTTGAGGGTTTGTTCGTTGAACCCTGTGCCGACCTTGCCGGCATAGCGCAGTTGGCCGCTGTCGGCATCGTGCAGCCCTAGCAACAAGGCACCGAAGCCGTTGCGGGCGCCCTTGGGGTCGCTGAAACCGACGACGATGAACTCCTGGCGATTCTTGCACTTGAGCTTGATCCAGTCGTTGCTGCGCCGGGAAGCGTAGGCACTGCCCATTCGTTTACCGATCAATCCTTCCATCTGCATTTGGCAAGCGCTGTTGAGCAAGGCTTCAGGGGTTTCTTCAAAGGCATCGGAAAAACGCAGCAACGGATCTTCGTTGCGCTTAAGCACCGCGGCCAACGCGGCCCGGCGTTGTTCCACCGGCACTTTGCGCAGGTCCATGCCATTGAGGTAAGGCAGATCGAACAGGTAATAAGCGATCTTGCTACTGCTGCCGGCGTCAAAAGCGTTCTGCAGGGCCTGGAAGTCTGGAACGCCTTGCTCATTGGCCACCACCATTTCACCGTCGAGCCAGGCGGACGCCAGTCCCAATCCGGCCAGCGCCTCGGCCTGCTTGGGCAGCTTGTGGGTCCAATCATGGCCGTTGCGGGTGATCAGTCTGACGTCGCCGTTTTCAATACGGGCCATGACGCGGTAACCGTCGAACTTGATTTCATAGAGCCATTCGCCGTCAGGCGCGCTTTCCACCAGCGTGGCCAGTTCCGGTTTGAGCGTCTCGGGAACGGGCCCGGCAATCGCGCCGCTGAGGGTGGTTTTCGAGGTTTTTTTCGGCGACTTCGCCTTGGTGGCCTTTTCAGGTGGCTTGACTGCCTTGACCTCGGCGGCTGCCTTGCCACGGCGCCTGGGTACGATGGTGCGATCGCTGAGCACGCTGTCCGGCTCAGCCTGGACCACGTCGTATTCGCTTTCGGGGCGGGCCGCCGCGTCCTGGTGCTTGATCAGGAACCACTGCTCCTGCTTGCCGGGCATGTGGGTACGCACCAGGTTCCACAGGCCGCTGAGTTTTTCCCCTTGCAGCTCGAACTTGAGCCGGCCTTTTTCATAGGCCTCATGGACATCGCCCTGGGGAATCCACACGCCGCGGTCCCAGACAATGACGTCGCCAGCGCCATAATGGCCTTCGGGAATATTGCCTTCGAACGTTGCGTAATCCAGCGGATGGTCTTCGACATGCACCGCCAGGCGCTTGACCTTGGGGTCCAGGGACGGCCCCTTGGGAACCGCCCAGCTCTTGAGTGCACCGTCCAGCTCCAGCCGAAAGTCATAATGCAGCCGCGAGGCGTCGTGTTTTTGAATGCAGAACTGCAAGGCATGGGCGGTTTTCGCCGATTTGCGTGAACGCTTGGCCGCCGGTTCCGAGGTGGCGGAGAAGTCACGCATCCGGTTGTAGTCATCCAGGGTCTTGCTGCTCATGGACCACCTGCCACTTGCAACAGCGAGGGGTTGGCCACGGGCATCCCGGCAGTTTCTGACAACAATTGATCGACGACCCGGCTCAATGCATGCTCGGTGGAGTCGCCCAGCAGCAACCCTTGTTCGTAGAGCACGATTTGCCGATCAGCGCTGGTGCCTTCCTGGACGATACGGCGTGCTTGCTTGAACACATCCTCGACGCCCAGGGCGGCGGCCGTTTCGCCAAAGGTCTGCTCCGCCAGTGTGATCCATTCCCCGATCATCATCGGCTGCTCCTGCCCCTCGAGAATGAATTCGGCGAGGATTCCATGACGCTTGGCCCGCCAGCGATTTTCCTTGAGGATCCAGTGGGACATCAGGCTGAAATCCGCGCCGGGACGCGGCTGCGCTATGGCATGGGTCACCATCAGGCGAAACAGCGAGGCCAGGCACAGGACATCTTCAACGCGCGGGCAGGCATCGCAGATTCGCAGTTCCAGCGTGGGATAACGCGACGAAGGCCGCATCACCCACCAGCAATCGCTGGGCTGGCGAATGGATCCGGTGCGCATGAGCATGTCGACGTAGCCGGCAAATGCCGACTCGTTCTCGAAGAACTCTGGCACGCCCATGCGCGGCCATTCATCGCAAGCGACCTGGCGATAGCTGCTGAACCCACTGTAGGCGCCGTTCCAGAATGGCGACGAAGCGCTCAGGGCCAGAAACATTGGCAGCCAAGGCAGCACCTCGTTCATGACCCGCACCCGATCCTGATCGGCCGGTACCTCGACATGTACATGCAGACCCGAGACCACGCTCCGGCGGGCTACCCGTTGGTAATCGTCGAACAGTTGCTGGAAGTGCAATTCGTCGGTGGGTTGCAGGCCCAGGGTTGCCATGGGATGAGAGCCGGCGCTGAGCAGGCCCAGGCCATGGGGTGCCAGCCGCTGGGTCAGGCCTGTGCGGACTTGGGAAAGGTAATCGGCCGCCTCGGGCAGGTTGCGAAAAACAGGCGACGCCATCTCGATCTGACACTGGAACATTTCATGGGCGAAATGCTTGCCCAGGAGCGCCTGACACGCCACGACAACCTCTGCCGGTGGCTGGTCTGGCATGCAACGGGTTTGCAGATCGGTGATGAAATACTCCTCTTCAATGCCGAACTTCAGTCGCCTGTTCATCGATAGTCCCTCCGATACCCGCGCCGATGCGAGTTACAACCAACGCCACCACGGCGATCCTTTCCACGTCCTGGTAACCCGGCGTGAGCAGTTCCTCACCAAACACGTCCGGGTCCAATTCCTTGTAGGTCCAGCCGAAATCCGGCGAGTCGCGCCAAGGCGCCAAGGCCTCGAGAAACGGATCACGACCATCGACCATCGCCACGCCGGTGTAGAGCACCAGCGAGCCCCCGGGCGTGAGTCGTGGCAGGGCCTGTTCGACGATGCGCAGCGACAGCCCGGCGCCCAGTGTTCCGCCGCCATGGCGGTAGGCCCGTTCGCTGGGGTCAGCCATGTAAGGTGGATTGGCGACGATCAGGTCGAAATCGCCCTCCACATCCTGGAGCACATCGCTGCGGGCGATCTCGACGTTGGATACCTCGGCCAGCGCCGCGTTGACCGCGCTCAGGCGCAGGGCCATCGGATTGATGTCCACGGCCAGCACCTGTGCCTCGCGCCGGGCGTGGGCAATGACCATCGCCCCGACGCCGGCGCCACAGCCAATGTCCACGGCCCGATGCACCGCCGTGAAGTTCTGTTGCAGATAAGTATGGATCAGTTGGGCGAAACGGTAGCTGTCGGGGCCGAAAAACACCGCGTCGTTGGCTTCGGTCGGAAATTGCGAATGGGCGAACAACAGGCCATCCAGGCTCGACCAACGCACGCGGCTGTGCAGCAGGCCGTCGCGCGCTTCCAGCACCTCGGCTTCCTGTAATTGACGCTGTTCATCGGCGCTGATCAGCCCAGGGACAAACGGGCGGGACCAGCCAAACACATCCCTCAGTGTCCTGGAACGTTCATTGCCAGGCCGTTGGTTGACCCGCTCATGGGTCAGGGGCGTCGGGGTGATGAAGCGATAGCCATCGGCTTGCAGGCGCCGTCCCAGTTGCAATAGCGCCAGGTCGGGTTCTGACAGGCGTTCTTCCTGATTCATGCAGGGCTCCTAACGCAGTGCGGATTTGAGTTCGATGAATCGACGCGTCGCCAGCAATCCCGCCGGATGGCTGTGGCAGCGAGCCGAGAGCCAAGGCAGGAGGGTCTGCATCTGTGCGTCCGGCGTCTGGCCGCGCAGGGTCTGTTGCAGGCTCTGCACATCGGGATCCTCGATCGGCATTTGCGGCTCGCAGGCCGCGCCATGGCTGCGTCGTGGGCTTTTCCTCGCCCCGGCCTTCATCCAGTCACCGGCGATCCAGTCGTGCAGCAACTGTTTTTCATAGGGGCTGAACACACCGAACATGGCCGCGCCCGCCCCTTCGATCAGCGTCCAGAAGCGGCTGTTCTGCGGGTCTTCATGACGTTTGATCCAGCCTTTGTTTTGCATCGCTGTCAGGAAGCCTTCCAGCTGTCCTGGGGCCGAGAGCCATTGATTGACGGTCTTGCCTTCGAACTTGCAGTAGTCGGAATGCATGTGCTGGCCGAACGGACGTTTGCGTTCGAGCATGTCCAGTACTTCGCGATACAGGTCGAACGACTCGATGATCGTCCGGCTGCCTTGCCCCAGGTCATTGAGGCGATAACCCAGGGTGACCCGTCGCCAGAAGTCTTCGCGGTCCGCCTCCACCGGCATCAGTTGCAGCAGCGACTGGATGGCCTTGTGGGCATGACCGGTGCTCGCATTGTCAATCGTCACGTGGAGGGTGAAGTAATAGGGGTCGATGTCCAGTTCGCTCAGCTCATAAGCGCTGATCAACAGGTGCAGGGGCAATTGTTCGTAGCCCAGGTTGTAACCGATCACTTCGGGCAGGTATTGATCCCCGGCGTACCCCAGGGCCAACTGAACGGCACCTTGCAGGTAGCGATCGTCTTCAATGTCCGGCGCGTCCGAGAGGTCGTGTTCGGCGAGCAGCTTGCGATAGATCACCACATGGTTCTGCGACGGATTGCCGTCCCCCAACTCTTCCAGATAGGTGCACAACAGCCCTTCAAAACGGTGGTCGTGCCAATGCTTGAGCACGCCATACAACCAGGCGCCGTCCACCAGTTTGGTGGGCGCGACGGCCTGCAGGAAATACAAGGCGTGGGCCTTGCAGGTGAAAAACTCTCGTGGGCCAGCGTTTTTGCGTCGCTCCAGGTAGTCGGCGTACTGGCGGGCTACACCGGCTCTGTGCTGCTCGACCCAGGTTGGCAGGGCCATGGGATCATCTGGCGTTTCCAGGGGCAGTGCCGCAGCCTGCGCCACGCATTGCTGGAGGAAGGCGTGGGCGACGGCTTGCTTGTCAGCATCGTCGGGGCCATGGAGCAGCCGTTCATAGCATTGGCGTACGTTCCCGGCATCAGCAAACGAATGCACGGTGGCAGGCCGGGATTGGAGGGGTGTCAGCGCAGTCATAAGGGCCTCTTGGGTTCTCGGCAGGACGCTGAATCAGCACGTCTCTAATTTTGCAGAGCACCGGAAACGACGAAAAATTCCCTTGAGTTGAAAGGCTGCCGGATAAACGGAGCCGTTGCGCTTCGACGGGAACCCACGCTTGGTTGCGGCCCTCGAATGAGTGACAGGAGCCGGATACTGGCTTCACGGTGTCTGTTTCACCTCGGGGCTATCTCTAGAAGCTATTTCTCAAAGCTATCCCTCGAGGCTACCCAAGGAGCAACAATGATTTTCACGGTATGGGTAGCGGTGCTCGGCGCCGTGTTGCTGACCTTGGCCCTGACCTCCTCCTACCTGCGCTGGATGCCGGTGACCACCTCGGCGATATGCCTGGGCTTGGGCGTTGCTATCGGGCCGGCGGGCCTGGAGCTATTGAGGCTGGACATTGCCGATTCCTCGGCCTGGATGGAGCACCTGACGGAAATCGCGGTGGTGTTTTCGCTGTTCGTCAGCGGCCTCAAGCTTCGCTTGCCCCTCAAGCACCGAAGCTGGCGGGTGGCCTACACGCTGGCCGGCCCAGTGATGATCCTGACCATCGCGGGCCTGACGCTGACGCTGCATTACCTGTTTGGTCTCGGTTGGGGTGTTTCGTTGTTGATCGGTGCGATCCTGGCGCCCACTGATCCGGTGCTCGCGGCGCTGGTGCAGGTCAACGATGCCCGGGATGATGATCAAGTGCGGTTTGGCCTGTCGGGGGAAGCCGGTTTGAACGACGGCACGGCCTTCCCTTTTGTGATCCTGGGCTTGTTGTTGCTACGCGAGGACGACCTTGGCTTTCTCGGTGACTGGATGCTGCAGGATGTGTTGTGGGCGGTGCCGGTCGGTTTGCTCACCGGTTACTGGATGGGCCGGGGTATCGGCTGGTTGACCCTGTCGATGCGCATCAAGAACGCCGACAGCACGCTCTCGCCCAACGATTACCTGGCCCTGGCGCTGATTGCCCTGGCCTACGTCGTGGCCGAAGCCCTCCAGGGTTATGGCTTTCTTTCGGTGTTCGCCGCCGGCCTGGGCCTGCGCCAGGCCGAGGTGCAATCGACGGATGAACACTCACTTCCGGCAGAACACCTGGTGCAACCGGTCGTGGGGCATGAAGCTGTCACCCCCCGGGACGCGGTTCGGGGTGACGCCGAGTCTCTGGAGGATGGTCAGGTGGCCGCGGGAGTCATGATGAGCGACATGCTCGCCTTCGGCAGTCTGGTGGAGCGCTCCATGGAAGTATTTTTGGTGACGCTATTGGGCGTGGTACTTGCCACTCACTGGGACTGGCGGGCGCTGGTCATTGGCGGCCTGCTGTTTGCCGTGATTCGTCCGTTGAGCCTGTTGATGATGCCTTGGGGGCGGCTGCTGGACAGGCCACAACGGCTGCTGATTGGCTGGTTCGGCATACGCGGCATCGGCAGTCTGTTTTATCTGTTCTATGCCGTAAACCATGATTTACAGCCAGAGATGGTGCGGCTATGTATCAATATCACGCTGTCGGTGGTGGCCCTGAGTATTTTGGTCCATGGCTTGAGTACCCAACCCATACTGGCCTGGTATGAGCGCCACAAAAAATCGAGCTGAGCCCTCAGCCCCCTGGATCACTCACCTGGATATAAACCGAGTACACCCCCAGCAACACCCAGAACGTGGCAAAGATCCATGGCGTACGCACCGAAAACAGCAACGACTTGCGATAACCCTTGTGGGTCGATTCCTGCTCGCTGAACAGTGGGGATTCGTCGTAGGCCAGGCCCATTAACGGCTCTGCGCGCAGCAACTCGCTTTGCTTGAAGTGCCAATGGTCGATGATCTGGTAAGCCGCGCGAATCCCCGGCCAGGCGTTGAGCGAGCTCAAGAAACCCAGCAGAGCCAGGAACGGCGGCACGATCAAGGTGAACAACTTGCCCCACTCCGGATTCAGGTTGGCCATGCATGAGGCAAAGGCGATCACCAGGAAAGACTGGGCGGCCAGGTACGCATCGGTCCGATTGGCCAGGATGCTGGTTTCATACTGGATCTCCCGGCGATAAAAATCCAGGCGTTCCTTGGGCGAGCCGAACAGCTTGGCATTGTGTTCCGTCAGTTCTTCATCCGGCGTCTGACTGGTGAGTATTCTGGGCATTGCGCAGGCTGCGCCTCGGGTGTGGGTTGGACTCATTAGAGGAAATGGCCGACAGGCAAGTTCAAGCCGATGGACCAGAGGCAACCTTTGCGTTCACGAAACGCTTTTCAAGTGTCGGGGTCTCTAAATCACCAAAAGCATGAGGAGGGATCTGTGGACTATCTTGGGTGGGTGCAATGGCCAGCGATGGTAGTGACGGTTCTGGCCGCGTGGCTGATCGGTTCGCGCCAAGCTCGGCGGCGGGTAGCCGGGTTCAGTTGTTTTATTGCGAGCAATATCCTGTGGGTCGTCTGGGGGCTGCACTCGGACGCCTATGCGTTGATCGTGCTGCAGTTCTGCCTGTGTGCGATGAACTTGCGAGGGTTCAAGAAAAATACTCAATGAACCTGCGGCAGGCCCAGGTGTGGGGTCTATTTCATCGTCTGGGCAATGACCTGCACCAGGTCGATCTGCTTGAACGGTTTGGTCAGCCGCGGCAGTTGCGTGGCGAATCCTTCCAACCGTTCGGCGTAGCCGGTGGCCAGGATGATGGGCAGATTCGGTTGACGGTCACGCAGCAGTTTCGCCAACTGCGCACCGTCCATCTGCGGCATGGCCATGTCGGTGATCACCAGATCGATGTCCGGATTGAGTTCATACATTCGCAGCGCCTGAGCCGCTGATGGGGCGCAAAACACGCGGTGGCCCAGGTCTTCGATCAGCAGCCGGGTGCTGGTCAGCACCAGGCTGTCATCGTCCACTACCAGCACCCGTAGCTCGTTCACCGGCTGTGTCGTCGTGGTCTGAGGCGGGGCCTTGTCTGGCGCCGAATCGTCAGCCACCGGCAACCACAGCTCAGCGGTAGTGCCCTCGCCTATGCGGCTCTTGAGCATCAGGCGGCCGCCCAGTTGCTCGGCCAACCCGTGCACCATGGACAGACCCAGGCCCGTGCCCTTGCCTACGCCTTTGGTGGTGAAAAACGGCTCCACGGCCGACGCCAGCGTCGCTTCGTCCATGCCCTCGCCCTCGTCGGTGACGGACAGGCAAATGTATCGCCTTGGCGCCATCGGTGTGTCCTTTCCTGCCTCGGTGCCTGAGCGCTCCTGGGCAGTGATGAGTATCCGCCCCCCATGCGGCATGGCATCCCGAGCGTTGGTCGCCAGGTTCAGGATGGCCAGTTCCAGTTGGTTGACATCGGCCAGCACCGGTGAAAGCGCTTGAGCAAAGTCGGTCTGGATGTGTATCGACGGGCCAATGGAGCTTTGCAACAAACCACTGATGCCCTGTACCAGCGTGGATAGCTCCACCGATTCAGAGGTCAGTTTCTGCCTGCGGGCGAACGCCAGCATTCGTTGCGTCAGCGAAACACCGCGAAGCGCGCCCTGGGTGGCGTTATCCAGCAATTGGGTGAGTTTCGGATCGCCGGGCATGCGCTTGCGCACGATTTCCAGGTTGCCGAGGATTACCGTCAGCAGATTATTGAAGTCATGGGCGATACCACCGGTGAGCTGGCCGATGGCTTGCAGTTTTTGGGACTGGAACAGCGCTTCACGAGCCTGCTCCAAGGCTTGCTGCGCGCGGGTGGCATCGGTGATGTCGCGGGTGATTTTGGCAAAACCCAGAAGCGTCCCCGTGTCGCTGCGGATTGCGTCAATGACCACATGAGCCATGAACCGCGTGCCATCCTTGCGTAATCGCCAGCCCCTTTTTTCGAAGCGCCCTTCACTGGCGGCGATGCTCAAGGCGCGCTGTGGCTCACCGGCCTCGCGGTCCTCGGGGGTGTAGAACATCGAAAAATGCCGGCCGATGGCTTCCGTCGGAAGATAGCCCTTGATCCGTTGCGCGCCCAGGTTCCAGTTGGTCACCTGGCCGTCAGGGTTGAGCATGTAGATGGCATAATCGGTGACACTTTGTACCAGCAGGCGAAACTGCTGCTCACTTTGCTTGAGGGTTTCCTCGGCCATCTTGCGATCGGTCAGGTCGCGGGTGATCTTGGCAAAGCCGAGCAAGTCGCCGCTTTGGCTATCGATGATCGGGTCAATAACGACATGGGACCAGAACAGCGTTCCGTCCTTGCGCACCCGCCAGCCCTCACCTTCGAAACGGCCCTCGTGCAAGGCCGTGTCCAGCGCCCGTTGCGGAAGACCGTCTGCGCGATCCTGATCGGTGTAGAAGCGTGAGAAGTGCTGGCCGAGAATCTCGGACTCCTCGTAGCCTTTGAAACGCCGGGCGCCGGAGTTCCAACTGGTGATGATGCCCGACGGGTCGGTCATGTAGATGGCGTAGTCGACCACGGCGTCGATGAGCAGGCGAAAACGCTGTTCCTGGTTGATGAGTGCGGTCTTGGGGGCGTCTTCAAGCATTTTTTTGGCCAAGGCATCCAGAAGGATTTTTTGCGAAGTATGGAGCAAGTGCGGCATCGGAAATAGTGATTAAATCCGTGGGAATCAGCAGCTTGTTCGCGATATGAGATTCACCACAGATCCTCTGTGGGAGCAAGCTCACTCCCACAGCAGTTGTGCCGCTCTTGACTAACTGACCACCAGCGCGGCAACAAGTGCTGCACCCTCGCCTCAGCAAATCGATCGTCGATCAACATCACCACCCCACGATCCTGCTGCGTTCGGATGACACGGCCAGCAGCCTGCACCACTTTTTGCAGACCGGGGTACAGATAGGTGTAGTCGTAACCGTCGCCAAAAATAGCCGCCATGCGCTGCTTCATCTGCTCGTTGACCGGGTTGAACTGCGCCAGCCCCAGGGTTGCGATGAACGCACCGATCAGGCGGGAGCCCGGTAAATCAATGCCCTCCCCGAACGCGCCGCCCAACACCGCGAACCCGATGCCCTGGCTGTGTTCCATGAATCGCTCAAGGAACGCCTGCCGGGGCGCTTCGCCCATGCCGCGTGATTGTGACCAGGTGGCAATCTGCGGGTGGCGCTCGGCAAACAGTCCGGCCACTTGTTGCAAGTAATCAAAACTGCTGAAGAAGGCCAGGTAATTGCCCGGACGCTCGCTGAACTGGCGAGCCATCAACGCGACGATAGGTTCCAGGGACGCATGGCGATGGGCAAACCGGGTGGAGATCCGGCTGACAATCTGTACATCGAGCTGTTGCGCCTGGAATGGCGATTCCACATCGATCCATACGGTGTCGGCCGGGGTCCCCAACAGGTCGCTGTAGTAATTGCGGGGGCTCAGGGTGGCGGAAAACAGCACGCTGCTACGGGCCGCCGTCAGCCTGGGTCGCAGGAAAGCGGCCGGCACTACATTGCGCAGGCACAGGGTCGATGCGCTTCGTTGGCGCCCATATTCGCGCTTGTGTATGTCGAACAGAAAATGCTCATCGAAGGCTTCCGCCACACGGGCAAACTGCAAGGCATCGAAGTAAAACGCCTGTAAACCGCTATCCAGGCCCTGGGGATGGTCATTGAGATAATCGCTGATAGCCGTGGTACACAGCGACAGAGCCTGGAGCAATTTATCCGGTGGTTTTTCATAGGCCTGATAGACCGCGATCTGCGACTCATGCAGCGCGTTCCACTGGCGGCTGACTCGTTGCAAGGCTTTCTTCAGCGCTTCGGGAGCGGTTTTGCGCACCACTGCCAGGTTGGATTGATCGAGGGTCGCGCTGTACATCTGCCGGCCCCGTTCCACCAGATTGTGGGCTTCATCCACCAGGGTCGCGACGGTCCAGCCATTGGCCTGGGCAAGGCCGAAGAGCAAGGCACTGAAGTCAAAGTAATAGTTGTAGTCAGCGACCACCACGTCTGCCCAGCGGGCCATCTCCTGGCTCAGGTAGTACGGGCAGATATCATGGGCCAAGGCAACATCGCGCAACGCCGCCTGATCGAGCAGCGTGACCTGGCTCGCCGCCGCGCGGGCGCGCGGCAGCCGATCATAGAACCCGCGGGCCAACGGGCAGGCTTCGCCATGGCAAGCTTTGTCCGGATGCTCGCAGGCTTTGTCCCGGGCGATCATCTCCAGCACCCGCAACGGCATCGACGGTGCACTTTGGGTGATCACCCGGGCCGCATCCAGCGCCAGTTTGCGCCCTGGGGTCTTGGCCGTAAGGAAGAACACCTTGTCCAGTCGCTGTGGCGCCAGCGCCTTGAGCATCGGGAACAAGGTGCCAACGGTTTTGCCAATGCCGGTGGGCGCCTGGGCCATCAGGCAGCGGCCGGTGCTGACGGCCTTGAACACCGACTCAGCCAGGTGTCGTTGCCCGGTCCTGAAGCCGACGTGGGGAAATGCCAGCGTCTGAGCCCCCAGGTTGCGCGCCTGTCGGTGAGCCATTTCCTGTTCGGCCCAGGCGAGGAACAGCGCGCACTGTTGTTCAAAGAAAATCTCAAGCTGCGTCGCTTCGAAGCTTTGGGTGAGGCAGGTTTCCTTTTCGCTGACGATGTCGAAGTAGACCAGCGCCACGTCGATCCGCGGCAGTTGCAACTTCTGGCACATCAGCCAGCCGTAGATTTTCGCCTGGGCCCAATGCAACTGGCGATGATTGGCCGGTTGCTTGTCCAGGTCGCCCCGGTAGGTCTTCACTTCTTCGATACGGTTGCAGGCCGGGTCGTAGCCATCGGCCCGGCCTTTGATCTTGAGCGTCTGGTAGCGGCCCTCCAGGCTAACTTCGGCCTGGTAACCCTCGCTACGCCGCGCGGCCACGGTGCGATGGCCGACGATCCCTTCCATGGCCGTGGGCGACGGCGTAAAGCGCAGGTCCAGGTCGCCGGTCTTGGCGGTGAACTCGCACAGCGCGCGAACGGCGATGCTGTAGCCCGGTTCCAAGGTCATGCGCCCTGCTCCGCCCACTGCACATAACAGACGGCGATCGGCATCTGGTGTTCATGACAGAACTCCAGCCAGCGCAATTGATTGTCTTGCAGGCGGTCGCCGGGGCCTTTGACTTCGATCATGCGATAGGTTTTGTGCTGCGGCCAGAACTGGATCAGGTCCGGCATGCCGGCGCGGTTGGCCTTGATATCCAGCAGCAGGCGGCTGAACCAGTGCTTGAGGTGTTCGGCAGGCAGGCAGTCGAGGGCTTGATTGAGCAGCTCTTCGGACAGCGCGCCCCAGAATACGAAAGGCGACTGCACCCCCCATTTTTCTGTGTAACGACGGACAATGGTGTCCCGGTAGCGTCCATCGTCGAGTTGCGCGAAACAGGCGGCGAACAGCTCGGCGCGTCGGTCGTGAAAGTCTTCGTTGAGCAGGTCCACCGGCCCGCGCTGGAACGGGTGGAAAAACGCCCCCGGCAACGGGGCAAAAATCACCGGCCAGCACAGCAGGCCAAACAGCGAATTGATCAGGCTGTTCTCCACGTAGTGCACCGGCGCGGTTTCATCGTGCAGATGGGCCTGAACGTGATACTCCACCGACAAGGCTGGATCGACACGAGGCAGGTGCAGGTCCAGCCGCTCCACCTTGCGCGCCATGGTTCGCGGCACCGGAGGCCTGCCCAGCTTGCGGCGCAGCCGGGGCAGGATCCTGAGCAGTGCCTGGGTTTCGGCGGCGCTTTGCGGCGCCTTAGCGGCCGCTTCACCCCATTCAAGGGCCTGGGCGTACTCGCCGATGCGCTCCAGTACCCGGATCATCCGCAGCCGTGCGCCGGGGTAGCTGCAATCGTGATAGATGCGTAAAGCCAGGGTGAAATCACCGGTGCGCTCGCCGTGCTGGCCGATCTGGAACAGCAGCTTGCCCCGGCGTCGCTCCAGCCACGGATTGTCCAGGTTCAGGGCATGGATTTGGGCAACGATCTCTTCAAGAGGCTCGCCGGCTTCGAAACGCTGCTGACATTCGTGCAGGAAGAGGCAGGCATCGACATCCTGGCGGCTGCGCAGACCACGGGATTGGGCACTGAACTCGACGGTTTCATAGGTGAAGATGCCCAGGTCCGCCAGCACGAACTCTGACCAGTCCTGATAGAGATTGCCGAAAAACAGCAACCGCAGCCGGTCGCAGAGGTCCATGATCGTCAGGCTGAAAAGACGGTCTTCGAGTTGCGGGCACCAGCTGCGAAAAGGCTGTGGTTGATCGAAATGACCCTGCAAGGACTCCAACCACTGGCCCTTTGTCGCCTTGGGTTGTTCGATCAGGTGACCCAGGCACAGGATGATTTCCTGTTTAAGCAGCACCTCGAACAGCTCGACAAGGCCAAGAGGCGCCTGCTCCTCGACCCAACCCTGTGCCAACAGCGGTTCGATGGCGCTGCCAATATCACCGATCTCAGGGTAATGCAGCTTGCTATGGCGAAAGCGCAGGCCCTTGCGCATCACCATGCGCACCAACACCCCCTGGGACGCACGAGGCAAAGTGGCGAAATGCTCGATGAAACGTTGCTCCTCGGCGCTGAGCACGTCGGCATAACGCTGCGTCAGCCAGGCGAGCACCTGCTGAAAGTTGTTCAGGTAGTAGAACGGGTCGTCGAGAGGGTTATTTGTCACGGAAAGAGGTGCCATGCCTGCTGGAATACTGGTTATGCGTACAGATATCAGCTGCGGCGGGGCCAGGCAACTGCAAAAGATGAGTGGTCACCTGCATTTAGCAGGGAAATCCTGCAGTCGGTGATGAACTTTCCTACGGCAAGCGAGACCAATGGCGGTCAACACAGTGATGCCGCGGTCTAATCAACTGAACTGCGTCTTTTTGATTGAGAGGTTACGGATATGAACATCAGGATTCTGGGTCTGCCCTTGGTCGCCGCTGCGCTCCTGGCTCTGGCCGGCTGCTCGTCACCCACGGTGGTGACCTTGCAGAACGGTACCCAGTATTTGACCAAGGATGCCCCCAACACCCGTACCGCCGACGGTTTCTACGAGTTCGAAGACATTTCCGGCAAGAAAGTCCGGGTCCGCGCCGATGAAGTGGCGACAGTTCGCAAGGAAGACTGAGTTTATTGCAGCCCTCTTCGCCCGGAGAGGGCCTGATCCCATGTCATCGGCTGAATCCGGTGCCCATTGCGGGTGTCGGACTGCCTTCTTCGCAACGGATCGGCCCGCCTTTTCGCCGCATCATCTGATCCCTCAATCGCAGGCAGCGGTTGTGAGGCTTGTTTGCTGCTCACTGCTGCACTCCCCTTGTGCCGAGGGGACACACGCATCCCCTCAGCACAACGTGCTCAAAACAACCTTGGATCAGGCGAACACAAATTCGCCTCCTACCTGGCTCGGATTGACCCCCACCAGGGTCACGGAACTGTCACCCACCTCCAGCAGCGTGTCATTGCCGACCTGAGACAGGTGCTGGCGGTAGTCGTAACCTTCCCCGGCGCCCTGCACGCCAAGGAACACCAGTGTGTCGCCGGCATCATAACCGCTGATCAGGTCGTGGCCGAACGCGTCATTGAAAAAGAACGTGTCAGTGCCGCCGCCCGATTGCAGCCGGTCATTGCCCGACCCGCCGACAAAGGTGTCGTGACCCGTGCCGCCCAGTAGCACATCGTCGCCGTCATGCCCGAACAGCCAGTCCCCCGATGATCGGGCGGTCAAGGTATCGTCAGCCGAGGTGCCTGTGGTCGACGATGCATACGCCGTCAGCTTGCCGCCCGCCACCAGACCGTTGGCCGTGACACTGTGGCTGACCTCGTCCTTGAGCAGGCCCCAGAACAAACCAGGCTCTTTGCTGACGAGCGTGTCGATGTCGCGGGCCATGCTGATTGCACCCTGGGCATCGCGCACGTACAAGGTCCCGGCGCCGTCCTGGACGAAGCTTGCATCTTTCACCGAGGACTGCAGTTGCAGGGTGTTGCTGCCCTGCCCGCCCAATATCACGTTGTACCCACCCTCGTCGCGAAAGGTGTCGTTGCCGGCGCGGCCCTCCAGATAGTCATTGCCCCGCCCGCCCTGGATCAGGTCATCACGCTCGCTGCCGATGATGAACGTGCTGCCGGTGTGGGTTTCAGCGTTGCGATTGAGGTCCTGGACCCACGTATTGCTGCGTGCGGGATCCGACAGGTTGGCGACGATGACGGTGGAGTCTTTCTCGGTGAGGTCGTAGAACGCCGAATCGAGGATCCGGCCCATGCCATCGCCGTAACCGGTGGGCAGGTGGGATATCCAGGTGGGGATGTTGAGGATAGAAAACGGCAACACGTTCCAGGCCGCCGAGGCGTAATGGTCGTTGAAGCTGACGATGTTGTTGGTGGCTGACTCCTGCTGGGCATCATGCACGCCCACCGACGCAGGGGTGAACGTGGAGCCGTCCAGTGCCCGGAACACCGGATCGTTTTCATAACCGATGTTCAGCACTTTGTCGGTGCTGCTTTGGGTTGGCGAGGCGTAGGCGATGTAATTGGCGCTGCTGTAGAACCCCGACCATTGGCTGGCGCTCAAGTCCGCCAGGCTGTTGACCGCCAGCCCACCGAGGCTGTGGCCACTGACCAGCACGTCCTGGCCCGTCAGGCCGTGGGCCTGGGCGAACGCCGCGACGTCCCCGAGCAAGTTGCCGAACGCTTGGCCGACGTAGTTTTTCGCGTAGTCCTGAGGCCCGAACGCCGCCATCAGATCGCTGATGACGTCGCCAATGGAGTCGCTGATCAGGGTTTCCCGTGGGCCGCTGGTGCCACGAAACGACACCCCGATTTCCGTCAGTTGTCCATCGGCGTCGTACTTGCCGAGAATTTCCACCTGCGCGGTGGTGTAGCCAGCCTTCTCACCAAAAAAAGTGCCACGGCCATCCACTTTGCCGGTGTAGCCCAGCTGCGATGCGCTGATCGGGGTCCAGCCGGCCTTTTGCACCGCCTCCAGGGCGAGTTGCTCCGAGTCGGGGTTCCACGGCACGCCGGGGATCACCCCTTGCGAATCGGTGCCGCCCAGCAACGCCGTCACCAGCGTGGCGGGCAGTCCCGCACCGAAGCCGTTCTGCTGGTAGCCGGCGGAAAAACCGTGGTCCAGGTTGTGGTAGGAATACAGCATGATCGCCATTGCATCGCTGACCAGCGCCTTGGACTCGGTGGTGCCGAGGTTTTTATAGTCGTAGATACCCATTGTGATGACCTCTTTTTTTGTTGTTGGAACGGTTGCTGAAACCGGCGAAGTTCTTACAGCGCTGCCAATCACTGGGTCAGCGCCGGGGACACAAACGCCTCATCCACCTGCGCCAGGTCCTGCGCGCCCAAGGTGCCGGCGTAGTAGTGCAACTTTGTCCAGGCCATGAGGTAGTCATAACGGGCCTGGGCCAGGTCGCGTCGGGTGGTGTAGAGCTGTTGTTCGGCGTTCAGGGCATCGAGGTTGACCCGTTCGCCGCCGAGGATGCTTTGCCGGGTCGAGACCACCAACGCCTCGGCGGCGCTGAGGGCTTTGCGGTATGCCCGCAGTTTGTTCACCCCCGACATGCAGGCGCTGAACTGGCGGCGCAGTTCGATCAGGGTTTCCCGGGTCTTGGCGTCCAGTTCATATTCGGCCCGCTCCATGTTGCGACTGGCCTGGCGGGTCGACGCCGACACCCCGCCACCGGCGTACAGCGGCACGCTGATCTCAAGACCAATGGTGTTGGTGTCATAGCGCTGGTTGTAGGTGTTACCGCTTTCCGACTCGTTCTGGCGCATCGTCGCGTAGGCGCTGACCTTGGGCAGGTGTCCGGCGCGGTTGCGTTCGACTTCGAAGCGCGCCACGTCCACGGCCTGGCGCTGGGACGTCAGGGTCGGATTGTTGCTCACGGCCAGTTCGTGCCATGTCTGGAAACTGGCCGGTTGCAAGGCAAAGGTCTGGAACGTTTCCCTCAGGGGCGCCAGGTCGCCGATGTTCAGGGTCGGGACGCCAATCAACGAGCCAAGTTCGCGCAGGGAAGCGTCCTGCTCGTTGCGGGCCTCGATCTCTTCGGCAATCGCCAACTCATAGCGCGACTCCGCTTCAAGGATGTCGGTGCGGGTGCCTTCGCCTTGGGCAAACAGGTGCTCGTTCTGATGAAACTGCTGTTCGAAAGCCTTTTTCCTGGCCTGGGCAATGTCGATCTGATCCTGGGCGAACAACGCCTGGGTGTAGGCGCTCAACACCCGCACCAGCAACTCCTGGCTCTTGCCACGAAAGTTTTCGTCGGCGAACAGCGCCTGGGCCACGCCTTTGCGATAGGCGGCGTAGGCCTCGTAGTCCAACAAAGGTTGTTGCAGGGTCAGGCTGGAGCCGTAGCTGCTGTAGTTGCGGTCGTCATGCTGGCTGGCGCCGCGCTCGTTGAGGTAGGTGACCTTGGACTGGTTACGTCCCTTGTTGTAGCTGTAGCCCAGGTGCGGCAGCAGCCCGGCGCGGCCAATGGCGCGGTTTTCCAGGCCGGCATCGCGCTCCTTGATCGCGCCCAGGTAGACCGGGTCATTGCGCAGGGCTTGTTCATAAAACTCGAATGGGCCCATGGCCCAGGCACTGTTGCAGATAACCGCCGCCAGCGCGGCGAGCCAGTAAAGTCCCTTCATACCCCCAGATATCCTTATTCTTCGGTCAACGCGGAGCCGGCTCGGTCGAGCAGCGGTTTGAACAGGTAGTTCATGAGCGAGCGCTCACCCGTGCGCACGAACATTTGCGCCGGCATTCCGGGCTTGATCACCAGCCCGTTGAGTTTTTCCATCGCCACTTCGCTGACGCTGCTGCGCAGGACGTAATACGGCTCTGCGGTCTTTTCATCGATCATCTGGTCGGCGGAAATCAGGCTGACCTCCCCCGGTACCCTCGGTGTGCGGTTCTGGTTGAACGCGGTGAAGAGAATGTCCACTGGCAAATGGGTGCCAACCTTGTCGATCAGGTTGACCGGCAGGTGCCCTTCGACTTCCAGTCGCGTGCCTTGGGGCACGATTTCCAGCAAGGTATCGCCTTGACGGACCACGGCGCCTTCAGTGTGTACGCCCAGGTTCACGGCGATGCCGTCGGCGGTGGCAAGGATCTCGCTGTGCTGCAGCTCAAACGCGGCAGACTTGAGTTGCTGTTGCAGGGTTTCGCTCTTGAGTTGCGCCTCGGCCAACTGACTGCGCACTTCCTTCTGGTATTCCTCATTGTGTTGCTCAAGCGTGAGGCGGGACTCGACGATGCCCTGCTCCACCCGGCCGCTTTCGCCACTGTTCTGCGCCAGTTCCTGCTGCACTTGCGACAGTTGCCGTTGATAATCCAGCAGACGGTTGCGCGGGATGTAGCCGTTATCCGCCAACGGTTGCAGGTTGCTTAGCTGCTGGCGCAGGGACTGGGCCTGGGCATTGAGGTCATTGCGCGCCCGGCGCATGCCCGCCAGCTGCGCCGTGGCGCCTTCGATATTAGCGCGCAGCGCGGCCTGCTCCCGGGCCACCGCTACGCGTCGGCTGCTGAACAACTGCCGCTGGCCTTCGAGTACCAGCGCCAAGCGTGGGTCGGGGTCGTGGCTCAATTCAGCCGGAAAGCTGACCTGCGGGAGGTTGTCCCGCTCGCTTTGCCAACGTGCCAGGCTCGCCCAAGCCATGCGGTACTGGGCTTGCAGCGATTGCACATCGGCCGCTGTCTGAGTCTGGTCCAGGCGGAACAGTGGCTGGCCCTGTTTAACCGCCTCGCCTTCACGCACCAGGATCCGGCTGACCACGCCGCTGCTCATCGATTGCACGGCCTTGCGCTTGCCGGACACCACCACGGTGCCTTGCACCGCAATACCTTGGTCCAGCGGCGCCAGGCTGGCCCAGGTGAAAAAACTGCCGGCGCCAATGATTGCCAGTGCCCACCCCAGGCGGGCGAAGAAACGGGCATCGCGCTCGGGCCGTTCGAGGTCTTGAGAGTGTTGCAGATTCATGTCGCGATCCTTGCTCATGCGCCGCTGGGTTTGCTGGCTGCCGGGTACTGGCGACTCATGCTCAGTCCGTTGGGGGCTGCCTGGGGTTTGTCGCGTTGCAATTGTGGCTGGCCGGACAATGCCCGTAGCACCTCCTGGCTTGGACCGAACGCTTGTAAGTGGCCTTCATTGAGCACCAGCAGCTTGTCGGCCTGGGCCAGCGCCGAGGAGCGATGGGTCACCAGCACGACGGTGGTGCCCTGGGCTTTCATCTGCGCGATGGCGCTGGCCAGTGCTGCTTCGCCAACCGTGTCGAGATTGGAATTGGGTTCATCGAGCACCACCAGACTCGGCTGGTCATACATTGCCCGGGCCAGGGCGACGCGCTGTTTCTGGCCGCCGGACAAACCGCTGCCATCCTCTCCCAGCAGAGTGTCGTAGCCTTGAGGCATGCGCAGGATCAGCTCATGCACGCCGGCCTGTTGCGCGGCGGCGACGACTTTTTGCGGGTCGGCCTGGCGGAAACGGGCAATGTTCTCGGCAATGCTGCCGCTGAACAGCTCAATGTCCTGGGGCAGATAGCCGATGTGCGGGCCAAGCTGGTCGCGATTCCAGCGATGGATGTCAGCCCCGTCCAGCCGCACTGTGCCAGCGAAGGTGGGCCATACACCCACCAGCACGCGGGCCAGGGTGGATTTGCCGGACCCCGACGCCCCGAGTACCCCGAGCACTTCCCCGGCGCTCAGGCTGAAACCGAGCTGATGCAGCGTCGCGTTGCGCTGCCCCGGCGGGCCGGCACTGACCTGTTCGAAACTCACCTGGCCCTTGGGCGATGGCAATGTCATCGCCTCGTCCTGGGTTGGGTAAGCCTGCAACAGCGCGTCGAGACGGCGATAAGCCAGTTTGGCTCCGCTCCACTGCTTCCACACGGCGATCAACTGGTCGATGGGGCTCAACACCCGGCCCATCAGGATCGAGCCAGCAATCATCATTCCAGCGGTCATGTCGCCCTTGATCACCAGCAGCGCGCCCAACCCCAGCACCAGCGATTGCAGGCACAGGCGCAGGGTCTTGCTCAGGGAGCTGATCACCGCGCCGGTATCGCTGGCCTGGTTTTGCAGACCGAGAAAGCGCGAATGCACGGCGAACCAGCGGCCGCGCAATGCGCCGAGCATGCCCATGGCCTGGATGGTCTCGGCGTTGTGCAAGTGGCTGGTCGCCAGTTGGCTGGACTGTTGCGAGTAAACACTGGCCTGCCCCAAGGGCTTTTTAGTCATGGTTTCGTTCAGACAGGCCAGGCCAATGAGCAGCAACGTGCCGACGGTGGCGAACACGCCGAGCCAGACGTTGAACAGATAGATCACCAGCAAATACACCGGAAACCACGGAGCGTCGAAGAATGCGAACAGCGCAGGTCCCGTGACGAACTGGCGGATATGGGTAAGGTCTCCCAGCGACTGCCCGGCGTTGCCCTCGCCCTGGCTCAGGTTTCGCTCGAACGCGGCCTTGTACACCTGAAGGTTGAAGCGTCTTTCCAACTGGCTGCCGATGCGGATGACGATGAAGCTGCGGACCATTTCCAGCAGCCCGATAAATACGAAAAAGCCCACCACCATTAACGACAACATCCACAGCGTGGTTTCGTTTTGGGATGACAGGCCCCGGTCATACACTTGGAGCATATAAATCGAAGGCGCCAACATCAGGACATTGATCAGGGCGGTAAAACAACCGACGCTGACCAGAATGTTTTTATAATCGGCCAGCGCTCTAAACAACGGCACCGTGGCCGTGCTCCTTGCCATGCTCATGAAGTTATCCTTGCTGTTGGCTTTGCCAGGTTATTCAACTTGCCAATCTTTAAATGGTTTACATCGGACCGCGTCAGGGTGCAGGCCTGTTTAAACAAGCACACCTGGAGTCTTCGGCAACTGTACTAACTTGTTAAGGCGTGGCTTGGGACGGACTCCGTTCGAGCGTCACCCTCCGACCTGACTTCAATGTGACTTGATAGTGTTGTTCTTGATGCAGTTGCAAGTGAACCCGGGTGTTCTGCTTGCCAATCAGTGAAAGGCCGTCGGGCTCGGTGAACCAACGGACCGGCTCATCCCCCAGCCACTTGCCCAGGCAATCGGTTTGCCCGCCCAGGGTTTGATCCGCCCGCAGCTCGACAAGACAGATGCTGGACGGTGGGTCCTCGGGCGGCGGGGTTTGCGCAGACGCCTGCGGCCCCGACAGAACAGCCTGCCACTGACCGGCCAACTGTGAGGGTTCTGCTAACAACAGGCTGCGCGCCATGGTGACTTCTCCGGTAAACATCATCAGCGTAGCGAGTAACCAGGCAGTTGCCTGGGCACCACGGGGTTTGGGATTTCTGCACATCTGTTCAATCCTGAGGGATCCCGCAAGAGCGCTGGCCGCTCCCACGGGATAGGGGCATCAGGCCACGATATCCGAGACAGCCGCCTGGCCCACGGTACTGACCAGGAAGTCAGCCACGCCGTGCCCGGAGAAGTCCACCGACAGCAGGCTGTTGCCACCCGATGTCGAGAGCACCGCATCACCCGCTGCACCGGTGAACGCGTTCACGAAGTGCAGGCCTGCGCCCTGGGTGATGCCGGTCAGGTCGATCTTGTCCAGGCCGCTGACGAAATCGAGGATCTGATCGACCGCACCTGGCCGTGAGTCAGAACTGGCGGCGAACACGAAGGTGTCCGAGCCCGAACCGCCCCACAGTTTGTCGGCACCGCCCGCGCCCCAAAGAATGTCATTGCCGGCACCGCCCTTGAGTTCGTTGGCCACGCCGTTGCCGATCAGCAAGTCACCGCCCGAGCCGCCAATGGCATTCTCGATGGTCACCCCCTGAGCGATGGACACGTTACCCACCATGCCGCCAACGTCGGAAAACGAGGCGCCATTGAGGTTGATTTTCTGGTTCTGCGTAAAACCCGAGAAATCCAGGGTGTCGCGGCCACCGGCGTCCCATATCGAGAACACCACTTTGTCCGAAGACGAGGATGCGCTGTAGAAGTCGCGACCGGTGTTGGAGTTGAAGCCGTAGGTTGAGTCGCCGGTCCGGGTGCTGGTGTTGGCACCGTAGAGCTTCTGAATCGCGGCGATGTCATCCATCAGCGGACCCGAGGCATAGGCTTCGACGCCGCCCTTGCTGAAGTCCTGGCTGGTGTTGCTTTCACTCCAGTAACTCATGAGGCTATAGCCACGGGTGTCCTGACCATAGGTGGCGTCATCGTAGGTCGGGCTGCCTTCACCGGCGTTATAGTCGCCAGGGTGCGCCAGACCCAGGCTGTGACCGATTTCGTGGGTCAGGGTCTGGCGGCCATAGTTGTTCAGTTCAGGGTTCTTGTTCTGGGTGTAGCGGCTGTTGATCAGGTACCAGGAGGTCCCGTCATAACCGGCGCCCGTGCCCGGCAGATAGGCAAATGCCGCCGCGCCGTCCTGGCCGCTGCTGTAGTTGCCGAAGGTCATGTGGCCGTCGCCACCGCTGGCTCTCTCGGTGAACGTGACATTGGCCACGTCCGCCCAAGACTGCATGGCCAGGACCGCCTGGCCTTTCTGTTGGGCGCTGAACTGACTGAAACCGCTGATGCCGTGCTTGTTCATGGTGCTTGAGGAGGCGGAGGTCAGGAACGTGTAGGTCAGCTCGATCTTGCCGCTGGCGTCCCGGTCCTGGTAGGCCGCACCGTCGCGCAGCAACTGGGTGGCAGCTTCGTCCACGGAGTACGAGGGTTTGCCATTGACGGTCAGGTTGCCGCCCCGATCGTATTGGTGGCTGAAACTATTGATCTGATTGAATGCATTGCTCGCCGCCGCCAGTGACTGCGGCGCCCAGAGCAGTTGTTCGGTAGAGTCAATAGCGCTGGTTTTGATTTTCGACATAAACACACTTCCTTGTTTGCAATGGAACAGTTTTTGTCAGATAGAACAATCTCTGGCGAGAGCGTCCTATCACTCGCCCAATGAGGACGCAAGAAAACTGACACAATTGGAAATCAAACGTCCAGCGAATTTTTTTGCCCCCTTTTCACACTCATGCCTTCAACAACGGCAAAAGATACACGGCGCCCCGTTAGTACAGGTATTTCGACGGCGACATTAAAGATTGTAGGACAAAACTCTATTTAAATATTAAATGAGGTTAACCACCTATTTGCCAATCACGTCGCACTTCTAGCAACTAAGTGCCAGCGAAACGCTACTAATTAATGGCGGCTAGATATCTACGGTTTTGCCTGAACACACTTCCCGCAGACAACCGCGAAACCAGCGGTGCACAGGATCGGCATCCATTCGGGGGTGCCAAAGCATGGAAATCGTGAATGTCGGCACCGCAAACGGCAGCGCAAAGCTGTGCATGCCGGCACGCAGGCGGGTGGTATAGCGCTCAGGCACGCTGGCGATCAGATCGCTGGACCGGGCGAGGCCCAGCGCGGTGGAGAAACCCGGTACGGTAATCGCGATTTCCCGTATCAGGTTCATAGGCCCCAAGGCCTGTTCGATGGCGCTGTGATCCAGGCCCCGCAAGGAAACACCAATGTGCGCGCCCGCCGCGTAAGCGACAGCACTCACCTCGGCCCGGCTCAGCGGATGTCCAGCGCGCACCACCCCAATCAGGCGATCAGTAAATAACGCCTGGGTTCGCAGCTCAGGGCTGGTGCCCTTGTCCACGACGGCTGTTTCCAGGTCCACCGTGCCCTCTCGCAGCGCCGTACTGTCCTTGTCGGCCTTGTCCAGGAAATGCAGCCGTACACCGGGCGCCTGTTCGTTGATACGGGCAATCAAGTCGATGGCGAAGTTTTCAACGAACCCTTCCCGGGTGCGCAGCGTGAAGGTTCGGCGCAATCGTCCCAGGTCCGGGGCCTGGGACGGCCGTAGCGCCGCCTGGGCGTCCTGTACCAGTTGGCTGACGTGCTCGCGTAATTCCAAGGCGCGGGGTGTGGGAACCAGGCCGCGCCCGGCCCGCACCAGCAACGGATCGCCCGTGGTTTCGCGCAACCGCGCCAGCGCGCGGCTCATGGCCGAAGGGCTGAGTCGCAGGCGCCGAGCGGCTCGGGCCACGCTGCCTTCCGAGAGCAAGACATCAAGGGTAACCAGCAGATTGAGGTCGGGGGTGGACATGGCGAAGTCCTGATTTAAATAGGTGGCGCTGTATGCAGTTATAAAGTGCAATCCGTGCGTCTTCCGCCATGTTATGCCCGGGCGTAACGTTCTGACAGCGCCATTTACGTAGCAGCAGAGCGAGAGGACATGATGAAACCCGTTAATACACAATCTTCACCACGCTGGGCCTTGGCCAGCCTGTCACTTTCAACCTTGCTTGCCTCCCTGGGCGCCAGCGTGGTGACAGTCGGCTTGCCGACGCTGGCCCAGGCGTTCGAGGCCCCCTTTCAGCAGGTTCAATGGGTGGTACTTGCCTATTTACTGGCGATCACCACGTTGATTGTCAGCCTTGGGCGATTGGGGGATTTGGTGGGGCCTGGCAAGCTGCTATTGGGCGGGATCGGGTTGTTCACCCTAGCGTCGGCGCTTTGCGGCTTGGCCCCCTCACTGTGGTTGTTGATTGCAGGCCGGGCGCTGCAAGGCCTGGGCGCGGCCATCATGATGACGCTGACCCTGGCCCTGGTTGGCGAGACGGTCGGAAAGGAAAAGATCGGCAGCGCCATGGGGCTGCTGGCCACTCTATCAGCGGTAGGTACCGCCCTCGGGCCTTCTCTGGGTGGCGCATTGATCAGCGGTTTCGGTTGGCAGGCGTTATTTTTGATTAACGTTCCTCTTGGGCTGCTGACGTGTGTACTGACCTGGCGTTCACTGCCTGCCCGGCAACCGGAGAGATCGGCCGCGGTCCCCCGCTTCGACACCCTAGGTACGCTTCTATTGGCGATAACGCTTGGCGCCTATGCCCTCGCCACGACGTTGGGCCGAGGCAACTTCGACTGGCCGAATATTGCGCTGTCGCTGACGGCGATCCTGGGCGGCAGTCTGTTTGTCCTGGCCCAGCGGCGGGTCGCGTCGCCACTGATTGCCTTGGCGTTGCTTGGGGACCGGCTGCTCATTTCCGGGTTGGTGACCAGTGCCCTGGTCGCAACGGTCATGATGGCGACGCTGCTGGTGGGGCCTTTTTATCTGTCCATCGCCCTTGGGTTGCCCACCGCCCTGGTGGGGCTGGTGTTGGCGGCAGGGCCGTCGGTCGCCGCGCTGGCGGGCGTGCCTGCCGGGCGCCTGGTGGACCGCTTCGGCGTGCGCCCCATGCGGCTCGTCGGGCTGCTGATCATGATACTCGGCTGCCTGATGCTGTCGCTGATGCCACCGACCCTCGGTGTAGGCGGCTATGTCGCTGCTATCGCGGTAACAACCCTTGGCTATGCGCTGTTCCAGACGGCCAACAACACCGCGGTGATGGCGGATGTACCCGCAAGCAACCGCGGCATCATCTCAGGGCTGCTCAATCTGTCGCGCAACCTGGGTTTCTTGACCGGTGCATCGGCGCTCGGCGCGGTGTTTGCGCTCTCTGTACCGACGAATGGTATCGCCCAGGCTACCCCTGAAGCAGTGGCAAATGGCTTGCATCTCACCTTCACCGTTGCCACGTCTTTAATGCTGCTGGCTTGGGTAATTGCCTTGAAATGCCGTGAGCCAGAGCCTCTGGATGAGCGTGATGACATACGTGCCCAGAGAAGGTGACGTCCTGATCAAAACGGCATAAGTCGTGATGCAAATCAAAAAAAGTGAACCAATCGCCAAACGGCCTGAAAAAAGCCACATGACATTCATTTGCAGGTGCTATTTTTAGTTCTCACTGGTAGAGCCATGATGGCTCTTCCTTCCTGATATGAGCAAACGGAAGCGCTTGATGAAGAAGGTGGGCAACAGATGAATAGAGGATCTTTCAGCAAGGTTACGTTTCCCAACGCCTGCCAGCTGATGCGCTGGCATTTTCATCCCATGGGATTCGAGGCCAGCATGGACGCACCGGGCAGCATGGTCGCCCGGCTGTTTGACCGTGCCAGTGGCGAGACTATGATCGCGATTGCAGGCATCCCCTGCGCGACAGTGATGAACGCCCCTGACGTGGAGCGAATAATCGAAGCGGTTGAAGCCGAGCTGGAAGCGTTCGTGCCACCGGTTGGCTTGCGACGATTTGCCTCCTGAAAAAAGAAGCCCACATCAGTGGGCTTCTTTTTGGCTGACGGTTTTGTTCGTGCCCCGATGTTCTCAACCGCGGGCGCGGCGATGATCGGCAAAGAACGGCTTGCCGGTCCCTATCCGATCCGACGCCTTGGGCGCCTTGTTGACCGGTGTGTCCTGCCCGTCGACATACCAATAGCAATGCTGCACCGCCCGGGTAATACCGACATAGGCCAGACGTAGAATCTCGTCTTTCTGTGCCGTGTCGTACGGCTCGGCATCGCCGTCCTGACCCAGCCCGGCCATTCGGTAGACCTGATTCTTGTAGGGGGAACTGGTCGAGTGCTGGCAGTCACCGAGCAAAAACACCGCGTCGGCCTGAAGCCCCTTGGCGCTATGGTAGGTCATCTGCCTGAGGCGCCTCGCCGGGTACGGCAAACTAGAATCCACATTAACTATTGGTTGAATATGCCTTTCAATCAATAGCTTATCGCTTGTTTTTCGATACAGCATCAAGATTGAATCGCCCTTGCGGTAGTGCTCATCCAGCCGCTTCGCCAGGCCTTCGTCGTCTCTGTCCAGCACATTGACCGGGCTCAAGGTCCGAGGCGTGCCGCTGGCCTTGGCCTTTTTTCCGGGAATAGCCGAAGCCGCACGCACGACGTGTTCGGCGGCGTCAATGATGTGCTGATGGCTGCGGTAGTTATCGGTGAGCATAACCCGGGTGTTTGCCGGCGAAGGAAACTGTTTGTTGAACGCCATGAAATAACTGGGCGAGCTGCCGCGCCAGCCGTAGATCGACTGCCAGTCATCGCCCACGCACAGCAAAGACGAACGTTGGGCGCCTCGGCCCACATGCATGGCGGGACCACGGCTGCGCACTTCCCGCAGGCTTGCGCGAAGCCAGGAAACAATCTGCGGCGAGACATCCTGAAACTCGTCGATCATCAAGTGCGACAGAGGACGCAGTATCGCATCGCTCAGCAGCTTGAAGTTCTCGGGGGAATGCTCACTGAACAGCGCGAACATCCGGTTATACGTCATGACAGGAGGCGACTGATCCAGCAAGTGGTCTTCAAACGCCCGCCAGTAGCGACTCAGGGCCTCAAAGAAATAACGATCCGGGTCATCCTGGGCAAAACACATCCGGCCCACTGCGTCCGGAACGTCCAGGCCCAGGTTCTCGATAAAACCGGCTGCCGCGACAAAGCAATCCAGCAGCGGTGCCGAACCCAATTCGCCTTTCACCTTGTAGTCGAACCCGGGACCCGCACTGGCATCCCCGGCCAACACGCTCAGCACGCGCCTTGACGCTTCATAACTATCCAGCCATATCAGTGGCTTAGAGCAGAAAGCTTGAAACAGGGTACGCTTGACCGCCCACTCCGCACGAATACTCAGCTTGGCGCCGGGGCGGCTGAGCCGGGCGTCTTCCCGCGGGTCGAAACCCAGCATCACCCAGGCATCCAGGGAGGGAACGTAGCCGTGGCAATGAAACGTCGCACCATTGATCTGGAATGCCTGACGCTTTGGCTCGATGCCCTTGATCGGCCAGGCACCGGCGCGGAACCACAGGTCTTCGATCGCATCGCCCAGCTCTTCATCGCGCTGGGCGGCCAGTTCGGTTACCGCCACCCGTTTCTGCACATCGGGATGGTCGCGTTCCAGCTCCCTGAGCTGCAAGGCGTGCCGGGACATCGGCTTGATCAGCTCGCGAAAACGCTCGTCGCGTTGATAAAGACCGTGATAGCAGGCATTGAGTTGTTGGCGCTGAGCATCGTTGATGCGCAATTCAAAGGGGTTACCCAGGGCGTCATCATCAGTCGATTCGGCGCGATGGCTCAGGGTTTCAAACGCCTGGAGCCGTTCGAACCCGGGCAGGCTGCGCACCATGGGCAAGATGCGTGAATGGAAGGTCCGCACCAGATCGCGAGCTTCCTTGAGGCTGATTGTTCGCCCCCACAGGGCAAAAACCTCAATGAGTTTGTGAATGAAGTCCTTGCGCGATTCCCGCGTGAAGGTCACCACGGTCATCGAGTCCAACTCAAAACCCAGGTAATGGGACAGCAGCACAAGGCGTAGCACCAGGGTCGTGGACTTCCCGGCGCCTGCGCCCGCGATGACCGAGGTAGATGGCGTATCGCTCAGGATCATCTTCCACTGCGCGGCGCTCGGCTGGGCGTGAGCGGGAAGCAATCGGGCAACATCGGCCTTGATGCGTTTCTTGAGTTCGGCGGTTAACGGCAGGCGCCAGTCATCGAACAGCAGCTCATCGACTTTCGGTGCCGGGTGCTCGGTGCTTCGGGAATCTCGGATCAACAGGACCTGCCGGCCCTCTTCCAGCCCTTCGGCCTTGCCCTCCTGATAGCCGTAGTCAAAACCGGCGCTATGACCGCTGCGAAAGCCATCGGCTTGGCCGTGTAACCAGGAAGCCCGATGCTGGGCTCGCAGTTGCGTCAGACCATGACCCAAAAAACGCGCGGCCAGGCGCTTGAGCAACGGCATCTGGGCCAGGGACAGAAGTTCGGGGGGAAGATCGGGAGTGTGTTGCGACACGCTTGGGGACTCCGGTGTTCAGAACCATGGCGGCTATGGTGTCTGTATTTGCTGGCGGATTCCACCAAAAAGCTTGTAGGTCATGGATTTAGGCGATGAAGTGAAAGTGGTGTCGCACATTGCCATCAACGTAACCCGACCCACCGTTATCGCGAGCAGGCTCGCTCCCACAGAGGCCGACCTGCACCGCAGAGCCAATGTGGGAGCGAGCCTGCTCGCGATGGATTTTGAATCACTGGCCGGAGATGGCTCCGTCGACCAATGCCTGCGCCTCGACCACCAATTGCTTGAGGTGCTCGTCACTGACGAAGCTTTCGGCGTAGATCTTGTAGATGTCCTCGGTGCCGGATGGACGCGCGGCGAACCAGCCGTTTTCGGTCATGACCTTCAGCCCGCCGATGGCCTGGTCGTTGCCCGGGGCATGGCTGAGGATGCTCTGGATGGTCTCCCCGGCCAATTCAGTGGATGCGACCTGGTCCGGCGACAGCTTGCTCAGCAGCGCCTTCTGTTGCGGGCTGGCCTTGGCATCGACGCGCACGGAGAACGGCTCACCCAGTTCATCCGTCAGGGCACGGTAAGCCTGGCTTGGGTCGCGACCGGTGCGCGCGGTCATTTCGGCCGCCAGCAATGCTGGGATCAGGCCGTCCTTGTCGGTACTCCACACACCACCGTCCTTGCGCAGGAACGAAGCACCGGCGCTTTCTTCGCCACCAAAGCCCAGGGAACCGTCGAACAGGCCGTCAGCAAACCACTTGAAGCCTACCGGCACCTCATACAGACGCCGCCCCAGGCGCTTGGCCACGCGATCGATCAGACCGCTGCTGACCACCGTCTTGCCCACGGCGGCATCGGCACGCCACTGCGGGCGGTTCTGGAACAGGTAGTCGATGGACACCGCCAGATAGTTGTTCGGCGCCAGCAAACCGCCGGAGGGTGTCACGATGCCGTGGCGATCATGGTCCGGGTCACAGGCGAAGGCCACATCGAAACGCTCTTTGAGGCCAATCAGCCCTTGCATGGCATGGCTGGAGGACGGGTCCATGCGGATCTGCCCGTCCCAATCGACAGTCATGAAGCGGAAGGTGGAATCCACCTGGGTGTTGACCACTTCCAAGTCCAGGCGGTAATGCTCGGCAATGGCGGGCCAGTAGCGCACGCCCGCGCCACCCAGCGGGTCGACGCCCAGGCGCAGGCCGGCAGCGCGGATGGCATCGAAGTCGATGACATTGACCAGATCCGCCACGTAGGTATTGAGGTAGTCGTGACGGTGAGTGGTGTCAGCCTTCAGGGCCTGCTCATAGCTGATGCGCTTGACGCCCGCCAACTGGCTGGTGAGCAGCTCGTTGGCCTTGGCTTCGATCCATTTGGTGATGTGGGTATCGGCCGGGCCGCCGTTGGTGGGATTGTACTTGTAGCCACCACTCTGCGGCGGATTGTGAGACGGCGTGATGACGATGCCGTCCGCCAGACCGGTGGTGCGGCCCCGGTTGTAGCAAAGAATGGCATGGGAAATCGCCGGCGTGGGTGTGTATTCATCGGCCTCGGCGATCATCACGGTGACCCCATTGGCAGCGAATACCTCCAGCGCGCTGGCCCCTGCCGGGGTAGACAGCGCATGGGTATCGATCCCCAGGAACAAGGGGCCGCTGATGCCCTGGGCTTCACGGTACAGGCAAATCGCTTGGCTGATGGCCAGCACATGCCATTCGTTAAACCCCAGGTCGAAGGAACTGCCACGGTGGCCGGAGGTGCCGAAAGCCACGCGCTGGGTCGAAACCGAGGCGTCGGGCCGGCCGGTGTAGTAGGCCGTCACCAGTCGCGGGATATCGATCAACAACGCTGCCGGTGCCGGCTTGCCCGCAAAAGGACTGACTGTCATGCAAAACCTCTGGATGGAGTGGCTCGATTGATCGGATGCAGTTTACTGACAGTTCGACCGTGGCGCGATGGGTTCGATCCATCGCTCCGCATTACGATTGCTCAAGTCTCAAGTCTCAAGGCATCGGCCAGCGCGCAGAGTGCTGTATCCAGATCGTGCGAACCGCCTAAGGCATGGGTCAGGCGCATATGCTGTGCATACAGCCCTTGCAGACTGAACAGTTCACCCGGCGCTATGACGATTCGCTGTGCAAGCAGCCGCTGGAAGACCCGCCGTAAATCGACGTGCCGCGAAGATCGCGTCCAGATCGTCGCGCCCCCCTGAGGTTCCAGCCATTGCAGGCTGTCCCCCAGCCGCTCGCGCAGCAATTGCGTCGTCGAGGCAGCCCCTTCACGCAGCAAACGCCGCAAGACCAGCAAGTGCTGATCGATCCGGCCGTTACTGTACAGACGGGCAATGGCTTTCTGGCGAATCGGCGACAGGCTAAACGCGCGCAGCAGGAAATGGCGCTGCAACTCCAACGTCAACTGACGCGACAGCACATAACCATAGGGTGCCTCGGGGCCGATGGTTTTTTCGAAAGTGGAATAGACGATCAGTCGATCCGGGTCGAGCAAGTCTCGAAAAGGCGTAACCCCGGCTTCGAACGCCAGGTCTGTATAACTGTCGTTTTCCAGCACCCATGTGCCGTGCAGATCCAGCAAGCGTGCTACGGCGCGGCGGTTGTTTTCAGGAACGAGCGTGCCCCTGGGCATGTTCAGGACCGAGGACAGGATGACCAGGCGTACCGTTTCCCCCGTCAGTAATTGCTCCAACTGCTCGACATTGATGTCCCCATCCGCCAGCAGTGGCAGCTCAATCACGTCAATATCCGCCGCCTGCAGCAAGCGCAGGACGGTCCAGTCGCAGGGCGATTCGATCAGCACCGTAGCGCCCTTGAGCGCCAGCACTGCGATCAGAATCTCCAGCACGCCGCGCAGATCGGCACCGATATAGACGTCGTCGGCGTTCCAGCACCGGGCCGGCGAAGAAGTGTAGCGAGCCGCCAGCGCGGTACGCAGCTCCAGTTCGCCCCAGGGTTGCGAAGGCATCTGTGAGGAGCGCGGATACTGGCGCAGCAGCTCACGCTCAAGCAACAACAGTGGGCTGTCCAGCGGTTGCACCAACGCAGGCTCGTCAGCACTGAGCACCAGCATTCCCGGTCGCCGCGCATTGACGTACAGGGTCTCGAGCAAATCATCTCCACCGCCCAGAGTCGCAACGCAGGGCACTGGCAACGCGTAATAACCGGACTTGGCGACCGAGTAGACCCGCCCTTCCTTTTCCAGTAGCGAATAGGCGTACTGGATGGTGGAGATCGACACGTTCAGGCGCTCGGCCAGTTGCCGTAATGACGGCAAGCGCACTCGGGCATCGGCCCCCAATTCATTGATCAGGGTCGTCAGATAACGATAAACCGCCTGATAAGCGAAGTCTGGTTCCCGGCAACCTTTCATGGGGTTTGGCCAACAGTAAGGACCGTGACCGGCTCCGCCGGATGGCCGGGAACAACGGCCGGATACGTGGCGAATGAATCCGTCAAACCTCGGCCCTCAATGCCGTGCCGAACGTTCGCGCAAGGCATCGGCGCCCTGCCCGGCTTCTTCAGCGTCGACGTCATCAATGGCGTTGTGCGAATCAATCCCCGACGCCACTTCCTGCTCTTGCGGCGTAATGCTGGCCCGGTACAGCTTGCCGAGCATGTCGAGGGGCAGGCCGCTGACATCGACCATCCATTGGGCCACCTGATCAGCGATGCTCGCGCCCTGCATGGCCTTGTGCAGGTCCGGCATCGCCACCAGCATGCCTGGATGACAGCAACGCAGAAAGTGCTCCAGGCCTGCGCCTTGCTCAACGAATGGAGCGAACAACATGCACACCAGTTGCGTTTCGTTGAGTCCTAGTGTCTTGTGCGCTTCGCTGGCGGCCTGGGCACGGCGCTCGGGGATGGCCGAAGGTGGGCCAAACAACATCCTGGCCTGTTCGCAGACATGCTCGGGCAATTGCTTGCGGTGCATGATCATGATGGCTCGTTGTACGTAGTCCCCGTAACCCGCTTCGTAGCTGCGTCCCTGCAGATAGCAGGCCTGAAGGCCATGCAAATGAGCCGACAGCAGCGGGCTGAGGTACCCGTTTTCCGGCGCCGATGCGACGAGTTCCTCGGTCCGTACCCGCAGAAACTCACTGAACAGTGGCCAGTTGGTTTCTTCCGAGCTGTCGACGATCAGATCGTCGATACCGATGTGGCTCACGCGCCGACAAGCCTCGAAATGCCCCTCAGGTCTCCACGCGCCCAGGTGGTCCTGGCCATAAAAACCCTGGTAGGGATTCGCGCCCAGGGTATCGAGTTGCGCGAAGAGACTGTCGAAGCCGCTGGACGAGTCAGTGGCCAGGCCTACCTTGCGGGCAGCACGCCGGAGGCCCGACATGAACTGTTTTTGCTCGCGAGGCGTATCACTGCTGACTAACGAGTCGACCCCGCTCTCCCAACGAGCCATGTGCCGATAGAACTCTGCCATCGCCAGGTAGCCGTGATCACCTACCTCCAAGGGGCTGTCGACCGAGCGAAGGTGGCCCAGAACGAGCGCGTCCATGCGATTGGCCTCATGCCCGGCCACCGACAAAGGCTGCTTGTGATTGAATGGCACCACTTCGCGGTTATCCGCCATCAACAGCTCAACCCGGGGATCGTCGTAGACGAACAGCGCGCTATAGCAGCGGTGGATGTTTTCCAGGGTCGCCTGGGTGGTCTCGCTCAAACGTGGGGTGGCGACGCGCAGGTCGAAGGTCGCCGGATGCCTGCCCGCGATGCTCAATTGCGCGGCACGCAACGCCGCCAGGACATAAAAGCTGTCCCGGCTCCCGTTCTGGACCGTCAATACGCGAAAGTCGCCAATCCGGTCGATGCCTCCGGCCGCGACAATTAAACGCTGGATCAAAAGCTGCAACGCAGTACGTTCCGCGCGGGAATAAAAACCTGACAATCGCTGCAGTATCTGCTGATACACGTGAGTCATTGCCTGCTCATGAATTGCACTCATAGCCATTTACCTGGAAATTCAACTATCGGCGTCGCACCCGCACAACGTGACCGAGCGACGGGTTGGTCTGGATGGATTGTTCTAGTACTGCAAAGAGTATTGATAATACGCTCAAGGTTTGCTTGTCGTAATTATTCGATACACAGGTTGGGGAGTTCGCCTCCTTTGTTTTGGCACTTGCCTGCAAGCCGCTAAATCAAAGGGTTCTGCCGTTTTTTTAGCGCGTCCTAGGAGAATTCCGACAACGTCCTTCAGACAACGAGTACGAAAAACAAAGAATATGCCTAACTTGAATTGCCCCCCTACCCCCGCCTGCCTTCCCCCAGGCCGACTGATAGCGTTAAACCAAGTAACGCCTGAAACGCCTTGAATCGACCATGAAGGATGACGATCTTCTAAAAACTTGTATTGCGCCACGACTTCTTCCTTGAGATGGAAATCAGCGTTCAATTATCAGGACTTAAATAACGATTAGAAGATACAGATTGAGGGCAAAAACCAGTTCAGTTCCATGGCGGTTAAACAGTTTTCTGGTTTTTAGCGAACAGCACCGCCCGATCGGGGGCGATTGCCGGGCGCGAGGGCATCACCGCCAGACTTCAGGAGTCGGGGCATGAGAACGGAGGGACGAGACAGGCGAAGGCAGCGCAAGAGTCTGAACGATGACTCTTGCGCAGGAGGAGAATCAGGTAGGGTCGACTACCTGCAGGGCAACGCGTTCGCGGCAGGGGCATTCGCCCATGTAGCGGTGGGCTTCGACAAACTCGGAGAACGCAAAGACCCGGGTCTTGAGTGGCAACAGCACGCGATCGGCGGTCAGTTGATTGATATCACGCAGTGCCCGCTGCAAAGCCACCTGGTCCTGAATGATGCCCAGTTCCGGCTTACCGGTGAAATTGCCGATGCAGTGTACGAAGAACTGAATGTTCTTCTGGAACGCCGCGCAGGCCGGAAACGGTGTCTGGTTACCGCCCTGCAAGCCATACAGCACCAGGCTGCCCCGCGGCGCGAGCACGTCGCCGAGCAGCGACATTTGCGGCCCACCGAGGCCATCGAACACCACATCGACGCCACGATTATCAGTGAGCTTGTTGATTTGCATCAGCAAGTCCTGCTCTTCGGTGACGATGACTTTCTCAGCACCGAGCGACAGCAGGTACTCACGTTCATCGGCGGTCTTGGTGGCCGCGATCACCCGCACACCCAAGGCCTTGCCCAGTTGCACGAAGGATGGGCCGGCGCAATGACTGGCATCGGTGACCAAGGCAAACTGCCCCGGCTTGACCCGTGCCAGGTCCACGTAGGCGAAATAGGCGATCAACAGGGGCGTGTAGTGCACGGCGGCTTCGATCGGGGTAAGCACCTCGGGATAACGGGTCAACGCGGTACGCGGCAGCACGATGATCTCACCGTACACCGGGTAATCGTTCGGGCTCTCGGCAGGGAAACTGGCAACTTTGTCGCCTACAGCCAGGTCGTCGACACCGTCTCCGACAGCCGTCACCACCCCGGCCATTTCATGACCAAGGCCCGAAGGCAGGTGTGCCTGGGACGACGCCAGGTTCTGGCGCCACAGGATGTCATACCAGCTGATGCCGATCGCTTCGACACGGACCTGCACTTCTCCTGGCGCAGGAAGAGCCGCCGCATGCTCTTCGCATTTGAGCACCTCGGCACCACCAAACTTGTGAAAACGGATCGTGCGGGACATCGCAAACCTCGTCAAAGTAACCTCTAATGCCATGAACTCTATCCGGGCTTTGTACCCAAGACCATCAGTGGCTATTAATAGTCGACATGCCTGTCATTGATTCCGCAGCAAAAAATTGAGCCAGTCCTGTAGGGTCTACCCTAAGAAAAATCAATTAGCCGGTGCAGAGTACCAGTCTTTCCCCGTAAGATTCATGCCGGTCATTGTTCTCATATGGCCGCTCACGTCAAGCTTGCTGAATCTGCCAGGACCCCAGATGAATCGTAATGACCTGCGTCGTGTCGACCTGAACCTGTTGATCGTGTTTGAAACATTGATGCATGAACGCAGTGTGACCCGAGCCGCCGAGAAGCTTTTCCTCGGCCAGCCGGCCATCAGCGCCGCACTGTCGCGCCTGCGCAACCTGTTTGATGACCCGCTGTTCGTTCGCACCGGTCGCAGCATGGAGCCGTCGGCCCGGGCGGTCGAGATCTTTGCCCTGCTCTCCCCGGCCCTGGATTCGATCTCCACGGCGGTCAGCCGCGCGGCGGAGTTCGACCCCGCCACCAGCACCTCGGTGTTTCGTATCGGCCTGTCGGACGATGCCGAGTTCGCCCTGCTGCCGATGCTGCTCAAACGCCTGCGGGCCGAGGCACCCGGCATTGTGCTGGTGGTGCGGCGAGTCAACTACATCCTGATACCGGGTCTGCTGGCGTCCGGCGAAATCTCCATCGGCGTCAGCTACACCGAGGATCTGCCGGCCAACGCCAAGCGTAAAGTCTTGCGGCGCAGCATGCCCAAAGTACTGCGGGCCGACACGGCCCCAGGACGGCTGGCCCTGGATGAATTCTGCGCCCGGCCCCATGCCCTGGTGTCCTTCGCCGGCGATCTGAGCGGTTTCATCGATGAAGAGCTGGAGAAGCTGGACCGCAAGCGTCACGTGGTACTGGCCGTGCCGCAGTTCAATGGCCTGAGCACGCTGCTGGCGGGCACTGACATCATCGCCATCGTGCCCGACTACACCGCCGACGCTCTGACCGCCGCTGGCGGCGTTCGCGCCGAGGACCCACCGATTCCGGTGCGCAGCTTCGAACTGCACATGGCCTGGCGCGGCTCCCAGGACAACGACCCGGGTGAGCGCTGGTTGCGTTCGCGGATTCAGATGTTCTTTGGCGATCCGGATAGCCTGTAGGCGTCGTACCTCTGAGCGCATGCTTTGGAGGGTTTGAAAAGGATGCCCCTAAGCTCAGGTCAAATAGCGTCTTTATCTCGAAAAATCATACGCTGCTGCTTCCGTGCCGCCGTCGCCCGCGAACAGCGTGGCAATCGCGCGGCCGCTTGCGCGTCAGCGCCTCGGCGACCCTGGCTTCGGAGCGCCTGCCCCCGTCGCTCGCCGCCTACCTTAAGGTCTAACCGAAAGTGGAGATCGAATTGCAGTTCAACGACTGGGTGGTGGATCTGGTAGAAAGTCATTTCTACGTGGGATGTGTTTGTGCAGAAAAGACCATCCGTTGACTGCGTGTACGGTCTTTACTGCCAATGCGAACACAACTTGACCAACTCATCGACCACATAGCGGACCTTGGGACGCAGGTGCGACACCTTCGGCCAGACCGCATGCACATCAACCGCCTCGGGCTCATAGGCTTGCAGCACCTCGACCAGCCTGCCGGCCTCGATGTCATTCTGGAACAGGCTGCGTGGCATCTGGCACAGGCCGGCGCCAGCCACGGCGGCAAGAATCATGACTTCGCCATCGCCGATCTGATGCGTTGAAGGAGGGGCGTAACGGACGGTCTGACCCGCCTGCATCACTCGCCATGCCAGCGGCTGGCCGCGCCGATGGCCGACGATGCAACGATGCTGGGTCAGCTCTTCCAGGGTTTGCGGGGTGCCGAAGCGCGCAAGGTAGTCAGGGGAAGCGCAGACGGCCCAGCGTTGGCGGGTCAATCGTCGCGCTACCAGGCCGCTGGTGTCCTGCAGTTCGCCGAACCGTACCAACAAATCGATACCCTCTTCGAACGGGTCCACCAGATGATCGGAAAACGTCAGGCTCAATTGCAGCGCCGGGTATTTATTGGCGATCTCAAACAACAGTGGGGCGACGACCCGCCGTCCGAAGGCCACCGGGATATCAACCCGCAAACGGCCAGAAGGTTCACCACCACCTGGCCCCAGCCCGCTTTCAGCGGTGCCGATTTCCTCCAAGGCCGTGGAGCACGCGACGAAGTAGGCCTCACCATCGGCGGTGAGAGATATCCGTCGCGTCGTGCGATGAAACAACTGCGTGCCCAAACGCTCTTCCAAGCGCGCAATGGCCTTGCCTACGGCAGATTTTGACAGTCCCAAGCGATCTGCTGCCTGGGTAAAGCTGGACGAGCGCGCGGCCACGACGAAGGTGATGACGCCCTGAAAGGAGTCGATAGGTACCATGCTGCGCCCGCCATTGTAGAATTTAAGTCTATCCAGATTATAGCTGCAGGCCGTTTATCGCCACCGCACTCAACAGTACGATGGATTCCAGCAAGGCAACCGGTGCACTTCGCGCACCTCCCCATATCAATGTCCTAGAAGGAATACATCATGCCCGTCGTACGTGTGAGCTGGTTCGAAGGTAAGGAACATGCGCAGAAATCCGCTGTTGCAGCCGACATCACCGAAAGCATCGTTAAACACACCGGTACCGATGCCAATTACATCTACGTGATTTTCGAAGACGTAGCCGCATCGGATTGGGCCGGCGCCGGCAAGCTATTCGCCCAAGCCCCCGAAAAGCCCTGACGCCCCCAGACCTGCATCACATGCACCGGCTAATCCAGAGCTGCGGCCGTGCAGGTATTTGTCGTACATCTGCCGGAGACAACCACCATGCTTCCCCCTATTTCCTGCCTATTCTCCCTTAAGGTGAAACCCGCAGAGTTCGCTGAATTCAAGGCACTGATCGCCACCATCGTTGCCGCCACCCGCGCCGAGCCCGGTACACTGGTTTACGAATACAGCGTTAATGAAGACAACAGCGCCGTGCACATTTTGGAGCGTTATAACGTCGATGCAGTGGTCAGTCACGTCGACACCACGTTCGCCCCTTTCGGCCAGCGCTTTCTGGAACTGTGCACCATTTCCAGCCTGGTGGTATATGGCACCCCCGACGCTGAAATCCGCAAGCGCCTGGACCCGTTCGGCGCCGTTTACATGACCCCATTCGACGGTTTCAGCCGCTGAGTCGAAACAAGGCGCAGGGTCAACAGTGACTACCGTGCCTGCATCCTTATCGCGCGCAGTGGTCAAGGAGTTTGGCCTGTCGGATGAAGAAGTGCCGGTGATGTTGATCACGGTTGGCTACCCGGGTGTTGCCAACTGCGCCCCCAGAAACCGCGTAAAGAAGTAAGCAACGTATTGTATCTGGGATGGACCTGATATGAGCTCGATCAAGAGGCCACTTGGCAAACGGCTTCCAAATTCACGCCATCAGGTGTCAGCACATAAGCGGCATAGTAATCGGCGTGGTAGTGCGGCCTGATGCCAGGCGGCCCATTGTCCCGTCCGCCGGCAGCAATGCCGGCCGCGTGAAAAGCATCAACCGACTCACGACTTGGGGCGATCATTGCTATATGCACCCCGTGACTGGCGACGGACGCGTCATGCAACCAAAAAAAGGGCTTTCCTCCAGAACCAAACCCCAGTCGTCGAAGCTTCAGCCCTGGCGGATCCGCCTCGATACTCATCACCAGGGTGATCCCTAACGGCCTGAGCACAGTTTCGTAGAAGGCTTGAGAATACGAAGTGTCCGAAACAGCGATGCCCATATGATCTACTGCCGAACCAGCAAAGTCGCTCATCAGGTAACTCCTTGATTGCCGATTCGTCGGCAGCGAATACAGCTTTTTAACGACAGGGGGAGGTCTGCTCCGTAGCCGCCTAGACTTGAGATGCACCACCATCGGCGAACAGTTCGGCGCCATTGACGTAGCTCGACGCATCACTTGCGAGGAACAGCGCGGCCTGGCCGATCTCGTGGGCCTGACCGATCCGACCAAGTGTGCTCTTCTCGCTGAGAACATCGATGATCTGCTGTGCGTTCTCGCCCAGTACATCGCGCAGAGACTGGGTGTTCACCGGGCCGGGGCTGAGCAGGTTGATGCGAACGCCAGAGCCCTTGATATCCAGGATCCAGCTGCGCACCAGCGCCCGTAGCGCTGCCTTGGTAGCCCCATAGACACCGAGGCCGGGGCCAGGATTGATCGATGCGGTCGAGCCAATGATGACGATACTGCTCCCCTTGCCCATTAAAGGTAGCGCACCCTGCACCGTGAACGTCGTGCCTTTGACGTTGGTGGTAAACAGCTTATCGAAGCCTGCGACGGTGATTGCTCCCAAGGGCTCGATTGCACCTGTCCCAGCGTTGGCAATCAGCACATCAATACGGCCATGGACTGCCTGTACGTGACCGAATAACGCCTCAAGGTCGGCGGGGTCCGAAATGTCTGTGCATACGCTAGACGCGTGCGCACCGAGGCGGCTCACGGCATCGTCGAGCTGGGCCTGGCGACGCCCGGTGATGATCAAAGTGGCACCCTGGCTTGCGAACGCTTCTGCAATCGCGAAGCCGAGGCCCGAAGACCCGCCCGTTACAAGGACGACTTTATTGTTGAATTGCATTGGGAAATACCTCCAGGAATTTATGTAGCGAACACTATATAGATTTGCACCCACCCACAATCTTTTTTAGCGACCACTACATAAAAAGACCTGCACGAGGCGATTGATATACGTTGTAGCGGTCGCTACAGTCGCCGTATCGACTCAGCGAGATGACCATGAACGAAAACAACCGACAGCGCCGTCCCGCCTTCGACCGCGAGCAAGGGATAGCCATCGCTCAGGCGCTGTTTCATCAACACGGTTTTGACGCCGTGAGCCTGTCCGACCTGACCAATGCCATGAACATCAAACCCCCGAGTTTCTATGCCGCCTACGGCAGCAAGGCGGAGCTCTTCGAGCGGGCGATGCGTCGTTACGCCGGTGAAAGCGCGCTACCTTTAGACAGACTTCTGGCGCCGGATCGACCTCCTGCTCAAGCGCTGACTGCACTATTGATTAGCGCTGCGACGCAATACGGACGAGATAAAACCTTGCGGGGATGTTTGATCACCGAGGGCATGCGGGCGGACGACCCGATTGCCCGAAACATGGCAGAGAAATTGGGTGATGCCGCGATTCAGACGATCCGGGGTTATCTTGACCAGGTTTGCCCGCAAGGCGCGCAAACACTGGCCGACTACGTGCTGATTACCCTGCGAGGCCTATCCGCCGCCGCATGCAGTGGCCTGTCTCGAAAACGCTTGATGGAAGTAGCCCAAGTTGCCGGCAAAGCAATTACACTGGAACTGGCAGAACACGCGCCACCGCAGACTGATGAGCCACTCAGTACTGCGCATCTTCCAAAAAGCTTCGACTCAGGGCGTTCGTCGGCTTGAAATCTTGAACAGCCACCACCCACCTCAGAAGTCGGTGATCACCGTGCCGGCAATATCTCGGCAAATCCACCACCAAGCACGTTGGCCGGTGTTGCAAAACCCAGCTGCCGTTCACCGTTCAGTACCCGCCGCGCAGCTTCTACCGCCGCCAGCGGCGTATAGGAATAGCCGTTCACAGTTTCAATCACCGAGCGCGCGATTGCGCCATCAGTCCCGGTGACCTCAACCACTGCCCGCGCGCGATGAGCAGCCCTTTGCTCGGGTGCGGGACCATCAGGCAACTGCGACAGATCACCCTCTGGAAACGCGTCACCCGTGATATGCACGAACATCGCAATGTTGCGGATGCCGGTCGAATGCCAGCCCGTCACCAGGTCGCCGAATGACAATGGTGCACAGAGGACCGGTCCATGGCCAAAATCAAAGAGCCGCGGCGCTGCATCCGGTGTCGCAACCAATTCGCCATCAACCCTGGCGAGCACGCCTGCGCCGATGATTTCGCTGACGCTCATCGCAGACCCGCGAGACATCGAACCGGGGACCTGAAGCGCAATACTTAGCGCAACCGGTTTTACTGCACGCTTGGCAACATGCACCGCCAGCGAATCGGTAGGAACGACATCCCAGCAGACACCCGGCAACAGCATGACGTGGTTAGCGGCCGCTTCAGCACCCAGCCCCTCGGCCATGCGGTAAATATTGATCTCGGCAGTGATGTCCAGATAGTGCACGCCGGTCTTGATACAGGCGTGCATCAACGGCTCGGCCGTTTGCGCGAACGGCCCGGCGAAGTTCAGCAATACTGAGATGCCAGATAAAGAGCCTTCGGCATCATGGGTATCAAACACCCGATAAGGCACGTCCAATTGCGCTGCGAGCGACTCGAGACGCTTGGCATTACGCCCGGCGATTTCGAAATCCAGACCGAGCGTTTTTGCTCGATCAGCAGCCATATGACCGGTATAGCCTGTAGCTCCGTAGATCAGTAGTGTCGTCATTGGACGTGCTGCCATTTTTTGTAGACGAATTCGAGACTGTACCCATCCGGGTCCAGCACATTGGCGGCGTAGTATTCGGGGTCGTAATGCAAGCGCGCTCCAGGCCGGCCGTTGTCGACCGCACCCTGATGCAGGGCCGCGGTATAAGCGGCATCAACCTCAGCCTGGCTGCTTGCGACAAAACCAACATGTACCGCGCGCTCTTCCACAACGCCCTCACGCAACCAGAAAAACATCCGGCCATTGGCACCGAAGCCTTTCAGGTCAGGATGGCCCGGTGGGCCATCCTTGCCGTCGTAGTCCAGGCGCGCGGTGATACCCAACGGGGTCAGAGCAGCTTCGTAGAAACGGATAGACCGTGCGATATCGCTCACGGACAAAAAGATATGATCCAGCATTGCGAAACTCTCATGTATTCAGATGTTGTAGCCGCCGGCCACTTCGAGCGTCTGGGCATTGATCCAGGCGCCCTCTTCTGAGAGCAACATGGCAATGACGCGCGCGACGTCTTCCGGCTCGCCGACCCGGCCGAGCGCTGTTTGCGCCGCCAGCTTCGCCTCGAACTCAGCGTTTAGCCCCCCGCCCAAGTCGGTGCGGATGGCGCCGGGTGATACCGCGTTGGCCCGTATGCGCCGATCGCCGAATTCTTTGGCCATGTAACGGGTGAGCACCTCGAGCCCGCCCTTGAAGGCGGCGTAGGGCGCCACGCCAGCGGTGGCGACGCGGGTAGTGGCACTGGTCAGGTTGACGATACTGGCATTTTCCGCGAACAGCGGCAGTAGCGTTTGAGTGAGAAAAAACGGCCCCTTGAGGTGCACGTTGAACAGTCCGTCGAACTGCGCCTCGGTGACAGTTGCCAAGGGATTGAACAGGCCGTACCCGGCATTGTTGACCAGGCCACTGAGCATGGTGGCGTTCCAGGTGTCCCATAAGGTCAGCACCACTGACTCGCGAAACGCTTCGAAGCTGCCCACATCAGACACGTCGAGCTTGAGGGCGACAGCCTTGCCACCGACGCGCTCGATGCGTTCCACGACTGAGGCAGCGGCCTGGGAATCAGCGTTGTAGGTCAGGATGACACCCCTACCGCGCCGAGCAATGTGCTCGGCGGCACTGGCACCGATTCCACGGCTACCGCCGGTAATGACGATGACGCTCATTTGATGTTCCTCTGTGGCTTATAGGTGGCCCCACAGTAATCATCATGATTGCCAGGGGCGTACCCATTTCTACTTGAAACCTGCCTGTTTCTGCTTTTCGCTTGCATGGCGCAGCGTTCTGCCGTCAGCATGCCCAGCATGGACAATCAACTGAATGAACTCAGGTCGCTCGCGGCCAAGGCTGAAAATCGCCGTACCGAAACAGGCATCCCCCGCGTGGCCATGGTCAAGGGCAAGATCCCCGAACACATGCTGGCGGCGGTCTATGACCCGATGATCAATCTGATCCTGCAAGGCAGTAAAAGCATGAGCGTGGGGGATCGGACGCTTCGGTATGACCCTGCGACCTATTTCGTCATGTCCATTGATTTGCCAGCAGTGGGGTCTGTTCATCCAAGCGTATCGGGAGAACCTTACTTGGCAGTGAGTCTGACGCTGGACCCGGCAGTGCTGACAACCCTGTTTGCAGACCTGCCCAAACCTCCCAGCAGCGTTGAAAACACTCTCGGATTCTCCGTTGCTCCAGTCACGACCGATATGATGGATGCTTGGGTGCGAATGTTGCGATTGATGGGCGATCCGGACGCCATCGCAGCCCTGGCCCCGGTTTATGAACGGGAAATCATCTTCCGTGTGCTCCAGGGTCCCCATGGCTGGATGTTGCGAGAGATCGCAGCGCCCGATACGGCGATGGCCCGAGTCAACATGGCGATCCAGTGGATCCGCCGTGACTTCGCGGAGCCAATTGGGGTGGAGCGCTTGGCGCAACGAGCATCAATGAGCGTCTCGGCGTTTCATCGCCACTTCAAGGCAGTCACCAGCCTGAGTCCTTTGCAGTATCAAAAACGGGTTCGCCTGCTCCAGGCAAGAACACTGATGGTGGCCCACGCCAAGAGCGTCATGGCGGCTGCCTTCGAGGTCGGCTATGAAAGTGCGACACAATTCAGCAGGGACTATTTACGGGTGTTTGGACTTCCTCCTGCACAAGATGCCGGGAGGATCCTCGGAGAAACGAGCGCCATCGGACGCTAATCAGTTTGAGGATCGGATAACCGGCTATAAAAGTTCCATGACCGTCAGCCAATTGGGATTTACCGGTTAGCCTCGCTGATAGCCGGTCTCTAGACGATTGAGTTCTGGACCCTCCGTCCGGATCAAATGTGAAATCACACTGAAAGCCAGCCAAAGCCACGCTGGTGTTTATCAGGAATCGCCATTCGCGATCGCTCACCCATCCGGTGCAAATGGGGGTAAACCTGGGGGCATAATTCGATTTTTTCAGGCTGTAACTATCGTACTAGAGCCCAGTCAAAATGTTCTTTGGCGATCCGGATAGCCTCTGAAACGCTGCCCGATGACCGGCCTGCTGAGCAAGGGCATGGCGTTCTCCAACTGTCGAACGACGGAGTCAAGACATCGGCATCCAGCCCTGACAAATCAATTTTGTCGCTCTGAAGGTTGCTGAAGTCGAAGATGCGCGCGTGTGTGCGGTTCTTAAGAGGGCAATCACAGCATCGCCTGGCACCTTTTCTTACACCTTTTGTCGCCCCACGCCGCTCTGTCCGGTGATCGCAAACCGGCGCAGCAGCGCACTTTGGTATCATGCGCCGCTTTTATGGCTAACCCGCCCGCCAGTCCTGCCGACTGACGGGCATGCAAAAGGCGGTAATAAATGACGGCTTTGTTGACTCGCCGCAAGGTGATTGCAGGCATGGGTGTGCTCGGACTGGGCCTGGTTGCCGGCTGCGACACGCGTGGCGAACTGTCGTACAAGTACGGCAAGGATCTGAGCGACAAGATTCTGGGACGCACCTTCAAGCTCAAGGACACCGAAGGCAACACCCAGTCGCTGTCGAGTTTTCGCGGCATGATGCCGATGATTTTCTTTGGCTTTACCCAGTGCCCGGCGATCTGCCCAACCACCCTGGCCCGGGCTGCGACTATCAAGAAATTGATGGGACGCGACGGCGAACGGCTTCAGGTGATCTTCATCACCCTGGATCCTGAGCGCGATACTCCGCAAATCCTCGACGCCTACGTCAAGACGTTCGACCCTTCCTTCGTCGCTCTGTACGGCACACTCGAAGAAACCGCGGCCACGGCCAAAGAGTTCGATGTGTTCTACGAAAAAGTGCCGGCAGGCTCTACCTACACCCTGTCGCACACCGCCACCAGTTTTGTCTACGACTCCCGGGGCACGCTGCGCCTGGGGCTGTCCCAATCCCTTTCGGCACAAGAGTGTACCGAAGACTTGCTGACTGTCATGGAGGTCTGCTGATGCGCCCTGTTTTGAACAGAACCCTCACAAACGCTGTATTCGGTCTGGCACTGCTGGGGTTCGCGTTCCAGGTTTCGGCGCAAACCAAAGTCGATGACGTTTGGGTACGCGCCACCGTTGCAAACCAGTCGGCAACGGGCGCGTTCATGACCGTCACCGCCGACAGCGACAGCAAACTGCTCAGCGTGACCTCCCCCGTGGCCAGGGACGTGCAGATACACGAAATGACCATGAGCAACGACGTGATGAGAATGGGGCCGGTGGCATCCGTCAATCTGCCAGCGGGCAAGGCCGTCAGCTTTGATCCGAACGGCTATCACGTGATGCTGATGGGCCTGACCGGCCAAATGAAAGAAGGCGATAGCGTTGCGCTGACCCTGACGGTTGAAAATGCCAGGGGCGAGCAAGAAACGGTTGATGTGCAAGCACCGGTTCGGGCGCTGAACAATATGGACGGTCGCGATCACAGCAAGATGCATTGAGCGCTTTGTGAGCAGGCGCAGCCCTGCGCCTGTCCACCTTTGTTTGTATTACTTCGCAAAGAGCTGGCTCATATCCTTGAACGCCTTGAACTCAAGCGCGTTACCACAAGGATCGAACAGAAACATCGTGGCCTGCTCGCCAACCTGGCCCTTGAAACGAATGTAGGGCTCAATCACAAACTCGGTGCCGAAGGATTTCAATCGCTCGGCCAGCGCTTCCCATTCTTCCCAGCCCAAAATGATGCCGAAGTGAGGAACAGGTACGTCATGGCCGTCTACCGGATTGCTATGGACGCTCTCTTGGGAAGCAGTCTTTGGTTGCTCATGGATCACCAGTTGATGGCCGTAAAAGTTGAAGTCGACCCATTGGGCGCTTGAGCGACCCTCTGGCAGTCCAAACACTTCACCGTAAAAAGTGCGTGCGCCAGCGAGGTCGTAAACCGGAATTGCGAGGTGGAAGGGAGAGAGGCTCATCAGGATTCCTTTTGTTTTTTTGCGGGTGAAGCCATCGTAAGGCGCCGTCGAACGCAAAAAAATCAATATATATTGCTTAGAAACACAATTAATATTTGTGAATGATCAAAGAACTCAAGACACTCATCGCCGTAGCACGGGAAGGCACATTCGCCGCGGCAGGGAACCGGATCGGCCTCACTCAGGCCGCGGTGAGCGCACAGATCCAGCGCCTGGAGGCGCAGCTGGGTTTCGAAATATTCGATAGGAAAGGACGCTCGGCTCACCTTAACCGCAAGGGACACCAGGTACTCCTGCAGGCGCAAGAGTTGCTTCGCCTCTACGACAACCTCGGCGGCGGCACTGCGGAGCTTACAGCCAGCGTCCTGATCAACATCGGCGCCATTGCGTCGGTCCAGCGCTCCTATCTGCCGGATGCGCTGGCCAGATTCCACCAACAATGTCCCCAGTGCCGTACACGGGTACTCCCAGGGGTGTCGATGGAGTTGGTGAACCTGGTGGACGCTGGCGAAATCGACATGGCAGCCATTATTCGTCCGCCCTTCCCCCTTCAAAACGACCTGCGCTGGACGACTCTGGCGCTTGAGCCCTATCGACTGATTGTTCCGCGCGAAGTGTCGGGAGAGGATTGGGCTGCACTCCTTTCCAGCCTTCCATTTATCCGATACGACCGCGCATCATTTGGCGGCAGGCAGGTGGATCGTTTCCTGCGGCAAATGCATTTCACGTTGCGCGAGGTGTGTGAGCTGGATGAACTGGAGGCCATCATCAAGCTGGTTGAAAACGGTGTAGGCGTGGCATTGGTGCCGCAGACAGCCGCTCATCATGATTGGCCGGCAGGTGTGCGAGCCCTCGACCTTGGACCGCACGCCTTCCATCGCGATATCGGGCTCGTGCATCGGTCCAGCCTCACCGAACCGGTGCGGATACTGGCCGAACTGATTGCTGAACAAGCCAGGACCGGTCTTGGGTAAACAAGGTTTTTGTCGGCCGGATGATCTATACCTTCAGATACACGCAGTCAGGCCGACAGCGTTGATATGTACCAATAAAAAGCCGTGGTGAACGTGGCAGGACGATGTTTCTGGCGCCGTGCGTTTGAAACGGCGCATCACTTTCAATGCCTGAAGTATCGATCATGAGCCGGATCAAACGCGTATTGGAAGGCCGTACAAAAGCACTCTCGCGCCTATGTCTGATGCTGCCGATGCTGATTGTCTGTAGCGCCTACGCCGCACCCTTGACGATTGAATTGCACATTCTGGACGCGCCACCGCTGACGTTTGTCGACGACCCCAAGGGGCACGGAATAGTCGGTGATGTTGCCGTGGCGGCCATGGCCAAGGCCGGGTATGCCATGCAGCTCCATATCCTTCCCTGGGCCCGGTCGCAGAAGCACGTCAGCGAACAGCGCAATCACTTGATCGCGCCGCTGTCGCGCACACCGGAACGCGAGGATCGCTTCACCTGGATCGCTTCGGTCATGCCCATGGAGCGAGCCTTCTTCACCCTCGACCGGCAAGTGAGCAGCTTCGCCGAAGCCAGGCAAACCTACCGCAAGATCGGCGTCGGCCTGGGAAGCGCCCAGCAGGAGATCCTGCGCACCGAAGGGTTCAGCGACGAGCAGATCTATCCGCTGGCCATCGGCGACAACCCCGCCCAGATGCTCTTGATGGGACGTATCGACGCCTGGTTCAACGGCGTCCCTGAGAGTCGCTACATCTGGCCAAAGGTGTCCACGCGCAAACTGCTCATGAGTCGGGTCAATAGCAGTGCCGATCTCTATCTGGCCTGCTCCAGACACTGCTCCCCGAAAATGGTCGAGAAGCTGCGCGCAGCCATTGAAAGCCTGCGCGCCAGCGGCGAGATCCAGCGTATTCATGACCGCTACCTGCCGCAGTAGCGGTCTTGCCGTTCGGCGCCTCCGACAACCTGAAGGGATATCAACAAAATTGATAGCAGCCTAACGAAACCCCTCAGCTAGAGGGCTGGCCGATGTCTTATATCATTCCGAATGATAGTTACCTTTGCTTCATTCGATTCGTGCCTCACCGCCTCCCCCCGCATCATCCGCCCATCTCAATACTCTTGGCGGATACTATCCATGGAATATTCACTTTCAAAACTGCGCTTTCCCCTCGCACTGATGGCGGTGCTGGTGATGAGTGCGTGCGGCAAGACCCCTGATACGGCGGCGTCCATGCCGGCGGCCAAAGTCAGTGTGGCGAAGGTGCTGGAGCAACCGGTCAACGAGTGGGACGAATTCACCGGGCGCCTCGAAGCGCCGGAAACCGTCGAGATCCGACCCCGCGTTTCAGGGCAGATCGACAACGTAGCGTTCACCGAAGGCGCTCTGGTCAAGAAAGGCGATTTGTTGTTCCAGATCGACCCGCGTCCCTTCCAGGCAGAAGTGCGTCGCCTCGACGCCCAACTGGCCCAGGCCCGAGCCACCGCCACCCGCAGCGAGAACGAAGCCAAGCGTGGCGAGCGCCTGCGCTTGAGCAACGCCATTTCTGCCGAGCTGGCGGATTCGCGCACCAGCGCTGCTCAGGAAGCCCGTGCTGCGGCGGCGGCGATCCAGGCACAACTGGACCTGGCCAAACTGAACCTGAGCTTCACCCGGGTTACTTCGCCCATCAGCGGTCGCGTCAGCCGTGCGGACATCACCGCCGGTAACCTGGTGACCGCCGATGTCACGCCGCTCACCAGCGTGGTGTCCACCGACAAGGTCTACGCCTACTTCGATGCCGACGAGCGCGTCTTCCTCAAGTACACCCGCCTCGCTCGCGAGGGCCAGCGTGGTCAGGCCACTCCGGTCTACATGGGCCTGTCCAACGAGGAAGGTAATCCGCACCTGGGGCATATGAATTTCATCGACAACCAGGTCAATCCGCAGACCGGCACCATCCGTGGCCGCGCGGTGTTCGACAACAAGGATGGTGCCTACACCCCTGGGCTGTATGCCCGGCTCAAACTGGTGGGCAGCGGCACTTACTCGGCCGTGTTGATCAACGACGAAGCCGTCGGCACCGACCTGGGCAAGAAATTCGTGCTGGTGATGGACGCCGACAACAAGCCGGCGTATCGCTCCGTCGAACTGGGGCCGAAGATCGAAGGCCTGCGCATCGTGCGCAACGGCCTGAGCAAGGACGACACCATCATCGTCAAAGGGCTGCAACGGGCCCGTCCGGGTTCGCCGGTCACGCCTGAAACCATACCGATGGCCAGCGACGAAACCATTGCCGCTTTGGCACAACAACGAAAAGCGCTCGAAGCCAGCAACCTGCCCCAAGTCGCACCCGCCAAGGCTGCGCCCGAATCGGCAGGCAAACTGGCCGCTGCGACCCCACGCGGTTAAGGGACTGAACTCAAGATGAAATTTTCCCAGTTCTTCATTTCGCGGCCGATCTTCGCAGCGGTGCTTTCGCTGCTGATCCTGATCGCCGGTGCCATCTCTCTGTTCCAGTTGCCGATCAGCGAATACCCGGAAGTCGTGCCGCCGACCGTGGTCGTGCGTGCCAACTTCCCGGGCGCCAACCCCAAGGTCATCGGCGAAACCGTGGCCGCGCCCCTGGAGCAAGCCATCACCGGCGTCGAGAACATGCTGTACATGTCCTCGCAATCCACCGCCGATGGCAAGATCACCCTGACCATCACCTTCGCACTGGGCACTGACCTGGACAACGCCCAGGTGCAGGTGCAGAACCGCGTCACCCGGACCGAGCCCAAGCTGCCGGAAGAAGTCACCCGGATAGGCATCACGGTGGACAAGGCATCGCCCGACCTGACCATGGTCGTGCACTTGACCTCGCCGGACCAGCGCTACGACATGCTTTACCTGTCCAACTATGCCCTGCTCAACATCAAGGATGAGCTGGCGCGCCTGGGCGGCGTGGGAGATGTGCAACTGTTCGGCATGGGTGACTATTCCCTGCGGGTCTGGCTTGATCCAAACAAGACCGCTTCACGCAACCTGACCGCCACCGACGTGGTCACCGCGATCCGTGAGCAGAACCGCCAGGTCGCCGCCGGTGCCCTGGGCGCGCCTCCGGCACCCAATGCCCAGGCGTTCCAGCTCTCGATCAACACCCAGGGCCGCCTGGTGAATGAGGAGGAGTTCGAAAACATCATTATCCGTTCCGGCGAGAACGGTGAAATCACCCGCCTTAAAGACATCGCACGAGTGGAGCTGGGCTCCAGTCAATACGCCCTGCGTTCATTGCTCGACAACCAGCCGGCGGTGGCGATCCCGATCTTCCAGCGGCCCGGCTCCAATGCCATCCAGATCTCCAACGACGTTCGCGCCAAGATGGACGAACTCAAGCAGAACTTCCCTGCGGGGATGGACTACAGCATCGTCTATGACCCGACGATCTTCGTGCGAGGCTCCATCGAGGCGGTGGTCCATACCCTGTTCGAAGCGCTGATCCTTGTGGTGTTGGTGGTGATCCTGTTCCTGCAGACCTGGCGCGCTTCGATCATTCCGCTGGTGGCCGTGCCGGTATCGCTGATCGGTACGTTCGCCGTGATGCACCTGTTCGGCTTCTCGCTGAATGCGCTTTCGTTGTTCGGGCTGGTCCTGGCGATCGGTATCGTGGTGGACGACGCCATTGTGGTGGTGGAGAACGTCGAACGGAACATCGGTTTGGGCCTGACTCCGGTCGAAGCCACCAAACGCGCCATGGGTGAAGTGACCGGGCCGATCATCGCGACGGCACTGGTGTTGTGTGCGGTATTCGTGCCGGCGGCGTTCATCAGTGGTTTGACCGGGCAATTCTATAAGCAGTTCGCCTTGACCATTGCCATCTCCACGGTGATCTCCGCATTCAACTCCCTGACCCTGTCGCCAGCGCTGGCTGCCGTGTTGCTCAAGAGCCATGACGCGCCCAAGGACCGTTTTTCCAGGTTCCTGGACAAGATTTTCGGTGGTTGGCTGTTCCGTCCGTTCAATCGCTTCTTCGACCGTGCCAGCCACAGTTATGTGGGCACGGTTGGCCGCGTGATCCGCAGCAGCGGCATCGCCCTGCTGGTCTACGCAGGCCTGATGGTGCTGACGTTCTTCGGGTTCTCCAACACCCCGACCGGTTTCGTACCGGGCCAGGACAAGCAATACCTGGTGGCCTTCGCCCAACTGCCGGATGCCGCGAGCCTGGACCGCACCGAAGACGTGATCAAGCGCATGTCGGACATGGCCCTCAAGCAACCGGGCGTTGAAAGCGCAGTAGCCTTCCCTGGCCTGTCGATCAACGGCTTCACCAACAGCCCGAACGCCGGCATCGTGTTCGTGACCCTCAAGCCTTTCGACGAGCGCAAGGACCCAGGCATGTCTGCCGGGGCCATTGCCGGGGCCTTGAACGGCCAGTACTCGGAAATCCAGGAAGCCTACATGGCGATCTTCCCGCCGCCGCCGGTACAGGGGCTGGGCACGATTGGTGGTTTCCGCCTGCAAATCGAGGACCGGGGCAACCTGGGCTACGACGAGCTGTACAAAGAAACCATGAACATCATCACCAAGAGTCACAACGTTCCGGAACTGGCCGGGCTGTTCACCAGCTACACCGTGAACGTGCCCCAGGTCGATGCCGCCATCGATCGTGAAAAAGCCAAGACCCACGGCGTGGCCGTCAGCGACATCTTCGACACCCTGCAAATCTACCTGGGCTCGCTGTATGCCAACGACTTCAACCGCTTTGGCCGCACTTATCAGGTCAACGTTCAGGCCGAGCAGCAATTCCGCCTGGAGTCGGACCAGATCGGCCAGCTCAAGGTGCGCAACAACCGTGGCGAGATGATCCCGCTGGCGACCTTCATCAAGGTCAGCGACACCTCGGGACCTGACCGTGTGATGCACTACAACGGTTTTATCACCGCTGAAATCAACGGCGCAGCCGCTCCGGGCTACAGCTCCGGCCAGGCTGAAAAAGCCATCGAGAAACTGCTCAAGGACGAATTGCCCAACGGCATGACTTACGAGTGGACCGACCTGACCTACCAGCAGATCCTTTCGGGCAACACCGCGCTGTTCGTGTTCCCGCTCTGCGTCCTGCTGGCGTTCCTGGTGCTGGCAGCACAGTACGAAAGCTGGAGCTTGCCGCTGGCGGTGATCCTGATCGTACCGATGACCCTGCTGTCGGCCATTACCGGGGTGATTCTCTCCGGCGGCGACAACAACATCTTTACCCAGATCGGATTGATCGTACTGGTGGGCCTTGCCTGCAAAAACGCCATTCTGATCGTCGAGTTCGCCAAGGATAAACAGCTCGAGGGCATGAACCCCCTGGCTGCGGTGCTGGAGGCCTGCCGCCTGCGTCTGCGGCCGATCCTGATGACCTCCTTCGCGTTCATCATGGGCGTGGTGCCTCTGGTCTTCTCCAGCGGTGCCGGTGCGGAAATGCGCCATGCCATGGGTGTCGCGGTGTTCTCGGGCATGCTTGGGGTGACCTTCTTCGGTCTGCTGCTCACGCCAGTGTTCTATGTACTGATCCGCAATTTCGTCGAGCGCAGCGAGGCCCGCAAAGCGGCCCGGGCGTTGAAACTGGAGGCGCAACAATGAGTTTGAAAGTGTTTGTGCCGAGCCTGCTGGTACTGGCCTTGAGTGCGTGCGCCGTAGGCCCGGACTACAAGGCACCGCAAACGGAGGCGGCGAACATCACCACCGCCACCGACGGTGCCGCCGGCCAGAAGAATTTCGACCGGGCCCGTTTCGAAGGGATCTGGTGGCAGCAGTTCGAAGACCCGACGCTCAATGCGCTGGTAACCCGCTCCCTGGAAGGCAACCGCGAGTTGCGCGTGGCGTTCGCCCGTTTGCGAGCCGCCCGGGCGATACGCGATGACGCCAGCAATGACGTCATGCCGACCATTACCAGCCGTGCCAGCAGCAACCTGGGCAAAGGCCAGGTCCCGGGAGAAACCACCGACCGGGTCAGCACCGAACGCTATGACTTGGGCCTGGACATGGCCTGGGAACTGGATCTGTTCGGGCGCATCCAGCGCAATCTGGAAGCCACCGATGCCGATCAGCAGGCGGTCGAAGCCGATCTCTACCAGTTGCAGGTGACCATGATCGCCGAACTGGTGGACGCCTACGGTCAACTGCGGGGCGCCCAACTGCGGGAAAAAATCGCCCTGGCGAACCTTGAGAACCAACAGGCGTCGCGCAAGATCACCGAAAGCCTGCGTGATGCCGGCGTCGGCGATCAGCTCGACGTGGTCCGCGCCGATGCGCGCCTGGCCTCGGTCGAAGCCAGCGTGCCGCAGTTGCAGGCCGAACAGGTACGCCAGCGCAACCGCATCGCTACCTTGCTGGGCGAACGCCCGGACAAACTGAGCGTGGACCTGAGCCCTAAACAGCTGCCAGCCATCGCCAAGGCACTGCCGATTGGCGATCCGGGCGAACTGCTGCAACGTCGCCCGGACATTCTCAGCGCCGAACGCCAACTCGCTGCCGCCACCGCGCGCATCGGTGTGGCCAAGGCCGACCTGTTCCCACGGGTCAGCCTCAGCGGTTTCCTGGGCTTCACCGCCGGGCGCGGTTCGCAGATCGGCTCATCGGCGGCCAATGCCTGGGCGCTGGGACCAAGTATCACCTGGGCCGCCTTCGACTTGGGCAGCGTGCGGGCTCGTCTGCGCGGTGCCGACGCCGAGGCTGACGGCGCCCTGGCGACCTACGAACAGCACGTGCTGCTGGCCCTGGAGGAATCGGAAAACGCCTTCAGCGACTACGGCAAGCGCCAGCAACGCCTGATCTCACTGATCCGTCAGAGCGAATCGAGCCGAGCCGCCGCTGACCTGGCCGAAATCCGCTACCGCGAAGGCACCGAGGATTTCCTCGTCCTGTTGGATGCCCAACGTGAGCGCCTGGCCGCCGAAGACACTCAGGCCCAGGCCGAAGTGGACCTGTATCGCGGCATTGTCGCGATCTACAAGGCCCTGGGCGGTGGCTGGAAACCGGAAACCGTGGCCAGCAACTGACCGACCTTACTCAACCGAGCTCCTTTGGTTGGCCGCAACCAGCCAAATTTTTGCCCCGCCTCCCCTGTTGGACGCGGGGCTTTTTTTTGCCTGCCGCAAACGCCCAGTGGGAGCGAGCCTGCTCGCGATAGCGGTGTGTCAGTTTGCATTTGAGTTGACTGACCCCGCGCTATCGCGAGCAGGCTCGCTCCCACCGGGTTATCTGCAGATTCTTTCAAGGTTTGACTCAAGCCCGCGCCTGACCGAAGCTTGCGGCATTTCACGCTTTCTGGTTATGGACTACCTGCATGCCCTCGCCCCGCCGCTATCTGTTGCTCAGCCTGTTCGTCCTGGTGGTAATCGGTCTAGTCGCAATGTGGCTACGCAGCACCACGCCGCAAATCCCCGAGGCAATCAGGCGTGGCTACAGTGAAGCGCTGGAGCACGCACGCAATGGGCAGCCAGGGGCGGCGCGGATGCTCTATCAACAACTGGGTCGCCCGGACCTGTCGCCCAAACGCCGGGTGCGGTTGCACGCCGAACTGCCGAACTACCCAAGCCCCCAAGCCCTGAAACTGGCGGACGCGGATCTGCACAGCGAGTCGCCGGACGTACGTCGGGCGGCCATCGGCAGCATCGGCGGGCTGGTGCCGACGGGGCAGCGCAGCCTGTTACTGGGGCCGTTGCTTGAAGATCAAGACCCAGGCGTGCGGTTCGCCGCGGTGAACGCGCTGCTGGGCTTGTCGCCGGATGAGCTTGGTTTGTACTTCGGGCCTATGCAGCTTGTCATCGGCCTGTGGGAGCAAATGCTTGAAGACGGTCCGAAAACCGCCGAGTCGCACTATCAACTCGCCCGGTTGCATCTGCACAACGCCGAACTGAAAAAAGCTCAATGGGCGCTGGAACAGGTGTTGCGCCTGCAGCCGGACAACCTGCCGGCGCTGGTCATGCAGATCGAAGTGCTGGACAAACAGGGCCAGGCCGACGCTGCACGTCAATTGCTTGCCCAACAGTTGAAAGCCCAGCCTGAGTCGGCTTATCTGCAACATGCATTGGGCCTGTGGCTGCTGCACCATGGCCAGGCGGAGTACGCGCTGCTTGGTTTGGCAAAAGCCGTGGAGCTTGAGCCCGATAACCGACAGTACCGTTATGACTTGGCAACCACCCTGTATGCCGAGCAGGAACTGGAAGCGGCGCAGAAACAGTTGCAGGAAATCGTTCAGCGCTACCCGGCTGATCGCAGGGCGCGAGTGTTGTTGATCAACTACTGGAAGGAATCCGGGCAGTTGCAGAATGTGCAGATCCTGTTGGCGCAACTTGAGCAACTCAACCCAGACGATCCGGCGTTGCAGCAAGGTCTTTAGGTTTGTACCAAAGCCGGAAAGTTGTGCAGTACACCTCGTTTTGTCAATGAAAGCGGAACCGCGATCACGGTGAAAGGTCAAGTGTTCAGGCAGTTCATTTTCAGGCGTACTCCAGCCTGCTGCCCACTTCCCTAGTCATGAGAGGGCTTTTTTTGTCTACATCTAACGAGTTGATCAGCGCTAAAGCCGCCACCGGTATCGAAGGGCTGGATGACATCCTTTCCGGTGGCTTGTCCCGCGGCCATGTGTTCCTGCTGGAAGGGGAACCTGGGACCGGCAAGACCACGGTCGCGTTGCAATTCCTCTTGGCCGGTGCCAAAGCCGGTGAGCGTTCGTTGTACATCACGCTGTCGGAAACCGAGCATGAGCTGCGCCAGGGCGCAGCGTCCCACGGCTGGACGATCGATGAAAACGTGCATATTTTCGAGCTGACCCCTCCCGAAAGCCTGCTCAACGCCGAGCATCAGCAAAGCCTGCTGTACTCCTCGGACCTGGAGTTGGGGGAAGCGACCCGGCAGATTTTCGAAGTGGTCGAACGGGTCAAACCGACCCGGGTGGTGCTCGACAGCTTGTCGGAGATCCGCCTGCTGGCGCAAAGCTCACTGCGCTATCGCCGCCAGATTTTGGCGATCAAGCATTATTTTGTGCGCTACGACGCCACAGTGCTGTTGCTCGACGACCTGACTACCGAGTCCCTGGACAAGACCGTACACAGCGTCGCTCATGGGGTGATTCGCCTGGAAGAACTGACGCCCAATTATGGCGCCGAGCGGCGACGCATTCGGGTGGTCAAGTATCGCGGGCAGAAATACCGTGGCGGCTTTCACGACTTCACCATCATGGGCGACGGTATCCATGTCTTCCCGCGCCTGGTGGCCGCCGAACACCGCGGACAATACCTGCGCCAGCAACTGTCCAGCGGCCTTGATGGCATGGACGCCTTGCTCGGCGGTGGCATCGAGACAGGCTCCAGCACCTTGATCCTGGGCCCGGCCGGCACCGGTAAATCGCTGATTTCGATGATTTTCGCTGCGGCCGCCGTGCAGCGGGGCGAAAAAGCCGCGCTGTTCATCTTCGATGAAGAATTGGGCCTGCTGTTTGAACGCATGAGGAACGTCGGCATCGACCTGGAGGCACTGAGACAGACCGGCAACCTGGTGATCGAACAGGTGGACGCCGCTGAGCTGTCTCCCGGCGAATTCTCGCATCGGGTACGCCGTTGCGTCGATGAAGGCAACATCAAGACCGTCGTGATCGATAGCATCAATGGCTACCAGGCCGCCATGCCGGAAGAAAACGCCCTGGTGCTGCATGTACATGAGCTGCTGCTTTACCTGAACCGCAAGGGCGCCGCGACCTTCATGACCGTCGCGCAACATGGTCTGGTGGGCGACATGCAGGCCCCGGTGGACATTACCTACCTGGCCGATACGGTGATTCTGTTGCGTTACTTCGAAGCGCTGGGCAAAGTTCGCCGAGCGATTTCCATCATCAAGAAACGCACCGGCAGCCATGAGTCCACTATTCGCGAATACCGCATCGGCAGCCAGGGCATGACCATTGGCGAGCCGCTGGAAGCGTTCCAGGGTGTATTGCGTGGAGTGCCGAACTACATGGGAGCGGATAACCCGTTACTCAAGGATGACCCACAGTGACGTTGCTCGAGCCCCTGTCGGAGCGGGCGTTGATCCTCGCGCCGCTGGGGCGCGACAGCCAAGTCGCTCTGATGATCCTGCGCGAAGCCGGCTTCGGCGGCCTTATCTGCCAGCATCTGGGCCACCTGTGCGAAGAGCTTGAGCACGGCGCCGGCCTGTTGGTGATTTCTTCCGAAGCCCTGGTCGGGCCTGATCTGGAAACTCTGTTGTTACATATCGAAGAGCAACCGGCCTGGTCAGACCTGCCGATTGTATTGTTGACCCACCACGGTGGCCCGGAACAGAATCCGGCGGCGCGTATCGGCACCCAGTTGGGCAACGTAACTTTCCTCGAGCGCCCTTTTCACCCGGTCACCCTGGTCAGCGTGGTCACCACTGCCCTGCGTGGTCGTCGCAGGCAGTACGAAGCCCGAGACCGACTGATCGATCTGAGCAACAGCGAGCTGCGCCTGCAAACTACCCTCGAAACTCTTGAACAGCAGGTAGAAGAGCGCACGGCCCAACTGCGCCACAACGAAGAGGCCTTGCGCCAGTCGCAAAAAATGGAAGCGGTCGGACAACTGACCGGTGGCATTGCCCATGACTTCAACAACATGCTCACCGGGATCATTGGCAGCCTCGAACTGCTGCGCCGACGCCTGGCCCGAGGCCGCACCGAGGATCTGGACAGCCTGATCGACCTGGGGGTGACATCGGCCAATCGCGCAGCCGGCCTGACGCACCGTTTGCTGGCTTTCTCCCGGCGACAATCGCTGGACTCCAAAGCGGTGCAGATGAATACCCTGGTGCTGTCTATGGGCGAGCTGTTGCAGCGCAGCCTTAACGAGAGTATCCGGTTGGACATGCAACTGGACGATCAGCTCTGGGTCGCCGAAGCCGACCCGAATCAACTGGAAAGCGCCCTGCTCAACCTGGTACTCAACGCCCGGGACGCAATGCCCGACGGTGGGCAACTGGTGGTCAAGACGTTCAATCAACATCTGGATGCCGACTTTACCGAGGCTTATACCAACCTGGAGCCGGGCGATTACGTCGTGCTGAGTGTGCAGGATTCCGGTTGCGGGATGCCCGAAGCGGTCATCAACCGTGCGTTCGATCCATTTTTCACCACCAAGCCGATCGGCCAGGGCACCGGGCTGGGCCTGTCGATGATCTATGGGTTCAGCAAGCAGTCGCGCGGTCACGTGACGATTAACAGCGAAGTAGACAAAGGCACGACGGTGAGCCTCTATCTGCCGCGCTTCGCGGGTGAAGAGGTACACGAGCCTCTGGTCGACACACAGCATGCCCCGTACGCTCAGGACGGTGAGGCTGTGCTCATCGTCGAGGACGACCCGGCGGTGCGGGTGCTGGTCAGCGCCGTACTGAGCGAACTGGGCTATGCCTTCGTCGAGGCGGCCGATGCTGACAGCGCAGTGCCGATCCTTCAGTCAAGCCAGCGCATCGATCTGCTGATCAGTGACGTGGGCCTGCCAGGCATGAACGGCAGGCAGCTGGCGGAAATCGGCCGGCAGATCCGCCCGGACCTGCGGGTGCTGTTCATCACCGGTTATGCCGAGCATGCCGCGGTGCGCGGCGGCTTTCTTGATTCGGGCATGCAGATGATCACCAAACCGTTCACCTTTGACCTGTTGACGGCCAAGGTGCGGGAAATGATCAAGGTATGAGGCAATAATCATGGATTTTGTGGCAGCAAAGCTTGCTTCCACAAAGTCCCGCCCTCCTTCTGCAAACCTACGACAACATCCTCCGCATCAGGTCCTGCAACACATCCAGATCGAACGGTTTGCCCAGGATCGGTGCCCTGCGGGTGATGGGGCTGTCGGTATCGCGCACTTCCTGCGCGTAACCGCTGATAAAGATGACTTTCAGGTCGGGGCGCAACCGGACCGCCGGTTCGGCGATCTGCACACCGGTAATACCGCCCGGCAGGCGGAAGTCGGTGATCATCATGTCCAGGTGGGGTTTGCTGGCCAGGATTTCGAACGCCTGCTCACCGTTTTCGGCCTGCAACACTCGATAGCCTTCCCCCGACAGGTAAGCCGACAATACCATCAGGATCGACGGATCATCCTCGACGATCAGTACAACGTCTTGCGCATCTTCACTCATGAGAAGCCTTTGTTCGATCAATAGCTGCTGATACGACCGTAGGGTCACTCAGAGGTTGCGTCTGTTCGACGGTTTTGGGCACGACCGTCTTCTCAAAAGGCAGACAAACACGAAACAACGCCCCTTCATTGAGGCGGCTATTGACCGTGATAGTACCCCCATGGGCCGTCACAATCTGTTCGGAGATATACAGACCCAGCCCCAGGCCGGAAGCGACAGCTTTGGATGACACTCGCTCGAACTGCTGGAAGATGCGCTGCTGGTTCTCTTCGCTGATGCCGATACCGTGGTCCTGGACTTCGACGCAAGCATGGTCCGGCGTTTTGTACACGCGCACCTCGATCGGGCTTTTCCCGCCATAACGCAAGGCGTTGGTCAGCAAGTTGGACACCACCTGCTCGATCCGGAATTCATCCCAGCGCCCCTCCACCGTCGGCTCGGTCGTGCTGATCAAAGAGCATTCGGCCGCCATGATCTGCGGCTGGAAGTTGTGTAGCAGATTTTCCACCAGCGCGGTCAGGTTGAAGCGGGTCGGGCGGATCGATAACTTGCCGGTGCGAATCCGCGACACATCGAGCATGTCCTCGATCAGCCGGATCAGGCTCTTGATCTGGCGCTCATCGCGCTCGACCATTGCCCGCACCTTGTCCAGGCTGAAGGCCGCGGCGTTGTCCCGGGCCAGGTGCATCTTGCGCAACTGCGTCTCAAGAATCAGGCCATTGAGAGGCGTACGGACCTCGTGGGCGACGATGGACATGAAGTCATCACGCATGCGAACCGCCTGTTCCAACTCACCGCGAGTGGCCTGCAACTGCTGCAACAAGGCCTCCTGCTCGCGGCGACTCTCCTGCAATGCGATGACCTGTTCCTTCATCGCCTTTCTTTGCCGATACAGCTCGACAAACACATTGACCTTGCTTTTGACGGCGTGGTTGTCCAGCGGTTTGTGCAGGAAGTCCACCGCGCCACTTTCATAGCCGGTGAAGGCATAGTTGCGTTCGCGGCCCGCGGCGCTGACAAAGATAATAGGAATGCTGCGGGTCTTTTCCGTGCCGCGCATCAACTCGGCCAGTTCAAACCCGTTCATTCCCGGCATCTGCACATCGATGATGGCCAGGGCAAAGTCGTGTTGCAGCAGCAAAGACAGCGCCTCATCGGCCGACAGGGCCTTGAAAACCTGGCGATCGTCAAGCTTGATCAGCGCTTCCAGGGCCAACAGATTCTCCGGCAGATCATCAACGATCAGCAGTTTGGCTTGAATATCTCTTGGCATGTAGTTCATTCCAGCGCGGCCAATAATTGGCCGATGCCTTGCAAAGTAAGGATATGGTCGGGCTCGTGCAGGGCAAGCGCTGCTTCGGGCATGGTCGAGACCTGGGCTTCGTCAGGGTCCTGGACCACGGTGATTCCGCCCAGCTCCCTGACCCTGGCCAGCCCCCGGGCGCCGTCGTTGTTGGCGCCGGTCAGCACGACCGCCAGCAGGTTCGGACCGAAGACGTCGGCGGCGGATTCGAACAGCACGTCAATGGACGGTCGCGAATGGTGCACCGGTTCCTCCAGGCTCAATGACAGGCTGCGATCAGCTTCGACCGACAGGTGATAGCCGGGCGAGGCCACGTATAAGGTGCCCGGCTGGATATCCTGCTTGTCCTGAGCCTCCTGCACCGGTACCGCAAGACGGTGGTTGAAAACACTGGCCATTTGGCTGTCGCGCTCGTCGGGCAGGTGCAGCACCACCAGGATGGGTACGCCGAAGCCCTTGCGCAGTTGCCCAAACACCTTGAGCAGCGCTTCGACGCCGCCGGCGGAAGCCCCGACGACAATGGCTTCGATCGGGGCTCTGGATCTGTTGGTCATCTGGCTCATAACTTGCGATAGATCCGTTCCTGTTTGACCAACGGTTCGAATTGCTTGCCGAAAGACGAAAAATCCAGCGTCTCTTTGCTACCCAACACCAGGAAGCCACGGTGACAAAGGGACTCATGGAACAGTCCAAATGCACGATCTTGCAATTTTTTGTTGAAGTAAATAAGTACGTTACGACAGGAAATTAACTGAGTTTCTGAAAAAACACTGTCGGTCGCCAGACTGTGATCGGCAAAAGTCACGTTCTCACGCAGGGTTTTGTCGAACATCGCGTAATCGTAGGCGGCGGTGTAGTAATCGGCAAATGACCGTCGCCCTCCGGCGCGCTGGTAGTTTTGGGTGTAGGCGCGCACGTTTTCAAGGGAAAAAATGCCTTGCTTGGCTTTTTCCAAGGAGCGTGGATTGATGTCGGTTGCATAAATGAGCGTGCGGTCCAGCAAGCCCTCTTCGCGCAGCAGAATCGCCATGGAGTAGACCTCCTCCCCGGTACTGCAACCGGCGATCCAGATCTTTATCGAAGGGTAGGTCTTGAGCAGTGGCACCACTTCTTCGCGAATCGCCAGGAAATGCGATGGGTCGCGAAACATCTCGCTGACGGGGATCGTCAGCAGTTGCAGCAATTGCATGAACATGCCCGGGTCATGCAGCACGCGCTCCTGCAGTGCCGAGATGGTCCTGCACTCGAACTGGCTCAGCGCGTGCTGCACCCGGCGCTTGATGGAGGCGCCGGAATAATCCCGAAAATCATAGCTGTACTTGAGATAGATCGCGTCGATCAACAAACGAAGTTCAATGTCAGTGTCACGTTCCACTAAATTCTTTCCATATTCGGCAACCACACGCGAATCAGCGAGAACAGACGATCCAGGTCGATGGGCTTGGCCAGGTAATCGTTGGAACCGGCCGCAAGGCAGCGCTCCTGATCATCCTTCATGGCTTTGGCCGTCACGGCAATAATGGGCAGTTTGCGCCAGCGTGGGTCCTTGCGGATCAGGGCGGTGGCTTCGAAACCATCCATCTCTGGCATCATCACATCCATCAGCACCAGGTCGATGTCGTCAACTTCGTTCAGACGCTCGATCGCCTCATGGCCGTTACGGCCGATGACAACGATCGCTCCCTTGGCCTCCAGGGCGCTGGTCAGGGCGAAAATGTTGCGCACATCATCGTCCACCAGCAGCACTTTGCGGCCCTCGAAAACCTTGTCGCGGCTGCGGGCGGTCCTGAGCATCCGCTGCCGTTCATGGGACAACCGGGATTCGACTTTGTGCAGAAAAAGTGTGACCTCGTCCAGCAAACGCTCTGGCGAGCGGGCCCCCTTGATGATGATCGAGCGCGAATACTTGCGCAGTTCGGCCTCTTCATCGCGGGTCAGGTTACGTCCGGTGTAGACGATCACAGGCGGAAACGAACAGATCTCTTCGGTGGACATGCGCTTGAGCAGGTCATTGCCCAGCATGTCAGGCAGCTTCAGGTCGATGATCATGCAGTCGTAGACGTTGGTGCGCAGCAGATCCAGGGCTTGTTGGGCGAGGCCGACAGCAGTGATCTCGATGTCGTCGTCGCCGATCAGGCGAGTGATGCTGTCGCGTTGCAAGTCGTCGTCTTCCACCAGCAACACCCGCTTGACCTTCTGGGTCAGCTTGGCTTCCAGGCGGGCGAACACCTCCTTGAGTTCTTCACGAGTGGCCGGTTTGACCGCATAGCCGACAGCGCCCATGTGCATCGCGGCTTCGACACGATCCTCAACGGAAATCACGTGCACCGGGATGTGCCGGGTTCCAGGTTGCTCCTTGAGCCGCTGCAACACCGTCAGCCCGGAGTGATCCGGCAGGCGCATGTCCAGCAGAATGGCATCGGGGATCAGCTGCGAGGCCAGGTCGAAGCCTTCATCGGCGCCTTGGGCCACCAGGCACTGGTAACCGAGTTCGTGGGCAAGATCGAAAAGAATCCGGGCAAAGCTCGGCTCGTCTTCGATCACCAAGATGCAGCGGGTGCTGAACGGCGCGTTATCGCGATCATCGGGGAATTGGGCGATGGGCGCATCGACCTGGGCGATCAGGGGCGCAGGTTCAGGCGCGGCACGTACCGGCAGCGTAGCCGCCGGAGTGAGCCTCGCCGGTTCTGCCAGCGTTTCACCTGGTTCGATATAGCGCTCAGGCAATACCAGCGTAAACACACTGCCCTGCCCTGGCTCGCTGGAGACAGAGATTGAACCGCCCAGCAAGGTAGCCAGGTCGCGCGAGATCGACAGTCCCAAGCCGGTGCCGCCATAACGGCGGTTGGTGGTGCCATCGGCCTGGCGGAAGGCTTCAAAGATGCTTTGTTGCTGATCGGCGGCGATGCCGATCCCCGAGTCTCGCACCATGAACGCGATGCCCGCCCCCGGCTGACCGGCCACCGACAGGCAAACGGTGCCTTGCTCGGTGAACTTCACTGCGTTGGACAGCAGGTTCTTGAGCACTTGTTCCAGCCGCTGGCGGTCGGTATACAGCATGGGCGGCGCGTCAGGCAGCACTTGCACCTCGAAGCTCAGGCCCTTTTCCGCCGCCAGAGGCGTGAACAGCTCGCGCAACCCTTCCACCAGGCGCGACACCCCGGTGTTTTCCGGGCGTACTTCCAACTTCCCGGCTTCGACTTTGGAGATGTCGAGAATGTCATTGATCAGGTTCAGCAAGTCGTTGCCGGCGCTATAGATCGACTCGGCAAATTTCACCTGTTCCTCGCTAAGGTTCTGCTGCGGGTTCTCCGCCAGCAGTTTGGAGAGGATCAGCGAGCTGTTGAGTGGCGTGCGCAGTTCATGGGACATGTTCGCCAGGAACTCGGATTTGTATTTGCTCGAACGTTGCAATTCCTCGGCGCGTTCCTGTAACTGGATCTGCGCCAGATTCAGTTCACTGTTCTTCTGGTCCATGGCATCGCGCTGTTCAGCCAGTTGCTCGTTGGTCTGCTCCAGTTCCTGTTGTTGGGCTTCCAGATGAGCCTGGGATTCCTTGAGGATACGCGACTGTTCTTCCAGCTCTTCGTTTGCCGTCTTGAGTTCCTCCTGCTGAACTTGCAACTCTTCGTTCAGCTGTTGGGTTTCGGCCAGGACTTCCTGCAAGCGCTGTCGATAACGAGCCGCCTCGATGGAGGTGCCAATGTTGCCGGCCACCAGTTCCAACAGCTCGATATCACGGTCGGTCAACGGTCGCAGGAAGCCCAGCTCGATGACGCCGTTGATCCGGTCATCGTCGCTGGTCGGCATCACCACTACACTATTGGGCAAACCCTGGCCCAGGCCGGAGCTGACTTTCAGGTAGTCGTCGGGCACATCATCCAGGCGGATGAGACGCGCCTGTTGTACGGCCTGCCCGGCAATGCCTTCGCCGACGACGATCACCTGGTGTTGTTCGTCGTCTTCCCGGGACATGCCATAGGTGGCGACACGTCTGAGCAGACCGCTTTCTTCCCGTGCATAAAGCGCCGCGACCACTGATCCCATATATTGAGCGCAAAACTGCAGGATGTTGCGACCCAGCAGGTTCAACGTCAGTTGCCCCAGGACCTGTTCGGCCAGCAGCGTCTGGCCATTGCGCAGCCAGGCCTGTTTTTCCAGGTGCAAAGCGCTCTGCTGCTGAACCTTCAGGCTGGCGCTGTAGTTGTTGGACAAGCCCAACAGATCCCGGCGACCGACATAGGCCAGCAACCCGCTGACGGCGGCGACGAACAACAGATACAGAGCGATGCTCCAGAGGGTGGTGGTGCGTACTTGCTCGTTGCGCTCGGCCCGCAGTTGCTGTTCGGTCTCGACGATATCCTCGTAGGTTTTACGTATTTCATCGGTCAAGCGCTTGCCGCGCCCAGCCTTTACCGCGCCCCGGTAATCGCCGCCGTTGCGCTGCATGTTGATCATGTCCTGGGCGTAATTGGCCCACTCCACCTGGAGCGCTTGTACCTTGCGCAGCCGGTCCACCTGGACGGGGTTGTCAGCTGTCAATTCCAGCAATGTGTCCAGGGCCACGGCGATACGCGGCTTGGCGACTTCATAGGGGTCGAGAAAGTGCTCGTCGCCAGTCAAGAGGTAGCCGCGAATGCCGGTTTCCAGGTCCACGCTCAGCTTGAGCGCTTCGTTGGCGTTATTGATCACCCGGTCGGTATGCCCGACCCATTGTATGACCGACAACAGATAGGTGATCAGCACGATGAAAAACACGGCGCTAAGGGCGCCGATGCCCAGGGGCAGGCTGATATTGCGGCTCAGGAGCTTGCGAAAACTTTGCTCGTCAACCGAAGACGAAGGAGTCATGGAATATGCCTTGGTGGACAGTTGAAAACCGTGGAGTTTGCCGAAAAACACCGGTTGGATCCACATTCTGACGAGTCAAAGGCGCAAACTCCACGAAAAGCCTGAGGAAGCGACGATCCTTGTCAGCTCTTGTACTATAGATCCTTTCTTGTACAACTCCGGGAACTTGTGCCGCCTCGCTACTTACTCATGCATAAGGCCGTTTTTTTTCGGCGCGCCTCCCCAACCCAATACCCCGAGAATGTCTACTATGCACAACCCCGCTCCTGATACTCAGCCGACCATTCTGGTAGTCGAAGACGACGACATCGTTCGTATGTTGATTGTCGACGTGCTGGAAGAGCTGGAATACCAGGTACTGGAAGCGGACGGCTGTGAACAGGCCCTGGTGTATTTGCGCAATGATGCGCAGCCCATCGCGCTGATGATGACCGATGTCGGCCTGCCGGTGATGGACGGTCGCGAGCTGGCCAGGCAGGCCCGATCGGCTCGGCCTCAGTTGCCCATTCTGTTTGCCAGCGGGTATGCCGAAAGCATCGATGTGCCTGAAGGCATGGCGGTGATTGGCAAGCCTTTTTCCATCGATCAGTTGCGCGATAAGGTCAACGGCATTCTTTCTTGAGCCTGACGCAATTGTTGGTCACTATCGGCGCCCCGCGCTGATAGCGCCCACGTCGATTCGTTCCAAGGAAGCGCCCGCTCATGCGTCAACCCACCGCCACCAAGGTCCTGGTTATCGGCTATGTCTGGCCCGAGCCGCGTTCATCGGCTGCCAGCGGGCACGTCATGCAGATCCTGGAAGCCTTCCTCGGGCAAGGCTGGGACATCACCTTCAGCAGCCCCGCGGGCCCTGGCGAGAATCGCGCCGAGCTGATCGCGCTGGGCATCCGCGAGGTGCCGATCGAACTCAACAGCAGCAGCTTCGATGCATTCATTGCTGAGCTAGCCCCGGATATCGTGTTGTTCGACCAATTCATGATGGAAGAACAGTTCGGCTGGCGGGTCGAGAAACACTGCCCCGGCGCCCTTCGGGTGCTGGAGACGTCCGATCTGCAAAGCCTGCGCCATGCCCGGCATCAGCGGCTCAAGGATCGTTTGAAGGACGATGGCGTTTCCCAGGATTTCAGCGATCTGTTTGCGCTGGACTTGCCTCAGGCGTTCGAGTTGATGGCCAACACCGACCTGGCCAAGCGGGAAATCGCTGCCCTGTACCGATGCGACCTGAACCTGATGGTGTCCGAAGTCGAGATCGAGCTGCTGGTGGAACATTTCAAACTGCCGCGAAACCTCTTGCATTGGTGCCCATTGATGCTGGACCTGCCGAGCGAAGCACGCGTGCCGTTCGAAGACCGGGCGCACTTCCTGAGCATCGGCAACTTCCGTCACGCACCGAACTGGGACGCCGTGCTCTGGATGAAAAACGCCATTTGGCCACTGATCCGCCAACAACTGCCTGGCGCACAACTGCACCTGTATGGCGCCTACACCCCGCCCAAGGCAGCGGCCCTGCACAACTCGGCTCAAGGGTTTCACATCATGAACTGGGCCGAAGACGCCCTGCAGGTCATGTCGGCGGCGCGTGTCTGCCTGGCGCCGTTGCGTTTCGGTGCCGGCATCAAGGGCAAGCTGATCGATGCCATGCTGTGCGGTACACCCAATGTCACCACGCCCATTGGCGCAGAAGCCATGCACGGTGAAATGCCCTGGCCCGGATCGATTGCCCAAAGCGCCGAAGATATCGCCCGCGCCGCTGTGCAGTTGTACAGCGAGCAGAGCCTTTGGACCCGCGCCCGGGATAACGGCCTGGCCCTGCTGGCGGACCGTTACCGGCGACAGGTCCATGGCCCGGCGCTGATTGATTGCCTCGATGCCTGTCGCGCCGACCTTGCGCAACGGCGCCGGGACAACTTCACCGGCAGCATGTTGCGTCACCACCAGCACAAGAGCACTCAATACATGTCCCAGTGGATTGAGGAAAAGAACCGCAACAGCCCGGCAGGAAGCGTTCCGGGGTAGCACCCGTGCGGCGAAGGGGGCATTATCCAGCGGCAATAACAAGAAAAGCGCCAGGCCATGACCCGAACTGCAAGAGTCACCGACCCCTCCTACGAGTTGATGGACGACCATAACGGGCTGTCCATCATCTATCGCCAGCACGGTTTCCCGTGCCCGCTGGTGCGCTGGCATTTCCATAAGGAATACGAGTTGCACCTGATCGTCGCCAGCTCCGGCAAGGTGTTCATCGGTGACTACATCGGCAACTTTTACCCGCAATCGCTGTTTCTCACCGGCCCCAACCTACCCCACAACTGGATCAGCCAGGTGGCCGAGGACGAAGTGGTGCCCAAGCGTGACATGCTGGTCAATTTTACCGACGAGCTGTTTGAAAGCGGTCATCAGGTGTTTGCCGAGCTCAAGACCGTCGCGCCGCTACTGGAGCGCGCCCAGTACGGCATCGAATTTCGCTGCAAGCGCACCATCCGCCAGGCCATGATCCTGATGCAGCGCATCGCCGATTCCCAAGGCATGAGCCGGCTGGGGCATTTTTTCATCCTGATGGAGCTGCTGGCCGCAACCGATGACTATCAATTGCTCTCCGGGGCCACTGCTGCTCAACCGGCGGACGAGCACAGCATCGACCGCACCAACCGTGCGGTGGATTACATCTTTGCCCATTACGCACGGGAACTGTCCCTGGAGGAAGTGGCCGACCACCTGGGCATGAAACCCACATACTTCAGCCGCGTCTTCAAACAGGCCACCGGCCGCTGCTTTATCGAGTTCGTCAATCGCCTGCGTATCAGCAAGTCCTGCGAATTGTTGGCCGACGGCGACAAACCGGTGACGGACGTGTGTTTTGAATCGGGCTTCAACAACATTTCCAACTTCAATCGGCGCTTCCAGCAGCTCAAAGGCATGACCCCTTCGCATTATCGGCGGCTGGCGGTGCAGCGGTTGACCGAGCAGAACCAGGGCTGACAATCCCAGATTAACCCTGTGGCGGGGATTTATGTGGGAGCAAAGCTTGCTCGCGATGAAGATGACGCGGTCTCCCGGAGAACCGAGGTGCTTGCATCGCGGGCAAGCCTTGCTCCCACACAGCGGGGATAAATCCCCTCGCCACAGGTAACCCCTCCTCACACTAAACCCCATCCAGTGCAAAAAAGTATCAGCCAAAGTGCGACGGATGATTTGTCACGCCGTCAATTGAGGGCTGTAATCAGCGCACATTCTTCCCTTCATCCGGAAGACACAAAAACAATAACTGTCCTTCCGCAGCCTTTGGGCGCGGAAAAGGAGTGCGCGATGAAACCTTCGGTAAAAGCTCTGCTTGTCTCCACCTGCATGACCCTCAGCAGCGTCAGTTTCGGCGCACAGACCCTCACCATAGCCACCGTCAACAACAGCGACATGATCCGCATGCAAAAGCTCTCGAAAACCTTCGAGGCCGAGCACCCGGACATCAAGCTCAATTGGGTGGTGCTCGAAGAAAACGTCCTGCGCCAGCGCCTGACCACCGACATCGCCACCCAGGGCGGACAGTTCGACGTGCTGACCATCGGCATGTACGAAGCCGCACTCTGGGGTGCCAAGGGGTGGCTGGAACCGATGAAGGATCTGCCGGCCAGTTATGCCCTGGATGATATTTTTCCGTCGGTGCGTGAAGGCCTGTCGGTCAAGGGCACGCTCTACGCCCTGCCGTTCTACGCCGAAAGCTCAATGACGTATTACCGCACCGACCTGTTCAAGGAGGCTGGCCTGACCATGCCGGAACGGCCGACCTGGGAGCAGATCGGCGATTTCGCGGCCAAGCTGAACAAGCCGGACCAGGAACAATACGGCATCTGCCTGCGCGGCAAGGCCGGTTGGGGTGAGAACATGGCGTTGATCACCACCGTGGCCAACGCCTATGGCGCACGCTGGTTCGATGAACAATGGAAGCCGCAATTCACCAGTCCCGAGTGGAAAAACGCCCTGAACTTCTACGTCAACACCATGAAGCAGTCCGGGCCGCCGGGGGCGTCGAGCAACGGTTTCAACGAAAACCTGGCGCTGTTCAACAGCGGTAAGTGTGCGATCTGGGTCGATGCCAGCGTGGCCGGCTCTTTCGTCACCGACAAAAGCCAAAGCAAGGTCAGCGAACACGTAGGCTTTACCTACGCACCGACACAAGTCACCGATAAGGGCTCGGCGTGGATGTACTCCTGGGCCCTGGCGATCCCGGCCAGCTCCAAAGCCAAGGACGCGGCAAAGACCTTCAGCGCCTGGGCCACCTCCAAGGAATACGGCGCATTGGTCGCCGAGAAGGATGGCATCGCCAACGTACCACCTGGCACTCGCGCCTCGACGTACAGCGAGGCCTACATGAAGGCAGCGCCGTTTGCCAAGGTGACCCTGGAGTCACTCAAGGCCGCCGACCCGAGCAAACCGACCCTCAAACCCGTGCCGTACATCGGTATCCAGTTGGTGACCATCCCTGAGTTCCAGGCCATTGGCACCCAGGTCGGCAAGTTGTTTTCCGCCGCCCTCATCGGCCAGACCACCGTCGACCAGGCTCTGACCGCCGCCCAGCAGACCACGGAGCGCGAGATGAAACGCGCCGGGTATCCCAAGTAATCCGCGCCGCCGCTCCGCCTTTTGTGGGAGCGAGCCTGCTCGCGATGAGGCTGGCACATGCAACATGTGTGCTGGCTGACTATCCGCTATCGCGAGCAGGCTCGCTCCCACAGGGGAGTTTTTCAGGCCTGCATAAATCGGTTCAATGCCATGAATAGTTCAACGACAACCGCCAAAGCACCCAGCGAGATTGTCCCACCGGTTCGCAAGAGCCGCTTGGCCAATCCAGGCTGGTTTCTGGTCAGTCCCTCGGTGGGGTTGCTGCTGCTGTGGATGATCGTGCCACTGGGCATGACCGTCTACTTCTCACTGATCCGCTATAACCTGCTCTACCCCGGTGAAAACGAATTTGTCGGGCTGGAGAACTTCACTTACTTCCTGACCGATTCGGGTTTCGTGCCCGGTGCTACCAATACCCTGCTGCTGGTGGGCAGCGTGTTGCTGATCAGCATCGTGTTCGGGGTATTGATCAGTGCGCTGCTGGAGGCCAGCGAGTTTTTCGGCCGGGGCATCGTGCGGGTACTGCTTATTTCACCGTTCTTCATCATGCCCACGGTGGGCGCGCTGATCTGGAAGAACCTGATTTTCCACCCGGTCTCTGGAATCCTCGCCTGGGTGTGGAAACTGTTTGGCGCGCAGCCGGTGGACTGGCTGGCCCACTACCCGCTGTTGTCGATCATCATCATTGTGTCCTGGCAATGGTTACCCTTCGCGATCCTGATCCTGATGACGGCCATGCAGTCCCTCGATCAGGAACAGAAAGAAGCCGCCCGCCTGGATGGCGCTGGCCCCATCGCGATTTTCTGGCACCTGACCCTGCCCCATCTGGCCCGCCCGATTGCGGTGGTGCTGATGATTGAAACCATTTTCCTGCTGTCGGTGTTCGCCGAGATTTTCACCACCACCAACGGCGGCCCCGGCTATGCCTCGACCAACCTCGCCTACCTGATCTACAACCAGGCGCTGGTGCAGTTCGACGTTGGCATGGCGTCGGCCGGTGGCCTGATTGCCGTGGTGATTGCCAATATCGCCGCCATCATCCTGGTGCGGATGATCGGCAAAAACCTCACCGACAAGAATTGAGGCCGCAGCCATGACACTTCAACAATCCCGTCGCCTGCAAAGCCTGCTGCTGGGTACGCTGGCCTGGGCCATCGCAATCCTGATCTTTTTCCCGATCTTCTGGATGGTGCTGACCAGTTTCAAGACCGAAATCGACGCGTTCGCCACGCCGCCGCAGTTCATCTTCGCGCCGACACTGGAGAACTACCTGCACATCAACGAGCGCAGCAACTACTTCAGCTTCGCCTGGAACTCGGTGGTGATTTCCTTCAGCGCCACCGCCCTGTGCCTGTTGATCGCAGTGCCAGCGGCCTACTCCATGGCGTTCTACGAAACCCAGCGCACCAAAGGCACGTTGCTGTGGATGCTCTCCACCAAAATGTTGCCGCCGGTGGGCGTGCTGATGCCGATCTACCTGCTGGCCAAGAGCTTTGGCCTGCTGGACACACGGACAGCGTTGATCATCATCTACACGCTGATCAACCTGCCCATCGTGGTCTGGATGATTTACACCTACTTCAAGGACATTCCCCGCGACATCCTTGAAGCCGCTCGTCTGGATGGCGCCACGCTGTGGCAGGAAATGGTTCGTGTCCTGCTGCCCATCGCCAAAGGTGGCCTGGCCTCCACTGTGCTGCTGTCGCTGATCCTGTGCTGGAACGAGGCGTTCTGGTCGCTGAACCTCACTTCGTCCAAAGCCGCGCCACTGACAGCCCTGATCGCCTCGTATTCCAGCCCCGAAGGCTTGTTCTGGGCCAAGTTGTCTGCCGTCTCGACCCTGGCCTGTGCGCCGATCCTGATTTTTGGCTGGATCAGCCAGAAACAGCTGGTGCGCGGTTTGTCCTTCGGCGCAGTGAAATGAATAGCCAAAAGATCGCAGGCTTCGCCAGCTCCTACACAGCCCACAGCCTTCACTTTCCCCGTAGGAGCTGTCGAGTACAACGAGGCTGCGATCTTCCTCCAGCCAAACTGAATAAATGACAAGTGGAGGCCCATCATCATGGCCAACCTGAAAATCAAGAATCTGCAAAAAGGCTTCGAAGGCTTCTCCATCATCAAGGGCATCGACCTTGAGGTGAACGACCGCGAGTTCGTGGTCTTCGTCGGCCCGTCTGGCTGCGGAAAGTCCACGCTGCTGCGGCTGATCGCCGGCCTGGAAGAGGTCAGCGACGGCACCATCGAACTGGACGGTCGGGACATCACCGAAGTCAGTCCGGCCAAGCGTGACCTGGCGATGGTGTTCCAGACCTACGCCCTTTACCCGCACATGAGCGTGCGCAAGAACATGTCCTTTGCCCTGGATCTGGCCGGTGTGCCCAAGGCCGAAGTCGAGAAGAAGGTCAACGAAGCGGCCCGCATCCTCGAGCTGGGGCCGATGCTCGAACGCAAGCCCAAGCAGTTGTCCGGCGGACAGCGCCAACGGGTGGCGATCGGTCGGGCAATCGTGCGCAACCCGAAGATTTTCCTGTTCGACGAACCGCTGTCCAACCTCGACGCCGCCCTGCGGGTGCAGATGCGCCTGGAGCTGGCACGCCTGCACAAGGAGCTGCAGGCGACGATGATCTACGTCACCCACGATCAGGTCGAAGCCATGACCCTGGCCGACAAGGTGGTGGTGCTCAACAGCGGGCGCGTCGAACAGGTCGGCTCGCCGCTGGAGCTGTATCACCAGCCGGCCAACCTGTTTGTCGCCGGGTTCCTCGGTACGCCGAAAATGGGCTTTCTCAAAGGCAAAGTCACACGACTGGAAAACCAGGGTTGTGAGGTCCTGCTGGACGCTGGCACCCGCATCAGCCTGCCTCTGAGCGGCGCCAGCCTGAGCGTTGGCGGCGCGGTGACACTGGGGATTCGCCCGGAGCATTTGAACCTGGCACAAGCGGGCGATTGCACGCTGCAAGTCACCGCTGATGTCAGTGAACGTCTGGGCAGCGACACCTTCTGTCATGTCGTGACCGCCTCTGGCGAAGCCTTGACCATGCGCGTGCGCGGCGACCTGGCGAGCCGTTTCGGTGAGCAACTGAACCTGCACCTGGACGCTGAACACTGCCACTTATTCGATGCCGAGGGCGTGGCGGTCACCCGTGCGCTGCGCATCGCCGCCTGATTGCCGAGACTTGTGATGAAACTCAATCGACAGAACCTGCACAACCTCAGCCCTGAGGTCGCCCTGCCCGCTTATTCCTTGAGCGAGATCAGCCAGGGCATCGCCCACATCGGCGTCGGCGGCTTCCACCGCGCGCACCAGGCTTACTACACCGATGCGCTGATGAACACCGGCGCCGACCTGGACTGGGCCATCTGCGGCGTGGGCTTGCGCGCCGAAGACCGCCGCGCCCGGGATGACCTGGCCAGCCAGGACTACCTGTTTACCCTGTACGAGCTGGGGGACACCGATGACACGGAAGTCCGGGTAATCGGTGCCATCAATGACATGCTGCTGGCCGAAGACGGCGCCCAGGCCCTGATCGACAAACTGGCCGACCCGCAAATCCGCATCGTCTCGCTGACCATCACCGAGGGCGGCTATTGCATCGACGACAGCAACGGCGAGTTCATGGCCCATCTGCCGCAAATCCAGCACGACCTGGCCTATCCAGATGAACCGAAAACCGTCTTCGGTTTCCTCTGTGCCGCCCTGGCCAGGCGCCGCGCCGCTGGCACCCCGGCGTTCACCCTGATGTCCTGCGATAACCTGCCGCATAACGGCGCCGTGGCCCGCAAGGCGCTGCTGGCATTCGCCGCCTTGCGCGACGCTGAGTTGGGGCAATGGATCGACCGCCACGTGAGTTTCCCCAACGCCATGGTTGACCGCATCACCCCCATGACCAGCGTCGCCCACCGCCTGCAACTGCATGACGAGCATGGCGTCGACGATGCCTGGCCGGTGGTCTGCGAGCCGTTCGTGCAATGGGTACTGGAAGACAAATTCGTCAACGGTCGCCCGGCCTGGGAAAAGGTCGGTGTGCAGTTCACCGATGACGTGTCGCCCTATGAAGAGATGAAAATCAAGCTGCTCAACGGCAGTCACCTGGCGCTGACCTACCTGGGTTTTCTCAAGGGTTATCGCTTCGTCCACGAAACCATGAACGACCCGCTGTTCGTGCGTTACATGCGTGCCTACATGGAGCTGGACGTGACCCCGCAACTGGCACCGGTACCGGGGATCGACCTGACCGACTACAAAAACACCCTGGTGGAGCGCTTTTCCAACCAGGCAATTGCCGACCAGTTGGAGCGGGTGTGTTCGGACGGCTCGTCGAAGTTTCCCAAATTCACCGTACCGACGATCAACCGTTTGATTGCCGACGGCGGCGAAACCCGCCGCGCGGCGCTGGTGGTGGCGGCCTGGGCTGTGTATTTGAAAGGCCAGGACGAAAACGGCGTGAGCTACTCGATCCCGGATCCACGGGCGGCGTTCTGCCAGGCGCTGGTGGCCGACGACGCGCTGGTGACCCAGCGGATGCTGGAGGTCGAAGAGATTTTTGGCACCGCCATCCCCAATTCGCCAGAGTTCGTGGCAGCATTTGAGTGGTGCTGCAACAGCTTGCGCGAACACGGGGTCACGCGGACGCTTGAGCGGGTGTTGGCTGACGCGAACTAAACTGCCCACGCGATCTGTTTCTGTGGCGAGGGAGCTTGCTCCCGCTGGGCTGCGCAGCAGCCCCTTGGATCTGCCTGAGACACCTAGTTGTCAGGTTGATGGGGCCGCTTCGCGACCCAGCGGGAGCAAGCTTCCTCGCCACGGGGTTTTGTGTTTACCCGCCGATGACCCTTTGTTGATATCGATCTGACTAACCCAAGGATTTTTATGGCAAACCAACAACTGTTCCTGGGCATCGACTGCGGCACCCAAGGCACCAAGGCGTTGATCCTGGACGCAACCAGCGGTCAAGTCCTGGGACACGGTTCTGCTGCCCACACCATGATCAGCGGCGCGGACGGGCGGCGCGAGCAAGATACCGCGCAATGGCTGGACGCGTTTACCCAGGCGACCCATCAGGCCCTGGCATCCGCTGGAGTCGATGGTCAGGCCATCCTCGGCATCAGCGTCTCCGGCCAGCAGCATGGTCTGGTACTGCTTGATGACCAGGGCCAGGTGCTGCGCCCGGCCAAGTTGTGGTGTGACACCGAAAGCACCCCGCAAAACGATCGTCTGCTCGCCCACCTGGGAGGCGAAAGCGGCTCGCTGGAGCGTCTGGGCGTGGTCATCGCACCCGGCTACACGGTTTCCAAACTGCTGTGGACCCGCGAGCATCACCCGCAGCTATTCAACCGCATCGCCAGCATCCTGTTGCCCCACGACTTTCTCAATCACTGGCTCACCGGCCGCCATTGCAATGAATACGGCGACGCCTCGGGCACCGGCTATTTCAACGTACGCACTCGGCAATGGGACGTGCGCTTGCTGCAACACATCGATCCCGACGGCCGACTGCAATCGGCATTGCCGGAGCTGATCGAGTCCCATCAGCCGGTCGGGCGGATCCTGCCGGCCGTCGCCGCACACCTGGGCATCAATCCAGAAGCGGTGGTCGCAAGCGGTGGTGGCGACAACATGATGGGCGCCATCGGCACCGGCAACATCCAGCCCGGTGTGATCACCATGAGCCTGGGTTCCTCCGGCACGGTCTACGCCTATGCCGCAGAACCCGCGGTCAGCCCACAGCCGTCGGTAGCGACCTTCTGCTCATCGAGTGGTGGCTGGCTGCCGCTGATCTGCACCATGAACCTGACCAACGCCACCGGGGCCATGCGCGAGCTGCTGGAACTGGACATCGAAGCCTTCAACACCCTGGTCGCGAATGCCCCGATAGGCGCCGAAGGGGTGTGCATGCTGCCGTTCCTCAACGGTGAGCGGGTTCCCGCCCTGCCCCATGCCACCGGCAGCCTTTTCGGCCTGACCACCACCAACCTGACCCGGGCCAATCTGTGTCGGGCAGTGGTCGAAGGCACAACCTTCGGTTTGCGCTATGGCCTGGACCTGCTGCGCGCCAACGGACTTGAGGCCCAGAGCATCCGCTTGATCGGTGGTGGCTCGAAAAGCCCGGTTTGGCGGCAGATCGTCGCCGATATCATGGATACGACGGTCATCTGCACTGAACAGAGCGAAGCGGCCGCCTTGGGCGCGGCCATTCAGGCGGCGTGGTGCCATTCAGGGGCACGGGAAAGCCTGGCCGATCTGTGCGAGCGTTGTGTCAAGCTCGACCCGGCCAGTGAAACCCGGCCTGTCATGGAACAGGTCGCAGCATCGCAAAAAGCTTATGTCCACTATCAAGAACGTGTTGCAAACCTCTGAGATAAAAGAATTATGTATTTGGTATGTGGTGAAGCGCTGTTTGATTTTTTCAGCGAAAACGAGATGGGCGGCACGGCCTCACAGGTCAACTTCAAAGCCATTGCTGGCGGCTCGCCGTTCAACGTGGCGGTAGGACTGCGGCGCCTGGGAGTGGAGTCGGCGCTGTTTGCCGGGTTGTCCACCGATTACCTCGGGCGGCGCTTGCACCAGGTTCTGCTCGACGAAGGCGTCAGCAGCCAATACGTGTTGGACTTCGACACCCCTACGACCCTGGCGATGGTGGCAGTCGGTGCCAACGGCTCGCCCCACTACAGTTTTCGCGGTGAAGGCTGCGCGGATCGGCAACTAGGCCTGGAGCATCTACCGGTGCTCGGCCCGCAGGTACGCGGCCTGCACGTCGGCTCCTTCTCCCTGGTGGTGCAACCCATTGCCGACACGCTGCTGGCCTTGGTGCGGCGCGAGAGCGGCAAACGCCTGATCAGCCTGGATCCCAACGTGCGACTCAACCCGCAGCCCGACATCGAACTGTGGCGCTCGCGAATCGCAACGCTGGTCGAATATGCCGATTTGATCAAGGTCAGCGATGAAGACCTGAGCCTGCTTTACCCCGACCAACCGCCACAGACCATCATCGAACGCTGGATGGAGCACCGTTGCCAACTGGTGTTCCTGACCCGTGGCAGCCAAGGCGCGACGGTATTCAGCCGTCAGCACGGTTCTTGGTCAATGCCCGCTTGCCCGGTGCAAATCGCCGACACCGTGGGCGCAGGCGACACCTTCCAGGCGGCATTGATTGCCTGGCTGACCGAGCAACAATTGGATTCAGTGGAAGGCCTGCAGACCCTGACTCGGGAGCAGGTTAGCGCCATGCTCGCCTTTGCCATGCGCGCTGCTGCGCTGACCTGCGGCAGGACCGGGCCGGATCTGCCTTATCGGCAGCAATTGGACTGAGCTGGACGGGTAGAAGCTAAACGCTGGGGGCGGCCAGTGACCGTCCCCAGACGTGAGTCTTATAAAGACAAGGTCGTGATCAGCGCCCGGTCATTCTGTGTTGCTGATGGAAGTGATTGCCGGCGTGGGGATTGTGGTCAAGTTCGGTTCGCAACTCGGCAATCAGGTCGTTGATTGCGCGGCAACCATTCAGTTTATTGGCATCGATGTCGGTTTTGACCAAAGCCACGCGATCGGTTTCATGATCGTCATAAATCTTGATTGTCATCGACAGATCGGGTGACAAGGTGCATTGCGAGCGCTTGGGCAGCAAGCTGCTTTCAATGATGTTTCGCATTTCGAGGGCAGATAAAAACATGGCGACTCTCTCCTGTTGAGGCGGCCAACTTATGTTCACGACGGTGATATTCTCGTCCGTTCTTCCATGCGGACTGGGACTACGAATGCCGTGCCGTTCGTTCGCTTTTTGGTGTTTCTACTCATCGAGCCCTAGAGGGAACTCCTGAATCATCCCGCAAAAAATATGCCTGCTTTAAAGAAAATCCCGATTGATCCAAATCAACCACTTAGCGTTAAGGACAGTTGGAGCGTGCGTGCAAATTGCAAGGAAGCGGCATTTTCCTCATGCAAACTGCAACCGCCTGTGCTCCTGTCGCAAGCCAGATTAGACCTTATTGTGCGGAGGCGAACGGGCACCCGTCGCCTGCTTCGAAAAAAGTGTGACGTAACGTAAAAAACTTCAAATGGCTTCGGCAGCAGCCCGCTCCGCCACATGGCGCAGGCTATCGAAGTTGATATTCGCGCCTGAATCGATTGCCACCAGTGTTTGGCCCCGTGCCCCGGTATCGGCGACGTATTGCTTGATGCCGGCGACCGCCAAGGCGCCCGATGGCTCGGTTATCGACCGGGTGTCGTCATAGATGTCTCTGATGGCTGCGCACAATTGGTCGTCGGTGACGGTTATCACTTCATCGACGCAGAAACGGCAGATGTCGAAGCCGTAGGCACCTATTTGCGCAACAGCAACGCCGTCGGCAAAGGTTCCCACACTTGGCAAGCTTATCCGTTCACCCGCTGCCAGCGCCGCCTGGAGACAGGCGGAATGTTGCGACTCCACCCCAATGATACGAACCTCAGGGCGCAGGTACTTCACGTAGGCCGCAATCCCTGCAATCAGCCCTCCACCCCCGACCGGGACAAAAATGGCGTCCAGGCTGCCTGTGTGCTGGCGCAGGATTTCCATGGCGACGGTACCCTGTCCGGCGATCACATCCGGATCATCGTAGGGCGATACGAACTCTCGGCCGGTCTGTCGGGCCAGTGCCCACGCGTATTCCAGAGCAAAGGGAAAACTCTCCCCATGCAGTAAGGCTTCGGCACCCCGGTTACGTACGCCCAGCACCTTGAGTTGCGGTGTCGTCAGCGGCATGACGATGGTGGCCGAGATACCCAGCTCCCGCGCTGCCAGCGCCACGCCTTGGGCGTGATTGCCCGCCGAAGCGGTGATGACGCCACGAGCCCGTTGCTCCGGGGTCAGTTGTACCAGTTTGTTGTAGGCACCACGGATCTTGAAGGAAAAAGTCGGCTGCAGGTCTTCACGCTTGAGCAGGATCCGGTTGCCCAAGGCTTCAGACAACGCAGGGGCCGCCTGCAGCGGTGTGCGCACAGCCAAGTCGTACACTGGCGCGGCCAGGATCTTCTTAACATAGCGCTCTAGCAGGGCTTGCTCGGGGAGTGTGGGGGTCATGGCGGTCTCCTGGTTTGGACAAAACTCCGGAGACAGAAAGAAAAAACCCGCCTCGGAGGCGGGTTGGGTGCAGCCGTCAGCTAGCCCGCCAAATAAGGAATGGCGGTAATAATGCTTGGCTGGCTACGCAATACGGTGCTGGTCATGGCTGGAAATTAGCCTGCCGCTGGCAGGCAAGTCAATGGGCAGTTGCGAATCACTTTAGCCCGACTTTATACAGCGCTCCATCGTCATCATCTGTCAGCACGTACAGGAAACCATCCGGCCCCTGGCGAACGTCGCGGATACGCTCGCCGAGTTCACCCAGCAGGCGTTCTTCGTGGACGACCTTGTCACCTTCCAGCTCCAGGCGGATCAGATTCCGCGACACCAGCGCACCGATGAACACGTTGCGTTGCCAGGCCGTGAAGCGATCACCGTCATAGAACGCCATGCCACTCAGCCCCGGCGACACTTCCCAGACGTGAAAAGGCCCAAGAGTGCCTTCGGCGGTCTTGCCGCCGGCTTCCGGGATTGGCGCCCCGGAGTAGTTGATGCCGTGAGTCGCCAGTGGCCAGCCATAATTCTTGCTGCGTTCGATGATATTCAGCTCATCGCCGCCCCTGGGGCCGTGCTCGTTCTCCCACAGCGTCCCGTTCCAGGGATTGAGCGCCGCCCCTTGGGGATTGCGAACGCCGTAGGACCAAATCTCGGGACGTACGTTTGCCTGACCGACAAACGGATTATCGTCCGGCACCTTGCCGTCGGGATAGATGCGCACGATCTTGCCCTGGAGCTTGTCCAGGTCCTGGGCCGTGGGACGCTCGTTGTTTTCCCCCAGGGTAATGAACAGATAGCCGTCCCGATCGAACACCAGGCGCGAGCCAAAGTGGTTGCCCGTGGAAAGCTTGGGCTGCTGGCGGAAAATCACATTGAAATTCTTCAGGCTCTGCAGGTCTTCGGACAATTGCCCGCGGCCCACGGCGGTGCCTGCCTTGCCGTCATCGCCGGCCTCGGAGTACGACAGGTAGACCGTGCGGTCCTGCTTGAAGTCCGGCGACAGCACGACGTCCAGCAAACCGCCCTGGCCTCTGGCCCAGACCTGAGGTACGCCGTTCAACGGCGCCGAGAGCTGGCCATCAGGGCCGACCCGGCGCAGGTTGCCCGTTCGCTCTGTCACCAACATGCCCTGTTGGTCAGGCAGGAAAGCCACGGACCAGGGGTGTTCGAGCCCCTTGACCACGGTGGTCACCTCCACCGTGCCCTCCTCGCTCTTGAATTGCCGGGTTTGCGCGGCAGAGGCCGGCATGGCGAGAGTCAGTACAGCGCTGGCGCAAAACGCGGCCAGGAGTGTTTTACGCAACATGCACACTTCCTTCTGTGGTGTGGAAAGGGACCACCAGGCTCAACGCCTAGCGATTGCCGTTCTGGGTGTTCCTCGCAGGCGCTGGGGACTTGATCGTGGGCGGCGGTGAACCCGCAGGCTGGCCGGAGCGAGGATAACCATTGCCGATGCCGCCATTCTCCAGCGTGGGTGGCCGGGGAACAGGAACCGTCGGGTTGTTACGAATCATCGGCACGTTGGGCCGGGTCCCCTGCATGCTGTTGGGATTGGCCCGGCGGATCGGACTGTTATAGGGATTGTTGTTACCTGGCAGGTTCTGGGCCAGAACCATGGCCCCGCGGTCAGGCGTTGCCGCTTGGGCAGCGCTGGTCAGCAATAGCGTCATGATAGCCAGTAGCAGCCTGTTCATCGGAGCACCTCCTGGATTCAGGCATATCGAAAGCACGCTACGCCGCAGGTTCGCCGTTGTTAAGGAAAATGTCCGTCCGAAGATGTAACCAAGCGTCTCGAAGGTAAGGCGGGGGCGGGTCAACCGGCGCCCCATGGAAACTTTTTCGAAGGCCGCAAGGTCACCTGAATGACTCATTCACCGGCAAGGAAACCCCTCCATGGCACGGGCAATCTGGAAAGGCGCAATCAGCTTCGGACTGGTCCACATTCCTGTGGCGCTGGTGTCGGCCACTTCCTCCCAGGGTGTGGATTTCGACTGGCTGGACAAGCGCAGCATGGACCCGGTTGGCTATAAGCGAGTGAACAAGGTCACTGGCAAGGAAGTGACCAAGGAAAATATCGTCAAGGGTGTGCAATACCAGAAAGGCCAGTACGTTCTGCTCAGCGAAGAGGAAATTCGCTCGGCCCACCCCAAGTCCACCCAGACCATCGATATCTTTTCTTTCGTCGACAGCGAAAAAATCCCGCTGCAAAACATCGACACGCCCTACTTCCTGGCGCCAGACAAACGCGGCGGCAAAGTCTACGCCTTGCTGCGCGAAACCCTGATCAAGACCAACAAGGTGGCCCTGGCCCATGTTGTGCTGCATACCCGCCAGCATCTGGCGGCCCTGATGCCACTGGAGTCTGCGCTGGTGCTGGTGATGCTGCGCTGGCCCGCCGAAGTGCGCGAACTCGACATCCTGGAGCTGGGCGATGAAGTCATCAAGCCAACCTTGGCCAAGGGGGAGCTGGAGATGGCCAAGCGTCTGGTGCAGGACATGAGCGCCGATTGGGAGCCGCAAGAGTACCGGGACAGCTTCGAAGACAAGATCATGGAACTGGTGGAGAAAAAAGCCAAGGAAGGCCGGCTCGAGGCGGTGGAAACCGAACCGGGCGAAGAGCAGCGCAAGAGCGCCGATGTCATCGACCTTACCGAACTGCTCAAGCGCAGCCTGGGCGGCAAGGGCAAGACGCCAGACAAACCTGCCGCAAAAACCTCTGCAAAATCGGCGAAGACCAGTAAGTCCGCTCCTGCGAAAAAAGCCACCAAGGCGTCCCGGGGCTAACCTCCGGAGCGCCCGCAATACAAGGGAATCCGTCATGGCCAAGGCCGAGAGAGAACACGCCCGTTTGTCCGGTGCCGAGCCGGAGCAGAAGACTAGCCGCACCCGACAAAACAAGCCCTGTGTCGCCAACTCGCTTCCCGAGCGCTTGTTGCCGCAGCGCGCCACGCCCGTGGAGCAGCCCCCCACCGGTGAATGGCGTTATGAAGTCCAGTTCGATGGCTATCGCCTGATGGCCCGCATTGAAGCTGGCGAGGTGCGTTTGCTCAGCCGCAATCAGCAGGACTGGACCGCTCGTCTGCAATTGCATGCCGATGCCTTGGCCGAGCTGAATTTGAGCGACAGCTGGCTTGATGGTGGACTGGTCTTGCTCGATGACCAGGGCCACTCTGACTTTGCGGCCCTGCGACAGGCCTTCGAAATCGGCCGCACGGTCGACCTGGTGTATGTGCTGTTTGATGCGCCGTTTCTCAATGGCGTCGACCTGCGCCAGACGCCGGTTGAAAAGCGCCGGGCTGCCCTCAAGAAGGCGCTGAAGAACAACACCAGCAAGCGCCTGCGCTTCTCTGAGTCGTTTTCCGCCAGCCAGCACGACATTTTTGAAAGTGCCAACGCTCTGGCCCTGGACGGCGTGGTCGGCAAACGCCTGGGCAGCCCCTATGTGTCCCGACGAAGTGCCGACTGGATCAAACTCAAGTGCCGTTTGCGCCAGGCCTTCGTGATCGTCGGCTTCACCCGCCCCAAAGGCCGGCGCAGTGGTTTCGGTGCATTGTTGCTGGCGGTCAACGGGCCCAAGGGATTGATATATGCCGGCCGCGTGGGCACAGGGTTTTCTCAATCCTGGCTCAAACAGCTCCACGAGCAACTCTGCACGCTGGAACGGGACCATTCGCCCCTGTCCGTACCCGTCAGTAACTCGCAAAGTCGCGGCGTGCATTGGGTGGACCCGACCCAGGTTTGTGAGGTCGAGTTCGCCGAATGGACCCACGACGGTCTGGTGCGTCAGGCGGCATTCCTGGGTCTGCCCAGCGATACGCCGGCCGACAAGGTTGTCCGCGAGCAACCCGTTCCGATAAAAACCATGCCCTCCAAAGCCACGCCTCGCGGCAAAACCCGCGTCGTACAGGTCGCCGGCATGGATATTTCCCACCCCGAGCGCGTCATCGACAGTGTCAGTGGCGTTCAGAAAGTCGAACTGGCGCAGTATTACGAGGACATCGCGCCCTGGATCCTGCCGCATCTGAAGCAGCGCCCTATCGCCCTGCTGAGGGCCCCAGAGGGAATTGGCGAGGAGCAATTCTTTCAGAAACACGCCGATCGCCTGGACATTCCCCACATCAAACAGCTGGATCCGGGACTGGATCCTGGCCATGCCGCGCTGATGGAAATTGACAGCGTCCGGTCGCTGATCAGCGCGGCACAAATGGGCACGGTAGAACTGCACACCTGGACCGCCACACATGATCGGATCGAGACGCCGGACCTGTTCGTTCTCGATCTGGACCCCGATCCTTCGCTGCCTTGGAGCGCCATGCTCGAGGCAACTCGCATGACCCTCTCGGTGCTCGACGAACTGGGTTTGCAGGCGTTCCTCAAGACCAGCGGTGGCAAAGGCATGCATGTCATCGTGCCGCTGGCGCGCAGTGAAGGCTGGGATACCGTCAAGGCCTTCGCCAAGGCTATCTCCCAGTTCATGACCCGACAGATACCGCAGCGCATCACGGCCACCATGGGGCCCAAGAACCGTGTCGGGAAAATATTTGTCGACTACCTGCGCAACGCCCGGGGCGCCAGCACGGTCAGCGCCTACTCAGTGCGCGCTCGGCCAGGTCTGCCGGTATCCGTCCCGATTGCCCGGGCCGAGCTCGACGGTCTGCGTAACGCCCAGCAGTGGGATATCTATACGGCGCTTGAACGGGCCAAAGGCCTGGGGGCCGATCCTTGGGAGGGATACAACCATCGACAGCGGATCACAGCCAGAATGTGGGAGCAACTGGACGCGCAAAAACCTGAAGAATGATCCATGTAACGGGGAGTCACCCGATCAAATCCAGATAAAGACCGCCAACAGGCCGCCGAAGAAAGCCCATTTCTGTAAGTAATACAGCTTGCGGTTGCGCTTCTTCAGCGCCTTGGCTTGCAGGCGAATCCTGTAGAGCCTGGAGAATGCCCGGTTCAGACCACCCGTTTTGTCACCAGCGTCATTGGGTGCTCCGGCGGCAGCCATCACGGTGCGGCTGAACCAGCGGTTCAATGCTCCGGCCCAGCGAAATCTCATGGGGCGCTCCACGTCGCAAAACAGAATGATGCGATTGTGTGGCGTGGTGTTCTGGGCGTAATGAATGAACGTCTCGTCGAATATCACGGCCTCGCCATCACGCCAATGGTAATGCTCACCGTCGACATTGATGTAGCAGCCAGCATCGTTGGGTGTTTCCAGGCCCAGGTGATACCGGTAGGACCCGGCATACGGATCGCGATGACGAACCAGCTTGGAGCCCGGTGGCAGCTCGGCGAACATCGCCGCCTTGATCGAGCCGATGCTCTGCACCAGTTCAGTGGTGCGCGGGCATAGTTTCATGGCCGAGGGATGGCTGTCGGCGTACCACTTCAGGTAGAAACGCTTCCAGCCGGTCTTGAAGAACGAATTGAAGCCGACATCGTCGTACTGGTTGGAACGCTTGATCTCCCCCGCTCGCAGCAAGCTCTGGCCTTCGGCACGGATCTCCTGCCAATGGGTCTGCAGCGGACTCAGGTCGGGAAACTGCGCCGGGTTCAGGAAAGGCTTGTTGGGCAGTTTCGAGCACAGGTAAAGCAGGCAGTTGATCGGCGCGAGGAAGGAAGAGTGGTCGCTCAACTGGCGTCCGAGCTTGTGCCGAACGCGCCCGCGCAGGTGCACATAGCCGATAGAGAGGATATAGATTGCGGCAATGATGAGTTTCACAGTATCCGCACACATCAAAAGTGGACAGGCTGCCACTTCCCGCACAGCCGAACAGTGTGGGGAATGGCGTAAGTGAGACGGCAATTTAGCCACAACTCGTAACAGAAGGTTATCCCTGAGTTGTGAAAAACTGTCTTGCCTGGGTTACACCCTATCGTTAACGCGGCCAGATCAGTACAATTGCCGCCAAACATTACGCGCCCCCTTTTTTGGCCGATACCGGATTCCGGCTTCGGCGTACGTCTATTTGGGTCAGGCGCTTCGTATGCTGCTGTCCTCTTATGCCGGATGGACCCTTGCGCTTGCGACCGCGAAGCTTTTGCGCGGTCGGGACCTGCGCAAACAGGTACTGAACAGGTACTGCCGCACCCTTAGCTACTCTGAATGTTCCGCAGGATAAACCTTTGATCTCTACAGCTAACATCACGATGCAGTTCGGCGCCAAGCCACTGTTCGAAAACGTCTCTGTCAAGTTCGGCTCGGGCAACCGCTACGGTCTGATCGGCGCCAACGGTTGCGGCAAGTCGACCTTCATGAAGATCCTCGGCGGTGACCTTGAGCCATCTGGCGGTCAGGTCATGCTCGAGCCGAACGTGCGTCTGGGTAAACTGCGCCAGGACCAGTTCGCCTACGAAGAATTCACCGTGATCGACACCGTGATCATGGGCCACGAAGAGCTGTGGAAGGTCAAGGCCGAACGCGACCGCATCTATTCGCTGCCGGAAATGACCGAAGAAGACGGCATGGCCGTGGCGGAACTGGAAACCGAATTCGCCGAGATGGACGGCTACACCGCCGAGTCCCGTGCCGGTGAATTGCTGTTGGGCCTGGGGATTGGCATCGAGCAGCATTTCGGCCCGATGAGCGAAGTGTCGCCCGGCTGGAAACTGCGGGTATTGCTAGCCCAGGCGCTGTTCTCCGACCCGGAAGTGCTGCTGTTGGACGAACCGACCAACCACCTGGATATCAACACCATCCGCTGGCTGGAAAACGTGCTGACCCAGCGTTCGAGCCTGATGATCATCATCTCCCACGACCGTCACTTCCTGAACAGTGTCTGCACTCACATGGCTGACCTGGACTACGGCGAGCTGCGCCTGTTCCCCGGCAACTACGACGAGTACATGACCGTGGCGACCCAGTCCCGCGAGCAATTGCTGTCGGACAACGCCAAGAAGAAAGCACAGATTTCCGAACTGCAATCGTTCGTCAGCCGCTTCTCGGCCAACGCCTCGAAAGCCAAGCAAGCCACCTCCCGCGCCAAGCAGATCGACAAGATCCAGTTGGCCGAGGTCAAGCCATCGAGCCGGGTCAGCCCGTTCATTCGCTTCGAACAGACCAAAAAGCTGCACCGCCAGGCGGTCATTGTCGAGCGCATGGCCAAAGGCTTTGATGGCAAGCCGTTGTTCAAGGACTTCAGCTTCACCGTCGAAGCCGGCGAGCGCGTGGCGATCATTGGTCCGAACGGCATCGGCAAGACCACCTTGCTGCGCACCCTGGTCAATGAACTGGAACCGGACGCCGGGACCGTGAAATGGACCGACGCCGCGGAGCTGGGCTACTACGCCCAGGACCACGCCCACGACTTCGAAGACGACGTCAACCTGTTCGACTGGATGGGCCAATGGACCCAGGGCGGCGAACAACTGGTTCGTGGCACCTTGGGTCGCATGCTGTTTTCCAACGACGAGATCCTCAAGTCGGTCAAGGTCATTTCCGGTGGTGAACAGGGTCGCATGCTGTTCGGCAAGCTGATCCTGCAAAAGCCCAACGTGCTGGTGATGGACGAACCGACCAACCACTTGGACATGGAGTCCATCGAGGCGTTGAACCTGGCGCTGGAAAACTACCCGGGCACGCTGATCTTCGTCAGCCACGACCGAGAGTTCGTATCGTCCCTGGCCACGCGCATCATCGAGTTGAGCGCCGACGGCGTGATCGACTTCAGCGGCACCTATGACGATTACCTGCGTAGCCAGGGTGTGTTGTTTTAAGAGCAGCCATGAGTTGTAAGCTTCAAGCTGCAAGTGAAAAGCCCTGTCCGTTGTGACAGGGCTTTTTAGTTTCCGAGGGTAAGACCTGTGGGAGCAATCCTGCATCTGCCCCTTGTGGGAGCGGGCTTGCTCGCGAAGGCGGCGGCACAGTCAACATCTCTGCAAGCTGAACACCGCTTTCGCGAGCAAGTCCGCTCCCACAGGGGGGCTGCGGACCGAATATCGCCGGTCGCCGCAGATCAAAATGTGGGAGCGAGCCTGCTCGCGATAGCGTCCGCGCCATTACCACCCGGGCAAACCGTTAGCCTGCTTTCTTTTATTCCCGCCGCACGCCATGATGAAGCTCTCTTAACCGCCGCCCGCGAACGAGCCCCATGCCAACGCCGCCACCCGCCCCCAGTTCCCTGTCGATCACCTGGCAGATCATCTCCATCGTTTTTTATACCTTTATCGCCTTCCTCTGCATCGGCCTGCCGATTGCCGTGTTGCCGGGGTATGTCCATGAACAGTTGGGCTTCAGTGCGGTGGTGGCCGGGCTGACCATCGGTTCCCAGTATCTGGCGACGCTGCTCAGTCGACCCATGGCCGGGCGGCTATCGGATAGCGTCGGCACCAAGCGAGCGATCGTTTATGGGCTGTCCGGGATCGTCCTCAGTGGTTTGCTGACATTGCTCTCGACGCTGCTGCAAAGCTTTCCACTACTGAGCCTGTTGATCCTGATCGCCGGACGTTTGCTGCTCGGGGTGGCCCAGGGCCTGATCGGCGTGGGTACCATCAGTTGGTGCATGGGCCAGGTGGGTGTTGAACACACGGCCCGCTCGATCTCATGGAACGGCATTGCCTCTTATGGGGCCATTGCCATCGGCGCGCCGCTGGGGGTGGTGATGGTCGGTGAGCTGGGCTTTGTCAGCCTGGGTATCGTCTTGTCGCTGCTGGCCGGTGCGGCGCTGCTGTTGATACGCAACAAGCCGTCGGTGCCGGTCATTCGCGGCGAGCGCCTGCCTTTTTGGGCGGTATTCGGGCGTATTGCACCGTACGGCACGAGCCTGTGCCTGGCCTCGATCGGCTACGGTACGCTCACCACGTTCATCACGTTGTTTTATGTCAGTCGTGGCTGGACGGGCGCGGCGTGGTGCCTGACGGTGTTTGGCATCTGCTTCATCCTCGCGCGATTAGTGTTCATTTCCAGCATTGCCCGCTTCGGTGGCTTCAACTCGGCCATTGCCTGCATGAGCATCGAAACCCTCGGGCTGGTATTGCTGTGGCTGGCGCCGTCCACCCCGTTCGCCCTGGTCGGTGCCGGGCTGGCCGGCTTCGGGCTGTCGCTGGTGTATCCGGCGCTGGGCGTGGAGGCCATCAAGCAAGTGCCGAATACCAGTCGTGGCGCAGGACTGAGTGCCTACGCGGTGTTCTTCGACCTGGCGCTGGCGATTGCCGGTCCGCTGATGGGCGCGGTGGCATTGAACCTGGGTTATTCGTCGATCTTCTTCTTTGCCGCGTTGCTGTCGGTCAGCGGACTGGGTTTGACCTTGTTGCTGCGTCGCCGGGCCACAAACGTGCCTTATTGATCGTAATGCTGTTCACTGCCGTTTTTTGTTTTGAGAAGGCCCGGTATTTACTTGTTCTTGTGTGTATATCCGTTATTCAGGTAATGGCGGCTTAGGATCTTCAGCAGACACAAAATCCATGTACACCGCAAAACCCTGTGGGAGCGAGCCTGCTCGCGATGAGGCCGGCACATCCAACATCACCACAAACTGACACATCGCCTTCGCGAGCAAGAAAGCCCCGCACTCCAGCCATCCAATGACGACGAGAATACAGGGCTTTTCGGAGGTTACCCGCAGAGCGTAGTGCTTTTACACAAGCCTTATGCAGCGACGAATTGCTGGCTGATTTTCGACTTGGCTTCGCGCATGCCCTTGGTGTGCAAGTCATCCCCCTTGTTCAGCCCTTCGGCACGAACGATTTCGATGTCGCTAATGCCCAGGAAGCCGAACATGAATGTCAGATAGTCTTCATGACCCACGCCACTCGGCTTGCCGGCATGCAACCCGCCAGCCGTGGAAACGATCACCAGCTTCTTGCCACCACACAAACCTTCATAGCCTGAATCGCCGTAGCGGAATGTCTGGCCAGCAACGGCAATGCGGTCAATCCAGGCCTTGAGCTGGGTCGGGATAGTGAAGTTGTACATGGGCGCGGCAATGACCAGCGCATCCGCCGCCAGGAACTCTGCCATTGTTTCAGCGCTGAGGTCAGCTTCGTATTTCAAGGCTGCGTCGCGCAATTCAGCACTGGTGCCGGCAGCGACCAGCGTCTGGGCTGAAAAGTGGCTGATGGCGTCGGCGGCCAAGTCACGGTAAGTGACGGTGATGCCCGGCTCGGCAGCTTTCCAGGCTTCAACCACTTCACGGCTCAATTGGCGGGAAGCGGAATTGTCGCCCAGGATGCTCGAATCGATGTGCAACAGTTTCATGTATGTGCTCTCCAAGTGAGGATCGCGACCAGGCGATCAATTGAGGACAATCCTATCGGTGAAACCAATAGCCGATAAGTCAGCATTAATGCGATAGTTCGTTCCACTGACAGGACAATAGAACTCAATATGCAAGACCTCAATGATCTGTACTACTTCGCCAAAGTCGTCGAAGCCGGTGGTTTCGCCGCGGCCGGACGCCTGTTGGGTATTCCCAAATCGCGGCTGTCACGGCGTATCGCTGAACTGGAAGAGCGCCTTAACGCCCGACTGTTGCAACGTACCACCCGCCAGTTGAATCTCACGGCCGTTGGCGAGCGTTATCTGCGCCATTGCCAAGCCATGCTGCTGGAAGCCGAGATGGCCGATGAAGCCGTGGCGAGCATGTCCACTGAGCCGCGCGGGCGCCTGCGGGTTTCCAGTCCAGTGGGCCTGGCTCATCAGATGCTGGGAGGGGTGATCGCCAGTTTCCTGGAAAAATTCCCTCAAGTGCAGCTGGAAATGATGCTGGTCAATCGGCGGGTAGACCTGGTGAGCGAAGGCATCGATGTGGCATTGCGCGTACGCGACCTGGGGGACGAAGACCCGCTGCTGATGACCCGACGGCTGCGTCAGGCGCGGCTGATAATGGTCGCCAGCCCGGCGTTCGTCGAAGGACGGCAGATCAATGCCCCGGAGGATCTCAAGCAGTTGCCGGTACTCGGGGCGCTGGACGCCGATCGCCTGGTGCACCTGCGTCTGCTCAAGGCCAACGCAGAACCCGTCGAACTGGCCCTGGAAGCCCGGCTGGGCATCGACGACTTCATTGTCCGTCGCGCCTGCGCCCTCGCCGGCCTGGGTTTTACCTTATTGCCGAGCATGTATTGCGAGGAGGAACTGCAGGACGGCACACTGCTGGAGTTGTTGCCCGAATGGTCGCTGCCGGACGGCTGGCTGCAGGCAGTCTACCCGCATCGACGCGGCATGCTGCCAGCGGTGCGCGCGTGGATCGACCACTTGGTAGAAGCATTCGATGGTTGTGGGGATAGGAAAATATGAGTTTGAGCGAAGAGGATGTCGCGCGGTTTTGCCTGGGACTGCCTGGCGCCAGGGAGGACTACAAATGGGGCGGTGTGCGGGTGTTTTCCATTGCCGGCAACAAGATGTTCGCCCTGCAGAACCTGCGGGGCGAATCACTGGCGTTCAAGGTCGACAAGGACCTGTTCCTGGGGCATTGCGACCGCCCCGGGATTCACCCGGCGCCCTATCTGGCGCGGGCCCAGTGGGTCATTATGCAGACGCCCTACCCGCTGGGCGCCGATGAGCTGCGTGGCCTGCTGCAGCGTTCCCACCAACTGGTGGTGAGCAAGCTGCCCAAGCGCACCCAGGTGGGTTTGCTACTGTCGTGACGCTCAGAAAAGCGTCAGCAGTTGCCTGCCCAGGAATAACTGGTCGATCCAGAACACCTGATGCAGCAACACAATGAACCAGAACACCACCTGAAACGACACCTTGCGGGTCTTGTGGCGAAACACTTGCTGGGCCAGCAACGCCCCGGGCCAGCCACCGGCCAGCTCCACGGCATGCAATACGTTTTCCGGGGTGCGCCAGGCGTCAGCGCGGGCCTTGCGCTTGTCGCTCCAGTACAACAGAAACGCCACCATGCTGACGAGGCCGTAGGCCGTCAGGGGCACCCAGGATTCTGCGCGCAACCCGAGCAAAAGCGACCCAAACAACGGCAAGGCGCACACCAGCGCAAAATACCACGAGTTTGAGCCGCAAGCTCTGCACTGCGCTGCCTGGCTCACGGCCTGGGCGGTTCATGGCTGGGCCGCCGTCCAGTCCACCCAACCGAACTGCCACGTTGCCAGGATCAACAGGCCGAAAGCGATCCGGTACCAGGCGAATACTGCGTAGCTGTGGCTGGCGATGAACAGCAACAAGCCCCTGACCGCGATCATGGCGAAAATGAACGCCGTGACGAAGCCGATGGCGAACACTGGAAAATCCGCCGGCACGAACAGATCGCGATATTTATACCCCGAGTAGACAGCTGCGCCGACCATTGTGGGCATCGCCAGGAAGAACGAAAACTCGGTCGCGGTCTTGCGCGACAGCCCGAACAGCAAGCCGCCGATGATGGTCGAACCGGAGCGGGAGGTGCCGGGAATCATCGCAAGGCACTGGGCGAAGCCGACTTTCAGCGCATCCTTCCAGGTGATGTCGTCTACCGTTTCGGCGTGCACCCTATGCTCGCGCTTCTCGGCCCAGAGCATCACGAAACCGCCCACCACCAACGCCGTGGCCACCGTGATCGGGTTGAACAGGTATTCGTGGATCAGGTCTGCAAACAGCACGCCCAATACCACAGCGGGCATGAAGGCAATCAGCAGGTTGGCCGTAAAGCGACGAGCGTTGGGTTGGGTGGGCAAGCCCAGCACCACGTCGAAGATCTTGCGCCGAAACTCCCACACCACCGCCAGGATCGCCCCGAGCTGGATAATGATGTTGAACGCCATCGAGCGCTCGCCGCCGAACTCGAGCAAGTCCGCGACAATGATCTGGTGCCCCGTGCTGGAGATCGGCAGAAACTCCGTCAAGCCTTCTACCACGCCAAGAATCAGTGCCTGAAAGGCGGTCCACAAATCCATTCATCCCCCAAAAGACTATGCTGGTGCACGTCTCATCAAAATTTAAGCGTTATGCAGGTGTAAACAGCAGGCGCACGGTGACTGCGATTTCTCAAAAAAACCAATGAAAAAACCGGAACAGGCTCAGGTTTTGCGCCGCGGGGCCGAAATCCTATCAGACAAGCCTTAATAACGCTGCCGCGTTATGACCCAGGCAGTCAGGCGTACCTGCCGGACGCCCAGGTTCAGGCGAACGTAGATGACAAGAATAAGAAACCGGAGTGACAGCGTATGAATAGCTTGCGCAGTGTGTCGATCAGCCGACGCTTGTGGCTCATCTTGGTCGTGTCCATCGTGATGTTGTTCACGTTAGGTGCGTTCATGCTTAAGCAGATCCACACCGACCTGTATCAGGCCAAGGTGCAGAAAACCCAGCATGTGGTCCAGACTGCCAGCGGTGTGCTGAGCTATTACCATGGCCTGGAAACGGCTGGCACCCTGACCCGCGAGGTCGCGCAGAAGCAGGCGCTTAGCGCGGTGCGCGGCTTGCGCTATGACCAGAGTGATTACTTCTGGATCAATGACCTGACGCCCGTCATGGTCATGCACCCGACCAACCCGAAACTCGAAGGCCAGAACCTCTCGGCGATTCGCGACCCGAATGGTTTTGCGCTGTTCAACGAGATGGTCGCCATCGCCAAGGCCAAGGGCGCCGGCATGGTGGATTACCTCTGGCCAAAACCGGGCGCCGAGGCGCCGGTGGCGAAAACCTCCTACGTCAAACTGTTCGAGCCCTGGGGCTGGATCATCGGTTCGGGCGTGTACGTGGATGACGTGCAAGCCGAGTTCCAGTCGCAAGTGATCAAGGCCTCGCTGATCGGCCTGGCGATTACCCTGCTCATGGGGCTGCTCCTGACCCTGATCGTGCGCAGCATCGTTCGGCCGTTGCAGGAAACGGTCAATGCCATGGCCAACATCGCCAGCGGTGAAAGCGACCTGACCCGCACCCTCGACACCCATGGCCACGACGAAGTGACGCAACTGGCCCGGCATTTCAATGCCTTTACCGCCAAATTGCGTGAAGTCGTCAGCCAATTGCAGGACTCGGCCAGTGCCTTGGGGCAATCGTCCAACGAACTGGGTAACGACGCCGCCCAGGCCCAGGAGCGCAGCCAGCAGCAATCGCAGCAGATGGAACTGGTGGCAACCGCGATCAACGAAGTGACCTACGGCGTGCAAGACGTCGCCAAAAACGCCGAACACGCCGCCAGCGAGATGCGCGACGCCGAATCCCAGGCCCAGCAGGGCCAGGTCAATATCGACGGCAGCTTGCAGCAGATTGATCGCCTCTCCCAGACCATCGACCAGGCCGTGGAAGTGATCCGCACCCTGGCCAGCGAAAGCACCCAGATCGGCAGCGTGCTGGAGGTGATCCGCTCCATTGCCGAGCAAACCAACCTGCTGGCCCTCAACGCTGCGATCGAAGCTGCCCGCGCCGGTGAGCAAGGTCGAGGCTTTGCGGTGGTGGCCGACGAAGTACGGTTGCTGGCCCAGCGCACGCAAAAGTCCACCGCCGAGATCCAGGCGATGATCGAACGCTTGCAGAACCATTCCGAAGCGGCGGTGAAAGTCATCAGCGACAGCAGCCGTGCTTCGCAATTGACCATCGAGCAAGCCGGGCTGGCAGGTGCCAGCCTCAACGCCATCGGCCAGGCCCTGCGCAATCTCAACAGCCTGAACGCCTCCATCGCCAGCGCCACGCTGCAACAGGCCCATGTGGTGGAAGACATCAACCAGAACGTGACACAGGCCGCCGGCCTCTCCCACAGCACCGCCCTGGCGGCTGAACAATCGAGCCTGGCGAGTACCCGCCTGAAGTCGCTGAGTGAGCAATTGAACGGGTTGCTGAAGCAGTTCAGGGTCTAGTGCATCTCGATACGCAAGTGCCGATTGAAGTTGGACAGGTTGTTGTAATCCACCTCAAAACAGATATCGGTCAGCGCGCCCTGGCCGCGCCACATGAGCTGATAATTCGCCGTTTTTGCCCTTAAATCGACGGATATGGACTTATTCGCCTGAAAATTGATCCCACTACTTGAGGATTGTCCCAAACGGTACCCAACGGTGCCGTTGCAAGGGATTTCAAGAGAGCGTGAATACCGTTGCCCCAGCCGGGCAAAAATTGCGCATCATAGGCGCCGTCCGCTCAAGGGAGATTTACATGCGTGCCATTTCATCCGTCATGCGTCTTATCGGGCTGTCGCTGGGACTGGCCTTCGCCACCAGTGTCCTGGCCACCGAAGAGACGCAACTGGTCGAGTCCATCAACCTTTACCGCAGCCAGTCGCAAAGCTGCGCGGATCAGGCCTCTCTGGAGCTGCCACCGTTGGCCATGGACTCGCGGCTGATCCTTTCGGCCAACGGCATTGGCGATCTACAACAGGCATTGGCGCGCACGGCCTATCCAATGGTCAATGTGCAGGCCATCAGCCTGTCCGGGCCACGGGACGCGCAAGCCGCGATGAAGGCCGTGCAGGAAAGCTTCTGCCGGGTGGTGCTGGACCCGCAGTTCGTCGATATCGGCGTCAGTCGCCTGGATCGCGAATGGCGAATCGTGTTGGCGCGTCCGCTGTTGTCGGCGCGCCTGGGAGACTGGCAAGCCGAAGGCCAGAAGCTGCTGAAGCTGATCAACAGTGCTCGTGCCCAGCCGCGCCGCTGCGGCACCGAAGCCTTCACGGCCACGACTCCGCTGGCCTGGAACGCGACGCTGGCTCTGGCCGCCGTGACCCACACCCGCGCCATGGCCAACAACAACTTCTTTGACCATAAGGATCGCGACAGCCGCATGCCGGGCGACCGCGCCGAACTGGCCGGTTACCTCGGCCAATTGATCGGCGAGAATATCGCCGCCGGACAGGACACCGCCCTTAAAGTGGTGGACGGCTGGCTGGCGAGCCCCGGACATTGCGCCAATCTGATGAACCCGCAGTTCAAAGAGCTGGGCGCAGGCTATGCGGTAGACCCGAAAAGCGATGCAGGGATTTATTGGACAGCGATGTTTGGCACCCAATAGTGGTTACCCAGATCGCCTGGCACTGACGCGAATCCCGCTATCGCGAGCAGGCTCGCTCCCACAAGGGTTCTATGACGAACACGAAATGGAACAATCTGTGGGAGCGAGCCTGCTCGCGATGACGACGGAACTGTCATTATTGGCGCAACGTTTGCCGCAAATGGAGCATGAAGTGGCTCAGCGACGGTGACTGGGCCACTGGCTTGCGTTGCAACAGGCCGATCGACCGCTTGCCGGGCTGGTCGATGGCAATCACCGCACACTGCTCACCAATATTGAACACCGCCGTGCAACTGGCCGGCAGCAGGGAGAACCCCAACCCTTCGCGCACAAGCGCAGTCGCAGTGCTCATGTGCGCCACCTCCCAGGCGGGCTCAGGCTCGACGTTCAGATAGCGCAACGCTGCGTCGGCCAAGGGGCGGATGCTGGTGTCGGGGGTCAGGGCGATGTAGGGCCTGCGCTTCCAGTCGTCCAGGCTGTCGCGCTGATGATCCTTGTGGGTCAGCAACACCAGATTGTCATCCAACAGACGCTCGAAGCTGAGCCCGGACAGGTCGTCGGGTAACGAGGTAATGCCCGCGTCCACCTCGCCGCGCTGCACCCAACCCATGATCTCGCCGGCCCGGCCATCCAATACGCTCACCCGTACACCGGGGTGTACGCGCTGGAACGAGGCGATGACGACTGGCAGGAACGAAGCGGCCGCCGTGGGCAGTGCCGCCAGGCGAAGGGAGCCGCGACTCAGGCTGAGGGTGTCGCGGGCGTCCCGTACGGCATCGTCCATATCCCTGAGCATGCGCCTGGCCTGGGGCAGGAAGTGTTCGCCGGCCAGCGTCAACTCGACACTGCGGGTGTTACGCGCCAGCAACTGCAACCCCATGGTCTCTTCCAGTTTGCGGATGCTGTAGCTCAGCGCCGGTTGGGACAGGTGAAGCTGTTCAGCGGTGCGAGTGAAGCTTGAGGTTTCAGCGATCAGGATAAAGGCACGAAGCTGCCGGAAAGAAACGTTCATGGCCGCACTTATAAAAATAATGGATCAATTGATTCTACCTTTAAAATTCACAGAACAATCCATGCCCGCCACTATGGGCCATCCCATCAGTGGAAACGGACATGACAAAAACAATTCTCGTCGGATGCGGCGCCGGTTTCGCCAATGACCGCCCAGACGCCGCCTTGCGCCTGGCCCAGGATCTGGCGCAACGAAACGGTCAGCGCTACATCATGCTGGAACTGCTGGCCGAACGGACACTGGCCGAAGCGCAGCTGCGCAGAGGGCTCGATCCCCAAGCCGGATACGCCTCGCGCCTGTTCGATTTCCTCGAGCCGATGCTGGATGTGTGTATCGAAGCCGGCATCCCCATCATTACCAACGGTGGTGCAGCCAACCCCAGAGCCGCCGCACAGCGCCTGCGGGCAACCTTGGCAGGACGCTATCCGACATTGAAAATTGCCTGCGTACTGGGCGATGACCTGCTGGAAGAAGCCACGCCGCGCTTCAAGCAATGGCTGCCCCTGGCCCCGGCAGATGTGGTGTCGGTCAATGTCTACACCGGTGCCGACGGCATTCATACGGCGCTGCAAGAAGGTGCCGGCATCGTGCTGTGCGGGCGAGTGGCCGATCCTTCGCTGGCGGTGGGCGCAATTCGCCATGGGCTGGGCTGGGCTGCCGATGACTGGCAGAAGATGGCCATCGCCACCGCGACCGGGCATTTGCTGGAATGCTGCACCCAGGTCACCGGCGGGTACTTTGCCCATCCTGGGATCAAAGAGATCCCGGACCCGGCGAACCTCGGTTGTCCGATTGCCGAAATCCATCAGGATGGGCGCTTGATCATTGGTAAAACCCGGGGCTGCGGAGGGCGTGTCAGCGAGCAAACAGTCAAGGAACAATTGCTTTATGAGGTGCATGATCCGCGCCGCTATCTGACCCCGGATGTGGTGCTGGACCTGGGTCAGGCCCGCGTCCGGGACCTGGGTGATGACCGCGTTGAGATCAGCGGCCTGCTGGGCCATCCGCGCCCCGATACGCTCAAGGGCTTGGCTGGTGTGCGTGGTCTCTGGTTCGGCGAAGCGGAAATTTCCTATGCCGGTCCCGGTGCCGTGGCCCGTGCCGCCCTGGCCCGGGAGATTCTGCTGCAGCGTTTCGACCGGTTGGCGCCAGGCATACAGCCGTGGATCGATTTGTCGGGTGTCGCCAGTCTGTTCAATGACCACAGTGGCCGCTATCTGGAACAAAGACTGGCGCTGGCGCCGGCCCTCGACGATGTGCGTGTGCGCGTCGGCCTGACCCATACCGACCAGGCGATGGTCCAGACCCTGTTAGCTGAGGTGGAGTCGCTTTACACCAACGGTCCGGCCGGCGGTGGAGGTGTTCGCCGGCACCTCGCTGAAGCCGTCACCACCCGCAGCTTCCTGCTGCCGCGCAGCGAAATTCACACGACCCTGGAGTGGTACTGATGAACCTGGTCACCCTCGCCGACTTCGCCCACGCGCGTGCCGGAGACAAAGGCAATATCCTCAGCATTGCGGTATTTCCCCTCGATCCGGCGCACTACCCATGGTTGCTGCGCGAATTGACCTGCGAACGAGTCGCCGAGCAATTCGCCACACGCCAGCCTGCCAAGGTGCATCGCTATGAACTGCCGAACCTGCATGCACTGAATTTCGTCCTCGAAGACGCCCTGGAAGGCGGCGTAAACCTCAGTTGCGGCCTTGATCGCCATGGCAAAAGTTTGAGTTATCTGCTCCTGTCCCTGCGCCTGCCCCGACCACAGGGCTGAAAGACTCGCGCGCCCGTCCCGTCGACAACAATAAAAAGAGAGGCTGCACCATGATTACAACGTTGGGTTTTTTGATGATGCTGGTCATCATCGGGCTGATTTTGCTGCGCAGGATCAGTCCCGTCGTCGCGTTCACCACCCTTCCCGTCGCCGCTTGCCTGCTGGCCGGTTTCAACCCCGGACAAATCGGCGAATTCATCAAGGCCGGGCTGATCACCGTAGCCCCTACCGCCGCGCTGTTTCTGTTTGCCATTCTGTTCTTCGGGATCATGCGTGATCGCGGGCTGTTCGACCCGCTGGTCAACCTGCTGATCCGCAGCACCGGCGGCAAACCGCTGGCCGTGGCACTGGTCACGGTGCTGGTGACGTCCGTGGTGCATCTGGACGGGGTGGGCGCCGCGACATTTTTGCTGACCATTCCGGCGCTGCTGCCGTTGTACAAGCGCCTGAACATGAATCCAGCAATGTTGTTGTGCCTGGTGGGCACCACCGCCGGAGTGATCAACATGGTGCCTTGGGGCGGCACCACTGCCCGGGCCGCGGCAGTATCCGGGCTTGATGCCACCGAGCTTTGGCTAGGTTTGCTGCCGGTGCAGTTGGTGGGGCTGGTTTGCATGTTGCTGGTGGCGACAGTGCTGGGCTCGCGAGCCCAACGCCGTCGACCGATGTCATTGGGAGCGGCCGCCAGCGTCGATCTGGACAGCCTGCCCACCGAAGGTCGCGAGTTCGGCCTCTCGCCCCGGGACCTGCGGTACTGGCTGAACGTAGCCCTGACCAGCGCGATCCTGGCTTGCCTGTTCACCGGCATCTTCCCCCTGTATGCCTGTTTCATGGTGGGATTGGGCATCGCCCTGCCGTTGAACTTCCCTTCCCTGGATGCCCAGGCCGAACGCCTCAAGGCCCACGCATCCGACGCGCTGCAAATGGTGCTGGTGATGATGGCCGCCGCCGTGTTGCTGGGTGTGCTGTCCGGAGCCAAAATGTCCGATGGCATGGCCTTGGCACTGATCGACTTTCTGCCTGGCGGCTCCGCCCAGTACCTGCACGTGATCGTCGGGTTCTTTGGCGTCCCCCTGGGGATGATCTTTTCACCGGACGCCTACTACTTTGCGCTGTTGCCGGTGATCAGGGACGTCGCCGCGGCCGCGGGTGTCCCCCTCGAGGCCGTTGCCCGGGCCATGCTGATCGGTGAAAACACCGGTTTCTCCATCAGCCCGGTCGTGCCCAGCGTATACCTGGCCCTGGCATTGTCCGGCGTGGAGTTACGCAAACACATGGCCTACACCTTTTTCTGGGCCTGGGGCGTCAGCCTGGTGATGCTCGCCTTCGCCGTGGCGACCGGGGCGGTACAGGTTTAGGGTTCAGGGCGGGGAACGGGTTTTCAGTGTGCGCCGAAGATCAACGATCGGTGCACGCCCGATCCCGCCCGCACGCCATCGCCCACGGACAGTGCCACCGAGCCGAACGGCATGGCCGCATCACCACAGGCAAACACCCCCGGCACGCTGGTTTCCCGGGTCATGTCAGTCTGGATGAAGGCGCCGAGCGGGCCGTCCTCGAATTCACACCCCAGAGAGGCGGCCAACGAGCTGCCCACGCGGGTACGGGGCAAGACGAACAGACCATCAATGGCGACCACCCGCCCGCCTTCCAGAACCACATTCGCCCGCTCGCCTTCAATGCGCTCGACCGGTTCGGCCTCCAGCGTCACCCCACGTAGCTCCAGGCTGGCCCGCTGCTCCGGGTCCGGCTCGAATACGCCATTGGTGAAGAACGTCGTCGGCCCCCAGTCGGGAAGCATCAAGGCGTGGTGCAGCGACATTGGCGACGTTGCCAGCACGCCGATCGGCCCCTGGTCCAACTCATAGCCGTGGCAGTAAGGACAGTGGAACACGCTTTTGCCCCAACGCTCAGCCAGCCCTTGCACCGCCGGCAAGTCATCGATCACCCCGGTGGCCAACAGCAAGCGTTGGGCATTGAAACGTTGCCCGCGGGCGGTTTCCAGGGTGAAGCCGCCCTCCTCCTTGCGGGCCTGGACCACGGTGTCCGAGACCCACTCCACCGTCGGATACGCCATGAGCTGGGCACGGGCATCCTCGGCGATGTCAGCGGGCGCGCGGCCGTCCTGTCCGAGAAAACCATGGGAAGTCGCGGCGAACCGGTTGCGGCGTTGTCCGCCATCGATCACCAGCACCTTTCGCCGGGCCCGTGCCAGTTGAAGTCCTGCCGACATACCCGCGTAACTGCCGCCTGTAATGATGACGTCGTAGCCCATGGTCTCTCTCCAAGGTGGTTTTCGAAGAACCGCTAAAGTCTCGACACATCGTAAGTTCCTTGAAAAGCCCCTGTCAACGATCTCGTAACTTTTGCAATTACAGGCGATACTCAGCCCCGTCTCAACAACAGAACAACGCCGTTACCATGAGAAACGACACTCGCCTGTCCCGCATGCTTCATGTACTCATCCACATGGACCGTCACCAGCAATCCGCCACGTCCGACACCATCGCGCAGATGCTCGGCACTAACCCTGTGGTGGTGCGCCGGACCATGGCGCTGCTCAAGGAACAGGGCTACGTCACGTCAGAGAAAGGCCATCGCGGCGGCTGGACGCTGAGCAAATCCCTGGCAGAGATGACCTTGCTCGACATCCATCAGGCCTTGGGCAGCACGTCGATTTTTGCCATTGGCCTGTCCACCGATCACCCGCAGTGCCTGGTGGAACAAGCGGTGAATGCAGCGCTGACGGATGCATTCGATGAGGCCCAGGCGTTGCTGCTCAAGCGTTTGGGCAGCATCACCCTGGCGCAGTTGGCGGAGGATTTTGATCAGCGCTTTCGGGTGGGGCACGGCTGAATGGTGGGAAGCGGGCCCGATCAGGCATCGAGATCGGCGACCCATCGACGCTGGATGTGCCGTTCTTCGAGCCGGCCCGCTTCACTTTATTGAAACATCGCCGCATTCAACCACGACAAGCGTTCACCGCGGGCACCCGGCCACGCCACGGCTGAGCGCGTTCCAGTTGCGCGGCCAGGGCCAGCAAGGTGCTTTCTTCGCCAAAGCGACCGGCGAAGTGCGCGCCCATCGGCAGGCCATTGCTGCTCCAGGACAACGGCACGGACATCGCCGGCTGGCCGCTGGCATTGAACAGCGCGGTGAATGGCGAGTAGCTGTGGTAGCGCTCCACCAGTTGGTCGAGGCTCATACACACGTCCTCAACGTCCAGCTCGCCAATCGGTACCGGTTCACGGGCCAGGACCGGGGTGAGGATCAGGTCGTAATCGTGCATGAACATCGCCAGTTGCCGGCCCAGGGCATGAATCCATTCCACTGCGGCCGCGTACTGGGCGCCGCTGACGTTGCCCTTGTCCCGCAGGATGATCCGGGTGCGCACCTCCAGTTCCTCGGCCTGTACCGCGGATCCGCGCATCTGGCCCAGCAGGTCAACGTAATGGCGAGTGCTTGCCCCGATGATAGTGAAGACCTGGTCGAGAAACTCCGGCAGTACCACCGGCAGGGTGACCGGTTCGACACGGTGACCCAGGGATTCACACAACCGCGCCGCCTCGCCTACGGCCTTCAGGCTTTGTGGCGATGTCGGCCAGGGACCGAGTTGCTCCACCAGGGCAATGCGCAACGGTTGCGGATCGCGCTGCAACGCCGTCACATAGGGCAACGTCTGGACCGGCGCGGCATAGGGCGCTCCCAGATCCATTCCGGCGGTGGCGTCCAATAACGCGGCGCTGTCGCGCACTGACAAGGTGATCGCATGGGGCGTGCCCATCCCCGCCCACCCCTCGCCGACCATCGGCCCGGACGGCAGCAGGCCGCGGCTGGGCTTGAAGCCGAATACCCCGCAGCAAGAGGCCGGCACCCGCAACGACCCGCCGCCATCGTTACCGTGGGCGAACGGCACTACCCGGGCCGCCACCAGCGCTGCTGCACCACCGCTGGAACCACCGGCGCTATGCCGGGTGCTCCAAGGGTTTCGGGTGGCGCCGAAACGCGAAGATTCGGTGGAGTACGACGTACCGAACTCCGGTGAGGTGCTGGTGCCCAGCACCTGACAGCCCGCCCGTCGCAAGCGGGTGACGACTTCGGATTCGAAATCCGCCCGCAAATCGCCCAATGAGCGTGAGCCGTTGGTCATCGCTGCACCCGCAACGGGTGAAAACAGGTCCTTGATCAACGTCGGTACGCCCGCCAACAGGCCCTGCCCGACCTGAGGCGTGTTGGCCGCTTCCCGTGCCGAATCGTATAACCGCTCGGCCACGGCATTGAGTTGCGGCTCGACCCGTTCAAGACGTTCGATGGCCGCCTCCAGCAGTTCGCCGGGGCGGATCTCGCCGCGCCTGACCCACTCGGCCAGTGCGCTGGCGTCTTCGTTGTCCATCAAGTGGTGGATGTCTTGCATGCCCATGCTTCAGATTCCTTGTTTCATGACGATTGACGGGAGCCGAGAGTGGTCGCCTGACCATGGCCTCGAGTACGCAGGCCGACAGCGATCCAGAGCAGCGCGGCGGCAAAACTGGCGACTGCCAGCCATTGGATCGACTGGCGCAGATCGCTGGCGAAGGCGCCCACAGAGGCCACCACCAGCGGACTGACGAACTGGCCGATGTACAGAAACGAGGTGAACCCTCCCAGCCCGCGACCGCGGGTGCTGGCGGTCAAGGCATTCATCACGGGAGCCATCACGTTGGGTACCAGCAATCCGGAACCCAGGCCCTGGATGAAGACCGCCACCAGCACGGCGTTGTAGCTCTGGGCGCGCATCAGCAGCCAGAGCCCGAGCCCTATCAGACTCAGCAACAGCGCGTTGCAACCGGCAATGCCGAAGCGACGGCGCAGCAAGGGCCACATCAACGAACCGCCCAGGGTCGCCAGCAGGCTCAAGCCTGCCGCCATGCCGATCAGCGTGCTGGAGGTGATGCCCAGGCTGACCAACAGCGTCGGCGCCTGGATCGGCACGATGAAGGTCAGCACCATGCCGCCCAGAATCATCAGGTAACCGACCATCAGCGACCGCACCGCGACCTTGGCCGGACCCGATTCGTCCGCTGGCTGCTCGGCCCTCGGCCGCCTGATCATCGACGGCTCCCACAGCACCTTCATCATTGCGGGCACCAGCAACAATGGCAGCAGGTACAAAAGGAACGGCGAGCGCCACGAATGCTCCCCGAGCGCCCCGCCCACCACAAAGAACAGCGCCCCCACCAGGCCGATGGTCACCACTTGCCGGTTGACATAGCGCAAGCGCTCTTCGCCGTGCCAGTAGTCAGCAATAAGGGTCGCGCAACAGGTCATCACCGCCGCCTCGGCGCAGCCGAACAGCAACCGGGTGCCGACAATCGCCGGCAGGTTATCGAGCATCGCCGGCAGCGCGCCGAGCACCGCGTAGAGCAACGTCGCAATCACCAGCAGAGCCTTGCGCCCGACCCGGTCCGCCAGCCAACCGGCCAACGGCGCGCACAAGGCAATCGTCAGGGCCGGTCCGGTGATCGCCAACGGCACCAGCAGATCGGCCCGCGGTTCCATAGGGCCGAATTCGGCGCCCAAACGGGGCAAGATAGGTGCGACCATCACCGAGCCCATGATGGTCAGGCTGCTGCCGAGCATCAGCACCAGTCCTTCACGCCGACCCGTGGCCTGGCGTGACGGGGCTGCGGCTGTTGAAACGGAACTTGATTGGTTCATGGGAGCCCCCCTTAGAAACTGTGAGAAATGCGCAGCGCCGTGGTGTAGCCCTCGGCACGGTTACGCGCGTCGAACTCCTTGTAGACGTGCAACCACACAGGCGGCATACCCGGCTTGAAGTAGCTCACCGCCGGCCCGACGGCCATCACCCGGGCGCGATTGCCCGCTTGCAGCCCCGGCGCATCGTCATCGCTGAACTGGCGGTAGTAGTACCCGCCCACGCCCACAGTCCATGGCCCGACGTGTTGGCCCACCGCGAATTCGTGGCGGTACTCGACACCGTTCTTGTAGTCAGTGGCCCGATTGCGCGTGTTGATGTCGACTTCAAAACTGGAAGACACTTCCAAACCGCTGTCGGAGATGTAAGTGGCGTTGAGGATCGGCGAAAAGGTCCAGTGGTTGAGCCCCGGCGAAACCAGGCGATTCTTGTCATAGTCGCCAGTCGGTGCCTGGATCTGGAACTGGGTGTTGACGAACAGGTTGGGCGAGAGAGTCCACTGCAGGATCACCGGCAACAGCTGGATGTCGGCCATGCGAAACGGATCGGCCGCAAGATCCAGCGGACCGATTGGCGTCTGCACCTGTACCGAAGCGTCCATCTGGAAAAACGGCACCACGGTGCCGAAGCCATATTTGGCGCCCAGCACGGTGTAATCGGTCATGCGCATATAGGCGACGCCGATGGACAGCACATCCAGGGAGAAATTGTTGTCCACGGACTTGCCGTGGCGGTCCTTCTGCACGTTGGCCGAATAGAACGCGGTGCGCAGGCCGACGGTGCCAAAGGGCGTGGCTGGCGGCATCATGCCCGCGCCGAAATCATAGACCCCAACCGCCGTGGTCGGCGCGCCGTTTTCGGTGCCATGGGCAGCGCCACCCACACCGATCAGCCCCAAGGTCAACCAAGTACAGCGCCAGGCGTTTGCTTTTTTATTTTGATTCATCGAATGCCCCTCCAACCCTGTGGTGTTGGGGTCATCCTAGGGAGCCGGCCGGTCAGCCGTTATCCGTTTTCAGCACAGATGCGTGCGACGCAGGGTTTGGGAAGGTGTTTCGCCGAACAGGGTCCGATAGTCGCTGGAAAACCGGCTCAAATGCCAAAAGCCCCAGCGTGCAGCCACTTCCTGCACGCCCAGGGCCTGATCCCCGTTGCGCAGTTCACGGCGCACGGCATTGAGGCGCAACGCCCGTAAATAGGCCACCGGATTGATGCCCAGGGTTTCCTGGAAGCAATACTGCAATTTGCGCCGACTGGCGCCGATGTGGTTGCACAGGTCAAGGATCGACAGCGGTTCGTCGACGTGAGTCAGTGCGTATTCCCGAGCCCGGTCAACCATGCGTTTGCGTGCCGTTGGGTTGAGCGGCGGCGCCTCGTCCGGTGCCACCAGGTCCAGTAGGTGCAGCATCACCGTGTCACGCAGGCCACGACGAATCGACTCGTAACCCAGCAATGAGTCACGCCCCTGCTCCCCCCCTTCAAGCTCATCGAATAACGCCGCAAGCTCGGCGGGCAGCGTCGAGTTGCCCAGACGGTAACACTTGGGAAGATCGGTAATTCGAAAGCGGCTGCCTTGACGTTCCAGCACATGCTCCAACGCCTGCTCGTCGATGGCGACACCGAGCAGATCCAGATGCTGGGGCGTGCGCAACTCGGGCAGGTTATGCCCACGGGCGACCAACAGGCTGGGCTCGACAATCGGGTGCCCGGAGCAGAAGACCGGCCCGTCCGCACTCAGCGGCACGCTGAAGGTGATGGCACCCTCCCAGGCCATGCCTTGCTTGGTCAGGGCCTGATTAGAGCGGTCGCGCACCAGTTGCATCCACTCCGAGCGGAACTCGATCAACTCGCCGTCGAAGCGCCCGGGGGTCAACTGGTCATAGCAAACCTGCCAACCGCCCATGTTCCGGGCATGCTCGTCGATGTCTGTGGTGCGGAACCGATTGATCGGTAGCATCGGCAGCCCCTCCGACGAGACCGCTGGCTGCGCCATGTTGTCATTATTCATTGACCCGACCTTTGATGATTCCAGGGCTTATGGGTCAAAGCTCAGGCAAGTTCCATTCCGCCTGGTAGGTCGCTCGTTCAATTGTGCCGAAAACGGATAGACTCCTTCACCGTCCCTGACAAACACCCAGCGCGAAACGATCATGAACGAGATGTCCCTGGATGTCGGCCTCGCCGCCGAGTCCATTTCCCAACCGCGCACCCTGGTATTCCTGGCCTATCCGCAGATGGGCTTGCTGGACCTGACCGGCGCCCAAACGGTGTTCTGGGCCGCCACCAAAGCCATGACCGAACGCGGCCTGCCCGGCTACACCATGCACACCGCCAGCCTGGCAGGCGGATTGACGCAAAGCGCCGAAGGCTTGGTCGTGGATACCCGTGCCCTGCATGAGCTCGACGGGACGCTCATCGATACGCTGATCGTCCCCGGCGCACCGGACATACGACAGGCGATGATCGACTGTGTCGACCTGGTGCAATGGCTGCGCAATGCCTCGGTCCAGGCCAGGCGCACCGCATCGGTGTGCAGCGGCACCTTCCTCATGGCCCAGGCCGGCTTGCTGGACGGACGCCGGGCCGCCACCCATTGGGCCATGTGCGAGATGCTCAGGAGTGATTTCCCGTCGGTTGAGGTGGATCTCGATGCGATCTTCATCCAGCAGGGCAACGTATGGACGTCGGCCGGTGTCAGCGCCGGCATCGACATGGCCCTGGCATTGGTCGAAGCCGATTGCGGTCGCGACGTGGCCTTGCAGGTGGCCCGTGAGCTGGTGGTGTTTCTCAAGCGCCCCGGCGGACAGGCGCAGTTCAGCCAACTGCTGCAATTGCAGATGCAGGAGAGCGCCGGATTCGATGAGTTGCACGTGTGGATTTGCGCACACCTGGACGACAACAACCTCACCGTCGAGCGACTGGCCCGCCAGGCCAGGATGAGCCCGCGCAATTTTGCCCGGGTCTACAAACGCCAGACCGGCCGCACCCCGGCCAAAGCCATCGAGATGTTCCGCCTTGAGGCCGCGCGGCGAATGCTGGAAGACTCTCGGCGCAACATCGACCAGATCGCCCACGCCTGCGGTTTCGGTGACGAGGAACGAATGCGTCACACATTTCAGCGCCACCTGTCGATTTCCCCCCGAGAGTATCGCAACCGGTTTTCCCGTTGAGCGCGAAACTTGCGCTACGGTTCTGTCAGGCCACTTTCCTGGATCGCGCCTGCGAGTCGTCCTGCTCAGCCAGGAGTGCGCTGCAACGGGAACGCAACCAACGCTCGCCCGGATCATTGTGCGAAGCGCCACGCCAGACCATCGACAGCTCGTGCTGGGGCAAGCAGATCGGGGCCGCTTGAGCCCGCATGCCGGTCGTCATCGCCATCGCCTGGGCAACGTAATCCGGCACGATGACAATCATGTCGCTCTCGGCCAACAGCACGGGCAAAGCGCTGAACTGCGGCACGGTCAACACCACCCGGCGCTGTCGGCCCATCAGGCATAACGCGCGGTCCGAGTCATCGATGACATTGCCCATGGACGACACGACGGCATGGGGCCGACGGCAGAATTCATCCAGGGTCAGTTCGCCGGGTTGCGAATCGGCGCGCAATAGCATCGGTCGAATCGGCCGCAGCATCTTGCGCCGGGCATTGGCCGGCAGCTCCAGGGTCGGGCTGATGCCCAGGGATATCTCGCCGCTGGCCAACAGCTGGGACACCTGCCATTGATCGGCCCGGCGCACCACCAAGGTGGTGTCCGGTGCCTCGACCCGCAGGCGCCGCAACAACTCCGGCAGCAGTGCGTACTCGACGTCATCGCAAAGACCGATATGGAAGGTCGCCTCGCTGGTGGCTGGCTCGAACGTCTGGCAGCGGCTCAAGGCTGCGGCGATGCCGTCCAGCGCCGGTGACAGATTGGAGAATATCTCCCGCGCTCGGGAGGTCGGCTCCATCAACCGCCCCGAACGGATGAACAAGGGGTCATCGAACATCAACCGCAGGCGCGCCAGGGCGCTGCTGATCGTTGGCTGGCCGAGGAACAGCTTTTCGCTGACGCGGGTCACGTTTCGCTCGTGCATCATGGTTTCGAAGACCACCAGCAAATTGATGTCAGCACGACGCAGGTCATTTCTGTTCATCATCGTCGTCGCCCCAGGCGCCAGGCCATTGAGTCAGGAGTGGACAAGATCATCGCCTGCGCCCTCCATCAAGGCCTACGGCGACGAGGTGTTGACAGCGTAATTCCCGAGGCAAGCCAGTGTCTGTTGTACGTGGGGACACTCACCCCACCCTTTGGGCAACATCATCGATACTTCGGTATATGCCCAACCCCCTCGCCACAAAGGAGGTGTTGGCACGGCCTGGCGCAATTTCAGGGTTTTATGTCCTACCTCAGCCCAAGCGGCGCTTCTAAGATACGAACCGATGCTCTGTCCCCCGAAATCCCAGAGCGAGACCACGTAAAAACAAAAGGTCTGCCAGCGTGCCCCTACCCTCCGCGATGCTCAAGAACGTCTATGACAGCCTGCGATACACCCCATGCCAGAGGGGGCCGCGACTGTCGATGGGAATCAGCAGCCATCCGCTGGTCAACGCCCTCGGCTGGCTCGTAGGCCTGGTGGTGGCTTGCGGGATTGTCATCATCAACTCCGAAACCCATTCCGACCTGGCGCCGACCCTGCTGTACATCACCTTGTTGTTGATGGCGGCCAACCTGTTCTCCATCAATCTGGTGATCACCGTCGCGCTGATGTGCATGGGTTTGCTCACCGCGATGTTCTTGTACAACGGCGGCTATCACCGCTGGGAATCAACCACCGGCTTCTTCCGCTGCCTGACCGCACTGTCCGCCATTGCGTTCCTGGCGCTGCGCAGCAAGCAGGCTTCCGACAGCCTGCGGCACAACGAGGCTTACCTGATCGGCGCCCAGCGCCTGAGCCAGACCGGCAGCGTAGGCTTTCGCGGCGATCGACAAGCGTTGACCTGGTCGGAGGAGTCGGCACGGATTTTCGAGTACTCGCCCAACAAGACACCGACGGTGTCGATGATGCTGGCGCGCACCCACCCTGAAGACCTGGAATTGGCACGCGGGGTTTTCCAACAGGCCGCCGCTGGCGAACCGCAGATCGAGGTCAAGCTGCGCCTGCTGATGCCTGATGGGCGCATCAAGCACATCCACATGATCGCCAGCCCCCTGCTCGTCCAGCATGGCCGTTTCCAGTACTTGGGCGCGCTCATGGACGTCACCGCCAGCAAGCAGGCCGAAGACGCATTGTTCCGCGCCCAGAGCCAATTGGCCCACGTCACGCGCTTGACCTCCCTGGGGGAAATGGCCGCGTCCATCGCCCACGAGGTCAACCAGCCACTGACGGCCATCACCAGCAGTGGCGAGGCCTGCCGCCGCTGGCTCAAACGTCCGGAGCCCGATCTCCGGGAAGCCCTGGATTGCCTCGACCGAATCGTCGCCAACGGCTGTCGCGCCAGCGAGGTCATCAGCGGTATCAGGGCGCTGTCGCGCAAATGCGACCCGGTGCGCCAGCCTGAGCGGCTGGACGACATCGTCCGCGAGACCCTGAACCTGGTCCAGCAGCAACTGGCTCATCATAAGGTCCGGGCGAAGGTGGACCTGGCAGCGACCGACAGCCATGTCAGCGCAGACCGGGTGCAACTGCAGCAAGTGATCATCAACCTGATCATCAATGCCTGTCACGCCATGGACGCAGTCAAGGTACACGAACGAACCCTGCACATACGCACCTGGATGGAGGATGACGAAGTGCTGCTGGAGGTGACTGACCACGGAACCGGCATTGCCCCCGAGGTCCTGCCGTCCTTGTTCAATGCATTTTTTACCACCAAGGAAAACGGCCTGGGCATGGGCCTTTCCATCTGCCGGTCCATCATTGACTTCCATGACGGCAGGATCTGGGCGACCAGCGAGGCCGGCCAAGGCACCTCGTTCAGGTTCGCGCTGCCGCGGCTCACGGGCACCGCTCTGTCGGGGAGCGGGCAATGAACGCCATGCAGCCCACGAACCCGGTCATCGGCAACGAGCCCATCGTCTATATCGTTGACGACGACGCACCGCTGCGCCAATCCCTCGGCAGCCTCCTGCGCTCCATCGGCCTGCAGGTGCATCTGTTCGATTCGGTCGCACAGTTCATGAACCATTCCAGGCCCGACCTGCCCAGTTGCCTGGTTCTGGATGTACGGCTGCAAGGCACCAGCGGCCTGGAGTGCCAACGGGCGCTGGCCGCGGCCAACGTCCATCTGCCCATCGTGTTCATGACCGGCCACGGTGACATCGCCATGACCGTGCGGGCGATGAAGGCCGGTGCCGTGGATTTCCTCGCCAAACCGTTTCGCGAACAAGACCTGATCGACGCCGTGACCGCCGCCCATCACCAGGACCGCCAGCGGCGCGACGCCGAGCGCAGCCATCAGCAAGTGCTTGGCCGTTACGCCACGTTGACGCCCCGCGAGCAACAGGTCATGGCGCTGGCGGCGTCAGGCCTGATGAACAAGCAGATCGCCGGGAAACTGGGCTTGAGCGAAATCACGGTCAAGATTCACCGCGGCCAAGCCATGCGCAAGATGTGCGCAGGCTCATTTGCCGATCTGGTCCGCATGGCCCAGGTGCTGGAATGGCGTGGCGAACAGTAGAAAGTTCATACACACGTATACTTGGCGGGACCATTGGACGGCGTATCTTGCAGTGACACGGGCGCCTTTATGGCTACCTGATATCACCCCCAGGTATCGACATGTCCAATACCGCAACTATTTCAATTATTGATGATGATGAGTCAGTTCGAATTGCACTGGATGGCTTGTTACGTTCCCACGGATATCGGGTTAGAACATACGCGGGCGCCTTGGACTTTCTATCCTCCTGTGAACTTGAAAACACAGCGTGCCTGATCTCGGATATTCAGATGCCTGGCATGACCGGCATTCAGATGTACGATCGATTGTCGACCCTGGGCATTGATATCCCGATCATTTTCATTACCGGATACCCTGGCGTGCCACCCCGGGTCAGTGCCGGTGTGCCCGAGCCGGTGGCGTTTTTCCCGAAGCCCTTCGACTGCGCCGAATTGATTGCCTGCATCGAATCGGTACTTGCCCGGCCTTCCTGATGCCGCGCCATCGTCGCGACCTCATACCTTTGTATAGATCCCCCCTACCCAGGCATAGGCCCGATGACCTTATGTAGAAGTGTTAAACGCAGGTCCTGCCAATAAGCTTCCCTACAGCGAACCGAAACTGAATGTGCTCGATGGCAACTCATTGCAGCCAGGCGCTTTTGGAGTACTTCGCGACACGGTCACGCTGAAACAGTTAAACAATTCAACGTATCGATTTTGTCTTCGGGAGCTCATCATGAAACAACATATTCTGGTTGTTGGCGCAGGTTTCGGCGGGGTCTGGAGCGCATTGAGCGCCGCCCGGCTGCTGGACCAACACGATCGTAATGACGTGCAGATCACCGTCCTGGCCCCCCAGGCGGAGTTGCGAATCCGGCCCCGTTTCTATGAGCCGAATGTTCACACCATGATGGCTCCGCTGAACGAGCTGTTCGATGCGGTCGGGGTGAAATTCGTGCAAGGTTCGGCGAGCACGATCGACGTCAATAACAAACGGGTCGGCTATGTGGACGTCTACGGGACCCAGGGTACCTTGGGCTACGACCGTCTGGTGCTCGCTGCGGGCAGCAAACTGATCCGTCCCGACCTCAAGGGCATGATGGAACATGCGTTCGATGTCGATGAGATCGAACAGGCAACACGCCTGGAAGCCCACATCAATGCGCTCAAGGATCTACCGGACAACCCAGCCCGCAACACCGTGGTAGTGGCCGGGGGTGGCTTCACCGGGATCGAAACCGCGACCGAAATGCCCGCGCGCCTGCGCGCCGCCCTCGGCGAGGACGCAAACATCCGTGTCATCGTGGTGGAGCGCGGGCCGCAAATCGGTGCGTCAATGGGCGACGGTATTCGCCCGTCCATCATCGAAGCTTCCGACCATCTGGGCATTGAGTGGATCGTCAACGTGTCAGTCGACTCTGTGGATGCTGACGGCGTCACCCTCTCGGATGGCCAGCGCATCGAGTCCAGGACGGTGATCTGGACCGTGGGTTTCCGGGCCAGCCCTTTGACCCAACAAGTGCCGGGCACCCGCGATCCCCAGGGTCGCCTGCACGTCGATGCACATCTGAAAGTACTGGGACAGAACGACATATTCGCCAGCGGTGACGTGGCCTATGCCGCCACCGACACCATCGGCAACTACGCGGCGATGTCCTGCCAGCACGCCATCGCCCTGGGTCGCTACGCCGGCAACAACGTCGCAGCGGACTTGCTGGGCGTGGCGCCGATGACCTACAGCCAGCCCAAGTACGTGACCTGCCTGGACCTGGGCGCGTGGGGCGCGGTATTCACCGAAGGCTGGGACCGCCAGCTCAAGTTGGTCGGGCAGGAAGCCAAGGAGCTCAAGACCCAGATTAACACCGTGTGGATCTACCCACCGGCCGCCGACCGCGCCACCGCCCTGGCCGCAGCTGACCCGTTGATTCCGGTGGCCTGACCCGCGCTTCATCGGCCGGCCAGCCCCCTCCTTTGTGTCTGTGCCGGTTTTTCCCGGACGCTCGCCATTGATGTTTGGGCGGGCGTTTTTTTTTCAGTCCAGGTGCCACGTTTCGAACTCATGGGTCCTGTCGACGTGGGTAGGGGCAAACACAACCTGACGCTTCACTTTATCCGTAACTTGCCTTGTATCCGAATTGTAGGAGTAGTTCTGTCGATGGGTGGTTGGGTAAGCATGGGACATCTGGGTGTAGGCCGCCTGCGCACGCCCCTGATTGGGCCATAGATTGGCATCGGCTGCGGCGTTCGGGTAAACGCCCGTCACATAGTACTGTTCGAACCTGAATTTGACTCTGATATTGCGTGCCACTACATCGGCATGCTGGAGAAATCCAGGTATCAAGAAGTTGGTGCACTCCTGGCAAGGGCTCCATTTGGCGACAAAGATGACCGTCGAATCCGTCGGTATGTTGTTGATGGCGCCATATTTTTCGCTCAGCATCAGCATCAAATGCTGTTCGACGTGAATGTTTCCACCGGCAAATGAGAAGTTCGCAATGCCTTGGAAATCGATGACGCCAGTCGCCAGCTTCACCACCACGACAGCCTGCATGGTGTGTTGCTCCGGGAACAAATGGAGCAAATGCCGCCCCTCGTATGTTGCGCGCCCCATACCAACCTCCCTTTATAAAAATGTCCAGGAAACGCACCCAACCGACGGTGCGATTCTTTATTGCAGTCTTCAGTCTCACGGGCTCAAAGCACTATAGACAGCGATCCATCCTGCTGCCCGCGACACTCGACACAATGCGTGGCTGGACTGAACGTCACCCAGTTCAAATATCGCCTTTGACCAGCAAAATACGTTGCAATGCCCGCCCCTCGCACCAGCGCCGCAAGGTAAGGTAGACAAAAACCATCCCGATCGAGGTGTACCGTGGCCTCCTATTCCCTGCGTCAGCTGAAGTACTTCGTCACCACCGTCGAATGTGGCAGCGTCGCCGAAGCATCCCGCAAGCTGTACATCGCCCAGCCCTCGATTGCGACCGCCGTCAAAGGGCTGGAAGACAGTTTCGGCGTGCAGTTGCTCATCCGTCACCACGCCCAGGGTGTGTCGTTGACCCCTGGCGGTGCGCGCTTCTATCGCAAAGCCCAGGAGCTGCTGCGCATGGCGCGAGAGTTCGAGCAGAACGCGCTGGCTGATAACGACGTGGTCAGCGGTCAGATCGATATCGGCTGCTTCGAGACTGTCGCTCCGCTGTATTTGCCACGGCTGATCGCCGGTTTTCGCCAGCGCTATCCCGGCGTGGAGATCCGCCTGCAGGACGGCGAGCAACAGGAACTGGTGCAAGGTTTGACGGGGGGGCGTTTCGATCTGGCGATTTTTTATGAGCACGATCTCGACGGCACCATCGAGACCGAGGCGCTGATGGCGCCGCAACGACCCTACGCGCTGCTGCCGGCGGAGCACCGCTTTGCCAGCCAGGCTCAGGTGTCCCTGCGCGATCTGGCGCTGGAGCCGATGATTCTGTTGGACGTGCAACCCAGCCGGACCTATTTCGTGAGCATTTTCGAGGAGTTGGGTCTGACACCGAACATTGTTTTCAGCTCTCCCTCGATCGAAATGGTGCGCGGCATGGTCGGGCAATCGTTCGGCTTTGCGCTGCTGGTAACCCGGCCACATTCCACCTGCACCTACGATGGCCAGCAAGTGGTGTGCGTCAACATCGCCGAGGACGTCACCGGGTCGGCCCTGGTGGCGGGATGGCTCAAGCGCACACACCTGACCAAACCTGCGCAGTTGTTCGTGGATTATTGCAAGGAGCAGTTCAAACAATGGCTGGCCTGATGACCAGTCAAACACCGAACCCTGTGGCGAGGGAGCTTGCTCCCGCTGGGGGGCGAAGCGCCCCCAAACCCAACCGACTGGATCAACCTGGCACACCGCGAGAACCAGTGTTGGGGGCTGCTGCGCAGCCCAGCGGGAGCAAGCTCCCTCGCCACAAAAGGCTGTGTTCGCCGCAAGAATGGTTCGGTGGCTAGCGAGCGGCCCAGGCGTTGAAGCGCTGCTCCAGTTCTTCGCCATGGTCAACCCAGAACTCGGCATCCACGGCCCGGGCTTCGGCCAGGTTGGCCTCGGCGGTAGGCAACTGCTCCTGGACCGCCCCAGGCAACAACGCCAGCGCCTTGCGATGCACCGGTCCGTAAGGGATGTTTTCCGAGAACACCTTCTGCGCCTGTGGCTGGCTGGCAAAGGCAATGAATTGCTCGGCCAAGGCCTTGTTCGGCGTTCCCTTGACCACCGCCCAGTACTCCGGGTCATACAGGCTTTGCGGCCAGACGATACTCAGCTTCATGCCCTCCTTTTGCGCCGAAGCAATGCGTCCGTTGTAGGCGGCGCTCATCACCACGTCGCCCGCCACTAGCCACTGCGCCGGTTGCGCACCGGCCTCCCACCACTGGATGTTCGACTTGATCTGGTCCAGCTTGGCGAACGCCCGCGACACACCTTCGGGGGTGTTGAGCACCTTGTACAACTCCTGCGCCTTGACCCCGTCGGCCAGCAAGGCAATTTCCAGGGTGTACTTGGCCCCCTTGCGCAACCCGCGCTTGCCCGGGTATTCAGTAACGTTCCAGAAATCCGCCCAGGATTTGGGTGCCTTGGCCAACTTGCTCTGGTCGTAGGCCAGGACCATCGACCAGACATAAGTGGCCACGCCACATTCGGTGAGTGTTCCCGGCACAAAATTCGCCGGATCACCCAAGGCGCTCAGATCGAGCCTTTCGAACAGGCCCTCCTCACAGCCGCGCAACAGTTCGGGGCTTTCGACTTCGACCACGTCCCAACTGGTGTGGCCGGCCGCGACCATGGCCTTGATCTTCGATAACTCGCCATTGTATTCGCCGGCGACGATGCTTCCTGCACCGCTGGCGTTGAAGGGTTGGAAGTAGGCCTTGTCCTGGGCCTGCTTGGTGGCGCCACCAAAGGAAATCACGGTGAGGCTCTGTGGCGCGGCCAGGACACTGGTACTCAACAGCGCCAGGGCACACGCAATATTGCAACGCAAGGATCTGGACATGAAGCGGTTCCTCGAAAGGCCGGCTCGCCCGCACGAGCCGGCGACGGGACTCAGAGGCGACCGTAAGCGCGGGCGGTGCGATCTACAGCAATACGGGTCTTGTCGACCAGTTCGTTGATGTCGGCATGGCTGGCCACCAGCGCCGGGGCCATGATCATCCGGCCCAGGGTGGAGCGGATGATCAACCCTTCCTCAAAACCAAAAGTGCGGCATTGCCAGGCCATCTCGTTCTCATTGGCAAAGCGCTTGCGGCTCTCCTTGTCCTCGGCCAGTTGCAGGGCCGCCACCATCCCGGCGCCCTGGATCTGGCCAATCAGCGGGTGACTCTCGAAAACCTCCCGCAGACAACGCTGCAAATACGGCCCGGTGTCCTCCTTGACCTGAGTGACAATGCCTTCGTCGCGCAGCGCCTTGAGGTTGGCAATCGCTACGGCCGCTGCCACCGGGTGCCCGGAGTAAGTCAGGCCATGGGCGAACACCCCGCCCTGCTCCACCAGCACCTCGGCCATGCGCTTGGACAGAATCAGGCCACCCATGGGGATGTAGCCGCTGGTCAGGCCCTTGGCGATGGACAAGGTGTCGGGTTCGAAGCCGAAATATTCATGGGCGAACCACTCACCGGTACGGCCGAAACCGCCGATCACTTCGTCAGCGCACAACAGCACGTCGTACTGGCGGCAAATGCGCTGGATTTCAGGCCAGTAACTCTCGGGCGGGAAGATCATGCCGCCAGCGCCCTGGAACGGTTCAGCCACGAACGCGGCGACATTGTCGGCGCCCAGTTCGAGAATTTTTTCCTCCAGTTGGCGCGCGGCGCGAAGGCCGAATTCTGCCGGCGTCAGATCGCCTTCGTGAGCGAACCAGTACGGCTCGTCGATGTGCGCCACATCCGGGATGACCCCGCCCATTTCATGCATGAACTTCATGCCCCCAAGAGCGGATGCGCCCAGGGTCGAACCGTGGTAGCCATTCCAGCGGCCGATCATGATTTTCTTCTGTGGCTTGCCGAGGATCTGCCAGTAGCGGCGCACGGTGCGAATCAGCACCTCGTTGGCCTCGGAGCCGGAGTTGGTGTAGATGGCGTGGCTGTAGTGACCCGGCAGCAGGCTGAACAGCAGTTCCGACAGTTCCACCACCGCGGGATGGGTGGTGTGAAAGAACATGTTGTAATACGGCAACTGCTCCAGCTGACGGCTGGCTGCGGCGGCCAGGTCCTGGCGCCCGTAACCCAGGTTGGTGCACCACAGGCCCGACATACCATCCAGGTAGCGCTTGCCGTCGTTGTCCCACAACGCCAGGCCTTCGCTGCGCACGATCACCCGGGGTCCTTCGGCATTGAGGGCCTTCTGGTCGAGGAACGCATGGATATGGTGCGCCGCGTCCAGTGCCTGATACTCGCGGGTGCTGCGGGGTGGGTTCAGTGGTGCGTTCATTGCAGGTCTCCTTGCTTGTTGATCTTGTCGGTATCGATGCCCTGGGCGGGTGCCAGCGGCTCAGGCTTGAACAATGGTTTGCCCATCACACACTTGACCCACACCACCGCAATCAGCGAGACGATGCCCAGCACCGCTCCCGCGCTGGTGAAGATCGGAACAGTCATTTCGGGGCTGGGGGAAACATGCCAGATGGCAAAGAGCATGCCCGGCGATGCCGAACAACTGCGGCAATGGGTAGAACGGGGTGCGGAACGGCCGGTGCACATGCGGGTAACGCCGACGCAGAGCGATCACGTTGATGTGAGTGATGACGTAAGCCAGCAACCAGGCCAGTGCGGCAGCCAGCAGCAGAAGATTGATGGCGTCGGGGTTGTCGTGCATCAGCAACAGCGGCAGGCCGGTGACCAACGCCACGAACAGCACCGCAACCCATGGCGCACCGCTGCGCTTGCCCTGACGCTTGAACACTCCGAACGCCTGGCCACTGCGGGCCATTCCCAGCAACATCCGCGGGATAGCTGCAAGGGAACTGTTGAGTGTGCTGCATGTAGCGGTGATAGCGGCGGTCACCAGAAACACCTGCCCCGCCTCGCCGAACACGGTGGTGGCGAACAGATAATGCGGCAGGCCATTGCTGGCCAGTTCTGCCTGTGGAACGGTGAGCAAGGCCCCCAGGCAATACAGGCAAATGATGACGAAGATCACGGTCAGGCCAATCATCATCGAAACCGGAATGTTGCGCTCGGGACGTCGAGTTTCCTCCACCAGCGGGCAGACGAACTCGGCCCCGACAAAGCCCCACACGGCCAGTGCCGTCAGGGCAATCACCCCCAGCCCCATCGGGTTCCAGCCGGCAGTCGCCACCAGCGTCGATACGTTGCTGACGCCTTCGCTTGTCAGGGCACCGAGGCCCATGACCAGCAGCATGACCGTCATCACCAGCGCCAACACGGTCTGCAGCCGCGAAAAAATATCGATGTTGAACAGATTGAGTACGGTGAACAGGCACAGCACGCCAAGGGCGACGCTCAGCGGCGGCATCGAATGCGGGTAGACCTTCTCGATGATGAACTCCATCAGCAACAACTCTGCCGACAGAGCAAACATCGCCACCACCACGTAGCCGGAGAAAGTCGCCAGGATCGCCGGGAACTGGCCGATAGCGACTTCGGTGTAACTGCTCAAGCTACCGGCGCGAGGAATCATCAGCGCCAGTTCGGAAAACGAACAGGCGTAACTCAGGGCCAGCAGCCAGGCCAAGGCCAGCGGTATGATAAAACCCATGCCGGCGATCCCGGCGCCTTGCAGCATCAGCACCATGACGCCCTGGGAAACGACCAGGCCCACGGCTACCGCCAACAGGGCACTCAGGCCCAGACGTCGACGCGGGCCACTGCGGGATGGGATAGCGGTTTGTAGCTGCACGCTTGAGGAACTGTCCATCGGTTGCTCCGTTTTCTTGTTTTAGGGAGAACACATCGATTAAGGGAAAGCCTGTGGAGCGGCCGTCAGCTACGCAGCTGAATCCACGTCGTCTTGAGTTGCGTGTATTTGTCGAACGAATGCAGCGACAGGTCTCGACCGAACCCCGACTGCTTGCCACCCCCAAAGGGCACCGTTACATCCAGCGCATCCACGGTGTTCACCGAGACGGTGCCGGCGTTCAGTCGGCGCGCCACGCGATGGGCGCGGTTCAGGTCGTCGGTCCACAGCGACGCCGCCAGCCCATAGATATGATCATTGGCCATGGCGATCGCCTGCTCCTCATCCTCGAATGCGCTGATCGCCAGCACTGGCCCGAACACCTCTTCGCGCGCCAGCTGCATCGCGGGGGTCACGTGGGTAAAAATCGTTGGCTCGATGAAGTTGCTGGAACCCTCGAAGCTCAGTTGTCGACCGCCGCAGACCAGGCGCGCGCCCTCGGCTTGAGCCTGTTCGATGTACCGCATGATTCGCGCGGTCTGGCGGGTGTCGACGATGGCACCGGCGCGGCTTGACGGGTCCAGTGGATTGCCCGGCTGCCAGCGCTGCGCCTGCTCGATCAAACGCTCGACAAATTCATCGTGGATCGAACGTTGCACAAGCAGCCGTGAGTTGGCGGAGCACACCTCTCCCTGGTTGAAGAAAATGCCGAACGCGGCTTTTTGCGCCGCCAGGTCCAGGTCCTGGCAATCGGCGAACACCAGGTTCGGGCTCTTGCCACCGCACTCCAGCCAAACCTGCTTGAGGTTCGATTGCGCCGAATACTGCATGAAGTATTTGCCGACCTCGGTAGAGCCGGTGAACACCAGCGCATCGACATCCGGGTGCAAGCCCAGCGCCCGCCCCGCCTGCTCACCCAGGCCTGGCACGACGTTGAGCACACCTGGCGGCAAACCCGCCTCCAGGGCCAGTTCGGCCAGGCGCAAGGCCGAAAACGGCGACTGCTCGGCGGGCTTGAGCACCACGCTGTTGCCCGCGGCCAGTGCTGGGGCGAGCTTCCAGGCGGCCATGTCCAGCGGAAAATTCCACGGCACTACCGCCGCAATCACTCCTAGCGGCACCCGAGTGATGGTGGCCAGGACATTCGTCGCCGAGGGCGCGACCTGATCGTAAAGTTTGTCGAGGCTTTCGCCGTACCAGGCGAACACATGGGCGGCGCCGGGTACGTCGATATTCCAGGCATCCATGACTGGCTTGCCCATGCTCAGGGAGTCCAGCAGTGCCAGCTCTTCGCGGTGGGCCAGCATCAATTGCGACAGGCGCAGCAGCACCGCTTTGCGTTCGGCCGGTGCCATGCGTGCCCAAGGCCCCTGTTCGAAGGCCTTGCGAGCGCTGAGCACAGCAAGATCGACATCCTGTTCACCGCAGGCCACCACGCTCGCCAACAGTTGTCCGTTGGCGGGGTTGATGACCTGCAGCCGTGTGCCATCGCTTGCCTCATGAGGCAAGCCGTCAATCAGTGCGTTATTCCTCAGGCGCAGTTGCGCGGCCCGGGTTTTCCAATCATCGAAATCGTTCACCGCAAATTCCTTGTCTCAGAGGTCGTTGGGTTCGCTGAGGTGGATCGCCAGGCGATCCATCAATCGGTCGCAGGCCGCCATCTGTTCAACGCTCACGTATTCATCGGCTTTGTGCCCTTGATCCATGCTGCCGGGGCCGCAGACCACCGCCGGGATGCCGGCCTGATCAAACAGCCCGCCTTCGGTGCCGAAAGCCACGGTGCTGAAGGCGTCGCTGCCGCACAGCTCGGCAACCAGACGCGCGGCGGCGCTGTCAGGCGGGGTTGCCAGGCCCGGGTAGGCGGACAGCGGTTCAAACCGGATCGCGGTGTCGCCTTGGACTGCCCGCATCGTCGGCAGCAGCGTCTGCTCGGCGTAATCGCGCAATTGCTCGACGACAACCTGGGGGGCGAAATCCGGCAAGGCGCGCACTTCGAAATCGAAGCGGCAATCGGCCGGGACGATGTTCAACGCGGTACCGCCCTGGATCACGCCCACCTGCACCGTTGAGTACGCCGGATCGAAGCGCGCATCGTGCAGTGACGGTTCGGCCAGATCCGCGCCGATCTCCCCCAAGCGACCGATCAGGCGCGCCGCCTGTTCGATGGCGTTCACTCCGTAGGGCGCATAGGCCGAATGACAGGCCGCCCCTTTGACATGGCAACGCATCGCCAACTTGCCCTTGTGGCCCAGCACCGGTTGGAGTTGGGTGGGCTCGCCGATCAGGCACAACGCAGGCCGGGGAACACGCTGCGCCAGCACTTGCAGCAGATCGCGCACACCCAGGCAACCCACCTCTTCGTCATAGGAGAACGCCAGGTACACCGGCCGGCGAAGCGGGCTGGCGAGGAACATCGGCACCGCCGCCAGCACTGAAGCCAAATAGCCTTTCATGTCGGCGGTGCCCCGGCCGTACAGCTTGCCGCCGGCCTCGCTCAGGCAAAACGGATCGACCGTCCAGTGCTGTCCGTCCACCGGCACCACATCGGTGTGACCGGACAGCACGACGCCGCCGGGCACCGCTGGGCCGATGCGCGCCAACAAGTTGGCCTTGGTCCGCTCGGGGTTGTAGATCAGTTCGCAGCTCACGCCCAGATCGTGGAGGTAGCCACGCACGAACTCGATCAGCGCCAGGTTCGACTCACGACTGACCGTGGCAAAGCCCACCAGGCTGGCGAGCAGTGCGCGGCTGCGCGGCTCACTCATCACCTGGCACTCCATAGCTGGGGGCCTGGGTCGGATCGAGGGCGCGGGTCAGGTAGTCCTGCAGTTGCGGCTGATAAGCCAGCCACAGTTTCTCCAGCTCAGCAATGGGGTTTTCCTCAGCCCAGTCGACACGCAAATCGACAATCGGCCAGGTGAGTTCATCCACCACCGACAGCGCCGCAGAATGCACCGCTCCGGCTTCGCCACCTGCGCCGTGCCCGGCCTGCAAGGCACTCATCAGGCGCGCGGCAAGACAACCTTCGCTGTGCTCGAATGCCGTAACCATGGCGTCGATCACGCCCACACCGGCCAACAGATTACCGGCCGCCACGCATTGCTCACCGGCCAGCGCGTGATGGGTGCCCAAGGTGTGGCTGCCGCTGAAAATCGCCGCGCGCCCGTGGGCATCCACCACCGCCACTTGGCGGTACTGGCTGTAACCATTGCGCGCCAGGGCGCGGTCAACTGCCTCTTGCGCGGCCACGCCGCCGGCCAGTTCGTCGAGGATCTGCGGACCAAGGGCCGGCAGCGTGATGTTCTGGCTCGACACCGCCCCCACACCCGCCCGCAACCAGGGGCAACGGGCGCCGACGGCGATGCTCGAGGAACTGATGGCGATGCCTAACTGCCCGGTTTCGGCGCAGCGCCCGACAATGGAAAAAGTCATGGTGTACTCCTTATTCGGGGATCACCGCGATCACGTCGATTTCCATCAGCCATTGCGGCTGGCCGAGGGCGCTGACCACCAGGCCGGTGGAAATCGGGAACACCCCTTTGAGCCATTTGCCAACCTCCTGGTACACCGGCTCGCGGTAGCGCGGGTCGATCAGGTAAGTGGTGGTCTTGACGATATGGCTCAGGTCGCTGCCGGCCTCTTCCAGCAATTGCTTGACGTTGCGCATGGCCTGTTCGGCCTGGGCGCGCGGATCGCCCAGACCCACCAACTGGCCGTTGAAATCAGTGCCGACCTGACCACGCACGTAGACGGTGTTGCCGGCCCGCACGGCCTGGCACAAGTCGTTGTCCAGCGTCTGGTTGGGATAGGTGTCTTGGGTGTTGAACATGCGAATGCGAGTGTGGGTAGGCATCAACGGGCTCCCATGAGGCTGGTTTTCGAACTGTTTGAATCGCTATCGAGTGCGGAGTCCTGAACGTCGACGTTCTGGCGCTGCGAAGCGTCCCGGTAACTGAGATAGGTATGCTGTTTCGCGATGTGGTCGGCGATATGCCGGGCGTCGTGCCATACGCCCCAGATGAACGCCGAGCCGCGCCGCGACAGCCATGGCAGGCCCACGAAATACACACCCGGTTCGCTGGAAACTCCCCGCTGGTGCCGGGGCTTGCCATTGGCATTGAGCGCATCGACCTTCAGCCAGCTGTAATCCACCGAGTAGCCGGTGGCCCAGATCACGGTGGTCACGCCAGCGTCGACCAGATCCAGCTCCAGGATCGGATGGGTCAGGCAGTGGGGGTCAGGCAACAGATGGCGGGCTTCAGGTTCCGGCGGCAGGTCCAGGCCGTTACGGGCAATGTAGGCATCGGCGGCATCCAGCAGCGCCAGGTAGTTTTCATCGCCACGGGCAATGTTTTCGGCAAGGTTGGACTCAAACGTCACGACGCTACCGTTGAACGACTTCGTCAGGCCCACCAGGTTGATGCCCTCGTGGGCCAGCCTGCGAAAGTCCACCGTATGACCACCACGGGCACCGCTCACGGCAATAGTCACGTGTTCCTTGCCCGGTTGAACGGCCTCCGCATCCCACTCGCCGAGCACCCCCAGCCACCAGCAGAAATCCCGGTTACGATAGGCCCGTGGCGGGCGATCATGGGCGCCCACCGAGAGGTAGACCTGCTTGCCGGCGCGCTGCAATTCATCGGCAATCTGCACCCCCGACGAACCCGCCCCCACCACCAGCACCGCGCCCTCGGCCAGCTGCCGGGGATTGCGATATTGAGCAGAGTGCATCTGGGTGACCTTCGCCATATCAGCGGCGATGGGCGGGATCACCGGCCTTTGGAAGGGCCCGGTGGCAACCACCACATGGTTGGCCTCGATCAGACCCGCGCTGGTTTCAATGCTGAAGCCCGGACGGCCGACGTTACGCTCGACCTTCCTGACCTCCACACCGGTACGGATCGGCGCGTTGAATTTTTTGGCATAGGCTTCGAAATAGTCGGCCACTTGATCTTTAGTGGCGAAGGCATCGGGGTCGAGCCCCTGGAATTGCAACCCTGGAAAGCGGTCATGCCAGGCGGGGCCGTTGGCAACCAGCGAATCCCAACGCGCGGTACGCCAGGCTTCGGCAATGCGGTTGCGCTCCACCACAAGATGAGGCACCCCTTGGCGGCTCAAATGTTCACTCATGGCCACGCCGGCCTGGCCGGCACCTATAACAAGCGTGTCTATCTGTATTGTCTCAACGGGCATGTCTGTGCACTTCCGGCAGTGGATTGGTTCAGGCCGGCATGGCGCCGCCTCGGGTTTGGATTTTTTGTTGTTCTACGTTTGCGACTATCGACAGGAGGTGTCGAAGCGATTGTGTTAGCAGGCGGGGATTTGCGAAACGAGGGTTTTTATCGTTGCAGACAAGGAAAAAGCTGCTGTATTGCCTACGCCTTGGACGATGCGTCTTTGCGCCAGGCCTGCGAGGCGATTCGTGGCTTGTGCAACACACTTGGCTGACATTCAGTCGTTTCACTGAAACAGCCGAGCCCGGACACGACCGGGCTCTGTTCAGTGGCAAAGTTATACAACTTTACAAATACCTATACAAAATGCTTTAAAACGTACAAGTCGTGCAGTAGGCTTCAAAACTTGTACAGGAATAATTGCCTGTACAATAATTCGGAGCCTGACATGTCCGCCTACCTCCAGCGTTTTGCCCGCGCCTTTGCCGAGCTGGACGCCAGTCACCTGGCCGAGCTCGATGCACTCTACAGCGCCGACATTCAGTTCCAGGACCCGTTGCATCGGATCGAAGGCCTGCCTGCCCTGCGCAACTACTTCGCGCAGATGTATGCCAACGTCGATCAGGTGCGCTACGACTTCCATGGCTTTGATGAGGTCGGCCCCGGCGAGGGTTATCTACGCTGGACGCTGCATTACAGCCACCCACGTCTGGCCGGCGGTGCATTGATCTCACTGCAAGGCTGCAGTTATTTGCGCTGGAACGAACGGGTCTACCTGCACCAGGATTTCTTCGACGCTGGCGCCCTGCTCTACGAGCACCTTCCACTGTTTGGCTCGATGATCGGCTGGCTCAAGCGGAGGCTGGCATGAGTCGCATCTGGTTGACCGGTGCCAGTAGCGGCATCGGTGCAGCATTGGCCTCGCAGCTTCTTGAGCAAGGACACCGGCTGGCGCTGAGTGCGCGCCAGATCGCCCCCCTTCAAGCGTTAGCGACTCGTTATCAGGACCAGGTCCTGGTGCTGCCGGGTGAGCTGACCGATCCGGCGCAAGTGGCCGATATTTGCCAGACCATCGACGCTCAATGGGGTGCGCTGGACCTGGTGATTCTCAACGCCGGAACCTGCGAATACCTGGAGCCGGGGCACTTCGACACGCATCTCGTCGAACGGGTATTGACCACCAACCTGCTGGGTACCAGCCACTGTCTGGAAGCGGCCTTGCCCTTGCTGCGCCGAGGCCAACGCCCACATTTGGTCGGGGTATGCAGCGCGGTTACCTGGCTGGCCTTGCCGCGAGCCGGCGCGTATGGCGCATCCAAGGCGGCGCTGCGCTATTTGTTCGAATCGTTGCGCATCGACCTGGCCGCCGAGGGTATCGATGTCACCTTGATAAGCCCCGGTTTCGTCGACACCCCGCTGACCCGCCGCAATGACTTCCCGATGCCCATGCGCTGGTCGGCACAACGCGCGGCGCGGCATATCGCCCAGCGCCTGCCGGCGCGACCGCTGGACATCGCTTTCCCATGGTTTTTCACCTTCGTCCTGCGCCTGCTCGGACGCTTGCCCGCCAGTTGGCGCCTGGCCCTTGGCCGGCGCCTGGCACGATCTTCCCAGGAGTCTTGAAGCATGCGCATCGCAATCATCGGCAGCGGCATATCGGGGCTGACATGCGCGTACCTGCTGGCTCGCCAGCACCAGATCACCCTGTTCGAAGCCGACGACCGGATCGGCGGCCATACCCACACCGTGGACGTGGAATGGCAGGGCCAGCGTTATGGGGTGGACACCGGCTTCATTGTCTACAACTACTGGACCTACCCGAACTTCATCCGCTTGCTGGACCAGTTGGGCGTGGCTTCCCGTCCCACTGAGATGAGCTTTTCGGTGCATGACCCAGCCACTGGCCAGGAGTACAAGGGGCATACCTTGCGCAGCCTTTTCGCCCGACGACGCAACCTGCTGTCGCCGGGTTTCTGGGGCATGTTGCAGGACATCCTCAGGTTCAACCGGCAGGCCACGGCCGACTTGAAGGCGCAACGCATCGACAGCACCACCCGGCTGGGCGATTACCTGCATGTCCACAATTATGGACAACGGTTCATCGACCACTACATCGTGCCCATGGGCTCGGCGATCTGGTCGATGTCGCCTGCCAGGATGCTGGAGTTTCCGCTGCAATTCTTCCTGTGTTTCTGCCATAACCACGGCCTGCTATCGGTCAACCGACGGCCACAATGGCGAGTAATCGAGGGCGGCTCGCGGGGTTATATCGACCCGTTATGCGCGCACTTTCGCCAGCATATCCGGCTCAACTGCCCGGTGCAGCGCGTGAGCCGCGACGCGACAGGGGTGGACATACTCAGCGCGGCGGGACTTGAGCGTTTCGACAAAGTGGTGTTTGCCTGCCACAGCGACCAGGCCCTGGCGCTGCTTGAAACGCCAAGCAAAGCGGAACGTGAGGTGCTCGGTGCCCTGGCCTACGCCAGCAACGAAGTACTGCTGCATACCGACACCGGTGTCTTGCCGCAGCGCCGCCAGGCCTGGGCGAGTTGGAATTACCGACTGGGCGGTTCAATGCGTGCGCCTGCCGCGCTGACCTACAACATGAACATCCTCCAGGGCCTGGATGCCCCGGTCACCTTCTGCGTGAGCCTCAATCAGAGTGACGTGGTGGATCCGGCCAAGGTCCTGGCTCGCTTTGATTACGCGCATCCGCAATACAGCCTCGCCGGCGTCGCCGCCCAGGCCCGCCAGGGTGATCTGCAAGGGCGCCAGCACAGCTATTTCTGTGGCGCCTATTGGGCCAATGGTTTCCATGAAGACGGTGTGGTCAGTGCGCTGGGGGTGGCCGGGCATTTTGGAGAACACCTTTGAACAGCAGCCTGTGCCGCGGCTGGATCGACCATCGCCGCTACTCACCCCGCGCCCATGGATTCCGATACCCCATCGGCATGTTTTATCTGGATCTCGCCGAACAAAGCCAGGTGCTGGGCCTGTCCCGCCTGCTGCGGGGCTGGCCCTTGGCACCGCTGTGCTGGCGCGAGTGCGATTACCTACCCGCTCGCACACGTCTGGGCATCCCCTTGGTCGACGCCGTGCGCGAATTGCTTGCCGAGGCCGTGGGCACCGCCCCCCAGGGTGCAATCCAGCTACTGACCCAACCGCGCAGTTGGGGGCTGTCCTTCAATCCGGTGAGTTTCTATTTCTGCCATGAAACCGATGGGCGTCTGGCGGCCATTCTCTGTGAGGTACGCAACACTCCATGGCGCGAGCGCTATCACTATGTGTTGCCGGTAAGCCCCGGTGAACCCCATGCGTTCCGGGTGGCCAAGGCGTTCCATGTGTCACCGTTCCTGCCCCGGGACATGGACTACCGCATGCGTTTTCTGGTCGGGGACTCACATATCCGGGTGCATATGGAGAACTGGCGCGAGGGCATCAAGGTGTTCGAGGCCGACCTTGCGCTCAAGCGCCAGCCTCTGGACGCCGCGGCCGTGCGTCGTCACTTCCTGGCCTTCCCGTGGATGAGCTTGCGCACCTTGAGCGCCATTTACTGCCAGGCCCTGCGCCTGCTCTTCAAACGCACGCCCCTGCACGACCATCAGGCCAGCCAAAACGGCCTGAGCGTCGGCGAAACCGCCCACAAGGACCCCGACCATGCCCGAACCCACCCTGAGCGTTACTAAGGCCGGCAGCTTTCGCCTGTTCAACGGCGGCGTCTTCAAGCACGTCGTCCTCGGCCAATTGCGACGGCTGCGCCAAGGCCACTTGCGCCTGCTGCTCGATGGGGAATCGTTAAGCTTCGGCGATCCGGCCAGTGCTTTGCAGGCCGAAGTCGAAATTCTGGACGACGCCGTCTGGGGCATGCTCGCCAGTAACGGTTCGATCGGCGCCGGTGAGGCGTACATCCAGGGGTATTGGCGCAGCAACGACCTGACGGCGGTGACCCGTGTGTTCGTCGCCAACCTGGACGTGCTCGATGCAATGGACAGCGGCCTGGCTCGCCTCGGCCGTCCGGTGCTGCGTTGGCTGCACTGGCTCAACCGTAACAGCCGACGCGGCTCACGGCGCAACATCATTGCCCATTACGACTTGGGCAATGACTTGTTCGAGCGCTTGCTCGACCCCACCATGATGTACTCGGCCGCCATGTTCGAAAGTCCCGAACAAAGCCTGGAAGAAGCCCAGTTCAACAAGCTCGAACACATCTGTCGCAAGCTCGACCTGCGGCCCGGTGACCATCTGCTGGAGATCGGCACCGGCTGGGGCAGCCTGGCGATTTACGCTGCCAGCCAGTATGGCTGCAAGGTGACCACCACGACCTTGTCGCACGAGCAGTACGGCCATACCCGCCGGCGCGTCGAGACGTTGGGCCTACAGCAGCGCATTGAGGTGCTGTGCAAGGACTATCGCGATCTGGAGGGGCGCTACGACAAGCTGGTCTCGATCGAAATGATCGAAGCTGTCGGCCATCGCTATTTGCCCGAATACTTCCGACGCTGCTGCGCACTGCTCAAGGATGACGGCCTGATGTTGCTACAAGCCATCACCATTCGCGACCAGCGTTATGAGCAGGCACGACGCTCGGTAGACTTCATCCAGCGGCATATTTTTCCCGGTGGCGCGTTGCCGTCGTTGTCCGTCTTGCTGAACACCGCCAGCCGTCAAACCCCGCTCAACCTGCTGCACCTGGAAGACTTCGGCGCGCACTACGCCCACACGCTGAAACACTGGCACGAGAACTTCCGGCAATCACGCCAAGCCCTCCAGGAACTAGGTTACGACGAAACCTTCCAACGCCTGTGGGAGTTCTACCTGTGCTACTGCGAAGGCGGATTCCAGGAACGTGCCATCGGCGTCGCGCAACTGCTCTTTGCCGCTCCAGGGGCACGTCAGGCCTCTTTGCTGGAGCGGCGGGAGGTTTGATGAGTCGCGTGGGCCTGATAGTCAACGCACTCTGGGTCCAGTTGGGCTGGTGGGGTTGTGTGCTGGGTGCACAGAATGCCTGGTGGCTCCTGGCTGTGGCTGCAGGATTGCTGGCTCACCTGAGCTTTTGCCCAAAGCCCCGGGCCGAGTTTCGTGCGGTGATGCGCGTGGGGCTGTGCGGCATGGTGCTGGACTGGAGCCTGGGAGCGTTGGGTCTGTTCGAATTCGCTCAGACCGCCCTGCCTCTCTGGCTGGCGCTGCTCTGGCTGGTGTTTGCCACAAGCTTGCGGCACAGCCTGGCCTGGGCCGTGCAGCCTGTATGGCGCGGTGCGTTGGTGGGCATGGTGGGGGGGCCGCTGGCCTATTGCGCCGGAGCACCGCTGGCCGGCGTTGTGTTGCCCCTGGGCCCCCTGGGAACCGCTCTGGTGCTGGCGCCCTTGTGGGCACTATGGCTGCCGTTGGCGTTGCGCCTGGCTGATTCGCGCTGAAGCCTGCCCACGAACAACGCGAACATCATTCACCAGGGTTCATCCAGAAAAAGTGGCACGCGCAAAGGCTCTATCGGCCCCTCACGCTGGCCACACATTTCATCGTGAACGACATGCTGTACCAACATGCAGGGTAAGCGCGGCACGTCACGCAGCAACTCGCGCAAATGGGTGGTGGAGCGCAAGTGCAATGTTCGTCCCGAGTCGTCGAGCAACGTACGAAACCCGCGGTCCAGTCGCGCACGCAACACGTAGATACCGCCCTCCAGCGACCACAACTCAAGCTCGTGTACCCGGCCTTCGATGGCCAGCTCAATCAGGGTTTGCAGGTTCATGGTACCTCCGCGCCCTGACGACGGAAAAACAACGTGACCTGGCCCAACTCGACGCCGAATTTACTCATGCTCGAACGGTTGATCATCGTGTCTTCGTCCATCAAGTACATCCAGTCGTCAAAAGTCACTTCGTAAGTCGATCCGTCTACTGGCAGGTTCAATTGGTAACGCCAGCGCAGCGCATTGCCGGCCACCTCTCCCCGCGCCTCGCCGATCACATCGTCGGCGCGACCGCGCCAGAGCCCCGGGCCGTCGGGGGTCAGCGTCCATATCCGCCGTTGTCGGCTGCCATCACTGTAGAGAAAGCGCTCATCGAGTATCAGCCGTTCGCCTTCGCGCCGACTCAGTATCTGCACCTCGAAACGCTTGATAACCTCGCCGGAACGTTTTTGATATATGCCCCAGGCTTTGACTGGCTGACTGAAGAAACGCACCAGGTCCAGCTGCGGTTGCTGGTCTGCATAACGATCGACATTCACGTTCCCGCAACTGGTCAAACTCATCATTAAAAGCAGTACAACCATTAACCGAGTCATGGTGTTTTTCCCTCCACGCGCGTGTTATTGAGCCCCAGCAGCTGTTGCCGCAACTCCGGGTGCCGAGTGCGGGGATCGAGCCAGATGGCGAAGAAATTTCGAGCGAACGATGGGTCGGCGACTTCATGGGTCAAGCGCCCATCAACATAAAAGCGGCAACCCTTGCCAGGCAGGTAAAGCCCGGTGATTTGACTGCCTGGCCTGACGTCGACGAAGGAGCGCCGCATGTCATCGGTCCAACTGTCGAGCCGTACGGGGTCCAGGGTTTTACCCGCGATACGGCGCATCTCCTCGATGCTCGCTTGCACCAGTGTTTGCTTGCTGATCGTGCGGCGGTAATTCAGCTCAAGTGCCAGCGGTGTTTCCAGGCTGGGTTGCGAAGCCGAACTCCATAACCTGGCCTGGTAGAGATCGAACCCGTACCAGGAATAATCAGCCTGCCCCACCAGACGGGCGTCAGGCAGTACCGTGCGCCAGTCGCACAGAGCCTGGCTGGCGTAAAGCAGCAAAACGCAGGTCATGAACCGGCTCAGGCTTTTTTTGAACGCAAACGACCTAACCATTGAAAAAGCATCACTGGATTGCCGAAGGTCGCTCAATAGTTGTACATGAAGTATTATTTGTACAGCTTTTTTGAAAGGCGCTTTGGGTGATGCCTTTTATATCAACCATACTGTCGCGATCTGTGACTGCTTCGAATCCATCAGCTAACGTGCTGTTGTCGAATAAAGTAGCCTGCGCCCTAATTAAGGCGCAGTCGTGCTGTAGAAGGAAATGTTAATGCTCGGACGCAAACGGCCGCGACTAAAGAATGAGAGTGCTGACGAATCCTTTCCCCCTCAGGTAGCGCGGGCCGGAGCTGCATTGCGGCTCACCATCAGTTTCATGCTCGTGGTGGTGATGGTATTCCTGGCCGTTGAAGGCTGGAGAACATGGCGTGACTATCGCGCAGCCTTTGCCTCCGCCCGCGACTCGGTGACGAACCTGGTGCGGGCGACCGCCCAGCACGCCGAAGACACCATCCGGCAAGTGGACGTGGTGACTGCCGCGCTCAGTGAGCGAGTGGAAGGCGATGGCCTGCAGAACATCGACATCCCGCGCATCCATAAACTGCTGGTGCAGCAGTCGGCCATCATGCCGCAGTTACACGGGTTGTTTATCTACGGCCCCGACGGAAAGTGGATAGTGACGGACAAGGAAGTGACCCCCGAATTGGCGAACAATGCCGACCGCGAGTACTTCCAGTATCACCGCACCCACGAGGATCGAAACGTGCGAATCGGCGAGGTGATCAGGAGCCGATCCACCAACGACCTGATCATCCCCGTCTCCCGCCGCCTGAACAATCCTGACGGCTCGTTTGCCGGTGTGCTGCTGGGCACGGTCAAGGTCAGCTATTTCGTGGACTACTATGGCGACTTCAAGATCGACGACAAGGGCGCTCTGGTCCTGGCCCTGCGAGATGGCACCATTCTGGTCCGGCGGCCCTTCGTCGCCTCGGTGGTCGGCAAGAGCCTGGCCAATAGCGTGATCTTCCGTGACCACTTGCCCCACTCCAATCAGGGGGTCGCCGAGGCCAGGGCCGTCGTCGACGACACTGAACGCGTTTACGGCTACCGAGCCTTGACCACTTATCCGCTAGTGGTCGAAGCCGGATTGTCTCGCGAATCCATCATCGCCCCCTGGCGCCACGACCTGCTCAAGACCGGCTTCGTACTGGTGTTCCTGATCGTGATACTCGCAGGCTTCGGGCTGATTGTGTTAAGCCAGTTGCGCTACAGAATGATCATGGAGAAACAGATTCGCAGCGCCCACCAAACCATGCGGGATATGGCGCTGACCGACGGCCTGACCGGCTTGGGCAACCGCAGGCGGCTGGACATTGCATTGGCCGATGAGATTCGCCGGGCCAGGCGCCAAGACACTTCTTTGGCCCTGATCATGCTTGATGTCGATTACTTCAAACGCTACAACGACAAATACGGACATGCTGCCGGGGACGACTGTCTGCGCGCGACCGCGGGAGCGATCCAGCAAGCGATCAAGCGACCCGGTGACCTGGCGGTGCGCTACGGTGGTGAAGAATTCACCATTTTGTTGCCCGACACCCACAGCGCGGGTGCGGCCAGGATCGCACAAGAAATCCTGGAGTCCATCAGGGCGCTGAACATCGAGCATGGCGACCATCCATTGGGCCTGGTCACGGCCAGCGCGGGCCTCACCACCTGCCGGCCGAGCACCGAGGACGTGACCCCGGCCATGCTGATCAAGGCCGCTGATGCCTTCCTGTATCTGGCAAAAAACACCGGGAGAAACCGCTGGTGCAGCCCTGATGCTTCGCCGGGGTGACCCCACGGAGCGAAGCCACATATCGGTCATATCGGGCAAATCCAAGTCCGCAGGTGCCTGCCGGCCCCCTGGCGGCTACAATGCGCGCTTCGACCGTGATCAGCCTGATAAAAAAACATGTCCTTGCCCAAACATCATCTGGAATTGCTCAGCCCCGCCCGCGACGTGACCATCGCCCGCGAGGCCATCCTGCATGGCGCCGACGCCGTGTACATCGGTGGCCCGAGTTTCGGCGCGCGTCACAACGCCTGCAACGAGGTGAGCGATATCGCCCGGCTGGTGGAGTTCGCCCATCGCTACCACGCCCGGGTGTTCACCACGATCAACACCATCTTGCATGACAACGAACTGGAGCCGGCTCGCCAGTTGATCCACCAGTTGTACGATGCGGGTGTCGATGCGTTGATCGTCCAGGACCTGGGGGTGATGGAGCTGGACATCCCGCCGATCGAACTGCACGCCAGCACTCAGACCGACATCCGCACGCTGCCACGGGCGAAGTTCCTTGATCAGGCTGGCTTCTCCCAACTGGTATTGGCACGGGAGTTGAACCTGCAGGAAATCCGCGCAATCGCCGACGAGACCGACGCGGCCATCGAATTCTTTATCCACGGCGCGCTGTGCGTGGCGTTTTCCGGCCAGTGCAACATCTCCCACGCCCAGAACGGCCGTAGCGCCAACCGTGGCGATTGCTCCCAGGCTTGCCGCCTGCCCTACACCCTCAAGGATGACCAGGGCCGGGTGGTTGCCTATGAGAAGCACCTGCTGTCGATGAAGGACAACAACCAGAGCGCCAACATCCGTGCCCTGGTGGAAGCCGGCGTGCGTTCGTTCAAGATCGAAGGACGCTACAAGGACATGGGCTATGTGAAGAACATCACTGCCTACTACCGCCAGCGCCTGGACGATGTCCTCGAAAACCGTCCGGACCTGGCCCGCGCTTCCAGCGGTCGCACCGCGCACTTCTTCCTGCCCGACCCGGAGAAGACGTTCCATCGCGGCAGCACCGACTACTTCGTCAGCGACCGCAAGATCGACATCGGCGCCTTCGATTCCCCGACCTTTACCGGCGTGCCGGTGGGCGTGGTGGAGAAAGTCGGCAAGCGCGACCTGCAAGTCGTGACCTTTGATCCGCTGTCCAACGGCGATGGCCTCAACGTGCTGGTCAAGCGTGAAGTGGTGGGCTTTCGCGCCAACATCGCCGAGCCCAGGGGCGAGTTCGAGGAAGATGGCCTGAAGCGTTACCGCTACCGCGTCGAGCCCAATGAAATGCCGGCAGGGTTGCACGCGTTGCGCCCCAATCATCCACTGAGCCGCAACCTGGACCACAACTGGCAGCAAGCCCTGCTCAAGACCTCCGCCGAGCGCCGGGTGGGCCTGGCCTGGGTCGCACGCCTGCGCGAAGAGCGCCTGGACCTGACCGCCACCAGCGAAGAAGGCGTCAGCGCCAGCGTCAGCCTGGACGGGCCATTCGGATTGGCGAACAAGCCGGAACAGGCGCTGGAGCAACTGCACGACCTGCTCGGCCAACTGGGCACCACCGAGTACCACGCCACCGCCATTGAGCTGGATGCGCCACAGGCGTATTTCATTCCCAACTCACAGCTCAAGGCATTGCGCCGCGAGGTCATCGAAGCCCTGACCGTCGCCCGCGTCGAGGCCCATCCCCGAGGGGGGCGCAAGGCCGAGACCACTCCGCCGCCGGTGTACCCGGAGTCGCACCTGTCGTTCCTGGCCAACGTCTACAACCAGAAGGCCCGGGATTTTTATCATCGCCACGGTGTGAAACTGATCGACGCAGCGTTCGAGGCCCACGAAGAAACCGGTGAAGTACCGGTGATGATCACCAAGCACTGTCTGCGCTTTTCGTTCAACCTCTGCCCCAAGCAGGCCAAGGGCGTCACCGGCGTGCGCACCAAGGTTGCGCCGATGCAGTTGATCCATGGTGACGAGGTGCTGACGCTGAAGTTCGACTGCAAACCCTGCGAGATGCATGTGGTGGGCAAGATCAAGGGGCACATCCTCGGCCTGCCATTGCCGGGCAGCAGCGCGGAGCCAATCGTCGGTCACATCAGCCCGGAAGACCTGCTCAAGACGATCCCTCGCGCGCCGCATTAAGCAATCGCGAGCAGGCTCGCTCCCACAGGGGATTGGGGGTGGTCACCGATCTTGTGACCATTTTGCAACCCGTGTAGGAGCGAGTCTGCTCGTGATAACGGTGGATCAGCAAACCGGGGATTGGCTTTTCCGATGCTTTCATGGGGGCGCTGCGCAGCCCAGCGGGGATAAATCCCCTCGCCACAGGTTTACTTCATTTCGACAGCGTGATTGGGGCTTTCAACCGGTGCCTTGTCCGCCGTGTCAGCCAGCTCCACCCCCCAATCACCATGCAGGTACCAATCCTCCCCAATCATTTCGGCCGGGTGCATCGTTCGATCAGCGCCGTTGCCACACGCCAACGCGCTGGCCGGACAATAGCGGTCGCAGCCCCAGCAAATGCGCTCGGGATGTTTCGGACTGATGGGAAAAGGCTTTGCCATGACGACCCCGTTTAGCCGATGGGTGTACCCGTACCCTACCGTGCCAGGGCCAAGGTGCCCTTGATATCGGTCAAGAACAGCCTGCATGACTGTAGCGGTGCTCACGGTGGGTAAAATTGCCCTGAAAATTGACAAGAATCATTATTATTCGCAGCAAAGCTTCCTAGACTCGGCCATCCCTTAGTCCTCAGGAAGTCTTCACATGCGCACGCTTGCTCCGCTGTCTCTCGCCCTTCTGTTTCTCGCCCCCCTGTCCCAGGCCAAGGAATATCCCATTGGTGAACCGCAAATGTGCCCGGGCCTGGAGGTCGGCGCGGTGTACCTGCAACCGATCGAAATGGCCCCGGCCGGCATGATGCGCCCAACCGCCGATTCCGACGTTCACCTGGAGGCCGATATCCGCGCCACGGCAGACAACCAGCAGGGTTTTCAGGAAGGCAGCTTCGTGCCCTACCTCAACGTGTCGTTCCAACTGAAAAAGCAGGGCAACGACACCCCGCTCAAGGGCGACTTTCACGCCATGGTGGCCAATGACGGGCCGCATTATGGCGACAACGTGAAGCTGCTGGGCCCCGGCAAATACCAAGTGACCTTCACCGTTCTGCCGCCAGGCGGCCATGGTTCCCTCGGCCGACATACCGACAAGGAAACCGGCGTGGCGCCGTGGTTCGAACGCTGTGAACTGCATTACGAATTCGTCTACGCCGGGATAGGCAAAAAAGGCGGGTATTGAGGATGCGTCGCTCAACGAGCCGAACACCGCGACAGCTGGCCGGGTGGATGCTGGCCGGCTTGCTGCTGCCTTCCATCGCCCATGGCCAACTGCTGACTTACGAGTTGAGCATGCGCGACGGGCATTTCACCCCGCCGCTGCTGGAAGTGCCGGCTGGGCAGCGCTTCAAGATCGTGCTGAAAAACGTCGGTCAGGGTCCGGCGGAATTTGAAAGCACGCCGCTGCGGGTCGAAAAGGTCCTGTCGCCCGGCGTCACGACTTTTGTCGTCATTCACCCGCTACGTCCCGGGCACTATCCATTTTTCGATGAATTCAATCCGCAACTGCCCGAGGGCGGCATCCTCGCCCAGTAGTCGGCGAACAGGAGGTGTTTGCATGACTCAATCCATGTTTATTGTCTGGCGCGAAAGCGTCGAGGCGCTGTTGGTAATCGGCATACTCCAGGCCTGGGTCAGCCGGCAGCAACAGGCCAGCCAGTTGCTGCGGTTCGTGTGGGCTGGCGTGGCCCTGGGTTTGCTGCTGTCGGGCGTATTGGCCGGTCTGATTCTGTTGGCCGGCGAAGCCATGAGCGGCGCGGCCAATGAATGGTTCCAGGCTTCATTGGCGCTGGTCGCCAGTCTGCTGATCGTGCAACTGGTCGGCTGGATGCACCGAAACGCCGGGACGCTGAAACAGGATCTGACGCGTCACGCCGACCATCGCTTGAGCCGCCAGGGTGGATGGGGGCTGATGGTGTTGGCGCTGCTGGCTGTCAGCCGCGAAGGCAGTGAAACCGTGGTCTTCCTGTATGGCGCGGGTGCGCGTCTGCAAGGGGCGCCACTGGGCTTGTTCGCGGTGGGCGCGGTAGCCGGTCTGCTGCTGGCGCTGCTGACCATCTCCCTGCTGCACGGCAGTCGACGGTTCATCTCATGGCCGCGTTTCTTTGCCATCAGCGAAACCATTCTGTTGCTGTTGGGAGCGGCGTTGCTGGTCAGCGCCATCGAACGGATCAGCGGACAGCTGCTCGCGATGGACTGGCCCGAAGTGGTCTATCACGGGATCGGCGACGCGCTCTGGGACAGCAGCGCGGTACTGGATGACGGCCATGGCCTGGGTGGTTTCCTGGCGGATTTCACCGGGTATCGAGCCAGTCCCAGTGCCATGACTTTGTTGGGGTGGCTTGGCTACTGGCTGTTGGTCGCCGGCTGGCTACGCCCACGCAAAACGCAAACGCTGCCATGTCCGACTTGAACCCCTGGCTGCAACGCCTGGGTGATGGCATGCGCCGCCACGGCGCAATCATTCGCGCCGTGCAATGGGCGGTAGTGCTGCTCTATGCGGTGCTGCTGGTGGTGCCGGCGCTGTCGCCATTGCCCAGCAGCCAGGCTCGCCTGTTCGACAACCTCACGCTGCTCGCGCAGTTTCTGTTCTGGGGCATCTGGTGGCCGTTCGTGTTGCTGTCGATCGTGTTGTTTGGCCGGCTCTGGTGTGGCGTGCTGTGTCCTGAAGGCGCCTTGAGTGAATGGGCCAGCCAATATGGCAAAGGCCTGGGCGTGCCGCGCGGGATACGTTGGGCCGGCTGGCCGACCTTGGCATTCTGCGTGACCACGATCTATGGGCAGTTGATCAGCGTCTATGACTATGCCCAGGCGGCGCTGCTGATCCTGGGAGGCTCGACCGTCGCAGCGGTGATCGTTGGCCTGTTGTTTGCCCGAGGCAAGCGGGTGTGGTGCCGCTACCTGTGTCCGGTCAGTGGCGTCTTCGCCCTGCTCGCCCGCTTGGCACCGGTGCACTTTCAGGTGGACGAACAACGCTGGCTGGAAAACCCCGCGCCGCGCCGCCCTCCCCCCAATTGCGCGCCATTGCTGGACATTCGCCGGATGCGCGGCGCCGCCGATTGCCACGCCTGTGGTCGCTGCAGCGGCCAGCGCGATGCGGTGCGCCTGATTGCTCGCTCCAGCAACCAGGAAATCCTTCACTCAACGGCAACCACCCTCTCGCCCTGGGACGCGCGCTTGTTATTGTTCGGCGTCATTGGCCTGGCCATGGGGGCCTTTCAGTGGACCGTCAGCCCCTGGTTCATTGCCTTGAAACAGAGCCTGGCCCAATGGCTGGTCGTCCATGAGCTGTTCTGGCCGTTGCAGGACAACGCTCCTTGGTGGCTGCTGACCCACTATCCGCAACTCAATGACAGCTTCAGTTGGCTCGATGGCTTTTGCATCGTCGCCTACTTGGGCACGAGTGCCTTGCTGCTGGGCACGTCGCTGATGCTGTTGATGCGTCTGGCGGCAAGACTCTCAGGCGATCCTGCACAATGTTGGCCCTTAGCCATCACCCTGACGCCCCTCGGCGGTGCAGGGTTGTTCCTCGGCTTGTCGGCCACCACGGTCAAACTGCTGCGCTATGAAGGGTTGTTGCTCGACTGGGTGCAACCGGCTCGGGCCGCGCTGCTGGTTGCGGCAATCGCCTGGAGCCTATGGTTGGGCTACAAGCGCCTGGAACATGCACCCCGGCGGCTACTCGCAATGGCCTGCCTGGTATTGGCCAACGGCCTGGTGGGATATGGCTGGTGGTTGCAGTTCTGGGGATGGTGAGCACGCGGCGCAAGCGTTGCTCCCACAGCGGATCGCTGCCGTTCACGATACCTTGGAACCTCGCGAAGCCCTGTGGGAGCAAAGCTTGCTTGCGATCGCGGTGGGTCAGTTGGGGAAGTGTTGGCTGTGCAGACGCCTCGCGAGCAAGCTTTGCTCCCACGGTGGATTGCTGGCGTTCACGATACCTTGGAACCACACGAAACCCTGTGGGAGCAAAGCTTGCTTGCGATCGCGGTGGGTCAGTTGGGGAAGTGTTGGCTGTGCAGACGCCTCGCGAGCAAGCTTTGCTCCCACGGTGGATTGCTGGCGTTCACGATACCTTGGAACCACACGAAACC
>NZ_JAKNQY010000069.1 GCF_024494355.1 Pseudomonas sp. Q11 | reverse complement strand
TTGAGGCGACGGCTGATCAGGTGCAGGTCGTCGGCGTATTCATAGCGGGTGGTCCGTCCCAGCTCATCGCGCTCGGCGGTGACTTTGCCGTAGGCGTTGTAGCGCCAGGCGCGGGTCGCGCCACTCGGCAAGGTGGTTTCGAGCAGGCGGCCTACCGCGTCCCATTGGTAGTGCGTGAGGGCGCCGTGTTCGTCCTGGCGGGTCAGCAAACGCCCCAGGGCGTCGTAGGAAAAACACCGTTGGCTGCTGTCGGGCAGGGTTTCTTCTGTCAGGTGGCCCAGGTTATTGCGGGTAAACCGGTGCTCGCTGCCGTCGGGGTAACGGATCGCCAGCAATTGCCCTTGGGCGTCGTAGGCATAACCGGTGCCCTGGCCGTGCGGATCGATGACCTCGATCACATCACCCTGGGCGTTGCGCCGGTATTGCCACACGGCCTTGCCGCGCGAACGGGCGTGCAGGAAACCGTTGCGGTATTCGTAGGACGTCGGTTCATCGTCTGGCGGAATCAGCGCCACCAGCCGTCCGGCTTCGTCGTAGCGGTATTCGGTGACGGCGCCCAGCGGGTCCTGTTCGGCGATCAGCCGGCCCTGTGGGTCATAGGCCTTGAGGTGCTCGCCGCCATCGGGCTCGACCTTGTGCACCAGCCGCGCCCGCTCGTCGTGGACGTACACCTCCTGGCTGCCATCCAGGTGCTGGACCGTGACCTGCCCGTCCTCGCCCCAGGTGTAGCGGGTGTCCATTTGCGCGAACGAGGCCCAGTGCCGCACGCAGCGGGCCGCGCGCCCTGCCCCTTGCCATTCCC
>NZ_JAKNQY010000067.1 GCF_024494355.1 Pseudomonas sp. Q11 | reverse complement strand
TAATTGGTTGGCTGCTGCTCCATCAGGTCGGTCGCGTGTTGCTGGAAGCCACAGGTGGTTACGAACGAAGCGTCATGAAAGCGCTTCAGGCTGCAGGTTTTGAGGTCATTCGGATCAACCCCTGCCGAGCCAAGAACTTTGCCAAAGCAATGGGACAACAAGCTAAAACCGACCCGATAGATGCGCGCCTCCTGGCGCAATTTGCAGCGGTCATCAAATCGACTAACAGCCGAATCACAAGCGCCGAACAGGACGACCTGCGCGCACTGGTTCAGCAACGGGAAAACTTTACTCAGCAGAGAGATGACGACAAACGCAGACTTAAAACGGCCTCATCTGAGGCCGTTAAACCCGCGTTGCAGAGTCATATCGACTACCTGTGCGAAGCCATTAAGTTGATAGAAAAGATGATCCGTCAAAGCGCTGAAAACCTGGACAGTGAAAAAGTCACTCGCCTGTGCTCGGTCAAGGGGATCGGTCTCGTCACGGCGGCCAGCGTAATGGCCTATCTTCCAGAGCTCGGCGAGGTTGGGCGACATCAGATAGCCGCATTAGCAGGCATAGCCCCCTACAACGACGATAGCGGCACGCACAAAGGCCAACGCCATATCAGCGGCGGTAGGTTCTCCGCCAGGCGCGCTCTGTACATGGCCTGCTGGTCAGTGATCAGGTATCAGCCTGACTTCAATGCACGCTACAAGGCGCTGCGCGAGAAAGGCAAATGCGCGAAGGTTGCGCTCATCGCATGTATGCGGATCTTGTTGATACGTCTAAACGCAATGATCCGGGATGGTTCTGAGTGGAAGGGAGACGTCGCCTAGATTGTGATTCCGGTTCCCTCAGACAATTGCATAGCCCAGAGCTGTGGGAGGCTCGCTGCCTCTGAAAAAGATGGCTAAATAAACCATCCAAGACAGTTGCTCCCACA
>NZ_JAKNQY010000066.1 GCF_024494355.1 Pseudomonas sp. Q11 | reverse complement strand
CACGTTGACTGCCCAGGTCACGCCGACTACGTAAAAAACATGATCACTGGTGCTGCCCAGATGGATGGCGCGATTCTGGTTTGCTCGGCCGCTGATGGTCCGATGCCACAAACCCGTGAGCACATCCTGCTGTCCCGTCAGGTAGGCGTTCCGTACATCGTTGTCTTCCTGAACAAGGCTGACATGGTTGACGACGCTGAGCTGCTGGAACTGGTTGAGATGGAAGTGCGCGATCTGCTGAGCACTTACGACTTCCCAGGTGATGACACTCCAATCATCATCGGTTCGGCTCTGATGGCTCTGAACGGCCAAGACGACAACGAAATGGGTACCACCGCTGTCAAGCGTCTGGTAGAAACTCTGGATAGCTACATCCCAGAACCAGAGCGTGCTATCGACAAGCCGTTCCTGATGCCAATCGAAGATGTCTTCTCGATCTCCGGTCGCGGTACTGTTGTAACTGGTCGTGTTGAGCGTGGCATCGTCCGCATCCAGGAAGAAGTTGAGATCGTCGGTCTGCGCGACACTCAGAAAACTACCTGCACCGGCGTTGAAATGTTCCGCAAGCTGCTCGACGAAGGTCGTGCTGGCGAGAACTGCGGCGTACTGCTGCGCGGCACCAAGCGTGACGACGTTGAGCGTGGCCAGGTTCTGGTCAAGCCAGGCACCGTCAAGCCGCACACCAAGTTCACTGCAGAAGTTTACGTTCTGAGCAAGGAAGAAGGCGGTCGTCATACTCCGTTCTTCAAAGGCTACCGTCCACAGTTCTACTTCCGTACAACTGACGTGACCGGTAACTGCGAGCTGCCAGAAGGCGTTGAAATGGTAATGCCAGGTGACAACATCCAGATGACTGTCACTCTGATCAAGACCATCGCGATGGAAGACGGTCTGCGTTTCGCTATCCGTGAAGGCGGTCGTACCGTCGGCGCCGGCGTCGTAGCCAAAGTCATCGA
>NZ_JAKNQY010000065.1 GCF_024494355.1 Pseudomonas sp. Q11 | reverse complement strand
CCACCGAACACCCCGTCGAGAATAACAACGGCACCTGGCACTTCCGGCGCACCGAGCCGTTTGCTCCCGAGGTCACCCACACCGCGACGCTGATCCAGGCCGCCGCCCAGCAAACCTCACCTGAAGCATCCAGAACCTTCACGGTCGCGCTGCCCGTGCCCAAGCCCGTGATCACTGACCCCAGCCCCAATGCCGAGGTCGGTCGCGAGCTGATCGTCCGCGGGCGTGACGGCATGGCCGAAGCGTCGATGCAAGTGCGCGACGCCCAATTTCAAACGAATCTGGGCGAGCCCAAAGTGCTGACTGCCGATGGTGAATGGTTCATCGCGCTGCCCGTGCTGGAGTTTCGCTCCTACACCATCGACGCGCAACAGACCCTGGGTGGGGTGCCTTCCGAGCGCAGTGAGACGGTGAGATTCGAGGTGGTGGTGTTGCCACCTGAGTTTGACGTGCCGCAGCCAGGCGGCGACCTGCCGCGCACCATGGTGTTGTCTGGCACGGGCATGCAGGGCGGGCGGGTTGATGTCTGGCTCCAGGGCGGCGAACCGTTGATCGAGGATGTTTTTGTGGGCGCCGAAGGCTGGAGCGCTGAGGTGACGCTGCCGGTGGGCGAGACCACGATTCTGGCCCGGCAACGCTTCGAAGGTCGGCCCTCCAAGGACACTGCGCCGTTGACCTTCAACGTCGTCCCTGCTGCCCCGTTCATTGAAACCCCGGCCAGCGACGAACACATCGGCCGGCGGGTGGTGGTGTCGGGTTTCGGCGTACCGGGGGACACGGTAACGGTGAAGCTGGGTGACGCCACGCATTCGGTGCTGGGCAGTAGCCCGGTGCTGGACGACCGCACCTGGTCGGTGACGGTGACGTTCGATCAACCGGGCGGCCTCTACAGCCTGATGGCCGTGGCATCGAGCGAGGGTTTTGATTCTGCCGATTCACCGCCGCGTTCGGTGGTGCTGGGCACTTATCAACCTTCCATCGACGTGCCCGTGGCTGGAGGTTGGGTCGACAACCCGGTCCGGTTCGAAGGCGAGGGAAGACCGGGTGTCGGGCAAGTGGT
>NZ_JAKNQY010000064.1 GCF_024494355.1 Pseudomonas sp. Q11 | reverse complement strand
TGTACGGGACAACCACATGGGTTACAAAAAAGTGCATTCACATAGGTGACACTTTGATTGAAACATAACCGTTCTTCGCATTCCTCGCGTTCACGTGCCCCAAGATCACTGGGCCGAAGATCACGTTCCATACCCCATCACCAACCATCTCCATTCCGATGGTCTGGTGACAGAGCAAATTGCCAACATAAACTCGCAGACCTCCTCGATTGATGATCCCGTTGCTATCGGCGAGGTAGCTCTCGATATGGCTCGCATAAGCCATCTCTGGTAGCGTTTCTGGATACATTCGAGTTGAAGGCGTGTAACAGGCGGCAGGTGTTTTCTGTCCAAGCGCCTCGTGCCCACGTTCGTAATTGTAGTGCTGCAAGAAACGATCAAAGTGACGCTGCTGGGCCTCCCAGGCAATCGCCGGAGGTTGAGGCAACGTACTTTTTAACGTCCGGTGCATACGCTCGTGCCGCCCGTTCTGATCTGGACGACCTGGCTCGATCCGCTCAGGAATGATCCCAAGCCTCATCCACCAGATCGATAGCTGTGACAGCCCCGCACGGCTTGTACTGGCAAACGGTACGCCATTGTCGGTACGAATGCGTTCTGGCAGCCCACATTCACGAAAAACCCGCTCAAAGGTTTGCTGGGTTTCCTTGAGGTTAGTGCTGCCCATGCTCTGGCAAGCCAGTAAAAACCGACTGGCATGATCCATGATCGTCAGCGGATAACACCAAACACCTGCCCCGGTAAGGTACTGCCCCTTGTAATCAGCGCTGAACAGCTGGTTGGGATTTTCTGCCTTACGCAAAGGCTTGGGGTGAACAGCCACTCGTCGGTGCAACGGGCGGGGGGCAATCAAATCAGCCGCCTTGAGGATGTTGTAAATGGTCGTTTTCGAGGGTGGATCCTGATCCGGAAAACGCTGTACAAGGCTGTTCTGAATCTTCTTCGGACCGGGAACCGTCTCGCCAATCGAACGAAGCTCGATGATTGCCTGTTTCACGGCCAGGGGCACCACATAGGTTTGGTTGTGGCGGCAGCGGCTACGCTCATCGAGCCCACCAGGGCCCTCCGTTTCGTAACGTTTGACCCACTTGTACCCAGTCTTTCGACTGACCTCATAGTCCCGGCACAGCTGACTGAGGCTGTGCTTTTTGGACAGGTAATCAGCGATGAACATCACTTTAAGGTCCATAGG
>NZ_JAKNQY010000063.1 GCF_024494355.1 Pseudomonas sp. Q11 | reverse complement strand
AACGGGGACAGACCCTGAGGGATCCCCACAAATCTACTCCAATGCCTGCGCCTCTTGATGTACCTCTGCTCGCAACGCGTGCTCAAGCCTCTCCAAGGTGCTTCGAGAATTTGAGCCGCGTCCGCTGCACCAATATTCCAAGCCCAGCCGCCACAGCGATAGCACTCGTCGGCGTTTAAGGCTATTGCTTTGAAAGCGACGCTCATGACCCGCCTCGCGGGCCTGCAACCCAGTTAAAAAAACAATGTAATTAGCCAGAGCCGAGATCAGCAAAAGCACTTCGATTCGGCGTGGACAGTGGCTTCGGTGGCGAGTGACGCCTACGCCAAAGTGCTCGCTTTTGACGTCTCTGAAGCCTTCTTCTATCTGCATGCGCTTTTTGTAAATGGCCACGATTCTCGATGGATTCCATTGATCTTCCGGCAGATTGCTGGCCAACAACCAGGGCTCTCGTTCACGATTGGCCGATTGCCTACTGAGTTTGTTTTTGGCAATTGAGCCGGTGACACGCTGGTGTTTGCGCCCCTTTGCCGAATGCCTAACGCAGTACAGATGAATGATGTGCGGGGCACTTTGGGTCATCTCGATCCGCCCCAATGACTTCGGTGAAGACGATGCCAGAGCGTAGAGGTTTTTAACGGGCAGCCAAGTGTCTGACTCATTTCGGTAGAGATCCCGGTTACGCACGCGCCCCACGTAATACCAGCCTTGCGCCTCGACGGCTTTGATCCATGGCCGGCGAAAACCTGCATCAGCCACAAGGATCGGAACGCAGTCTTTGGGGAGCATTTCGGCAAGCGTTTGTAGCAATCGTTTTTGATATTTGGGACAACCCTCGCGCTCATGAACGCTTTCGTAGATCGGGAACGAGCGTCCTGCCAACGGGATGGCAGCGCGCAACAAAAAGAGCTCTCCAGCCGCATCAATGGGTGACCAATCAACCAGGATCAACGGATGCTTCAGCGAGCCCAACAAGGCTCGCAGCATGACCCAGTAGAACAGCGGGCGCTCGGTTTGCAGATGCCGACTACCCAGTAACCGATCCACTCGTTTGATGGTGTGTTTGGGATAGGCTTTGCTTGGCAAGAATCGACCAAGCCCCGTCAGAGTGAGCCGACGTCCTCGCAGTAATGCGCTGACACAACACATCAACGTTTTCAGACGACGAGAATGAACACCAGGAAGTGCTTGGGCGAGCGCGCTGTGTAAGAATCGGATGGCCTGCATGGGGCGGGATCTTGTTTTGTGTGGTGCAACACAAGCTGCCGACTCATGCAGGTCTCTTCAATATTCCAACTTCTTGATTTTGCGTAAGAAAATTCGGGGATCCGTCAGGG
>NZ_JAKNQY010000062.1 GCF_024494355.1 Pseudomonas sp. Q11 | reverse complement strand
CCCTGAGGGATCCCCGAATTTTCTTACAGAAAATCAAGAGGTTGGAATATTGAAGAGACCTGCATGAGTCGGCAACTTGGCTTGCACCACACAAAAACAAGATCCCGAACCCATGCAGGCCATCCGATTTTTACACAGAGCGCTCGCTCAAGCACTTCCCTCTGTCCATTCCCGCCGTCTGACTACGTTGATGAGTTGTGTCAGTTCATTACTGCAAGGCCGTCGTCTGACGCTGACGGGGCTAGGGCGGTCTCTGCCGGGTCGTGCTTACCCCAAACATGCCATCAAGCGAGTAGATCGATTGCTGGGTAATCAGCACCTCAGAGCAGAGCGCCCACTGTTCTACTGGGTGATGTTACGAGCGTTGCTAGGCTCGCTAAAACATCCATTGATTTTGGTCGACTGGTCTCGAATTGACGCCCCAGGGGACGCGTTCTTGTTGAGAGCAGCGATCCCGTTGGCAGGACGCTCATTTCCCATTTATGAAAGTGTGCATGAGCGTGAGAGTTGCCCGAGATATCAAAAACGCTTGCTCAGCACACTGGCCGAACTACTGCCTGACGGCTGTATTCCCATCCTGGTAACTGACGCGGGTTTTCGGCGTCCATGGATGAAGGCGGTGGCAGCACAGGGCTGGTATTACGTGGCTCGCATACGAAATCGTGAGCTTTATCGCAGTGGTGGCGCTGACTGGCAACCCGTGAAAAGCCTATATGCTCTGGCCACTTCGTCACCCAAATCGTTGGGCCATGTCGAGATGACCCGTAGCGCTCCCCATTTCATCGACTTGTATTGTGTCCGGCACTCGGCCAAAGGACGAAAGCATCAACGCGTCACAGGTTCAATCGCCAAAAGTAAGCTCAGTCGACAGTCCGCCAGACGTGAACGTGAACCTTGGTTGCTGGCGAGCAACCTGGAGCACAGTGAGTGGAATCCGGCGAAAATCGTCGCGATTTATAAAAGGCGCATGCAGATCGAAGAAGGCTTCCGGGATGTAAAAAGTGAGCACTTGGGGTTGGGGCTGAACCTGCATAGAAGTCATTGCCCTCGGCGCATTGAGGCGCTGCTGTTGATTGCGACTCTGGCCAATTACCTCATCTTCCTGACAGGGCTACAGGCACGTGAAAGAAAATTGGAGCAGCGTTATCAAAGCAACAGCCTTAAAGATAGGCGGGTGCTTTCGTTGTGGCGTTTAGGGCTGGAGTATTGGCGTTGCTGCACGGCTTTCGGCGGACGAGAGTATTTAGAAAAACTCGAGCAGGCCCTGCGCGATGAGGTGCATCATCAGGCACAGAGCTTGGAGTAGATTTGTGGGGATCCCTCAGGGTCTGTCCCCGTT
>NZ_JAKNQY010000061.1 GCF_024494355.1 Pseudomonas sp. Q11 | reverse complement strand
GAATGGCACTTACTTAACCTTCTTCGGGTGTCCATTCTTCCTGACCTCGGCCCTTGCTGATCGACGTGTTTTCATCAACATGGGGTAAGGCTTGGGCCTTCGTTTTATAGCGCGCGGCTCAATCCTGCCAGGCCGTTGACCGACCCGTTTCTGGGCAATCAGCTGAAGCAGATTCAGCAGCCGATCCTCTTGCTCTTGAGCCCCGTACTGCCTCGACGCAAGGCACAGCTGAAGGCTATGTTTGAAGCTCAGTTCGCGAGGCAGACAGTCGGCCAGCAGTGCTGATTGCGCCATGAGCATCCGTATCAGGTTATGGGCCAGCAAGTAGATCCACAACTCTTTGACGGCCATGCCCGGTGTCTTGCAGCTCAGTACCTCAAGCCCCAAGGTAGTCTTGAGGTTGCGCAGATCCAACTCTACATGCCATCGGTCCCTGAACAGTGATTTGAGGGCCGCTTTTGGCACCTGCTGTGGACAATTCAAAGTGGTGACCAGGATTTTCCCACCGGCCTTCAACTCGCGTACTGTCAGCGTTCCAGGGGCCTCGTCGTAATAGGCCTGACTCATCCAGGACGGCTTTGCCTTGGGCTTTTTCAACTCAACCAAATGATCTTCCGACCCTAAGGACTTTCCAAGCTGAAAGTCCGTGCTACGCCGTCGAGCGCCGTATTGTTCGAACACTCCGTCCACGCCTCGATGTTGCAATTCACACAACAAAAAATAGGTTGCGTAGTAGGCATCGCCCAGCACGATGTCACCTCGTTCCAAGGTGTCGAGCATGGTCCTGAGCAGCGTCTGCTCATCACCTCCTTTACCACGAAAACGTCCCAACGAAGCATCCAAAACAGCACCGCTGGCGAGGCAAACGATCCCCACCAACCGGCAGATGGGAAAGCCCAGTCCGGCCTTTTGCCCACGAGATTGGGGGTAGGCCTCTTGGTTCGCCGGCGTATCCGGCAGGGTGACCGTAGTGCCATCGACGAGACGCACAGGTCGCCCCATCCAACGCCATGCTGACGGAGCCCGGTTGCTCATCGATGACCCCGTGGAGCGCAACAAGGTTGAAACCATCTCAACCGGCAACCGCGCTCTGGCCTTGCAGTAAGCACCGGTATGAACGCTGTTGGGTTTCAACCCTTCACAGGAGCGTTTGATAGACAAATCATTCACGGCATTCTGGCAGGAGCGATCGGCGCTCATCGCCTGGGACAAAAACATGGACAGTGTTTCGGTTGGCGGGAATAGCCGCTGACGATGCTTGGGTATCGACGACTCGATACCCCGCAATAGCTCTGGATCGGTGAGCAGCTTGAAGAAAGCATGGGCATTGCTGTTCGTGGCGTGCTGGCGCATACGGTGCTGTTGATGTCGGACGATTTGGCGTCTACGATTCACTCGGGCTGTGTCCTTGCTTGATCGGTGTGTGTTCGCAACTATCACCGTAGACCAAGGCCAGCCTTTTTTCATTTTTTGTAGGCGTATCAGCTAGTTAGCCGTTAAGTAAGTGCCATTC
>NZ_JAKNQY010000060.1 GCF_024494355.1 Pseudomonas sp. Q11 | reverse complement strand
TTTTTTCATTTTTTGTAGGCGTATCAGCTAGTTAGCCGTTAAGTAAGTGCCATTCAAATCTGTCTCCTTTTTTCGCAACTCACCGCGGAATAACCCACCAGCGGCGAGTTGACTTGAGCTTGACGCTTATCGTCGCCATAACCCTCTCCAGTGCCGTGACACAATTTTCTGATGCGCGAAAGGTGTCGAAACCTATGAATTGAGAATTCGCGATTCCACCCACTCGTCTACAATCCAAAATTCTTCTAAAGGACTTGAATCAATGAATTTCAGGTGCATTCTGTTGGTGCTCGCGGTCGCTTCAGCGTCGGGATGCGGGACGATCAATACGACCTTTCGGGATGATGCTGTGGCTAGCGGTAAACTGGCTCGCTGGCATTCCCACTGTGACTCGGTTCCACGAATCTATAGCGGTGCAGTTTTTGATTACTGCACACTGGATGCGGAACCACGGCAAAACACTGGTTTCGATGGACACCCCGCCCCAGCACTTATTGTACTCGACATGGGCCTCTCAGCTGTCGCGGACACTCTCTTATTGCCTTACTCCGTCTATTTGCAAAACAAGCACGGCGATATCAGGAAAGCGCGTTTCGAATAGCAAGGCAAGCTGATCACGGGCGGACCATTTGCAGCTGTCCCGGCTTCGCATAATTGAGAAGCGCCCCCGACTTACTTGGGTCGGCGTTCGACCCCGCCGGGCGCCTTGTCACACCGCATGCAATGCTCACAGTTCAAATGTCGGCAAATCCAGGCTTTTACCCGCTGCGAGTAGGTGGCCATGAACAGGTGACGGATGCCGGCCAGAGGTCAGCGGCTTTGATGGCCCGGGTGATCGCGGCGATAAGCGATCCGCCGAAGGTCCCCAGGAGGAAACCTACACCGGCAACACTGCGCGGCTCGACCACTCCGAAATAGGAACTGATCAGGCCCGTCAGGTAATGGGCGCAGACCGCACCCGAGAAAATGAAGATGGCCCAGGCCTTTCGGTCTACCAGGTCATCTCGGTGCCAGAAGCTGGCGGCGATCGCGCCAATCAATCCGGCCAGGGCCCAGTCAAGCTTGTCGAGCAGGCGATGCAGGAATTCCATGCGCTCAACTCCGTAGGCATGACTGAATTTGAATCAGCCCCAGCAGCACTCCCAGCTCAGAGCAATGGGTGTGGTGGGGCCGAAAACGAAAAAGCCCCGGCAAATGCCGAGGCTCATGAATATGTGGAGATATCTTTAAGCTGAGGCAACGACCCCCGCAGTGAGCAAAACAATTCCCAAATACCAACCCCAGAGGAACACCTTCGCTTGTGAGTCTTTCTTCGCATAGACGTACACGTAAAAAGGTATGACTAAACAGAGCATGGCTTGGGGTAACGAATTTTTTATGGCAACGCAGAAAATGACCAGTTGCATAGCAACCATTAAGCCGAGCCCCAACAGGAGCAAGTACATGACCATCCGATTACATCCGTTTGAAATGAGTGGTGAATGTATCGGCGGCCCAATCAGAAACTAAAAGCCCGATAATGCCGGCTCTTTCTCTTTCCATATACGCACAAAAAAGCCCGACGCAATGGCCGGGCTTTCTGTGAATTCATGCTGTCCAGCAGCCTACTTCGCGCCGCCGTTCCCACGATTCGTCTGAGCATCCTGATCAGATCCAGGATTACCGGGCGGAGGGTCCCAATCAACGGGTCTCTCGGCCGTGCCCTGCTGAGGCTCTGACTCGGCCTGTTCAAGACCGGAACCATGACTCTCACCTGTATCAGGCGCATCTTCATCTGGCCCGGGGTATGGAGCTTGCGGGCCGTTGTTGTCGTCCACCATGGCATCTCTCCTTTCTGAGGCGCACATCTGCGCATATACGTGGGAGAGCCAACTTGGACAGGAAGTGCAACGAACTCGACGAGTGGACGAAAAAAAGCCCGACTCAATGGCCGGGCTTTCTCTGTGGTGTCGCGCTTGAAAAGCTGAACACGGTGCTATGAAAACAGAGCTATTCCATATGGACAACTCTTTTTTCAAGCTGCCTCCCTCATCCGCTCCAAGACGCAATCCACCCAGGCAACGCCGGCCTTGATCAGCTCCCGGGCCTTGCCTTCGCTCATGCCGTATTGGCGGCCGACTCGCACCGCGGCCCACTTAGCGCCGTAGTACAGCCAGATCATGTCGGGAAAAGGGGACAGATTTATTTTCTAGCCGGCTGCCAGTTGATCCAAGCGAATCCACTCGATGAAAACTCTCAGCGCAGCGAAGTAAAAATAAATCTGTCCCGAATGGCACTTACTTAACGGCTAACTAGCTGATACGCCTACAAAAAATGAAA
>NZ_JAKNQY010000005.1:80571-263996 GCF_024494355.1 Pseudomonas sp. Q11 | reverse complement strand
CGCTCTCACCTTCAGTCTAAACGCAACGCAAGACACAAGCGGGCTTGCTCGCGAATGCAATCTGTCAGTGACATCAATGTTGACTGACCCACCGCTTTCGCGAGCAAGCCCGCTCCCACAGTAGAGCTACGGTGTTCATGGGTTCAGAGTACGTAGAACAAGATCGCCACAAAATGCAGCAAACTGCCGGCAATCACGAACAGATGCCAGATGCCATGGGCGTGCCGCAACCGATGGTCCAGCGCGAAAAAGACAATGCCGACGGTGTACAAGACGCCGCCCGAGGCCAGCCAGGCAAATCCGGTGCTACCCAGGGCCGCCAATAACGGTTTGACCGCCACCAGCACGATCCAGCCCATCACGGCGTAGATCACGATCGACAGGATTCGCGCTTCGGAGCGCGGCTTGATCTCCTGCAAGATCCCGATCAGCGCCAGCCCCCAGACAATCCCGAACAAGGTCCAACCCCATGGCCCGCGCAGGGTGACCAGGCAGAACGGCGTATAGCTGCCGGCAATCAGCAGATAGATCGAAAAGTGATCGACCTTCTGCATGATTTCTTTTTTGCGCCCGCGCACGCTGTGGTAAACCGTCGACGCGCTGTACAGCACCAGCAAGGTGAAACCGTAGATGGCCACGCTGACGATCTTCCACACATCGCCCGTCATCCCGGCAATGACCAGCAACCACACCGCCCCGATAAAAGCCGCCACCGCCCCGACCAGGTGGGTCCAGGCGTTGAGTCGCTCTCCGTGATACATCCAGTCCCACCTCACATTCCAAAACAGACGCCAAGGCTCAGGCTTGGCGCTACAAAGTGCAATGTTTAGCTCTCTGTGGGAGCAAGGCTTGCCCGCGATGGAGATAACGCGGTTTCCCAGGAGCCGAGTCGCCTGCATCGCGAGCAAGCTTTGCTCCTACAGATCAACATCCCCCTACTGATTGGGGCACAATCGGGTGATACGAATAAGAGTCCACCCCATGCTGATCGACGAAGAATTGACCCTGAAAAAACTCGAGGTGTTCCTGGCGTTCATGCGCACCGGCAATCTTGCGCGGGCGGCGGCCGAGTTGCAGACCAGCAACGTTAGCGTACACCGGGCCATTCACTCGTTGGAAAGCGCCTTGCGTTGCCCGTTGTTCAAGCACGAGGGCCGCAACCTCACGCCCCTGGAAAGCGCTTACGTTCTGGAAGAACGCACCCAGAAGCTGATTCAGGACGTGGTCGAAAGCGTGCGCCTGACCCGTGAAGCCGCCGGGTTTTCTGCGGAGCGGTTCAAGCTCGGCTCGCTGTATTCACTGACGGTCAAGACCGTGCCACAGTTGATCATGGGCCTGAAGATCCGCCGCAGCGAACTGAACATCGACCTGATCCTGGGCTCGAACATCGACCTGCTGTACAAGCTCAAGAACATGGAGGTGGACGCCATCCTGATCTCCCTGGACGACAGCGTGAACGATCCGGATTGCGAGCATATCGAGCTGTTCTCAGACGACATTTTTCTCGCCACGCCAGCCGATTCCACCTTTGCCCAACGCAGTGAAGTGGACCTGGCCGACGTGTGTAACGAAACCTTCATCACCCTCACCCAGGGCTTCGCCACCCATCAGGATGGTAATCGAGTGTTCAAGCAGGCGGGGTTCGAGCCGAAGGTGGCGATGCAGGTCAACGATATCTTCACCCTGCTGAGCATGGTCAGTTCCGGGGTCGGTTATGCGTTACTGCCAGGACGGATTGCGGCGGTGTATGAAAACCGGGTGAAACTGATCCCGTTGCAGGAAAAGTATCGGCTGCAGCAGCACATCGGCGTGGTATTCCTGAAGGCCAAGGAGCGCGACCCGAATTTGCTGGCGTTGCTGGCTGAGTGCCGGATGTATGCCAATCGCCAGGCTTGAGACCGAGTCGCCCTCATCGCGAGCAGGCTCGCTCCCACAGGGACACGCGGTCGACTGTGGGAGCGAGCCTGCTCGCGATGAGGACAGCCAGCTCAGCGAAAATTCAAAGCCTTAGCCCAGCAACCCCCGCATGATCAGATACAACAGCGAAGGCCCGAGCAAGCACCCGAGTGCCGTGTAGAACGCCGCTGTCAGGCAACCATACGGCACCAGTTTCGGATCGGTGGCCGCCAGGCCGCCGGCCACGCCGCTGGAAGTGCCCATCAACCCGCCAAAAATTACCGCACTGCGCGGATTGTTAAGGCCAATCAAAGGTGCCACGAACGGCGTCGCCACCATCACCAGGATCGCCTTGATCAAACCTGCGGCGATGGACAGCGCCATCACCTCGGAACTGGCACCAATCGCCGCGCCAGTGACCGGCCCGACGATGTAGGTCACCGCTCCGGCGCCGATGGTGGTCAGGCTCACCGCGTCGGTGTAACCGAAGGCCATCGCCACTCCGACACCGGCGATGAACGAGGTGGCCACCCCGACGAACAACGCCAGCACCCCGACGAAACCGGCGCGCTTGAGCTCATCGACACTCACGCCGAACGCCGTGGCGACAATGGCGAAGTCCCGCAGCATGGCGCCGCCCAGCAGGCCGATGCCCGAGAGCAGCGGAATGTCTACCACGCCCTTCTGCCCGCCGGTCATCGCACCGCCGATGTACGACAACACCAACCCCAGGAGAATCGCGATGGCCGAACCGTGCAGGCGGCCCTTGGTGAACGTGTCGCTGATCCAGTACGACACCCACATGGTGATGCCGACAATCGCAAAGCCACTGAGCAGACCGTAGCCGGTGATCACTTTCATCATTGATTCGTACATGGCAATCACCCGACCGTCTTGGCGGAAACATCGCTTTCAGGACCTTTGTTGCCGATGCGCACCAGCACCGGAACCATCGCAAAGGCAATCACCACCGCCAGGGTCCCGGCCAGAATCGCCATTGGCCCGCCCTTGAGCGCGCCATAGACGTTTTGCTGGGCCGCCATCGCGACCACGATAGGAATGTAGATCGCACTCCAGAATTCCACGCCGGCTTCGGACTTGCCCTTGAACAGCCCGCGTTTGCTCAGGTAACTGCCCAGGCCGATCAACAGCAGCATCGCAATGCCGACACCGCCGACGTTGGCCGGCACGCCGATCAGTTTGCCCAGCAGCTCACCGATGAAAATACCCGCCAGGGTACAAAAGGCCAGAAACGCCACACCGTAAATAATCATTGTTGTAGTCCTCAAAGTGCATCGTCGAAGTTGTTGTTTTTGTGCTTCGCCAGCTTGAGTCGGTGGTTTAGGGTCGGCGGCGTCCCTCCTCTCTGAGCAGCGTCTGCAAGGTGTCCAGACGCGCACCGTCGAAAGCAATGACGGTGCCCTGCTCGAACACCCGACGCGCCAGTCCCGTCAAAACCGCACCCGGTGGCAGTTCGATCTGTAATCGCACGCCTCGCTCGTAGGCGCTTTGCACGGTGCCGCGCCAATCCACCACGCGGCACATGTTGAAGGCCAGGTCCTCGCGCAAGGCGTCGGTATTCACCACGGGCCGGGCACGACTGCCGCTCAGATAACCCAACGTGGGCGCTTTCAACGGCACGTCGGCAAACGCCTGGGCCAGTGTCCGGGCCGGGACCTCCAGCAACGGGCAGTGGGACGGTACGCTCACCGCCAGCCGACACGCTTTCGCGGCGCCCTGGCTGCGTGCCCTCTCGGCGACGCCGCCCATGGCCTCGTCACTGCCAGCAATGACCACCTGGTTATCGGCATTGATGTTGGCCAGGTAAACCGGCGTCATGGCGCTGTGTACCTGCGCGAGCAACACCTCCACTGTCGCCAGATCAAGGCCGATGATCGCCGTCATGCCGTAGCCTCGCGGATACGCTTGCTGCATCAGTTCGCCCCGCAGGCTGACCAGCCGCAAGGCATCATCGAACTCCAGCGCACCGGCCACCACCGCCGCCGGGTACGCGCCGATAGACAGGCCCGCGACGTAATCCGGCGCAGGTGCCTGCTCCAACAATTGCCTGGCCGCTGCCACACCAGCAATCAACAGACACAGTTGCACGGCCCGGGTCGATTGCAACGCCTCGGTGCTGTCCAGCTGTCGTACGTTTTCGCCCAGCACTTCACCGGCCAGTTCCAGCAGTTGCGGCGACACGCCCTGGAGCATGCCCGCTCGCTGCGCACCCTGGCCGGGGAATACCAAAAGGCTGCTCACGCCACTTGCTCCAGCGCCGCTTGCCACGGATCGGTCACCAGACGCGCCTGAAGATTATCCTTGAGCAACACCCGCCGCGCCGAGCCGGCCCACTCGCGCAGAGCGACCGCGCCGAATGGGGTTTGCAGTTGCATGTCCACAGCGCATGTCGAACCGTCCAGTTGCGCCAACAAATCCCTGGCCTGAATACGATCCAGCGGATGCGGTGTACGCAGGATCAAATCCAGGTCACTGCGCGCATGCAGCGCGTCGATGCCACTGGCCAGTTCAAATCCGGCGCTGCCGCTGACGCCCCAGATCCAGCCGCTGGCATCCAGCATCGACCGTAATTGAGCGAGCGCCTGCAACGCCGGCAGGTCACGGCGCAATGCGACATGGCAAAGATCCTCCGGGCGCACCCGGCGCTGGATCGCCGCCACCGGCATCGACGTGGCGTAACGCTGTTCCCGTGAGGCTCCGCGCACACCCACGGCAATGTGTCCCGGCGCGCTCATCGCCCGCCGCACCACCACCGGTTGTCCAAGGCAGAGGGACTCAATGACCCACGCCGGCGCCTCCGCAGGCAGCAGCTGTGGAGTCATTCCCCACAGCAGGTCGTGGGCCAGGAACGTGCTCACCACTGCGCTCTCAACAATTGGCGAACAGTGCTGGAGGCCGCACGATGCGTTGCTCCGAGACGGCTGCTCAGGTCCCGAGGCGCACCTGCCACTTCGTTGATCGCCTGTTGCAGGCAATCCCTGACCCGCGCCAGATCCGCCGCGTTTGGCTGTTCGATCTGCTCCACCGACAGGGCTTCCCAGAGCAAACCGAGGCTGGCGAAGCTGTCGATGTCATAGGCCATCGGCGGCACGCTGGCGGCCAGGGCTTCAAGCTCTTCGACACTGCGCAGGGTCACCCGCGCCGCCGAGGCCTTGCCCATGGCGTGGACCATCACGCCAGGGTCGCGCAAGGCGATCAACCGGTTGGCCTGATAACCGTGGGCCAGAAATGCCCCGGACATGGCCTTGCCCACCAGCAAACCAATCACCGGATGCCCGGCCAGCCGCGCTCGGGCATAACTGTCCGCCGCACCGGCCAAGGCCTGATGAATGCCGAGGGCTTCTTCGCGACGACCGTAGGCCTGGCTCGGCACATCGACGATGGCGATCAGCGCGCGCTTGCTGGACGCATCACGGTCGGCGTCAATGGCGTCATCCACGGCCTTGGCCAAACCCCAGCCTTCCAGCAAACCGACTTCGCCGTTGCGGGCCCGAGGGAAACGGCTATCGGGATCGGCCACGACCGCCAACAGCCGCACGTTTTGCTCGCCCAGTGTGACGTCGGCCACTTTCAGCGAAGCGGGCAGTCCTGCCAACGGCATGGCGCCGCCGCTCAGCGCCGCGAACCAGCGCAAGCCTCTCAACGAATACGAATTCATGGGCGTTCTCCCTGATACAACTGGCGAACCGCGGCCGGTTCGATTTGCACTTCAGTGTCCAGTCGGGCCAAACGTTGCAGGAACACCTCGGCCTGAGCGCTGCGGTGCTGGGCGGGTACGCCCAAGTGCAATAACTGGCTGACTTGCTCGCGGATCTGCATCACGTCATCGGCCACATAGCGGTCCACCAACCCGGTGGCGAAGCGTTGCTCACCACCGGTCAGGCTCCAGATGAACGGCCGATCACGGGAATCGTATTCGTCGATCCCGGCTTCCTGCTCGATCACTTGCGGACCGTTCAGGCCCAGCCGCGCTTCCTGGGTCACCAGCAGATAGCTGCACAGCCCGGCGGCGATGGACATGCCGCCAAAACAACCGACGCTGCCGGCCACCACACCGATGACGGGCTGGTACTGGCGCAAGTCGACAATCGCCGAATGAATCTCGGCAATCGCCGCCAGCCCCAGGTTGGCTTCCTGCAAACGCACGCCTCCGGTTTCCAGCAGCAACACGGCGCGGGTCGGAATGCCTTTGCGGTTGTCCTCGGCGGCCAGCTCCAGCGCGCCGGCGATCTTCGCCCCGCCGACTTCGCCAAGGCTGCCACCCTGGAATGCGCCTTCGATGGCTGCGATCACCACCGGCAGGCCATCAAGAAAGCCCTTGGCGATCACCACACCGTCGTCGCTTTGCGGCACCACGCCCTGGCGCAGCAGCCAGGGCGACATGATTCGCTGGAAGGGGTCGAGCAGTTCGCGGAACGAACCATCATCCAGCAGGGTTTTGGCCCGTTGCCGGGCACCCAGCTCGACGAAGCTGTGTTTGTTGAGCAGCGCTGCGCTGTCAGTCATGACCGATCTCCTCGAAGCCTTGTTCCAGGCGCAAACGCACCACGCCGGGGGTGGCGCCGAAATCGTGGATGTCGATAGACAGGGCCGGCGGCATCTGGCCATCGAACATGCGGGCGAACAGATGCTGCCAGCGTTGCTCACTGCCGTTGACCGAGGTCTGCACCTGAATGGTCAACTTGCCCGCCAGGCCCGGTTCGATCAGCACTTCCAGGTCGCCCGAGCCGACGCAGCCCACCAGCGCCCGACCCCGTGGCGGCTGCCCGGCGGGAAATTCAAAGGATAAGGTTTGCATCAGCACACTCCTGGGAAGAGGCCATCGCCGCGCTCGATACGGTCGAGGAACAGGCAGGCGGCGAGCAAGTCGGCAGCGCCGCCGGGCGAGGCGTTCATGGCAATCAATTGTTGATCCAGCGCATGCAACTGGCGACGACCGCCCAGGCTGGCGCTGCCGCCCGCGTCGAGCACTGCTTTGGCGCCGTACTGCATGGCCTGCAAACCCGGTTCGCCGGCGCGGTAGAGCACGCAGGTGTCGGCCAACGTCGTCATGATCGCCAGCAAGGCATCGAGCCGGGCGTTCTGTTCGCCCGCCCCCGCCGCGCGACTGCGCTTGAGTTGTGGCAGGCCCAGGCCGGTGACGGCCGGGAATGCCAGCTGTGCCTCTTCCCGGGCGCCGCGCACACCGTAGCGTTGGGCCACTTGAGCACCATGGCTGAAAGGTTTGGGGGCGTAGCGATCTTCCAGCAAGGCCAGGCGTGCGGCTCTTAAAGCAACGGCGCCGGGGGCGCTGGATTCAGGGTCTAGCGCGGCTGCAGCCACCAACAGACCCAAAGCCCAGATCGCGCCACGGTGGGTGTTCACACCGTCGGTGGTAGCGAGCATTGCCGCTTCCCCGTCACGGCCGATCCGCCCAAGGGCTTCGCGCAACGGCAGGCCGATCTCGCCACATTCGAGGGCGGCGTCGGCCATTTCCTTGAATGCCGGCCACAGCGACAACGCCGAAGCGTGCATCAGACCCAAGTGCAAATCGGAGTGAGCGCCATTGCCACGCCGATCTACCAGGGCCGGTTTGGGTGACAGATCGGCTTCGTCGATCAGCGCGTCCACCGCCATGTCGGCCAGACGTTCGGCCAGAGACAAACTTTCAGGTTGCAGGTTGAAGGCGTGCATTTACCAACTCCTGAACTTGGCGGGCGGGTTGTAGAGACCACCGGACCACTCCACCAGATCGGCCACGCTCTTGGCGGCGAGCAACTCGCGGGTGGCGTCGGTGCGGCGAATGCCGAGGTCTTCAGGCAGGGCAACCAAGCCTTCGCGGCGCATACGGGCAGTGTCTTTCGGGTTATGGCGCAAACCGATGGCAGTGACCCCGGCCACGGCGGCAATCATTGCCTGGCGCTCTTCCAACGAACGGGCCTTGTACAGGTAGGCGATGCCTTCTTCGGTGAGCAAGTGGGTGACGTCGTCGCCGTAGATCATGATCGGTGCCAGGGGCATGCCGGCTTTTTTCGCCACCTCCACCGCGTCGAGGGTTTCGACGAAGGTGGGTTTACCGCCCTCCTGGAAGGTCTCGACCATCTGCACCACCAGTTTCTTGCCCCGCTCAAGCAACGGCGCCTCGCCATCGCCGTGGCGCATGTCGAGCCAGGCCGGCGTGCCGTGACGGCGACCGCGCGGGTCGTGGCCCATATTCGGCGCACCGCCGAAACCGGCCAATCGGCCACGCGTCACCGTCGAGGAGTGTCCGTCGCCGTCCACCTGCAAAGTGGCACCGATGAACAGGTCCACCGCGTATTGTCCGGCCAGTTGGCAGACCATGCGGTTGGAGCGCAGCGAGCCGTCATGACCGGTGAAGAACACGTCCGGCCGCGCGGCGATGTAGTTTTCCATTCCCAGCTCGGTGCCAAAGCAATGCACGCTTTCGACCCAGCCGCTTTCGATGGCCGGGATCAGGGTTGGATGGGGGTTGAGGGTCCAGTTACGGCAGATCTTGCCCTTCAAGCCAAGGGACTCGCCGTAGGTCGGCAGGATCAGCTCGATAGCGGCGGTGTTGAAGCCGATGCCGTGATTGAGGGACTGGACGTTGTGTTTCTCGTAGATCCCGCGGATCGCCATCATCGCCATCAACACATGCACCGGCTTTATGTGGCGCGGGTCGCGGGTGAACAGCGGTTCGATGTAGAACGGCTTGTCGGCCACCACCACGAAATCGACCCAGGACGCCGGGATATCAACCCGTGGCAGGTCGCTGACATCGTCCACCAACTGGTTGACCTGGACGATAACGATGCCATCGCTGAAGGCCGCCGGCTCAATCAGCGCCGGCGTGTCTTCGGTACTGGGGCCGGTGTAGATATTGCCGGCACGGTCGGCCATGAAACCGGCCGAGAGCACCACGTTGGGAATCAGGTCCACCACCAGCCGGGCATAAAGTTCGATGTAGGTGTGAATCGCACCGACTTCCAGCAGGCCGTCTTCCAGCAGTTGGCTGATGCGCAGGCTCTGGGTGCCGGCGAAGGAAAAATCGAGTTTGCGGGCAATGCCGCGCTCGAACAGGTCCAGGTGTTCGGAGCGGCCGACGCTGGGCATGATCATGTGCAGGTCGTGCAGCTTCGCCGGGTCGACTTTGGCCAGGGAGCGCGACAGAAAGTCCGCCTGTTTCTGGTTATTGCCCTCCAGCACCACGCGATCACCCGGCAGGATCAACGCCTCCAGCGCCGCAACGATCTTGTCGGTGGGCAACACCACACCGTCGGCAAGCCCCTTCACCAGCTCGAGACGCCGCTGCTTTTCGCAACGCCGCCGCGTCCAGCGCGAGTCGGGGGATATTATTGTTGTCATGACCACTCCACGGGTTCGCTGTCGTGGAGGTCACATTAGGAGCGTTGTAGCGAGGACATCAATCAAGCTCGGTGGCGGATCGTTACGCTTGGCGTAATGGTTGAATGCCGCAGCGGACAATGCTTTTGTGGCGAGGGAGCTTGCTCCCGCTCGGCTGCGCAGCAGTCGTCGCTTTTGGGGCCGCTTCGCGGCCCAGCGGGAGCAAGCTCCCTCGCCACGGATATCAAGTCTTGGCCATCAATTGCCGGACCCGTTCGAGCAGTTCTACCGCACTCTCAATCAGTTGGGTAAGCAGTGCATCATCTTCATCCATATACCCCTCGTACTCGGCAAGGTTGCGTCGCTCATGACACAGCGCGAATAACCGAACCTGTACTTTTCCGACGTCCGCCGTGTGAATCAGACACTGAAAGACCAGATAGCGCTTGTCCGAACGGTAGCCGCTCAAGCGTAGCGCCGTGAGCGCTGCGGCATGGGCGGCGTTGTAGGCCAGGTCGAACCGGCTGGCAAATGAGAGGGAAGTTGTTTGTGCGTCCCTCAGGCGATCCACTGCAGAACGCATCAAGCCTTCACATTCCTGACGATCCGGCGGTTCGGCTTTCAGGCCGCCGCTATGTAACAGGTTCTCCAGGTTTTCGTGCTTGCCCATCCTTGGTCCCCAAAGGGTTTGCACCCAGCAAATCGATCTTGTCCTGTTGTGCTACGCGCATCACGAAACTGTTCCCAGCGGCAAATTTTGCAGCCCAGTCCCGGGGCGTGTAGAGCGTTGGATTCAGAGGGCGGCCCAGTTGCTCTTCCAGAGGCATGAGCCGCTCCATCACTTCACTGTAGTGCAGGCCTTCGCCGATCAGCATGAGATCAATGTCACTGGATGCGTTTGCCTGGCCCTTGGCAATAGAGCCGTAGACGAACGCCCACCTCAGTTGTTCTGAAAAGGGCTCCAACGCCTGGCGCAACGGTTCGGCGATGCCGATGGTTTTCTGCACGATGCCCAACAACTCGCTGTAAATCGGGCAATGTGGATTGGCTTGATAATGGGTTTGATTGCCCAGTCGCGTCACGGTGAGTACGCCTGAGCGTTGCAGCCTCTCCAGCTCCCGCATGAGGCTGCCCTTCCCGACTTGAGCCCAGCGGGCAATTTCGTTGGTATAGAAGCTTCGATCCGGCTTACCGAACAACAAGCCCAAGACCCGTTGCTGGGTGGCAGTGAATAGAGCATCACTGAGAGAGAGGTGATTCATGGAGGACACCTAGAGTCCCAAAAAGGGAACGATAGGTCCCTTTTTGGGACTTATCAATCCTTGAATTTTAGTTTAGTCCCAAAAAGGGACTAATCGGACCCCTTATGGGACCGAAGTCGCTTGTCGAGTAGCCGGCTCAACCTGTCAAACCTGACAGGCTCCCACAGGTTGACTGACATACAACCGGGAGAAACAGGTCGGTTATAAGGCCGCCTCGCGAGCAAGCTTTGCTCCCACAGGTCCTGCTCAAACAAGTCTGGTCGATGTACACCCGCAAGGGCCAGGCCGGCTGTCAGGCCGCCTTCGCGAGCAAGCCCGCTCCCACAGGTACCGTGTCTGACCTAGTTTTTTGCCAACCCAGAGGCAACGACCAACTCCTCCAACGCCAACAAATCCGGCACCTTCGCCACATGCTCGCCCACTTGCACCGCCGCCTGTTCCAGCCCGCACAGCGGTACGTCGACATAGCTCAGTTGGGTGTCGAGCTTGTAAGAGCGCGGAATACCTTGCACCAGCAGCGCAATAAACCGCAACTCCGGGCGCCCGCCCAGGGCATTGAGCACGACGATGCGTACGCGCTCGCCAATGACGGTTTTCTGGCCGCAGGCCGACTCGAAACTCAGCAACGGGATTTGCCGTTCGCGCCAGCTCACCCAACCCAGGAACCACGGTGGGGTATCCATATCGAACGCGCTGCTCTGGTAGTCGATCAGCTCGGCCACGGCCACGTTGGGCAAAATCAGGTGCCGGTCGGCCAGGGGTAGCAGCAGCCCGGTGATATGACTGGTGCGCGGGTGAAGGTCATGCATGGGTTTTGCTCCAGCGGGCGATGCTGTCGAGTAGCACTGATTCCTGGTACGGCTTGCCCAGGTAGTCGTTGACGCCGATGGCCATGGCGCGGTCGCGGTGTTTCTGGCCCGTTCGGGAGGTGATCATGATGATCGGCAGGTGCGCCAGGTTCGGATCCTCGCGTACTTGGGTCGCTACTTCAAAGCCGTCCATGCGCGGCATTTCGATGTCCAGCAGCATCAGGTCCGGGGAGTGTTCGGCCAGCAGTGCCATGGCGTCCACACCGTCTTTGGCGGTGAGCACGTGCATGCCATGGCGCTCCAGCAGGCGGCTGGTGACCTTGCGAACCGTCACCGAGTCGTCCACCACCAACACCAGCAGCGGCCGCTGAAGTTCACCCTCACTTTCAGCGGTGGGTCGACGCGCAGTCTGGTTGGGCATGGCACGGATCGGGGCCAGCAGGTCGAGAATCAACACCACCCGGCCGTCGCCCAGGATCGTCGCCCCGGACAGGCCCTGCACCGCCGCGAATCGTGGGCCGAGACTCTTGACCACGATCTCCCGGGTCCCGGCGGTAGCGTCCACCTGCACTGCAATATGCCGCTCGTTGCACTGCATCAGCAGCACCGGCAGCGGTTGGCTCTGGCCCAGCAGTTTGGGGCGGGCACATGTTTTCAGCAGCTCACCCAGGTAGCACAACTCATAACGCTGCCCGGCGTAGGTGTAGGCAGGCGGGTCGAGCTGGTAATAGCTGTCCAGTTCAGCGGGCAACACCCGGACGATGCTTTCGATGGTGTTCAGCGGGATCGCGTACTGGTCTTCGTGACATTGCACCATCAACGCCCGGTTGACCGCCACGGTAAACGGCAAGCGGATGCGAAAATGAACGCCCCGCCCCGCCGTAGACTCGATGAACATGGTTCCGCCCAGTTGCCGCACCTCTTCGTGGACCACGTCCATGCCGACGCCACGCCCGGAAATCTGGGTGATTTTTTCGGCGGTGGAAAAGCCCGGCTGCAAGATGAATTGCAGCACGTCGCGGTCGCTGATGTCACTGTCCGGTGCCAGCAGGCCACGCTTGATCGCCTTACTGCGCACCGCCTCCAGAGGCACTCCGGCACCGTCGTCGCGGATGTCGAAAATGATGTCGCCACCCTCCCGGGACAGATCGAGGCTGATACGCCCCCGCGCCGGTTTGCCGGCAGCGATGCGCACATCGGCCGGCTCCAGGCCGTGGTCGACGGCGTTGCGTAGCATGTGCTCAAGGGGCGCAGCCATGCGCTCCAGCACGCTACGGTCCATTTCGCCTTCAGCATTGCCAACCACGAACTCCACGTCCTTGCCCAGCTCTTGCGCCACTTGCCGAACGATACGCTTGAGCCGCGGCAACATGCGCTCGAACGGCACCATGCGCGTGCGCATCAAGCCTTCCTGGAGCTCGGTGTTGACGCGCCCCTGCTGTTGCAGCAGGTTTTCGGCGTCGTGATTGCTACGGTCGAGGGTCTCCTTGAGATCCAGCAGGTCCGAGGCCGATTCGAACAGCGCCCGGGACAATTGCTGCAACTGGGAATGCCGGTCCATCTCCAACGGGTCGAATTCTTCGTAGCCCAGGCGCTCGGCTTCGACCTGCTGGCGACTGAGGATCCGCCCCTGGGTTTCGGTATCAAGACGGCGCAACTGGTCGCGCATACGCTCGATGGTGGTTTCCATTTCGCCCAGGGCCACGCGCGCGTCGTTGACCTGCTGTTCGATACGACCACGGAAAATCGAGGTTTCCCCGGCCAGGTTCACCAGGTCGTCGAGCAGTTCGGCGGAGACCTTGACCATGTCCGCACCGTCGCTCGGGGCGCCAGCGTCAGGTCTCGCGGGTGCGGGCGACGGGGCCGCAGCCGGTTCCGGCGCGAGGACGGCCTTGGGCACCTCGCTGTCCTGCGGATGATTCACCGCCTGGATCTGCGCGATCAGCCGGTCAGCAAGCGGACACGGGTGGCCGGCGCGCACCGCATCGAGCATCTGGGCCAGCCGATCATGGCTGCTTTGCAGCAAGGCGAACAGCGCCGCAGTCGGCTGGAGCTGCCCCGCCGACAGGCCTTCATAAAGGTTTTCCAACTCATGGGCCAGGTCGCCGATGGGTACGATTTCCACCATCCGCGCGCCGCCCTTGAGGGTGTGCAAGTCGCGCAGCAGGGTTTCCAGGGCTTGGCGGTTCGACGGTTCGTCCTGCCAGCGCAGCAGCGCTGAGCCGGCGCTGTCGAGAATGTCGAAACCTTCTTCGAGGAAGATATCCAGCAGTTCCGGATCATGTCCGGCCCCCTCGCCCTGGATCGACCCGGCCGAATCGATTGGGTTCGGCTTGTCCTGTCGAAACCGGCGAATGGCGTCGATCAGCGCAACGGGATCGCCCAACGGCTGGCCCTGCTGCAACTGCCCGAGCAGCAGGTCGAGGCGTTCGTGACTGCTGCTGAGCAGTTGCTCCAGTTCCTCGCTGTGGCTGTAACGGCGGTCCACCAGCCCTTCGTAGAGGTTTTCCAGCTCTTGGGCCAGATCGCTCACCGGCCGAATATCGGCCATTCGTGCGCCGCCTTTGAGGGTGTGCAGGTCCCGTTGCAACGAGGACAGCGGCGCGGCGTTGTCCGGATCGCCCAGCCATCGTTGCAGGGCCTGGGCAGCGCTTTCGAGGATGTCCTGCGCCTCTTCGAGGAAGATCGAGGCAATGTCGTCGTCCACTGAGGTCTCAGCAGGGGCGTTGCGCTGCAGTTCCGCCGTCGCGTTACCCAGTTCGCGGATGCTCAGGGTACGGCTGCCGTCGCTGCGGATCAGTCCGGTGGCGGATGGGTCGAGGCTCTCCTGGAGCAAGCCGCGCAGGGCTTGCACCCGCTCGGGCTGTGAATGCACATGTTGCCCGGCGGCCAGTTCATCGAGCATGTCGATCAGGGCTTCATGGGCGCGCTGCGCTTCCTGGAAAAACACGTCGCTGACCGCCAGGCTGCTTTCTTCCACTGCGCCATAGAGATCAAGCAAGGCTTCGCAGAGTTCGTCCACCGGGTGCAAGTCGGCCAGGTGCGCCCCTTCGCCGAGGGTGGTCAGCTCGTCCAGCAGCGCACTGAGTTCCTGGCCTTCGCCGGGGTGCTGCTGCCAACGGCGCAACAGGTTTTCGGCGTCGAGCAGGATGTCCATGCCCTGGGCAAGGAAGTTGTTGATCAGTTGCGGATCGCGCTTGGTTCGCAAGCCTTTGTCCGGTGCGCTGAGGGCTGCTTGCAGGCGCTCGGCCAGCAACGTTTGGGTTTGCTGGATCAGCTCTTCGGCACCGGGAATCGGCGCCAGCGGATCGCTGTGCAACTGGCGCAGGCCCAGGCGCAACAGGCCCTCGGCCTCCAGCAGCAATTCAGTTTCATCAAGGTCGAGGGCGATCAGGTGCGCCTTGTATTCCCGGGCCAACTGGTCCATCGCGCCGGCCAGCTCGGCAATCGGCAACACACCGGCCATTGATGCGCTGCCCTTGAGGGTATGCAAGGCGCGCTGCAATTCGTCGCTGGCCTGCAAAGGCAAGTGTTCGGCGGCCTGGTCGAGAAAGCGATTGAGGCTGGCAAGGTGACCCTGGGCTTCGTTGTCGAATATCTTCAGCAACAACGGGTCGAGGGCGGCGACATCCTGTGCGTCTTCGTCGTCGCCACCCTTTGCCAGCGCATGGGCGCGGGCGGCCAGACGGTCGACATCGTCGCGCTGACGCTGGCGGTTGTCCGCGAATTCGGTCACCAGGGCCGGTAGCAACTGCACCGCGTCGTCAAGCAACTGCCGGACCGCAACACCTGGCTCGACGCTGCGTTCCAGCACCCGGTTGAGCAGGTTTTCCACGGCCCAGGCCAGCTCACCCAAGACCAGCGCCCGCACCATCCGGCCGCTGCCCTTGAGGGTATGGAAGGCCCGACGCAGTTCAGCCAGGGCGCCGTGGTCGTCCGGGTGAGCGGCCCAGCGCGGCAGGTATTCGCGCAAAACGTCGAGCACCTCGTCGGTTTCTTCCAGGAAGACCTCGCGCAGCTCGTCGTCCACCGGATGCTCGTCCAGCGGCGGTGGTAGCAGGCTACCCGGCGTGCTCCTGGCCGGCGGGTTGACCGCCGAGACCGGGCTGGCCAGCACTTGAGCCAAAGACTGCACGGTCTGCGGATCATCGAGCTCCTGCAAGTCCTGCATGACTTGGGCTTCGTTGGGGCTCAGCACATCGTCGAGCAACGGCACTCGGGCTTCGTCGGGAAAATAACCTAGGGTACCCAGGCTGCGCTCAACCAAGTCCAATAAGGGTTCGCCGGGCGTTTGCGGGTCTTCGTTCAAACGCTCCAGGTAGTACTCGAGGCCGCTGATCACATCGGCCAGGTGATCGAGCTCTTCCCAACCTGGCTGGGCGTGGTCCAACAGCAGATGTTCGCGGATGAAACCGTTGCACGCTTCCACCAGGCTGGCGGCCCGGCTCAGGGGGATCATCGCCAGCGCGCCGCGCACCTGGGTCAGCAGCGCCGGTAGCGCTTGCAGTTGTTCGCTGTTCCAGTCGGCGTCGATGTAGTCGACGATCATGTCCTTGGCCTGTTGCAGGCAGGTGTGGGCTTCCTTGATGACAATCTGGTGGATCTGGGTCAGGTCTGTGGTGGGCAGGTGGGTGTCTTCAGGGCTCTCGGGCTCGACGGTGCCGACCATGCCGGCGAGGGTGGCCTCGACGTAGAGCAAGGCCCCGGCGACATCCATGAGCGTCGCATCATCCGGCTCGCGATGACCCTGGGCGAGGCTCAGGACCACCGCCAATTGATCGATGATCACTTTTCGCGGCTGACCGAAGCCGAGCACCGCCAGGGTGTCGGCGATCTGTCGCAGGGGTGCCAGCAGGCTGTCCAGCTCCGAGGCGTGCTGGCGGTCACTGCGCACGAACAGGTCGAGCCGCTCCTTGACCCGCACCAGTTCTTCACAGAGTGCGGCGAGCACCGAGCGCATGGCATCACGGTCCGGTCCGGCCAGGCGTGCGCGTTCTTCGTCGACCATGACGCTGTCAGGCAGCGCGTCGTCCAGTGAGTAGCGTTCTTTCATGATCTGCATCTGCCCGCTGGGATGTTCGGCCTTGGCAATATAGAACAACAAACTTGTCAGCAACTGTGGCGGCGCCGGTTGATTGATGCCTTGCAGGCCCTGGTCCAACAGTCGCTTGAGTTCCTTGTCCGCTTCCTTGAACAGGCTGCGCAGCGCCGGGCTATTGGCGATACGCCCCTCGCGCATGCCTTCGACCAGCGCTGACGCCACCTGCCACAACGCATTGAGCGGTGCGGCGGCGCACAGCCCTTCCAGGCGGTGAAAGACCTTGGCCAGGTAGCCTAAATGGGTGGCGTCGTCCTGTTCGCGCAACAGGCCCACCAGGGCCACTTGCAGGGTCTGGCGCAGTTTGCGCAAAGTGTTTGGCAGGTCCGGCGGCTCGAGTCGCTTCAAGGCCCCGTCGCTGAGTGGCGCGATCTGCGGTAACTCTGGACTGAACAGGCTGGTCTCCGACAGCAGGCTCTCACCCCGGGCGCTGCGCAAATCATTGATCAATGGCAGCACCACCAACGGCAAGTCGCGGCGGGCGCCTTGTATGCGGTCCAGATAGATCGGCATTTGACCCAGGGCCTGGCTCAACAGGCTGATGGCTTCGTCGCGATGGGCGATGCGGTTGTCCTGCAGGGCGACACACAGCTGTTCCATCTCCTCGGCCAGCAGCGCCGCACCATAGAACTCGACCATCTGCAGGCCGCCATGCACCTGATGAATGCACGCCAGGCAATGCGCAAGGGCATCCGCCGCCTGCGGGTCGTCCACCAGGCGATTGAGCGCCAGATGGGCCTGCTTCAGCGTTTCGGCAATCTCGCCCTTGACCCACTCCAGGGCCACATAGTCGTGCCGATCACCCATAACCACTCCAATCAGGAGAACCTGACACCTCTGTGGGGCAGGGATTTCTCTGTGGGAGCAAAGCTTGCTCGCGATGCAGACGCCTCAGCTCCCGAAGTACCGCGTTATCTTCATCGCGGGCAAGCCTTGCTCCCACAGTCACACTTTTCCCTCATCAACAGCCGCCGCCGGCAAAGTAAAACCCGACACCGAACGACGCAGCTGACTGGCCATTTTCGCCAGGTTGCCGATGCTCTCGGCGGTGGCGGTGGAGCCGGACGAGGTCTGGCTTGTGATCTGCTGGATCACGTTCATCGTCAAGGAAATCTGCCCCGCCGAGGTGGTCTGTTGCTGCGCTGCGTTGGAAATGCTCTGGATCAGCGCCGCCAGGGTCTTGGATACGCCTTCGATCTCTTCCAGGGCTACCCCTGCATCCTGGGCCAGCCGGGCGCCGCGCACCACTTCGGTGGTGGTCTGTTCCATGGAAATCACTGCCTCGTTGGTGTCGGCCTGGATCGCCCGCACCAGGGTCTCGATCTGTCGGGTCGCCGCCGAAGAGCGCTCCGCCAGCCGCTGCACTTCATCGGCCACCACTGCGAACCCGCGCCCGGCATCACCGGCCATGGACGCCTGGATCGCGGCGTTGAGGGCCAGGATGTTGGTCTGGTCGGCAATGTCATCGATCAGGCTGACAATGTCGCCGATTTCCTGAGATGACTCACCCAGGCGTTTGATGCGCTTGGCCGTGTCCTGGATCTGCTCGCGAATGTTGTCCATGCCATGAATGGTGTTATGCACCACCTCGTTGCCCTTGTTGGCGATTTCCACGGAGCGCTCGGCCACCGCCGATGACTCGGCGGCATTGGCCGAGACCTGATCGATGGACTGAGCCATTTCATTAATTGAAGTCGAAGCTTCGGATATCTGCTGGGCCTGATGCTCGGAAGCCTGCGCCAGGTGCATGGCCGTCGCCTGGGTTTCCTGCACCGCGGCGGCGACCTGGCCGGCGGTGAGGTTGATGGTGGCCACAAGGTCACGCAGTTGGTCCACCGAATAATTGATGGAGTCGGCGATGGTGCCGGTGAAGTCTTCGGTAACCGAGGCGGTGACGGTCAGGTCGCCATCGGCCAGGTCCTCGATCTCGTCGAGCAGGCGCATGATCGCGTTCTGGTTACGCTCGTTCTTTTCTGCGGTTTCACGCAACTGACGGTTGGTCTCGCGGACCATCACCAGTCCGATCAGGATGATCGACATCAGCGCCAACAGGCCCAGCACATAACCGCCGATGGCGTTTGTGGAACGCCCCCCGGCCAGGTTTTCGAACGCGGTGGCCAGGTGCGAGGCTTCGTCCAGCAAGGTTTGCGAAAGGTTGAAGATGTTGCCTGCCGACTCGCGGACTTTGAACAGCTCCGGGGAGGTCTCAAGGATTTCGTCCACCGAGCCTGAGACGAATTCGAAGAGTTCGCTGATCTCACTCAGGCGGGCCCGGGCATCGCGGTCCTGTACCTGGGAGATCTTCAAGGCTGGATCACCTTGCGACATGCCATTGAGCACCTGACCAAAACGTGCGGCATCGCGGCCAAAGGTATCGGCGGCCTGGCTGGCATTTTCGTCCCCCGCCAGCACGGTGTTCACCGCGCCGAGAATCCGTTCGGCCAGCAACGACTGGCGCTGAGCCATGGCGACCTGCGCGGCAGGCGCGCCACGTTGCAGGAGGATTTCGACGACTTTTTCGTACTCGACCTGCAATTGCGGCACGGTTTCGGCGAGGGTCGCCGCCACCTGATGCAGCGACAGCACCGTCTGTTCGCTGGACAGGATGGCGTCCGTGTTCTTGAGCAGGCGTTCCCAGTCCAGCTGTACGGCACGCATCTGCGGGCGCAGGGCAGCAGGTGCCGGTGGCAGGCCGGTCACCGGGTCGCCCTGCTTCAGATAGCCCCAGCGCTGGGCGAAATCATTGCGTGCCTCGCTCAGCAACTTGAACGCTGCGGCCTTGCCGGCGGCAGCCTCGGTGGCATTCTTGGCAATGCGCTGAGACAGCACCCGCAACTCACCGGCATGACCGATGTACTGCTTGTCGTAGTTGGACTGGGTGTTGAGGTAAGCGAAGTTGGCGAACAGCAGCATGATGAAGACAATCAGCGCGACGAACAGCACGATGATCTGCGAACGACTGCGCGACGCTTCCAGAGGCTTGCCTGTATTTGCTTTGATCATCGGTTCTCGCCTGTACTGCCCAATCTATCCACAATTCCAAGCCCGACTGGATTCCCCGTAGGAGCTGCCGAAGGCTGCGATCTTTTGATCTTAGGGCTTTAATGTCAAAGCAAGCTGTCTGTTGGAAAGATCAAAAGATCGCAGCCTTCGGCAGCTCCTACCCTGAGTTGTGCAAGAACCTAAATTGCCACATCCATGAACCCCGGTGAGCGCGTCAGCGCAAACGGGCTGAACACCTGCCACAGCCGTTCGCCGCGAAACCGGCCCTTGACGAAGGCCGACTCCGGGCCGTCAAGGTCGTCCATCAGCGTCGGCTCCAGGCTGTCCTGGGCAAAATGCTGCAATCCGAGGACCTCATCCACCAGCAAACCGGTGAAAACCTCGTCGTGATCGACCACCAGCACCCGCCGCTGCTTGCGCACGCTCGACAGCTCATGGCCGAAGAAACCGCACACATCCATCAACGGCAACAGGCGCCCGCGCAGATTAGCCACGCCACGAACCCACGGCTTGACCCCGGGCAAATGTGTGTAGCGCGGCTCGTGCAGCACTTCGCTGACTTCGCCCATGGGCGCCACGTACCAGTGTTCGCCAAGGCGAAAACCGATACCGCTCCAGCTGTCGCCGTGGGTCGGTTGTGATGGCAGGTCCGCCCCCAGCAGCCGGCAACGCCGGTCGATCTGCAGGAGCAGTTCGAATGCGGTCAGGGATTGGCTCATGGCCGCGTCATCAACCCGCCAGCACGTTGTTCAGCGTCGCGATCAGGGTTTCTTCGTCCACCGGCTTGGTCAGGTAGTCCTTCGCCCCCTGGCGAGTGCCCCAGACCTTGTCGGTGTCCTGATCCTTGGTGGTGATGATGATCACCGGGATGTGGCCGGTGTCTGGGTCCTTGGTCAACTGGCGCGTGGCCTGGAAACCGTTGAGGCCAGGCATGACGATGTCCATCAGCACCGCGTCGGGTTTTTCCTGACGGGCCAGGGCCACGCCGTCGGCGCCGTTTTCGGCCTTCAGGACCTGGTGACCGTGCTTTTCCAGCATGCCGGTCAGTTTGTACATTTCGGTCGGCGAATCATCGACGATCAGAATTCGTGCCATGGTGTTCCCCATTTTTCGTTGACCCCCAGGCCCGATGGCCGAGCGTCATTAATGTGCCTGGTGCGGCTGGACTGCGGCAAAGCCCGGAACAAGGGCCTGTATCGCGCCCAGCAATTCTTCCTTGCTGAAAGGCTTGGTCAAAAACTGATCGGAGCCGACGATGCGCCCCTTGGCCTTGTCGAACAAACCGTCCCGGGACGACAGCATGATCACCGGCGTGGCCTTGAAAACGCTATTGTTCTTGATCAGGGCGCAGGTCTGGTACCCGTCCAGGCGCGGCATCATGATGTCGACAAAGATAATGCCCGGATGATGGTCGGCAATCTTGGCCAGGGCATCGAAGCCGTCGACAGCCGTGATGACCTCGCAACCGACGTTGCGCAACAAGGTCTCGGCGGTACGACGGATGGTCTTCGAGTCGTCGATGACCATGACCTTCAAGGCGCTGGGTTGCTGCTGCGTAAGGTGCTCTGCCATTGCCACTGCGAACCGGTTTTTAACGCGTAAGTGTGAACGACAGCGCAAACCCTTGATGTTCAAGGCCCGCACGTCACATGCCAGCCTTTTTAGCACAGTCTCCATCGCCGATCTATCGGCTGCTCGGTACAGTGGTTTTTCCTTGACCGCCAATCTTCCGGGCGCCACTCTGACGCCACTTTTTCATGCCATTTTGTGCCCATCCAATTTTCGAGGAACCAAGCCATGAGCGTACGCGTCGGCATTGTCATGGACCCTATCGCCAGCATTTCCTATAAAAAGGATAGCTCGCTGGCCATGCTGCTGGCCGCTCAAAAGCGCGGCTGGGAGCTGTTCTACATGGAACAGCGCGACCTCTACCAGGCCGAAGGCCAGGCGCGGGCGCGGATGAAGCCGCTGAAAGTCTTCGCCAACCCCGAAAAATGGTTTGAGCTGGGCACCGAAAGCGATGCACTGCTGAGCGACCTGGATGTGATCCTGATGCGCAAGGATCCGCCGTTCGACATGGAGTTCGTGTATTCCACCTACCTGCTTGAGCAGGCCGAAAGCGCCGGCGTGCTGGTGGTCAACAAACCCCAGAGCCTGCGCGACTGCAACGAAAAGCTGTTCGCCACGCTGTTCCCGCAATGCACGCCACCCACCATCGTCAGCCGTCGCCCGGACGTGCTTCGTGAGTTCGCCGACCATCACGGCGACGTGATCCTCAAGCCCCTGGACGGCATGGGCGGCTCCTCGATTTTCCGTCACACCGCCGGCCACCCCAACCTGTCGGTGATCCTGGAAACGCTGACCTTGCACGGCCGGCAGCAGATCATGATCCAGGGTTACCTGCCGGCCATCGTCGATGGCGACAAGCGCATCCTGATGATCGACGGCGAACCGGTGGACTATTGCCTGGCGCGCATTCCCGCGGCCGGCGAAACCCGTGGCAACCTGGCGGCCGGCGGGCGTGGCGAGGCGCGTCCGTTGACTGAAAAGGACCGCTGGATCGCGGCCCAGGTCGGCCCGACCCTGCGGGAAAAAGGCCTGCTGTTCGTGGGCCTGGACGTGATCGGCGAGCACCTGACGGAAATCAACGTCACCAGCCCGACCTGCATCCGCGAGATCGACAACGCCTTCGGCACCGACATCGGCGCGATGCTGATGGATGCCATCGAGAAGCAGCTGCAAGCGGCAAGCCACAAGCGGCAAGTTTGATGCAGCTTGCAGCCTGACTTGGAGCTTGAAACTTGAAGCTTGAAGCTAAGAAGATGCCGTCCGATCTGCCCCAAGAGCTCGCCCATCGCGGCGTGCGCCCGGCTGATCGTCTCGGTTTTACCCTGTTCCTGGCGGCATTGATCCACTTGGCACTGCTGTTGGGCGTCGGGTTTGCCACGGTAGACCCCAAACAGATCAGCCAGACCCTGGAAATCACCCTGGCTACCTTCAAAAGCGAAACCAAGCCACAGAAAGCGGACTTCCTCGCCCAGGAAAACCAGCAAGGCAGTGGCACCCTGGAAAAAAAGGCGACGCCCAAGACCACCCAGATCGCCCCGTTCCAGGACAATAAGGTACAGAAGGTCACACCGCCGCCAGCGGCCAAGCCCGAGGTCCGGGAGACGGCGCCCAAGGCCGCCGTGACCACAGTGGCGCCGAAGCCGAAAAAAGCCCCGGTCAAGGAAGAGGTCAGGCCCGACCCCAAACCCAAGGCCCCGCTGCCCACCTTCGACAGCGCCCAACTGTCCAGCGACATCGCCAGCCTGGAAGCCGAGCTGGCCCAGGAGCAGCAGCTATATGCCAAGCGCCCGCGTATTCACCGCCTGAGCGCCGCCTCGACCATGCGCGACAAGGGCGCCTGGTACAAAGATGAGTGGCGCAAGAAAGTCGAGCGCATCGGCAACCTCAACTACCCCGACGAAGCCAGGCGCAAGCAGATCTATGGCAACCTGCGTCTCCTGGTCTCGATCAACCGCGACGGCTCGTTGTATGAAGTGCTGGTGCTGGAGTCCTCCGGCCAGCCATTGCTGGATCAGGCCGCCCAGCGGATCGTGCGCCTGGCCGCGCCGTTCGCGCCGTTTACCGGGGACCTGTCGGACATCGATCGCCTGGAAATCATCCGCACCTGGAAGTTCGCCCGGGGCGATCGTCTCTCCAGCAACTGAGCCGCATTAATGGTGGACATGGAGCCTGAACCTGCCGCAAATCCCTTGTGGGAGCGGGCTGTGTGGGAGCAAGGCTTGCCCGCGATGAAAACGCCGCGGTCTCTTGAGGACCGCAGCGCCTGGATCGCGAGCAAGCTTTGCTCCCACACAGCCCACTCCCACATTTGATCGGTGTCGCCTTCCAGATCGAGGCATTTGCTGCACATCTCCAGCTTGTCAGTTCGCCCCTGCGCCGCCACACTAGCGCCTATGAAAAACGTCAGCCCCACCTACCTCAAGCATCACTTCCTGATTGCCATGCCGCACATGGCCGATCCGAACTTTGCCCATACCTTGACCTACATCGTCGAGCACACGGCCAATGGGGCCATGGGGCTGGTGATCAATCGCCCGCAGGAATTGAACCTGGCGGACATTCTTGAGCAGTTGCGCCCGGATGTAGAACCGCCACTCTTGTGCCAGCACGTTCCGATATTCATCGGCGGCCCGGTGCAGACCGACCGGGGCTTCGTGCTCCATCCGACAGGGCCGTCCTACCAGGCCACCGTGGACCTGGATGGCGTATCGCTGTCCACCTCCCAGGACGTGCTGTTCGCCATCGCCGACGGCGTAGGCCCGGAAAAAAGCCTGATCGCCCTCGGCTATGCCGGTTGGGAAGCCGGGCAACTGGAAGCCGAGCTGGCCGATAACGCCTGGCTGACCTGCCCGTTTGACGCCGACATCCTGTTCAACACCAGCAGCGAACTGCGCCTGGAAGCGGCGGCCAGTCGGTTGGGGGTCAACCTCAGCCTGCTCACCAGCCAGGCAGGACACGCCTGATGGCCCTGCGCCTGCTGTTGGGCTTCGATTACGGCACCAAACAGATCGGCGTAGCAGTCGGCCAGGTGATTACCGGCCAGGCCCGCGAGTTGTGCACGTTGAAGGCGCAGAACGGCGTTCCGGACTGGAACCAGGTCGAAGCACTGATCAAGGAATGGAAACCCGACGCCGTGGTGGTCGGCCTGCCGCTGAACATGGACGGCACGCCCAGCGACATGTGCGTTCGTGCGGAGAAGTTCGCCCGCAGGCTCAACGGCCGCTACAACCTGCCCTTCTATACCCACGACGAGCGCCTGACCACGTTCGAGGCCAAGGGCGAACGCCTGGTACGTGGCGGGCAGAAAGGCAGTTACCGCGACAACCCGGTGGACGCCATCGCGGCCGCCCTGCTGCTGCAAGGCTGGCTCGACGCCAACGCCGCCCTGTTCGAAACCTGATTTTTTGAAAGCGCCGCCAGGGCGCTTTCTTTTAGCGATAAACCGGGCCGCTGACCACCGGCCCGGAACCTGAAGGAGCCAGCATGAGCCTGCCCAATCCCACCGAACTGATCAGCCAGATGGCGATTCGTCTCACGGCGCACCTGGAACAACGCGGCATCAGCGAACCGCGCTACATCGGCATTCGCACTGGCGGCATCTGGGTCGCCCAGGCCTTGCTCGAAGAACTGGGCAGCGATGCGCCGCTGGGTACCCTGGATGTGTCGTTCTACCGCGACGACTTCAGCCAGAACGGCCTGCACCCGCAAGTACGCCCCTCGGCCCTGCCGTTCGAGATTGAAGGCCAGCATCTGGTGCTGATCGACGATGTGCTGATGAGCGGCCGGACCATCCGCGCCGCCATGAATGAACTGTTCGATTATGGCCGCCCAGCCAGCGTGACCCTGGTGTGCCTGCTGGACCTGGACGCCGCCGAGCTGCCGATCCGCCCGAACGTGGTCGGCGCGACGCTGACGCTGGCCGCTCACGAGCGAGTCAAGCTGTCCGGTCCCGCTCCGCTGCAACTCGAACTGCAAGACCTTGCCCTTTAACTGCCCTTGTAAGAGTCCATTGCGATGACGCCTCTCGAAACCAAGCGAGCGCTACAGCTCAACGATCAGGGCCAGCTGCGGCACTTCCTGTCCCTCGACGGCCTGCGCCGCGAGCTGCTGACGGAAATCCTCGACACCGCCGACTCGTTCCTCGAAGTCGGGGCCCGGGCGGTGAAGAAAGTCCCGTTGTTGCGCGGCAAGACCGTGTGCAACGTGTTCTTCGAAAACTCCACCCGCACCCGCACCACCTTCGAGCTGGCGGCCCAGCGGCTGTCGGCGGACGTGATCACCCTCAACGTGTCCACGTCCTCGGCGAGCAAGGGCGAAACCTTGCTCGACACCCTGCGCAACCTCGAGGCCATGGCCGCCGACATGTTCGTCGTGCGTCACGGTGATTCCGGCGCCGCGCATTTCATTGCCGAACACGTGTGCCCGCAGGTGGCGATCATCAACGGCGGCGACGGCCGTCACGCCCACCCGACCCAGGGTATGCTGGACATGCTGACCATCCGTCGGCACAAGGGCAGCTTCGAAAACCTGTCGGTGGCTATTGTCGGCGATATCCTGCACTCACGGGTGGCCCGTTCGAACATGCTCGCCCTCAAGACCCTCGGCTGCCCGGACATCCGCGTGATCGCGCCGAAAACCCTGCTGCCCATTGGCGTCGAGCAATACGGCGTGAAGGTCTACACCGACATGACCGAAGGTCTCAAGGACGTGGACGTGGTGATCATGCTGCGCCTGCAGCGCGAACGCATGACCGGCGGCCTGCTACCCAGCGAAGGCGAGTTCTACCGCCTGTTCGGCCTGACTACCGCGCGCCTGGCCGGGGCCAAGCCGGACGCCATCGTCATGCACCCGGGGCCGATCAACCGCGGGGTGGAGATTGAGTCGGCAGTGGCCGACGGACCACATTCGGTGATCCTCAACCAGGTGACCTACGGCATCGCCATCCGCATGGCCGTACTGTCCATGGCCATGAGCGGGCAAACGGCCCAGCGCCAATTCGACCAGGAGAACGCCCAGTGAAGCTCAGCATTCTCGGCGCACGTGTGATCGATCCGGCCAGCGGCCTGGATCATGTGACTGATATTCATATCGATGCCTGCAAAATTGTCGCCCTTGGCGCCGCTCCGGCCGGTTTTACCGCCGTTGACACTCTAGACGCCCAAGGCCTGGTGGCCGCTCCGGGGTTGGTGGACCTGAACGTCGCCCTGCGCGAACCCGGTTACAGCCGCAAGGGCAGTATCGTCAGCGAAACCCGGGCCGCCGCCGCCGGTGGTGTGACCAGTTTGTGCTGCCCGCCGCAGACCAAGCCGGTACTGGATACTTCGGCCGTGGCCGAACTGATCCTCGATCGCGCCCGCGAGGCCGGCAACACCAAGGTCTTCCCTATCGGCGCGCTGAGCAAAGGCCTCGATGGCGAACAACTGGCTGAACTCATTGCACTGCGCGACGCCGGTTGCGTGGCGTTCGGCAACGGCCTGAACAGTTTCCGCAACACCCGCACCCTGTGTCGTGCCCTGGAGTACGCAGCGACCTTCGGCCTGACGGTGATCTTCAACTCCCAGGATCATGATCTGGCTGAAGGTGGGCTGGCCAACGAAGGCCCAACCGCCAGTTTCCTCGGCCTGCCGGGCATTCCGGAAACCGCCGAAACCGTGGCCCTGGCCCGGGACCTGCTGCTGGTGGAGCAAAGCGGCGTGCGCGCGCACTTCAGCCAGTTGACCAGCGCCCGCGGCGCCGCGCTGATCGCCCAGGCCCAGGCTCGCGGCCTGCCCGTGACCGCCGATGTGGCGCTGTACCAACTGATCCTGACCGACGAAGCGCTGATCGACTTCAACAGCGTCTATCACGTCCAGCCGCCGTTGCGCACCCGCGCTGACCGCGATGGCTTGCGCGAGGCCGTGAAGTCCGGCGTGATCTCGGCCATCTCCAGCCATCACCAACCCCACGAGCGCGATGCCAAGCTGGCACCATTCGGCGCTACGGAACCGGGCATCAGCAGCGTCGAACTGTTGCTGCCGCTGGCCATGACGCTGGTGGAAGACGGATTACTGGACCTGCCGACCTTGCTCGCACGCCTGAGCGCCGGGCCGGCCGAAGCGCTGCAATTACCGGTGGGTAAACTGGCGGTGGGTGCGGCGGCGGACCTGGTGCTGTTCGACCCGGCGGCGTCCACCGTGGCGGGTGAAGCCTGGCGCTCCAAGGGTGACAACTGCCCGTTCCTTGGCCACAGTTTGCCGGGGGTGGTGCGTTATACCTTGATGGATGGGCGGATCACTCACCAGGCCTGACACCGCATCGCCCTTATCGCGAGCAGGCTCGCTCCCACAGGGATCTTCGGTGAACACATAACCTGTGAACACCTCGATCCAGTGTGGGAGCGAGCCTGCTCGCGATGCAGGCGACTCGGTCTTAGTGAAAAGCCCCGCGCTTCTGCGCATTGCGAATCGAGACCTGATCGTTCAGCGTCCAGAAGTCATACAGCACCCCCAGGAAAAACACCCCGCCGGTCAGCAGGTAAAGGATGCCGGTGAGCCATTTGCCCTGGTACATGCGGTGCACACCCAGCACACCGAGAAACGTCAGCAGAATCCACGCCACGCTGTACTCGAGGGGACCCGGGGTGAAGCGCAGATCAGCCTCCCGATCCATGGCCGGAATCAGGAACAGGTCGATCAACCAACCGATGCCCAACAGGCCAAAGGTGAAAAACCAGATCGTGCCGGTGACCGGCTTGCCGTAATAGAAGCGGTGGGCGCCGGTAAAGCCGAAAATCCACAAGAGATAGCCAATCACTTTGCTGTGGGTATCGCGTAAAGCGTCCTGCTGATAGCTGTTCATGAATCGCCTCTTTTGCCTCGATAGATAAATTTGTTCGGATTATTTGTGACTTTTTTATGGATCGCCGACAAGCGGTCTCTCGCGCCTGGAACCCGGTAACCCCCCGTGCTGTCTGGGTTCTGTCAGACAATCAGCTCAATATGTCGCAATTATGCGGGTTTCACCTAGGGTTGCGATTCGACAAACGGCCTCGGAACAGTAAAAAAAGCTGTTATAAAGTTGCGCGCTTACCTTCAAGAGCCCTGCCTAATGCGTCCATTTTTCAAGACATGGCTAACCATTTGCCTATTATTGCCCTTGGCCGCCCACGCCACCAATCGTGAGCAACGTCTTCCCAACGTCAACGGCTACACCCCTAAATCCCATGTTTCTGCTCCTTCGAGCAAGAACAAGCGAAACGCCCAGCGTTTGAGCAGCGTCAATAGCAAGCTGGTTCCGGTCATGACCGCCAAGACGAGCAGCAACGTCTTGAGCCGTGCCGTGAACGTACTGGGAACACCTTACCGTTGGGGCGGCAGCAGCCCAAGCAAAGGTTTCGATTGCAGCGGCCTGGTGAAATACGCCTTCAACGATGCCACCTTCGACCTTCCGCGCACGTCCAACGCGATGGCCAGCGGTCACGGTCAGAAGGTCGATCGCAAGGACCTCAGGCCCGGCGACCTGATTTTCTTCAAGCTCAAGAGCCGCCGTGTCAACCACGTGGCCATCTACCTGGGCAACGACCGCTTCATCCATGCCCCGCGTCGTGGCAAGTCGGTGACCATTGATACGTTGAACAAGCCGTACTGGAACAGCCACTACGTCCTTGCCAAGCGGATTCTGCCCAAAGAGCCGAAAGGGATGCAGGTGGTTCAGCGCTGATCCGAAGAGCTCACATGGCCCCTGTGGCGAGGGAGCTTGCTCCCGCTGGGTGGCGCAGCCGCCCCAAACAGACCAATGATCTCTGTAGGCCCAATCCTTTTGGGTCCGCTTCGCGGCCCAGCGGGAGCAAGCTCCCTCGCCACAGAGGGCTGCACCGCCTCTTGTTCCTGCTCAGAAATTATCCGGCGTTCGCGCCCGCTCCCGCGCATGCTCGCGGCTGATCAGCCCCTTGTTCAGCAGATCCTTCAAACACATATCCAATGTCTGCATCCCCAGCGACCCGCCGGTCTGGATCGCCGAGTACATCTGCGCCACTTTGTCCTCGCGGATCAGGTTACGGATCGCCGATGTACCCAGCATGATTTCATGAGCCGCGACCCGGCCGCCGCCAATCTTCTTGACCAGCGTCTGTGAAATCACCGCCTGCAAGGATTCGGACAACATCGAACGAACCATGGATTTCTCATCCCCCGGGAACACGTCCACTACCCGGTCGATGGTCTTGGCCGCCGAGGTGGTGTGCAAGGTGCCAAACACCAGGTGACCGGTTTCGGCGGCGGTCAGGGCCAGGCGGATGGTCTCCAGGTCACGCATCTCCCCCACCAGAATCACGTCCGGGTCTTCGCGCAAGGCCGAGCGCAGGGCCGTGGAGAAGCTTTGGGTGTCACGGTGCACTTCGCGCTGGTTGATCAGGCATTTGCGCGGTTCGTGGACAAACTCGATGGGGTCTTCGATGGTGAGGATGTGATGGTGTTTGTGGGTGTTGAGGTAGTCGATCATCGCCGCCAGGGTGGTGGATTTGCCGGAGCCGGTCGGCCCGGTCACCAGCACCAGCCCGCGAGGCGCCTCGGTCACTTTGCGAAACACATCGCTCATGCCCAGGTCTTCCATGGTCAGGACTTTTGACGGAATGGTCCGAAACACCGCCCCTGCGCCGCGATTCTGGTTGAACGCATTGACCCGGAACCGTGCAACACCCGGCACGTCGAAAGAAAAGTCGGTTTCCAGAAACTTCTCGTAATCTACCCGCTGCCGGTCGTTCATGATGTCGTAGATCAGCTCATGGACCTGCTTGTGGTCCAGCGCCGGCAGGTTGATCCGCCTCACATCGCCATCGACACGGATCATTGGCGGCAGCCCGGCGGACAAGTGCAGGTCCGATGCGCCCTGCTTGGCGCTGAATGCCAGTAACTCAGTGATATCCATAGCGCTCCTCAATTCCAGTAGAATGCCGCGAACCTCACCGCTGGCGCTTCTTTATGTCCACGATAGCAGACAACATTGCCCAGGTTAGATCGCGTATCCGCGCAGCCGAACAAGCCGCCCACCGCGACGAACACAGCGTGCAACTGCTGGCGGTGAGCAAGACCAAGCCCGCCCAGGCCCTGCGCGAAGCCCATGCCGCCGGCCTGCGGGACTTTGGCGAGAACTATCTGCAGGAGGCGCTGGGCAAACAGGCCGAACTGACCGACCTGCCCTTGATCTGGCACTTCATCGGCCCCATTCAATCGAACAAGACGCGCGCTATCGCCGAACACTTCGACTGGGTGCATTCCGTGGATCGTTTGAAAATTGCACAACGCCTGTCCGAGCAGCGCCCGGCCGACCTGCCGCCGCTGAACATCTGCATCCAGGTCAACGTCAGCGGCGAAGACAGCAAATCCGGCTGTACGGCGGCGGACCTGCCCGCTCTGGCCAGCGCCATCAGCGCGTTGCCACGCCTGCAACTGCGCGGGTTGATGGCGATTCCCGAGCCGACCGAAGAGCGTGCCGCCCAGGATGCCGCCTTCGCAGCGGTCCAACGCTTGCAAGCCGACCTGAAGCTACCGCTGGACACCCTTTCCATGGGCATGAGCCATGACCTGGAATCCGCCATTGCCCAGGGCGCCACCTGGGTGCGAATCGGTACAGCCCTGTTTGGTGCTCGCGACTATAGCCGTAGCTAGTCGCAAGCCATGCTGACTCAACTCTCTAATCAAGGACCTGTCATGAGCAACACACGCATTGCCTTCATTGGCGCCGGCAACATGGCCGCCAGTCTGATCGGCGGTCTGCGGGCCAAAGGTCTGGACGCTGCGCAGATTCGCGCCAGCGATCCGGGGGCCGAGACTCGCGCCCGGGTGAGCACAGCGCACGGCATCGAAACGTTCGCCGACAACGCCCAGGCCATCGAGGGCGCGGACGTCGTCGTGCTGGCGGTCAAGCCACAAGCGATGAAAACCGTTTGCGAGGCCCTTCGCCCAAGCCTGAAACCCCATCAAATGGTGGTGTCGATCGCTGCCGGTATCACCTGCGCCAGCATGAACAACTGGCTCGGTGCCCAGCCGATCGTGCGCTGCATGCCCAACACCCCGGCGCTGCTGCGCCAGGGCGTCAGTGGGCTGTTCGCGACCGCACAAGTGACCGCCGAACAGCGCCAGCAGGCCGAAGAGCTGCTATCGGCCGTAGGCCTGGCGCTGTGGCTGGAAACCGAACAACAACTGGATGCAGTGACGGCGGTGTCCGGCTCGGGCCCGGCATACTTTTTCCTGCTGATCGAAGCCATGACCGCCGCCGGTGAAAAACTCGGCCTGCCGCGCGAAACCGCCGCCAAGCTGACGTTGCAGACCGCCCTGGGCGCCGCCCACATGGCAGTGTCCAGCGATGTCGATGCGGCCGAACTGCGGCGCCGGGTGACTTCGCCAGCCGGCACCACTGAAGCAGCCATCAAATCGTTCCAGGCCGGGGGCTTCGAAGCCCTGGTGGAAAAAGCACTCGGCGCCGCCGCGCACCGCTCGGCCGAAATGGCCGAACAACTGGGCCAATAAGGAGCCATTCATGATCGGATTGAACACTGCAGCGGTCTACGTGCTGCAAACCCTCGGCAGCCTGTACCTGCTGATCGTGCTGCTGCGCTTTGTGCTGCAACTGGTGCGCGCCAACTTCTACAACCCGCTGTGCCAGTTCATCGTCAAGGCCACCCAGCCCTTGCTCAAGCCGCTGCGCCGGATCATTCCGAGCGTGTTCGGCCTGGACATGTCGTCGCTGGTCCTGGCGATCATCGTGCAACTGGCGCTGATGGCCCTGACCCTGCTGCTGACCTACGGCACTACCGGTAACCCGCTGCAACTGTTGATCTGGTCGATCATTGGCGTGACCGCGCTGTTCCTGAAGATTTTCTTCTTCGCCCTGATCATCAGTGTGATCCTGTCCTGGGTCGCTCCCGGCAGCCACAACCCGGGCGCCGAACTGGTGAACCAGATCTGCGAGCCGGCGCTGGCACCGTTCCGCCGCATCGTGCCGAACCTCGGCGGCCTGGATATCTCGCCGATCCTGGCGTTCCTGGTGCTCAAGCTGATCGACATGCTGGTGATCAACAACCTGGCGGCGATGACCATGATGCCGCAAATTCTGCGTCTGCTGATCTGACCCTGTAGGAGCTGCCGAAGGCTGCGATCTTTTGATCTTTCGCTTGCGACTCAATTGTCTGGGGAAAGATCGCAGCCTCGTTGCACTCGACAGCTCCTACAGGACCGCATCGTCCTCATCGCGGGCAAGCCTTGCTCCCACAGGGTTTGCACCCGCCGAATAATCAGCTCCGGCCTTTGCTTGCCGCTTGCCACAGCGGTCTTTAGACTTACGCCTCATTTCAACGAGAGCAGGGTCGATGCCAGCTGCCTTTCCCCCCGATTCCGTTGGTCTGGTGACGCCGCAAATGGCGCATTTCAGCGAGCCCCTGGCCCTGGCCTGCGGTCGTTCGTTGCCAGCCTATGACCTGATTTTCGAAACCTACGGCACCCTCAACGCCACGGCGAGCAATGCCGTGCTGATTTGCCACGCCTTGTCGGGGCATCACCACGCCGCCGGCTACCACAGCATCGACGACCGCAAGCCTGGCTGGTGGGACAGCTGCATCGGCCCGGGCAAACCCATCGATACCAACAAGTTCTTCGTGGTCAGCCTGAACAACCTCGGCGGCTGCAACGGCTCCACCGGCCCCAGCAGCGTCAATCCGGACACTGGCAAGCCCTTCGGCGCCGACTTTCCGGTGCTGACCGTGGAAGACTGGGTCCACAGTCAGGCACGCCTGGCGGATCGCCTCGGTATCGGCCAGTGGGCCGCGGTGATTGGCGGCAGCCTGGGCGGCATGCAAGCCCTGCAATGGACCATCACTTACCCGGACCGCGTGCGCCACTGCCTGGCAATCGCTTCGGCCCCCAAGCTGTCGGCGCAGAACATCGCCTTCAACGAAGTGGCGCGCCAGGCGATCCTCACCGATCCGGAATTCCACGGCGGTTCGTTCCAGGAACACGGCGTGATCCCCAAGCGCGGGCTAATGCTGGCGCGGATGGTCGGGCATATCACCTACCTGTCCGACGATTCCATGGGCGAGAAATTCGGCCGGGGTCTCAAGAGCGAAAAGCTCAACTACGACTTCCACAGCGTCGAATTCCAGGTGGAAAGCTACCTGCGCTACCAGGGCGAGGAGTTCTCCGGACGCTTCGATGCCAACACCTACCTGTTGATGACTAAAGCCCTGGACTACTTCGATCCGGCGGCAAACTTCGACAATGACTTGGCGAAAACCTTTGCAGGCGCCACCGCCAGGTTCTGCGTGATGTCATTCACCACCGACTGGCGCTTTTCCCCGGCCCGCTCGCGGGAACTGGTGGACGCGCTGATGGCCGCCCGCAAGGACGTCTGCTATCTGGAAATCGACGCGCCCCAGGGTCACGACGCCTTTTTGATCCCGATCCCGCGCTACCTGCAGGCGTTCGGCAACTACATGAATCGTATAACGCTGTGAGGACGCCATGAGAGCCGATCTGGACATCATCCAGGAATGGATCCCCGCCGGCAGCCGCGTGCTCGACCTGGGCTGCGGCAACGGCGAACTGCTGACCTGGCTGCGCGACCACAAGCAAGTCACCGGCTACGGCCTGGAAAACGACGCGGACAACATCGCCGAGTGCGTGGCCAAGGGCATCAACGTCATCGAGCAGAACCTGGACAAGGGCCTGGGCAACTTCGCCAGCAACAGCTTCGACGTCGTGGTCATGACCCAGGCGCTACAAGCGGTGCACTACCCGGACAAGATCCTCGACGAAATGCTGCGGGTCGGGCGCCAGTGCATCATCACCTTCCCCAACTTCGGCCACTGGCGCTGCCGTTGGTACCTGGCGAGCAAGGGACGCATGCCAGTGTCGGAGTTCCTGCCCTACACCTGGTACAACACGCCGAACATCCACTTCTGCACTTTCGAGGATTTCGAGGCGCTGTGCCGCGAACGCCAGGCCAAGGTCATCGATCGCCTGGCGGTGGACCAGCAGCACCGCCACGGGTGGGCCAGCAAGCTATGGCCTAATCTGTTAGGTGAAATAGGCATCTATCGGGTTAGCAGCCCAGGCCTTGCCGATCATCAGGTCGCGGTGTGAACCCCGACCTTACCAGGAGCACGACATGAAACGTCTAGCGTTGTTTCTCATCACCGCCTGCCTGAGCGCCGGGGCCATGGCTGCGGATGTTATCAAGAGCGATCGAAAGGAAGTGTTCGGCGACATCACCGTGCACTACAACACCTTCAACTCCACCTTCCTGACGCCGGACATCGCCAAGGCTGCCGAGCTGATCCGCAGCAAGGGCCAAGGCGTGATCAACGTCTCGGTAATCAAGGATGGCAAGCCATTGATGGCCCAGGTCAGTGGCACGGTGAAAGACCTGACCAGCAAGACAGTTCCCCTCACCTTCCGCCAGATCACCGAACAGGGCGCGATCTATTACATCGCCCAGTATCCAGTGGACCAACAGGAAACCCGCACCTTTGAAATCAAGGTGCAGACCGGCGACAAAATCAACACCATCAACTTCAACCAGGAACTGTTCCCCGGCGAATGATGAATTTCACCCAACTCGTACTGGCCAGCCACAACGCCGGCAAACTCAAGGAACTCCAGGCCATGCTCGGCGGGTCGGTGCAACTGCGCTCGATTGGCGAGTTCAGCCAGGTAGAGCCTGAAGAAACCGGCCTGTCGTTCGTCGAGAACGCCATTCTCAAGGCCCGCAATGCCGCACGCATTAGCGGCCTGCCGGCACTGGCCGATGATTCCGGGCTGGCGGTGGATTTTCTCGGCGGTGCGCCGGGCATCTATTCCGCCCGCTACGCAGATGGCAAAGGCGACGCAGCGAACAACGCCAAGCTGCTCGACGCCCTCAAGGACGTGCCCGAAGCTGAGCGCGGCGCGCAGTTCGTGTGTGTGCTGGCCCTGGTGCGCCATGCCGACGATCCGCTGCCGATCCTCTGCGAAGGCTTGTGGCCCGGGCGCATTCTCACCGAAGCCAGTGGCGAGCACGGTTTTGGCTACGACCCGTTATTTTGGGTGCCGGAGCGCAATTGCTCCAGCGCCGAGCTGGGCCCGGTGGAAAAGAACCAGCTGAGCCACCGCGCGCGCGCCATGGCCCTGCTGCGCCAGCGCCTGGGCCTGCAATGATCGATGAGTCCGCCGCACCTCTTATCCATGGCGGTGCGCAAACGCCTCGGGCGCCGCTGCCAGTGCTGCCGCCCCTGGCGTTGTACATCCACATTCCGTGGTGTGTACGCAAATGCCCGTATTGCGATTTCAACTCCCATACCGCCAGCCCGCAGTTGCCGGAAGAGGAGTACGTCGACGCCTTGCTGGCCGATCTCGACCAGGACTTGCAGGCGGTGTATGGCCGGGAACTGAGCTCGATCTTTTTCGGCGGCGGCACTCCAAGCCTGTTCAGCGCCCAAGCCCTGGGTCGGCTGCTCAAAGGAGTCGAGGCGCGAATCCCCTTCGCCCATGACATTGAAATCACCCTGGAAGCCAACCCAGGGACCTTCGAACAAGAGAAATTCGTCGCTTACCGGGCATTGGGCATCAATCGCCTGTCCATTGGCATCCAGAGTTTCCAGGAAGCCAAGCTCAAGGCTTTGGGCCGGATTCACAACGGTGACGAGGCTGTGCGCGCCGCTGGCATGGCCCGTCAGGCCGGGTTCGACAACTTCAACCTGGACCTGATGCATGGACTGCCCGATCAGTCCCTGGACGACGCCTTGAACGACTTGCACCAGGCCATTGCGTTAAAGCCCACGCACCTGTCCTGGTATCAGTTGACCCTGGAGCCCAACACGGTGTTCTGGAACCAGCCGCCGACCTTGCCGGAAGACGACACGCTGTGGGACATCCAGGAAGCCGGGCAAGCGTTGCTGGCCGAGCATGGCTACGCCCAATACGAAGTCTCGGCCTATGCTCAACCCGGCCGGCCGGCGCGGCATAACCTCAATTACTGGAGTTTTGGCGACTTCATCGGCATCGGCGCGGGCGCCCACGGCAAGCTCAGCCATCCGGACGGGCGCATTGTGCGCACCTGGAAAACCCGACTGCCCAAGGACTACCTCAACCCAGCCAAACGCTTCCTGGCCGGCGAGAAAACCCTGAGCAATGAAGAACTGCCCTTCGAGTTCCTGATGAACGCGCTGCGCCTGACCGAAGGCGTGGACGCGCGGCTTTACCCGGAGCGCACCGGTCTGTCCTTGCAAAGTCTGGCCGAAGGCCGGCGCGAGGCCGAACAAAGCGGGTTGTTGCAGGTCGAACCGGCACGTCTGGCAGCCACCGAGCGCGGACAGTTGTTTCTCAATGACTTGTTGCAGAAATTTTTGAGCTAATCACACAAGGAAACCCCATGGATCTGGTACTCGACCTGCTCGCCACCGTGTCCCGCTGGAGCCGCAGCAACCTGTCGGAAATCTCCCTGGCATTGGTAGGTTGCCTGCTGGTGCTGTTTGGAGCAGACATCAAGGGTTGGGTCGAACAACGCCTTGGCAATATTGCCGGGGCTTTGCGCGTCCCGCTGATCGCCCTGCTGTGCATGATCGGCAGCGGCGCGGCCCTGATCTACGCCACGCCATGGATTGTCCGGGGGTTGAGCCAGTTCAACAACTACAGCCTGGCGCCGGTGTTGTTGGTGGTGCTGGTATTGATTGGGGTGGTGGCGGATCGTCGCTGATCCAGCACACACCACGAACAAATGTGGGAGCAAACTTTTGTGGGAGCAAAGCTTGCTCGCGATGCAGGCGACTCGGGGTTCAAGTTGATCCTGAGGCGTTGCTATCGCGGGCAAGCCTTGCTCCCACAGAAGCTCATCCCACTAAGCTTTGCTCCCACAGTTTTCCTTAAGCCACCTTCTCGAACTTCAAGTCCCAAACCCCATGCCCTAGTCGTTCACCACGGCGCTCGAACTTGGTGATCGGTCGTTCGGCCGGGCGCGGTACGCACTTGCCGTCTTCGGCCAGGTTACGGTAGCCCGGGGCAACGTTCATCACTTCCAGCATGTACTCGGCGTAAGGCTCCCAGTCGGTAGCCATATGCAACACGCCACCGACCTTCAACTTGCTGCGCACCAGTTCAGCGAACGACGCCTGGACGATACGGCGCTTGTGATGACGGCTCTTGTGCCAAGGGTCGGGGAAGAACAGCATCAGCCGGTCGAGGCTGTTGTCGGCCACGCAGCGGTTGAGCACTTCAATGGCGTCGCAGTCGTAGACCCGCAGATTGGTCAGCCCTTGGGTCAACACGCCGTTGAGCAGCGCGCCCACACCGGGACGGTGGACTTCCACACCGATGAAATCCTGCTCCGGCGCCGCGGCGGCCATTTCCAGCAGCGAGTGGCCCATGCCGAAGCCGATTTCCAGCGAGCGCGGCGCCGAGCGGCCGAACACCTGATCAAAATCCACCGGCGCATCGGCCAGGGGCAGGACGAACCGCGGCGCGCCCTGTTCCAGACCGCGTTGCTGGCCTTCGGTCATGCGCCCGGCGCGCATCACGAAACTCTTGATGCGGCGGTGTTGGCGCTCTTCGCCTTCTTCCGGGAGGACAGGCGTGTCGTTCGATTCAGTCATCAATGGCTCTTACTTGATCAGACCATCCAGCGGCGAGGAGGCGCTGGCGTAGAGTTTTTTCGGCATGCGCCCGGCGAGGTACGCCAGACGCCCGGCCACAATGGCGTGCTTCATGGCTTCGGCCATCAGGATCGGTTGCTGGGCATGGGCGATGGCCGAGTTCATCAGCACCGCCTCACACCCCAGCTCCATGGCGATAGTGGCGTCGGACGCAGTGCCGACACCGGCATCCACCAACACCGGAATCTTGGCTTCTTCCAGAATGATCTGCAGGTTGTACGGGTTGCAGATCCCCAGGCCTGTGCCGATCAAGCCAGCCAGCGGCATCACCGCGATGCAGCCGATTTCCGCCAGTTGACGGGCGATGATCGGGTCGTCGCTGGTGTACACCATCACGTCGAAGCCTTCCTTGACCAGGGTTTCGGCGGCCTTGAGGGTTTCGATCACATTGGGGAACAGGGTTTTCTGGTCAGCCAGGACCTCCAGCTTCACCAGGTTGTGGCCGTCGAGCAGTTCACGGGCCAGGCGGCAGGTGCGCACAGCCTCGATGGCGTCGAAGCAACCGGCGGTGTTGGGCAGGATGGTGTAGCGATCTGGCGGCAGGATATCCAGCAGGTTCGGTTCGCCCGGGTTCTGGCCGATGTTGGTGCGGCGCACGGCAACGGTCACGATTTCAGCGCCCGAGGCTTCGATGGCCAGGCGGGTTTCTTCCATGTCGCGGTATTTACCGGTGCCAACCAGCAAGCGCGACTGGTAGGTACGACCGGCCAGGACGAAGGGCTTGTCGCTACGAACGATGCTCATGGGAAATCCTCTGTTGGGGTGAGGTTCTTGCGAAATGCTGTGAGGCAGGCGACGTTAGCCGCCGCCGATGGCGTGTACCACTTCGACACTATCACCGTCGCTCAACGTGGTGTCGGCGTGCTGGCTGCGCGGGACGATATCCAGATTGAGCTCCACCGCGACGCGGCGTCCGGTAAGTTCCAGACGGGTCAGCAGGGCCGCAACGGTTTCACCGTCGGGCAGATCAAGGGGTTCGCCGTTCAATTGAATGCGCATGCCGGATGCCGCCATCATTTTTAGGGGCTGGCATTCTAGCCCGATCAGTCTGGGCGACCCAAGTCCCTTGGTCAGCTACAAGTGGCAAGCTTCAAGCGGCAAGTTGTAAGCGCCAGGCCGCAATGCCGAGGCAAAGCCAGCCGATCAGGAACGCCACACCACCAAACGGGGTGATGATGCCGAGCTTACCGATGCCGGTCATCGTCAGTAAATACAGGCTTCCGGAGAACAGGACGATGCCGATCACAAAGGAAATACCAGCCCAGGTGACGATACGTCCGGGGATGTGCGTGGCCAGCAGCGCGACGCCCAGCAACGCCAAGGTGTGTACCAACTGATAGGTGACGCCGGTATGAAAAATCGCCAGATAATCGGCGCTCAGGCGATTTTTCAGGCCGTGGGCGGCAAACGCTCCCAGTGCCACGCCGGTGAAGCCGAAAAAAGCAGCCAGCATCAGAAAACTACGCAGCATGAGAACTCCAGTCAGACTCGGTGGACAGGGTCTGTATAATGGCCCGCTCGACGGGTTCGGCCAAGCCATCTCTATGTTGCGTTCATTGTTTCGACGATTCGTTAAAGCCCTGCTCTGGTTCGCCGTCGGCAGCGTTGTGCTGGTGCTGCTGTTTCGCGTGGTGCCGCCACCGTTCACCGCGCTGATGATCGAGCGCAAGGTTGAATCCTGGCTCGATGGCGAGCCGATCGACCTGCAGCGTACCTGGCAACCCTGGGATCAGATTTCCGACAACCTCAAAGTTGCGGTAATTGCAGGTGAGGATCAGAAATTTCCCGAGCACTGGGGCTTCGACTTCGGTGCGATCCAGGCCGCGCTTACCCATAACGGACGCGGCGGCTCGATTCGCGGCGCCAGCACCCTCAGCCAGCAAGTGTCCAAGAACCTGTTCCTGTGGCCGGGCCGCAGCTGGCTGCGCAAGGGTCTGGAAGCCTGGTTTACCGCGCTGATCGAAATGCTCTGGCCCAAGCAGCGGATCCTTGAGGTGTACCTCAACAGCGTCGAGTGGGATGACGGTGTATTCGGCGCCGAAGCCGCGGCACGGCATCACTTTCGGGTGAGCGCCGACGCATTGTCCCGGCAACAGGCCAGCCTGCTGGCGGCGGTACTGCCCAACCCCCGAGTATGGAGCGCCGCACGCCCAAGCCCTTATGTACTGCGTCGCGCGAACTGGATTCGGCGGCAGATGAGCCAGTTGGGGGGCGACAGCTATCTGCTGGGGCTCAACGACTCGCGGCGGGGGCCTTGGACGCAATAACCAAGACACTGAACACCCCTTGTGGGAGCGAGCCTGCTCGCGATGGCAATAGATCATTCGACATCGTCATCGACTGACCCAACGCCATCGCGAGCAGGCTCGCTCCCACATTAGGCATCCGCGTCGAGTCCAATATTGAGCACACAAAAAAACGCCCCGACCATCAATGATCGGGGCGTTTTTTATGGCTGTTGCGCAGGTCAGGCAGCAATCGACGTCTTGAGCTTGTTCATCGCGCTTTTCTCAAGCTGGCGAATCCGCTCGGCCGACACGTTGTACTTCTGCGCCAGGTCGTGCAGCGTGGCTTTTTCCTCGGCCAGCCAGCGCTGGTAGAGAATGTCACGGCTGCGCTCGTCCAGCACTTCCAGGGCCTCGTGCAGGTTGGTGTTGGAGTTGTCGCTCCAGTCGGCGTCTTCCAGTTGACGCGCCGGGTCGTACCGGTGGTCTTCCAGATAGTTGGCCGGCGACTGGAAAGCGCTGTCGTCGTCCGCTTCGGCGGCCGGGTCGAAGGCCATGTCATGGCCGGTCAGACGACTTTCCATCTCGCGCACTTCCCGCGGCTCAACGCCCAGGCTTTCGGCAACGCGATGGACTTCTTCATTGTTCAGCCAGGCCAGACGCTTCTTCTGGCTGCGCAGGTTGAAGAACAGCTTGCGCTGGGCCTTGGTGGTCGCGACTTTCACAATGCGCCAGTTGCGCAGGATGAACTCGTGGATTTCCGCCTTGATCCAATGCACCGCAAATGACACCAGACGCACACCCATTTCCGGGTTGAAACGCTTGACCGCCTTCATCAGGCCGACGTTGCCTTCCTGGATCAGGTCGGCCTGGGCCAGCCCGTAGCCGGAATAGCTGCGGGCGATATGTACGACAAAACGCAGGTGGGCGAGCACCATCTGCCGAGCCGCCTCAAGATCCTGCTCATAATAGAGACTCTCGGCCAGTTCACGCTCCTGCTCAGGCGTCAGCAAAGGGATGCTGTTCACCGTGTGCACATAAGCCTCCAGGTTCGCACCTGGGACCAGAGCATAAGCAGGTTGCAAAGAAGTGGTCATACGAAAAAACCTCCGACTCACATAACTCGTGCAGTTCAGCACTGCGAAAATTGACCGGGAACCGTAGGACAAGTTCCCACAAAAACCGAAAGGTCAATACGCGCAAAAAACACTATTTTGGAGCAAGCTCACGCAAGTGGCGTGCTACCGCAATCCATGCACCGATATAACCCAACAGCACCGCGCCAAGCAAGAGCGACAGACCGTCGGCGGCTGGTACTCCGGCCAGGGAAAAATCACTGCCGTACAAACCGGCCAGCCCCACTACCGCGTCATTCAGCCAGTCCAGGCCAAACGCCAATACGCCCCAGGACAGAATCCCGGCACCGAAGCCATACAGCGCCCCCATATAAAGGAAGGGCCTGCGCACATAACTGTCCGTACCGCCGACGAGTTTAATCACTTCTATCTCGGTGCGGCGGTTTTCAATATGAAGACGAATGGTATTGCCTATCACCAAAAGTAATGCAGAAACCAGAAGCACCGTCAGACCGAAGACAAACCGGTCACCGAGCTTGAGGATCGCCGCAAGACGCTCGACCCAGACTAGATCAAGTTGCGCCTGTTGTACCTTCGGCAACTCGGAAAGTCTTTGTCTTAATGCTTCAAGGGTCGGCTTGTCGACTTCGTCCGGAGTCACCAGTACCACACCTGGCAGCGGGTTTTCCGGCAGTTCCTTGAGAGCATCGCCCAAGCCGGACTGCTGCTGGAATTCTTCCAGCGCTTGCTCGCGACCAATGTATTCGGCGTCGGCCACACCCGGCATGACCTTGATCTGCTCGCGCAACGCCTGACCTTCGCCCGGGCTCGCGTCCAGTTGCAGGTACAGGGAAATCTGCGCCGCACGCTGCCAGGAGCCGCCCAGGCGCTCCACATTACTTAGCAATAATGACAGGCCCATGGGCAAACTCAGGGCCACCGCCATCACCATGCAGGTGAAAAAACTGCCGATCGGTTGCTTGCCCAGGCGCTTCAGGCTGTCGAGCAGGCTGGCGCGATGGCTTTCGACCCAGGCGTGAAACAGTGTCGCGAAATCCGGACCGTCGTCATCGTCGCGTTTTTTCTTTGACGGCTGCGGATCGGAGGCTTTCGGGGCCACACGTTCGGCGACCTTGGGGCTACGGGTCGCACTCATACGCCAGCCTCCCCGTCACCGATCAGTCGACCGCGTTGCAAGGTGAGCATGCGATGACGCATGCGCGCGATCAGGGCCAGGTCGTGACTGGCAATCAACACGCTGGTGCCCAAGCGATTGATGTCTTCGAATACACCCATGATTTCAGCCGCCAGACGTGGGTCCAGGTTACCGGTAGGTTCGTCCGCCAGCAGCAAGGCCGGGCGATGGACGATGGCGCGGGCGATGCCCACGCGCTGTTGCTGACCGGTGGACAGGTCGCCAGGGTACAAATCGGTCTTGTCCGACAGGGCAACACGTTCCAGCGCCGAATCCACGCGCTTGTTGATCTCGGCCTTGGACAGGCCAAGGATCTGCAACGGCAACGCTACGTTGTTGAACACCGTGCGATCGAACAGCAACTGGTGGTTCTGGAACACCACGCCGATCTGCCGACGCAAGTAAGGAATCTGGGCATTGCTGATGGTGCTCAGGTCCTGGCCGGCCAACAGCAGTTTGCCGGTGGTGGGCCGCTCCATCGCCAGCAGCAGGCGCAGCAAGGTACTTTTACCGGCGCCCGAGTGGCCGGTGACAAACAGAAACTCGCCACGACGGACCCGAAAGCTCAGCTCATGCAAGCCGACGTGACCGTTCGGATAGCGTTTACCGACCTGTTCGAAACGAATCATGAATGCTCCCGCTCGGCAAACAATGCCTGGACAAAGGGCTCGGCTTCAAAGGTGCGCAGATCGTCGATGCCTTCACCCACGCCAATGTAGCGAATCGGCAGGCCAAACTGCTTGGCCAGGGCGAAAATCACCCCGCCCTTGGCAGTCCCGTCGAGCTTGGTCAGGACCAGTCCGGTCAGTTGGACGGTCTGGTTAAACTGCTTGGCCTGGTTGATGGCGTTCTGGCCGGTACCGGCGTCCAGCACCAGCAGCACCTCATGGGGCGCGTCGGCATCGAGCTTGCCGATCACCCGGCGAACCTTCTTCAGCTCTTCCATCAGGTTGTCCTTGGTGTGCAGGCGACCGGCCGTGTCGGCGATCAGCACATCGATTCCACGGGCCTTGGCGGCCTGCACGGCGTCGAAAATCACTGAAGCGGAGTCGGCGCCGGTGTGCTGGGCGATCACCGGGATCTTGTTGCGCTCGCCCCACACTTGCAGCTGTTCGACCGCGGCGGCGCGGAAGGTGTCACCGGCGGCGAGCATGACTTTCTTGCCCTCAAGCTGCAGCTTCTTCGCCAGCTTGCCGATGGTCGTGGTCTTGCCGGCGCCGTTGACGCCCACTACCAGAATTACGAACGGCTTGTTCTGCGAGGCAATCACCAGCGGCTGCTCCACCGGCTTGAGCATGTTGGTCAACTCGCCCTGCAGAGACGTGTACAAAGCGCCGGCGTCGGTGAGCTGCTTGCGCGCCACCTTTTGAGTCAGGCTCTGGATGATCACCGATGTCGCCTCGACGCCGACATCGGCGGTCAGCAAGCGGGTTTCGATGTCTTCCAGCAATTCGTCATCGATGACTTTCTTGCCCAGGAACAGGCTGGCCATGCCTTCGCCGATGCTGGCGCTGGTCTTGGACAGGCCTTGCTTGAGGCGGGCGAAGAACCCGACCTTGTTCTCTTCGGTGGCAGGCACGGGCTCTGCGAGAGCTGGCAATTCAACTGCAACGGGCTCCGGTTCAGGGGCGGCCGGGGCAGCGACGGGTGGAATGGCAGGTGCTGACATTTCGACGAGCGGCTCTACGACCGGGGGCGCGACAGCCTGCGTCAATACCGGAATCGGCGGGGCGATATGCGGCGCCTGGACGTCCTCCACCAGCCCTACCGGCTCTTCCGCCACGGGCAAGGTCAGCCAGGGGGTTTGCCCTTCGGGCGGGGTCAGCGGTTGCTCTGCCGCCGGTTCAGCGCTCAGCTCAGGCTCAGGCTCGGCCGGTTGCAATACCGGCTCGACAATCGGCAGAACAATGGGGGCAGCTTGTTCAGCCGCCGCCTCGGCGTCGGGCTCAGGCAGCGGTTGCGGCTGTTCGACGACGGTTTCCTGCGGCTTCTTGCGCAGCCACCCGAACAGGCCTTTTTTCTCGCCAGCCGCAGCTGGGGTTTTCTTGTCGTCGTTGGAACCAAACATGGAGGACGGCTATCTCACGGTAGCGACGCGCCATCAGGGCGCCTCGGTGATAAATATTCGATGCTGAACAGACTGCGTTTCACCCAGCTTGTTCACGCGCAACATTTTGTCGAGTTGTCCCCAGGACACCTCAAGGTCGATTTTTTCGAAGGACTGGCACGGCATCATCGGCGAAAACGCTGGGATCCACGAACAAACCCAGGGCTTCTTCCGGGAACCCAAACAACCCCGGGCCGAGAAAAGACCCGATAGGCGTGGCCGCCAGTAAAACGGATCAGTATCCTAGCACCCTCTCGCCCGCCGACGCTAAGACCTAGCGGGCAGCCCAACAGGTTTAAACACGAATGAATGCTCTTGCCCGCCGTGCTGCAGGCCTGCTGCTCAGCACAGTTTGTCTGCCTTTTTCAGTCTTGGCTGCCGATCCACAACCCACCCATGAATTTACCCTCGACAATGGCCTGAAGGTCGTGGTCCGTGAAGACCATCGGGCGCCGGTGGTGGTATCCCAAGTCTGGTACAAGGTTGGCTCCAGTTATGAAACCCCGGGCCAGACCGGTTTGTCCCACGCCCTGGAACACATGATGTTCAAGGGCAGCTCGAAAGTCGGCCCCGGGGAAGCCTCGCTGATCCTGCGCGACCTTGGCGCCGAGGAGAACGCCTTCACCAGCGATGACTTCACCGCGTATTACCAGGTGCTGGCCCGCGATCGCCTGGGCGTTGCCTTCGAACTGGAAGCCGATCGCATGGCCAGCCTGCGTCTGCCGCCGGAGGAGTTCAGCCGCGAGATCGAGGTGATCAAGGAAGAGCGCCGCATGCGCACCGACGACAAGCCCATGTCCAAGGCCTACGAGCGCTTCAAGGCCATGGCTTACCCGGCCAGCGGCTATCACACGCCGACCATCGGCTGGATGGCCGACCTGGAGCGGATGAAAGTCCAGGAACTGCGCCACTGGTACGAATCCTGGTACGCGCCGAATAACGCAACCTTGGTGGTGGTCGGCGACGTCACGCCCGACGAGGTCAAGACGCTGGCCCAGCGTTACTTTGGCCCGGTTGCCCGGCGCGACGTGCCACCGGCGAAAATCCCTCTGGAGCTGGCCGAGCCCGGCGAGCGGCAGATTACCCTGCATGTGCAGACCCAACTGCCAAGCCTGATGCTGGCCTTCAACGTGCCGAGTATCGCCACCACCACCGACAAACGCTCGGTCAATGCCCTGCGGCTGATCTCGGCCTTGCTGGACGGCGGCTACAGCGGGCGGATCCCGACCCAGCTGGAACGCGGCGAAGAGCTGGTGTCCGGCGGTTCGTCGAGCTACGACGCCTTTACCCGTGGCGACACGCTGTTCACCTTGTCGGCCACGCCCAACACCCAGAAAAACAAGACCATGGCCCAGGCCGAGGCCGGTCTGTGGCGCCTGCTTGAGCAGTTGAAAACCACTGCCCCGACCGCCGAGGAACTGGAGCGCGTCCGCGCCCAGGTCATCGCCGGCCTGGTGTACGAACGCGACTCGATCACCAGCCAGGCCACCGCCATCGGCCAACTGGAAACGGTCGGTTTGTCCTGGAAACTGATGGACACCGAACTCGCCGAACTGCAAAGCGTGACCCCGCAAGATATCCAGAAGGCAGCCCAGCTGTATTTCACCCGCTCGCGCCTGAGCGTCGCGCACGTCCTGCCCGAGGAGAAAGCTCATGAGTGAGCGCAAATCACCGCGCCTGGTGCTGATCGCTGTGGTGTTGGTCGCCCTGATCGGCGCCCTGGCCTTTTACCTGTCGCCATCCAATGACACCAACGCCAGCCAGGCACTGGACAAAGCCAAGGCCAGCAACAAGCTGCAATCTTTGGCCGAACTGGACGGCAAGGCCCCCAGCCGTCGCCAGCTCGACGTACAAACCTGGACAACCGCCGACGGCGCCAAGGTGTTGTTCGTCGAAGCCCGGGAATTGCCAATGTTCGACCTGCGCCTGACATTTGCCGCCGGCAGCAGTCAGGACGGCGATACACCCGGGTTGGCGCTGTTGACCAACGCCATGCTCAATGAGGGCGTAGCGGGCAAGGACGTCAGCGCCATTGCCCAAGGGTTCGAAAGCCTCGGTGCCGACTTCGGCAACGGTGCCTTGCGGGACATGGCCCTGGCGTCACTGCGCAGTCTCAGCGCGGTGGACAAGCGTGAGCCGGCGCTGAAGCTGTTCGCCGACGTCGTCGGTAAACCGACCTTCCCCGCCGACTCCTTTGCGCGCATCAAGAATCAGTTGCTGGCCGGTTTCGAGTACCAGAAGCAGAACCCCGGCAAACTGGCGGGGCTGGAGTTGATGAAGCGCCTGTACGGTGACCATCCGTATGCTCATTCCAGTGACGGCACCGCCCAAAGCATTCCTCCGATCACACTGGCCCAGGTCCAGGCTTTCCACGCCAGGGCCTATGCCGCCGGCAACGCGGTGATTGCGCTGGTGGGAGACCTGTCCCGCGCCGAAGCCGAAACGATTGCCAACCAGGTATCCGCCGCGCTGCCCAAAGGCCCGGCGCTGGCGAAGACCGTGCAAGCGGTTGAACCGAAGGCGAGCATTGGTCATATCGAATTCCCGTCCAAGCAGACCAACCTGATGCTCGCGCAACTGGGCATCGATCGGGACGACCCGGACTATGCGGCCGTATCCCTGGGCAACCAGATCCTCGGCGGTGGTGGTTTCGGCACGCGACTGATGACCGAAGTCCGGGAAAAACGTGGCCTGACCTACGGTGTGTATTCCGGCTTCTCGCCGATGCAGGCCCGTGGCCCGTTCATGATCAACCTGCAGACACGCGCCGAAATGAGCGAAGGCACGCTGAAACTGGTGCAGGATGTGTTCGCCGACTACCTGAAAAACGGCCCGACCCAAAAAGAACTCGATGATGCCAAGCGCGAGCTGGCCGGCAGTTTCCCGCTGTCCACCGCCAGCAACGAAGACATCGTCGGCCAGCTCGGAGCCATGGGCTTCTATAACCTGCCGCTCAGCTACCTGGAGGACTTCATGCGTCAGTCCCAGGAGCTGACCGTCGAACAGGTCAAGGCCGCGCTGAACAAACACCTGAGCACGGATAAAATGGTCATCGTCACCGCCGGCCCGACCGTGCCGCAAAAGCCGCTGCCGGCCCCCACTGAAAAACCTGCCGAGCAACCGCTCGGGGTTCCGGAGCACTAATGGCCCGCCCATCCAATTCCAGCAAGAAACCCGTGCACAACGGTGTGAACCAGTTGCGCATTATCGGCGGCCAATGGCGCAGCCGGCGCTTGAGCTTCCCCGACGCGCCGGGCCTGCGCCCAACCCCGGACCGGGTACGCGAAACCTTGTTCAATTGGCTCGCGCCCTACGTGGCTGGCGCTCGGGTACTCGATCCGTTTGCCGGCAGCGGCGCATTGTTTCTTGAGGCGCTGTCTCGTGGCGCCGTCATGGGCCAGGCGTTGGACGCCAGCAGCCTGGCGGTCTCCAGCCTGAAGGAACACCTGGGAACACTGCGCTGCACCGTCGGCCAGGCGCAGACCGCCGACGCGCTGCGCTATCTGGACAGCCAACCGGCGACCCCCTTCGACCTGGTGTTCCTCGACCCGCCTTTCAATCAGAACCTGCTGCCAGCCGTTTGCACCTTGCTCGAAGAACGTCATTGGCTGGCCGACGATGCCTGGGTCTACACTGAAAGCGAAGCCGCCCCGTCCACCCTGGGGTTGCCGGGCAACTGGCGCCTGCATCGTGAACAGAAATCCGGACGGGTGTATTACGCGTTGTGGCAACGTGGGGCAGAGGCCGTTGGCTGAGCGGCTGGCCAGTGCATCGAGAAATGATCGTGTCTGCTGCATCTGAACGTTTCGTCCCGGCCCTGGGCCTTGGCAACCCGCACTTGCAAACCTTGTGGGGACCGCTATGGCGCAAGACCACCCACATCGCTCGGGAACGTGAGCGCCTGTGGCTGGAAGACGGCGACTTTCTCGATCTCGACTGGCATGGCCCCCACCAAGTCGATGCACCACTGGTGCTGGTGCTTCACGGGCTCACCGGTTCTTCCAACTCGCCTTACGTAGCCGGTCTGCAACAGGCTCTTGGCAGTCAGGGCTGGGCCAGTGTTGCATTGAACTGGCGCGGTTGCTCGGGGGAACCGAACCTGTTGCCCCGCAGCTATCACTCGGGGGCCAGCGAAGACCTGGCCGCCGCCATTACCCATGTGCGGGCCCGCCGTCCCTTGGCACCGCTGTTTGCGGTGGGTTATTCACTGGGGGGCAACGTGCTGCTCAAGCACCTGGGGGAAACGGGTGGCGACAGCCAGTTGCAAGGAGCGGTCGCGGTGTCGGTACCGTTTCGCCTCGACCAATGTGCCGATCGCATCGGGCAGGGGTTTTCCAGGTTTTATCAGGCCCATTTCATGCGTGAGATGGTGGCCTACGTGCGCAACAAGCAGCGCCAGTTCCAGCACGACGGACGCCACGAAGGGCTGGCGACCCTCGCGGCGCTGGGCCCGCTGGAAAACATGCGCACTTTCTGGGACTTCGATGGGCGGGTGACGGCCCCGTTGCACGGTTTCTCTGACGCGGCGGACTATTATCGCCGCGCCTCCAGTCGCTACTTTCTTGGCAAGATCAGCACACCGACCCTGGTCATCCAGGCCTGTGACGATCCTTTCGTGTTCCCCCACAGCTTGCCCGAACCTGGCGAGTTGTCAGCCTCTACCCAGCTTGAACTGCATGCACAAGGCGGGCATGTGGGCTTTGTCGACGGGAGCTTGCGGCACCCGGGGTATTATCTGGAGCGGCGAATCCCCAACTGGCTGGCGGGCCTGTAACGGGCCTGTAGGAGCTGACGAGTGCAACGAGGCTGCGATCTTTCCACGACCACTTGAGTCCTAGAGCGAAAGATCAAGATCAAAAGATCGTCCGAACGCGGCCCGAACCTTCGCCAGCTCCTACAAGGACCGCGTTCAGTCACCGACGGCCACTTGCCTTTTGGGATCTGTGATCCACTCGCTCCACGAGCCGGCGTACAACCTCCCCAGCGGATACCCTGCCAGACACAAGGCAAACAGGTTATGGCATGCCGTCACGCCGGAGCCGCAATAGGCCACCAGCTCAGTCGGTGAGCGCCCTGCGAGTGCTTCAGCGAAGCGCTTCTTGAGCTGGTCGACTGGCAGGAATCGACCATTAGCATCCAGGTTCTGCGTGAACGCCGCGCACTGCGCGCCCGGGATATGCCCGGCTACCGGATCGATCGGCTCGACTTCGCCCTTGAAGCGCGGTAACGCCCGAGCATCGAGCAGAGTCATGGCCGGCTGACCGATGCGCTGCTCAAGCGCCTCGGCACTGAGCAGCAGGGTCGCGTCCGGCGAACCACTGAAGGTGCCGGGACCGTTCACCGGTGGATCGAGGCTCAAGGGCAAACCGGCGGCATGCCAAGCCTTGAGCCCGCCGTCGAGGATGTATACGCCATCGCGTTTACCCAGCCAGGCCAGCAACCACCAGGCCCGAGCGGCATAGGCACCGGGGCCGTCGTCATACAAAACGATGTCGCTGTCGTTGCCGATCCCCCAGGCCCGCAAACACTTCATCAGGGCTTCAGGCTCCGGCAACGGATGGCGGCCGGTCACGCCTTTGGTCACCGGTCCACTCAGGTCCCGCTCAAGGTCGGCGAAGGATGCCCCGGCAATATGGCCCTCGGCGTAACTGCGCTGGCCATAGTCCGAATCCTCCAGGGCAAAACGACAATCGAGGATCACCAGCCCGGGCTGCGACCTCCTGTGTTCCAGAGCTTGGGGACTGATGAGTTGCGCAATGGGCATAACGGGCTCCTGTGGCTCGATCGAATTTGAATCCTATGGCCCTTCTTCCAGGGTCTGGGCCAGGGGAACATAGAACTCTTTGAACAATGCCTCCACTGATTCACGGGCCTGATCCGTTACGAAACCGGCCTCCAGCACCAGTACTTGATAGACACCGCGCTTGATGGCTTGCTCGCTCAAGTGGTTGGAATTTTCCCGTGTGGTGCATAGGAAGCGCACCCAGGACGTGAGAATGATCCAGGCATTGAGGGTCAGGGACTCGATCTGCACGCGGTCCATTTTCAGGATACCGGCAGCGACGAAGCCTTCGTAGATAGCGGTGCCGTGAATCAGGCTACGCTGGGAAAACCGACGATAACGCGCCGCAAGGTCGGGGTCGCTGTCAAGCAGATGCTCCAGGTCTCGGTGCAGGAAGCGGTAGCGCCACATCGCCGAGATCAGTTCCTGCAGATAGAAACGCTTGTCCTCGACGGTGGCCGCCCGGCCTTGGGGCGGGCGCAGGAAACTGTCCACCAGGTTTTCGTATTCACTGAACAATACGGCGATGATCGCCTGCTTGTTGGGGAAGTGGTAATAAAGATTGCCCGGGGACATATCCATATGGGCGGCGATATGGTTGGTGCTGACGCTGCGCTCGCCCTGCTGATTGAACAGCTCCAGGCTGTTCTGCACGATGCGCTCGCTGGTTTTCATTCGTATGGCCATGGTTTGGGCTTTAATTCGACGAAAGCATTGACCGGCATCTTACGACCTATCGGTCACGGGACAAACCCAAAGGCGCCGCGGATGCCAGTTGACTTTTTAGAGCACAAGCTCTAAAAAACACTCATTCTAATAATATCGGTGCACGCCCATGCCTGCCGACGTCGCTTACCTGCACGAATCTCAACAGCACGTGGGCGAACTGAAAACGCTCTTCGACGCCCAGCGCCAGGCCTATGCCGCCCATCCGATACCGCCCGCCGAACAGCGGCTGCAATGGCTCAAGGCGTTGCGAGACTTGTTGAGCAATGAACGACAGGCACTGATCGACGCTATCAGTCAGGACTTCAGCCATCGCAGCGCGGACGAAACGTTACTGGCCGAGCTCATGCCGAGCCTGCACGGCATCCACCACGCCAGCCGACACCTCAAGGGTTGGATGAAACCTTCCCGGCGCAAGGTGGGCGTGGCCTTCCAGCCGGCGTCAGCCAAAGTGGTGTACCAACCGCTGGGCGTGGTCGGGGTCATCGTGCCCTGGAACTACCCGCTGTTCCTGGCCATCGGGCCGCTGGTGGGGGCGTTGTCGGCGGGTAACCGGGTGATGCTCAAGCTGAGCGAATCGACCCCCGCCACCGGATCGCTGCTCAAACAATTGCTGGCGCGAATTTTCCCTCAGGACCTGGTATGCGTGGTGCTCGGCGAAGCCGAGGTTGGCATGGCGTTTTCCAGGTTGCCCTTCGATCACTTGCTGTTCACCGGCGCCACCAGCATTGGCAAACACGTGATGCGCGCCGCCGCCGAGAACCTGACGCCGGTCACGCTCGAACTGGGAGGCAAATCGCCCGCCATCGTATCCGCGGACGTGCCCCTCAAGGACGCCGCCGAGCGCATCGCATTCGGCAAAACCCTGAATGCCGGGCAAACCTGTGTCGCACCGGACTACGTGCTGGTACCGCAGAACCGTGTAGGTGAATTTGTTGAAGCGTATCGCGAAGCGGTTCGCGGGTTTTATCCGACCCTGACTGACAATCCGGACTACACCGCGATCATCAACGAACGACAATTGGCGCGGCTCAACGGCTACATCAGCGATGCCACCAGCAAGGGTGCGTTGCTGATTGAGTTGTTCGACCAGGGACAGGGCCGGCGCATGGCCCACAGCCTGTTGCTCAACGTCAGCGATGACATGACCGTCATGCAGGACGAAATCTTCGGTCCGCTGCTGCCCATCGTGCCCTATGAGAGCCTGGACCAGGCATTTGCCTACATCAATCAGCGGCCTCGCCCGCTGGCGCTCTACTATTTTGGCTACAACAAGGCCGAACACAATCGCGTACTCAACGAGACCCATTCCGGCGGCGTGTGCTTGAACGACACGCTGCTGCACGTCGCCCAGGACGACCTGCCCTTCGGCGGCATTGGCGCCTCGGGAATGGGGCACTACCACGGGCACGAAGGCTTCCTGACGTTCAGCAAGGCCAAGGGCGTACTGACCAAACAGCGGTTCAACGCCGCAAAACTGATTTACCCGCCTTACGGCAAGCCATTTCAGAAATTGATCCAGAAGTTGTTTATCCGCTAGCAGCAGTCTTTTTGGGTAATAACAATAATGAACCCAAGCCTGATCGATACACCCGCCCTGTCACGGCGCGGCCTGCTGCAGTTCAGCGTCGGGGCCAGCGTTTTTCTGGTCACCGTCGGGCTGGGTGCCAGCCTGAGCGGTTGCCGGCCCAGCCATTCGGCCAGTGGTCTTGTAGCCCTGCGTGACGATGACCTGGCGTTTTTGCGAGCCGTCATTCCCGTGATGCTGGACGGCTCCGTGGTCGCTGAGAAGCGCCCTGGCGCCGCTGAAGCGACCTTGCAAAGCCTGGACACCACCCTGGCTCATCTGTCCCCGTCGATGCTCAAACTCACGCACCAGCTATTCGACGTGCTCACGCTGAGCATCACCCGTGGACCACTGACCGGGATCTGGAGCTCGTGGGAAAACGCCAGCGCCCATGACATCCGAAAATTTCTCGTTCGGTGGGAAAACAGCTCGCTGGACCTGCTTCGTCAAGGGCACAGCTCGTTGCTGCAAATGGTCATGATGGCTTGGTACAGCCGGGCCGAGGCCTGGACGCATTGCGGATACCCTGGACCGCCGGCGGTTTGAAACCGAGCTGGCTCTATCGCGGGCAAGCCTTGCTCCCACAGTGGATCGTCGGGCACGCGGGGGAGCAAAGCTTGCTCCCCAGTGGATCGCCGGGCACCTGTGGGAGCAAAGCTTGCTCGCGATGGCTGACTCAAGCGCGCCGCCCCCACTCAGACACAACAAGAGACCCCAAACATGCCCGTACCCGACCCTTTCCGCGAAGGCCTGGCCCGTGGCTGGACTACCTACAACGGTGCGCAGTTGGCCCAGGACCTGACCCTGGAAGCGGACGTGGCGATCATCGGCAGCGGCGCCGGCGGGGGCACCACGGCCGAAATCCTCAGCGCCGCCGGCTACAACGTCTTGTTGATCGAGGAGGGTCCCCTCAAGACCAGTCATGACTTCAAGCTGCTCGAGGACCTGGCCTACACCAGCCTTTACCAGGAAGGCCTCGGACGCATGAGCAAGGACGGCGCAATCACCATTCTCCAGGGTCGCGCGGTGGGTGGCACGACACTGATAAACTGGACCTCCTGTTTCCGCACGCCCGATCAGACCCTGGATCACTGGGCGACCGAGCACAACGTCAAGGGCCACAGCCCTGAGGAAATGGCGCCCTGGTTCGAAAAAATGGAACAGCGCCTTGGGGTGGCGCCCTGGCAGGTTCCGCCCAATGCCAACAACGACGTGATCCGCAAAGGCTGTGAACAACTGGGCTATAGCTGGCACGTCATCCCGCGCAATGTGCGCGGTTGCTGGAACCTGGGCTATTGCGGCATGGGCTGCCCGACCAACGCCAAGCAATCGATGCTGGTCACCACCATCCCGGCCACGCTGGACAAGGGCGGCGCGCTGCTTTACCTGGCGCGGGCCGAACGGTTGACGATCAAAAACGATACGGTTGTCGGCCTGCAATGCCTGGCCATGGACGAGCGCTGCGTGGCGCCGACAGGGCGGCGCGTCACGGTCAGGGCGCGGCACTACGTGCTGGCCGGCGGCGCTATCAACAGCCCGGCCTTGCTGCTGCGCTCCGACGCGCCGGACCCACACGAGTGCCTGGGTAAACGCACCTTTCTGCACCTGGTGAACATGTCGGCTGGACAATTCGACGAGGTGATCAACCCGTTCTACGGTGCGCCACAATCGATTTATTCAGATCATTTCCAGTGGCAGGACGGCACCACCGGCAAGATGTCCTACAAACTGGAAGTCCCGCCCCTGCACCCGGCCCTCGCCGCGGCGCTGCTGGGCGGGTTTGGCAGCGAGAATGCCGAGCACATGGCGCAACTGCCCCACACCCACGCCATGCTGGCGCTGCTACGCGATGGTTTTCACCCGCAGAGCACCGGCGGCAATGTCCAATTGCGCAGCGACGGCACACCTGTGCTCGACTATGTAGTGTCGCCCTACGCCTGGGACGGTTTGCGCCGGGCGTTTCACAGCATGGCCGAGATTCAGTTTGCCGGCGGCGCCAGGGCAGTCATGCCGATGCACAGCGACGCGCGCTACGTGAACACCCTGGCCCAGGCCCGTACGCTGATCGACGGCCTGGACCTTGCCCTGTACCGCACGCGCCTGGGCAGCGCCCATGTCATGGGTGGTTGCGCCATGGGCGAAGAGGCGAAAAGCGCCGTCACCGACAGCCTTGGGCGCCATCATCAATTGAGTAATCTTTCCATCCATGATGGCTCGCTGTTCCCCACCAGCATTGGCGCCAATCCGCAGTTATCGGTATACGGGCTGACGGCACAATTGGCGACGTCCCTGGCCGTTCGCTTGAAACACCCATGAGTTTGCGGATGATTCGCACCGTCTATAGTGCTTACTTATCCCAAAGCCGACTTGGCCGACCGAGTAGGCTGCGATACCATCCGACTCCCCAACGGACACCCGCCAGGACGACGCGATGAACCGAGTGTTGTACCCAGGTACCTTCGACCCTATTACCAAGGGCCATGGCGATCTGGTCGAACGCGCCTCGCGCCTGTTCGATCATGTGATCATTGCCGTCGCCGCCAGCCCGAAGAAAAACCCATTGTTCCCGCTGGAGCAACGTGTGGAGCTGGCCCGCGAGGTCACCAAGCATCTGCCCAACGTGGAAGTGGTCGGTTTCTCGACGCTGCTGGCGCACTTTGCCAAGGAAAAGAACGCCAATGTGTTCCTGCGTGGCCTGCGTGCGGTCTCGGACTTCGAATACGAGTTCCAACTGGCCAACATGAACCGCCAGTTGGCGCCGGACGTCGAAAGCCTGTTCCTGACGCCATCGGAGCGCTACTCTTTCATTTCCTCGACCCTGGTGCGGGAAATTGCAGCGCTGGGCGGCGATATCACCAAGTTCGTCCACCCGGCAGTGGCCGATGCGTTGACCCTGCGCTTCAAGAAATAACCCGCTGGCTGCGATCCGCTTCGCAGCCAGCACAGCGCAGTCCATCGCGCCCGCGTGCACTGCGCTCGCCAATGCGGCACAATTGCGTACATACGTTTTTCAGATGCCCGGGCCCCACGCCCCGGCAGGAGCCTGCATGTCCCTGATCATCACCGACGACTGCATCAATTGCGACGTCTGCGAACCCGAGTGCCCGAACGAGGCCATTTCCCAAGGCGAAGAGATCTACGTCATCGACCCGAACCTGTGCACCCAGTGCGTCGGCCATTACGACGAGCCCCAGTGCCAGCAGGTCTGCCCGGTGGATTGCATCCCGCTGGACGAGGCCCATCCGGAAACGGAAGAACAGTTGATGGCGAAATATCGCAAGATTACTGGCAAGGTTTGAGCCAGGTAGTTTTGTAGGGTCTGTGCCGGCCTCATCGCGAGCAGGCTCGCTCCCACAGGGACCCGCTGTGTTCACAAAGTTTGTGTCTTAAGCAAAATCCCTTGTGGGAGCGAGCCTGCTCGCGATGAGGCCAGCAGCCACAGCGACATCACTCCTGCTCAAACCCCTCGCCAACACATCCCAGGCACCGCACAAACGTCGCCTTCGCCGGGTCCACCACCAACGCCTTCCCCGCGTCACCGACGCCTCCGCCCAACGCAGTAAAGGGCAACGACACCACAAATGCCCCCGCACCGATCACGGTGGCGGCGAGCAGCAATGGGCGGGCGATCAGCAGGTCGCCAATCATGGCGTAGGCAGGCGGATTCTGGATGGTGTAGCGCGGGTCGCCGCTGCCGCTGTTCGCCATGGCAGGCAAACCGACACTCAGCAGCAGTACTAGAACGACAGGTCGAAGCAGTTTCATTGGGCGATCCTTCGGCTAAATCAGTACCACTGACTATAGACCGCAGGACGGATCAGCTCTGGCAGCGCGGGCACCAGACGCTGGCGCGCTGGCCCAGGCGGATTTCCCGCAGCCCCGTGCCGCAGACCTTACACAGCTCGCCGCCCCGGCCATACACGAACAGTTCCTGCTGGAAATAACCGGGCTGGCCGTCTCCCCCGATGAAATCACGTAGCGTTGTACCGCCGCGCTCAATGGCATGGGCAAGGATGCGTTTGATCTCGATCGCCAGTTTCAGGTAGCGCGCCCGGGAAATGCCTCCGGCCTCCCGGCGCGGGTCGATCCCGGCGGCGAACAGCGCTTCGGTCGCATAAATATTGCCGACCCCAACCACCACCGCGTTATCCATGATGAACGGTTTGACCGCCATGGAACGCCCTCGCGAAAGCTGGAACAGGCGCTCGCCATCGAATAGATCGGTCAACGGCTCCGGTCCGAGGCGAATCAGCAGTTCGTGATTGAGCGGGTCGAGGCTCCAGAGCATCGCGCCAAAGCGGCGCGGGTCGGTGTAGCGCAAAGCCAGGCCGGATTCCAGCTCGATGTCCACATGCTCATGTTTGGCGGCGGGCATGCCGATTTCCACCAGCCGCAGGTTGCCGGACATGCCCAAGTGGCTGATCAAGGTGCCGACTTCGGCGTTGATCAGCAGGTACTTGGCCCGCCGTTCCACCTGCACGATCCGCTGCCCCGACAGTCGCACGTCAAGGTCTTCGGGAATCGGCCAGCGCAAGCGCCGATCGCGTACGACCACGCGGCTGACACGCTGTCCTTCAAGGTGTGGTGCGATTCCGCGGCGGGTGGTTTCGACTTCCGGCAGTTCTGGCATGAGGTTCTCGAATCAGGCGAAGGCTTGGCGCTGGTTTTCGATGCTTAGCGAGTGGCGAGGTCGCGAATTTCCTGTTTCTGGATCTGGAAATCGTATTCCGACAAACCGATGTAATCGAGCACCAGAGCGCCGACACACGACCACTCATGGTCTACAGCCTGATTGCCCAAGACCCGGTGCGATGCGCAGATGTTTTCGGACATTTTCAAGATCGCCAGCAGGTTTTTCAGCGGGCTGTTGTTGTGCGAAGACCCATCGCTGAAAATCGCCAGGGCATTGTGGTGGTTGGCGATGGCCTGGCTGACATGGTCAGGCAGGCGCCAGGATTTGGAGGTGTAATACCCGACCACCGCATGGTTGGTGTTGAACACACGGTTCTCAGTGTCCACCACCCGACACTCTGAGCTGGCACTGGCGTAGGCCTGCTCGAGCACACTCATATAGTTGGGGAACTGCTTGAGCATCAACGGCACGCCACAATCGTGGAACAGCCCCAATGCATAGGCTTCGTCGCCATTCTCCACGCCGACGCGCTTGGCCAAGGTCAGACAGGTCATCGCCACATCCTGGGCCGTATCCCAGAAGCGGTTCAGGGTGACGATGGTGTCATCGTGCAACGCGCCCTTGATTGACTGTGCATTGATCAGGTTGATGATCGACCGGCTGCCCAGCAGGTTTACCGCGCGCTGGATCGAAGTGATCTTGTTGCGCAGGCCGTAGTACGGCGAATTGACGATCTTGAGCAAGGCACCCGAGAGGCCCGGGTCCTGGGAGATCAGCTTGGCAATGGTCTCCAGGTCCGGATCAGGCATGTACTGCTCCATCTGCAGATCCACCATGATCTGCGGCTGGGGCGGCACACTGATGCCTTGCAGGGACTGTTGGATCTGTGCGGCGGAAAGCTCTTCGGACATGGGCATACACTCTGGGTCAGGCGGCGATTCTAACCCTTAAAGAGGGATCCGATACACCGTCGGGCAAATCGCGCCACATGTCCACCACGAGCCCCGTACGCGCTTCAACACGTTATACTCCCGCTCTTTTTTCCGGAGCGACGTCATGTCCCTGCCCAGCCTGCGCCTCAAAGCCAACGCCGACCGTCGCCTGCGCGCCGGCCACCTGTGGGTCTACAGCAACGAAATCGATGTAGCCGCCACCCCGCTGCACGGCTTCAAGGCTGGCGACCAGGCCATCCTCGAAGCCGCCGGTGGCAAGCCGTTGGGTATCGTCGCGATGAGCCCCAACAACCTGATCTGCGCCCGCCTGCTGTCCCGTGACGTGAAACTGCCACTGGACAAATCCCTGCTGGTGCATCGTCTCAACGTGGCGTTGTCGTTGCGCGAGCGCCTGTTCGACAAACCGTTCTATCGCCTGGTCTACGGTGATTCCGACCTGTTGCCTGGCTTGGTGGTTGACCGGTTTGGCGACATATTGGTGGTGCAGATCGCCTCCGCCACCATGGAAGCCCATAAAGAAGACGTGATCGCAGCCCTGACCCAGGTCCTCAAGCCCAGCGGTATTCTGTTCAAGAACGACTCCGCCGCCCGCGACGCCGAAGGCCTGAACCGCTACGTCGAGACGGTGTTCGGCCTCGTACCGGAATGGGTCGCCTTGGAAGAGAACGGCGTGAAGTTCGAAGCACCGGTCATGGCAGGCCAGAAAACCGGCTGGTTCTACGACCACCGCATGAACCGCGCACGTTTGGCGCCGTACGCCAAGGGCAAGCGTGTACTGGACCTGTTCAGCTACATCGGCGGTTGGGGCGTGCAAGCCGCGGCGTTCGGTGCCAGCGAAGTATTCTGCGTCGACGCCTCGGCCTTCGCCCTCGATGGCGTAGAGCGCAACGCCGCGCTGAATGGCTTTGCCGAAAAGCTGACCTGCATCGAAGGCGACGTGTTCGAAGCCCTGAAGGAACTCAAGGCCAGCGAAGAACGTTTCGATGTCATCGTTGCCGACCCGCCCGCCTTCATCAAACGCAAGAAAGACCTGAAGAACGGTGAAGGCGCCTATCGTCGCCTCAACGAACAAGCCATGCGCCTGCTCAGCAAGGACGGCATCCTGGTCAGCGCTTCGTGCTCGATGCACCTGCCCGAAGACGACCTGCAGAACATCCTGCTGACCAGCGCCCGTCACCTGGATCGCAATATCCAACTGCTCGAACGCGGCGGCCAGGGACCGGACCACCCGGTGCACCCCGCCATCGCCGAAACCCGCTACATCAAGAGCATCACCTGCCGGTTGTTGCCCAACAGTTGAATCGTTTGCGGGGCCGGAGCCAAGACTCCCGCCCCGCACACTGACCTTCATCACACGCAGCCTTGGCTGCGTTTTTTTTGCACGTACGAAAAGTTACCGAGCGCTTAAGTAAATACCTACAAATAAATTTTTTGTATGAGCAGTCCCACATTATTACTAGAACTTTCCTACTCAATATCCCCTTGCCAAGCACTCATTAAAAACTATGATTGAACTGTCACTTCGCAAGTGACGGCTATCAAAAAAACAACACTTACTCAAACCCCTTATTCAAACAAAGGAGCTGTATCATGAAAGCAATCAATCTGGAAGCTAACAAGATCGCGAACCTGGCGGGCCTGATTGTTCCAAAGAGCCGCTAAGTAAGTAAAGGACGGGGTTAAGGAATGCCGGCACCTCAGCCCCGTCTAGACGGCCCACCCAGCGGAAACAAACCTAATGCATATAAACCCGTGCCTTTTCATACTTGCGCGTTCGCCAAACCAGATCGTATGGAACTATGAGCAGCACACTCAGTTCGAGCTCGATATTAATTATTCGACTCGACTGGCACAACTGATTGACGATCCTTCAGACTTCGACGCTTGTAACCCCATCGATATTGAATTCCTGAATGCCAGCATATTGACTGCAGAACCCCAAAAAACCCTCGAATGGCGATGGGACGAGTTATCCAGAATATTTCATATCGGCACCAAAAATATCCCTTGTGAAAGTGTCCCCAAAGATATCAATGAATGGGCGATTCTGTATCTACAGCATTGCAATGAGGTTCTCTCATCACCGACGCCTCCCACCCGCGTAAAATCGTGCCCGGTCGACCGGATTGCCCTGCCTCCCTGCTCCCTGGTCGACATGGAGGACGTTTCGCTGGGGCAGACGCTTGTCAGTCGAAGCACCTCTCGCTCATTCAACGAACAACCCATTTCAATCGAGCAGGTCAGCACCCTCCTGTACCTGACCCTGGGCTACCTGAACGAGCGCCCTTTCATCCATGAGACCGGCCATCCCGAAGCGCTGGGCGCACGGCGCAGCAGCCCCTCGGGCGGCGGCCTGAATACCTGCGAAGGTTATTTATACGTACGCCACGTCTGCGGCCTGGAACCGGGTGTCTACGCCTATCACCCCGACGCGCACGCCCTGAGCCTTTTGCGGCCGCTACCGGATGCCCCCCTGGGCCAATTGCTAAGCGGTCAACACTTCATTAATCCGTTGCCATTCGGGCTGTTCGTCACTTCGCGCTTCGACAAACTCTGGTGGAAATACGAGCACTCCCGTGCCTATCGGATGGCTTTTGTCGAAACGGGGCACGTGTCCCAGGTTTTCCTGATGGTGGCGACTGCACTGGGCCTCAATACCTGGCTGACCGGAGCGTTGAGCGACCGTCAGGTGGAGCGGCTGCTTGGCCTTGAAGACACCCCCGAGCAGCCTTTGTTTTTTGTCGGCTGCGGCCATGGCGACGGGCAGGTGCACTGCAAGGAACTGATGGCGCTGGTCAATAGTCAGGACACTGGGTCATGACCGGTCCGAGCTTTACACACACGCCTCGCTACACCTTGGGCGACTGGGATAACAAGGCTGCGGTGCGCGTGCGGAAAAACGATTACCGCCTACCCGACGATCTGGAGCAGCAACTCGCCAGTCGAGACTGGTTTGCGCCAGCCTTCATACCCTATATCGAACACCCGCTGATCAACCAGGCGGGGCGCGCCATTGCCCAACGCCTGGCGGCCAATCACCTGGTGTATTTCCTTGACTACACCACCTTGCTCGAACACCGGGTCGTCAATCGCGCGGTGGAAACCATCGTCCATGGCGAACTGGCCATACCGATCCCCAGCCAGATGAAAACCGCCGCCCTACAGCTCTACACCGACGAGGGTTATCACGCGCTGTTTTCCAATGAAGTAGCCGAACAGATCGCCACCCTGTATGACATCCGCGACCGAGCGATCCCCAGGCGCATCGACCGCCTGCTGGACGTGATCGCCGCCGCCAGCCCCCCGGATCGCCCTCTGGCGTGGTTTCTGCTGGGGTTCGTCTCCGAAACGATCATCGCCAAGGAGTTGCTGTCCATTACCCGCGACACGCTGGTCTCCACGGTTTACCTGATGCTCAGGAATCATCTCGAAGACGAGGCCCGCCATAGCCGCTATTTCAGCGAGGTGTTCCAGTACCTGTGGTCCGCCCTGGACCCGCCACAGCGCGACCTGACCACAAGGCTGCTGCTGGACATCATCGGGCTTTACTTCGAGCCCGACACTCCCTGGTTGATGCGCAGCCTCGCCAGCGTCGGTTTCGACGAGCAGGACTCCCTGAAGATCGTTACAGGCCTCCTGCAACCGGACGCCCACGCCCGACGGGTTCGCTCGGGGGCAGTATCAACCTTTGCGGCCATGCAAAAGGCAGGGTTCTTCGACAATGCCCTCAATCGGCAGATTTTCTTCCACGCGGGGTTTATCGATGGCTGACACCCAAGACCTTCCGGCGACACGCAAACCGGCGACTGTCGGCTTATTGCTGACGCTGACCCTGCTCGGCGTATTCCCCATCGATGTGGTGCTGCCTTCGTTTCCCGCACTGTCCGAACACTTTGCGCGTCCATCGTCCGATATTGCCCTGTCTGTCAGCCTGTTCGCGGTGGGTATCGCCCTTTCGCAATTGTTGGTCGGCCCGCTTTCCGACGCCATGGGGCGAAAAAACCTGTTGTTGATCGGGATCATCGTCTCCGCCATTGGTGCAACCGGGTGCGTACTCGCCAACGACTACTGGTCCTTTCTGTTTTTCCGGGTCGTCCAAGCCGTGGGATGCGGTTGTTTCGTTCTGTCTCAGGCATTGATCCAGGACCTGTTTACAGGCCAGGAGCAGCAACGATTACGGATTCTCCTGGTCACCTGCGGCGGCATTTTCATTTCCGTTTCGCCCCTGGCCGGTACAGGGCTGCAAAGCTGGATGGGCTGGCGTGGCAGCTTCCTGGTGTTCATTGCCCTGGCCGTCAGTGTACTTTTGAGCGCCGGCCTTTTACTCAAGCCTCTGCCGACGTATAGCCAACCCAGGCGCCTGGACTTCATCGCGTCCTACCGGAAGGTATGCAGTGACTTCAGTTTCATGGCGTACTGGCTGACGTCGGCGCTGGCTTTTTCCTGCCATTTCTCGTTCATCGTCATTTCACCCCTGGTTTTCATCGACCAGTTGCACCTGTCGCCCGAAGCTTTTTCCCTGGCGCTGCTGGGCTACGGACTGGCCTATATCGGCGGGGGAGCGATCGCTACCGTGCTGAGCAACCGGATCGACCCACAGACGCAAATCTTCACAGGCCTGTGCCTGATCCTGACGGCGGGTGTATTGATGCTTGGGCTCTCCGGCCATCTGGGCTTGTCGGTCACCACGCTGCTGCTGCCCATGATCGTGTGCACCGCAGGAACGACCATTGCTCGTGCGGCTGCCCACACCCGGGCGATGAATATATTCCCCGAGCAAGCCGGTACATCGGCCTCGGCAGGCAGCGTACTGATCTTCATCGTCGGCGGCTTGACCAGTGCCGTGCTCAGTCTCACTCCGCTGGACCTGCAAACCACGCTGGCCCTATGTCTGATATTGCTCAGCGTCCTGGGACTGGGACTCAATGGTCTGCTCCGGCATCGTCACAGGGCGCTGTTGACGGGCTGAACGCTGCCGGTCGTCATCCCGGGCGCGACATTGGCCTGCGATCAGCGCTTTGCGTCATTTCATCCTGACGCCAGGGGTGTAGAATCGCGACATTCATCGCCATTCATCCCCGGCGGGTTTATGAGCTCATGCTGAGGCGCGCAGCGATCCTGCAAAGTCATCGGTCACTTCCGGACACACGGCCAAACCCGGGTGTTCCAGACGTCAACAGAAGCTCACTTCCCATTGATACCTGATACGTACCTGATTTGCCGCCCGGAGTGCTCCATGCCTGATTACCGCTCGAAAACATCCACCCATGGCCGCAACATGGCTGGCGCCCGTGCACTGTGGCGCGCCACAGGCATGAAGGATGACGACTTCAAGAAGCCGATCATCGCTATTGCCAACTCTTTCACCCAGTTCGTGCCAGGCCATGTTCACCTCAAGGACCTGGGCCAACTGGTTGCCCGGGAGATCGAACGCGCAGGCGGTGTAGCCAAAGAGTTCAACACCATTGCCGTGGATGACGGTATCGCCATGGGCCACGACGGCATGCTCTATTCGCTGCCCAGCCGCGAGATCATCGCCGACTCCGTCGAATACATGGTCAATGCCCATTGCGCCGACGCCATCGTGTGCATTTCCAACTGCGACAAGATCACCCCCGGCATGCTCATGGCGGCCTTGCGCCTGAACATCCCGGTGATCTTCGTTTCCGGCGGCCCGATGGAAGCCGGCAAGACCAAACTCGCCAGCCATGGCCTTGACCTGGTCGACGCCATGGTGATCGCCGCCGACTCCAGCGCCTCTGACGAGAAGGTCGCAGAGTATGAGCGCAGCGCCTGTCCGACCTGCGGTTCGTGCTCCGGCATGTTCACCGCCAACTCGATGAACTGCCTGACCGAAGCTTTGGGCCTGGCCCTGCCGGGCAACGGTTCGACCCTCGCCACCCATAGCGATCGCGAACAGTTGTTCCTGCAGGCCGGCCGGACCATCGTCGAACTGTGCAAACGCTACTACGGCGAGAACGACGAGTCGGTGTTGCCGCGCAACGTCGCCAACTTCAAGGCGTTCGAAAACGCCATGACCCTGGACATCGCCATGGGCGGTTCCACCAACACCATCCTGCATTTGCTGGCCGCCGCCCAGGAAGCCGAGATCGATTTCGACCTGCGCGACATCGACCGCCTGTCCCGTCACGTGCCGCAATTGTGCAAGGTCGCGCCGAACATCCAGAAATACCACATGGAAGATGTGCACCGCGCCGGCGGGATCTTCAGCATCCTCGGCTCCCTGGCCCGTGGTGGCCTGCTGCACACCGACCTGCCGACCGTACACAGCAAAACCATGGCCGAGGCCATCGCCAAGTGGGACATCACCCAGACCACCGACGAAGCCGTGCATCATTTCTTCAAGGCCGGCCCGGCGGGCATTCCTACGCAAACTGCGTTCAGCCAGTCCACTCGCTGGGAAACCCTGGACGACGACCGTGAGAACGGCTGCATTCGCAGCGTCGAACACGCGTACTCCAAGGAAGGCGGCCTGGCCGTGCTGTACGGCAACATTGCTCTGGATGGCTGCGTGGTGAAAACCGCCGGCGTCGACGAATCGATCCATGTGTTCGAAGGCAACGCCAAGATTTTCGAAAGCCAGGACAGCGCCGTGCGCGGGATCCTCGCCGACGAAGTGAAGGCTGGCGATATCGTGATCATCCGCTACGAAGGGCCAAAAGGCGGTCCGGGCATGCAGGAAATGCTTTACCCCACGTCCTACCTGAAGTCCAAAGGCCTGGGCAAAGACTGCGCCCTGCTGACCGACGGCCGTTTCTCCGGCGGCACCTCGGGCCTGTCCATCGGCCATGCTTCACCGGAAGCCGCTGCTGGCGGTGCCATCGGCCTGGTGCGCGACGGCGACAAAGTCCTGATCGACATTCCGAACCGCTCGATCAACCTGCTGATCAGCGATGAAGAACTGGCCGGGCGCCGTGTTGAACAGGACAACAAAGGCTGGAAGCCGGTGGAAGTACGTCCGCGCAAAGTCACCACTGCCCTCAAGGCCTACGCCCTGCTCGCCACCAGCGCCGACAAGGGCGCGGTGCGTAACAAGGCGATGCTCGACGGGTTGTAAGCGTCCATAAACGGCAATAAAAAAATGCCCCACCCAAGGTGGGGCATTTTTTTTGCCGTGAAACAAACCACCGATGATCAACTGTTCGAGCCTGCTCGCGAAAGCGGTGTGTCAGTCGGAATCGATGTTGAATGTGCTGCCGTCTTCGCGAGCAAGCCCGCTCCCACAGTAGTCCGAGTCGTTCGCAAGCCTTGCATGCCCCCGCAGATCCCTGTGGGAGCGAGCCTGCTCGCGATGACGTCGGCTCAGTAACATCTCAGTTGGCTGACACACCGTTTTCGCGAGCAGGCTCGCTCCCACAAGGCGTCGTGGGGTTTACTGGATATCTTCCGGCTTGACGATCACCCAGTTCTTGTCCGCCGTCACCGGCAGCCCTTCCTTGGCCTGAGCTGCGGCGTGCTTGGCCATCATGCCGTTGATCTGGTCCATGTACTTGTCCTTGCGGTTGACCCACAGGTGAATGCCGCCCTTGGCCACGTTCACATCGTGGAACAGCATGTAGCCGTCACTGCTGGGGGTGTCGCCAGCCACAAGCACCGGTTTTTTCCATTCGTCGATGTAGGTCAGGATTGCCGCATGCTTGCCGGCCATCCAGGTCGCCGGGGTCCACAGATACGGTGTGTACTCAAGGCTGAGGTTGGCCTTCTCGTCATATTTTCCATGGCTGATCTGCTTGCGGGCGGTGGTCAGTTCGCCAGTCTTGCGATCCTTGAGCAGCGTGGTCACGCCGATGATGTTCTGCGGCTTGAGGTTGTACCCGTACTTCGGATCGGCGGCGACCATGCGCACCAGCTCTTCCGAAGCCGCGGTCATGACATAGACTTCGATGCCGTTTTCCATCAGTTTGTTGTACAGCTCGACCTGCCCGGTGAAGATCTTTGGCGGGTTGACGTTGTAGTTGACCACCTTGTCGCCGTCGTAATACGTGGTCGGGATCGGCTTGCCAGAAGCCATCAGTTCGTCGACGTAGCCCTTGAGTTCCTTGAGGGTAAAGCCGGAAAACACCTGGGCAACCCAGGGGTAGCAGACCATGTCGTCCACTTCGCACAAACGGTAGTAGTAGCTGAACAGGCTTTCCTTGTGTTCGGCCGTGTCTTTGAACGGCATCAACTTCAAGGACGGGTCGAGGGTTTCGCGGGTGATGAGGCCCTTGTTCTCCATGAACGGCAGCAACGACTCCTCCAAGTCATAGCGGTAACTGGTGTTGTCCATGTCGAACACCGCGTAGTTACCTTTGTTGGCGTTGGCCGCAATCATCGCGTCCAAGGCCTTGGCCTGTTGCGCAGGCCAGTGCTTGAGCTCAGTGGCGAGCGCCTGGCCAACGAGGCCCAGGCCCAAGGCGACAACGAGAAGGTGAGGTGCAAGCTTCATCGGCGTTTCTCCAAGGTTCAAAGAGCTCGACGCTAACAAATGCTTGTGACGTTTCTCACCTGCCCGCGACCGCTTACGTCTTGATAGCGCCAGCGGCATGCCCATAAACGTCATTGCCTTATTCCATAAACGACAATCCACATGCCTTTTTATTATTAATTCATTAGATATCAGCCTGTTAGGCTTCCCGGCTCGCAGTCGTGGCTTCAGGCGACTGGCACAAGTCTCATGGGAGTTTTTGATGAATCTGCCGCTGATCCTCAATCTGCTGGTGTTCCTCGCCTTGCTGTTCGCTCTGGCGCAAACCCGTCACAGCACCTGGAGCCTGGCCAAAAAAGTGCTGCTGGCACTGGGGCTGGGCGTGGTGTTCGGCATCGTCCTGCACACGATTTACGGCGCTGGCAACCCGGTGCTAAAAGCCTCGATCAGTTGGTTTGACCTGGTGGGCAACGGTTACGTGCAGTTGCTGCAAATGATCGTGATTCCGCTGGTCTTCGCCTCAATTCTCAGCGCGGTGGCGCGCCTGCATAACGCCTCGTCCCTGGGCAAGATCAGCTTCCTGACCATCGGCACGCTGCTGTTCACCACCGCCATCGCCGCGCTTATCGGTATCGGTCTGACCAACCTGTTCGGTCTCACCGCCGAAGGCCTGGTGGCCGGCACCCAGGAAATCGCACGCCTGCAGGTGATCCAGAGCGACTATGCCGGCAAGGTCGCTGACCTCAATATCCCGCAACTGCTGCTCTCGTTCGTTCCGCAGAACCCCTTTGCCGACCTGGCCCGGGCCAAGCCGACTTCGATCATCAGCGTGGTGATATTCGCGGCCTTCCTGGGTGTCGCGGCGCTGCAATTGCTCAAGGATGACGTGGAAAAAGGTCAGAAAGTGGTCAACGCCATCGACACCCTGCAAAGCTGGGTGACACGCCTGGTGCGGCTGGTGATGAAGCTGACCCCGTACGGCGTGCTGGCGCTGATGACCAAAGTGGTGGCCGGTTCCAACGTGCAGGACATCATCAAGCTCGGCAGTTTCGTGGTGGTGTCGTACCTGGGGCTGGGCCTGATGTTCGTGGTTCACGGCCTGCTGGTGTCCGCCGCTGGAATCAACCCGTTGCGTTTCTTCCGCAAGATCTGGCCGGTCCTGACCTTCGCCTTCACCAGCCGCTCGAGCGCCGCGACCATCCCGCTGAGTATCGAAGCCCAGACCAGCCGCCTCGGTATTCCCCGGGCCATTGCCAGCTTCAGCGCGTCGTTCGGCGCCACCATCGGCCAGAACGGCTGCGCCGGCCTCTACCCGGCCATGTTGGCGGTGATGGTCGCGCCGACCGTGGGCATCAATCCGCTGGATCCGGTGTGGCTCGCGACGCTGGTAGCGATTGTCACCTTGAGCTCGGCCGGGGTGGCCGGCGTCGGTGGCGGCGCGACATTTGCCGCATTGATTGTGTTGCCGGCCATGGGCTTGCCGGTTTCACTGGTGGCACTGCTGATTTCCGTCGAGCCGCTGATCGACATGGGCCGCACCGCGTTGAACGTCAGCGGCTCGATCACCGCCGGGGCGATCACCAGCCAGGTGATGCAGCAGACCGACAAGGCTTTACTGGATGCCGAGGAGCATGGGGAGTTGGTGCAGGCTTGATTGCCTGATACTTGTGGGAGCAAAGCTTTGCTCCCACATGTGGCTTACAGCTTTTCCCACACCTCAAAGCTGTAGGCCGGCTTATCGCCCTCGGCCGGATTCGGCTGGTTCGAAACCAATTCCCACTGGCTCGAATCGAACGCCGGAAACCAGGCATCACCATCCGGGCTCAACGCCACGCGGGTCAGGTACAAGCGATCCGCCTGATCCAGGGCCTGGGCGTACAGCTGGGCGCCACCGATCAACATCAGTTCACCGACACCCTGCTGCAACGCCCACGCCTCGGCCCGTTCCACCGCTGCCTCCAGCGTGGAAAAGACTTCCGCGCCCTCCAGCACGAGGCCCGGCTGACGACTGACCACGATATTCAAGCGCCCCGGCAGCGGCCGACCGAGGGAATCCCAGGTCTTGCGGCCCATGATGATCGGCTTGCCCAAGGTGGTGGCCTTGAAGTATTTAAAGTCCCCCGGCAAGTGCCAGGGCATGCTGTTGTCGACGCCGATCACACGGTTTTCACCGAGGGCTGCGATCAGGCTTAAAGGGAGTGTTTTTTTCATGCCGGCGAGGATACCAGAGGCCACAGCGGTTATGCTCAACCCTCATTTGCGACGGAAGCGCCTGTGCCTGAACCTCTGACAGAACTGCACGACCTCTGGTTGACCGAAACGGTACGCTTGCGTGAAGAACACGCCGGCCCGCTCGAAGACCAGGAAGCCAATCGCCTGGCCCGCGCGGCGGGTGGCGACTTATCCAGCCGTATCCGCCACCGCGCCCGCTGGCTGGCCGAGCGCGACGGCCTCAGCCAGGCCCTGCATCGCTGGCTGCAAGGGGCGCGCCTGGCGCTGATCATATTGGCTGTACTCGCCATCATCAGTGGCGCTGGCCTGGGGTTTGCCGCACTCGGCGACGGACAAACGCCGGTCAATGTGTTCTGGGCCCTGGGCAGTCTGTTGGCGTTGAACCTGATCTTGCTTATTGGCTGGGCCCTGGGCCTGATCTTTGCGGGTGAGCAAGGTGCAGCGCTGGGGCGCCTGTGGTTGTGGCTCAGCGAAAAACTTGCCCGCGATGCCAAGGCTGCGCAACTGGCGCCAGCCCTGCTGCTGTTATTGCAACGGCACAAGCTCAATCGATGGGCCCTCGGTGCCTTGGTCAACGGTTTGTGGCTGTTGGCGATGCTCAGCGCGCTGGTCATCGTACTGCTGCTGATGGCCACCCGGCGCTACGGTTTTGTATGGGAAACCACCATTCTCGGCGATGAGACCTTCGTCGTCATGACCCAGGCCCTCGGCGCCCTGCCCGCCCTGCTCGGCTTGAGCGGGCCAACCGAAGAGATGATTCGCGCCAGTGGCGACGCCGCGCTGAATATCGAAAGCGCCCGCCAGGCCTGGGCCGCATGGCTGGTGGGCGTAACGCTGGTCTACGGCGTGTTGCCGCGCCTGAGCCTGGCGCTGTTGTGCCTGTGGCGCTGGCGTCGCGGACGCGCCACGCTGCGCCTGGACTTGAACCTGCCAGGCTATGCCCAACTGCGGGAGCGGCTGATGCCCAGCAGCGAGCGCCTGGGCATCAACGATGCCGCACCCGCGCACCTGCATCAAATTGAAAGAAACGTCGGTGCGCTGGAAAGCGATGGTGCATTGCTGGTGGCGATCGAACTGGACGACCGGCCTTGGCCACCGAAACTGCCAGAGACAGTGAAAAACGCCGGTGTGCTCGACAGCCGCGAATCCCGCCACAAACTCCTCGAACAACTGTCACGATTTCCTCCCGCGCGACTGGCGATTGCCTGCGACCCGCGACGTTCACCGGATCGTGGCAGCCTGGCGTTGATCGCCGAGCTGGCCCGCAGCGCCAGCGCCACCCGCATCTGGCTGTTGCAGGCGCCGCCCGGGCAAGCGCTGGATGCCGAACGCCTGGGCGACTGGCACAACGCGCTCCAACAGCTGCAATTGCCCTTCGCTGACTGCGCGCCTTTGAACTGGCTGGAGACCGGCCATGACTGAACCCAACAAGCCGCTGAAGCTGGCCGTGGTCGGCCACACCAATGTGGGCAAAACTTCGTTGCTGCGCACACTGACCCGGGACATTGGCTTCGGCGAAGTTTCCCACCGACCGAGCACGACCCGACACGTCGAGGGCGCGCGCCTGTCGGTGGACGGCGAAGCGCTACTGGAACTGTACGATACGCCAGGCCTGGAAGACGCCATCGCCCTGCTTGACTACCTCGAACGCTTGGAGCGTCCCGGTGAGCGCCTGGACGGACCGGCACGCCTGGCGCGGTTCCTGGACGGCAGCGAGGCACAACAACGCTTCGAACAGGAAGCCAAAGTGCTGCGGCAATTGCTCGCCAGCGACGCCGGACTCTATGTGATCGATGCGCGAGAGCCAGTGTTGGCCAAGTACCGGGATGAGCTTCAAGTGCTCGCCAGTTGCGGCAAACCGCTGCTGCCGGTGTTGAATTTCGTCAGCAGCGCCAGCCACCGCGAGCCCGACTGGCGCGAAGCCCTGGCACGATTGGGGTTGCACGCCCTGGTACGCTTCGACAGCGTCGCTCCGCCCGAGGATGGCGAGCGGCGCCTGTATGAAAGCCTCGCGCTGTTGCTGGAAAGCGCCCGTGGGCAACTGGAACGACTGATCGCAGATCAACAGGCCCAACGCCTGGCACGCCAGCAGAGCGCGAAGCGCTTGATCGCCGAACTGCTGATCGATTGCGCCGCCTGCCGACGCAGCGTAGCCAGCGATGCCGAGCTGGAACGCCAGGCTATCAGCGAGCTGCGCAACGCAGTGCGTCAGCGGGAGCAGCGCTGCGTCGAAGCCTTGCTCAAGCTCTACGCCTTCCGCCCCCAGGACGCCGCCGCCAGCGATTTGCCTCTACTCGACGGCCGTTGGGGCGACGACCTGTTCAATCCCGACACCCTCAAACAGTTGGGCGTGCGTGTGGGTGGCGGAATCGCGGCGGGCGCGGCGGCCGGTGCCGGTGTGGACTTGTTGGTAGGCGGACTGACCCTCGGCGCCGCCGCCCTGGCCGGAGCCATTGCCGGTGGCGCCCTGCAAACCGCCCGCAGCTATGGCAATCGGTTGATGGGCAAGCTCAAGGGCCAGCGGGAGCTGACAGTGGACGACAGCGTGCTGCGCCTGTTAGCCCTACGCCAACAACAACTGCTGCAAGCCCTCAACCAGCGCGGCCATGCGGCAATGGACAGCATCCACATCGCCCCGCCCCAGGACAAGACCTGGCGCGAGGGCAAACTGCCCGAGGCGCTGAACAAGGCCAGGGCGTATCCGCAATGGTCGTCGCTTAATCCGCAGGCGCGGTTGAGCCAGACTGAACGCCAGGAACAGATCGAGCAGTTGGCCGAGCAGCTCTAGATGACCCACCCCCTGTGGCAAAGGAATGTGTGGGAGCAAGGCTTGCCCGCGATGAAGACACCGCAGCCTCTGGGGAAATGAGGCGCCTGCATCGCGGGCAAGCCTTGCTCCCACAGATAAACCCCCTCGCCACAAAAGCAATCCATCAGTCGCTGATCAAGGCCTTGAGCGCCGCAGCAGCTTCGGCCAATTCCAACTCACTGAACACCTGCACACCCTGACGTTTGAGCAAGGCTGCCGTTACGCCTTCGCCAGGCACCTTCAGGCCGCTGAACGTCCCGTCGTAGGTCAACAGATTGCCGCACGACGGGCTGTTGGCCTTGAGCACGGCGATACGGATAGCGTGTTCGCGCACCCGCTCCAGCGCTTGATACGCGCCGGACAAAAACTGCGCACTGACATCATCACCCTCGGTGGTGATCACCGCCGCCTGGCCGTCGAGCACCTGCGCGCCTTGCCCACCGGGAATTTCCGCCGCCGCCCGAGGCGTGGGCAAGCCGCCGGCGACTTCCGGGCACAGTGGCACGACCCGACCTTCGTCGAGCCAGCGCTGAAGCTGATCGAACGGGCCGCTGGCACCGCCGTCGTAGCGCACGCGATGTCCGAGCAGGCAGCGACTGACGAGGATCTTTTCCATGCTCAGAACAGCTCAGTGCCACGGCGCCGGAACCAGCCGGTCAAGGACAGGCGATCCCGCGCGGCCGGCAGGACTTCATGGGGTATGTCCTCAGACAGGAACACCACCAGACAACCGCCGGTGGGTACCACGTCGTGCTCCACGCCATCGTCCAGGTACATGCGTAACTGGCCGCCATGCGCCGGCAGCCAGGCGTCGTTGAGGTAAAGCACCGCTGACACTATGCGTCGATCGTCATCGCGGAAACGGTCGACGTGCTTGAGGTAGAAAGCGCCGGGAGGGTACAGCGCGAAGTGGCTTTCAAAATCCTCCAGCCCCAGGAACAACCCGCGATTGATCGCCTCCCGCAGGCTGTCCATCAAGCCCAGGTAACGGTCGCACGCTTGCGCCTGGCCGGGCTCGATCCATTGGATACGATCACCCCGAATCCCTTCACGAATCTCCGAAAACGGTCCGCGCCCGACCGCGGCCGGGGCCAGTTCGCCTTCGGCGGCGCGCTGGCGACATTCGGCAGCCAGCGCGCGGGTCAGCGCATCCGGCAGGAAGATATTCTGCTGCGACCAGCCGCGCTCGGCCAGGTCGTCGACGATACGCAACAGCAGTGGGTGATCAGAAGGTATTTGCATGGCGCGCATAGTATTCCTGTGCCTGCAAAACCGACAGCGCCGCGCAGCGGGTTTGTCACGCTTGATGGCGCAGGTGCAGGAACTTGATACGAATTCTCGACAAGTCCCCACACCCCACGGAGAATAGTCGGCTGCTGACAGGAGTCCCTATGCGCCGTTTGCTTTTCTCATTGTTGATGTTCTGTGCGTTGCCCGCCTGGGCAGACAGCTACGACCAGTTGTACAAGGTCGCCGGCTGGCCGGAACAACGGGCGCATTTCAATGATGCCTTGAGCGCCGCGCAGCAGCGTTACCAGAGCAGCCTGCCACCGGCAGTGTTCCAGGCGCTGGTGAACAACAGCAATCAACGCTTCGCCCCTCAGGCCATGGACCAACGGGCCGAGGCGCAATTGCGCAAGAACCTCACCGACCCAGCCCCGGCCCTGGGCTTTTTCCAGTCGCCCCTGGGCCGCAAAGTCGTGGCAGCCGAGTTGCTGGCGACCCGTCGCGATCAATTGGCGAAGAACGCCAAGGGTCTGCCGAAGATGCAAGTCAGCGACAACCGCCTGTTGATCATCGGCCACCTGGCCCAGTCCCTGCCCGCCCGCGAGGCCGGCGCCGAAGTCAGCCTGGCGATTGCCGGCGTGGCGGCGGACAGCCTGAGTTCGATGATCCCCGGCCTTCTGGGTGCCGGCCAGGCCCAGGGCATGCTGAACGGTCAGCGCCAGCGTCTGATGGACCAGATCGGCACAGACTTGAACAACACGCTGCTGTACGTCTACCGCGACCTGACGGACACCGAGCTGGAAGAGTTCGCCACCTTCGCCGAGTCGGCTGAGGGCCAGGCCTATTATCAAGCGGCCTTGGCAGCGATTCGCGCGGGGTTGGCGGTGGGACAGAGTGCTTCGAGTCTTCAATGAATCTTTAGCGCCTGTGAGGCAGGCATCGCGAGCAGGCTCGCTCCCACATTGGATCTCGGACAATCACAATATCTGGATTTACCCGACACTCCTGTGGGAGCGAGCCTGCTCGCGATAGCAATAGCCCGGTCAGCGCCGAACCCGGCTCATCCGCTTCGTCAGAAACCCAAACATCTCCTGTCGCATCGCCAGTGCCTCATTCGCCAGGTGATGCCGGCCTTCGGGCAACATCAGCACCTGCGGCCGATCGAACTTGCTGCGCAACACCTGCAGGTTATGCGCCCAATCCACCGTCATGTCTGCTTGCCCCTGCACGATCAAGGGTTGACGCGGGCTGCTCGGGGCGGCTTCGATGCGCTTGATCCATTGCCCCAACGCGCCCACCCACGCGGTGGGCAGGCGCAGCGGTTGCAGCGGGTCGGCTTGCAGGAAAGGCAGGAACTGCGGGTCGGTGGAGTTCTCGCTGAAACGCCGGGCGATCCCGCTTACAAAAGGTTTGAGCAAGTAGTAACTCAGACGTGACCAGCCCCAGGCCCGAGGCCGCACCAAGGGCGACAGCAGTATGACCTGACCTTGGGCCGGGCTGTGTTCGCCCTGGTTGAGCACGTGATCAACCACAATGGCCCCGCCGGTGCTTTGTCCGCATAGATGCCAGGGTTTCGGCAGGTCCAGTGTCCCGGCCTCAGTCAGCAGGCCCTGCAACGTGGCCTGGTACTCGGCGAAATCACCGATGCTGGCGCGTTCGCCACTGGACAGGCCATGGCCGGGCAGGTCGCAGGCGATCACGGCGAATTTCTGCTCCAGCGCCCACTCGATCAAGTGCCGGTACAGCCCCATATGGTCGTAATAGCCGTGGAACAGAAACAGCGTTGCCACGGCTTTCTCCGGCCACCAGACCTGACCGACCAGCTCATATCCGTCTATTTCGAAACGCCCCAGGCCCTTGCGCAAGGTGTGGTGGGGAAAATCCAGGCCGTAGAAACGCTGATAAGCCAGCGCCTGCGCAGACAGCGGCTGCCACTGAGCCAAAGGTTGCAGGCTGGCACGCAGGTGATCGGGGTCGAAACTGACGGGCATAGGATTTCCAGGCAAAAGCGCAAAGCGCGAAACAGACTTTGTAGGCCTGCGATATTCATCTGTCGCGCCAGGCATGGCAAGCTACGCGGCCTCAGAGGATCGACTCCATGCGCCCGTCTCACCGCACGACCTTGCTTGCCAGCCTGCTTGCCCTCGGGTGCGCCGCCGTATTGTGGATCGCCTATGACTGGTTCCAGGGACGCTTTGTGCGAGCGTTCAGCGAACACACGGCGTTATTTTCCGGCGACCCTTTGCGCCTGCCCACCGACCTCGCCGGCCCTGGCCCGATCCGCCTGGTGCATTTCTGGGATCCGGCGTGCCCGTGCAACGTCGGCAATCAACAGCACCTTTCCGAGTTGGTGGAGAAATACGGACCGCAAGGTGTCGAGTTTTACGCGGTGCAAAAAACCGGCAGCCAGGGCCAATTGCCGACCACGCTGAGCAGCCTCAAACCTCTTGCAGTGCTCCCCGGCTCAAGCCAGATTCCCGCCAGCCCGGCGGTGGCGATCTGGGATCGCAGCGGCAAACTGGCGTACTTCGGCCCCTACAGCGAAGGCCTGACCTGCAACTCGAGCAACAGCTTCATCGAGCCGATTCTCGAGGCTTTGAGTGTCGGCCGGGAAATTAATGCGACTCACACGTTGGCGGTGGGCTGCTATTGCTCATGGTCGGTTTCAAACTGACCAATCAACTACAACACGTATTGCCATGTTCCTCTTGGCTGGCGACACAAAGTTAAGCTTAGTGCTGGGCTCTAGAGCTATTGCTCAAAGTAAGGGCCTGAGCTGAACCGTTTGTCGGATCCAATTTTCCCAAAGGACGGCACGACCAATCCTTTTCGACCTGTGCCCCGTACCAGGCGGGTTGTACAGGGCAATTGAGCCCGGCTGCGCCCTTAGCTGAATCGATTAACAGGGGCTGGGCCAACGTGAACTTTTTTTTAATCTCTTCTCTAAACCTCGTAACCAGCAAAATGTTGATTTCCAGTGCAGTCGCGCGGCGACGCTGACGCGAGGAAGTTTCACATGCCTTTTCATCTTTCAACTTGTCGACCCTCCTAACCAAACAATAAATGGAATCGTCAGTGATGCAAAAGCTGCTATGCGCTGCACTTTCCAACCCCTATAAAGAGGATGCCCCCAACCTCGAGGCGTTTATCCAGTGTGTCGCCCCGCTCATGATCGACGTGCTGCTGCGCGGCGAGACCGGCACCGGTAAAGACACGCTGGCAGAAAAGATCCATCGCATGTCCGGTTGCTCCGGCAAGTTCGTTGCCATCAACTGCGCCGCCATTCCCGAAACCCTCGCGGAGAGCCAGCTCTTCGGAGCCAACACCGGCGCCTTTACCGGGGCCAGCCAAAATCGCGCAGGGTTCGTCGAAGCCGCGCATAACGGCACGCTCTACCTGGACGAAATCGACAGCATGCCGTTGAGCCTGCAAGCCAAGCTGCTGCGAGTCCTGGAATCCAGGACGATCCAGCGGCTGGGCTCGACCCAGAACATCCCGGTGAACATGCGAGTGATCGCCTCCGCGCAGTGCCCGCTGGGAGAAATGGTCGAACGTGGCGAGTTTCGCAGGGACCTTTATTTTCGCCTGAATATCATCAGCCTCAAGCTGCCCCCACTGCGCAGCCGCAAGGAGCGCATCGTGCCGCTGTTCCAGTCGCTGGTGCGCCGGGAGGCCCAGGCACTTGACCGGCCCTACGTCGCACCGTCGCCAGCGCTGTTGCGCCAACTGCTCGGCTACGCCTGGCCTGGAAACATCCGCGAACTGCAATCCGCCGCCAAGCGATACGTGCTCGGCTTGCCGGCACTGCCCCGCGCCGAGCAACTGGAACACAGCAGCTCGACGCTCAAGTTGAAGGAGCACCTGCAGCAGTTCGAAAAAATCCTCATCGAGGACTGCATGCGCCGCCACCATCACTGCATCGACAAGGTCATCGCCGAACTGGGTATCGCCCGGCGCACGCTGTATTACCGAATGAAGTGCCTGCAAATATCGACGAGCTGAATGGGATCGGTGGAACCGTTTACGCACCGGTCACCACTTAACCGTCGAGACGCTCACGATCGTCTCGCCATTCCACAACCCGGAGATACGACTATGAGTTTTGGTGGACTTTCACTCGCGGCTTCCACGGCTGCCATGCAGCAGATGGATGCTACCTCGGCTGCGATGACAACCATGAAATCCCAATTCGACCAGAAGAAACTGGTCGCCGACACCATGAACGCAATCGCGGCAGGGTCGATGGACACCGCAACCAAAGCCATCACCGCCATGGGGGAGGCCTCGAAAAACATACGATTCTGACCCTCTCGCTTCAGCCCCGCTCCGGCGGGGTAACCTCAAGCGCGATGCGAGGAGGCCCTATGCACATCGACTTGCCAGACAGCCTTCATGCCCAGAGAGACCTGCCCCATGACGAGCCCACGCGGCGCCCCGCTCCAACTCCGCCCGGCCTGACGAACGTGGTCGCCGAGCACCTGGCGCTGCAGGGGGCCGGCGACCGGTTGCGGGAGTCGCTCGTCCAGTGGGGCGACGAACAGCGTTCGGCGGGCGGACAGTCTCGGTTCGGCTGGCCGAGCCCCCAGGACAGATTGGCCGCAGAGACCGACGATCCTTTGCGCCTGGTACTGGAAGACATCCTGGAAGAAATCAACGGTGGTACCGGCTCCAATCTCGACGTCGACATCGATGATGCCTATTCCAATGAAGACCTGTTCAACGATTTGGCACAGATGCTCGCCCATCGCCGGCAGCCCATCGGTGACAACGATGTCGACAGCCAAAGTGAATTCGGGAGTGCCAACAACCCCTTCTGTGGCGCGCTGTTCGGCGCCTGGGAGATGGAGGGCGATCACGCCACCCGGCGCAGTCGTCATGACGCGAGCCTGTCGCTGCTGCTCAAGATCATCGCGGTCCTGGGCCGAAGGAAGCTGATGACGCTGTTGGACATCGACGAAGGTGACGGCCAGGCGCGGTATGAACCAGACGACCAGGACCTGTTGTTCGAGATTGCTGCATTCATGGACCAGCACCCGGCGCGCTATCCCCCACCGGCGCCCCCCGACGCAGAACGGTGGACGTGGACGGAACGCATTGCCCGCGGCACAGCGCTGGATGCTCACGAAACTCGATTGTTCCAGCTTGCCCTTGAAGAACTGGACTTCGCCCTCGCCCGCTTGGCCGGCCAGCAGCCCTCACCGCGCCAGCGCGCCCGGCGCGGCCGGGAAGAAATCGAGTTTCACCTGAGCGTCACCGGTAGCGCTCGCAACGTCTTGAGGCTGATGTACGCCTGAAGGCACCCACTCTTTGAATGCTCAAACAGGCCTTTTGAAACAGGAGAAATTCCATGGACATACACGCCATCGACCCCAGCGACCTCGCCTCCACTTCCGCCAAGACGAGCGCCAGACCACAGGCGAGCGCCGAGACCAGCGATGTCAGTTGGTTCAACGCACAAATGCGCGAAAAAGCCCCCGCCCCGAACAGCGAAAACAATGTCGCGGCACGCATCATTGACTCGTTGTCGAACCGCTCCGGCGAACTGCAGCGCCTGGGTGATCGCGCCAACCGGGACATGCTCAAGGCCGTCCGCACCGCCGACCCACAGGATATGTTGCAGTCGAACCGGTCGTTGTCGTCCTTCCACCTGGAAAGCCTGATGACCGCAAAAATAGTCAGCAAAGGCTCCCAGGCGATCGAGAAGCTCACCAATCTTCAGTAAAGGGAAGGCCGGTCATGTCTATGCGCGCGTTCTCAACACTGTTGCTGTGCCTGCTGCTCATCGGCTGCGACGAACGGACGGCATTGCACAGCCATCTTTCCGAGCAGGATGCCAACGAAGTGATTGCCGAGCTGGCGAACAAGAAAGTGGAGGCGAGCAAACAAGTCGACAAAGACGGGCTGACCGTGCTGGTCGAGCCTGCCGACATGAACAGCGCCGTCCGGGTACTCGAAGCCGCAGGCCTGCCACGTCGCTCCCGTTCCAGCCTGGGGGAGATATTCCGCAAGGAAGGGGTCATTTCTACGCCGATGGAAGAGCGTGCCCGCTACATCTATGCGCTGTCCCAGGAACTCGAATCGACGCTTTCACAAATAGATGGTGTGGTGCTCGCACGGGTCCATGTGGTCCTGCCAGAACGGGTGGCCCCAGGTGAGCCGGTCCAACCCGCATCGGCCTCGGTCTTTATCAAGCACACCCGTGCCCTGGACCCCGACAGCATTACCCCGCGCGTACGCAACCTGGTCGCCAGCGGGATTCCCGGCATGGCCGACGCCGCTCAGAACCCGACCAAACTATCGGTGGTATTCGTTCCCGCCGCGCCGTATCAGGAACGGCGCAAGATGGCGTATTTCGGCCCCTTCCTCATGCAGGCCGACGATATCGGCTATTGGCGGGCGGTGACCGTGACGGCAAGCATCACGTTGCTCGCTCTCCTGGTGGGCGCCTTGTATGGCCTCTATCGGCTATGGCGCAACGGCGTGTTGCTGCTGCCACGATTTCTCGATCACAAACTCACCAAGCCAGGCGGGACACCCGCCGCCGCCCAAAGCAGCGCGACACCTGGACTGTTTGCCGTGAAAACCCCGGGGATCAAGCCCGACAGTAACGGGACCGCCGCATGACGGTGGAAATTGAATGGGTTCGCTGGTGGAGCCAGGCATGGCGCGAAGCAGACCGGGACTGGTATTCATCGGCGCTTTGTCATCTGACCGCGCTGCAAATCGACACCCTCTCCCGAGGGCACCATGCGGCGCTTGCGCGCAGCTTCGGTATGACGCCGTGCACGCCACCACAACCCAGCCCGGCGCTGCAATCACTGTTCTGCGGCACGCCCCGGACCTTGCCCCTTGCCTGCGAATTGGTGGCGAGCACCTGCGCACCGTTAACGGCAACACAGGCACTTTCGGCGCAGGACCAGGCCTGGTGCGAGCGCACCGCCAAAGCCCTGCGCCCAGGACACTGGCTCGAACAAGGCCAGGATCCGCTCGCACTGCTGCGCGCCTGGCTGGGTGAACGGGCCTGGGAACGTGCGCGCCTGGCGTTCCCACGCGACAGAATCCTCGCTATCGAATCGGTACCCGCCCCTCAACCGCCCGCCGCCAAACTCAACACGCTTTGGCAGTCCGCTTGCTGGAAGGCTGAGCAAAGCCTGCCACCCTCGGCCCCGATCCAAACGGAGAGACACGATGCTCGCTCGGCGTTCGCTTGAACTGCGCCCCGATGGCCAGGGCTTGTCGCAGCCCTACATCGCGCGCGAAACCCTGGTTGATTGTGCCCGCGCCCAGGTCGTCCTCGAACAGGCCCAGGTGCAGGCTGCGCAATTGCTTGAACGCGCCAGCGCAGAGGCGGACGCGACCGTGCTGCAGGCTCAAGCGCGATTCTGGGAAAAGGCTGAAACCTTGCTCGCCGCGTGGGAAGCCCAGCGCCAAGCCATGTGGGAGCGGATCGAGACGAGTGCTGCACATTTGGTCAACGAGGCCCTGGGGAAACTTTTGGACGAAGTCCCGGAACAGGTACGCATCGATGCGCTCGTCCGCCAGATTGCATCTCGCCAGGACGATCCGGTCAGCGCCACCCTTCGCTGTCATCCTGAAGACCTGGAAAACCTGACCCAGAGCCTGGGCACCGACGGCCGACGCCCCTGGACACCGGTGGCCGACGCCGACATGGCACGACATCAACTGAAGCTGGAAACGCCAGGCGGCACATACCTGCTCGACTGGCCCACCGCCGTCGAAGCCCTGCGCCTGCCCGAACCACAACACATCACCGCAAGCTGACCCACCGCTTTCGCGAGCAAGCCCGCTCCCACAGGGGATTCGGAGTGACTGCCATGCCTGTGAACACCCCGGAAAAAACTGTGGGAGCGGGCTTGCTCGCGAAGACGGCGGTACAGCCAACATCTTTACCAACTGACCCATCGCCTTCGCGAGCAGCCCCCAAACACATCCCAACGCCCATTTTTTCCTCATTTACGCGGAACCGCCAACGGCATACCCACCACTCACACCGTGAACATGCCTAGCCCAGAGGAATCGCCCATGTCTTCCACCGATGCCGTCCAGCGTCGCCTCGACACCTACTTCCAACGCGCGACCGACAACGTCAACAACGCCGCGATGAACGCGGCAGAAACCCAGTCGCTCGACGACATGCACTCCTTCGTGACCAGCATGAACGGCATGTCCGTCGCAGTGAACGCGGCGACTCAACAGACCACGGCCCATCACAACCTCGCCAAGGCGATCATCGATGCAATGCCATGAGCTGCGAACACAGCTCACCCGCTGGAGCACCAGCGTCGATGGTCCAGAGCACTTCACTGTTGTCATCGACGATGGCGAAGCAAGGTTCAGCAAGCTCGAAGAAGGCCTGCTGGCATCGGTCGAACTGACCGCACCGGTGACCCATGAGGTGGCTCTGGAAGACCTGCTTCGGCTGGCGCACCCAAGCCTCTCGCGATTTCCCGGCGCGCTGGCCCGTTCGCCCCAAGACAGTCGGTTATGGCTGGTGGCGCAACAGGCGCCGGGCGGGCACATCGACGACTTGATCGAGGTGCTCGAAGCACTGCTCAACCAGCGTGACACCTGGCAATCCATTCTCAAAAAAGACCAACGTGCTGTTGCGGCGCCTGTGGCGCGACGCCTCTCGCACTCTCACTTGCTCGGAACAGGAATCCGTCATGCCTAACAGGTGGCTTGCATCGTACCGCTTGATGACCGCAGGCAAGGTACACCTTCGCCAGTTGGTCGCACGCCGCTGGGCGAAACCTTCGCTGATCGCACTGGTATTGGCCGGCGCGCTTGGCGCGGGCATGCCGGCACAAGCGGCCATACCGACCGATTGGAAAAACACACCTTACGCCTACGACGCCCAGAGCACACCGCTGGCCAAGGTACTCGGCGACTTTGCCAACACCTTCGCGGTGCAGCTGGTGCTCGATGGCACGGTCAAAGGCACCGTTGACGGTCGGATGCGCGCCGAAAGTCCCCAGGCGTTCCTCGACAGGCTCGGCCTCGAAAATCGTTTCCAGTGGTTCATGTACGGCACCACGCTGTACGTCAGCCCCTTGCAGAACCAGGACTCAACGCGCCTGGAAGTGTCCGCCGATGCCGTGCCGGACATGAAGCAAGCCTTGACCGACATCGGTCTGCTGGATCCGCGTTTCGGCTGGGGTGAATTGCCCGACGAAGGTGTGGTCCTGGTCTCCGGCCCGGAGCGCTATGTGCGCTTGGTCGCGCAGTTTGCTGAAGCGCGCAAGACCCCCGAAGAAAAGCAGGAAGTGATCAGTTTCCCACTGCGCTATGCCACCGCCGCCGACCGCAACGTCAAGTACCGCGGCGAAACGCTGGTCATTCCCGGGGTCGCCAGCATCCTGAAAGGTTTGCTGGAAAGTCGCAGCGCCGTGTCGGGGGGCATGCAGAAGGCCTCGCCTCAAGCATCGTTCCAGAACATGCAGACCCAGCAATCGATGACCATGGGCAACATCGAGCAGTTGGCACTCAACGGCATGGGTCGTCCAAACACCCACCGTGTAGCGTCCGGCGCGAGCGGCGGTGGAGGCGGCCGGGGCAGGATCCGCGTCGAAGCCGACGTGCGCAACAACGCGGTGCTCATCTACGACGCGCCCAAGCGACGGGAAATCTATACGCCACTGATTCGCGATGTGGACGTACCGCGCAAGCTGGTGGAGATCGATGCGATCATCCTCGACATCGACCGCACGCAACTGGCCGAGCTGGCCTCGAACTGGAACGTCGAGAGCGGCGACCTGATCGGTGGGGCCTCGATGATTCGTCCAGGCGCCAGCTCAACGGTATTCATTCAGGATTACGGCGATTTTTCCGCGCAACTGCGGGCCCTGGAGGGCCGTGGCCTGGCCTCGGTGGTCGCGAACCCGTCGGTACTGACCCTGGAGAACCAGCCGGCGGTCATCGACTTCAGCCGGACCGAGTACATCTCGGCCATCGGCGAGCGTGTGGCCACCATCGAGCCCATCACGGCAGGCACCAGCTTGCAGGTCGTGCCCCATGCCATCGAGACCGGAGGCCGCAATCAGATCCAGATGTTCCTGGACATCGAGGACGGCCGCATCGAACCCTCAGAGGTCGGCCAGCAGACGCCCAGCGTGCGCCGGGGCGTGGTCAGCACGCAGGCCGTGGTGGGGGAAAGCCGGTCGTTGGTGGTCGGCGGTTTTCATACCGAAGAGACCGGCGATAACCTCGAACGGGTGCCGTGGCTGGGTCGCATCCCGCTGATCGGGCCGCTGCTGTTTTCCTCGACCACGCGCGAGACCAGCCGCCGCGAACGAGTCTTCATCCTGACGCCCCGCCTGATCGGTGACCAGGTCGACCCGTCCCGCTACATCTCCACCCTTGACCGCGAACAGGTCGACAGCGCCATGGCTCGCCTGGAAGAGCGTCGCAACGGCACCCGTCCCATCGGCCGAATCGAGGTCAGCGATGTGCTCGCCCAGCTCGCCGACGGCAACATTCCTGCCACGTTCAAGCAAGCGGCGTCGATTCCTTATTCGCCCGACACATTGTGCGCGTTGCAACCCGGGTTATCGCTGGACGCTGCACGGGCCCAATGGTTCGCAGGCCCCGATTACGGCATCGCCGTGGGCGTGGTACGCAACGACGACCAGCAGCGCTTGCGTTTCGACGAGGCGAGCTGCGGCAGCCGCTGGGCCTTGGCCACCTCTGCCTGGCCAAAGGTGTGGCTTGAGCCCGGTGAGGAAACCGAAGTGTTCGTGGTCATGAAACAACCCACGCGCACGCCAGGCGGCGAGCGCCCTTCTCTTCTGCAAACCAGCGCGAGGACCCTGCCATGAGTCGCACGCCATTGCTGCTCGTTTTATTGCTGAGCCTGCCGGTGTTCGCCGGCTGCGCGAACCGCTCGGGCTGCCAGGGCGATGCCTGCAGCCGCGCCGAACCGGAAAACGGTCGGCTGGTGATCTGGTGGCCACCCGGTATGCGCGGCGGTCTTGGCTCCCCCGAACACCCACTGGACCATACGGTCGTCCCATTGGAGAACTGAAACGCTATGTCTTTTTCGGTACACAGCGTAAGCACTCGCCAGGCCTTTCAGAAGAACATCATCGCCGGCATCGCGACGTATTGGGAAATAGCGCCAGGCATTGAGTTCTGTCTGCGACGCGAGCCTCAAAGCGTGGGGCTCGCCTTACAGATACAAAGCCAGGCACTGCGCGCAAACCAGATCCAGCATGCGCTCGAACGGCGCTTCGCCCACCCGACCGACTACGCGCAGCTGTTCGTATTTCTCGATCCGCAGCGAGCACTCGTGGTCTGGCAGGCGCTGCCCGACGCACCGCTATCCACTGAACTGCTCGATGAAATCCAGTCCCGTCAGTTGTCGCTGCTGGGCCTGGAAGACCTCGATGACTACTCGGCCACGTATTGAGGGCAATGCTGTTCGCCCAGGAGCAACGCTGAACCCGTGGCCAGAGATTGCTCCCGCTCGGCTCTGTAGGAGCTGGCGAAGCCTGCGATCTTTTGATCTTTTGATCTTTCGCTTGAGATTCAAGTGTCTTTGAAAAGATCGCAGCCTCGTTGCACTCGACAGCTCCTACACAGCTCCTACACACAGCTCGTACGGCCCAGCGGGAGCAATCTCTGGCCACAGTGATTCATCCAGAGACTTTATGAGGGAGGTTTCCCATGACCGTTGCACCGCTTGCCCAGCGCTTGATCTCGGCCCTCGCGGAACATCTGCATGCGGACTTGCAGTTGGAGGGTGGCGTATGCGCGCTGTATGACACGAGCAACCGCGAAGCCGTGGTCATCGAGCTGCCCGATCGCGGCGATGTCGCCATTCTCCATTGCTCGATCGATGTACCTGCCCACGCGCCCGGCTTGCACAAGCGCTTGCTGGAACTCAACTTTCGACTGGATCTGCTCGGCGGCAGCTGGCTGGCCCTGGACGACAAGGGCAGCGTTCGCCTGTGTGCCCATTGCCCGCTGGTGATGCTCGATGAGGTGCAGTTCTGCCATTGGATCGTAGGCTTCATCGCCCAGGTCGGCGAGGTTCGTGCACGCTTGGCGGTGCCTGCAACGCCGGGCGGCCCTCGTCCGGCCTCGCTCAACACAAGCCGCACCCGACTGGGATAGACGCCCGTGGCCTGGAATTACTACCGCGGGACTCTGTAGGAGCTGGCGAAGCCTGCGATCTTTTGATCTTTTGATCTTTCGCTTGAGATTCAAGTGTCTTTGAAAAGATCGCAGCCTCGTTGCACTCGACAGCTCCTACACAGCTCCTACGCAGCTCCTACAGAGCGCCTACACAGCTTTACGCAGGCTCATCGTTTTATCGAAGCTTCATCGCCTCGCCACCCTCCTGCATGACTTTTCTCGCGCTGTCCATGAAGCCCTTGGTGACCTCCGTCACCGTATCGCTCATCAACTTGGTCATGTCGGCGGAGCTTTTGATCAGCATCATGGTGCTCTGGCGCTCTTCCATGCCCATTTGCATATTGAACTGCTTTTCCATCAACTGCTTTTGACGGGTTTCCATCTCGCTCATGAAAGAGTCCGGGGTGCGAGAGGCCGAAGTGGGGCTGGACGTTTGCGCGTCATCCAGCGGTTGAGTGTCATTCGGTGCCGCCGCGTGGTTGGCGTCTCGCGTTCGGGAGCGGCCACGCTGATGCACCGCAGGTGGCGCCGAGGACGAACGTCCTCGGTCATGCAGGCTTTGGGTGCCTTGGCGTTGCTGCGCGTCGCGGGAGCGCTGGCTCAACGAGGGTGAGCGCGATGGCGATAAGCTGTCGGTGCCGTGCAGGGCACCTGTGCCCCTTAAGGGGCTTGTCAGGGAACTGGGATCAGCCATGGGAAATCCTCCACGAGTCGATGTCGGTGTGGTGGGCACTGTCGGCAGGCCGGTATCGGCCGGCCGAACCTGGCTCACTCCCTGAGTGGCAACCGCGTGTGCATCGGTTCCATCGACCTCAACGCAGGTTCAACTCCGGAATCTCGATGACCTCGCCCTTGGCCTCGTCATCCAGTTCGCGCAGCACCCGATAAATATGGGCAACCGCTTGGAGCGTCTCCCGGGGGATATAACCACCGACGTCTTCGCGGTAAATCGTGCGCGCCAGCCAGATGCACTGAATAACCGGGACCCGCGCCGCCTTGGCCCGTTCGATCATCGCCCGGGCATCGGCATCGACACCTTTGACGATCAACTGCGGCAGTGCCGTTTCCTCGGGGCGATACAGCAACGCGACGGCAAAGTGGGTGGGGTTGACCACCAGCATGTCGGCTTCTTCCACCGGCTTGGTTTCTTTGCTGACGGGCTGGTCGACCAATTGCCGGGCCAGGCTGCGGCGGTGCATTTTTACGTGGGGGTCGCCTTCCATTTCCTTGAACTCCTTGCGCACCTCCTCCTCGCTCATGCGCAGGCGCTTGGCGAAGAAATATTTCTGCAGGCCGAAGTCGAGAATCGCCAGCACCAGCAATACGGCCAGGCAAATGTGCATGATGTGTCGAAACAGGCTGGCCAAGCCGCGCCAATAGCTGTGCAAGTCGCCGTTGACCAGATTGATCAACGCGCCGAGAGCCGGAAAGGTCACCAGATAAATCACAGTGCCGATAAACACAGCTTTGACCAGCCCCATGAACAGGTTGATCAACGCCTGGCCGGAGAACATCTGCTGGGCCTGGTTCATCGGGTTCAAGCGGTTCGGGTCCGGCTGCAGGGCCTCGGGCGCGAACAGGAAACCGAACTGTATCCAACCGGCCACCAGGCGCGTGACGATCGCCAGCCCCACGGTCATCACGGTGAAATTGAGCAACACACCACCGGCATGGGCCAAGGTTTCCTCGAAGGCACGCACGAAGTCGACATCCAGTCGATGCAGCGGGAACGCCACCATGTTTTCCAATGCCTGCATGCTGTCGTCGGCCTGGGTCAATGCCACTTCGGTGATCGCAGCAAGCACTAGGAGGCTGCTCAAGTCCTGGCTTTGGCCGACCTGGCCCTTGTTGCGCGCGTCACGAATTTTCTTCGGTGTCGCCTGCTTGGTCTTTTCGCCACTGTCTTCGCTCATGCCCGAAGCCCTCCTTCAGGGTGCCTGCAACAACAAGTGCAGCAGATGCCGGATTTCCCCATAGCGGTCAAGACGGCCCGTCATCGCGTCCCACAGCGTGGGCAGGTAGAACAGCAGGAAGCCCAGGCCGATCAGGCTCTTGGCCGGCATGGCGAGGACGAACACCTGCAATTGCGGGCTATACAGGCTGAGCAGCGCCAAGCTGAACTCCACCAGCAACAGCAAGCCGATAAAGGGCGCCGCGTAGAGCATCATGTGCATGAACATTTCGGCGAGCAGCCCGAGAAACACGCCGAAGCCATCCGCGCCAGGCAATGGAAACCAAACGGTGGGCGACCACACCAGATAGCTGTCCCAAATCACCTGGGTCAACGTGCCAATGCCCAGGGTGGCGACCAGCAGCAAAACTGTCATCTCCTTGAACAGCAGGCCCAGGGGCGTGGTGTCGGTGCCGAGCGCCGGGTTCAACTGGCCACCGATGAGCGCTCCGCGCTGGTTGTCCAGCAAGGCGCCCACCGATTCGAACAACCAGAACGGCATCGCCAGCAGCACCCCGAGCAAAAAACCCAGCACCAGTTCCTTGAACATCAACCCGGCCAGCGACAGCCAATTGACCTGCGCGTCGATCAGCGCCTGGCGAATACCGGGCGCCGGCAACATGCTCAGGGCAAACACAACGGCATGGCGCGGCAAGCCTCGCAGGTGCTGGAAGCAAAACACCGGGACCAGATAAGCAACTGGATAAATGCGCGCCATGCCGAGCGCGATCGACAGCAGCAAGTCGAAATACGGGACAAAAGCCTGGGCCGTCATCAGGTGTTGGCCATCATTTCGAATGCCCGGCGAAGCAGTCCCAGCAACTCCACACCGATCCAGCGGCCCGTGACCAGCAAGGTCACACCGACCGCCACCAGCTTGATGCCGAAGGGCAAGGTCTGGTCCTGGATCTGCATCAATGCCTGCACCAGGGAGGTCAGCACACCGACGACCACCGCCACGATCAAGGGCGGCGCGGAGAGCAGCACCACCAGCAGCATGCCTTCCTTAAACAACGTCAGCGCGTCCATCGCACATCCTCAAAGATAGGAATAGAAGAGGCTGTCGAGCAATTGCGTCCAGCCCTGCACGAGGACAAAAATCAGCAGTTTGAGCGGCAACGAAATGGTCATCGGCGCGACCATCTGCATGCCGAGCGCCAGCAGCAGGTTCGATACGATCAGGTCGATGACAATGAACGGGATATAAATCAGGAATCCCATCTGGAAGCCGGCCTCGAGCTCCGACAGCATGAAGGCCGGGATGAGCAGCATCAGGTCGTCACGGCTGGCCTGCTCGGCGCGCTCCTTGGGCCACATCCGCTGGGTGTTCTCCAGCAAGTGGGCGAGGATGTCCGGGTTGGTATTGCGCGACATGAAGGCCTGCAACGGTTTTACCGCGTTCAGAGCAGAACTTTGCAACGCCTCGGTACTGCTGAAATCCAGCGGCCGCTCCTTCAGCTCTTCGGCGATGTTGTGTCCCACCGGCGCCATGATGAACAGCGTCGCGGCCAGTGCAATGGCATACAGGGCCATATTGGGCGGCACCTGCTGCACGCCGATGGCGTTACGGGTGATCGTCAACACGATGGTTATCTTGAGAAAGGCGCTGCAGATGATCAGCAGCAGGGGGACCAACGAAATCCCACCGATGAACAGCGCCAGCAGAAAGGGGTCGATCCCCTGGAAGCTCATCCAGCCACATCCACGCGAGCGATTTGCAGGCCCAACCGGCCATCGACCTCGACCAGCTCGCCATGGGCCAGGGCACGCTCGCCATAGAACAGTGCCGCTGCCCCCGGTGTCACGCCCTGCACTTGCAGCACGGCGCCGGGCACCAGATTGCGCAGCTCGCCCAAGGTCAGGTGCAAATGACCGCAGCGTATCGTGAGCGCCAGCGGCAGATCGTCGAAACGCTCCGGGAGATCGGCAGCGACCGGCTCCGCCATCGGCGCCTCCTCGGTTTCAGCAGCGGCATAGGCCGGCTCCGGGTGATCGGCCGTCTCGGGGGCTTGGGCGTCAGGTTCGTAGGCGGTGGTATCGTCCCAGTCCGGCGTCAGGATATCGGTGTCGGCGGTGGTGCTCATAACGGTCTCCTCCAGAGCGAGCAAGGTCAGGCGTAACGGCGCGGCACGGCTGTGTACCCGCACCTGCAAACAATGCCGGCCCAGGCGAATCAGCCCTTGGCCGGATGAGTCGAACAGAGGGGTTTGCGGCACCAACACATCACCGGGGCGCAGCGTCGCCAACTGCCCGGCAGCCAGCGCCAGGTGTCCCAGCTCCAACGGCACATGCAGCGCAAAGCCCGCGATCCCTGGCGCGGTTCGCCGCTGCCAAGGCGTAGCGCCAAGCAGCCCCAGCAGGACCGAACCGGTCATTTCCAATTGGCTCGTGACGCGGGCCGTGCCCACCCTCACGTCGAGCCGGCAGGCAATGCCCTGCACCGCGGGCCCGGTCGCTGGTTTGATAAAGCCGAATGCCTGGCGCAGGGGCTCGCTCAGGGTTTGCTGGAACAGCGACCAGAACCACGCGTCATCCGGTCCGGACTCGGCAGGCAAGACCACCGGGCACTCACCGAACAGGCTCAGCACCGCGCCGGGTTCGTCCAAGGTAAAGACACCATGGGCACACCCCAGCACACACGGCGTCCCCCCAGCCGCGCCACCTGGGGTCAGCTCCAGCAGGCCCGTCTCCCCCGCCACCTCGAAGGGCAAACTGACGCCGATCCCCAATAACCGCCGGGCGGTGGCGTCCTCGATGCTCACAGGCGGCAGTGTCAATGCATGTACCGTCATGTCGTGCTTGCCTCCTCTTCCCGCGCCACGCGCAGGTGCACCGGCTGACCCAGGCTCTGGGTCAGCGCGTCTTCGAGGCGGCCGGATCGACTCGACAGCCGCGCCTGTACGTCTGCACTTTCGCCGCTCAAGCCGATGTCCCACCCGGACGCCTCGCCTAGCCGCCGGGCGGATACCTTGATGCGGCCCAGGTTGGGAAGATGCAGTAGCAGGTCCAACTGCTGGTCGAGCGTGGCGCGCAGACGTGGCGTGAGTTGGTCGACAAAAGCCTCCACTTCACTGCTCGAAAGATTCACCAGGCCCGACAGCGAACCGCTGCCTGCGGTGTCATCCTGCGCGCCACCCCGTGGCGCATCGACCCACTGGCGAAACCAGTAACCGTCACTGCGCCCTGCCGTCACGTCGGGATCACGCCCGGTGGCAGGGTCGGACTCGCGTGCCGCCGGACGGCTTGCCCGGCTCACCTGGGCGGGCGGTTGCTCATACGCCCGCGGTGGATGCCGAACGGGGGCAGCCGAGGGGTTGCTGTGCGGTGTCGGCCCACCGCGCACAGTGCGTTCATTCATCGCTGGGGACCTCCACCAAGTGCTCCAGCATTGCGCTGAGCTTTTCCAGATCTCGCCGACGCCCTTGTAGCCGCTGCTGGGCAGCGGCCGTGTGCTGTGCCTGTTGCACCTGTTCATCGTCCAGTGCCTGCAATGCCCGCGCTTGCTCGGCCAGTTCGCCGATCAAGCGACGTTCCTGGGCACTCCAGGCATTCAGTTCGCACACGCTCAGCGCCCGGCCACGGTGTTCGCCGTACAACGCCTCGCGCTGCACGGCCTGCTGCTCACGACTCGCCTGCATGCGCGCCCGCGCGGCAACAACCGCGGCTTCGCGCTCACGCAAAAGCTCACGCTGCTGGCGCCACGCCCGTTCGGCTTGCGCTTCGCGGTGGCGGCGTATCGGCGCCAGGGCGTCCAGGTCAACCCGGGACATAAGCGGTCAACTGCTGCAGGTGGGCGAGCGTGGACGCAAAGGGTTCCGGCTCGCGCAGGTCCTGGCGCAGGAAAGCGTCCAGGGCGCCATGCGACTCCACCGCCAGATCGGTCAAGGGGTCGGCACCGGCCTGGTATTCGCCCAAGCGCAACATCAATTCGATTTGCTCATAGGCCGACAGCAATCGACGCAGATTGATACCTGACCTCAGGTGCTCCGCCTCGGCCACGTTGGCCAAGGTTCGCGACAGGCTGGCCAGCACGTCGATTGCCGGATAGTGGCCACGCTCCGCGAGCTTGCGCGACAGTACGATGTGACCGTCGAGCAGCGAACGCACTTCATCCGCCACCGGATCGTTCATGGAGTCTTGCTCGATGAGCACCGTATAAAACGCGGTGATGGCGCCCTCGTTGGTCAGCCCGGCCCGCTCGACCAGACGCGGCAGCAAGCTGTAGACCGACGGCGGCAGGCCGCCGCGCCCCAACGGCTCGCCCGCGGCCAGGCCTATTTCACGCTGGGCCCGGGCGAAGCGGGTCAGCGAATCGATGAGCAGCAGCACGCGCTGGCCTCGGGCACGAAACCCCTCAGCCAATGCCGTCGCGGTGAACGCTGCACGGGCGCGTTCCATGCTGGAGCGGTCGGAGGTGGCACACACCAGCACCGCACGGGCACGCAGTTCATCATCCAGCTCATGGTCGAGAAATTCGCGCAGTTCACGCCCGCGCTCGCCGATCAGGCCGAACACGATGACATCGCAGTCAACGTTGCGGGCAATTTCCGCCAACAGTGTGGTCTTGCCGCAACCGGCGCCGGCGAACAGCCCCACACGCTGGCCTTCACCGAGCGTCAGCGGGCCGTCGATGGCCCGTACGCCGGTCATCAAGGGCCGTTGGATGCGCGGTCGTGCGGTGGGCGCCGGGGCCTCGCCAATCACCGGTGATGCGTGCTGCACGTGCGAACCGGCGAACGCTCCCGTGCCGCCGTCCACCAGTGGCCGGCCGAATCCATCCAGCACCTGGCCAAGCAACTGCGGACCCACGCACACCCGATGCGGCATGCCCAGCGGCTCCACCGCCGCACCGACCCGAACGCCCTCCAGGCCGCCCAAGGCGCTGAGCAAGGCATCGTGCTGGTCGAAGCCGACAATTTCGGCGAGCAGTGGCTCGCGTGCGTCACGCTCGACCCGGCAGAGATCGCCGATCTGCGCCCCCGGCAGTCGGCACTGCAACAGAATGCCGCTGACCCGCTGCACCCGTCCGCGCACCATGACCGGCGCGAAGCGACGCAAATGCGCCAGTTGCCCGGCCTCCCAGGCCGCCAGTCGCGCAATGGCCGCCTGTGTCATCACCAGGTGACCTCGTAGCGTTGGTCGCCTTCGAAGGTGACTTTACCGCTGTCGATGGCGGTCAAGCGCAGGCCATCGATCTGGTCGCCCAGGAACAACCGACGTCCATCGGCGGTGACCACGTGGCCATGCTTGCCACCCACGATCTGGGCGATCTGGAACGGCAACTGCGTCAGCTGCTCCTTCACGCTGGCCGTGATCCCGATGGGCGTCTCGTAGCGGTCATGGAAACGTTCGATCAGCCGCTGGACCACCGCCAGGCGTGGGCGCGGCAACTCGCCCACCAGGACCAGCCGGTCGCCCTGGCTCTCGACCCGCACACCGGCACCCAAATCACGTTCCTGGAGCATGCGATCCAGCGCCACGCGGACCGCCTCGACATTGGCCAATGCCACCTTGCTGTGTTTGAGCTGCTGGGCCGGGCTGCGCGCCACGGCCTGCGTCGGCTGGCTGGTAAAGGCCCAGGCGCTGGAGGCGACGGTGATCACCGCCGCGGCGATTGCCAGGCGTTTGGACCACGATGGCCGCACGGCGAGCCTGCGGGTTTCCCGGTCCGCCGCCAGACCCGCGGCGTCATCCAGCGCCGCCTCTTCGGGCCAGGGTTGATCGGCCGGGGCCAGGCACAGCCAGACGCCTGCCACGGCAAACGGGGTATTGCTCTGCAAGGGCTCGGCCGCTGCCCAGGGCTGACCTTGAGCATCGCAAACCGCACCCTCCAGCAGCTCCAGCAGCCATTGCCCCTGCACCTGCCGAAGGGCCACGTGACGCCCACAGATGCCCGGATCGTAAAGCGCCAGGTCGGCATCCTCCGCCGCCCCCACCACCCATTGCTCGCCAACCAGGGGCAACGCCGCACCCCGGTGCAGACCACTCAATACGCGCAGTTCGAACATGGTCAGTTCCTCAAGGGGCGACAGATACTCGCCCACGATCCGGTTGTACGACGGGGCACCGGCGGCCCCCGTCCTCTGTCACAGCCAGGCCATCGAACGCACCTGGATTTGCATCGTTACGTGGAGGCTCCGTTGCCGGTGCGCCGAGACCAGCCCGTCACGCCGCATCCTCCATCCGGAGTTTTTCTTGCTCAAGGTCAAAGCGTCCCAGCACCGTGACCTGGGCGTTGCTGTGCAACTCGCTGAAGGCGAGCACGGGCACATGATTGAATTCGTCGCGCAACAAATCGCGCAGCGGAGCCCGCAGGTCTTGCGCCACCAACAGCACGGCCACGCGCTTGGCACGCAACGGGAAACCTTCGCGCAACTGCATCACCAAGGCGCGGGTATGCAGGCTTTCCAGGGCAAAAAAGGTTTCCGTCTGGGTCTGGCGCAGCGCGTCGCGCAACAGGCCTTCGGTTTCCGGTGTCAACAGCCACACGTGCAGGCCGTCTTCGTCGCGGTACTGGTGATAGATCTGCGACTTCAGGGCGATGCGCGCGTAGTCCGTCAGCGCACCGACGTCACGCTCGTGCTGCCCATGCTCGATCAAGGACTCGGCGATCAGGCGCACCGCGCGCAGCGGGACGCCTTCGCCGGCCAGGCGCTGGAGCACGGCGGCGAAACGGGCCAATGGCATGGTCCGCTGCAGCTCCTGCACCAGCTCTGGCTGGCCCGCTTCGAGCCAACTGAGAATCGACTTGCTCTCCTGAAGCCCCAAGAATTGCGGGCCGGTGGCAAACATGGCGCGGCTCATCCGCTCCACCAGCAACTCGGCGGCAGACACTGCCTCCACGCGCTCGTCCGCCAGCAGCGGATCGTCAGGCGTCAGCCATAACCACTGATGCTCGTCACGCACCTCGCTGCCGACCTGCCCGTCGAGCGGTTCGAACGGCAGCGGCCCGCGCGCCACGGCCACACGCTCACCGAAGGTTGCCCGCAACATCGGCACCTCGTGCACACAGAAGCGGAACTCGTCGTCCTCCAGCAGCGCGCTGTATTCGATCTCAAAGGGCGGCAAGGTCAGGCCAAAGCCAGCCACCAGCGCATTACGCTTCTTGCGGATCGCCTGGATGACCTCCCCGGCCGCCGCGTTGCCTTCCATGGCTTTGGAAAACTGCAAAAGAAAGGCACGGGTCGGGTCGAAGCTGCGCAGGTCTTCAGCGCCGTTCTGGGCGGGGGCCACGACGTCGATTGACTGCTCGCTCTGGCGCGCCTGCCGTGCGCGGGCGTACAGCTGAACGATGCCCGCGGTGCCGGTGATCAAGGCGATAACGACGAACACCAGCGTGGGCATGCCAGGCAGGGCCGCGAAGCCGAGCATTCCCACCGAAGCAATCACCCAGGCCTTGGGTTCGGCGGTCAACTGCTGGGCGATTTCCTTGCCGACGCTGCTACCCGCCGGCTGCCCTTCGGGCGACACCCGGGTGATGATCATGCCCGCAGTGAGCGAAATCAGCAGAGCCGGAATCTGCGCGATCAGACCGTCACCGATGGTCAACACGGCATACAAGTGCATCGATTCGGACGCGCCCATGTCGTGCTGCATCATCCCGATCGAAAAGCCGCCTATGAGATTGATCACTACGATCACCAAGCCCGCGATGGCATCGCCCTTGACGAACTTCATCGCCCCGTCCATGGCACCGAACAGCTGGCTTTCCTTGTTCAATTCCTCGCGGCGACGCCGCGCTTCGCTGACATCGATCAGGTTCGCGCGCAGGTCGCTGTCGATGGACATTTGCTTGCCTGGCAGCGCGTCCAGCGTGAAACGCGCCGCCACTTCGGCGACCCGCTCCGAGCCCTTGGTGATCACCAGGAAGTTGACCACCGTCAGAATGAGGAAGATGACCAACCCGACCGCCAGGTTGCCCCCCACCACAAAATCGCCGAACGCCTGGACGATATGACCGGCGTCGCCCTGGAGCAGGATCAACCGGGTGGTCGCCACCGACAACGCCAGCCGAAACAGCGTGGTCAGCAGCAGCACTGCCGGAAACGAGGAAAACGCCAACGGCCGTGGCAGGTACAGCGACAGCACAATCAGCAGGCAGGAGATGCAGATGTTGATCGCGATCAGCGCATCGACCACCGGGGTCGGCAAGGGCAGGATCAGCATGAACACGATGCCGAGCACCACGAACGCCGCAACCACCTCGATGCGCCGCACCGCTTCATTGGCGACTTTGTTCAACAGGGCGATCATGAGCGCGCTCCAATCACCGGGGCAGCGGTCTGGCAGCGGGGCTCGTCACGGGAGCGCTCATCGAGCAGCACCAACAGGTTCTTCAGCGCGGTCTGTCGACTTTTGCTATCACGCCAGAGTGGCAGCGGCAAACGCTTGAGCAAGGGGTACAGGCCGTTCAGGGAGACCAGTTGGTCCCGCTCCGCTGCTCCGCCCAATTCACGCCCGATACGCCGTACTTCCGCCGCCGACAGACCACTGCTGACAAACCCCAGCATGCGCTGGAGCAACAGCACGGCCGTGAGCTGGCTGGCCGGGCAACTGTAGGCCAGTTGCTCGAGCAAACGGCGGCAGCTGTGCAGGACACTGCCCAGTTGCGTCGAGGCGGCCAGGCCGATCAACAACGTGCGCAACAAGGCGGTAGGACGTGACGGTGTGTGCGCAGCGATGTCGTCAGCCAGTGCCCGGCGCATCATGTCCAGCCCCGGCACGAACGCTGCCTCGCCGAACAGCCCAAGCAATGCCTGCATCATGGTGGACAACGACTGCTTGAGCACCACGGTGTCGTAGTAGAGCCGCCTTACCGCCTGGCGCAGCTCGGGATCACCGCCCGAAGCGCGCAAAGCCTCGGCGATGTTCATGCCCGCCTGGATCTGTGCCGCATAACGTTCGCGCAATAACTGCAGGTAGTCGCGAGCGCGCTGGGCTTCGACGAGACGACCTTGTACTTGGGCATCGCGCAAGGTTTGCTGCAGGATCAGGTCGGTACGGGCCGGGTCACCACCGGTGGACTGCACCACCTCTTCAAGCACCGGCTCGCCACACAGCAACATACCGGCCTGGGCCGCCATTGCCCCCAGGCTCTGCTTGCCTGGATGACCGAGTTGGTCGTACCACTCCTCCAACTGCTCGCGCGTCTCGACCCGCACCTGGCCCACCTCGCTGCGGGCGTTGCGTATGCGCCGCTGGCTCAGCGCCTTGGTATTGCGCTCCACGTGATGGCTGAAGGTCATGCCGACCTCCTCCATCGAATTGGACTGCACGGCCTGGAGCGATTCGACAGGCTTGCCCATGCCCACCAGGGCCGAAGCGGCCTGGGCGAGGTTGACGGCAGTATGCGCATTTGTCGGGGCTTCTACTTTCATGATGGCCGTGAGCGTGGTTTCGGACGCTCAGTGGGTGGCGGCGATCCAGCATTCAGTTCCATCACCGGCATGGCCTTTTTTGACCGATTCGGGTGGGTTGTCGGCAGGTCCCTTCCCGAGCGTTCGCTCGGTGCAATTTCATGCAGTGAAACTCGGCGCGGCTGTGCACCTCCTTGCACAAATAGAGCAGAAGCACTAAATAAAAAACCTTATTTATCAAATTGATAAGTCATTAATCTGGCTTGGCACAGGTCCTGCTGATAGGGGAAACGTCGACATGTTGATCGACGCTATGGAACCTATTCAGAGGGATTTATTGATGAACAGCCTGAACCTCATGGCCCCCCCGCAAACCTCCCCGGCACCCGCAGGTGCGCCAGGCATCTGCTTCGGCGAGGAACGCAAGCTGCGTCTGTTTGTGCAAAAACGTGTACTCAATCAAGACGACGCCGACGACATCATCCAGCTCACGTACCTGGAAGCCTGGCGCAACCAGCAGAAGTTCAAAGGGCTGGCAAAGCAGGACACTTGGTTGTGTGGCATCGCCCTCAACCTGATCCGCAACCACTTCCGCCGCTTCTACGCGCAGCCACCGCTGAGTACTTTCGACGAAAGCGAGTTCCACGAGTCCAGTGACGACATTGACCTGAGTGAACTGTGCGACAACCGTCGGCTGTTGGACCGTACGCTGTTAGCCATGGACGCGCTGTCCAAGGACATGCGCGATACCCTGTGGACCGCCGTGGACACCGAGAGCAGCTACCGCGATGCCGCCGAACGGCTGGGCGTCCCCATTGGCACCGTGCGCTCAAGGTTGTTTCGCGCGCGTGAACAACTCAAACGAAGCGTCTATGGAGAAGCCCGGCCATGACCCATAATCGTTTGAACAGCCGGCCCGACCTGCCACGCGGCGTGCGCCGCTACACCCCCGACGACTTGCCGGTGATGACAGCCATCTTCAACGAAAGCGCTCTGGGAGGGACAAGTTCCCCCGTACTCAGAGCATTTTCCCTGAAGGAAATGACGTTCTTCGTCGACTGTTTCGTCAAGGAGGGTGACCCGATCTATGTGCTCGAGCGTGGCGGCGAAGTCGTCGCCTGGTTGATCGTCAACCGCTTCTGTTGGGGAGCCCAGGCCTGCCGACTGACCGGCGAAGTGTCGATCTACGTGCGCAACGACCACATCGGCAGCGGCGTAGGCATCCGCCTTGGCCAAGCCGCAGTGGTGTTGGCCAGGCAGTATGGTTTCGAGACGCTGGTGGCCTGGATTATCGAGCACAACGAAACCAGCAAACGCGGCGTACAGGGGCTTGGCGCCACGCAATGGGGACGTTTCCCCGGCATTGCCCGGTTCGCAGATAGCCGCGCGGACGTCGTGCTCTATGGACTGCACCTGACGCCAGGCGACACGGCGCCCACCACCCTTTCAGCGCCGGCGCAAAACGAGGAGGCCAGCCTGGCGTGAGTCTGCGGCTCGTCCGGCTGGACGTCGGATGAGCCGCCTCTTTCTCAGGCATGGGCCTGCGCTCATTCGAGCCTATGCCATTTTTTGCACAAGCCCTGTGACTCCCGCTGGAGGCACTGCGTAGGAGCTGCGTAGGAGCTGTCGAGTGCAACGAGGCTGCGATCTTTCCCCAGACACTTGCATCTCAAGCGAAAGATCAAAGGATCAAAGGATCAAAGGATCAAAGGATCAAAGGATCAAAAGATCGCAGGCTTCGCCAGCTCCTACAGAACCCAGCGCGAGCTTGCTCGTTCTCATCAATCCACCGACCAACACACCGGCAACCCGGCCGGCCCCCTGAAGTTGGGCACATAGCGCCAGCGTACAGCGCCGGGATCGACCGCCAATTGCAGCCCAGGGCAGCGCCGAAGAAGTGTATTCAAGCCAATTTCCAGCTCCTGCCGGGCCAGCGAGGCGCCCAGGCAGTAGTGCGTGCCTTTGCCGAAAGACATGTGCGGGCAGGCCGGGCGAGTGATGTCGAGCGTGTCAGGATTTGCACACAGTCCTTGGTCACGATTGGCCGAGCCCACCACCGCAATCACCAGTTGCCCGCGCAGCAAGCGCTGCCCGGCCAGTTCGGTGTCCCGGGTGACGAAGCGAACCATGGCCCGCTCCACCGAGGAGTCATAGCGCAGAAACTCTTCGACCGCACCAGGCATCAACGCCGGCTCGTCACGCAATCGCGCCAGCGCCTTGGGGTGCTGCACGAGCATGTGCACAGCATTGCCGATCATCGACGCCGACGTTTCGTGCCCGGCGATGATCAGCAGCGCGATCATGCTGCACAGCTCACTTTGGCTGAGCATGCTGCCCTCTTCCTCGACCTGCGCCAGCGCCGAAACCAGGTCGTCGCCCGGCTGTGCTCGACGCTGGTCGATCAACGCAAGCATGTAGCCGGCGAATTCGTTGTAGCAACGCTGCAACTCGCTCAGGTCATGCCCCACCTGCTGGACGATCATGTGGGACCAGCGGCGGAAATCGTCACGGTCTTGCGCGGGGACGCCAAGCAGTTCGGCGATGACGGTGATCGATAACGGAAATGCATATTGGCTCACCACATCCATTTGCCCGCTCGACCGCACTGGCTCCAGCAACGTCTCGGCGATCTGTTCGATACGAGGCCGCAGGGCGTTCACCGCCTTCAACGTGAAGGCCTTGTTGACCAGGCGACGCAAGCGGCGATGACTGTCGCCATCGCGGTTGAGCATGTGGTCGTTAAGAAACGCGATGGATTGCTCGCCGCCGAGCATCGCGGCGAACTGCGCATCGATCCGCGACGGGTCCCGGGCGAAGCGCTCGTTGTCCAGCAGCACCTGCTCGACTTCCCGCGCACCGGTGACGTACCACATCGGCAACTGTCCTTCGGCCTGGCTGAGGAACACCGGGGACGCCTGGCGCAGCGCCGCATAATGCCGATAAGCTTCGCCGCGAAACGCGTCGCTATTCAAATCAAGGGTACGCTCGTAAGCCATGAACACTCTCCAGGGGTATGAATCGTTGCTCCTGAGTGGCAGGGCTCGCCAAAAAAGATCCCACAGGGGGTCGTCCTATCGATGAACCGTTTGCACGGCCAGCGTCACTCAAAGGGAAACACCAACCCTGCGTGGAGCCGACATGACGCGTGCACTTGTTATCCATGGCCAATGCGACACTCGCTTCGAACCGGTCAAAGAGGCTTTTATCCAGCTGATGCAGAGCCCTTTCGAACGCGGCGCCGCCCTTTGCATCCAGATTGACGGCGAAACCGTTATCGATCTGTGGGCCGGCATTGCCGGGCCGCAACCGGACAGCCATTGGCAGCGCGACACGCTGCTCAATCTGTTTTCCTGCACCAAGCCCTTCACGGCGGTGGCGATCATGCAACTGGTCGGCGAAGGACGCCTGGAGCTGGACGCGCCGGTCTGCCACTACTGGCCAGCCTTCGCCAACGCCGGCAAAGCGTCGATTACCCTGCGCCAGGTGCTTTGCCACCGTGCCGGGCTGCCGGCGCTGCGCACGCCCCTGGCACCGGAAACCCTCTACGACTGGACCACCATGACGGACCTGATCGCCGAGGAACATCCCTGGGCCGCGGCCGGCGAACAGCAGACCTATTCGCCCTTGCTGTTCGGCTGGATCCTCGGCGAACTGCTACGCCGGGTGGATGGCCTGCCGCCGGCGCAAAGCATTCACCAACGGGTGGTGGCGCCGCTCGGACTGGACTTCCACCTCGGCCTGGACGACGCGACCATCGCGCGCTGCGCCTACATGGCACGCACCAAAGACGAGATCGACGATGAAGCGTTTGGCAGGGTGCTCAAGGACGTGCTCAACGAGCCGACCGCCATGAGCGCACTGGCCTTCGCCAACCCGCCCATGGTGCTGGGGCGCAGTAACGAAGCCGGCTGGAAGCGCATGACCCAACCGGCAGCCAACGGACACGGCAATGCCCGCAGCCTGGCGACGTTCTATGCCGGCCTGCTCGACGGGCAGTTGCTGGAATCGCCGCTGCTCAACGAAATGTTGCGCGAGCACAGCGCCGAATACGACCCCACCATTCAAACCCCAACACGTTTCGGCCTGGGCATCATGCTCAACCAGCCGGACGTGGCGAACGGCAGCTATGGCATGGGCAACGAGGCATTCGGCCACATGGGCGCCGGGGGCACCATCGGGTTTGCCGACCCTGAACGCGGGGTGGCGTTCGGCTTCGCCTGCAACACCATTGGCTCCTACGTCTTGATGGACCCACGCGCTCGCGGCTTGGCCAATGTCGCGATGGGCTGCCTGTAGACCCCGGATGAGCGACTCACACCCCTGGCGGCACGGCCACCTCCACCACCTGCGGCTGGGCCGTGCCAGTATCGGGTGAGGCAACCACCTGTTCTTCGCTAGCGGCCACACGAGGCAGCGCGGCCTTGGCGATCATGTCCGGTTGGGCCAGCAACCTGCGCGACGCTTCCAAGGGCATCAACAAGCGCCCCCTGGCCCGGCCACGCGCGGCAGGGTTGAGCATGTGCAACTCTCGCTCATGCACACCGGACAACCGCGCCAGGTGTGCCAGGTCCACGGACTGCGCCAAGGCGACCATCTGGAAGTACGGCTGGTCGGCAATGGGCGCCAGGCTCACGCCATAGTCTGCGGGTGTATTCACCAGTTGCGACAGCGCCAGCAGTCGCGGCACATAGTTCTGGGTCTCACCGGGCAACGACAGGTTCCAATAGTTGGTCGCCAGGCCACGGGCGCGATTGCGCTTGATGGCGTCGCGTACCCGCCCTTCCCCGGCGTTGTAGGCGGCCAGCGCCAGCAACCAGTCGCCGTCGAAGTAATCGTGCAGGTAGGACAAATAATCCAGGGCGGCCCGCGTCGATGACGGAATGTCGCGGCGCTCGTCATAGTCGCCTCGCTGTTGCAATTGGTACCGGCGCCCCGTAGCGGGAATGAATTGCCAGAGGCCGAGGGCTTGGGCAGGCGATCGGGCGTTTGGATTGAACCCGCTCTCGATAGCCGGCAGCAGCGCCAGTTCCAGCGGCATGTTGCGCTTGTTCAGTTCGCCCACGATGAAGTGCAAGTATCGGCTGCCGGCGCGTCCGGTCTGGGTGAGGAACGCCGGACGTGCCATCAGCCAGCGGCGCTGCTCATCGATGCGCGCCACCCCCTGGGTCTTGGCCTGCAAGAAAAACCCCTGGCGCATGCGCGCCCACAGGCTGCCGCCACTTTGCGGGGCTGACTCGCCGATCTGGATGATCGTGTCCGTAGGCGCCGGCTCAAGCCAGCGCAGTTGCGAGCGGTAAGGCTCATTGGCGAAAGGATCGCCGATGGTCAGCTGCGGTTCGAGGTGCTGGCAACCATACAGCAAGGTCCCCACGGCCAGCATGGACAACCCTTTGGGGACGAATCGAAGGGCCGGCAAAGGTGCAAGTGATCGGGACATGGGCGGTCAACCTTGAATGAGGTGGCGCCATTGGGTGGCAGATCGCAGGACAGCGGTTCCACGCGGCTCACTCAGGCATCGGGCTGCAGCGGCGCTCGGTTGGAACCGAAATGCCGCAGGTGTCACTCACCATGGGCAGCAGGCGCTCGTCGGCGCCTGGATGACAATGCGAGGTCACTCATGGCGTCACCCACCTATTGCAAGCTGATCGATCAGCTCTGCGAACTCACGATGATTCCTTCCCCGTCAGCGTTCTACGAACAGGCAAACCTGTCGGTCAAGGATGTGGACTTTTCCCTGAAACACACCCCTGGCGTGGGCGAGGGAGATGTCTTTATCTACTGCGGCTTCGGGCCGTTGCCTGTGGCGAATCGCGAAGCGGTCCTGCAACGGCTGCTGGAGACCAACCTGTACCTGCTGAGCGGGGCGTTCTGCCCTTCCCTGTCTTACAACCGCGACAGCGAACAAGTGATCCTGATCGGCCACGTCCCCCTGGAAAACCTCACGGCCGAGCGCCTGCTCGGGCTGATGGGCGGCGCCGCGGACATGGCGTTGATTTGGCGAGATGGCTACTTCTTCGACGCCGCCAGCCCAAACGACGCCGCCAAGACCACCCAGCACAAACCCACCCCCCGTAGCACCGGGCTCAACAGCGCCCTGTCAATCTAGGAGAGCACGACATGCCAGATTTATCAGTAGGACGAAGCACCGGTTCGGCGGCGCTGCACCAGCAGGACGATCGAATCACGCCGGCGGGAACCAGCCTGTCCGGGCAGGTTCGTCCCTCCACCAATCCCCTGGTGCCTTATCACTTCGAAGGGAAACCGACCGACAAGACCCAGCAAACGCTCAAGACCAGGCAGCAGCGCCTGACAGGGCTGGTCAACAACCTCAGCGAGAAAACCCCTGATAGTGATCCCATCGGCTATGCCCGCGAGCATATGAGCCTGGAAGGCAAAGTATTGGGCTACGCGCCTGGCACAAGCTATCAAGACGTACAAAAACATTTGGGCGAGCTGGGCGGCACGGTCCACCCGATGCTCTCGGGCCAGGAAGAAACCGAGGCATTCACCAAGGACTTCGACGAGTACCTGAGCAAGAACGAGGGCGACCGGAAAGAAGGCGGCGGTTTCAAAGCCGTCTGGGACAAACATTGCGAGCGCATGGGTAACACCCTTGGCGCCTATCATTCGTTGTGTCAGGAAGTCATCGATAGTACCTCGCAAGAAAAGGATCTCCCGCCTCTAAAAAGCAGCCATGACGCCTTTCGCGGCTATGCCAAAGGTGTCATGCAAGCCATGACGCAAGACATGCCCACGCGCTTGAATACCTTTATGGAAAGCCGAATCGAGCATGCGCAAAGTGCAGCGACCAACGAGAGCCTTTCCCAGCCCAAACGAGACCAGGCGACCGCTGAACTGAGCCAGTTGACCAAGGTCCAGGAGGAACTTGGCGAGTTCCTGAAAAAGGAGGACGACAACCCTAGCGAACTGGCAAAAGCAACGAAGAAAAACGACACATTGAACACCGCACTGAAGAACGTCGGACGCCAGGACTATGTCGCTGACCTCAAGACCCACAGTGGATTCTTGACGGGCTTGGCGGTATTTGCCGACGCGGGCATCCCGCAGGGCTTCGCCTCCTCGGCTCACTTCGGTGCCAGCACCGCGGCAATCGACGAGCAACTGGAGGGTACGCACCTCGCCGCACATTCTGCGGGAACGTCGGCTGTCCTGGGTGCCGCCCATAAAGTGGTCAGCGACAGCGCACGCCCCATAATCCAGACCATCGTCGACAAAACCATCGGCAGTGGCCTGGAAAAGGTTGATCCGCTGTCGGTGTACCCCAAGGCCCTGCAGGACATTACGGTGGGCGGACGTCGGGTCGCTAATCCTCAACGCGAGGCCATCGACAGGGCGCAGGAAGACAAGCGCACCGGTTTCCTGCTTAAACAAAACGCCAATAACTTTGGCACCATCAGTGGCGACTTCACCGGTTACCTCGCTTTCGGCGCGGCTCACGCGGTACGAGAGACCCTGAATCAGTTCACGAGCGTGAGTGCCTCGGGCATCGGCGCTCGCAGCCTCGCCTCCGCCGTCGGTGGCGCCTTCATGGCCGGCGGCCAGGCAGTGGCCAAATACTCTCAAACCCACGGTGACGAGAAGATTCCAACCTATCGGGTCAAAAACGAAACGCGCGAATGGAAGGAGCTGCTGCCCAAGGCATTTGCCGAATCAAGCAAAGTGCTGCCGACCAACATGACCAATATCAGTGACTATGCCAACCGGATCGTTGGCGTAAGCGCAGGTATTACCATGCGTACCGCAGTGGGAGACGCCGCAGCGGTAGGGGAAGATGCCGAGACGCTGGAAAAAATGCAGCAGATCATCACGACCTTCTTCTCCTCGGGCCTGACGTTGCTTCCGTTCTTCGCCAACAGCGTAGCGGCACCGCTGGAAAACAAAGCGCTGAACGACGGCAAGGACGACCTGACCGCGCGCGCAAACGTACCGTGGCAGAACATCACCAATCCAAACCGGGACAGCCTGCCCCATACCCAACCCCCAGGTTTGGGACGCGCTGGCGAGAACCTCTATACCGTCACTCGCGGCGCTAGCCAGCTGGCTACGCAAGCCACTGTCGCCGGGCTCAACGTAGGTGCCGAGTGGATTCAGAGCTTGGCCACGAGGCCTAAAAACCCTGGCGCTGGCGACAATATGGAGCTGGCGGAACGAGGCGAGGCGCGTCCCCAGGGCGGGCCGTCCAACGAACCCGCACCCAACACCCGGCCAAGCTGATGAACCCGTCGGGCCATCCTTCGCTGGCTTGACGCTCACCGGTTGAAACCGCCCTCCTAAGCCGGCCGCAGGAACCTCCTGTCGCCGGCCCTCGCGACACACGCCGACTCATATCCCCTTGCGATTCGCGGCGCCGGCCTTCAAAGCCCAGCCGCTGCCCGAGACCTTCCACCGCCTATACTCCCGCCCGCGAGTCGACTTGGGGAAAATCCCTCCGACGGACGATGCGCTGAGAAGCAGCCGTATGCTAAACAGGGAATCAACAGCGAGACCATGGAGCCGCTGTCACCAGAATAAGGACTCACCATGAAACGCACCCTCATCGCCTTTCTGTCATTGGTCGTCACCACCATCATCGTCGCGGGCGGCTACCTCTACAGCAAACAGCCCACCCGCCAGGGCACCGTGCAGTTGCAAGGCCTGCACGGCTCGGTGACGGTGCGCTACGACGAACGCGGCGTGCCGCATATCCGTGCTGAAAACGAAACCGACCTGTACCGCGCCCTGGGTTATGTCCATGCCCAGGACCGGCTGTTCCAGATGGAGATCATGCGCCGCCTCGCCCGTGGCGAACTGGCCGAGGTACTGGGGCCAAAGCTGCTCGACACCGACAAACTGATGCGCAGCCTGCGCATTCGCGAACGCGCCGCGACCTACCTGACGGAACAGGACCCACAGTCCCCGGCCTGGATCGCGATGCAGGCTTACCTCGATGGCATCAACCGCTTCCAGGAAACCCACACCAGGCCGGTGGAGTTCGATGTGCTGGGCATCCCCAAGCGTCCTTTCACCGCAGAGGACACCGTGAGCATTGCCGGCTACATGGCCTACAGCTTCGCGGCAGCGTTTCGCACCGAGCCGCTTTTGACCTACGTACGCGATCAACTGGGCAGCGACTACCTGAGCATTTTCGACCTCGACTGGCAGCCCAAGGGTGTGCTGGCCGCAGGTCACAAGAGCGGCCTGCCCCTGGCCGCTGCCGACTGGAAAGACCTAAACGCCCTGGCTCGCCTGAGTGAACAGGCCCTGGCCGAAAACGGCTTGCCGCAGTTCGAAGGCAGCAATGCCTGGGCGGTCTCCGGCAGCCGCACCCACAGTGGCAAGCCGCTGCTGGCAGGCGACCCGCATATCCGCTTTTCCGCGCCCTCGGTTTGGTACGAGGCGCATCTGTCAGCACCAGGCTTTGAACTCTATGGGCATTACCAGGCGCTGATGCCGTTCGCGTCGTTGGGCATGAACAAGGATTTCGGCTGGAGCATCACCATGCTCCAGAACGACGATCTGGACCTGATCGTCGAACGGGTCAACCCGGATAATCCCGAACAGGTCTGGTATCGCGACCAATGGGTGGACATGACCCGCAGCGAACAACAGATCGCGGTCAAGGGCCAGGCGCCGGTGACGCTGCAACTGCGCCAGTCGCCCCATGGCCCGATCGTCAACGACGCCCTCGGCGCCCACGCCGGCAAGACGCCCATCGCCATGTGGTGGGGGTTTCTGGAAAGCCGCAACCCGATCCTCGAAGCCTTCTACCAGCTCAATCGCGCCGACACCCTGGCCAAGGCTCGCAGCGCGTCAGCCAAGATCCACGCGCCAGGGCTGAATGTGGTGTGGGCCAACGCCAAGGGGGATATCGGCTGGTGGGCCGCGGCGCAATTGCCCAAGCGGCCGGCCGGCGTGAAGCCGGGCTTCATGCTCGATGGCGGTAGCGCAGAAGCGCAAAAGGAAGGTTTCTACCCCTTCAGCAGCAACCCCCAGGAAGAAAACCCGGCGCGAGGCTACATCGTGTCGGCCAACTTCCAGCCAGTGTCGGCCAGCGGCATGGAAATTCCGGGTTATTACAACCTTGCCGACCGCGGCCAGAAACTCAACCTCCAGTTGGGCGACAAGCAGGCCAAGTGGGACATCGACACCACCCGTGAACTGCAACTGGGCACCACCACCCCCTACGGCCGGCGCTTGCTCGCGCCTTTGCTGCCGGTGCTGCGTAACGAGGTCAGCGACCCCCAGGAGCGCAAATGGGTGGAGCAACTGGCCCAATGGCAGGGTGACTATCCGCTGGACTCCATCAGCGCCACGCTGTTCAACCAGTTCCTGTTCAACCTGGCCGACGCCGCCCTGCACGATGAATTGGGCGACGGGCTCTTTGAAACCGCGCTGTCGACCCGGGTGATCGACGCCGCCCTGCCGCGCCTGGCGGCATCAGAGGATTCGCCTTGGTGGGATGATCGCACCACCCCGGGTAAGGAGACCCGTGCCGAAACGGTGATGAGCGCCTGGAGCAAGAGCCTGGCGCACCTGAAGACCACCCTGGGTGAGGATGCCAGCCAATGGCAATGGGGCAAGGCGCACACCCTGACCCATGGTCATCCGTTGGGCCTGCAAAAGCCGCTGGACCGGATCTTCAACGTCGGCCCCTTTGCTGCCCCCGGCACCCATGAAGTGCCCAACAACCTCTCGGCCAAAATCGGTCCGGCGCCCTGGCCGGTGACCTATGGCCCTTCCACCCGGCGCATCATCGACTTCGCCGATCCGGCGCACAGCGTCACCGTCAACCCCGTTGGCCAAAGCGGCGTGCCGTTCGACAAGCATTACGAGGACCAGGCCGAGGCTTACATCGAGGGGCTGTACTACCAGGCGCATCTGGCCGAAATAGAGGTGACGGCCAATACCCGCAGCACCTTGAAGCTGCTGCCGGTCGGGACCGAGCCCTGAGCCCAATGACGGGCAGTGCTTTTCATCAATTAACAGGCTTGGTCGTTATTTATGGTCAAGACTGGAAGGGTTTAACCCAATCCCTCTCTATGGAGTCTACCCAATGTTCATCAACTGGACCGAGCTGCTGCCCACCATCAAAAGTGCCTTCGGCGCCCTGGGCAAAAGCAACCCGAAAATGGTCAAGGCCTACATGGCCCTGGATGAAGCCGCGGCCGATAATAACGTGCTCGATGCCAAGACCCGGGAGCTGATCTCCATCGCCGTGGCGATCACGACCCGCTGTGACGGTTGCATCGGCGTGCATACCGATGCGGCCATCAAGGCCGGCGCCACCCGCGAAGAAATCGCCGCCACCCTGGCCACCGCTGTTTCGCTGAATGCCGGTGCGGCGTATATCTATTCCTTGCGGGCGCTGGAAGCGCATGATGCGTTGAAAAAATAAGGGCAGAGGTGCCTAAACCATCGCGCCGAAATTCAGCCTGAACTGTTGCGGTGTCACGCCCAACCTGCGATTGAACACGCTGCGCATGTGCTGGGCATCACGAAAACCGCATTGATAAGCCACGGTCTTGAGCGGCGCACGACTGCTTTCCAGCATGACCCGCGCCGCGTCCACCCGGGCCCGTTCGACAAATTGTGCCGGCGTGACCTTCGCTTCCCGGGCAAACACTCGCGAGAAGTTGCGCTGGCTCATGTTCGCCGCCGTGGCCAGATCGGCGATGGTCAAATCACCGTTGAGATTCGCCAGGACATACGACTGAACCTTGGCCACCGCCGAGGTCGGTTCGGCGTGGGGGACGAGAAAGGGGCTGAACTGCGATTGGCCGCCCGAGCGCTGGGTAAAGACCACCAGGCGCTTGGCGACGTTCAGTGCCACGTCCGGGCCGTGGTCCTGCGCCAGCAGGAACAACGACAGGTCGATCCCCGCCGTGACCCCGGCCGAGGTGCAGAGCTTACCGTCCTGGATGTATAAACGATCCGCTTCGACCCGTGTCGATGGACACATCTGCGTCAGCGCCGCGGCGTCGTTCCAGTGGGTGGTGACAATGCGTCCCTCGAGCAGTCCGGCCCGGGCGAGCAGGAACGCACCATTGCAGATCGAGCCAAAACGACGGGCCCGAGCGCAGGCATCGCGCAGCCAGGCGTCGAACGCTGCACCAAAACTCATCGACGGCAACTGGGGCCCGCCCGCGACCAATAACAGGTCATAGGCCTGTAACGCCTGGCCGAAATGTCGGTGGGCATTGAGAGATAATCCATTGGAGCAGGACATCGCTCCATGCTCGACGCCGATCACTTCCAGCCCATAGCGATCCTTCGGGGCGAGGAAACTATTGGCTTCGCAGAACACATCCAGGGGGCCGGTGACATCCAGTGACTGGACACCCGGGAACACCACGATGGCAACGGTTCTTTGCATGCTCTTGCTCACCTTTCCAGACTGACCCCCGCACCCTAGCCAATCCACCAACCAGAAGCCAGTTGGCACGAAACCCAGGGTCATTGGCCGGGATCGCAGCCATGGCGCGATTGTCCCGGTGTCCGCCTGCGAACAGACTCAAACCTCCGGCGCCATCAAGGCGCAACGCCAGGAGCAGAACAGCATGAACAGCATCGCCGGCATCAGCATCCCCGACAGCGCCCTTGCCCGCGCTACCACTGAATACATCCGCGATATCGAGTCCGAACTGTTGTACCACCACTCGCGTCGGGTGTTTCTTTTCGGTGCCTTGAGCGGCGAACGACAGCAGTTGGCCTACGACCCGCAATTGCTCTACGTCGGCGCGATGTTCCATGACTTGGGACTGGTGGATGGCCACCGCAGTGATGACGAACGTTTCGAAGTGGATGGCGCGAATGCCGCTGCCGCTTTCCTCAAACCCTACGGGTTGAGTGATGACGACATCGAACAGGTGTGGCTCTCCATCGCCCTGCACACCACGCCAGGCGTGCCTAAACACCTGCGCCCGACCGTCGCCCTGGTCACCGCCGGCGTGGAAATGGACGTCCTGGGCATGGACTACGCCGCTTTCCCCGCTGCGCAACGTGATGCTGTGGTGCACGCGCATCCGCGGGGCGAAGGGTTCAAGGAATGCATCATCTGCGCATTCGCCGACGGGTTGCGTCATCGCCCGCAGACCACCTTCGGCAATGTCAAAACCGATGTGTTGGTGGATCAGGAGCCGGGCTTCAGGCCGTTGAATTTTGTCGAAATCATCCGCTCCTCACCCTGGAGTTCGTAATCCAACCACCCTTTCATCGACTGATACACGGCTTCGCGAGCAGGCTCGCTCCCACATTGGACTTGGGCCTGACCCCGGATTTGTGGGCAACAAAAAGACCTGTGGGAGCGGGCTTGCTCGCGAAGGCGGACTGACATTCAACATCTTCGTCGACTGTCACACCGCTTTCGCGAGCAAGCCCGCTCCCACATTTTGACCGACGCTGGGTTCAGACTGGCGCGGGCGCCCGGCGCGGGTCTGGCTGTTTCCAGGAGTCGGCGGCGCTCTCTTCGATGGCTTGCTGGATCGCTCGCTTGCGGTTCTCTTCGGCGCGACGGCTGAAGTACCAGACCAGGAAAGTCACCAACGATACGGCCAGCAGAATCAGGCTCGCCACGGCGTTGATTTCCGGCTTGACCCCCAGGCGTACCGCCGAGAACACTTCCATCGGCAAGGTGGTCGAGCCTGGGCCGGAGACGAAACTCGCCAGCACCAGGTCGTCCAGCGACAAGGCGAACGACATCATGCCCCCCGCCGCCAGCGAGGGTGCGATCATCGGGATGGTGATCAGAAAGAACACCTTCCACGGCCGCGCACCCAGGTCCATGGCCGCTTCTTCGATGGACAGGTCCAGTTCACGCAAGCGCGCCGAGACCACCACCGCCACATAGGCCGAGCAGAACGTAGTGTGGGCGATCCAGATCGTGACGATGCCACGCTCCTGGGGCCAACCGATCATCTGCGCCATCGCCACGAACAGCAGCAACAGCGACAGACCGGTGATCACTTCCGGCATCACCAGCGGTGCCGTGACCAGGCCGCCGAACAGCGTGCGGCCCTTGAAGTGGGTGATGCGCGTCAGCACGAAGGCCGCCAGTGTACCCAGGGCCACCGCAGCGATCGCCGTATAGCAGGCGATTTCCAGCGAACGCACGACCGACCCCATCAACTGGCTGTTATCCAGCAGACCGACGTACCACTTGATCGACCAGCCCCCCCACACCGTTACCAGTTTCGAGGCGTTGAACGAGTAGATCACCAGGATCAGCATCGGCGCATAAATGAACAGCAGACCCAGCACCAGCATCAGGCTTGAAAAACTGAAGCGCTTCATTCCTTGCCCTCCATTTCTTTGGCCTGACTGCGGTTGAACAGGATGATGGGCACGATCAGGATCGCCAGCATCACCACTGCCAGGGCGGACGCCACCGGCCAGTCACGGTTGTTGAAAAATTCCTGCCACAGCACTTTGCCGATCATCAGCGTTTCCGGGCCGCCCAGCAGTTCCGGTATCACGAACTCGCCCACCACCGGGATGAACACCAGCATGCCGCCAGCGATGATGCCGTTCTTGGACAGGGGCACGGTGATTTTCCAGAAGCTGTTGAAGGTGCTCGACCCCAGGTCGGACGCCGCTTCCAGCAGACTGGGATCGTGCTTCACCAGGTTGGCGTAGAGCGGCAGGATCATGAACGGCAGGTACGAGTAGACGATGCCGATGTACACCGCCAGGTTGGTGTTGAGGATCTGCAGCGGCTCGCTGATCCAGCCCATGGTCATCAAAAAGCCGTTGAGCAGACCGTTGTTGCTGAGGATGCCCATCCAGGCGTAGACGCGGATCAGGATCGCGGTCCAGGTCGGCATCATGATCAGCAGCAGAAGTACCGTTTGCAGGTCCTGGCGGGCCTTGGCGATGGCGTAAGCCATCGGGTAGCCGATCAGCAGGCACAAGACAGTGCTGATCAGCGCCATCTTCAGCGAGCCAAGGTAGGCAGCGATGTACAGATCATCTTCGCTGAGCAGCACATAGTTACTGAAGTTGAGCAGCACCTGCAGCTTCTGGTCGATGTAGCTGTAGATCTCGGTGTACGGCGGAATGGCCACATCGGCTTCGGCAAAACTGATCTTCAGGACGATGAAAAACGGCAGCATGAAGAACAGGAACAGCCAGATGAAGGGCACCCCGATAACCAGTTGACGGCCACCGGGTGTTATTCGGTCGAGTCGGCGTTTGAATTTGCGCATGTTCATGAGCGAAGCACCACGCCGCTGTCGTCTTCCCACCACACGAATACCTGGTCGCCCCAGGTCGGACGCTGGCCACGGCGTTCGGCGTTGGCGACGAAGGATTGCACCAGCTTGCCGCTTGGCAACTCGACGTAAAACACCGAATGGCCGCCCAGGTAGGCGATGTCATGAACCTTGCCGCTGGACCAGTTGTGCTCGCAGTCCGGCTGTTCGGCGGTGACCAGCAGTTTTTCCGGGCGGATGGCGTAGGTGACCGACTTGTCCTGCACCGAGGTACTGATGCCGTGGCCCACGTAGATGTTGCGGTCCAGGTCCTTGCAGGTCAGCACCGCATGGCCTTCGGCGTCTTCCACCACTTCGGTCTCGAAGATGTTGACGTTGCCGATGAACTCGCAGACCAGCCGGCTGGTGGGGGTTTCGTAGATATCGATCGGGCTACCGATCTGGGCGATCCAGCCCAGGTGCATGATCGCGATGCGCTCGGCCATGGTCATGGCCTCTTCCTGATCGTGGGTCACCATGACGCAGGTTACGCCAACCCGCTCGATGATCTCGACCAGCTCAAGCTGCATCTGCGAGCGTAGCTTCTTGTCCAAGGCACCCATCGGCTCGTCGAGCAGCAACAATTTTGGCCGCTTGGCCAGGGAACGGGCCAGGGCCACACGTTGACGCTGGCCGCCGGAGAGCTGGTGCGGCTTGCGCTTGGCGTACTGGCTCATTTGCACCAGCTTGAGCATTTCGGCCACGCGGGCGTCGACCTCGGCTTTCGGGATCTTGTCCTGTTGCAGGCCGAAGGCAATGTTCTGCGCCACGGTCATGTGGGGAAACAAGGCGTAGGACTGGAACATCATGTTGATCGGCCGCTCATAGGGCGGCATGTCGGTGATGTCTACACCGTCGAGGAAAATGCGCCCCTCCGTGGGCCGTTCGAAACCCGCCAGCATGCGCAGCAAGGTGGATTTGCCCGATCCCGAACCGCCGAGCAGGGCGAAGATTTCGCCTTTCTTGATTTCCAGGGACACATCGTCCACGGCAATCGTCTCGTCGAACTTTTTCGTGACCCGGTCGATTTTGACCAACACCTGCTTGGGTGTCTGGTCGCCCTCGAGGGCTTTCTTATAGGCGCCGGAGGCAACTGCCATTTACGAAACTCCCACAAAATTTGCAGCTCGCCCTGCGCGGACGAGCCTTGGAATAGTTAAAGCGCTTGACGCTATTTGCCTGACTTGACCCTGGTCCAGCTGCGGGTCATGACACGCTGGATCTTGGGCGGCAGCTCGGAGTTGACATACAGCTTGTCAACGACCGCTTGCGGTGGGTAAACCGCTTCGTCGGTGCGCACTTGCTGGTCCATCAACTCGCCGGCCTTGGGATTGGGGTTCGCATAGCCAACGGAGTCACTGACTTGGGCGATCACCTCAGGCTTGAGTAAATAGTTGATAAAGGCGTGCGCTTCTTTGACATTGGAGGAATCGCGCGGGATCGCCAGCATGTCGAACCAGAGGTTGGCGCCCTCCTTGGGAATCACATAAGCGATCTCGATGCCCTTTTTCGCTTCTTCAGCACGTTCGCGGGCCTGGAAGATGTCGCCGGAGAAACCGGCAGCCACGCAGATCTCGCCATTGGCCAGATCGGAGATGTATTTGGAGGAGTTGAAGTAGGTTACGTAAGGCCGGATCTTGAGAAGTTGAGCCTCGGCCTTTTTGTAGTCTTCAGGGTTCTGGCTGTTGGGGTCCAGCCCCAGGTAATTGAGCATTGCCGGGATCATCTCGTCGCCCGAATCGAGGAACGAAACGCCACAGCTGGAGAGTTTCTTGATGTTTTCCGGTTCGAACAGCATCGCCCACGAGTCGATCTTGTCGACGCCCAGTGCAGCCTTGACCTTCTCGACGTTGTAGCCGATGCCGTTGGTGCCCCACAGATAAGGCACGGCGTACTGATTGCCCGGATCATTCTTTTCCAGGCGCTTGAGCAGCACCGGGTCCAGGTTGGCATAGTTGCTCAACTGCGACTTGTCGAGTTTCTGGAACGCCCCAGCCTTGATCTGCTTGCCCAGAAAATGGTTGGACGGCACGACCACGTCGTAGCCGGTACGGCCGGCCAGCAATTTGCCTTCCAGGGTTTCGTTGGAGTCGAAGACGTCGTACACCGGCTTGATCCCTGTGGCCTTTTCAAAGTCCGCCAGGGTGGTCTCGCCGATGTAGTCCGACCAGTTATAAATATGCACGGTGGAGGCAGCCTGGACGCTGACGGCAAGCGTCAGTCCGGCACCGATCAACATGGCATTGCGTAGCAAAGAAAAAACAGGCACGTGGAGGTCCTCTTAAATAGTTGGGCCCAAGTTGCCCCCCGTTACCTGGCAGCGATGTGCCCTGCAACAAAACCGGCGCGCAACTTACCCTCGATAAACCGATCCAGCAAAACTTTTAGTCATTTAATTGTTCCTGTTGCCGCCGCCGCGATGCCGGCGACAACAGGAAGATGCTTCAGACCGGCTTATTTACCGGACTTGATCTTGGTCCAGCTGCGGGTGATCAGACGCAATGTGGCGGCATCCAGATCGCTGATTGCGTACAGCTGCTTCTTCACTTCGTCAGACGGGTAGATGCTCGGATCGCTGGTGATGTCCTTGTCCACCAGTGGCGTGGCCGCCTTGTTACCGTTCGGGAAACGTACGGCGTTGGTGATTTCAGCCATGATTTGCGGCTGCATCAGGAAGTTCATGAACTTGTAGGCGGACTCGACGTTCTCGGCGTCCTTGGGAATGGCGACCATGTCATAGAACGTGCCGGCGCCTTCTTTTGGAATGACGTAGCTGAGCTTGACCTTGTCTCCGGCTTCCTTGGCGCGCTCCTTGGACTGTTCGAGGTCACCGGAGTAGCCCACGGCCACGCAGATGTTGCCGTTGGCCAGGTCCGAGATGTATTTGGAGGAGTGGAAATAGGCAACCGAAGGACGAATCTTCAGGAACAGGTCTTCAGCGGCCTTCAGGTCGGCCTTGTCCTTGCTGTCGGTCGGCTTGCCCAGGTAATGCAGTGCCGCCGGAATCATCTCGGTCGGTGCATCGAGGAAACTCACGCCGCAGCTCTTGAGCTTGGCCATGTTTTCCGGTTTGAACACCACGTCCCACGAATCGATCTTGTCGATACCCAGTGCGGCCTTGACCTTCTCCGGGTTGTAGCCAATACCGATGGAGCCCCACATGTACGGGAAGGCATATTTGTTGCCCTTGTCGCTGGCGTCACCCACGGCTTTGAGCAAGTCCGTATCCAGGTTCTTCCAGTCCGGCAGCTTGGACTTGTCCAGCTCCTGGTAAACGCCGGCCTTGATCTGCTTGGCCAGGAAGTTGTTCGACGGCACCACGATGTCATAACCGGACTTGCCCGCCAGCAATTTGGCTTCCAGGGTCTCGTTGCTGTCGAACACGTCGTAGACGACCTTGATCCCCGTCTCTTTCTCGAACTTGGCGACCGTGTCCGGGGCAATGTAATCGGACCAGTTATAGACGTGCAGCACTTTGTCGTCCGCCTGAACAGGACTCGCCATCACGCCCGTCAGGGACATGGCGAGGAGGGTCTTGCCAGCCATCTTCATACCTAATGTCTTCATGCCTAATGCCTTCATGAAAAATGCTCCAGTTATTCTTCTTAGCCGTCGTTCAGCAGCCGGCTCGCGGGCAACTTGAACAGCCGGTAGTCTGGCAAGTTACAGGCCAGCCTTTCAACAAAAGCCCAGCCTTTTGTTTACGCTGGACGAGGCCCGTACGGGCGCCTCGCTCAGAGCCTAGCACTTAGCCTTGCAACGCACTGAGCGTCAGGTCCAGGCAGTGCCGCGCCTTGGCCACCAGCTCATCGATCTCGGCCTTGCTGATCACCAGCGGCGGCGCAATGATCATGGTGTCACCCACGGCGCGCATGATCAGCCCGTTATCAAAACAGAACTGCCGGCAGATCATGCCCACACCCCTGCCTTCGTAGCGCTTGCGCGTGGCCTTGTCCTGAACCAGTTCAATCGCCCCCAGCAAGCCGACACCGCGCACCTCACCCACCAGCGGATGATCGTTCAGTTCCCGCAGGCGCTGTTGCAAATAGGGTGCCGTTTCGCCATGAACACGCTCGACGATCTTTTCGTCGCGCAGAATGCGGATGTTTTCCAAGGCCACCGCAGCGGCTACCGGGTGACCGGAATAGGTAAACCCGTGGTTGAAGTCGCCGCCTTCGTTGAGCACCGCCACGACATCGTCGCGCACGATCAGCCCGCCCATGGGGATGTAGCCGGAGGTCAGGCCCTTGGCGATGGTCATCATGTGGGGTTTCAACCCGTAATGATCGGTACCGAACCACTCACCGGTGCGACCGAAACCACAGATAACTTCATCGGCCACGAACAGGATGTCGTACTTGGCGAGGATTTCCTTCATGCGCGGCCAGTAGCTGTCCGGCGGCACGATGACTCCGCCCGCGCCCTGGATCGGCTCGGCGATGAAGGCACCGACATTGTCCACGCCGATTTCCAGGATCTTTTCTTCCAACTGGTTGGCCGCCCATACGCCGAACTCTTCCGGGCTCATGTCGCCGCCCTCGCCGAACCAGTATGGTTGGGCGATGTGGACAATGCCGGGGATCGGCAGGTCGCCCTGCTCGTGCATGTACGTCATGCCGCCCAGGCTCGCGCCGGCCACGGTCGAGCCGTGATAACCGTTCTTGCGGCTGATGATGACTTTTTTATTCGGCTGGCCCTTGATCGCCCAGTAGTGGCGGACCATACGCAGCATGGTGTCGTTGCCTTCGGAGCCGGAGCCGGTGAAGAACACGTGGTTCATGCCTTCAGGGGCGATGTCGGCGATGGCTTTGGACAATTCCAGCACCGGCGGGTGGGCGGTCTGGAAGAACAGGTTGTAGTACGGCAGCTCGCGCATCTGCTGGCTGGCGGCGTCGGCCAGTTCGTCGCGGCCGTAGCCGACGGCCACGCACCAGAGGCCGGCCATGCCATCGAGGATCTTGTTGCCTTCACTGTCCCACAGGTAAACGCCCTTGGCGTGGGTGATGATGCGCGGGCCTTTCTCTTTGAGCTGCTTGAAGTCGCTGAATGGCGCCAGGTGGTGATCGTTGCTCAGGGCCTGCCATTTACGGGTTTGCGGATTGTTGCCGGTCATGCGAATTCTCCTTGTGTATCGGTGGGGACGGAACTGCCTGAGGCAGTCCCGCCCGGCGCTTCAGACGGCAAAGAGCAGGAATTCCCGCTCCCACGAACTGATGACGCGCTTGAAGTTTTCATGCTCGGCCCGCTTGACCGCGACGTAGCCTGTGATGAATTTCTTACCCAGGTACTTCTCGATGGTGGCGCTGTTTTCCATGCGCTCGAGGGCATCTTCGATGGTCAGTGGCAGACGCAGGTTGCGACGCTCATACCCTCGTCCCACCACCGGCGCGCTCGGGTTGATGCCTTCGACCATGCCGATGTAGCCGCACAACAGGCTGGCGGCGATCGCCAGGTACGGGTTGGCGTCGGCGCCCGGCAGACGGTTTTCCACCCGACGGTTCTGCGGCCCGGCTTCCGGTACGCGCAGGCCCACAGTGCGGTTCTCTTCACCCCATTCCACGTTCACCGGCGCCGAGGTGTCGGGCAGGAAACGGCGGAACGAGTTGACGTTGGGGGCGAACAGCGGCAGCAGCTCGGGGATGAACTTCTGCAGGCCCCCGATGTGATTCAGGAACAGCGTGCTCATGGTCCCGTCGTCATTGGAAAAGACGTTCTTGCCGGTGTCTTTGTCGATGATGCTCTGGTGCAGGTGCATCGCACTGCCGGGCTCGCCGGTCATGGGCTTGGCCATGAAGGTGGCGGCTACGTTGTGCTTGAGCGCCGCCTCGCGCATGGTGCGCTTGAACACCAGGATCTGGTCGGCCAGGGACAAGGCGTCGCCATGACGGAAATTGATTTCCATCTGCGCCGTGCCGTCCTCATGGATCAGCGTATCGAGGTCCAGCTCCTGCAGTTCGCACCAGTCATAGACGTCCTCGAACAACGGGTCGAATTCGTTGGCCGCTTCAATGGAGAACGACTGGCGGCCGGTTTCCGGGCGACCGGAGCGGCCAATGGGCGGCTGCAATGGGAAGTCCGGGTCGTCGCTGCGCTTGGTCAGGTAGAACTCCATTTCAGGCGCGACGATCGGTTGCCAGCCCTTGTCGGCATAGAGCTTGAGCACTTTCTTGAGCACGTTGCGCGGCGACAGTTCGATGGGGTTGCCATGCTTGTCGTACGAGTCGTGGATAACCTGGGCGGTGGGCTCGATGGCCCACGGCACAAGGAACACTGCGTTTTCGTCCGGGCGGCACATCATGTCGATGTCGGCAGGGTCGAGCAGTTCGTAATAGATGTCGTCTTCGACATAGTCGCCCGTAACGGTCTGGAGCAGAACGCTCTCGGGCAGGCGCATGCCTTTTTCGGCAATGAACTTGTTGGTCGGCGAGATCTTGCCCCGGGTAATGCCGGTCAGGTCGCCAATCATGCATTCGACTTCTGTGATCTTATGGTCTTTCAACCAATCGGTGAGCTGGTCGAGGTTGTTACTCATAAATGCCTCTAGGCGTGAGTTTCCTGGCTGCTATTAGTAGTCAGGCGTTGTTTGACGCATCGGCGTCGCGTTGTGTTGCCCTTGCCCGGCAGGCATCGCCAAATGCCTGGAAAATCGCAAGGTAGTACGGATTGGAGCTGACCTCCCATTCAGGATGCCATTGCACACCTAAAGCAAAAGCCTTGCCTTGTGCCATCGAGACGGCCTCAATCAAACCATCAGCCGCCAGCGCTTCGGCCCGCAGGGCTGGCGCCAGGCGCTCGATGCCCTGGCTGTGGATCGAGTTGACCTGAATCACCTGCGGCAGCCCCAGGCCTGCCAGGATACCGTCAGGCTGGATATGTATGGCATGGGCCGGGCCGTACTGGACATCCACCGATTGAGTGTCATCTTCACGATGATCGATGAAGGTTCCCACTTCATGAACGTTCTGATGCAGGCTGCCGCCAAAGGCTACGTTCATTTCCTGGAAACCACGGCAGATACCCAGCACCGGGATACCCGCATCGACAGCGGCGCGGATCAACGGCAGGGTGGTGGCATCGCGTGCAGGGTCATGATCAGTGCCCGGCGCGCTGGCGGGGCCTTGATAATGAACAGGTTCTATATTGGAAGGAGAGCCGGTAAAAAGAATGCCGTCCAGGGCGTCCAGAATATCGGACGGGGAGAACAGATCCGCCAGCGACGGGATCAGCAGGGGCAAGCCCTTGGCGGCTGTCGCGACAGCCCGGGAATATTTGTCGCCGCTGATGTGATACGCATGCAGGCCAATCTGCCTGGAGCAGGTGGTGACGCCGATTAACGGCAGGCGAGACATGAAGCACCCCGGTATTATTGCTGTTATGGGTTTGAATCGAGCTTAGCCTTGTTCATTTTTTTACACAACACCCCCGTAAAAAATACAACACGGCCCGCTCAAGCCTGCGGGCATCACCGCCCCCAAAGGGAAAAAAACGCCCCAAATTGCCTCAAAAAAGCCCCGCAGGTGCTTTTTTAGAGCAAAAAAGGCCCTGCTTGACTTCGGCATGCCGTTCGGGTTGACTGGGTTTAGAAGAGATCAATGATTGATATTTTTAACAACAAAGGTGTTGCATCATGTCGGTACCCCCGCGTGCCGTTCAGCTTAACGAAGCGAACGCGTTCCTTAAGGAACATCCTGAGGTTCTGTACGTTGACCTTCTGATTGCGGATATGAATGGTGTGGTGCGCGGCAAGCGCATCGAACGCACCAGCCTCCACAAGGTTTACGAGAAAGGCATCAACCTGCCGGCCTCTTTATTTGCCCTGGATATCAATGGCTCCACGGTGGAAAGCACCGGCCTGGGCCTGGACATCGGCGACGCTGACCGGATCTGTTATCCAATCCCCGACACCTTGTGCAATGAACCCTGGCAGAAGCGCCCTACCGCGCAACTGTTAATGACCATGCACGAACTTGAAGGTGACCCTTTCTTCGCTGACCCTCGCGAAGTCCTGCGCCAGGTCGTGACCAAGTTCGATGAACTGGGCCTGACCATTTGCGCGGCATTCGAGCTGGAGTTCTACCTGATCGACCAGGAGAACGTGAATGGACGCCCGCAACCGCCCCGCTCGCCGATCTCCGGCAAACGCCCGCACTCGACACAGGTCTATCTGATTGACGACCTCGACGAATACGTCGATTGCCTCCAGGACATTCTGGAAGGAGCCAAGGAGCAAGGCATTCCCGCCGATGCCATCGTCAAGGAAAGTGCCCCGGCGCAGTTCGAAGTGAACCTGCACCACGTTGCCGACCCGATCAAGGCCTGCGACTACGCGGTACTGCTCAAGCGCCTGATCAAGAACATCGCCTACGACCATGAAATGGACACCACCTTCATGGCCAAGCCGTATCCGGGCCAGGCGGGTAATGGTCTGCACGTTCACATTTCGATTCTGGATAAAGATGGCAAGAATATTTTTGCCAGCGAGGATCCCGAGCAGAACGCCGCACTGCGTCACGCGATCGGCGGTGTGCTCGAGACCCTGCCGGCGCAGATGGCTTTCCTCTGCCCGAACGTGAACTCCTACCGTCGTTTCGGCGCACAGTTCTACGTGCCGAACTCGCCGACCTGGGGCCTGGATAACCGCACCGTGGCCCTGCGCGTACCCACAGGCTCCGCCGATGCGGTGCGCCTGGAACACCGCGTGGCCGGTGCCGACGCCAACCCGTACCTGCTGATGGCCGCCGTACTGGCGGGCGTGCACCATGGCCTGGTCAACAAGATCGAGCCCGGGGCTCCGGTGGAAGGCAACAGCTACGAGCAGAACGAGCAGAGCCTGCCGAACAACCTGCGTGATGCCCTGCGTGAGCTGGACGACAGCGAGGTCATGGCCAAGTACATCGATCCGAAATACATCGATATCTTCGTGGCCTGCAAGGAAAGCGAGCTGGAGGAGTTCGAACACTCCATCTCCGACCTTGAGTACAACTGGTACCTGCATACCGTGTAAGCGGGTTGCAATAAAAAACGCCACAGGCCTTTTTTGGGGCTGCGGCGTTTTTTTATGTCTTTTGCTGGATGCCCGCCTTCGGCGGATCGCGAGCAGGCTCGCTCCCACATTGGCCTCTGCCGACTACATCTGCGTGTTCGCTGCAGTTCCGTGTGGGAGCGAGCCTGCTCGCGATGACGGCTTGGCAGACAACACAGAAGCCGGCTCGTACAATGCCCGGCAGCCCCGCAGGAGACACCCATGACGCGCACCGCCACCCCTCGCAAGCCTCGCGCCCGCAGCCAGGCCCGGATCGACTCGATTCTCGATGCCGCCCGCACGCTGCTTGCTGCCGAAGGCGTGGCCAGCCTGTCGATCTACAGCGTCGCCGAGCGCGCCAGCATCCCGCCCTCCTCGGTGTATCACTTCTTCGCCAGCGTCCCGGCTCTGCTTCAAGGGCTGACCGCCGACGTCCACGCCGCCTTTCGCGCCTGCCTGCAAGTGCCGATCGATCATCACCGACTGAACCACTGGCACGACCTGTCGCGGCTGGTGGAGCAACGCATGCTCGCCATCTACAGCGAGGACGCCGCCGCCCGCCAACTGATCCTGGCCCAACATGGCCTGACCGAAGTCATCCAGGCCGACCGTCAGCACGATCTCGAACTCGGCGAATTGTTGCACAAACTCTTCGCTCGCCATTTCGAGCTGCCGACATTGCCCAATGACGTTGATGTGTTCGCCCTGGCCATGGAACTGGGCGACCGCGTCTACGCCCGCTCGGTGCAACAACACGGCCTGATCACCCCGCGCATGGCCGAAGAAGGCATGCGGGTGTTCGATGCTTACCTAGGGTTGTATTTGCCGCCGTATTTGCCCAAGCGTGAGAGCGTCTGACGCGACCTCAACGCTTCATGCGATGGGCACTCATAGCGGCGGCGACAAGGCTCATATCCTTTTGTTGTGGGTCGCGCAAAACCCGCTCGCCCACCTTAAAAAAGCCTTCTAAACGACCCGATTTCTTGACGCACAGAGCCCTCCTGTGGGAGCGAGCCTGCTCGCGATGGCGTCGGATCTGCCAGTGACGATGTCGACTGATAGACCACTATCGCGAGCAGGCTCGCTCCCACAGGTTTTGCGTTTTCCTCAGCGATTGGGCTGCGGGGTGAGGCGCAGGTATGGCTTCACGGCGCGGTAACCCTTGGGAAAACGCTGCTTGAGTTCTTCCTCATCCTTGAGCGACGGCACGATTACCACTTCATCGCCATCCTGCCAGTTGGCCGGTGTCGCCACCTTGTAGTTGTCGGTCAATTGCAACGAATCGATCACCCGCAGGATCTCGTTGAAATTGCGCCCGGTGCTGGCCGGATAGGTGATGGTCAGGCGAATCTTCTTGTTCGGATCGATCACGAACAGAGAACGCACGGTCAGGGTGTCGCTGGCGTTGGGGTGGATCAGGTCATACAGGTCCGAGACTTTACGATCAGCGTCAGCCAGAATCGGGAAATTGACCACCGCGTTCTGGGTTTCGTTGATGTCCTCGATCCATTTGTGATGCGAGTCCACCGGGTCTACCGAGAGGGCGATGGCCTTGACGCCACGCTTGTCGAATTCACCCTTGAGGTTGGCGGTCAAGCCCAGCTCAGTGGTGCAGACCGGGGTGAAGTCCGCCGGGTGGGAAAACAACACGCCCCAGCTATCGCCGAGCCATTGGTGGAAGCGGATCTTGCCGGTGCTGGAATCCTGTTCGAAGTCGGGGGCGATGTCGCCCAGTCTGAGGCTCATGTGCAGCTCCTGATGGCGTGCTTGGGGAGCCCACTGTGCCTGCGTTTGAATGGGCTTAGAAAGACCGAATGTCGATTTGTTTATAACGTTTTCAAATATTAAATAACTGTTCACTGGCGCCGGATCGCCATCGGAGCCAGGATTGCCCTGAGGTTCGAGAAGGCCTCGATTTGCTGAAAGAAGAGAAGGTTCGAGGAAGGCTACAGGGGTGGGCCCAACTCGAAAATGCAAAAAGCCTCGCCCGGCGTGTTGCCGGGCGGGGCTTTTTTTCGATTTTTTTATCGGCTTTTTTTGCGCTCCCGGTGAGTAAATTATTGACCCGCTGTCTGGGCGAGCGGCTAGGATAGGCAGCATGAACACTCAAGCCTTGTTGACTCATCTGCAAAACCATTTGCCTGATTTACTCGCGGTATACCTGTTCGGTAGCCATGCGCAGGGGACCGCAGGACCGGACAGTGATGTCGATATGGCGGTGCTCTTGTCCGGCGAGGTCGACCCTGTGTCGTTATGGCAGCTTTCAGGTGATTTGGCGGATATCGCGGGCAGTCCGGTGGACTTGATTGACCTGCGTGCGGCAACTACCGTCATGCAATACCAGATCGTGACCCGAGGCCAGAGACTCTGGGCCAGAGACGTACAGGCGGGGTTGTTCGAATGTTTTATTCTCAGCGAAAAGACCGCTCTCGACGAGGCTCGGGCAGACCTGCTCAAGGATATTCAGAAAGAAGGCATCGTGTATGGCCGATGACGTACTGATCAACAAAGCTGCGAGCATCGAGCGTTGCGTCTCGAGGGTACGGGAGGAATACGAGAAGGATCCCGCTACATTTACCACCGATTTCACTCGCCAGGATTCGGCAGTCCTGAATATCCAGCGTGCGTGTGAAGCGGCACTGGACATGGGACAGCATCTGATTCGACGTGAGCGATTGGGTGTCCCGCAAAGCTCCCGGGATGTGTTCGAGTTGCTTTTCCAAAATGGCTGGGTGGAAGAAGGTTTGGTGAAAAATCTGAAGAACATGGTGGGTTTTAGGAACATCGCCGTGCATGACTATCAAGCTCTGCAACTGCCAATCATGGTTGCAATCATTACCCAGCACCTGGGTGATTTCCTGGCGTTCAGCGCGTTCATCCTGCGTAAAGACGCCACCCAGTCCGCGCCATAGCGCTGACCCAAAAACGCAAAAAGCCCCGCCCGGTGTGTTGCCCGGGCGGGGCTTTTTTACTTCGCTACGTCTTACATGAAGTTGTAAGTGTAGTTGAAGATCACGCGAGTCTGATCCTGATCGGCGATACCAGTGCTGCTGCCACGGTAGGTGCCGTGACGCAGGGTAGTGCCGAACCCTTTCAGAGGGCCTTGTTGGACGACGTAGTCCAGGCGCAAGTCGCGTTCCCATTCGGAGGAGTCGCTGCCGCCCGTGGCGGATTTGATGTCGTCACCATGGAGGTAAGAAATCGAGGCTTTCAGACCCGGAGCACCCAGCGAAGCGAAGTCGTAGGAGTACTGACCGAAGGTCGTGTTCTCACCTGCGCGAACGAACTGGTGGATCATGCTGTCGGTGAAGAGGTAGAAGCTCGCACCACCGGCCCCTTCATTAGCCAGACTGCCTTGGTTCATGTAGACAAAACCACCGTCATCACCGATTTGCTGATGACCCAACAGGAAGGCACTGCCACCCAGGGTGTAGGTGAACATGGCGCTCCAGGTCTTGTTATCGACCTCACCGGGGTTCTTGGCATAACCACCGTTGTTGCTGAACCGATAGCCGGCATCACCGTTACGGCCATCCGAGCTGCTGTCGAAGTAACGCAGGTCAGTCTTGAACGATTGGTTTTCGCTGATCGGAAAAACGTGTACCGCACCCAGGAAGTGCTGCTTGTAATAGTCTTGCAGGTTGGCGTAGTAGTACTGGAAGGTCAGGTCTTTTGTGACCTTCCAGTCGGCACCAGCATAACGGAACTGGTTGCTTTCCTCGGTACCGCCAGCCACTGCCAGACCGGTGCTGTTGCTCGACGCACGACCTGTGGCGTGCTCCAACTGACCGGCATTGAAAGTCACCCCGTCAATTTCCTTGGAGGTGATAGTGCCACCTTCAAAGGTCTGTGGCAGCAGACGAGCATCGTTGGCGATCAGGATCGGCAGGTTAGGTGCCAGTGCACCACCTACGTGAGCCTCGGTCTTCGAGAAGAGCGCTTTCACATTACCCGACAGACGACTCCAGTTATGCACAGCCGAACCATCGGTGTCGCTTGGAACAAAGGAGTTGTTATCCGGGTGATGACCTCTGCCGCCATCCAGATGGATACCTACCAGCGCCTGGGCATCGATACCAAAACCCACGACCCCTTGGGTGAAGCCGGACTTGTAGTCGAACTTCAGACCGGTGGCTGTCTCACGCTGGTCGGCACCGCCTTCACGGTTATCGTTATTGAAATACATCGTACGAGAACTGACAGACGCCTTGCTGTCCTCGATAAAACCAGCGGCGCCTGCCTGCTGCGCCAAAACCCCGACAGCCACGGCCAGGGCCAAGGTGGACTTGTTCATGCTTCGCTCCTTTCGTTTTCTAATTCTTGTGTGTCTTTGGTTCCGGACCGAACGCCCGGAGTCCGCGGATGCTTGATTAGTGCCAGACGTGACTGGCAAGTCAATCGTAACCATTTGTGACTACGACTATGGTCTAACCCCGCGACACCGGCCCGCAGAATAATGGTTTGTTTATAAATCTAAAAAGAATTGTTTCATAAGTTTTCAGCTCATCTGGAAATATAACCGCCATCAAAGCGTCATCCAGCCGTGACATGGCATATCGGCCAGTCTGGGGGATTACTGAATGTTTTTTATTGATAGAGGTTTTGCACTGTAGCGATCCGGGGAAACGCGGCTGGCTCCCAAGTCCTGAAATGCAGCACTCATGGACAAAACAGCGTAGCTACGATCTTGATAGATTCCAGCCTGATGGGTCATTGTCTGGAATCAAGAAGGTCGCCGCTACGCGGTTCAATCCGATGTACGGCTCACCCAGGCATGGCGGCTACAGGGCTTTTTCGAAGATTTTCGAATTACGCTGATAGTTGTACAGCGATGCCCGCGCCGCTGGCAGGCGCTCGACACTGCTGGGTTCAAAGCCACGCTCGCGGAACCAGTGGGCCGTACGGGTGGTGAGTACGAACAGCGTCTTGAGCCCTTTGGTCCGAGCCCGGTTTTCGATCCGCTCCAGCAGTTCATCGCCACGACCGCCATGGCGGTATTCCGGATTGACCGCCAGACACGCCAGTTCCCCGGCATCCGAGTCGGCGATCTGGTACAGCGCCGCGCAGGCGATGATCATGCCTTCGCGTTCGACCACGCTGAACTGTTCAATCTCGCGCTCCAGTACTTCGCGGGAGCGACGCACCAGAACCCCCTGTTCTTCCAGCGGACTGATCAGGTCGAGCAAACCGCCAACATCTTCGATGGCCGCTTCGCGCACCACCTCAAATTGTTCCTGGGCCACCAGCGTACCGCTGCCATCGCGGGTAAACAGTTCGGCCAGCAACGCACCGTCTTCGACGTAGCTGACGATATGACTGCGAGCCACACCGCCGCGACAGGCCTGGGCCGCTGCATCCAGTAGCTCGGCCTGATAGTCGCTGCCCAGCCGTTGCATGTGAGCCGGAACCTGTTGCGGGCGCAACTCGCGCACCAAACGACCGTCTTCGCCGATCAGCCCCTGCTCGGCACCAAACAGCAGCAGCTTGTCGGCGGCCAGGTCGATGGCCGCCCGGGTGGCGACGTCTTCGCAGGCGAGGTTGAAAATCTCCCCGGTCGGCGAATAGCCCAACGGTGACAACAGCACGATGGAGCGTTCGTCCAGCAGGCGATTGATGCCCTTACGATCGACCCGACGGACTTCGCCGGTGTGGTGATAATCCACGCCTTCAAGTACGCCGATGGGCCGCGCCGTCACCAGGTTGCCGCTGGCGACCCGCAGGCGCGAACCCTGCATCGGCGAGGACGCCATGTCCATCGACAGGCGCGCCTCAATGGCTATGCGCAACTGGCCGACAGCGTCGATCACGCATTCCAGGGTTGCTGCGTCGGTGATGCGCATACCGTGGTGGTAATGCGGCGTCAGGCCCCGCGCGGCGAGACGGGTTTCGATCTGTGGGCGCGAACCATGAACCAGCACCAGGCGCACGCCAAGGCTGTGCAGCAACACCAGGTCATGGACGATGTTGCCGAAATTAGGGTGTTCGACCCCATCGCCGGGCAGCATGACGATGAAGGTGCAATCACGGTGGGCGTTGATGTAGGGCGAAGCGTGACGAAGCCAATTGACGTATTCGGGCATGAACCTGGGCCTGTAATAAATAGCAGCCGAAAAAAGACGAAACGGAACGCACAGCGGGCTGATGGTTATCGTCGGAACAGGCTTGGCGACACGCGCGCTCTCCTCATGAATACGGGCCCGGATGCGGGAAATTTAGCCGGCCGTGGCCGGTGCCAGGCAGTAATGTTCGATCAGTTGCCGCAATAGCTGCACGGTAGGTTGCAAACGTGACATTTCAAGGTACTCGCCCGGTTGATGGGCGCAGGCGATGTCGCCGGGGCCGAGCACCAGGGTTTCACAGCCAAGATGCTGAAGATAAGGCGCTTCGGTGCCGAACGCCACTGCTTCGGCACGATGGCCGGTGAGTCGCTCGGCCACACGCACCAGTTCGCAGTCTTCGGCCTGCTCGAAGGGGGGCACTTCGGGGAACAGCGGAGCGTAGTCGATCTTGACTTTATGGCGCTCGGCGATGGGATTGAGCTTCTGTTGGATGGCCGCTCGCAACACGTTCGGGTCCATGCCAGGCAATGGCCGCAGGTCGAACTCCATGGAGCACTGGCCGCAAATCCGATTAGGGTTGTCGCCGCCGTGGATGCAGCCGAAATTCAGGGTTGGCTGTGGCACGGTGAACTGCGGGTTACGATATTCGCGCTGCCATTGCAGGCGCAGGCCACGTAACTCGCCCATGGCGTCGTGCATGGCTTCGAGGGCGCTGTGGCCCAGGCTCGGATCGGAGGAATGACCGCTGCGCCCGAGGATGTCGATGCGCTCCATCATGATGCCTTTGTGCATCCGGATCGGCTTGAGGCCGGTCGGCTCGCCGATCACCGCCGCACGCCCCAATGGCCGCCCGGCATCGGCCAACGCCCGGGCGCCGGCCATGGAGCTTTCTTCGTCGCACGTGGCGAGGATCAGCAACGGCTGCTTGAACGGCTGCTCCAGCAAGGGCTTGACCGCTTCGATGGCCAGGGCGAAAAAACCCTTCATGTCGCAACTGCCCAGGCCAACCCAACGACCATCGACCTCGGTGAGCTTCAGCGGGTCGGTCTGCCACAACCCGCCGTCGAACGGCACCGTGTCGCTGTGCCCGGCCAACACCAGGCCTCCGGGACCGCTGCCGAAACTGGCCAGCAGGTTGAATTTTCCCGGGCTGACCTGCTGGATATCGCAGGAGAACCCTAAGTCACCGAGCCAGCCCGCCAGCAGTTCGATCACAGCACTGTTGGACTGGTCCAGCCCGGGCTGGGTACAACTGACCGAAGGCGCGGCGATCAGGGCAGCGAACTGATCTTTCAGGGTGGGCAAAGGCATCGCTGGCTCCGGACTTACAAATTGATGTCCATCATAGAACCATCTTGCGCGAGTGTCCTGTCTCACCAAAAAGGAACAGTATTGGTGAGACAGGACACTCCCATAAACCGCCGCGGCGCGTAGGACGGATGAGTCCTGTACACTGCACGACCTTGGCAGCCACACCTTCCCCCGGCTGCGCACCGATTCCTGGATTTTCCGGCCATGCAGAAAGAAACCGAAATCAAACTCCGCGTCAGCCGCGAGACCCTGGCAGCCCTGCGCGAGCACCCATTGCTCAAGAAGCGCAACAAAAGCGGCTGGGAACGCCACGAACTGATGAACCAGTACTTCGACACGCCAGAGCGTGACCTGGCCCGGGCCAAGGTCGCCCTGCGCCTGCGTCGCGATGGCGAAGAGGTGATCCAGACCCTCAAGACTCGCGGCCAGAGCATCGCCGGCCTGTCCGAGCGCAACGAGTACGACTGGCACCTGCCCAAAGCCAAGCTCGACCTGAAGAAACTCGACGGCGAATGCTGGCCAGAGGCGCTGGCCGAGCTGGACAAGAAAACCCTAAAGGCCATCTTCACCACTGATTTCGTTCGTGAACGCGCGGAAATCGCCTGGGGCCGCGGCAAAAGCAAAGTGGTCATCGAAGCCGCGCTGGACCTGGGCCACGTCGTGGTCGGCAAGCAGAAGGAAGAAATCTGCGAGCTGGAGCTGGAATTGCGCGAAGGCGAACCCGCCGCCCTGCTGGAACTGGCCGCCGAGCTGGCCGCGACCCTGCCCTTGATGCCGTGTGATATCAGCAAGGCCGAGCGTGGCTATCGCCTGCATGATGCGAGCAGCTATGCCCTGAGCCTGCCGGCACCACAATTGACCGCCGAAACGCCACTCGATGATGCCTTTGCCGCACTGAGCTGGCATTTGCTGGGCAGCAGCCAGCGTCTGGCCGAACAGTATCGTTTTAACGGCCACTGGCGCCTGTTGCAGGACTGGGTGGAAAACCTCGCCGAACTGCGCGCCCTGCTCAGCAGCCTCGGCCAGGCCGCACCACGCCAATCGACGCATGACTTGCGCGTTGCCCTGGACGCATTGCTGGAAGACTGGCGCCCGCTGCTCCAGGCCGGCCTGGATGACGAAGACGTGCGCAAGGCCGCGCCAGAGCAGTTTCTTGAAGAGTTGCAAGACCCGCGTTGGGGCCTGTTCTCCCTCAACACCTCACGCTGGCTGCTGGCCCGCAGTTGGGCCGCCGAGCGCAACACCCGCGGCAATCGCCAGGGCGCGGCCCAACTGGGTAGCTGGCTGCCGCGCCTGCTGGGTGAGGAGTCGTCGTCGCTGCAACTGCAACGCTATCAGCAACAGCCGGAAGACCTGGCCGAACAGTTGCCGCGCATCGAACGCATCCAGGCCTGGCTGCACCACGCTCGCCATGTACTGGAAATCCCGGAAATGGACCGCCTCTACGGTGAGCTGAACAAACTGGCGCAACTGGCCAACGAACCGATTACCGACGAGGCCCTGGAGGCGCGCAAGCAACAGGCGATCGCGGTTTATCAGAATCGGGCCTGGAAGACTTTGCTGCGCCTGTAACATCGCCATCGCGAGCAGGCTCGCTCCCACAATGGATCTTTGGCGAACAGAGATCCCATGTGGGAGCGAGCCTGCTCGCGATGGGGGCCAGCACAAACACCGCAAAAATAAGCTCAGCGCACCACCGGCAAACTCGTCGTCGATTTGATCTCCGACAGCGCCACAATCGAGTTCACTTCCTGGATCCCCGGCACCATCGACAGCTTTTCGAAAAAGAATCGCTCATATGCCTCGATGTCCGCCGTGACGATGCGCAGCAGGAAATCCACCGACCCCATCAACACGTAGCATTCCAGCACCTCGGGGAAGCCGCGAATGGCTTCGGTGAACTCGGTGAAGTTCGAACGTCCGTGGGCGTTGAGTTTGATTTCGGCGAATATCTGCGTGTTGAGGCCGATTTTCTTGCGATCGAGCAAGGTCACCTGACCGCGAATAATCCCCTCCTCCTTCATCCGTTGAATCCGCCGCCAGCAGGGTGATTGGGACAGGCCCACCTGTTCGGCGATCTGTGCGCTGGACAGCGAAGCATCCTCTTGCAGCAGCGCCAGGATCCTGCGGTCGTAGCCATCCAGCTCCCCTTGCATAAATAAACCTCTTATGGACTGAATCAAGAATCATATGATTCATCAGATCGGGACAATCATCCATATTAGATAAGAAATACCCCTTCGCGCATGTAAACATTTCTCCATATCCCCGGAGACTGTCCATGCCCCCTCTCGAAGCTGTCACCCCCACCCGCGCCGATGTCTGGCACGCCCATAACGGCCATTGTCGCGCGCACTACCACCTGCTGGCCGAAGCTGAACCGGATCTGCTGTGCCGGGCGCTGAATCTGTTTGCCTTGCAGGGCCTGACACCCCGGCAGGTCCACGTCGAACGCCACGACGAATTGCTGTCGATGGAGATCCTCATGGAGGGGTTGAGCTGGCACCGTGCCCAAGTGCTCGCTGAAAAATTACGTAACCTGATCAGCGTGTGTTCCGTCGACCTGCAAGACGCTGACAGTGCGCGCCTTGAGTCGGCCCAGGTGGCAGGCTGAAGGTTTGACGGCAAGAATTCGAAACGCATTGGTCGGGTAGTGGCCCAACGGTCCATAGGGTCAGGACTATTCTTTTGCAGACCGAGCGAGGACGCCGAAGCGTCTGTATCGCGGCTTTGCTGCAATTGTCCAATAGGAACCCGCATGTCCACCAAACACGCCACTCAGGACCGCTGGCTGGACCTCAATGATCTGCTGCGCCAATTGGTCGCCCAAGGTTTCATCAGCCAGGACTGCGCCGAAAGCGCACTCAATGCGCGCCGGCGCCATAGCGCCAGCGCCCAGCTGCACCCACTGGAGTTCATCGCCAACCAGCACCTGGACGATCTCAGCCGCCCCGGCAAGCGCCTGGACCTGGAAAGCCTGACCCTCTGGCTGTCGCAGCAGGCCGGCCAGCCCTACCTGCGCATCGACCCACTGAAAATCAACGTGGCGGCGATCACGCCGCTGATGTCCTACGCCTTTGCCCAGCGCCACAAGATTCTCGCGGTGGCTGTGGACCGCGAGGCGGTCACCGTGGCCAGCGCCCAGCCTTACGTCAGCAGCTGGGAAGCAGACCTGACCCATGTGCTCAAGCTGCCGATCCAGCGGGTCGTTGCCAACCCGGTGGATATCCAGCGCCTGAGCGTGGAGTTCTATCGCCTGGCCAAATCGGTCAGCGGCGCCACTACGGTGGACCAGCAACCGAGCAACCTGAGCAATTTCGAACAACTGCTCAACCTGGGCGCCAGTGATCAGGAGCCAGACGCCAACGACGCTCATATCGTCAATATTGTCGACTGGCTGTTCCAGTACGCCTTTCAGCAACGTGCCAGCGATATCCACATCGAACCGCGCCGCGAGCAGGGTACGGTGCGCTTTCGCATCGACGGGGTGCTGCACACCGTCTATCAGTTCCCGCCGCAGGTGACGATGGCGATCATCAGTCGCCTCAAAAGCCTGGGGCGGATGAACGTCGCGGAAAAGCGCAAGCCACAGGACGGTCGGGTCAAGACCAAGACCCCGGACGGTGGCGAAGTGGAATTGCGCCTGTCGACGCTGCCCACGGCGTTTGGCGAGAAGATGGTCATGCGGATCTTCGATCCGGAAGTACTGCTCAAGGACTTCGACCAGCTCGGTTTCTCCCCCGATGACCTGCGCCGCTGGCAAGACATGACCCGTCAGCCCAACGGCATCATCCTGGTGACCGGGCCCACCGGTTCGGGCAAGACCACCACCCTCTACACCACCCTCAAGAAGCTGGCGACGCCGGAGGTAAACCTTTGCACCATTGAGGACCCGATTGAAATGGTCGAGGCGTCCTTCAACCAGATGCAGGTGCAACACAACATCGACCTGACCTTCGCCGCAGGCGTGCGTGCGCTGATGCGACAAGACCCGGACATCATCATGATCGGTGAGATCCGCGATCTGGAAACCGCCGAAATGGCAATCCAGGCGGCACTCACCGGGCACCTCGTCCTCTCGACCCTGCACACCAACGATGCGCCGAGCGCCATCAGCCGTCTGCTGGAGCTAGGCGTGCCCCATTACCTGATCAAAGCCACGGTGCTCGGCGTCATGGCCCAGCGTCTGGTACGCACGCTGTGCCCGCACTGCAAGGCCCCCTTGACCCTGGATGAAGACGATTGGCAAACCCTGACACGCCCCTGGCAGGCCCCGTTGCCAGGCAATGCCCAACAGGCCGTCGGCTGCCTGGAATGCCGTGACACCGGCTATCGCGGCCGCGCCGGGGTCTACGAAATCATGCAATTGACCGACAGCGTCAAAGGCTTGATTCACCCCGACACCGACCTGCTGGCCGTGCGTCGTCAGGCGTTCAAGGAAGGCATGCGCAGCTTGCGGTTATCGGGGGCACAAAAGGTAGCGGCGGGCTTGACCACTGTCGAGGAAGTGCTGCGGGTGACGCCACAGAGCGAGCAGAAGTAGCTGTGGCGAGAGGCTGTGGGAGCAAGGCTGGCCCGCGATGAAAATGACCCGGTCTCCCGGGGAAGCGAGGCGCCTGCATCGCGAGCAAGCTTTGCTCCCACAGAGTGAGGATAATGGCCGCTTGCCTTACACTCAGGGCTCGCAAGTCATTTTCAATCAGAACAGGGAACAGTCATGCAGATCGGTAGCGTACTTTTACTTTTTATCGGCCTTGTGGTCGCCATTCTATTCATGGGGTTCAAGGTCGTGCCCCAGGGCTACCAATGGACTGTCGAGCGGTTCGGCCGCTACACCAACACGCTCAAGCCCGGCTTGAACATCATCATCCCAGTGATGGATCGCATCGGGCGCAAGATCAATGTCATGGAAAGCGTACTGGACATCCCGCCTCAGGAAGTCATTACCGCCGACAACGCCACGGTACAGATCGACGCAGTGTGCTTCTTCCAGGTAGTCAATACCGCCCAGGCTGCCTACGAGGTCAACAACCTCGAGCACGCGATCCGCAATCTGCTGCAAACCAATATCCGTACCGTGCTGGGGTCCATGGAGCTGGACGCAATGCTGAGCCAGCGCGACGGTATCAATGAAAAATTGCTGCGCACTGTCGATGAAGCCACAGCACCGTGGGGTATCAAGATTACCCGGATCGAGATCAAGGACATCAGCCCACCGGCCGACCTGATGGCCGCCATGTCGGGGCAGATGAAAGCCGAACGCATCAAGCGCGCCCAAATCCTGGAAGCCGAGGGCTTGCGAGCGTCGGCGATTCTCACCGCCGAAGGCAAGAAGCAGGCGCAAATCCTTGAGGCCGAGGGCAGCCGCCAGGCCGCGTTCCTGGAGTCCGAGGCCCGCGAGCGCCAAGCGCAAGCCGAAGCGCTGGCCACCCAGGTGGTATCCCAGGCAATCGCAGACGGCAACGTCCAGGCCGTGAACTACTTCGTCGCGCAAAAATACATTGATGCGCTGGGCCGCCTGGCATCGGCCAATAACAGCAAAGTGATCCTGATGCCGCTGGAAGCCAGTCAGGTTATCGGAGCGGTTGGTGGCATCGGTGAGATCGTCAGGGCCACCTTCGACAACAAGAAAGCCTGAGGCGCAAATATGTGGGCGTTCCTGCAACAACTGTCGTACTGGGACTGGCTGGCGCTGGGCGTCATCCTGCTGATCCTCGAAGTATTTGGCGCCGGCGGCTACCTGCTATGGATCGGCATGGCCGCCGCCGCGGTCGGCGTGCTCACGTTCATCCTGCCGCAGATGCCGTGGGAAATGCAGTTCCTGTTGTTCGGCCTTTTCGCCATCGCCACAGCACTGTACTGGTGGCGACGCCAGCGCAGCGCAGTGCGCCAAAGCGATCAGCCGCTCCTGAACCTGCGCGGGCAAGAACTGATCGGCAAGGTCTTTCAGATTCATGAGGCGATTATCGATGGACGCGGCAAGATCAAGGTGGCGGACGGTGTCTGGCTGGCCAAGGGGCCCGAGTCGCCCGTTGGCACGCGGGTCAGGGTGGTGGCACAGGAAGGCGCGGTGCTGCTGGTAGAACGGGCAGACTGAGACGTCATGGAACTGAATCGACGGGCTGGCTATCCAAAGTCATAGTTAACCCAGTGGAGTCACCTATCATGCGTCTCAAACTTGCTGTCGCGACCTTGGCCTTGCTTGCTCTCCCTGTCGGCTCGGCAATGGCCGACACGTTTTGGCGTAACGTCATCTCGTCCGGTGCAACCACCGGTTCCACCTACCTGACTTTCAAGGATAACAAGCTGATCGTCGCCGCCCAGGATGACGCCGGCAGTTTCGTTGCCAGCGACGGCGGTATCCGTGGTCCATACCTGGAAGCGGCAATGCAGAAAGTCCGTGCCGACAACCCAGACCTGCAAGCCACCGACATGGAACTGGCCAATGCGATCCTGGCGAAAAACGCCGTCGTCCAGGACTGATTCCAGACCGATGAAAAATGCCGCTCGATTGAGCGGCATTTTTTTGCCTGGCAATTATCTCCAAGGCACCTGAAACCTGTGGGAGCGAGCCTGCTCGCGATAGCGGTGGATCAGTGGCAACCATATTGACTGACCCACAGCTATCGCGAGCAGGCTCGCTCCCACAGGTTTGTTGCTTATTCGCCGATAGCGGACTTGTAACCTGCCGCATCAAGCAGCTTGTCCAGCTCGGCCTTGTCGCTTGGCTTGAGCTTGAAAATCCATGCGCCGTAGGGATCGGAGTTCAGCAATTCCGGTGAACCGTCCAAGTCCTCGTTGATTGCGATCACTTCGCCACTGATCGGCGAGTAGATGTCGGAAGCGGCTTTTACCGACTCCACCACACCGGCCTGGTCACCTGCGGAAAAAACCTTACCGACCTCGGTCCGTTCGACAAACACCACATCACCCAGAGCTTCCTGCGCATGATCGCTGATGCCTACGGTGACCGTACCGTCAGCTTCCAGGCGCGCCCACTCGTGGCTATCGGCAAAACGCAGTTCGGCAGGGATATTGCTCATAGTCAGTGTCCTCAAGAGAAGTGTCAGCGGCCAGCGGCCCGCCGCAAAAGGTTAGATCAGGGTTTTGCCATGGCGGACGAAGGTCGGCTGGACCACTCGTACCGGGTACCACTTACCACGAATTTCCACCTCGGCACGATCGGCGGTGGCCGTCGGAACGCGTGCCAAGGCAATTGACTTGCTAAGCGTAGGAGAAAAACTACCACTGGTGATCTCTCCTTCGCCAACATCGGCGATGCGGACCACCTGATGAGCCCGCAGAACGCCGCGCTCTTCCAGCACCAGGCCCACCAGTTTTTGCTGCACACCGCCAGCCAGCTCGGCTTCCAGTGCACTGCGCCCGATGAACTGACGGCTCGCCGGTTCCCAGGCGATGCTCCAGGCCATGTTCGAGGCCAGCGGAGAAACGTCCTGATGGATGTCCTGGCCATAGAGGTTCATACCGGCCTCAAGGCGCAAGGTATCGCGAGCACCAAGGCCGATGGGAGAAATGCCGGCGCCCACCAGATCGTTGAAAAAACTTGGGGCTTCGTAGGCAGGCAGGACGATCTCCAAGCCATCTTCGCCAGTGTAGCCGGTACGGGCGATGAACCAGTCACCGTCGGCACGGCCTTCGAAAGGCTTGAGTTGCTGGATCAGTTGCCCGCGCGATTGCGAGACCAGTTCGGCAATCTTGTGCCGCGCCTGGGGCCCCTGGATCGCGAGCATTGCCAGTTCGGCACGCTCAACCAGTTGCACGTCGTACTCACCGAGCTGTGCCTGCATCCAGGCCAGGTCCTGATCGCGGGTCGAGGCGTTGAAGACCAGCCGATAGCCGTCCTCGACACGGTAAATGATCATGTCGTCGACGATGCCGCCGCGCTCGTTCAGCATGGTGCTGTACAAGGCACGCCCTGTGTCCTGCAAGCGATCGACATCATTGGCCAGCAAGCGCTGCAACCAGGCCTTGGCTTGGGGACCGGCGACATCGATAACGGTCATATGGGATACATCGAACACCCCGCAGTCGCGACGCACCTGATGGTGCTCCTCAACCTGCGAGCCGTAATGCAAAGGCATATCCCAACCGCCAAAATCGACCATCTTCGCGCCAAGGGCGAGATGAAGGTCATACAGAGGCGTACGCTGTCCCATGGGTGTCTCCTTCCGGGCTTGGCGAAGGTGCGGACGAGCACTGTGTAGCGTGAACGCTTAAAAAACGTTTCAGACGCTCTCAGTTGCCCGGTCCGACAGGCGGACCGCACCGAATGCCGCGCATTGTAGCCGCATGATGTAGGACTGACACCTAGCTGTTTCGATGGGCCGAACGTCGTATCAACCCGATGACCGGTAACAACCCCACCAGCACCAGGGTCAGCGCCGGCAATGCGGCCCTGGCCCACTCCCCTTCACTGGTCATTTCAAAGATTCGCACCGCCAGCGTGTCCCAGCCGAACGGGCGCATCAGCAGGGTTGCGGGCATTTCCTTGAGCACATCGACGAACACCAGCAACGCCGCACTCAAGGTGCCCGGCAACAGCAATGGCAGATACACTTTGAAAAACAGTCGCGGCCCACTGACCCCGAGACTGCGTGCCGCTTCAGGCAAAGAAGGACGGATTCGCGCCAGGCTGCTTTCCAATGGACCGTAGGCCACAGCCAAAAAGCGCACCAGATAGGCCAGCAGCAGAGCCGACAGGCTGCCCAACAGCAACGGTTTGCCGGCACCGCCGAGCAAGGTTGACAGGGGGATGACCACTTCGCGGTCCAGATAGCTGAAGGCAAGCATGATCGACACCGCCAGCACCGAACCGGGCAAGGCGTAACCCAGGTTCGCCAGGCCGACGCCGGCGCGAATGGGACGGGTCGGCGCCAGACGTCGGGCGAAAGCCAACAGCAAGGCGACGCAAACAGTGACTAGCGCCGCCAGCCCACCCAGATAGAGGGTGTGGACGATCAGTCCGGCATAACGCTCGTCCAGATCGAACCGACCACGTTGCCAGAACCACACCACCAATTGCAGCATCGGAATCACGAATGCACAGGCGAACACCAGGGCGCACCAACCGCTGGCCGCCACAGCCTTGAGGCCGCGCAAGTGATAAAGCGCCTTGACTCGGGGTCGCTCGTTGCTGGCACGCTGGGCGCCTCGGGCGCGGCGTTCGCCGTAAAGCACCAGCATCACCGCCAGCAACAACAGGCTGGCCAGTTGCGCCGCGCTGGAGAGGCTGAAGAAGCCGTACCAGGTCTTGTAGATGGCCGTGGTGAAGGTGTCGAAGTTGAACACCGACACCGCGCCGAAATCCGCCAGGGTTTCCATCAATGCCAGCGCCACGCCGGCACCGATGGCCGGTCGGGCCACTGGCAGCGCCACGCGCCAGAACGCCTGCCACGGCGACTGCCCCAGCACCCGGGCCGCTTCCATCAATCCTTTGCCTTGCGCCAGGAACGCACTTCGCGCCAGCAAATAAACGTACGGGTAAAAGACCAGGACCAACACCAGGATCACGCCGCCGGTAGAGCGTACCCGAGGCAGGCGCAGGTCGCTGCCGAACCATTCGCGCATCAATGTCTGCACCGGGCCGGCAAAGTCCAGCAAACCCACGAAGACAAACGCCAACACGTAGGCTGGAATCGCAAACGGCAACATCAACGCCCAGTCGAGCCAACGTCGGCCGGGGAACTCACACAGGCTGGTGAGCCAGGCAAGACTGACGCCCAACAACGTTACACCGACACCCACGCCGACAATCAGCGTCAGGGTGTTGCCCAACAAGCGTGGCATCTGGGTATCCCAGAGGTGGGACCAGATTTGCTGGTCGATGCTCTGCCAGGACAGCAACAAGACGCTCAAGGGCAACAGCACCAGCGCGGCAATAGCAAAAACCAGAGGGTACCAACGGCGTTGGACGGGGTGGGTCAAGGGGAAGTCTCGGGGCAGTCAGCAAACGCCTATTAAACCGCAAAAAAAAGATCGCAGCCTGCGCCAGCACCTACATTGGAACGCGTTCCTCTGTAGAAGCTGCCGCAGGCTGCGATCTTTGGTGCTTTTTTAGTTCCAGCCAGCGCGATCCATCAGGCGGATGGCTTCGGCCTGGCGTTTACCCGCCACTTCAACCGGCAGGGTGTCGGCCTTGAACTTGCCCCAGGCGGCGACTTCCTTGGAGGGCTCCACGTTCGGGTTGGCCGGGAACTCCTGGTTCACGTCGGCGAAGATGTTCTGGGCCTCAGGCGTGGTCATCCACTCCACCAGCTTCTTCGCCGCTTCCGGGTGCGGTGCGTATTTGGTCAGGCCGATGCCCGAAAGGTTGATGTGCACGCCACGGTCGGCCTGATTCGGCCAGAACAGCTTGACCTTCAGGTCCGGCTTCTGCTGGTGCAGGCGCCCGAAGTAGTAAGTGTTGACGATGCCGACGTCGCACTGCCCGGCATTGATGGCCTCAAGCAATGCCGTGTCATCGGAGAACACGTCGGTGGACAGATTCTTGACCCAGCCCTTGATGATTTCCTCGGTCTTTTCCGCGCCGTGGGTTTCAATCAAGGTGGCGGTCAAGGACTGGTTGTAGACCTTCTTCGAGGTGCGCAGGCACAGGCGGCCTTCCCACTCTTTACCCGCCAGGGCTTCATAGGTGGTCAGTTCGCCCGGTTTAACCCGGTCGGTGGAATAGGCAATGGTCCGCGCCCGCAGGCTCAGGCCGGTCCAGGCATGGGAAGACGCACGGTACTGGGCCGGGATGTTGGCGTCTATCACCTTGGAAGTGAACGGTTGGAGAATCCCCATCTGCTCGGCCTGCCAGAGGTTGCCGGCGTCAACGGTGAGCAGCAGGTCGGCGGTGGCGTTCTCACCCTCGGCCTTGATCCGCTGCATCAATGGCGCTTCCTTGTCGGTGATGAACTTCACCGAGACGCCAGTCTTCTTGGTGTACGCATCGAAAACCGGCTTGATCAGTTCATCGATACGCGAGGAGTAGACCACCACCTCATCGGCAGCCTGGGCGGCGGTAGAGCCGATCAGGGTCAAGGCGAGGACGGACAGCAGACGCTTGGATGCCAACATGGGAGCGGTCTCTCGATTGGAAAGGAGCGCAAATGATAAGGACTCACATTTACCTTCTCAATCGAACAGTGGGCAGACACGTTTCCAAATGTTGCAACCATGCGATGTGCTGTGTTTTTTGCGTCCGCCATCGCGGGCAAGCCTTGCTCCCACAAAAGCTCGTCCCACATGGCCCCCTGTGGGAGCAAGGCTTGCCCGCGAGAGGGCCATAAGCCCCACCCCATCTTTCAGACCTTGGCCAAATCCGGCAAGTCCCCGGTCAACCCCAGCGCCTCCCGCACGAACAACGCCTTGGCCTCGGGCAGACTGTCCACCAGTTTCAGCCCGGTATTGCGCAACCAGCGCACCGGCAACGGATCGGCCTGGAACAAGCGTTCAAACCCTTCCATCGCGGCCATTAACGCCAGGTTATGGGGCATGCGTCGGCGCTCGTAGCGGCTCAACACCTTCACGTCCGCCAGTCGCTCACCCCGTCCAGCGGCCTGCTGCAGCACTTCGGCCAGCACGGCGGCATCCAGGAAACCCAGGTTCACCCCCTGCCCGGCCAGCGGATGGATGGTGTGGGCCGCATCGCCGATCAGCGCCAGCCCTTCGGCCACGTAGCGCTTGGCATGGCGCTGGCGCAGCGGTACGCACAAACGTGTATCGGCGCTCAGCACCGCACCCAGTTGACCTTCGAAGGCCCGCTCCAGCTCGTTGCAGAAATCCGCTTCCTCAAGCGCCATCAACCGCTGCGCCTCGCCAGGGGTGGTGGACCAGACGATTGAGCACCAGTCCTGCTGGCCGTCTCGCTCCAATGGCAGAAACGCCAAGGGCCCGTTGTCCGTGAAGCGTTGCCATGCGGTCATTCGATGAGGCCGGGCGCTGCGCACACTGGTCACGATGGCGTGGTGCAGGTAATCCCATTCCCGGGTGGCGACACCCGTCAAGCGACGCACGGCGGAGTTCGCACCGTCGGCGGCGATCACCAGCGGTGCCCGCAGGGTGCGGCCATCGGCCAGGGTCAGCAACCAGTCATCGCCGGAGCGGCGCATCTGCTCAAGCCGCGCGTTGGCCAGCAGGCCCAGGTCGCAGTCATGCAGACGGTCCAGCAGGGCATCCTGTACGACACGGTTTTCGACGATGTGTCCCAGGACCTCGGCATGCAGGCTGGCCGCCGAGAAATGGATCTGCCCGGTGCCGCTGCCGTCCCAGACGTGCATGTCGGTATAGGGGCTGGCGCGCCGGGCGGTGATGCCGTCCCAGACCCCCAGGCGATCAAGGATCCGTTGGCTCGCCGTCGACAAGGCACTGACCCTCGGCTCGAATACCGTCAGGGGATCGAAGGGTTTGACGCTCATCGGGCTGCCGTCGAGCAACAGCACTTGCAAGCCACTGCCCTGCAAGGCCAGCGCCAGGGCGCTGCCGACCATACCGGCGCCGACAATCAGCAGATCTGCACGCAATTCCATGCTTTAAGCCTGTTGTGCTGGCGACATGAGTCGCCCGTGAGAAAAATGATCAAACCAGACCTCACGCATCGGGACGCGTCCCCAGCCCCATGGCCTGGCGGGCGAACCAGCGCTTGGCCGGGGGCAGCAGGTCGAGCCCCAACAGGCCAAGATTGCGGCCCAGGGACACCAGCGGCAGGTTGCTGCTGAACAGGCGTGTGACCTGGTCGGAGAAACCCACAGTCAGGGTCTGATCCATCCGCTGACGCTCGCGATAGGCTTGCAACACGGCGAAATCTCCCGGCGCACTGTCACTGTCGAGCAAGGCTTCGGCCAGGGCCTGGGCATCGCGCAGGGACAGGTTGAACCCCTGGCCGGCAATCGGATGCAGACTGTGGGCCGCGTTGCCCAGGATCGCCAGATGCGGGCGGACCTGTTCTTCGGCTTCCACCAGCGCCAACGGATAAAGATGTCGAGCGCCAACCTGTTTCAAGGTGCCCAGGCGATAACCGAACACGCCCTGCAACTCACTGAGGAAGCTGCGCTCATCCAGAGCCGCCAGCCGTTGCGCGTCCATGCCCTGACGGGTCCAGACCAGCGCGCAACGGTTCTCCGGCAGCGGTAACAAGGCCATCGGACCGTCGTCGGTGAAGCGTTCGAAGGCCATGCCGTTGTGGGCTTCGCCGGGGGTGATGTTGGCAATCAGCGCGCTCTGACCGTAAGGGCGATTGCGCACGCCAACACCCAGCTGTTCGCGCAGCTTGGAACGACCACCGTCAGCCAGCACGGCAAGATCGCATTCCAGGGTGGTCTCGTCATCGAGCGTCAGACGATAACCGCCGACCATGGGCTCCATTCGGGTGACTTGAGCCGGACAGCGCCAACTCACCACCTCAGTGTCCAGCCCTTGCCACAGGCACTGGCCGAGCCAGGCGTTTTCCACCACGTAGCCCAGAGCAGGTACCCCTTCCTCCATGGCCGATAACCGCGCCGTGGAAAACCGTCCGCGATCGGACACATGAATCTGCTTGATCGGCTCGGCGCGACGGGAAACTTCCTGCCAGATACCCAAGCGTTGATAAATCTGCCGGGACCCGAAGGACAACGCCGAGGAACGGGCATCGTAGCTCGGCTGCCAGGCATCACCGGGGGCGAAGGGCTCGATCAGGATGATCTTCCAGCCCCGAGCCTTGGCGCCGGCCTGCAGGGCCAGGGCCAGGCTCGCGCCTACCAGGCCTCCGCCGACGATCGCCAGATTGACCCGGCTCATGCCGCATCAGCCCGGGCGGCGGCCATCAGGGCCTCGATTTCGGCGACCGTCTTGGGTACGCCGTGACTCAGGATTTCACAACCGGTCTTGGTCACTACCACGTCATCCTCGATGCGCACGCCAATGCCGCGCCATTTTTTCGCTACGTTGCGGTTGTTCGGGGCGATGTAGATACCCGGTTCCACGGTCAATGTCATGCCGACTTCCAGTACCCGCCATTCGCCGCCGACCCGGTATTCGCCAACGTCATGTACGTCCATACCCAACCAGTGGCCGGCGCGGTGCATGTAGAAGGCCCGGTGGGCTTCGCTGGCGATCAACTCGTCCACCTCGCCCTCCAGCAGGCCCAGGCGCACCAGCCCCTCGGTAATGACCCGCACTGTTGCTTCGTGGGCCTGGTTCCAGTGTTTGTCCGGCGCGATTTGGGCGAACGCCGCTTCCTGGGCGGCCAGCACCACTTCGTAGATTGCCTTCTGTTCGGGCGAAAACCTGCCGCTGACCGGCCAGGTACGGGTGATATCACTGGCGTAGCAGTCGATTTCACAACCGGCGTCGATCAACACCAGGTCGCCGTCCTTGAGCAGTGCGTCGTTCTGCTGGTAATGCAGGATGCAGCTGTTGCGACCCGCCGCGACGATCGAGCCATAGGCCGGCATTTTCGCGCCGCCCTTGCGAAACTCATAATCCAGCTCGGCCTCCAGGCTGTACTCGTACAGCCCCGCGCGCGCGGCCTGCATGGCCCGGATGTGCGCCTGGGCGGAAATCCGCGCCGCTTCGCGCATCACCTTCAGCTCTGCTGCCGATTTATACAGGCGCATGTCGTGCAACAGGTGATCCAGGGCAACGAATTCGTTCGGCGGCTGGGCGCCGAGGTGGGCCTTGGAGCGAATCACGTTGATCCACTCCATCAGGTGCCGGTCGAATTCCGGGTTGCTGCCCATGGCCGAGTACACCCGGTCACGGCCTTCGATCAGGCCGGGCAGAATGTCGTCGATGTCAGTGATGGGAAATGCATCGTCGGCGCCATAGTCACGCATCGCCCCTTCCTGGCCCGCTCGCAGGCCATCCCACAACTCCCGCTCGGCATTGCGTTCGCGGCAGAACAGGATGTATTCGCCATGGGCCCGCCCGGGCATCAGCACAATCACCGCTTGCGGCTCGGGGAAGCCGCTGAGGTATTGAAAGTCGCTGTCCTGGCGGTAAACGTGCTCGACGTCGCGGTTGCGGATCGCAACGGCGGCGGCGGGCAGGATTGCGATGCTGTTGGGTTCCATCTGCGCCATCAGGGCCTTGCGGCGACGGCTGTATTCCGATTTCGGGATATGAATCATGGGCAGACGGGGTTCCCTCTAAAAATTAATGCAAGGATGGCTTGGCGGCCGCTGCATCGGTTTTCTTGGTCTCGGTGAACAGCAGCAATGGCGCGACCCGCAGGTACTCCATCACTTCCATGTAGTCGCTTTCGCCGTCATCGGACTCTTCCAGGGCATCCTGGACCTGAGAGATCGCCGCCAGGTCTTGCAACACTTCCTTGGCCTCGTCGCTCAACGCATATTCGCGACGGGTCAGGCCGAAGCCGGCGAGGAAGCCCTGGCACCATTGGCCCAGCGCAACGGCGCGTTCGGCCAACGGGGCGTCATCGGTAGGCAGCAGCAGGACGACGGTCATGTCATCGCTGGTCAACTCACCCTTGACCATTTCCTGCAGGCCAATGAGGGCATTGCGCACGTTGTCCGCCGGCTCGCCTTCCAGCAACTCGGCGGCGTCGGCCAGCCAGCCGTCGGCATCGAAGCCGGCGCCGGCGCAACTGCGCCCGAGCAACAGGCCATGCAGTTCGGCAGGCGAGACGGGATGACCGCTGGTGCTCAGCAGGGTGGCAAACGCTTGATACGGGGAATTCTGAATGGGCATGGGCAGCTAGGCGCCAGACGGCGCTATGTCTAGAATGGAGGCCTTGTATCCTACATCGACAGACTCGCCAAGACTATCAGAGGCTGTGCGACCCTTATCCCCATCAGACACAATCTTCAGTGGACACAATGGAAGACACCGACCTGCAAGCGCTGATGGCCAGACTCGAATTGCTAATTGACCGGGTCGAGCAACTTAAGAGCCAAAACGGACTCCTATTAGCTCAGGAAAAGACCTGGCGCGAGGAACGCGCGCACCTCATTGAAAAAAACGAAATCGCCCGGCGTAAGGTCGAATCGATGATTTCGCGCCTCAAGGCCCTGGAGCAAGACTCATGAGTTCAAGCAATAGCGTTACCGTGCAGATCCTCGATAAAGAATATTCGATCATCTGCCCCCAGGAAGAGCGCAGCAACCTGGTGAGCGCCGCCCGTTACCTGGACGGCAAGATGCGCGAGATCCGCAGCAGCGGCAAAGTCATCGGCGCCGACCGCATTGCTGTAATGGCTGCCTTGAACATCACCCACGAGCTGCTGCATCGCCAGGATACGCCGGACGTGCAAGTCAGCGGCTCGACTCGTGAGCAGGTGCGCGACCTGCTCGATCGGGTGGATCTGGTACTGGCCACTGACCCGGACGTCAGCAAGAGCTGATTCGCGAGGCTGCCTGGGGTATACTTGCGTCACTCCCTGGGGTGCTTGCCAGTTGGTGATGTCCCTGAGCCGATACGCACAACCACGGGAGTTGCACGTTGGGGCCGGTGTGCATGTCCGCTTGACGGAAAGCCTTAACGCCCCCTGCAACTTCCACCTTGAACTTTCGGGTTCAAGGGCTAAGCCGACAGCGGTTCATCCGGGGAGCCTGATTCTCACAATGCCAGTCATCAAGACTGGCATTGTTGTGTCTGGTGCAGGCATTTCTGAGCGCCGTGCTTTGCGGTTACGCTGTGCTGTCGCCACCGATTGCGTGAAATATCGATATGACCGAACCCGCGCTGCTGCCCCGCCCGCAACTCCGCCGCCTGCTACGCCAGGCCCGTCGCGCCCTGACACCTGCCCAACAGCGTGAAGCTGCTCGCGGGCTCTACAGGCAACTGGCCCAGCACCCGCTGTTTCGCCGAGCAAAACACATCGCCCTGTACCTGCCCAACGACGGCGAGATCGACCCGCGCCTGCTGCTGCGCGCCGCCCAGCGCCGGGGCAAGGCCACTTATCTGCCGGTACTCAGCCCCTGGCCGCAGACCAAGATGGCCTTTCAACGCATCCGCCCCGGCGAAAAGCTGCGACCCAATCGTTTTCGTATTCTGGAGCCGCAAATGAACATCGCCCGGCAACGCAAGGTCTGGACGCTGGACCTGGTGTTATTGCCGCTGGTGGGGTTTGACGATGTGGGAGGTCGGCTGGGCATGGGCGGTGGTTTTTATGACCGCAGCCTGGCGTATCTGGCGCGCCGCAAGCAGTGGCGCAAGCCGACACTGCTGGGACTGGCCCATGAATGTCAGAAAGTCGAACGGTTGGCGCAGGCGAGCTGGGACGTGCCGCTGCGGGGAACGGTCAGCGACAGGCATTGGTATATCGCGGGGTAGATGCCGCAGGGAAACAGCGGCGTCCGGACGACCGGCTTAGCGTTTGAGCGAAGGCGCGGGTTGGGTAATTTCCATCGGTGTATCGGTCTTGCTGGCCCACAAACTCTGGGCGTATCCCGTGGTAACGACACCCAGGCCGAACAGAATGACTAAGATCCACAACAAATCCGGTTTGCGTTTCATCGATTGCCCCCCTCAAGGCATATCACACACGATGACAGCAGCGGTTTTCTTATTGGCCGTGCAGCAGCGTAAAGCTTGGAAGGCCGGCATTTTGCGGCAACCTGCATCAACACGCAAACTCTGACGTCAACCGACTGTCGGTTTGTCATAAGATCGCTGAACTTTTTTTATCATTCCCGCCCAGGAGTAGAAATCATGGCCCATTGGCTGATGAAATCCGAGCCCGACGAATTGTCCATCCAGGGGCTGGAAAAGCTCGGCCAGGCGCGATGGGACGGGGTTCGCAACTACCAGGCACGCAACTTCTTGCGGGCCATGACAGTGGGTGACTCGTTCTTCTTCTATCACTCCAGTTGCCCGGAGCCGGGTATAGCCGGTATTGGACAAATCATCCGGGCGGCCTACCCTGACCCGACGGCATTGGAACCCGACAGCCACTATTTCGACCCCAAGGCCAGCCCGGATAAAAATCCCTGGACTGCAATCGACGTGGTCCATGTCGAGACGTTTCCCCGTGTGCTGAAGCTCGACTACCTTAAGCAGCAACCCGCCCTGGCTGAAATGCCGCTGGTGCAAAGAGGCTCGCGACTGTCGGTGATGCCGGTGACGGCGCAGCAGTGGGCGGCTGTCATTGCCCTACGCTGATCCTCCATGAGTTGATGGATATCAAGCTGGGCCGGTAGCGGATCCAGCAGACTGCAATGCTACAGCCGCAGGATGCAGGACATGTCGACGAACCCTCGTACCTCTCGTTTTTTTGCCTTCGCCTTGATGGCTGTGTTGCTGGCCGCCGGCGGATTTGGCTATTGGAAGTCGCGCCAGGATCGCCTGCCGGAAGGCCTGAGCATGGGTAATGGGCGCCTGGAAGCCACCGAAGTCCAGATCGCCAGCAAGACACCCGGGCGCCTGGCCGACGTTCAGGTTGACGAAGGCGACGTCGTCAGCAAAGGCCAGCTCCTGGCGCGCATGGACACCCGAACCCTGGAGGCCCAGCGCAACCAGGCCGAAGCCGAAGTGACGCGCGCCCGGGAAAACCTGTCCGCGGCACAAGCCAATGTGCAACTGCGCCAGAGCGAACAATTGCTCGCCCACCAAGAGCTCAAACGAACCCAGGAACTGTCCAAGCGCGGGTACGCCAGTAGCCAGGTGATCGACCAACAACAAGCCCGTTTCGACACGGCTAACGCCGCAGTCAACGCTGCCCGAGCCCAGGTATCGGCAGCGGCCGCCGCCATCGCTGCGACCCAGGCGCAAGTCGCCCAACTGACCAGCGAAATCGAGGACAGCAGCCTGCGCGCGCCCATTAACGGGGTGATTCAGCTACGCCTGGCCGAGCCAGGCGAAGTGCTGGGCGCCGGTGGCCGGGTGCTGCTGATGATCGATCCGAACGACCAATACATGAACCTGTATTTGCCGGCGTCCGTGGCTGGGAAACTGGCGGTGGGCGATCAGGCGCGCCTGCTGCTCGATGCGCTGCCCGATCGACCATTGCCGGCAACGGTCAGCTTCGTCGCGGCCAAATCCCAGTTCACCCCCAAAGAAGTCGAAACCCGTGATGAACGCCAGAAACTGGTGTTCCGCGTCAAGATACGCCTGACTCGGCCCGGCGAAGTTCCCCAGGCAAAACCGGGCATGCCCGGCGCCGGTTACGTCCGTACAGCTCCCATTGACTGGCCGGCCAACTTGCAATGAGCGCCACCGTTGGCGAACCGGCATTGCACGTCAGGGGCCTTGAGCACCATTACGGCCAGCTTGCAGCCTTGAACGATATCGCTTTCAGCCTGCCCATCGGCACTCGCTGCGGCCTGATCGGCCCGGACGGGGCAGGAAAATCCAGCCTGCTGGGGCTGATTGCCGGGGTCAAGAAACTCCAGACGGGCGAGCTACAAGTACTGGGAGCGTCAATCGAGGATCGACGCCATCGCAGTACGCTTTATCGACGCATCGCCTTCATGCCCCAAGGACTGGGGGGCAATCTTTATCCTGATTTGTCGATAAGCGAGAACATCCGGTTTTTCGCCACGCTGTTCGGGCTTTCGCGGGCAGAATGCGAACAACGCATGGGCAAGCTACTGCTGGCGACCGACCTGCAGCGTTTTGCCGAACGTCCGGCAGGCAAACTGTCGGGGGGAATGAAACAAAAGCTCGGCCTGTGTTGCGCGCTGATCCACGAGCCGGACCTGCTGATTCTCGACGAACCCACCACCGGCGTGGACCCGCTGTCGCGCCGGCGCTTTTGGGAGCTGATAGAAGACGTGCGCCGGCAACGACCGCAACTGACCCTGCTGGTCGCCACGGCTTATATGGAGGAAGCCGAACAGTTCGAGCATTGCCTGATGCTCGATAATGGACGTTTGATCGCCAAGGGCTTGAGCGCCGAACTGGCAGGCATCACACCCGACGGCAAGCTCGACTCGGCCTTTACCTATTTCCAGGGTGACAGCGGCCACAACACCGAGCCGCTGACGATCCCTCCCAGGACTGACAACGCCGACATCGCTATCCAGGCCCACGACCTCACCTTGCGCTTCGGCGATTTCACCGCAGTCGACAACGTCAGCTTTGCGATCGGTCGCGGTGAGATCTTTGGCTTCCTGGGCTCCAACGGTTGCGGCAAGACCACCACCATGAAGGTGTTGACCGGGCTGATGCCCGCCAGCGAAGGCAGCGCCCGACTGTTGGGTAACCCAGTCAACGCCAAGGACCTGGCCACCCGCAAACGGGTGGGCTTCATGTCTCAGAGCTTTTCACTGTACGGCGAACTGAGCGTGCGCCAGAACCTGGCCTTGCATGCGAAGCTGTTCGATCTGCCCAAGGCCGACAGCGACGTGCGCATCGACGAGCTGATCCAGCGCTTCAATCTCCAGGGCCTCGCCGACCAACCTTGCGGCGCGCTCCCCTTGGGCCTGCGTCAGCGCTTGTCCCTCGCGGTGGCGGTGCTGCACCGTCCAGAGGTGCTGATCCTCGATGAACCGACCTCAGGCGTTGACCCGGCCGCGCGGGATGACTTTTGGCGGCTGCTGATTGAGTTGTCCCGCGAACAGGGCGTGACGATATTTCTTTCCACGCATTTCATGAACGAAGCCCAACGCTGCGACCGCATTTCGCTGATGCACGCCGGCAAAGTCCTGGCCTGCGACACCCCCGCAGCCCTACAGGCGCAGTTCAACGGCCAGACGCTGGAGGCCGCGTTCGTCACCTGCCTGGAACAAGCTCAGGGTCAGGAGCAGCAAGACACCACGCCCGTGTCCCTCGACAACACGGCCACTGCGCAGGATCGCCACGGCTTCAGCTTTGGCCGCCTGTTGGCTGTCGCCAGCCGGGAAGGCAAGGAACTGCTGCGAGACAAAGTGCGGATGGCGTTCGCCTTGCTCGGCGCCCTGTTCATGATGGTGATCTTCGGCTACGGCATCTCACTGGACGTGGAGAAACTCGCCTTCGCTGTGTTCGATCAGGATCAGAGCCCGCAAAGTCGCGCTTATCTGGAGGCTTTTCGCAGCTCCCGCTATTTCGAGGAGCAGCCGGTTATCCAGGACGCGAACGCGCTGCATCGACGCTTGCAACGTTCGGAAATCAAACTGGCCCTGCAAATCCCACCCGGCTTCGGCCGTGACCTGTATGCCGGTCGGCAACCCACCGTCGGCGCCTGGCTGGACGGCGGCATGCCGTTTCGCGCCGAAACCAGCCGCAACTATGTCCAGGCGGTACACCAGGCCAATCTCGAACAACTGGTTGAACAGAGCAGCCCGGCGCGAAACCGGCAAAGCGCAGCCAGTCTGGAGACCCGGTTTCGCTACAACCAGGACGTGGTCAGCGTGAACGCTATCGGTCCGGGCGTGATGGCGCTGATCCTCGCGTTCATTCCGGCCATGTTGACGGCCCTGGGGATCGTGCGGGAAAAGGAGCTGGGCTCGATCACCAATTTCTACGCCACGCCGCTGACCCGCCTGGAGTTCCTGCTGGGCAAACAAGCGCCCTATCTGGCCGTCAGCCTGATCAATCTGGCCCTACTGACCGCGATGAATCGCTGGCTGTTCGGCGTGCCATTCAAAGGCGGCGGCCTGACGCTGGCGTTGGGCGGGCTGCTCTACGTGCTGGCGACCACCAGCATGGGTTTATTGATCTCGGCGTTTACCCGCACCCAGATCGCCGCGATCCTCGGCACCATGATCATCACCAGCCTTCCGACGATCCAGTTCTCGGGGTTGATCGTGCCGCGCTCATCCCTGGACGGGGCCGCGTCGGTGATGGGCCAGTTGTTCCCCGCCGGTTATTTCCTGGACATCGCCGTCGGCACTTTCACCAAGGCTCTGGACCTGCGCCAGTTATGGCCGCAATGCCTGGCGCTGCTGGGATTTTTCCTGGTGTTCACCGGGCTCAGCCTGGTCATGCTGAAAAAGCAGGAGGCCTGATGCACAAGCTTTCACATATCTGGCGTCTTGGCCTCAAGGAACTGACCAGCCTGCGGTATGACTCGGTGCTGCTGCTGTTTTTGGGCTACGCGTTCACCGTGGCGATCTACATGCCGGCCGCAGGCTCGGTGATCGGCGTCCACAACGCCAGCGTGGCGGTGGTGGATGAAGACCAAAGCCATCTTTCGCGTCAGTTGACCCAGGCTCTGCAACCACCGGAATTCCAGAGTCCGGTGGCGTTGCCCTATGCCGAGCTGGACAAGGTCATGGACAGTGGCCGCTACACCTTCGTCATTAACGTGCCCGCCAACTTCCAGGCCGACCTGCTCGCCGGACGCGAGCCTGCGCTGCAACTGAACGTCGATGCCACAGCCATGAGCCAGGCATTCATGGGCGCCGGCTACATCGGACGAATTTTTCAACAGGAACTGCTGACCTACAGCGGGCAGGCGCAAGCGACCGAACAGACACCCGTAAGACTCACCACCCGATCGTTGTTCAACCCCAACCTTGAAGGCGGGTGGTTCCTGGCCGTGATCCAGATCGTCAACAACATCACGATCCTGGCCATCATCCTGACGGGCACCGCGCTGCTACGCGAGCGCGAGCATGGCACCCTCGATCACCTGCTGGTGCTACCGCTGACAGCACCGGAAATCATGCTGGCGAAAATCTGGAGCAACATGCTGGTGGTGGTGCTATGCACCTGGGCCTCGCTGGAAATCGTCGTCAAGATCGCCTTGGGCGTGCCACTTGCCGGCTCCATGCTGTTATTTCTGCTGGTGACCGCGCTCTACCTGTTCGCCAGCACCGCCCTGGGCATTTTTCTCGCCACCCTTGCCCGTTCGACGCCGCAGTTCGGCTTATTGTCGATTCCGGTCATCATTCCCATGCTGCTGTTGTCGGGTGGCAGCACGCCGCTGGACAGCATGCCGCAATGGTTGCAATGGGTGATGCAAGGGTCGCCTTCGACCCATTTCGTCAGCCTCAGCGCAGCGATCCTGTTCCGCGATGCAGGCATTGGCGTGGTATGGCCGGACTTGCTGACGCTGGCGGTAATCGGGCTTTTGTTCTTTGCCATCGCCCTGGGACGGTTTCGCAAAAGCCTGGCGTCCTGATAAAAAAGCAGCCTTCGTCAGCGCCTACCGCCCCATGGCGCTGCCGGGGCTACGATCCAGCCGATTTATTGAATGATCAGGTTATTGAACAACAGGTCATCCACCATCGGTTTGCCCGTCTCGTCGTTCATCACCTGCTGAGTCTGCTTCAAGGCTTCCTGACGGAGTTTTTCCTTGGCTTCGATATTGTTCATGGCCTCGGTGGTTTGCTGGGCGAACAGCGCCACCAATTTATTACGGATCAGCGGCTCGTTGGCCTTCACCGCCGCAACGGCGGCATCCCCTGTGACGCGCAGGGCAACATCAGCCTTGTACACCCTCAGCTTCGCCGAGCCGTCCAGGCCATAATTGCCCACGAACGGCGGGCTAAGGGTGATGTAATTGACCTTCGGTGCCTCGCCTTCTTTGGCTTCCTCGGCCATCGCTGTCACAGGCAACGACAGGGCCAGCATCAACATGATCCACGCTTTCACATTCGACTCCTCATACGGTTTGCGGCCCAGCATACCGACCCGCCGTTCAAGCACAAGCTTATGGCCGGCTATCAGGGCGGGGCATGCTCGTTGACCCGTTGACTCTCACACCTACACTTATCGGCCATCACTCCCAAAGGAATAGCCCTGATGAAAGCCGTGCTGTGCAAAGAATTCGGTCCTGCCCAATCGCTGGTGCTGGAAGACGTCGCCAGCCCCGTCGCGAAGAAGAACGAAGTGCTGCTGGACGTGCATGCCGCCGGCGTGAACTTCCCTGACACGCTGATCATCGAGGGCAAATATCAATTCAAACCACCCTTCCCGTTTTCCCCCGGTGGCGAAGCGGCGGGTGTCATCAGCGCCGTGGGTGAAAAGGTCAGCCACCTGAAGGTCGGTGACCGGGTCATGGCGCTGACCGGCTGGGGCAGTTTCGCCGAACAGGTGGCCGTGCCAGGCTACAACGTGCTGCCCATCCCCCCTTCCATGGACTTCAACACCGCCGCCGCCTTCAGCATGACCTACGGCACCTCGATGCATGCCCTCAAGCAACGGGCCAACCTGCAACCCGGTGAAACCCTGCTGGTGCTCGGTGCATCCGGCGGCGTCGGCCTGGCGGCAGTGGAGATCGGCAAGGCCATGGGGGCCCGGGTAATCGCCGCCGCCAGTAGCGCAGAGAAACTGGCCGTGGCCAAGGCTGCCGGTGCCGACGAACTGATCAACTACAGCGAAACCAGTCTCAAGGATGAAATCAAACGCCTCACCGACGGCCACGGCGCCGACGTGATTTACGACCCGGTGGGCGGCGACCTGTTTGACCAGGCCATTCGCGCCATCGCCTGGAACGGCCGGCTATTGGTGGTCGGCTTTGCCAGCGGACGCATCCCCGAGCTGCCCGTAAACCTGGCCCTGCTCAAGGGCGCCGCCGTGGTCGGCGTGTTCTGGGGTTCCTTCGCCCAACGCCAACCCCAGGACAACGCCGCCAACTTCCAGCAACTGTTCGGCTGGTTCGCCGAAGGCAAGCTCAAGCCGCTGGTCTCGCAGGTCTATCCATTGAGCAACGCCGCCCAGGCGATCAATGACCTGGGCCAGCGCAAAGCCGTGGGGAAGGTGGTGGTGCAGGTGCGCTGAAGTCACTCAAGCGGTCCGGGGGCCGGAAGCTGCGGACCGCATGACGATTGAGCCTGGCGATCAGGGCAACACGCTCGGCGCCCGGTATCTGCTGCCTTAATAAGGCAATTCCTACAGCGGCATCAGCGTATGCCTGAGCGACATGTTCATTTAAGAACATTCATCAAGGGAAATTTCCACTGTTTATGCGATGAGAAGCGATGCTATTTTCGGTAACGAAACTGTAACATTCGCATCCGCAGTCATAACAAGAATCTGGAGCCCTTGAATGTTTGCTTTCTTTCGTCCTGCCGCACATCAGGCGTCCCTGCCTGAAGAAAAAATAGACAGCACCTACCGACGCCTTCGCTGGCAGATTTTCGCCGGCATCTTCATCGGCTACGCCGGTTATTACCTGCTGCGCAAAAACTTCTCCCTGGCCATGCCATACCTGATCGACGAGGGCTACACCCGGGGTCAGTTGGGCCTGGCCATGTCGGCCATCGCCATCGCCTACGGGCTTTCGAAGTTCCTGATGGGCCTGGTGTCCGACCGTTCCAACCCGCGCTATTTCCTGCCATTCGGTTTGCTGGTCTCGGCAGGGGTGATGTTCGTTTTCGGTTTCGCGCCTTGGGCAACATCCAGCGTCACCATGATGTTCATCCTGCTGTTCATCAATGGCTGGGCCCAGGGCATGGGCTGGCCACCCAGTGGCCGGACCATGGTGCACTGGTGGTCACAGAAAGAACGCGGCGGCGTGGTGTCGGTCTGGAACGTGGCGCATAACGTCGGCGGTGGCTTGATTGGGCCGTTGTTCCTGCTGGGGATGGGCTGGTTCAATGACTGGCATGCGGCGTTTTATGTACCGGCGGCCGTGGCGCTGCTGGTGGCGCTGTTTGCCTTCGCGACCATGCGCGACACCCCGCAATCGGTGGGCCTGCCGCCCATCGAAAAATACAAGAACGATTACCCGGAAGGCTACGACGCCACTCACGAGAACGAGTTCAGCGCCAAGGAAATCTTCGTCAAGTACGTGCTGCGTAACAAAATGCTCTGGTACATCGCCATGGCAAACGTGTTTGTTTACCTGCTGCGCTACGGCGTGCTGGACTGGGCGCCCACCTACCTCAAGGAAGCCAAGGGCTTCACGGTGGATAAAACCTCCTGGGCGTACTTTTTGTATGAGTGGGCAGGCATCCCCGGCACGCTGCTGTGCGGCTGGATGTCGGACAAGATCTTCCGCGGCAACCGTGGTCTGACGGGCATGGTGTTCATGGCGATGGTGACCGTGGCGACACTGGTGTACTGGCTGAACCCGGCCGGCAACCCGACCGTGGACATGATCGCCCTGGTTTCCATTGGCTTTCTGATCTACGGCCCGGTGATGCTGATCGGCTTACAGGCGCTGGAGCTGGCGCCGAAGAAAGCCGCCGGCACCGCCGCAGGTTTCACCGGGCTGTTTGGCTACCTGGGCGGCTCGGTCGCAGCCAGTGCCGCCATGGGCTACACGGTGGACCATTTCGGCTGGGACGGTGGTTTTGTATTGCTGGTGGGCGCTTGCCTGCTGGCGATGGCATTCCTCGCGCCAACCTTGTGGCACAAGCAAATCGCCAGTCAGAGCCGCGAAGCGGTGGCCTGATCCAGGGCTGATTTGCAGCGTTTGAGCCGCGCCTCCAGATTCCGGTCTGGCATGGCGTGGCTGCGCAGGGCGTGGATGGTCTGCTCGACATAATCGCGCGTGGTGCCATAGCGCCCACAGGCGCTTTCGAATACCTGACTCAGCACATGGTCCGGCAAGTTGCCGGCATAGCTGGGCAGGTGCCGCTCCAGTACAAACCCCAAGGCCTGCACCCGACTGCCGTCTTCGAGACGGCAACTGAGCCAGTGCGGACGATAGGACGGGAACGGCATCTCGCGCTGCCAGAGGGTAAACAGCGAGTCTTCGAGATTCTCCTCCGGCAACCGGTAGGCGAACCCGCTGCACGAACCGCCGCGATCCAGGCCGAACACCAACCCCGGCAACTCCGGTGTACCCCGGTGTTCGTGAGACCACAGATACAAACCACGATGATAACCATGGACCCGGCCGCGCATCCGCTCCACCGCCGTGCATTCCGGCCGCCAGATCAACGAGCCGTAAGCGAACAACCACACCGGCCCGCCTTGGTGGAGACTCATGGTCAATTGCATCGAGGCGAGCAATTGCTCGCGAGTCAACTGCGGCCCCAGATCGAGTCGTGGCGGGTATGGGGCGCAGCAGGCAATGGCGGATTCGATAGCGGTCATGGCCGGTAGCGGTTGGCTCCTCGCGGGTCGGAAAGTGAATTGGGGGACGTCATGGGGTTGACGTTCACGGGGATCAAGGCAAGTTAAATGCCATCCACGCTCTATATACGTTATCGGTATCTAGTCTAGAGAATAAATATCGAAACGAAATATACGAAGTTATATCGACGGAAAAGGTGGGATTCACCTCTTGTGGCGAGGGAGCTTGCTCCCGCTTGAGTGCGCAGCGCTCATCGCTTTTTTGGGGCCGCTGCGCGACCCAGCGGGAGCAAGCTCCCTCGCCACAAAAGCGTACGATCCAGATCACAACATCGCATGAATCAACTTGGGCGCAATCGCTATCAGGCCCGCGGCGCATAGGCGAACACGTCGGCGCGCATTTGGTGGGCGTCCATTCCGGCTTCTACCAAGGCATCGAGCGTGGCATAGATCATGGCCGGCGAGCCGCTGGCGTAGACGTACACATCCTTGAGATTGCTGATGTCTTCGCACACAGCTTCGTGAAGCATCCCGCAGCGACCTCCCCAGCCGCACAGGTCGCTGACGACTTTGTGCAGATAAAGGTTCGGCAGTTTTTTCCACTCATCCCAATGCTCGATTTCATAGAAATCTTCCGGACGCCGCACGCCCCAATACAGATGCACCGGGTGCTTGAAACCCGCTGCGCGACAATGTTCGATCAGACTGTGCATCTGCGCCATGCCGGTACCGGCGGCAATCAACACCAGTGGGCCCTCCGGCAACTCGGACAAATGGGTGTCGCCAAAGGGCATTTCGATGCGCACATTGGGGTTACGCTGAAGTTGTTCCAACAGCGTCTGCGCACTGTTTTCGCGCACCAATACATGCAATTGCAGCTCGCGCCCCGAATGCGGCGCCGAGGCCAGGGAAAACGCGGATTTCTCGCCATTCTCCCGCTCGATCATCAGGTACTGCCCTGCGTGATAGCGCGGCGGCTTGCCCGCCGGCGCGCGCAAGCGTACTCGCCAGACATCACCGCCCACGTCGGCGCACTCGGTGACCTGACACGCCAGGCTGCGCACCGGCAACTCGCCCGGTGACAGCACGCCATCCCACAACACCACGCAGTCCTCCAGGGGCTCGGCAATGCAGGTGAAAATCTCACCGTGATCACGCACTTCGCCCGCCTGCTCCACGCGGCCTTCCACTAACAGCGCACCACAGACATGGCAGTTGCCATTGCGGCAGCTTTGCGGGCACTCGTAGCCCAGGCGTCGCGCGCCATCGAGAATCCGCTCGGCGGGCCGGATATCCAACACCGCCCCGGAAGGCTGCAAGGTTACACGCATCAATCTATTCCTAACTGATTCCAAATGGCATCGATCCGTTGGGTAACGGCTTCATCCTTGACGATAACCCGGCCCCATTCACGGGTGGTTTCACCGGGCCATTTATGCGTGGCATCGAGCCCCATCTTCGACCCCAGGCCGGACACCGGCGAGGCGAAGTCGAGATAATCGATCGGCGTATTCTCGATCATCACCGTGTCACGCTTGGGATCCATGCGCGTGGTGATGGCCCAGATCACGTCGTTCCAGTCCCGTGCGTTGATATCGTCGTCAGTGACGATAACGAACTTGGTGTACATGAACTGTCGCAAAAACGACCAGACCCCAAGCATGACCCGCTTGGCATGCCCTGGGTACGACTTCTTCATGGTCACGATGGCCATGCGGTACGAGCAGCCTTCCGGCGGCAGGTAGAAGTCGGTGATTTCAGGAAATTGCTTCTGCAGTATCGGCACGAACACTTCATTCAGTGCCACCCCGAGAATGGCCGGCTCATCAGGCGGACGGCCGGTGTAGGTGCTGTGATAAATCGGCTTGATCCGATGGGTAATGCGCTCGACGGTGAACACCGGGAAGCTGTCGACTTCGTTGTAGTAACCGGTGTGGTCGCCGTACGGGCCTTCGTCGGCCATTTCGCCGGGATGGATCACGCCTTCGAGAATGATCTCGGCGGTGGCCGGGACTTGCAGATCGTTGCCACGGCATTTCACCAGTTCGGTGCGGTTGCCACGCAACAGGCCGGCGAAAGCATATTCGGAGAGACTGTCAGGCACTGGCGTGACGGCGCCGAGGATGGTCGCCGGGTCCGCACCCAGGGCCACGGACACGGGGAACGGCTGACCGGGGTGTTTCTCACACCACTCGCGGTAGTCCAGCGCACCACCACGGTGGCTCAGCCAGCGCATGATGACCTTGTTGCGTCCAATGACCTGCTGACGATAGATACCGAGGTTCTGGCGATCCTTGTTCGGACCTTTGGTGACGGTCAGGCCCCAGGTAATCAGCGGCCCCACATCACCCGGCCAGCAGGTCTGCACCGGCAGCATCGCCAGGTCGACATCGTCGCCCTCGATCACCACTTCCTGGCAGATCGCGTCCTTGACGACTTTCGGTGCCATGGAAATGATCTTGCGGAAAATCGGCAGCTTGGACCACGCATCCTTCAGGCCTTTGGGCGGCTCAGGCTCCTTGAGAAACGCCAGCAGCTTGCCGATCTCCCGCAATTCGCTGACGGCTTCGGCGCCCATGCCCAAGGCCACGCGCTCCGGCGTGCCGAACAGGTTGCCCAGCACCGGGATGTCATAACCGGTCGGGTTTTCAAACAACAGCGCCGGGCCTTTTGCGCGCAGGGTACGGTCGCAGACCTCGGTCATTTCCAGTACGGGGGACACCGGCACCTGGATGCGCTTGAGTTCGCCGCGCTGTTCCAGACCGCTGATAAAGTCGCGCAAGTCGCGATACTGCATGCAAAAGCCTCATGGTAGCCGTGGCGTTCGGGGGCCCGAGTTTAACGCCGCCCGTTCTAAATAGTGAATGCACGGATAGCAAAAAGCCGGGTTTCCCCGGCTCTTGCTGGCCTGTTCGATTTACTTGCGTTTCATCGACAGGAAGAACTCATCGTTGGTCTTGGTCTGCTTCAACTTGTCGACCAGGAACTCGATGGCAGCGACTTCATCCATAGGATGCAGGAGCTTGCGCAGGATCCACATGCGCTGCAGTTCGTCGTCGGCGGTCAGCAACTCTTCGCGGCGGGTGCCGGAACGGTTGATGTTGATGGCCGGGAAGACGCGCTTCTCAGCGATCTTGCGATCCAGAGGCAGCTCCATGTTGCCGGTGCCTTTGAATTCCTCGTAGATCACTTCGTCCATTTTCGAGCCGGTTTCAACCAGCGCGGTGGCGATGATGGTCAGCGAGCCGCCTTCTTCGATGTTGCGCGCGGCGCCGAAGAAACGTTTCGGTTTCTCCAGGGCGTGAGCATCGACACCACCGGTCAGCACCTTGCCAGAGCTCGGGATCACGGTGTTGTAGGCACGGGCCAGACGGGTGATGGAGTCCAGCAGGATCACCACGTCTTTCTTGTGTTCGACCAGGCGCTTGGCCTTCTCGATCACCATCTCGGCAACCTGCACGTGGCGGGTCGGCGGCTCGTCGAACGTGGAGGCAACCACTTCGCCGCGCACGGTGCGCTGCATCTCGGTCACTTCTTCCGGACGCTCGTCGATCAGCAGCACGATCAGATGAACTTCAGGGTTGTTCCGGGCAATGTTCGCTGCAATGTTCTGCAGCATGATCGTCTTGCCCGCTTTCGGCGGCGCCACGATCAGACCGCGCTGGCCCTTGCCGATAGGTGCACACAGGTCGATGACCCGACCGGTGAGGTCTTCGGTGGAACCGTTACCGGCTTCCATCTTCATGCGCACGGTCGGGAACAGCGGAGTCAGGTTCTCGAAGAGAATCTTGTTCTTCGCGTTTTCCGGGCGGTCGAAGTTGATCGTGTCGACCTTGAGCAGTGCGAAGTAACGCTCGCCTTCTTTCGGAGGACGGATCTTGCCAACGATGGTGTCACCGGTGCGCAAGTTGAAACGACGGATCTGGCTCGGCGAGACGTAGATATCGTCTGGGCCGGCGAGATAGGAAGCGTCTGCGGAGCGGAGAAAGCCGAAGCCGTCCTGGAGAATCTCCAGCACGCCATCACCGGAGATTTCCTCGCCGCTTTTCGCGTGCTTTTTGAGCAGGGAGAAAATCACGTCCTGCTTGCGCGAACGGGCCATATTTTCTATGCCCATCTGTTCGGCCAATTCGAGCAGTTCGGTAATCGGCTTTTGCTTGAGTTCAGTCAGATTCATATAGGAATGACGTAATCATTTATGGAGGGGGGAAATTAAGCTTTTGGCTTAATGAGGCCGCGCCGCGGAGAAGGCGACAGGATCGCGTACTTATTCGAAAGGAGTGCGTCGGCGACGGCTTGCAGGGGGCAAAGGAGAAACCAGTGCGGGGCCGAATGTAACACCTGGGTTTGCGAGCGTCTAGCCCCGAGTAACGAAAAAAGCCCCGCGATTAGCGGGGCTTTTTCAGCAGCATTCGGCGCTTAGATGTTGGCGTCGAGGAAAGCAGCCAGTTGCGACTTCGAGAGTGCACCCACCTTGGTGGCTTCGACGTTGCCGTTCTTGAACAACATCAGCGTCGGGATACCACGCACGCCATACTTGGGCGGAGTTTCCTGGTTCTCGTCGATGTTCAGCTTGGCAACGGTCAACTTACCTTCGTAAGTCTTGGCGATTTCGTCCAGGACCGGGGCGATCATCTTGCACGGACCGCACCACTCTGCCCAATAGTCGACCAATACCGCGCCTTCGGACTTAAGTACTTCTTCGTCGAAGCTAGCGTCGGTAACGTGTTTGATCAGATCGCTGCTCATTGAAATCTCCGGGATTGTCAGCAAAAAAACGTGGCCCATCATAGCCGCCCTTCCACGCTTCAGGAAGCTTGAGTTGATTGAGTCTCGCTATGGCGTCAGATGTATTTGGGTATAGCTCAAGTCAAGTGTTCACGGGCGCGACAAAGGAGATCCCAGTACGCAGTGCAGCATTACGTACATGTTCTTGCATGGCTTTTTGCGCAGCGCCCGAGGCGCGACGGGCCAGCGCCCGAAGGATTTTGCGATGTTCTTGCCAGGTTTCCATCGCCCGCTCTGCTCGGATGAACGGTAGTTTCTGGCTTTCCAGGAAAATGTCGGCGCTGGCGGTAAGAATGCTCAGCATCGCCTGGTTGCCGCTGGCCTGCAGGATGCGCCGATGGAACTCGAAGTCCAGCCGCGCCGCTGCGTCGAAATCCCCTGACTTCAGTTCCCGGCGCATGGCCTCGACGTTGTCCTCCAGTGTGTCGAGTTCATCGGCGCTCAACGTCACTGCCGCCAACCCGGCCGCGAAACCTTCCAGGGCATAACGCAACTGGAAGATATCCACCGGCGAAGCCTGGGCCGCGAATGGCCAGCCCGGGGCCAGTTCGCTGCGCGAAACCTCCACCGACGACTGCACGAACACACCCTTGCCCGGCTGGACGCTGATGACTCCCAGTGCGCTCAACGATGAAAGCGCCTCACGCAGCGAGGCTCGACTCACCCCCAATTGCAACGCCAGGTCCCGTTGCGACGGCAGCGCATCCCCGGGAGCGAAGCCTTCATCGACGATCAGTTTGCGGATGGCTTGCAGCGCCACTGCGGGTACCGCGCGCGAGATGGAATTCATGGTTTTTCAGACGAACCGGGCCAGTGAGCGACCAGTTGTAAAGCTATTCGTCGCGCCCGGCAAGTCGTGCTCCAGTTGGGTTCGACGGCAAATACCAACGCTCGATAACGGTGCGAAACGCGGCGCAACTGTTCAGACCAGTAAGACCTCACCTCACCAGTAAAACCGTGGCTTGGGCAGATTAAAAACCAGCTTGGCATGGCCTGTGCTCTGTCCGAACGCAGAAATCACATCACCGATGCGGAGATTCGCCATGATTAAGCGTTACAGCGCCCTGCTTACCGCCCTGTTCGCCAGCCTGATGCTCGCTCATCTGCCCGCTCAAGCGGACGGCCTGGAAGACGTGGTCAAGCGTGGCACCCTCAAGGTCGCAGTCCCCCAGGACTTCCCGCCGTTCGGCTCGGTAGGCCCGGACATGAAGCCGCGCGGCCTGGACATCGACACCGCGAAACTGCTGGCCGATCAGCTCAAGGTCAAGCTTGAACTGACGCCCGTCAACAGCACCAATCGCATTCCGTTCCTGACCACCGGCAAGGTCGACCTGGTGATCTCCAGCCTGGGCAAAAACCCCGAGCGTGAAAAAGTCATCGACTTCTCCAATGCCTACGCGCCGTTCTACCTCGCTGTATTCGGCCCGCCCGACGCCGCCATCAATGGCCTGGACGACCTCAAGGGCAAGACCATCAGCGTCACCCGTGGCTCCATCGAAGACATCGAGCTGACCAAGGTCGCTCCCCAAGGCGCCACGATCAAACGCTTTGAAGACAACAACTCGACCATCGCCGCCTACCTGGCCGGTCAGGTGGACCTGATCGCCAGCGGCAACGTGGTCATGGTCGCGATCAGCGAACGCAACCCCAAGCGTGTCCCGGCGCTGAAAGTAAAACTCAAGGATTCGCCTGTGTACGTGGGCGTGAACAAGAACGAGCCGGCGTTGCTGGACAAGGTCAACCAGATCCTGGCCACCGCCAAAACCGATGGCAGCCTGGAGAAAAACTCCCAGACCTGGCTCAAGCAGCCGCTGCCGGCCGATCTCTGACCGTCGCCTGAGAGGTTGAGCATGGCTTATCAGTTCGATTTTATGCCGGTGGTGCACAACACCGACCTGCTGTTACGCGGTGCCTTGTTCACCTTGGAGTTGACGGCCATCGGCGCGCTGCTCGGGGTTGGCCTGGGTATCGTCGGTGCGGTGGTGCGGGCGTGGCATATTCGTCCGTTCGCGGCGATCTTCGGCGTGTACGTGGAGCTGATCCGCAACACGCCATTCCTGGTGCAACTGTTTTTCATTTTCTTCGGCCTGCCGTCCCTGGGCTTGCAGATCTCCGAATGGCAGGCAGCGGTACTGGCAATGGTGATCAACCTCGGCGCGTATTCCACCGAGATCATCCGCGCCGGCATCCAGGCCATCCCGCGCGGGCAACTGGAAGCCGCCGCGGCCCTGGCGATGAGTCGCTTCGAAGCCTTCCGTCATGTGGTGCTGCTGCCGGCGCTGGGCAAGGTCTGGCCGGCCCTGACCAGCCAGATCATCATCGTGATGCTCGGCTCGGCGGTCTGTTCACAAATCGCTACCGAAGAGCTGAGCTTTGCTGCCAACTTCATTCAGTCGCGCAACTTCCGCGCCTTCGAGACCTATGCGCTGACCACGCTGATCTACTTGTGCATGGCGCTGTTGATCCGCCAATTCCTGAATTGGGTGGGTCGCCGCTACATTGCCAGGAGCAGCCAATGAGCGATTTCACGTTCTGGGACGTGGTGCGCAACCTGCTCACGGGCCTGCAATGGACCCTGGCATTGTCGCTGGTGGCGTTTATCGGGGGCGGCGTGATCGGCTTGCTGGTGATGGTGCTGCGCATCTCCAAAAGCGCCCTGCCCCGCAACATTGCTCGCACCTACATCGAGCTGTTCCAGGGCACGCCGCTGCTGATGCAGCTGTTTCTGGTGTTCTTCGGCGTGGCCCTGGCCGGGGTGGAAATCTCCCCATGGATGGCAGCGGCAATCGCCTTGACGCTGTTTACCAGTGCCTATCTGGCGGAGATCTGGCGCGGTTGCGTCGAAGCGATCCCCAACGGCCAGTGGGAGGCCTCCTCGAGCCTGGCCCTCAACCCATTGGAGCAGTTGCGCTACGTGATCCTGCCCCAGGCCTTGCGCATCGCCGTGGCGCCGACCGTGGGATTTTCGGTGCAAGTGGTCAAGGGCACGGCAGTGACCTCGATCATTGGCTTTACCGAACTGACCAAGACCGGCGGCATGCTCGCCAACGCCACGTTCGAGCCGTTCATGGTGTACGGCCTGGTGGCCCTTGGTTACTTCCTGCTCTGCTACCCCTTGTCCCTCAGTGCGCGCTACCTGGAAAGGAGACTGCATGCCTCTGCTTAGAATTTCCGCCCTGCATAAATACTACGGCGATCACCATGTCCTCAAAGGCATCGACCTGAGCATCGAGGAAGGCCAGGTCGTGGCGATCATCGGTCGCAGCGGCTCGGGTAAATCCACCCTGCTGCGCACCCTCAATGGTCTGGAGTCGATCAACGACGGCGTGATTGAAGTCGACGGTGAATACCTCGACGCCGCCCGCGCCGACCTGCGCAGCCTGCGCCAGAAAGTCGGAATGGTGTTCCAGCAATTCAACCTGTTCCCGCACCTGAGCGTCGGTGAGAACGTGATGCTCGCGCCGCAGGTTGTTCAAAAAGTACCCAAGGCCAAGGCGGCTGAACTGGCGCGACAGATGCTGGAACGGGTTGGGCTTGGCGAGAAATTCGATGCCTTCCCGGACCGCTTGTCCGGTGGTCAGCAGCAACGGGTGGCGATTGCCCGCGCGCTGGCCATGTCACCCAAAGTGTTGCTGTGCGACGAAATCACCTCGGCCCTGGATCCGGAACTGGTCAATGAAGTGCTCGGCGTGGTGCGACAGTTGGCCAAGGACGGCATGACCCTGATCATGGTCACCCACGAAATGCGTTTCGCCCGTGAAGTGGGCGACAAGCTGGTGTTCATGCACCAGGGCAAGGTGCATGAGACGGGGGACCCCAAGGTGTTGTTCGCCAATCCGCAGACGGCGGAGCTGGCGAATTTTATCGGGACAGTTGAACACGCCTGATCTTTGCTGCTTTAAAGAGGCTCCTGTGGCGAGGGAGCTTGCTCCCGCTCGGCTGCGTAGCAGTCGTAAAACCGGCCAACCGGAGTTTCCTGATGGACCGGGTCGAATGGTCTTGGGGCCGCTTCGCGCCCCAACGGGAGCAAGCTCCCTCGCCACAATGGCACTGCGCAAGCTGCTCTGGCGCAAGGGTTTGGATCAGGTGCGTTGGCGTAAGCGGTTGATCGTGGCAGGATGGCGAGGTTATCGACCGAGACTTTTTGACCATGCCGCCATCCCAAGCCAAGAATCTGTCCCTGATCGCTGCCATAGACCTGGGCTCCAACAGTTTCCACATGGTCGTCGCCAAGGCCCAGAACGGGGAAATCCGAATTCTTGAGCGGCTCGGCGAAAAGGTCCAACTGGCCGCCGGTATCGACGAAGAGCGCCAGCTGAGCGAGGAATCCATCCAGCGCGGGCTCGATTGCCTCAAGCGGTTCGCCCAACTGATCAACGGCATGCCCTTGGGCGCGGTTCGGATCGTGGGCACCAACGCGTTGCGCGAGGCGCGCAACCGTGGCGAGTTCATCCGCCGCGCCGAAGAGATCCTCGGCCATCCGGTGGAAGTCATTTCCGGGCGTGAAGAGGCCCGCCTGATTTACCTCGGTGTCTCTCATACGCTGGCCGACACCCCGGGCAAACGCCTGGTGGCGGACATTGGCGGCGGCAGTACCGAATTCATCATTGGCCAGCGCTTCGAGCCGTTGCTGCGCGAAAGCCTGCAAATGGGTTGCGTCAGCTACACCCAGCGTTATTTCCGCGACGGCAAGATCACCCCGGCCCGCTATGCCCAGGCCTACACGGCGGCGCGCCTGGAAATCATGAGCATCGAACATGCCCTGCACCGCCTGACCTGGGATGAGGCCATTGGCTCCTCGGGCACTATTCGCGCCATTGGCCTGGCCCTCAAGGCCGGCGGCCACGGTACCGGCGAGGTCAACGCCGAAGGCCTGGCCTGGCTCAAGCGCAAGGTGTTCAAGCTGGGCGACTCGGACAAGATTGATTTCGAAGGGATCAAACCCGACCGCCGGGCGATTTTCCCGGCGGGCCTGGCGATCCTCGAAGCGATTTTCGATGCCCTCGAGTTACGACGTATGGACCACTGCGAGGGCGCCCTGCGCGAAGGCGTGCTCTATGACCTGCTGGGGCGCCATCATCATGAAGACGTCCGTGAGCGCACCCTGGGCTCGCTCATGGAGCGTTACCACGTCGATCAGGAACAGGCCGCACGGGTCGAGCGCAAGGCGCTGCACGCCTTCGACCAGGTGGCCGACGACTGGGACCTGAACGACGGGGTCTGGCGCGAACTGCTGGGCTGGGCCGCCAAGGTGCATGAGGTGGGCCTGGACATCGCCCACTATCACTACCACAAGCACGGCGCCTATCTGATTGAACATTCGGACCTGGCGGGTTTCTCCCGCGAAGACCAGCAGATGCTCGCGCTATTGGTGCGTGGCCACCGGCGCAATATTCCCAGGGATAAATTCGCCGAGTTCGGCAATGACGGCATCAAGCTGATTCGCCTGTGCGTGCTGCTGCGCTTTGCGATTCTGTTCCACCACATCCGCGGTACCCAGGAAATGCCCCAGGTGGTCCTGCGCGCCGATGGAGCTGAGCTGGATGTGCTGTTTCCCGAAGGCTGGCTGGAAGAGAACCAACTGACCCAGGCTGACTTCGCCCAGGAAGCCGAATGGCTCACCCGGGTCGGGATTGTGTTGAACATCCACTGATTGTTTGCAGCAATGACTGCAATCCCGCTGGATCTGTAGGAGCTGCCGAGCGAAGCGAGGCTGCGATCTTTTGATTTTCGCTTGATACTCAAGCGTCAGGGAAAAGATCGCAGCCTCGCTTCGCTCGGCAGCTCCTACGGGCCCAGCGGGAGCAAGCTCCCTCGCCACAAAAGCTGAGCCTGCCGCGTGCTCGCCGGGCGTTTAACGAACCGTCAGCAACGGGCTGCCCAAGCGCTCCAGCAATGTCGCCTGGGCGCTGCGTGCGTTCTGGTTGCCGGTCGGCGTGTTGCGGATGTAGCGACCGTCCGATTGCAGGCTCCAGCTGTGGGTGTTGTCGGTGAGGTAGCTTTCCAGCTCTTTTTTGACCCGCAGGATCAGCTTCTTGCCTTCCACCGGGAAGCAAGTCTCGACGCGCTTGTCGAGGTTGCGCTCCATCCAGTCGGCGCTGGACAGGAACATCTGCTCCTCCCCACCGTTGAGGAAGTAGAACACCCGCGTATGTTCCAGGAAGCGGCCAATGATCGAGCGTACATGGATGTTGTGGGAAACCCCCGGGATGCCCGGACGCAGGCAGCACATGCCGCGCACCACCAGGTCAATGCGCACGCCCGACTGGCTGGCCTTGTACAACGCGCGGATGATCTTCGGATCGGTCAACGAGTTGAACTTGGCGATGATGTGCGCCGGTTTGCCGTCCAGGGCGAACTGCGTCTCCCGGGCGATCATGTCGAGCATGCCCTTTTTCAAGGTGAACGGCGCGTGCAGCAGTTTTTTCATGCGCAGGGTCTTGCCCATGCCGATCAACTGGCTGAACAGTTTGCCGACGTCTTCGCACAAGGCATCGTCGGAGGTCAGCAGGCTGTAGTCGGTGTACAGGCGAGCGTTGGCGGCGTGGTAGTTGCCGGTGCCCAGGTGGGCGTAACGCACGATTTCGCCAGCTTCACGCCGCAGGATCAGCATCATCTTGGCGTGGGTCTTGAAGCCGACCACACCGTAAATCACTACCGCACCCGCCGCTTGCAGACGACTGGCCAGTTGCAGGTTGGACTCTTCATCGAAGCGCGCCCGCAACTCGATCACCGCCGTGACCTCTTTGCCGTTACGCGCCGCGTCCACCAGGGCGTCGACGATTTCCGAGTTGGCGCCGCTGCGGTACAGGGTCTGGCGCACGGCCAATACATGCGGATCCTTGGCCGCCTGGCGCAGCAGGTCGACCACGGGCGTGAACGACTCGAACGGGTGCAGCAGCAGAATGTCCTGCTTGCTGATCACGCTGAAGATGTTCTCGCTGTTTTGCAGCAATTTCGGGATCTGCGGTGTGAACGGCAAATATTGCAGTTCCGGATGGCTGTCCAGACCGGTGATGCTGAACAGTCGTGTCAGGTTCACCGGACCGTTGACCTGATACAACTCGGTCTCATGCAGGTTGAACTGCTTGAGCAGGTAGTCGGACAGGTGTTTGGGGCAGGTGTCGGCCACTTCCAGGCGCACCGCATCACCGTAGCGGCGCGAGAACAGCTCGCCGCGCAGGGCGCGAGCCAGGTCTTCGACGTCTTCGGTGTCGACCGACAGGTCGGCGTTACGGGTCAGGCGGAACTGGTAGCAACCCTTCACCTTCATGCCCTGGAACAGGTCATCGGCATGGGCGTGGATCATCGACGACAGGAACACATAATTGTCACCGGGACCGCCGACGTCTTCCGGGACACGAATGATGCGCGGCAGCAGGCGCGGCGCGGGGATGATCGCAAGGCCAGAGTCGCGACCAAAGGCGTCGATACCTTCGAGCTCGACAATGAAGTTCAGGCTCTTGTTGACCAGCAGCGGGAACGGGTGCGTCGGGTCGAGGCCGATCGGGGTGATGATCGGTGCAATTTCATCGCGGAAATAGCGACGAACCCAAGTCTTGAGCTTGGTGTTCCAGTTGCGTCGACGAATGAAGCGAACCTGATGTTTTTCCAGCTCGGGCAACAGAATGTCATTGAGAATCGCGTACTGGCGGTCCACGTGACCGTGGACCAGCTCACTGATCCGCGCCAGGGCCTGATGGGGCTGCAGGCCGTCAGCGCCGGCCTGCTCTCGGGCAAAGGTGATCTGCTTCTTCAGGCCGGCGACGCGAATCTCGAAGAACTCGTCCAGGTTGCTGGAAAAGATCAGCAGGAACTTGAGCCGCTCCAGCAGCGGGTAGGACTCGTCCAGCGCCTGCTCCAGCACGCGGATGTTGAACTGCAGTTGCGACAGCTCGCGATGGATGTACAGGCTGCTGTCATCCAGGCTGGGAATGACAATCGCAGGGGCCACGGGGGCCTCGGCCACCACCGGCGGCGTAGGCACGACCTCATGCTCCGGCGGTGTCTCGGCGACCTGCTCGACCACGGGCTGAGCATCTTTTACGGCAACTTCAGAGAGTCCTTCGGTATTCATCGCAAGTTCCTGGGAGGCTATTTCTGCTCTCGTAACAATTGGGCGGCGCGCACGGCAAAGTAAGTCAGGATGCCATCAGCTCCTGCACGTTTGAAAGCGGTCAAGGACTCGAGGATCACCCCTTCGCTCAACCAGCCGTTCTGGATTGCTGCCATGTGCATGGCGTACTCACCGCTGACCTGATAGACAAACGTCGGTACTTTGAATTCGTCTTTGACTCGGCAAAGAATGTCGAGGTAAGGCATGCCCGGCTTGACCATGACCATATCAGCCCCTTCTGACAAGTCCGCCGCCACTTCGTGCAAGGCTTCCTGGCTGTTGGCCGGGTCCATCTGATAAGAGGCCTTGTTGGCCTTGCCCAGGTTCAGCGCCGAGCCGACCGCATCACGGAACGGGCCGTAATAGGCGCTGGCGTACTTGGCCGAGTAGGCCATGATCCGCACATTGACATGACCGGCCACCTCTAGCGCTTCGCGGATCGCCTGGATGCGGCCGTCCATCATGTCCGACGGCGCCACCACCTGCGCACCGGCCTCGGCATGAGACAACGCCTGCCTGACCAGTGCATCGACGGTCACGTCGTTCTGCACATAGCCTTCTTCATCGAGAATGCCGTCCTGCCCATGCGTGGTGAACGGATCCAGCGCGACATCGGTGATCACGCCCAGCTCCGGGAAACGGGCACGCAGGGCACGGGTCGCGCGCTGGGCGATGCCGTCGGGGTTCCAGGCTTCGGCGGCGTCCAGGGACTTGAGCTCGGCAGGCGTGACCGGGAACAGCGCCAGCGCCGGAATGCCCAGCTCGACCCACTTGGCGGCTTCTTCGAGCAGCAAGTCGATGGTCAGGCGCTCAACTCCGGGCATCGATGCCACCGCTTCGCGACGGTTTTCACCGTCGAGCACGAACACTGGCAGGATCAGGTCATCGGTGGTCAGCACGTTTTCACGCACCAGCCGACGAGAAAACTCATCACGGCGATTGCGACGCAGACGGGTAGCGGGGAACAGACGATTGGCGGGGGTAAAGCTCACGGCAGACTCCTGAGCCCGCGCTGACGGGCGAGCGTGACAGTTATAGACGGCCATTATGACGAACAGATGACAGATATGTGCACCTGCGTCCCGTCGTCGCAGTCATTGTCGTTGCAGGAAATGTTCACGTCGAGACACATCTCGATACTTTCCTGAATGTGCCCGAAGGGTTAGGCTGCGCGTTCATTTCGCCAGCACCCAGACAATGCTCCAGCAATTTCTCCATGACTTCGGCTACCTGGCCTTGTTTATCGGCACGTTCTTCGAAGGCGAAACCATCCTCGTACTCGCAGGTTTCCTGGCGTTCCGAGGCTACATGGACATCAATCTGGTGGTGGTGGTGGCGTTCTGCGGCAGCTACGCGGGCGATCAACTGTGGTACTTCATGGGTCGCAAGCACGGCCGCAAGCTGCTGGCGCGAAAACCCCGCTGGCAATTGATGGGTGATCGCGCGTTGGCGCACATTCGCCGGCATCCGGACATCTGGGTGCTGAGCTTTCGCTTCGTCTACGGCCTGCGCACGGTAATGCCGGTGGCCATCGGGCTGTCAGGCTACCCGCCGGGCCGCTATCTATTGCTCAACGGTATCGGCGCGGCGATCTGGGCCACTGCCCTGGCTGCCGCCGCGTACCACTTCGGCGCGGTGCTCGAGGGCATGCTGGGCAGCATCAAGAAATATGAATTGTGGGTACTGGGTGCCCTGCTGGTGCTGGGGCTGTGCCTGTGGCTGCGTCGACGTATCAAGAATGCACGCCTGGCCAGGAAAGTCCTCGAAGCCGAACGGCTGGAGCAAGCCAGGACCAGCGAGCCTACGACGCCAACCGAGTAACCCGGCTGCGGCAGCAATACAGTCCAATGCCACTGAGCAGGCTATAGCTGAGCAACCCGACCCAGACCACCGGGGTGCCCGGCCACAGTCCCGCCAGGGGCGCCAGCCACACCAGCGGCAAGTTAGAGGTCAGGCGCAACAGCTCCAGCCTCAAGGTCCACGGGCGATTCTCCAGGGCCACGCCCAACACAAACAGACCCAACGCCACCGCGCCCCAGCCCAACACCAGGGCAGCAACCGGCAGACTGTTCTCCAGGTTCATCAAGTAACTGCCCAGCGCAATATAGACGCAGAACTGCAGCGCCACGTACCACTGCTGGCGCCCGTCCAGCGGCACCTCGAATTTGCGGAACTGGCTCAGGTCCGGTTTGTTCAGCGGGTACTGGGCCGCCACATCCGCCGGCCGCCAACCGGTGGGCATAAACCAGATCCGCAGTTTGTCCCGCCAGTGCGCGGCCCGTCGGGCATCGGCCCATAGTTGTGCATAGAACTGCAGGTTGGCCCACAACGGGTTCCAGCTCGCCAGTGGCGTGGTCACGCCAAAAATCACCGGTTCGTTATCGTCTTCTTCCTGAAAGGTGCGAAACAGACGGTCCCAAATAATGAACACCCCGCCGTAATTGCGATCCATGTAAAGAGGGTTCTGTGCATGGTGGGCGCGATGATTGGACGGCGTGACGAAACACCACTCCAGCCAGCCGAGCTTGGGGATGTGTTGGGTGTGGACCCAGAACTGATACAGCAGATTCAACGCCGCCACGCTGACGAACACCACCAGCGGCACGCCGGCCACTGCCAGCGGCAAATAGAAAATCCAGCTCAACACAAACCCGGTGCTGGTCTGGCGCAACGCAGTGGAGAGGTTGTAGTCCTCGCTCTGATGATGCACCGAATGGGCCGCCCAGAGGATGTTGCGCTCATGGCCCATGCGGTGCAGCCAGTAATAACAGAAGTCGTAGAACACGAAGGCCAATACCCAGACCCAGGCCTGGTCGGCAGACAAGTGGATAACGGCCAGATGTTCCAAGGCAAACGCATAGGTCACCAACCCCACGCCCTTGGTCAGCAAACCGGTCGTGGTGGAGAGCACGCCGGTGCTCAGGCTGTTGATGGCGTCTGCCACGCGGTAATGGCTCACACCCCGCCAGCGATCGGCCAGCAACTCGACGGCAATCAGCACAAAGAAAAACGGCACGGCACACAGAATGAAATTCATGACGCAACCCGAGCAGACAAAGCAGGGAGATAGTCGGCAGATTAGGTGTAGCTGCTCGATAACCCTATGGCAACGAGTGACAAATTAGTGGACATTTAACGCCATGAATCTGGAGAAAAGCCCATGAGCAAAAAAGTTGCAGTGATCCTTTCCGGCTGTGGCGTGTATGACGGTGCAGAGATCCACGAAAGCGTGATCACCTTGCTGCGGCTCGACCAGCGCGGCGCACAGGTGCAGTGTTTCGCCCCCGACATCGCGCAGTTGCAGGTGATCAATCACCTGACCGGCGAGCAAATGCCCGAGAGCCGCAACGTTTTGGTCGAGTCCGCCCGGATCGCCCGGGGCAACGTAAAGGATTTGCGCGAAGCCAACGTCGAGGACTTCGACGCGCTGATCGTGCCTGGCGGTTTCGGCGCGGCGAAGAACCTCTCCAACTTTGCCGTCGAAGGCGCGGGCTGCACCGTCCAGCCTGAGGTTCTGGCGCTGACCGAAGCCTTTGCCGAGGCCGGAAAACCGGTGGGGCTGATCTGCATTTCCCCGGCCCTGGCGGCAAAAATCTATGGTCCGGGGGTGACCTGCACAATCGGCACAGATGCCGACACCGCTGCCGCCGTAACCAAAATGGGCGGCATCCACGAAGACTGCGCTGTCACCGATATCGTCGAAGACACCGCGCGCAAGCTGGTCACTACCCCGGCCTACATGCTGGCGCAGAGCATCAGCGAAGCGGCTTCGGGGATCAACAAACTGGTGGACCGGGTGTTGGAGCTCACTCACGAGAATGACGAGTAACACCATCATCCAATGTGGGAGCGAGCCTGCTCGCGATGGCGTCAGTTCAGGCGATGCATCTGTTTACTGACACACCGTCATCGCGAGCAGGCTCGCTCCCACAGGGATTGCGAGCAAGATTCAGGAAGTTCGAGCCAACCGCGTCAGTATCCGATCCAGCGCATTGGCGAACCCCTGCTTGTCCCGCTCGCTGTACGCTGGCGGCCCGCCGCCCACGTGGCCTTGCTCACGCAAGTCGGTGAACAGGTTGCGCACCGCCAGCCGATCGCCCATGTTCTGCGCATCGAATTCCTTGCCCCGAGGATCCAGTGCCGCAACTCCCTTCTTCACCAGCCGGTCAGCCAATGGTACGTCGCTGCAGATCACCAGCTCACCCGGTACGGCATGCTCCACCAGGTAATCGTCCGCCGCGTCAGGCCCGCTGGGCACCACGATCAGCTTCACGCAGGCCAAGGCCGGCTTGATCTGCGGTTGGCCGGCCACCAGCACCACCTCGAACCGGCGCTTCAAGGCGAACTTGACCACCAGTTCCTTCGCGGCCTTGGGGCAGGCGTCGGCGTCGATCCATACACGCATTGAGTGGTTTCCTCTAAATTAAAAGCATCGCGGGCAAGCCTTGCTCCCACACAAGCCTTGCGCCCCCAGGCGAGTGCTGACTGAGGGAGCAAGGCTTGCCCGCGATTATGAGCGCAGTGAATGCTATTCAGGAAACCTGCAACCGACGCTTCTCTGCCATCCAACTGCGCCCGTACAGCACCACAATCGCCACGATCGCCACCACTTGAGCAGCCAAGGAATAAGCATCGGCATGAATGCCCAGCCAGTCGAAATCGAAGAACGCCACCGGACGGGTTCCGAAAATCCCGGCTTCTTGCAGCGCCTTCACGCCATGACCGGCGAAAACCACCGACAGCGCGCAGAGCAATCCGGCATTGATGCTGAAAAACAGCGCCAGAGGCAGTTTCGCCGAGCCGCGCAGGATCACCCAGGCCAACCCGACCAACAGCACCAATGCCGTGGCGCCGCCAGCCAATACAGCATCATGCCCAGCGGGGCCGGCTTGCAACCACAGGGTTTCGTAGAACAGGATCACTTCGAACAGCTCGCGATAGACCGAGAAAAACGCCAGGATCGCGAAACCGAAACGTCCGCCGCCGCCCACCAGACTGCTCTTGATGTAATCCTGCCAGGCCGCCGCATGACGTCGGTCGTGCATCCACACTCCCAGCCACAGCACCATCACACTGGCGAACAAGGCCGTTGCGCCTTCGAGCAATTCGCGCTGGGCACCGCTGACGTCAATCACATAGGCGGCCAGCCCCCAGGTCGCCAGACCAGCCAACAGCGCCAGCCCCCAACCGACGTTGACGCTGCGAACCGCTGACTGTTGGCCGGTATTGCGCAGGAACGCCAGGATCGCCGCCAGCACCAGAATCGCTTCCAGCCCTTCGCGCAGCAAAATCAGTAAGCCGGATATGTAACTCAGCGACCAGCTCAAACCGTCACTGCCCAGCAGACCCGCCGACTCCGTCAGCTTGGCTTTGGCCGCGTCCAGCCGCTGCTCGGCCTGCTCGACCGGCAAGCCATCCTGCAAGGACTGACGGTAGGCCATCAGGGCTTTTTCGGTATCCTTGCGCACACTGGCATCGACGTTATCCAGCGAACTTTCCACCAGCTCGAAGCCTTCCAGATAAGCCGCTACCGACAGGTCATAGGCCTGGTCGTGGTCGCCGCCGCGATACGCCGCGATGCTTTTATCCAGAGTAGCAGCGGTGTAGTCGAGCAACTGCGCCGGGCCACGCTGCACCTGAGGCGGCTGGGCACGCTGGGCACGAAAGGTGGCTGCCGCTTCAGGGCCCTGCGCCGCGAGGATTTCGGCCGGAGTCTGGCGAGCGAGGTCAGCGAGATTGAAAGTCTGTCCACTTTTAGCGGCCGCCGGATCGGCGCTGAAGCTGGCGATGTACGTCGCCAGATCCCAGCGCTGACGATCATCGAGCTGATCGGCGAAGGCCGGCATGTCAGTGCCTTCGATCCCCATACCCAGCGTGTTGTAGATCGCGTAGAGACTCAGATGATCCAGGCGTGCCCCATCGCGCAGGTTGGCGGGCGCAGGCTCCAGGCCGACACCGGCGGGACCGTCGCCGGCCCCGCTATCACCGTGGCACACCGAGCAATTCTGCGCATACAGCGGCGCTCCGCGGGCCGGGTCCGGGGTGATGACCGGCGCCTGACTGACCTCATACGCCACCGCCAGCCTAGCCCCCAGTTGCCGCGCCAGGCGGGCGACCTCATCGCCATCCTGATGCTCGCGGATGGCGCTACGCAAGGCGCCGACGCCTTGTGTCAGCTCTGCTTTCTCAGGCTTGGCTGGCAGCGCAACGATGAGCCCTTCCAGGAGCTGGGTAAATTCCAGTTGCTCGCGGTATTCAGACTCGTCGACCACCTTGCCCGCCTGCACCGTCGCCGGATAATCCGCCCCGATGTAATCCAGTAAATGCAGCGCCTGGGGGGCGCCCTCAAGGGTGTCGGCCAATAGATTGGCACTGCACAGCGCCAACAACGGCAGCGCAAGCCAGGCCAGAAAACGGTACGGGGCAGTCATGAATGACTCTCAGTTGGAAATAAGAAGTAACACATTGTTCACTTCCAATGACCTTCGCTCAAGGGCTGATGTGCTTCAGGAGCACATTTCATCGGATCTTCATGCTTTGGAAGTGATGTCACAAAAAATGCATTACGAGATTAAAAAGCCATTACATAGCTAACGGCCATGTTTATAATCCCGCCGCCTTCTTATTGTCCTATGGCATAAAAGCTCCTCCGGTTATGAGGAACCGACAGCGCCCGGCGCTCGTCCGTGGATCGTCCCAGCCCGACCCGCACCCCCGGCTGATACCTCAGGGAAGAAGTATTCATGGCATCCCGTGCCGCTCTTTCGATCGCCCTCAGCGCGATCACCTTGTTGTCTGGTTGCTCTGCGTTTCGCAACTACGACAGCGAATTGGCCCAGACCAATCAGCAACTGGTTTCCGGCAACGTCGACGCGGCGTTGACCCTGCTGGAGAAAAACAACACCAGCCAAGACAAAGACCTGCTGTATTTCTTCGAAAAAGGCGAACTGCTGCGCGCCAAGGGCGACCTGCCCGGCAGTCAGGCTGCCTGGTCCAGCGCCGATCAACAGGTGGGCCAGTGGGAAGATGCGGTCAAGCTCGATACGGGCAAATATCTGGCACAGTTCGGCAGTTTTCTGGTCAACGATAAAGTTCGTCGTTACGAAGGCTACGACTACGAAAAGGTCATGCTGACCACGCAGATGGCGCTGAACCTGCTGGCAGTGAACGACTTCGACGGCGCGCGGATGCAGATCAAGAAGACCCACGAGCGCGAAGCGGTGATTGCCGACTTGCGGGACAAGGAATACCTCAAGCGCGAGGAAGACGCCGAGAAGCAAGGGGTCAAGACCGAGTACAAGGACCTGCAGGGCTACCCGGTGGCCAGCCTCGACGCGCCGGAAGTGATCAGCCTGAAAAACAGCTACCAAAGCGCGTTCAGCCATTATCTGGCCGGGTTCGTCTATGAAGCCCTAGGCGAAAAAGACCTGGCCGCGCCGGGTTATCGCAAAGCCGCCGAACTGCGTCCGAATACGCCGCTGCTGGAGCAGGCATTGATCAACCTCGACAAGCCTGCCGGCAAGAAGGATGAAAGCGACATCCTGATTGTCGTGCAGAGCGGTCTGGCGCCGTCCCGGGACTCGATCCGCATTCCCCTGCCCTTGCCCATCAGCGGCAATGTGGTGATCACGCCACTTTCATTCCCACTGATCAAGCCCGATACCTCCACCGCCGCGTTCACGCAAATCGGTGTCGACGGTCGTCAATTGGACCTGACCCAGCTCAACAGCACCACTGCCATGTCCCGCCGCGCCCTGCGTGACGACATGCCCGGCATCATCTTGCGCACGACCGTGCGCGCGATCACCCGTGGCGTGGCGCAAAAACAGATCAACGAAACCAACCCCCTGGCCGGCCTCGCGGTGGGCCTGACCTCGGCCGTGCTTGAAGGCGCAGACACCCGGACCTGGCGCACCCTGCCGGACTACACCCAAGTGGTGCGTCTGCGCCTGAAAAAAGGTGAACACCAGGTCACCTTGCCGAGCGCGGCGGGCGGTTCGGTGGTCAAGGTTACCGTCGATCAGCGTTACCAGGTCATCAGTCTGCGGGCGGTGGGCAATCAGGTCTTCGCCGCTGGCCTGGCCGCCCAAGTGATCCCGAGCACCAACCCGACCGCCGTCGCCAGCATCAAGCAACCTTAAGAACGGAGTCTTGTTCAAATGCGTTTAAAACTGATCACCATCGGTGTCCTGGCCCTGTTGGCCGGTTGCGCCACCCCAGCGCCGCCGGAGCCGGGCAGCGCCGCCAGCAAAGTCGTGGCCATGGGCAAGCAGAAAAACATCGTGGTCGGCGCCATGCGCGTGGCCCGGGAAAACGGCTACCTGACCGTCAATGTGCAGTTGAGCAACACCAGCTTCAACAACAAGACGATGTACTACCGCTTCGCCTGGTTGGGACCGGAAGGCTTTCCGGTTGCCGAGGAGGAAACCTGGAAAAGCCTGACGCTGTACGGCGAACAAACCAGTTTCCTGCCGGCCATCGCACCGACACCCAAGGCTGTGGATTTCCGATTGGAAATCAATACGCCTTGAGCCAGGCACCGCTGGGCCATAGGAGCTGATGTAGGAGCTGACGAGTGCAACGAGGCTGCGATCTTGTCCTAGACAATTGAGTCGCAAGCGAAAAATCAAAAGATCGCAGCCTTCGGCAGCTCCTACAGTGCGCAGCCCAGCGGGGATAAATCCCCTCGCCACAAAACCTTTTATATAGCTATTGAGAGCACCTAAATGTTCCTACGCATCTCTTCCCTCGCCCTGGCCGCCCTGCTGGTCAGCGGCTGCGCCAACAACTCTCCGGTCCTGGGCAACAAGAACATCAGCTACGGCGACACCAAGGCCGTGGAAACCGTGACCAACGAATTCGGCTCCACCGACCTGCAAATGATCGCCGAGTCCATGACCCGCTCCCTGGCCCAGTCCGGCATTTTGCAGGGCCGCCCGGTGGTTCAGGTCTATGACGTGAAGAACAAGACCAGCGAGTACATCGACACCCGCGAGATCACCACCAGCATCAAGACCCAATTGATGAAGACCGGTGCGGCACGCTTCGCCAGTGACAACAATGCCATGGACAGCCAGGTTGACCAGCTCAAGCTGCAAAACCAGAGCGGCCTGTACAAGAAAAGCACCGTGGCCAAGACCGGCAACATGATCGCGGCCAAATACCGCCTGGAGGGCTCCATCAGCTCGATCGTCAAGCGCAGCAGCGACTACAAGGACGTCTTCTACAAATTCAGCCTGCAATTGATCGACGTCGAAAGCGGTCTGGCCGAGTGGATGGACGAGAAAGAAATCCGCAAGACCACGGAGCGCTAAGCCATGCGCACATGGATCGGCATCATGGCCCTGGCCTGCGCGTTCGGCGCGCAGGCGGCCCCGAAAGTCGCGGTCACAGACCTTGCGTACCAGCAACGGGTGGAGGAATACATCCACACCGTTTCGGCCCAGAGCAACTTCCAGGCGAACCCTTACAGTGCCAGCGCTTCGTCGAGCTACGACGAGATGGAAGCCACCTCCAGCTATATCGAGCAGGGCGAACTGCGCAAGTTCACCGGCGACATCAAGGGCGAAATCCTGCGCAGCGGCATGTTCCAGCTCGTGCAAGGCACGCCCCACACCGCTTCGTCCACGGGCGACGTCTATGACGTGATCAAGCGAATCAAGGCCGGGCACTTCAAGGGCGCCGATTACGTGCTGTTCGGCACCGTATCGGACATCGACTTCACCCGCGACATCAATGAACTGGCCAATACCAGCAGCTACTCGGCAGTGCTCGCCTTGACCCTGGTGGCGGACTTCAGCCTGATCAACACCAAGACCTACGAAATCACCTCGGCCTTCACCGCCATGGGTGAAGGCCAGGACACCAAGCTGCTGAACCACCGGGACGTACGCATCAACCTCAACCGCCCGCGAGTCGTGCGCGAGGTGTCCAAGGCCTTGGGTGAGGACGTGGCGCGGCAACTGAGCGAACAACTCGGCGGGCCGAACTACGAACAGGCCGGCGAACCTGTACCGCGCAACAACCTGCCACGGGATACCGCGCCGGTGATTTTGCGCTAAGCGGTTTGGCGATTATTTTGTGGCGAGGGATTTCCCCGCCACATTAGAACCGACGGGTTAGACCGAGGCTTTGCGGATCGTCGCCAGCAACCCCGCCGCACCAATGAACAACCCGGCAAAGGTTCGGTTCATCCGCCGCTGCTGTTTCGGCGTGCGCAGCAGACGCAGGACTTTAGACGCCAGCCCGGTGTACCCGGCCATGACGATGAGGTCGACGCATACCATCGTCACACCGAGGATCAGGTATTGCTTGATCAGCGGGGCATGGGGATCGATGAATTGTGGCAACACCGCAAGCATGAACACCAATGCCTTGGGGTTGCTGATGTTGACCAGAAAGCCGCGAAACACCAGCGCCAGGGGCTTGCCGATAGGCCGCAGGGCCGCGTCATCACTGATGTCGCCCGGGATGGCTCGCCACTGCTTGATGCCCAGATACACCAGGTAGGCCACACCGAACCATTTGATCGCATAAAACGCGGTCGCCGATGCGGTGAGAATCGCGCCGACACCGGCGGCGACAATCACGATTTGCAACGCCAGGCCCAATTGCAGGCCCAGTGCATTCCAGTAGCCGCGCCAGAAACCGTATTGCAGACCGCTGGACATCGATGCGATGGCACCAGCGCCCGGCGAAAGACTGATCACCCAGCAAGCGGCGAAAAACGCCAGCCATGTTTCCAGCACCATTGCACACCTCGGCTCAGATTCTTTGAAATCACTAAGCTAATGCGACCATCGGATAAACGCCACGGTTTTCTATGCTGGCGCCAAAGCGTCAAGCTTGAGTAACCATTCATGGAAATGTGGACAAGTCAGACGCATGGCGTCCAGCCCAATCTCACAAGCGATCAGAGGGCCGTGAAACGTTTTTTGGTATTCAGGCATCGCATCGAAAATCCGCTTGGAGGGCGCAGTGTGTGGACTGTTATTGATGTCCTCAGGCGTGGGATATGCATTTGCGACCGTTTTGAGGATAGAGACCACCTCTGAATCATCCGTCCACTCCGCAAATTTATCAGTGCCCGCGAATAGAAGTGCCTCGAACTCATGTACCAACAGATTGGGAATGAAATTGTTTTCAGCGACATCGGTGGCCAGTTGGGTCTCCAGGAAACGAGCCTTCTGGTGCCCTGTACCCTCACGTGGAAAATCGGCTGACGCCAAGCCAGGAAAATCACCGGGCAACGCATAGAGATCAAACATTGTGGTGACATGCGCAGCATGGTGCTCCCGACATAGGCGAGTCACTTGGTGCTTGACCTTTCCGTAGCTGACAACGCCTCCCTTGTTACCAGGGCTGGTGCTTATGATGATCGGTGTCAGAAAAACACCAAGCGCCCAATAATGAGGTGCCAGCAGCTCATTGACGAAGGCCTCTTCCGTTTGCCCTTCTACAAGGAGAACGATTCGACTCATCGGCTCGGTCTCCCACCTAATATGTTCTTCTTCCAGAGTTCGCCCAGACTGAACTCTTCCAGCCATGCAGTCAGAGAAGTCGGTTCCAACCGTTTGAACGTGGAAGCTCCGCCGACTTTGTCTACCACAATGAGATCTTCAGCATCGAACTGGTCAACGAGCTCTACCGACTGCGTTGAAATAATGAGCTGGTGTTTTTGAGAAACCGACTTCATCAAACCACCCAGCGCAACGATGGCGAAAGGATGCAAGCCCAGTTCCGGCTCATCGATCAGAATCGCCGAAGGCATAAACTCTTCAGGCTGAAGCAATACGGTCGCCAGGCAAATAAATCGTAAAGTACCATCCGACAAAGCGGCTGCCGTGAAGGGAATGTCCTGGCCCATTTCAGTCCATTCAAGTTGAATTTTTTCCTTGTTATCAACTGTCGGACGCAGATGGAAATCACCAAAAAACGGGGCCACCATCTGAATGGCTTTCACAATTCGTTTGTAGTGAGTTTCATTATGGTTTTTCAGGCGGTACAGAAATGCGGCCAAGTTTCGCGCATCGTCACGCAGATATTCGTTGTCGTTGATGCCATGAATCTGTTTTACAAGGGCGCTGGAACCCGTGTCATGGAAATGGTAGATACGCCAACTACGAATAGCCGGAACCACATGCTTGTAAATCTGCGTCCTGGTTTGCTGCTCAGCCGCATACGACTCAAAATGTCCCGACGTCGCACGCCAGTCGCCACTGACATTCCACCACAGTGCTTCGTGGGTAAACATCATGCGATTATCTTGAGTAGGTTTAAGCTTGAACTTATAACCGTTATTACCGAAATAGAGTTCCGCACAAAGCTCTTCGGTCTTTTTCCGGCCAAAATGCAGCAAGGCATCAGGTCCTCCGGCGGCCCCCACCGACACCTGCAACTGCTCATCCAGGATCCGACTTATCAAGCGGAAAAAACCAATGAAATTGGATTTTCCCGCGCCGTTCGCACCGATGAGAACATTCAGTTTGCCTAACTCGATGTCACATTCCGCAATGGATTTGTAACCCTTGAGGGTCAGCCTCGATAGCTGATCCGAATCGTAAACTTTCTTAACCATCTTAGCCTCCCGATATCGGTGCATTCGACGACAGAATCTATTAAATCCAATTTAGAACAGTATGGATGCTAAAAGCCGCTCGGCTTGCAGGTTTCGGGCGCCGGCGCGAAAGGACAAATATGGAGAGACCCACTTACTCGACGAACCCACCGACCGGAAACGCCTCGTTGCCGCGCCAGCGCCGAACCGACCGCTGGAAGAACAGGCTGTTGGGCACTTGCACCATGGAACTGCCGGTGCCGAGCTCCTCGGGTTCGATCAGCGTGGTGTAAAGCAGGTTGATCGCCACCACCCGCCCCTTGATGCCCGGCTTGTCGGTGGACTCCACCAGCTCAACCACATCGCCCAGGCGAAACGGCCCGACGGTGTAGATCAGGATGGCGCATAACAGATTCGACAACACGCTCCAGATGGCAAAGAACGCCACCGCCGCTACCGCGACGAAACCCGACAGCGCTGTCCACAGCACCGTAGCAGAGACGCCCAGACGCTCAAGCACCACCAGCACCGCGCTGCCCATGATCAGCCAGCGCAGCACACCCCTAAGGATGATCACCAGCTGGGACGGCAACGGGTAGCGCTCGGCAAGGCCTGTGAGGGCCCGCGCCACGCAACGCTGTGCGATGTAGCCGGCCAGCAGGATCAGCAGTATTTGCACACCGAGCCAGATCGGCTCGACCCACATGACGGGTATAGGCAAAGCCAAGGCTTCCATCAGGACAGCGCCTCCAGCTCCGCTTGCAGGTTTTCCAGCAGTTCCAGTGCTTGCATCCACGCCTCCTCAAGCTCCGCTTCCCGAACCTTCAGCCTGGCCTGTTCGGCCAGCAGATCGCGTAACTCATCCTTGCGCGCCGCTTCGTAGAGACCGCTGTCGCCGAGGCTGGTTTCGATCTTTTGCAGTTTTTCATGCAGCTTGCCCAGTTCGACTTCGAGCTTGTCGGCCTCGCGCTTGTGAGGCGCCAACTGCTGACGCAATGCGGCGGCGGCCTGGCGCTGGGCTTTCTTGTCGGTCTTGTCCGGGTTAACTGGCGTGGTGCTGACCGGGGCGTTGCGTTGACGGTACTCCACCAGCCAGCGCGCGTAATCTTCCAGGTCACCGTCGAACTCTTCGACCTTGCCGTCGGCCACCAGGAAAAAATTATCCGTGGTGCTCTTGAGCAAATGCCGGTCGTGGGACACCACCAGCACCGCGCCGCTGAATTCCTGCAAGGCCATGGTCAAGGCCAGACGCATTTCCAGATCAAGGTGGTTGGTCGGTTCGTCGAGTAGCAACAGGTTCGGCCGACCCCAGGCGATCAGGGCCAGCGCCAGGCGGGCCTTTTCGCCGCCGGAAAAATTCAGTACCGGCTCGTCGATGCGCGCACCGCGAAAGTCGAAACCACCGAGGAAATCGCGCAGGATCTGCTCGCGCTCGTTCGGTGCCAGACGCTGCAAATGCAGCAGCGGGCTGGCCTTGGCATCGAGGGAATCGAGCTGATGCTGGGCGAAGTAACCGACCACGGTGTTCTCGCCCCGGGTCAGACGCCCGGCCAGGGGCTCGAGCTCGCCGGAGAGGTTCTTGATCAGGGTCGACTTACCGGCACCGTTTGGCCCCAACAGACCGATGCGCGCGCCGGGGGTCAGTTGCAGCTTGACCTTCTCCAGCACCGTCTTGTCACCATAGCCCAGGCGTGCGTCGGACAGGTCGATCAGCGGGCTGGAAATCTTGGTCGACTCACGGAAAACAAAATCAAACGGCGAATCGACGTGGGCCGCGGACAGTTCTTCCATCCGCTCCAGTGCCTTGATCCGGCTCTGGGCCTGACGGGCCTTGGTGGCCTGGGCCTTGAACCGGGCGATGTAGCTTTCCATGTGTGCACGCTGCGCCTGCTGCTTCTCATAGGCCTGCTGTTGCTGGGCCAGGCGTTCGGCACGGGCGCGCTCGAAGGCGCTGTAGCCGCCACGGTACAAGGTGAGCTTGCGCTGGTCGACGTGGGCGACATGATCCACCACCGCGTCGAGAAAATCGCGGTCATGGGAAATCAGCAGCAGTGTGCCAGGATAGCTCTTGAGCCAGTCCTCGAGCCAGATGATGGCGTCGAGGTCCAGGTGGTTGGTGGGCTCATCGAGCAACAGCAGGTCCGAAGGGCACATCAGGGCCTGGGCCAGGTTCAAGCGCATCCGCCAGCCACCGGAGAAGGCCCCGACTTCACGGTCCATCTGCTCATTGGTAAACCCAAGGCCTGCCAGCAGTTTGCGTGCGCGGGCATCGGCGGTGTAGCCGTCGGCGCTGTCGAGCTCCGAGTGCAGACGGGCCTGTGCGGCGCCGTCGTGGGCCGCCTCGGCCGCCGCCAGGTCGCGTTGGACCTGACGAAGGCGCAGGTCGCCGTCAAGCACATAGTCCACCGCCAGGCGCTCAAGGGTGTCGACCTCCTGGCGCATGTGGGCGATACGCCAATCGGCGGGTAGCAGGCAATCACCCGAGTCCGGGTGCAGTTCACCTCGAAGCAGGGCGAACAGGCTCGATTTTCCGGCGCCGTTGGCACCGATGAGACCAGCTTTGTGGCCGGCGTGCAGGGTCAGCTCGGCGTCTTCTAGCAGACGTTGCGGGCCACGCTGTAAAGTCAGGTTCTGAAGTCGAATCATAATGGCGGCGGAGTCTACCAGCTTCGCTCGCAACTGGCGCGAGTAGCACGATGTCCTCTGATCTATGGAGCTTTTCCCTCGACCTCTACGCCAAGCCTGGCGTGGAGCAAGCCTGCCTGACGCTACAGAACGCCGGCGCCAATGTCTGCCTGCTGCTTTGCGGGCTCTGGCTGGAACAGCGCGGGGTAGCCTGCACTGAACAAAGACGGCAACAGCTTCAACAATGGGTTGACCCTTGGGATACGGACGTCGTGCAGCCATTGCGCACGCTTCGTACCCAATGGAAAGCCCGCGCCCTTCAAGACACAGCACTCGATAGCCTGCGCGAGCAGGTCAAGCGACTGGAGCTGGCAGCCGAGCGACGATTACTGGAGCTACTGGAAACTGTGACCAAGGACTGGCCTGGGGAACAACCCAAAGATTCAGCGCAATGGCTGCAAGGGTTGGTGGCAAGCGCCGACCAAGGGAACCGCGACGCGCTGCATCAGCTGCGCGTCGCGGCGTCCGGCACTTAGGAAGCGCGGGTTGGGGTGCTGGTGCTCGGCGCCGGGGCGGCGGTCGGGTTCAGCGCCGGGGCTGGAGTGCTGGCGGTTGGCGCAGGGGTCGCTGCAGGAGCCGGAGTCGTGGTCGCAGGTTTGGCTGCTGGAGCAGTCGAAGGTTTGGCGGCAACGGGCTTTTTCACGGCTGGTTTCGCAGCAGGCTTGGCGGCGGCTGGTTTCGCGGCAGCGGGCTTGGCCGCAGCAGGTTTGGCAGCAGCTTTGGCGGGTGCTTTGGTAGCGGCTGGCTTGGCAGCCG
>NZ_JAKNQY010000005.1:0-80471 GCF_024494355.1 Pseudomonas sp. Q11 | reverse complement strand
GTTTAGCTGCAACTTTGGCGGGCGCTTTGGCAGCGGCTGGCTTGGCAGCCGGTTTAGCTGCAACTTTGGCGGGCGCTTTGGCAGCGGCTGGCTTGGCAGCCGGTTTGGCGGCGGGCTTGGCAGCAGCCGTTTTTGTAGCAGCCGGCTTGGCAGCCGGTTTAGCCGCGGCGGTTTTTGTCGCTGCGGGCTTGGCGGCGGCTGTTTTAGCGGTCGGTTTGGCGACGCTCTTGGCAACAGGTTTAGCAGCGGGCTTGGCAGCAACTTTGGTCGCCGGCTTGGCGACAGCTTTGACTGCAGTTTTTCTCGCAGCGGGTTTTGCAGCACTGGCAGCAACCGGTTTTTTCACGGCCGGCTTGGCGGCTGGTTTGCTCGTTGCTTTGGCCGGCGCTTTTGCGGCCGGTTTGGCGACTACTTTGGCCGGTGTTTTTGCCGCGACAGGTTTAGCGGCCGGCTTCCTGGCCGATACAGCGGCAGGCTTGGCAGCACGAAGACTCAGCACCTTGCCCACGGCTTCTTGCACACGGCCGACGCCTTGGGCCAGTTTCAGGCTTTCCTGCGCATCACGCTTGAGTTGCAGAATGTAGGCACGGGTTTCGGACTGGCGATCCTTCAAGGCATCGAGCAGGTCTTCGAGTTCTTTCACAGCGTCTTTGGCCTTGGCTTGTGCCTTGGCCTTGCCAGCGGAGGCCGCGTCCTGGAGCTTGGTGCGCGACTTGTGCAGTTTTTCCTGCGCCTTGCCGCGTTGTTTTTCCAGTTTGGCGAGCAGTTTTTCAGCATCAGCCAAGGCTTGGGAGCAGGCGTTTTCCAGATGCTCGAGCAGGCTGCCCGAAAGTTGTTGGAGCAGGTGCAACGGAGTGTTTACAGGCTTCTTGGTGGCCGACATGGTTTACCTCCTGACTGACGTGAGTGCGGCTCATACTAGACCTCTGCTGCAACCGCCGCTAGGGCATGTTGACAGTACACAAGCCGTTGCGTTGCAAGGCACGAAAAAACTTCTACGCCACTGCCAGGGCAATCCACCTTGGCGGGTGTCGGCACTGGCATAATCCCCTCGATTCGAGGCCGGAGAACACTACATGTCGCGTCACTTGTTTTTATTCCTGTGCATGGCTTGGTCCATGGCTCAGGCCGCAGAAAAAACCAGCGCAAACGACGCTCATGACCTGGCGTACAGCCTGGGGGCAAGCCTGGGTGAGCGCCTGCGCCAGGATGTGCCCGACCTGCAGATCCAGGCTTTGGTCGAGGGTCTGCAACAGGCCTATCTGGGCAAACCGCTGGCCCTGAAGGATGAGCGCATCGAACAGATACTGGCCGACCATCAGGCACAGCTGACGTCGTCACCGGCGACGCCGCAGATCGAAGCTGCACTGAATACGGAGCAGCAGTTTCTTGATGAGGAAAAAAAACGGCCCGGCGTCCAGCAACTGGCCGACGGCATCCTGCTAACCGAACTCAAGCCCGGCAACGGCGCCACGGCCGGCCCTCACGGCAGAGTCAAGGTGTTGTATGTCGGGCGATTGCCGGACGGCACTGTATTTGACTCCAACGGGCAAGCGCAGTGGTTCAGTCTCGACAGCGTGATTGACGGCTGGCGCAGTGCGTTGCCGCAAATGCCGGTTGGCGCGAAGTGGCGACTGGTGATTCCTTCGACCCTGGCCTACGGTGCCGAGGGAGCCGGGGATGTCATCCCACCGCTCACCCCGCTGGTGTTTGAAATCGAGTTGTTGGGCGTGACAACCTGAGTCCGACCCAACGAAAAACGGTGCGCAATGCGCACCGTTTTTTTATGCCGTAAAGTCCTTCACGCCTGGACTGCAGTGACTTCCTTGTGGGCGTTGTGCAGCACCTCGATCAAGCAGTCCTCCAGCTCGAAACGCTCATGCAGCAAGCCACCCAGCTCCTTGAATTTTTCCGCTACGCATTTGCCTTCATCGCACAGATCGTTGAAGGCCAACAGCTTTTCGGTGATGACATCGATACGCGGGTAGATTTTCTCGGCAAGCTCCAGACCGCGCTTGTCGTTGAAGGCCTTGGCCTCGCTCGTCAGTTGCTCGTATATCTCGAAATGGCCGGCAGACACATAGTCGACCAGCACACCGCAGAACTCCTGCAACGGCTTGCGGCTTTCACTCAGCGCTTCAGGCTTGTCGCCGAGAGCATCATAGGCCCGAACCAGTTCGTGACGCTCCTGCAACCAGCGGTCGATCAGCAGATGCACCCCACCCCAGCGTTCCTGAGCATTCTGACAACTTTCGAGCATGGTGATTTCTTCCCTTGTGAGTCATGCCCCTCGCAGCCTGTGCACCGCCTGAAATGATCAGGGACAAGCCAGACACAACATGATCGAGCGGCATAATTCCAATAACACGTGCGGGCCAGATTATGCCCGCACGACAACCGCTTCAAGGTACGCAGGAGATAAAGTTCATACAAGTGTTTAATCCATGACCCGGACCAGCTGCGACGTTGCGCCGCTGAGCGGTCGTATCAGGGCGTTCCAGACAAGGCGCAGCAACAGATAGGACATCACAATAGACACGGCAAGAAAAAACAGCAGGCTCCATTCGGGCAGACTCAGGTCGAACAGCGTCCAGGTGATACTCGCGCAGTCGATCGCACCGTCGAGCACACGATGCACGGCACCCCACCACGAATCAGTCCCCTTCAGGTGAGCGATACAATCGGGCAACTGCTCGAGCGAATCGCTTTGCACCAGAACCTGACGCCATGCCAGCGTCAATCCTCCCGACGCGAAAACCAGCCCCATCGCCCCGTAGAAGATGCTGCCCTTCTGGCCAGGCCCCTGCAGACATGCGGCGAGACAGTTCATCAAGAACAGCGTCAGGCACAACCGCTGCAAAACACACAGGCTGCAAGGCGTCAGACCTACCGAGTATTCCAGATAACTGGCGATGCCCAAAACCAGGGCGGAGGCGACGAAAGCCATGAAAAACAAGAAGCGTGAGCAGGCCAAAGACATGGCAGTTCCGTAACAGAAGAGACAGGCAGTTACGGTAGAGGAAAGCCCTTGAGCCTTTCAAGGCGGGCCCGTGCAGACACTTCACCAAGGGTGTAGGGAATTCCCGACAGACAAGAGCAGATTAAGCGCAGTTTGCTGTAGGACTTTACCGAAGGCATTGCTAAAGCCTTTAGGGGCGTCAATAACACCTGCCGAGGGAACTTGCTCCCGCTGGGTGGCGCAGCCGCCCCCAAACCATTCAGCCCGGTGCATCGAGAGGGAAACAGCCGGCAGGTTTACGACTGCTGCGCAGCCGAGCGGGAGCAAGCTCCCTCGCCACGATGATTCATATCGAACTCAAGAGCGATTTCCTTCTCTCAAGTGGCCAAGACCTGAGCCGGGACCGGCAGCGGCGCGGCAAGCAAACGCTCGTCCAGCAACCCCAACCCTTCTTGGAAGAGCTGATTGCTGCGCTCGGCATCCCCCAGTTGCGCCAGCAAGCGCGCCAGTTCGGCGCAGGCCTCGGGATTACGCTGCAGGCGCAAACTGCTTTCCAGATAATCCCGTGCCTTGCCCCATAAACTGTTTTGCAGGCACAGACGCCCCAACGTCAGCAGCAGACCAGGGTCGCTCGGATGATCCTTGAGCCAGCCTTCGGCCGCTTGCAGTTGACGGCCTGGATCATTGCCGCGGACCAACCCGTACAAGCGCGCCAGGTGACTGTCATAGTGACGCTTGAGCGCAGCCCGCAGCACCTCTTCGGCCTCGGCCTGTGCTCCGAGTTGACGCAGTTGCTCGGCATAGGCCAGCACCAGAGCCGACTCCTGGCGTTGTGCAGATGTCAGTTGCTGCCAGGCACGGTTAAGCGATTGCAACCCGACACTGCCGTCTTCGTCACGGTGGGCCGCCAAGGTGAGGTTTTCGCCCCAGGCCCGACGCTCCAGTTCAGCCAGCTCAGCCGGTGGCAGCACCTTGTCCTTGCGCAACTCCGGCAACAGCCGAACCACCGCCGACCAATCACCGCGCTGCTGGTGCAGGCGCTGCAACTGGCGCAGGGTCTGGGCGTTATGTGGATGGCGATCATGCATGGCCTGCAGCGTACTCAACGCACCGTCGGTGTCACCTCGGTCCATCTGCAATTGTGCGTGCGTCAGGGCAATCGCCAGTTCGGCCTGGGGCTGACGCTCAAGGGCTCGTTCCAACAGACTGTCGCTCTGATCGTAAAGACCTTGCTCATTGGCCGCCCGGGCGGCACCGAGGTAATACAGCAATGGTTGGCGCTCGGCTTCGGCGGCACGATGCAGGTGCCGTTGGGCACTGGCCCAGCGACCTTCGGCCAGGTCCAATTGACCGTGCTCAATTGCCACTTGCACACGACGACTGCGGTTGCGTCGCGACCACGGGTTGACCACGCCAGTGGAAGTCGTCACCAGCCCGATCAGGGCGCTAAGGCCCCGCCACACCAGCCAGAGCACTGCTACCAATGCCAGGGTGACCCAAAGGCCGGCTTCGTAGCGGAAGTTCTTATATGCCACCAACACGTAACCTGAATGCTCGGCGATCGCCACGCCCAGCAAAGCAGCGACAGCGATGACCACGAACACAATCACGTAGAGCCGCTTCATGGCGTGGTCTCCTGCCCATCAGGTTTGGCCAGCGGCTTGACCGACTCTTCGGCGTTCAGGTTGCGGCGCTCCAGATAGGCCTGAACGCTGCTCAGGGTTCCTGTGAGGTCCGGGGTCACCACCGTCACCGGTTGTTCGGCCAGCTCGACCACGCGCTCGAGCATGACTTTGCTTTGCGGGTTGTCCTGGTTGAAGTTGTTCTTGAGCACGTCACGCGCTTCAGCCAGGGCCTGGGTGTACACCGGCGCTTGGCCGTTGAGAGCCGCCCATTGCGCCTGTTCCAATGCCAGGCTCAGGGCCAGGCGCACCTGCACCAGGCTCTGCCCGGCCAGGAGCGGACGGACGTTCTCATCCGCGTTGAAGTCGATACGGATATAGCGCGATATCTGGTCCCACCACTGTGCCCAGCGGCTGGCGCCATCGCCATCGGCGGTCAAACCCAGCAACGACTCACCACGATCCTTGTATTCGGGTGCCAGCTCGGTGAGTTGCAGCACCTGGTCACGCAAGGCCCCCAACTGCAGGAAAAGCCCGGTGCGATCCGGCTGTTCGGTACTACGCAATGCAGCAAGTGTCTTGGCCAGTTGCTCGCGAGCGGCGAACGAGCCGGGGTCGTTCTGCTCACGCAGGATTTCGTCAGCGCCCTGGACCAGCGCCTGGGCGCTGCTGATGTCCTGCAGGGCGGAAAGACGCAGGCTGGCAAGGCGCAGCAGATGTTCGGCTTCGGCCAGGCGCCAATCCTTGCGGCTGGCCCCGAGCACGGTTTCCAGGCGCTGGTTCAGCCGCTGCTGATCACCTTGTAACTGGGCGACCTGACGCCGACGCTCTTCCAGCTCTTGCGCCGCCGGCAATTGAGCCAGGCGTTCACTCAGGCGTTGCTCATTGAGCTTGAGGGACTGAGCCTGATCATTGAGCGCCTGAACCTGGGCGGACTGCTGCTGGTTATTGGCTTGCAGGTGACGCACCTGCCACACGCCCCAGCCACCAACGGCCACGCCGGCGGCGCCCAACAACAACGCAATAATGGCCAGCCCGTTGCCGCGACGCGGCGCCTTCACAGCCGGGGTTTCAACCGGCGTATCGATCGCGGGTTGGTCTTGATCTTTTGGCAAGGCTGTTTCGCTCACGTATCCATCCTTTGCATTAGAAAACGGCACGGACTGATCCCGTAACGCCGCCAGCAAAGCCGCGGCACTGGCGCCACGGCAATCCACCACTGTTCGGGCTCCGGCGGCGCGGGCCATCTCGGCAACCCTTGGGCTTGGAACAAACAACGGTAACCGCGCCAACGCGGGCCACGCGTCGCCAGCCAACCGCTGCAGATGCTCGAAGCTCTGCCCACTGCTGACCACCAGCGCGTTCAAGCGTTCCGCTTTGACTCTTGCCGCCAACTCACCTTCCCGGTAATGCGGCAGGCTGCGTCGGTACAGCTCCAGATAATCGACACTAGCACCTTGCTCGCGCAAGCGCTCCGCCAGCAAGCCGCGCCCGCCCTCGCCACGCACAATCAAAACCTTGGGATTAGGTCGGGTGATAGCCTGGCGTAGCACCAGATGCTCCAGCAAGGCTTCGCTGTCGTCGCCGTTGTCGGGATAAAACACAGTGAGGCCGGCATCGGTAAGGATCCGCCCGGTGGCCGCCCCCACACTGAACCATGGCTGGTCCGGCGGCTGGGGCCAATATTGGCGCAGCAACTCCACACACAAACGTGCGGCGGGTTTACTGACCACAATCACGGCACAGTACTGGTCCAGCCGTTGAAAAGTCTCCCGCATGGCGTCGGACATAGGGACCGGCTCGATATCCAGCAACGGCAGGCTGCTGCTGTAGACCCCGGCCTCGGCCAGGACAGCCGCCAGGGCCGACGACTCGTCAACCGGCCGGGTCAGCAGCAGTCGCCAACCCGTCACGCGTGGCCCGCCTCGCCGTAGACCTTCTTGAGAATGTCGTCAGCGCCCTGGCGGAGGAGGTCTTCGGCTACCCGCACACCCAGCGCCTCGGCATCGCGGCGCGGCGCCCGGGCCTCGGCGCTGAGCAGTCGGCCACCGTTCGGATCACCCACCAGACCGCGCAACCAGACCTGCTCGCCTTCCAATACGGCGTAACAGGCGATCGGCACCTGGCAACCGCCATTGAGGTGTTTGTTGAGGGCGCGTTCGGCGAAAACCCGAATGGCCGTGTCGTCGTGATGCAGCGGTGCCAACAGGGCATGGATTTCGCTGTCGGCGCTGCGACATTCAATGCCCACCGCTCCCTGACCACCGGCTGGCAGGCTGTCATCGACGCTGATGGCCGAAGTGATGCGATCTTCAAAGCCGAGGCGGATCAAGCCGGCGGCGGCAAGGATAATCGCGTCGTACTCACCGGCATCGAGTTTGGCCAGGCGCGTATTGACGTTGCCCCGCAGAAAGCGGATTTGCAGGTCTGGGCGGCGGGTCAGTAACTGCGCCTGGCGACGCAGGCTGGATGTGCCGACGACGCTCCCGGCAGGCAACGCATCAAGGCTTGCAAACGTGTTGGAAACGAACGCATCGCGCGGATCTTCACGCTCGCAGATGCAAAACAGGCCCAGGCCTTCAGGAAAGTCCATGGGGACGTCTTTCATCGAATGCACGGCGATGTCGGCTTCGTTGTCCAGCAGCGCAGTTTCCAGCTCTTTGACGAACAGACCCTTGCCGCCGATTTTCGACAGCGGCGAGTCCAGCAGCTTGTCGCCGCGACTGACCATGGGCACCAGCGTCACGATCAGGCCGGGATGGGCCTCCTCCAAACGGGCTTTGACGTATTCGGCCTGCCAGAGGGCCAGGGCGCTTTTACGGGTGGCGATGCGGATCTCGCGAGGGGACATGGATCAATCCGTACTTAAAAGATACGGCGGATAATAACAGCTCAGCCAAATTCGCTTTGACTTGAATCACGACCCCAAGGCCTCCCTGGCCGCCAATGTCCTGGTAATGGAACGCGCTGAACGGGGTGAACGCCTTGGAACCTCGAGCTAAAGCTGTTGCATCATCTTCCGTACGCCGGCCACATGTCGCCGGCTGACAATCAGCGCGTCGCCATTGAGGCCTTTGAGAAACAGCTGGAAATGCCCAAGCGGTGTGCGCTGCAAACGCTCGATACGCTCGCGAGCCACGAGGGCATTGCGGTGGATGCGCACGAAGCGTTCACCGAACTCGTCTTCAAGGGCCTTGAGTGGCTCGTCCAGCAGCACCTCGCCGCTCTCGTGACGCAAGGTCACGTATTTATGGTCGGCGATAAAATAGACCACCTGATTCAACGGGATCAATTCGATGCCTTTACGAGTACGCGCACTGATGTGGCTGCGCGGGCCGCTGCCGCTTTCGGCGGCCGGACGGGTCAACGCCGCCAGCTGCACCCGGTTGGGACGCTCGGCCTTGCGCAAGGCCTCGACCAGCGCCTCGGCAGAGACCGGCTTGATCAGATAGCCCACGGCGCCGGCCTGCAATACCTCGGGCGGGAAGTCGTCTCGAGTGGTGCAGAACACCACCGCGGGCGGTGACTCGCGCTCGCACAACTTCGCTGCTATCTGCAAACCGTCCAGGCCAGGCATGCGTATGTCGAGCAGCACGATATCCGGCTTGTGGCTGTCAATAAGGGCTAACGCCTCTTCGCCATTGGTGGCGCTCGGCTCCAGGACACTGTAACCCTCGAGTTCGCCAACCATTCGGCTCAGGCGCTCACGGGCCAGTGGTTCGTCATCAACGATCAGGACATTCATATTGCGCTGGATTCCTGCGTGAGTCTCGCACAAGGATAGCGTAGACAGGGGAAGTGACATCCGTCACCGCGATCCACGCTAAGACTCGCTCGAGGGCCAAAAAGTGCCGCGAGGCGGTTACCTATCTTTACCCGCGCCTGCCGATCAATGCTCGAGGCCTGTTGTCGCACGGCGTCGCCGTAGGAATTGTTAACACTCCATCTGACCAATACGAGCCCCCCTCTTCTATTCGTCCAATGCTCCATGGATGAAAAAGTAAAAGTCCTACAGTCCACTGTAGACGGTTGCCGCGCCGATATTGCTCAATCGAAAAATATCGTTGTGCAAAAAACCCATTAAATGCTCAGGTTGCGCGCAATAAACCTGCCGACCAGTGCCAGCGCCAGTCCCGGCAACCCTGCTATCATCCGCCGCAGCCTTTAACCGCTACTTTTTCCACAGCCGATCACGAGCGAATTCATGAGCACTGACAAGACCAATCAGTCCTGGGGCGGCCGCTTCAGTGAACCCGTCGACGCCTTCGTCGCCCGCTTCACCGCCTCCGTCAACTTCGACCAGCGCCTGTATCGCCACGACATCATGGGCTCGATCGCCCACGCCACCATGCTGGCCAAGGTCGGCGTACTGACCGATGCCGAGCGCGACAGCATCATTGATGGCCTGAAAACCATCCAGGGTGAAATCGAGGCCGGCCAGTTCGACTGGCGCGTCGATCTTGAAGATGTGCACATGAACATCGAAGCGCGCCTGACCGATCGCATCGGCGTGACCGGCAAGAAGCTGCACACCGGCCGCAGCCGAAACGACCAGGTGGCCACCGACATTCGCCTGTGGCTGCGCGATGAAATCGACCTGATCCTGGGCGAAATCACCCGCCTGCAAAAAGGCTTGCTGGAGCAGGCCGAGCGCGAGGCCGAGAGCATCATGCCGGGCTTCACACACCTGCAAACCGCTCAACCGGTGACCTTCGGGCACCACATGCTGGCCTGGTTCGAAATGCTCAGCCGCGACTACGAGCGCCTGGTCGATTGCCGTAAACGCACCAACCGCATGCCCCTGGGCAGCGCCGCGCTGGCCGGCACCACGTACCCGATCGATCGTGAATACACCGCGCAGTTGCTGGGCTTCGACGCTGTGGGCGGCAACTCACTGGATAACGTTTCGGACCGCGATTTCGCCATCGAATTCTGCGCCGCCGCGAGCATCGCGATGATGCACCTGTCGCGCTTCTCCGAAGAACTGGTGCTGTGGACCAGTGCGCAATTCCAGTTCATTGACCTGCCGGACCGCTTCTGCACGGGTAGCTCGATCATGCCGCAAAAGAAAAACCCCGACGTGCCGGAACTGGTACGCGGCAAGAGCGGCCGGGTATTTGGTGCGCTGATGGGCCTGCTGACCCTGATGAAAGGCCAGCCGCTGGCCTACAACAAGGACAACCAGGAAGACAAGGAACCGCTGTTCGACGCCGCCGACACTCTGCGTGATTCGCTACGGGCCTTTGCCGACATGATCCCGGCGATCAAGCCCAAGCATGCGGTGATGCGCGAAGCGGCCTTGCGCGGTTTCTCCACCGCAACCGACCTCGCTGATTACCTGGTACGCCGTGGCCTGCCGTTTCGTGACTGCCACGAAATCGTCGGCCATGCCGTGAAGTACGGCGTGGACAACAGTAAGGACCTGGCGGAGATGAGCCTGGATGAACTGCGCAAGTTCAGCGACCAGATCGAGCAGGACGTGTTTGCGGTGCTGACCCTGGAAGGTTCGGTCAATGCCCGCGACCACATCGGCGGCACAGCGCCTGCTCAGGTCAAGGCAGCCGTGGTGCGCGGCCAGGCGTTGCTCGCCAGCCGCTAAAAGCATCGCGAGCAGGCTCGCTCCCACAGTAGATCTTCAGTGAACACACATTTTGTGAACACATGGAGATCAAATGTGGGAGCGAGCCTGCTCGTGATAGCGCCCTTCAGAACAGCAAAAAACTCACTTCTTGGCCGCGATCATCGCCAAAAACTCCGGCATCGCCGCATCCCTGTCGGCCGCAATCCGCTGCACGTGCGGGTTCTGCTCCAGGCGCTCCATCAGCCCCTTGGCCGCCGGCATATCCGCCAGCAAGTCGATATCGAACACCTTCCGGCCCACCTGGCACGCCAGCGATACACTGTAGAGAAAATACAGATCGGCCAGGCTCAAACTGTCGCCCGCCACGTAGGGTGAGAATTTACCGTGCCTGTGAAGCGAGGCGAAGCCCAAGAGCAATTCGGCCTTGGTTTTTTCCTTGATGGCGTCGGGTACCGACATGCCGAAAAACGCCTCGGCATAGCAGGCCCGTCCCGGCAGCTCGATATACAGCTCAATCTCCCGGCACAAAGCCAGGACCTGGGCACGCTCGAACGGGTCGCTGGGCAACAGGGCTTTACCCGACTGGGTTTGCTCGATGTATTCGAGGATCACACTGGTTTCGTTGATAAACCCCTGTTCGGTTTTCAACACCGGCACTTTCCCGCGCGGGCTGATGGCCAGGGCCTCAGGGGTCTGGTTGCCGAAGAACGGCACTTCGTCAAAGGGCAGGCCCTTCTCCAGCAGCGCCAGCTTGACCATGTTGTAATAATTACTGACGGAAAAACCATAAAGCTTGAGCATGACAAAGCCTCCAGGCCGTGCAGGGTTGGCAGCCTTGCGTTATAGACCGTCGAGCCGTTTCTTGCCAGACGCATCACTGCGCTGAATGCAGGTAAACTGGCGACCTTTCTCCAAGGAGCCTGCCATGAGCGAGCCAACCGACATCGACAACGACGAAGAAGAGTTCGTCGAGAACACGCTGATCCAGGCCATCGAAAACCAGATCGAAGATGACAACCCGCCAGCGGCGAAGGCCATTTTCAATAAATTGACCCTGGTGGGTTACGAGCGCGAAGAAATTCTCAACCTGATGGCCCATGTGCTGGCAGTGGAAATTGACGCGATCCTGGAAGAGGACCGAGCGTTCGATACCCAGTGGTACGAAACGGCATTGCGCGCTCTTCCCGAGTTGCCGCCAGAAAAGAACTGAACCCTTGCTCCCGCTCGGCTGCGACCTGTAGGAGCTGCCGGAGGCTGGAATCTTTTGATCTTGATCTTCCGTTTGAGACTCAAGCGTCAGAGGAAAGATCGCAGCCTCGTTGCACTCGACAGCTCCTACGGGACCGCTTCGCGCTCCAGCGAGAGCAAGCGCCCTCGCCACAACGAATTACGCCTGCGGTCACCCAAAACAAAAAAAGCATGACGCTGGCACTGGACAGCTCGGCCGAGTGCGCTCACTTTAGTGGCGCTGTCGTCCAAATTCCTAGAAAGTCTGGAGTCCTTATGTCGCTTACCCCTGAGCTGGTTGCCGAACTGGAAATCCTTGCACTCTTCAACCTGGACAGTTCCCAGGAAGGCCTGAAAATTCATCAGACCGCTGCCCCCTCTGCCATCGCTGCCGCTAAACGCCTGTTCGAAAAAGACCTGATTACCCAGTCCGACGGTGGTTACTTGACCAGCCTGGGCCGGGATGCCGCCGAGCATGTGCAAAGCCTGCTGACCATTCTCAACGTCGTAAAAGAAGCCGCCTGATTCCTCCTGTCGCCCACGGAAATCTCCTTCATCGAGGTTTCCGCAGGCGCCCTTGCGTCCCGTGTAAAAATTCTGACGTCAAAAACATACTTTCAGCTTAAGAAATCCGGGGTTCGGGCGCTAAACTGCCACCACCTGTGATCTCCCACGTTCGACGCCGCGAGCCGGTTTGAGCTGACATGACCCGCAATCACGAAATACGCCCCGATCTGGACGAGGGAATCGACCGCAAGGTCCTGAGCCAGTTGCGCGCACGTTTTCTCAAACTCAACACCGTACGGATGGATCGCGCCCTGGAAGGTCTGTCGACCCGCCAGCAAAGCGTGCTGACGCTGTTGCCGCTGTTTTTCCACGTCAACCATCCGCTACTGCCCGGCTATGTCTCGGGCGGCACGCCTGCCGGGCTGTCCAACTACGAGCCCGACGCCAGCGTCCTCGCCGAAGCCCAACGGCTGACCCGCTCGTTCTCCTACAAGCCGCGCCACGGCAGCAATCCGCCGCGACCGATTCTGGGTCTGTTCCTGATGGGCAGCCTCGGCACCCTCGCCCAAGCCGATCAAAGCGACATGGATGTGTGGGTCTGCCATGGTCCGGACCTGAGCGAGGAGGAACTGGCCGAACTGCGCAAGAAATGCCTGCTGTTGGAAACCTGGGCGGCGACCCAGGGCGCTGAAGCGCATTTTTTCCTGATCGACCCGGCGCGGTTTGTCCGCGGCGACCGGGACACTCAGCTCAGTTCCGACGATTGCGGCACAACCCAGCATTACCTGCTGCTGGACGAGTTCTACCGCACGGCGATCTGGTTGGCCGGACGCACGCCAATCTGGTGGCTGGTGCCGGTCTATGAAGAAGAAAACTATGAGCAGTACACCCACACGCTGATTTCCAAACGCTTCATCCGCGCCGACGAAACGCTCAACCTGGGGCATCTGGCCTATATCCCGCCGGGAGAATTCATCGGCGCCGGCCTCTGGCAGTTGTTCAAGGGCATCGAGTCGCCTTACAAGTCCGTGCTCAAGCTGCTACTGATCGAAGTCTATGCCAGCGAACATCCGAACGTGCGCTGTCTGAGCCTGCGCTTCAAACAGGCGGTGTTCGCCAACCGCCTGGACCTGGAAGAACTGGATCCATACATGGTGGTTTACCGTCGTATCGAGGAGTACCTCAACGCCCGGGGTGAATCCGAACGCCTGGAGCTGGTGCGAAGGGCGCTTTACCTGAAGGTCAATCGCAAGCTGACGGGCCAGGGGCGCAGCACTGGCTGGCAACGGGTTCTGCTTGAGCGTCTGGCCCGGGAATGGGGCTGGGACCCACGGCAACTGGCGCTGCTGGACAGCCGCAGCCAGTGGAAAGTGCGTCAGGTCAGCAACGAACGGCGTGCGCTGGTCAACGAGCTGACCTACAGCTACCGCTTCCTGACCCAGTTCGCCCGCACCGAAAAAACCGTCAGCCTGATCAACAAGCGCGACCTCAACGTCTTGGGCCGGCGGTTATATGCCGCATTCGAACGCAAGGCCGACAAAGTCGAGTTCATCAACCCCGGCATCGCCCCTGACCTGGCCGAAGACACCCTGACGCTGGTGCAGTCACCGAACAAGAAAGAACCCGGGCAAAACCAGTGGGGCCTGTATAACGGCAGCCTCAACGCCCTGGAGTGGGAAAACTTCGCACCGATCAAACGCTGCCGCGAGTTGCTGGAGTTGCTGACCTGGTGCCATCGCAACGGCGTGATCGACAGCAGTACGCGCCTGGCGCTGCACCCAGGTAGCAGCGATCTGAGTGAGTTCGAACTGTTCAACCTGCTGGGCAGTCTGCAACAGTCCATCGCCCTGCCGCTGACCACGGTGGATGAAGAACAGCTATTGCGCGCCAGCGTGCCAAGCGAAGTGCTGATTCTGGTGAACGTCGGCGTCGACCCGCTCAAGCATCACCGTGACCTCAATATCCTGATGACCACCGAGCGTACCGATTCCCTGAGCTACGCCGGGGTTCGGGAGAATCTGGTGCTGACCTTGGATCAGGTCACACTCAACAGTTGGAACGAAGTGTTGGTCAACCGCTTCGACGGCGAGCACGCCCTGCTCGACTGCCTGCGCGACTACCTCAACGACCTGCCCGTCACGCAGCGCCAGCCGCGCTTGCAAGTACGCTGTTTCTGCCACAACCGCGCGCAGTTCATTGCCCGACGGGTTGAGGAAGTCATCGAAACAGCCCAGACCTTGCTATTGAGCAGGCTCAACCACCGCTATCTGCTTCAGGTCCAGCAGCACTACCACGTGCTGGAACTGGTGCCGGGCCAAGTCAATCACGTGGCGCTGGGCAGCCTGTCGGCGCTGATGGATTACCTGGGCGAGGAACTGACGGCCTACAGCCCGCTACACCTGGACTCGATGGCCCTGGAGGACCACGACCTGGCGCTGATCCTGCCCATGGGGCAGCCCGAGTGCATTCAGGTGTTCTACCGGGTCAACGAGGACGACGCTGAGCTGTACGTACTCGATGAGCTCAATGCCCTGTGGCAACAGCGCTTGCCTTATCACGACGAGCACAGCCTGCTGCTGCCACTGCAGCGCTTCCTGCAGTCGGTGCTGTACCGCCGCGACGCGTTGCTGCCGATGGATGCCACCCAGCCATTGCCCCTGGAAACCCTGTACTACCAGCTCCTGCCCTCGGGCAGCGGGCGTGCACGGCGCATCGAGGCGCGGCAGGCGCCGCAAACGCCAGTGAACAAGCCGTTCTATGACGTGCAGGCAATCATCGGCAAAGCGACTCATGGCCAGGTGCACGTCACCCTGTATTGCGATCAGCGGGAGTTTTCGGAGCTGGAACATGGCGACCAGTTGTTCCGTGTGGTCGCCAGGGAGATCGTCGAACAGCGCCGCGAAGCGGAACGCTATCGCTGCTACATCACCGACCTGGACCTCTCGGGTCTTGTAGGTGATGGGGCCTGCTCAAGTAATTTGTACCTGCGCTACAAGGCTGACCTGGAGCGAGCCCTGAACGAGGCGCTGTCTTTGGTCTGAAGCGCTTAGAGGTGGAAATCGCCGCCCGCTTCCGGCTGGTATTCCACCGCCAGCAACGTCAGTTTCAGCGTCTTGCCGCCCGGCGCCGGCCAGTCAATGTGCTGGCCGACCTTCAGGCCCAACAGTGCGCTACCCACTGGGGCGAGGATTGATATCTTGCCTTCGTCGGCATTCGCGTCCTGTGGATAGACCAGGGTCAGGTGATAGTCCTTGCCGCTGCTTTCTTCGCGGCAGTGCACACGCGAATTCATGGTCACGACATCGGCGGGCACGTCATCGTGACTTACCAGGGTGTCGGCGCGATCCAGTTCGGTTTGCAACGCAATCACGCCCGGCAGCGTGTCATCAAGACTGTCGATCAGGCGCTCCAGACGTTGCACGTCCAGGCGTGTAAGAGTGATGGAAGGTGCGGTCATGATTCAGGCAGACTCCTTTGTTCTGCACGAAAAAAGCAAAACCCCGCCACAAAAAGACGGGGTTTTCACGGGCCTCGATGAGTTGAGGCGTAGCTGGACACTATCACAGCTCAATAAATAAACAACCCGGGCCAAATCTACCCATTGTCATGGGGAGCAGAATTACTGTGGCGCCGGGATTGTGGGAGCAAAGCTTGCTCGCGAAACAGGCGCCTCGATTTCTGGAAGAACGCGTCGTCTTCATCGCGGGCAAGCCTTGCTCCCACACAGTGGGCGATTACACCAGAGATTTGCGTTTAGCCGCCTCGGCGCAGATGACCCGCCGCCGCTCGTCGTCGGCCGAGCGCCACTCACGGATGTCTTCCACATGCCGGAAACAGCCGAGGCAGACCTTTTGTTCGTCAAGCCGGCACACGCTGGTACAGGGCGACGGCACCGCAGGGCTGACGTTGCTGTAGAGCGGCTTGGGCGGCCGCGTCGGGGCGCTCTGGCTCACGCTGTCAAAGCCCTTCGAAATCCAGTTCCGCACCGGCCTGCTGCTTGACGATGCGCTCGAGCATCTCACCCAGTTGCTCTTCGCTCTTGTCGCACATCCAGCGCTCGCTTTCCTCGTCGTAGTCGAAGTGGAAACCGCCGGACACCGCCGCCAGCCACAACTGCCGCAACGGCTCCTGACGGCTGAAAATCAACTGGCTGCCATTTTCGAACTTGACGGTCAGTACACCGGCGGAGCTTTCCAGGTCGATGTCCAGCTCGCTTTCGTCGAATACATCCTCCAGCGTTTGCTGGGTCGCATCGACCAGATCGTGGAAACGGGCTTCAGTCAAACTCATTGTGGCAACCTCGAAAATGTCTGCTCATGCTCAAGCGCCGCAAGATACGGGCGCTTCCCGGCGATTGCAAAGGATATACCGACCGGCGACAGCCGGCCTTGTGAAATGCCCCCCGGCGCCGGACGGGAGCCCCGTTGCATAGGCAAGCTGTCGGGTGGCCGGTATACTCCGGCGCAATTAATGCATTTTCAAGGATTTCGCCATGAAGCGCCTGATCTCTTCCCTTGCTGCGCTCGTCGCGGTTGCTTGCCTTGTGACAGCCTGTGGTCAAAAAGGTCCGCTGTACCTGCCCGATGACAGCAAATCCCCTGAAGAACAGGCCAAATCGTCGCAATCCAAGCCCCACGCGCACGATACCCACACCACTTATTAAGGGAACGCCATGGACGCTTTTAACTACCGTGGCGGGGAGCTGTTCGCGGAAGGGGTTGCCCTGTCCGCGCTCGCGGAACGTTTCGGCACACCAACCTACGTTTATTCCCGTGCACATATCGAAGCTCAATATCTGGCCTTCGCCGATGCGCTCGTCGGTATGCCGCACCTGGTGTGTTTCGCCGTAAAAGCCAACTCCAACCTCGGCGTACTCAACGTCCTGGCACGCCTGGGCGCCGGTTTTGACATCGTTTCCGGGGGAGAGCTCGAACGCGTGCTGGCCGCTGGCGGCAGCGCCGACAAAATCGTTTTTTCCGGCGTCGGCAAGACCCGTGAAGACATGCGTCGCGCCCTGGAAGTGGGGGTGCACTGTTTCAACATCGAATCCACCGATGAGCTGGAGCGCCTGCAACTGGTCGCTGCCGAGCTGGGCGTCCGCGCGCCGATCTCCCTGCGCGTGAACCCGGACGTCGACGCCGGCACCCACCCGTACATTTCCACCGGACTCAAGGAAAACAAGTTCGGCATCGCCATTGCCGACGCCGAGGATGTGTACGTACGCGCCGCCCAACTGCCGAACCTGGAAGTGCTGGGCGTCGATTGCCACATCGGTTCGCAACTGACCACCCTCGAACCTTTCATCGATGCTCTCGACCGCCTGCTGGCGCTGGTCGACCGCCTCGGCGACTGCGGCATCTACCTGCGTCACATCGACCTGGGCGGCGGCGTCGGCGTGCGCTACCGCGACGAAGAGCCACCGCTGGTGGCCGACTACATCAAGACTGTGCGTGAACGCCTCGACGGTCGCGACCTGGCCCTGATGTTCGAACCGGGCCGCTACATCGTTGCCAATGCCGGCGTACTGTTGACCCAGGTCGAATACCTCAAGCACACCGAGCACAAGGATTTCGCCATCGTCGATGCGGCGATGAACGACCTGATCCGCCCGGCGCTGTACCAGGCCTGGATGGACGTCACCGCAGTGCGCCCTCGTGATACCGCCACCCGCAGCTACGATATTGTCGGCCCGATCTGCGAAACCGGTGACTTCCTGGCCAAAGGTCGGGAACTGGCGCTGGAAGAAGGCGATCTGCTAGCCGTGCATTCGGCCGGTGCCTACGGGTTTGTCATGAGTTCCAACTACAACACCCGCGGCCGCTGCGCCGAAGTGCTGGTGGACGGTGATCAGGCATTCGAAGTGCGTCGCCGCGAGACGGTAGCCGAGTTGTTTGCCGGCGAAAGCCTGCTGCCGGAGTAAAACCATGCTGCTGCGTTTTACCAAGATGCACGGCCTGGGCAATGACTTCATGGTCCTCGACCTGGTCAGCCAGCACGCGCACATCCTGCCCAAGCATGCCAAACAATGGGGCGACCGGCACACCGGTATCGGCTTCGACCAATTGCTGATCGTCGAGGCACCAAACAACCCGGACGTGGACTTCCGTTACCGGATCTTCAACGCCGATGGTTCGGAAGTCGAGCAGTGCGGCAACGGCGCGCGCTGCTTCGCCCGCTTCGTGCTGGACAAACGCCTGACCGCCAAACGGCAGATTCGGGTCGAGACTAAAAGCGGCATCATCGAACTGGATGTACGCAGCGACGGCCAGATCGGCGTCAACATGGGTGCCCCGCGCTTGATACCGGCGGACATTCCGTTCGAAGCGCCGGCCCAGGCCTTGAGCTATCCGTTGGAGGTCGACGACATCACAGTGGATTTGGCGGCCGTGTCCATGGGCAACCCCCATGCCGTCTTGCGCGTCAGCGATATCAACAGCGCGCCGGTGCATGAGCTGGGACCGAAGATCGAAAATCATCCGCGCTTCCCCGCGCGGGTGAATGTCGGTTTCCTGCAGGTCATCGACCGTCACCGTGCGCAATTGCGCGTCTGGGAACGCGGTGCCGGGGAAACCCAGGCGTGCGGCACCGGCGCCTGCGCGGCGGCAGTCGCCGCGATCAGCCAGGGGTGGATGGATTCGCCTTTGCTGATCGACCTGCCCGGCGGACGCCTGTCCATCGAATGGGCAGGCCCTGGTCAACCGGTGCTGATGACCGGACCGGCAGTACGTGTATACGAAGGACAAGTTCGTCTTTGAGTGAGTCAAACCCATGACCGACAAGCCACAGGTTCCAGCCCCACAGCCCGACGAATCCTCCAGCCATCCGGATGCCGCAGCGGTGGCCGCTTATCTGGAGGCTCACCCGGACTTCTTCGTCGAGCATGAAGAACTGCTGGCGACGATGCGCATCCCCCACCGGCGCGGCGACACCGTGTCGCTGGTGGAGCATCAGATGAAGATCCTGCGCGAGCGCAACATCGACATGCGCCATCGTCTTTCACACCTGATGGACGTGGCCCGGGATAACGATCGGCTCTTCGACAAGACCCGTCGGTTGATCCTGGCGCTAATGGATGCCAGCACCCTCGAAGACCTGGTGATGAGTGTCGAAGACAGTCTGCGCCAGGATTTCCAGGTGCCTTTTGTCAGCCTGATCCTGTTTGGCGATAACGCCATGCCAGTGGGGCGCTGGGTAACCCACGCCGATGCACAGACAGCCATCGGCGGCTTGCTCACGGAAGACAAGAGCGTCAGCGGCAGCCTGCGCGAACATGAGCTGGACTTCCTCTTCGGCGAAGAACAGCGCAAGCAGATCGGCTCCACCGCTGTCGTCGCCATCGCCCACCAGGGCGTACATGGCGTGCTGGCCATTGCCAGCCGTGATCCGCAACACTACAAAAGCTCGGTGGGCACATTGTTTTTAAGCTACATCGCCGAAGTCACCGGCCGGGTCCTGCCGCGCATGACTGGTTCACTGCGCTCGGTACGCTGATGATGGAACGACAGCTGGACGCCTACTGCGAACACCTGCGCAGTGAGCGCCAGGTGTCGCCTCACACGCTGTCGGCCTATCGCCGCGACCTGGAAAAAGTCTTGGCCTGGTGCCAGAAGCAAAACATCGCCAGTTGGGCAGCCCTGGACATCCAGCGCCTGCGCAGCCTGGTCGCCCGCCTTCATCAACAAGGGCAATCTTCCCGCAGCCTGGCGCGACTGTTATCAGCAGTGCGGGGCCTGTACCACTACCTCAACCGCGAAGGGTTGTGCGATCACGACCCGGCCACCGGCCTGGCACCGCCCAAGGGCGAACGCCGATTGCCCAAGACGCTGGACACCGACCGGGCCCTGCAATTGCTGGAAGGCGCCGTCGAGGATGACTTCCTGGCGCGACGGGACCAGGCGATTCTCGAATTGTTCTATTCCTCCGGCCTGCGCCTTTCCGAACTGACGGGGCTTAACCTGGATCAACTGGACCTGGCCGATGGCATGGTCCAAGTGCTGGGCAAGGGTAGCAAGACACGTTTGCTGCCCGTTGGCCGCAAAGCCCGTGAGGCCCTGGAGCTGTGGCTGCCGTTGCGGGCGCTGACCAACCCGGCCGACGACGCGGTATTTGTCAGCCAACAAGGCCGGCGCCTCGGCCCGCGGGCGATCCAGGTGCGGGTCAAAGCCGCTGGTGAACGCGAGCTGGGACAAAACCTGCATCCCCACATGCTCAGGCATTCCTTTGCCAGCCACCTGCTGGAGTCTTCCCAGGACCTGCGCGCCGTCCAGGAGCTGCTCGGTCACTCGGACATCAAGACCACACAGATCTATACCCACCTGGACTTCCAGCACCTGGCGACGGTCTATGACAATGCCCATCCCAGGGCCAAACGCATCAAGGGCGACGAATCATGACCATCGAGCTCATCACTTTCGACCTCGACGACACCCTGTGGGACACAGCCCCGGTGATCGCCAGCGCCGAAGCCGTATTACGCCAATGGCTGACCGACAACGCCCCGACCCTGGGCAGTGTGCCGGTGGAGCACCTTTTTACCATTCGCGAGCAAGTGCTGCGCGAAGAACCCGGCCTGAAACACCGCATCAGCGCACTGCGCCGACGGGTACTGTTCCGTGCATTGCAAGACGCAGGTTATGACCAGTGGCGAGCCTCGGAACTGGCGGACGAAGCGTTCGAAACGTTCCTGCACGCCCGTCACCAACTGGAAATCTTTCCCGAGGTGCAGCCTACGCTGGAAGTTCTGGCCAACCATTTCGCCCTCGGCGTGGTCACCAATGGCAACGCCGATGTACGTCGCCTGGGACTGGCGGATTATTTCAAGTTCGCCCTGTGCGCCGAGGACATCGGCATCGCCAAGCCTGACGCCAGGCTGTTCCACGAAGCCTTGCAACGCGGCGGCGCCACGGCGCAAACCGCCGTGCACATTGGCGATCATCCGGGTGACGACATCGCCGGCGCCCAACAGGCTGGCTTGCGGGCAATCTGGTTCAATCCGGCGGGTAAAGCCTGGGATGCCGAGCGTGCACCGGATGCAGAGATTCGCAGCCTGACCGAGCTGCCGGGGTTGCTGACGGGGTGGCACAGCCAACCCTGAACCGCCTGCTTTGTGGCCACCAGAGCCCAAATTGTGGGAGCGAGCCTGCTCGCGATAGCGATGGCACATCCAGCATCGATGTGACAGATGGATCGCTATCGCGAGCAGGCTCGCTCCCACAAGGGGTGTGCCTGGCTTGGAAATAGAATCACGCCCATGAAAAAGCCCGCAGCGACGGCGGGCTTTTTCAGCAAGCAAGAAGCAGATGCTCAGATCGGGCGGCTGCCGTACTTGTTGTCCGGTTTCTTGGGCGGATCCGCAACAACGTTGGCCTCCACTTCCTGCACCTTTCCGCCCCTGGCCAGGAACTCTTCCATGGCCTTGGCGAGTGCATCACGCTCCTTGTTCTTGGCCTCTACGCTCGGCAACTCGTCGACCGATACCGCCGCCTTGGCCTTGCCTTTGGCGGCTGGCGCCGGTACATCGGCCCCGTCATCGTCAGCAACGTCTTCAGCCGCCGCTTCCAGGCCTTCTTCGGCCTCGTCTTCGTCACCTACTTCGAGGTCGTCGTTTTCCAGATCATCGTCGCTCATGTTCTACCTCATGACTTGCGAAAAGCAGATTAGTTATAGCCCAGCTTCGCCGTCTGTCGAAGGCTGCCAGAAAAAATTCAACATCCGCCGGCAATCAGCGGTTACGCCCCATCACCGTACAAAGTGGCGAGGACTTTACGAGCACCGCCATGATCACGGTGCTCGCCCAGATAAACACCTTGCCAGGTACCCAATGCCAACCGTCCCGCCGTAACCGGCAAACTAAGCTGACACCCCAGCACGCTGGCCTTGAAGTGCGCCGGGAGGTCGTCCAAGCCTTCGTCGTTGTGTTCATAATCGGCGGTTCCTTGTGGGATCAGCCGATTGAAAAATCGTTCGAAGTCTCGACGCACCGCCGGATCGGCGTTCTCGTTGATGGTCAACGAGGCCGAGGTATGCTGCAGCCACAGATGCAACAGACCGACACGACATGCCCGGAGTTCAGGCAGGCCGGCGAGCAACTCGTCCGTTACCAGATGAAAGCCCCGGGGCCTTGCCCGCAGGGTTATCAGCGTCTGTTGCCACATACAGATCTCCGCACGTTCGGCGCGCATTCTAGCGCGCTCTGGGAAAAAACAAAGGGCCTAATACCCCTGCTTTGGTGTAAGCCGATGACAGTAGAAAAACCCATGTCGCGTACATAACAAAAGACGTCGGAAAAACCGGCACATCCTGTGAGCAATGACAAACTCCAGACAAAAAAATGCCCGGCGAACCGGGCATTTTTTATTGCGTGTGCTTAGAGATTGTAGCCACGTTCGTTGTGCTGGGCCAGGTCCAGGCCGACCGCTTCTTCTTCCTCGGAGACACGCAGACCCATGACGGCGTCCAGAACCTTGAGGATGATGAAGGTGACGATCGCGGTGTAGATCACCGTAAAGCCTACACCCTTGAGCTGAATCCACACTTGCGCGCCGATATCGGTCACGGTGCCGAAGCCACCCAGGGCCGGCGCTGCGAACACACCGGTCAGGATCGCGCCCAGGATACCGCCGATACCATGCACGCCAAAGGCGTCCAGAGAGTCGTCATAGCCCATTTTGCGCTTGAGGGTAGTGGCGCAGAAGAAGCACACCACGCCCGCCGCCAGACCGATCACCAGGGCGCCCATCGGGCCCACGGTGCCGGCAGCCGGAGTAATTGCAACCAGACCCGCCACTACACCCGAGGCAATGCCCAGTGCGCTTGGCTTGCCGTGGGTGATCCACTCGGCGAACATCCAGCCCAACGCCGCAGCGGCGGTTGCAATCTGCGTGACCAGCATTGCCATGCCGGCGGTGCCGTTGGCCGCGATCGCGGAACCTGCGTTGAAGCCGAACCAGCCAACCCACAGCATGGCCGCGCCCATCAGGGTGTAACCCAGGTTATGCGGCGCCATCGGGGTAGTCGGGAAGCCTTTGCGCTTACCCAGTACCAGGCACGCCACCAGGCCTGCGATACCGGCGTTGATATGCACCACGGTGCCGCCAGCGAAGTCCAGCACGCCCCAGTCCCACATCAGGCCGCCGTCACCGGACCAGACCATGTGGGCAATCGGTGCATACACCAGGGTGAACCACACGGCCATGAAGATCAGCATCGCGGAGAACTTCATCCGCTCGGCAAACGCACCGACGATCAGGGCCGGGGTGATGATGGCGAACGTCATCTGGAAGGTAATGAACACCGCTTCAGGGAACAGGCCAGTCAGGCTATCGGGCGTGAGGCCCGCCAGGAATGCCTTGTTCAGACCGCCGACGAACGAATTGAAGTTGACGACGCCCTGCTCCATGCCCGTGGTGTCGAACGCAATGCTGTAGCCGTAAATGACCCACAGAATGCTGATCAGCCCGGTAATGGCAAAGCATTGCATCATCACGGAAAGAATGTTTTTCGACCGAACCATACCGCCGTAGAACAGCGCCAGGCCGGGAATGGTCATGAACAGTACAAGAATTGTGGCAGTGAGCATCCAGGCGGTGTCGCCGGAGTTCAGGACTGGGGCTGCCGCTTCTTCTGCCATGGCCAGGCCAGGCGTTACGAAGGACAACAGGGCTCCTAGCCCTGCGAATTTACGCAGAGTCATATTGTTTTCTCCTGGGGCGTTGGGTTTGGCGGCTTAGATTGCGTCGGTATCGGTTTCGCCGGTACGGATGCGAATAGCCTGTTCCAGATTGACCACGAAGATCTTGCCGTCACCAATCTTGCCGGTGTTGGCGGCTTTGGTGATCGCCTCGATAACCCGGTCCAGATCCTTGTCGTCAATAGCGACATCGATCTTCACCTTGGGCAGGAAATCAACCACATATTCCGCGCCGCGATACAGCTCGGTGTGACCTTTCTGCCGACCGAAGCCTTTGACCTCAGTAACGGTAATGCCCTGCACGCCGATTTCAGACAGCGACTCGCGCACGTCGTCCAACTTGAACGGCTTGATGATGGCAGTGACTAGCTTCATGAAACTTTCTCCCGAATTGGTGGACTTGCCCCAGGAAAACAAACCCGACTCAAGTCTAAGCGCAGTGCCTGGCTTTGTAACGCATCGTCGGCCCAAGTTGCCCGACCGGTGCCAGCTAACCACTCTGACGAAGCTCCCCGCTCCGCCGGCTGCACTGCATTCGTCACAGCGACTGCATCAGTGCATGGGTCATCAGCCACTAAGCAGAAACCTTGCCATCTGTGCCCAAACCTTCTGATTTCAGCCTCTTACCCACTGTGCCGGCTTATGCCGCCGCCCGAACCGGAGCAATACGCACAACAACAGTGCGACGACGCCCGGTCCCGTGCGCGAAAAGCGTGCACTCCTTGCTCGCCAATTGAATATAGACGCTGCGTGATACACTGCCCTCATCGTTATCAGGACACCTGCCATGCTTGCGCCCAAAGACCTCCTCGACGCCCTGAGTGGCCACGCCTCCCGCCTCTTGAGCGGCGATACACCCCTGCCCAAAAGCGAAATCGAAAGCCAGTTCAAGGCGCTTTTGCAAAGCGGGTTCAGCAAGCTGGATCTGGTGAGCCGGGAAGAATTCGACAGTCAGATGGTCGTACTGGCCCGGACCCGGGCGCGGTTGGAGAGTCTGGAGGCGAAGGTGGCGGAGTTGGAGGCGAAGGTAAATCCACCTACCGAATAACACCTCCGGTAGGAGCTGCCGAAGGCCGCGATTTTCTGTCTCGCCCCATTGCCCCCCCTATTGCCTCACAAAGTTGGCGTTCCAGTGTACAAGGCCGTGCGTATTCTAATGGTGCCGGGGAGGCCCCATCACCCGTTCAAATGATCACGCTCGGCAGGCGAAACCAAATGCTTTCTAGTAGCCCATCGCCATTGCATTTTTACACCGCCGTGCTATACAACGCTGGTTAACGTGCTGTTTGCTGTTGAACATAGGTTTACGAACATGCTTAAACCACATGAGGACACCGGCTAGTGGGCTAATGCTAGTCAACCCTATAAGTCTGGTAGTACCTGGAACGTCAAAAAAGTAACCACGGAGATTCAATGACTCTACCTGACGATTTTTCCCCTGATAAGTATTTAGAGTTACACCCAGATGTACTTAAGGCAGGATTAGATCCCGCACTGCATTACTTGAAATTCGGCATACCGGAAGGACGAGCTTACAAGGGTGCCGCACGTTATGTTGAAAAAAAATACAATCCATTACACCCAAAAATTGATGAAACCTATCATCACGACGGTTTGGCCTCCAGACACAACCATGACTTCATGATTGATCCCGCTTTCAGGGCCGCCTATGGTCGCGGCGTAGCTGCCACGGGCATGGATTACAAATGGTTCTGGAGAGTTCATGTTGGGCTTTGGGCCGCGAGATCTGCTGCGAAACTCACGGGTGACTTCGTGGAGTGCGGTGTCAATCGTGGATTTTTAAGTTCCGCAATTATGCATGACTTGGACTGGAACAAGACCAACCGAGTCTTTTATCTCTTAGACACTTTTGCTGGCCTCGATGAGCGTTATCTATCAGATGAAGAACGGGAGGGCGGTGTGTCTGAGCGTAACCGCAGAGAGATAACCTCCGGTTTCTATACAACCAATCTCGAGTCAGTGAAACAAAATTTTGCAGAGTGGCCAAGAGCAACCATTATTCAGGGCAGCATTCCGGACACGCTCCCCCAAATTGATTCGACCCAAATTGCATTCCTGCACATTGACTTGAACTGCACAATACCTGAAGTGGCGGCCATTGATTACTTGTGGGATCGCCTGGTACCTAATGCGTTTGTTTTGTTGGATGATTACGCCTACTTTGGCTATCAGCCGCAAAAAGAAGGCATGGATCAATGGGCAGAAAAAATGAATTTGTCGATTTTGAGTTTACCTACCGGTCAAGGTCTGTTGATCAAGCCTTGAGCTCGTATGAGGGAGATACGTCCAAGCATATGAGTAACAAAACTCTCGGTATCTATTGAGCATTCAGGTAGCGGCGGTCCGAGAGGCTGCCCTCCCTTATACCTTCCCCCGGCAACGTTTCCACGCCAGGGTTAGGGTGGGGACAATTTCTTCTACGCATCATTAATTTGTAACATCCGGTCCATATTTGACGGCTACATCCTCACGCCAACTCGCCATATCGCTACTACCCTTCCCAAACCGCAGGACGCGGTTTTTGCCCCCACCAAAGGAACTATCCATGTCTCTGGCCATTGTCCATAGCCGCGCCCAAGTAGGTGTGGAAGCGCCCGCCGTTACCGTCGAAGTCCATCTGGCCAATGGCTTGCCGTCGCTGACGATGGTCGGTTTGCCTGAAGCGGCAGTGAAGGAAAGCAAGGACAGGGTACGCAGCGCGATCATCAACTCGGGCCTGAATTTCCCGGCGCGGCGCATCACCCTGAACCTGGCGCCGGCGGATCTGCCCAAGGACGGCGGGCGGTTCGACCTGGCGATTGCCCTGGGGATCCTGGCGGCCAGCGTGCAGGTGCCGACCCTGATGCTGGACGATGTGGAATGCCTCGGCGAGTTGGCGTTGTCCGGCGCGGTACGTCCGGTGCGCGGTGTGTTGCCTGCGGCGCTGGCGGCGCGCAACGCCGGGCGTACGCTGCTGGTGCCGCGAGCGAATGCCGAGGAAGCCTGCCTGGCGTCAGGGCTGAAGGTGATCGCCGTGGATCATTTGCTCGAAGCGGTGGCGCACTTCAATGGCCATACCCCGGTGGTGCCTTACGTTTCCAACGGGCTGCTCTCGGCGAGCAAGCCCTATCCTGACCTGAATGAAGTACAAGGCCAGGTCGGGGCCAAGCGCGCGTTACTAATTGCTGCTGCGGGGGCTCACAACCTGTTGTTCAGCGGGCCACCGGGCACCGGCAAAACCTTGCTCGCGAGTCGTTTACCGGGGTTGTTGCCACCACTGGCTGAATGCGAGGCCCTGGAGGTCGCCGCGATTCAGTCGGTCGCCAGTTGCGTACCGTTGAGCCATTGGCCGCAGCGCCCGTTTCGCCAGCCGCATCACTCGGCGTCCGGCCCGGCGCTGGTGGGTGGCGGATCAAAACCGCAACCTGGGGAAATCACCCTCGCCCACCATGGCGTGTTGTTTCTCGATGAATTGCCCGAGTTCGACCGCAAGGTCCTGGAAGTCTTGAGGGAGCCCCTGGAGTCCGGCCACATCGTGGTTTCGCGCGCTCGTGACCGGGTGCGCTTTCCGGCGCGCTTCCAGTTGGTGGCGGCGATGAATCCCTGCCCCTGTGGATATCTTGGCGAGGCCAGCGGCCGATGCTCGTGTACGCCAGACATGGTGCAGCGCTACCGCAATAAACTCTCAGGCCCTTTACTGGACCGCATCGACCTGCACCTGACCGTCGCCCGGGAAGCCACGGCGTTGAGTCCCAAGGGCAAACCCGGTGACAATACAGCTACCGTAGCCGAGCAGGTGGCCGAGGCCCGCGAACGCCAGCAAAAGCGCCAGGGTTGTGCCAACGCGTTCCTGGATCTGCCGGGTTTGCGTCGGCATTGCAAGTTATCCACAACCGATGAAACCTGGCTGGAAACTGCCTGCGAACGGCTGACCCTGTCGCTGCGAGCTGCCCACCGCCTGCTCAAGGTCGCCCGTACGCTGGCGGACCTTGAGCGGGTGGATCAAATCAGCCGGGAGCACTTGGCCGAAGCATTGCAATACCGGCCCGCCACACCCTGATGGGCATCATGGCTTGCTCAGGTCCACCAGCGGCGTATTTCGTACCTCGGTTTCCTGGGCACCCTGGATTTCATCGATACGTTTGAGGGCTTTATCCACGGCGCCTTTATCCGCCAACAGGCTGTAGTGGATCTGGAACTGCTTCTGCTCTTTTGGCGCGATGGTGGGCACCAGGCCCAATGACCGTTGATACCGGCGGTTATAGGAAAAACTGGTGCCCGGCTCCAGCCCGGTCACGTATCCCTGACCTTGGGTATCGGTGTTTTTCCACAGGGAGAACACGGGAAGCGTCCCGGTGTTGAAGCCCACTGATACACCGAGGCTACCGGCCTTGTTGTGCAGCACGGTAAGTGTGTCGCCCTTGGCATCGGCATAAGGCACGACGTTGTAGACGGTTTCGTCGTAGTCCTTGGTTGGCGCCCGGTAGGTTTGCCAATCCGGCAGATCGCCTTTGGCCTTATCGTTGAACGGCGAGACCTGCTTGACCGGTGCCGCGAAGCGAGCCCCCTGCTCCAGGAACGGTGTACTGAAATTGCTGTGGTAGAGCGCCTGGTATTCCTTCGGATAGTCGCCGTTGTTGGTCAGGGTGTCCTTGAGTGCAAAGGTCACGCTGCCGGGCTCGGTCAACAGTTCGGTTTGTACCGAGAAATCGACTTTCTTGAAGGCTTGCTCCTTCAACTCGCCCCGCAGAGTAATCGCATAGGGCGGTTTTTCATCGATGTGCAGAGTCACTTTGTTGGCTGGGATGTTGGCGGCGCGGCCATGCAGGGTCAGCAGTTCGCCGTTGTCCATGCCCGGATGGCCGACCCATTCATAGCCACAGCGGGTCACCAGTTCGTTGAAGCCTTCGAGCCAGCCCAGCCCGCCGCGGCCGTTGAGTTCGATGAAAGACGGATTGACCACTTCCTTGACCGGCGAATCCCAGCCCATACGCACAGTCCCGACCGAAGCTTGCAGCACGTTCATGCCCCGCGTCGGGACGACCGAGAGCTTCATGGTGCCGTTGTCGATATCGACGATGCTGACGCCTTCCTGTCGACCACCATGCAGAGTGCGCATCGTCACGGAAAAGGGCTTGTCGGTTTTCACGCCTAGCTGCTGGCTGGTGATTTTCCAGGGTTGAGCGGCTTTATCGGTGTCGAGCAGGACGTAATCCCAGGCCATGGCATGGGACGTAGCGCTCAGGGCGCTGAGGGCAATGACAAGTTTGAGCGGAGTCATAGGAGCAGCCTTTTCTTGGAGTTGTGCGGTTTTTATAGACTTGAAGAAACGTTTCAGCAAGCTTAAAAACAGCGATAACCTTGAAAAAGGCAATGCTTGAACAAATTGCTTTTGCGCGGGGGGGGACGGGCTTGCTTTGTAATATCGCTAGGTCTGTTGCTCGGACGCTGGCTGCAAGGCCGCTATCGCGAGCAGGCTCGCTCCCACACTGATCGAGGATGGCCGCAAAATGTTTGTCCGCCGCCAAGCCCCTGTGGGAGCCCGCCCGCGATAGCGGTGGGTCAGTTGCGCTGATGTTGGCTATGCCGCCGCCTTCGCGAGCAGGCTCGCTCCCACACTGATCGAGGATGGCCGCAAAATGTTTGTCCGCCGCCAAGCCCCTATGAGAGCGAGCCTGCTCGCGATAGCGGTCGGTCAGTTGCGCTGATGCCAGCTATGCCGCCGCCTTCGCGAACAAGCCCACTCCCCTAGGGATCTTGGTGAACTTGCTCGCGATGGGTCTGCAGGACGCCTCAGCGGAACCGGTCAACCTCTTTGCGCAGGTCCTGCGCCAGCTTTTCCAGTTCCTTGGCGGTGATCGCCAGGTTAGAGACCACTTCGCGCTGTTCGCTGTTGGCCATGGCGATGCTTTGCAGGTTGCTGCTGAGCAGGGTCGCGGTGCTGCTCTGCTCCTGGGTGGCGGTGGTGATCGCCGCGAATTGCTGACCGGCCGAACGGCTTTGCTCGTCGATGCGCGCCAGGGCCGAGGCCACGTTGGCATTGCGCGACAAGCCTTCTTGCATCAACAAGTTGCCTTTTTCCATCGTGCTGATGGCGTTACCGGTTTCCTGCTGGATGCTGTTGATCATGCCGGAGATTTCGTCAGTCGCCTCACGGGTACGAGACGCCAGGCTACGGACTTCGTCAGCCACCACGGCAAAACCCCGGCCCTGCTCGCCCGCACGGGCGGCTTCGATGGCAGCGTTGAGCGCCAGCAGGTTGGTCTGCTCGGCGATCGAAGTGATGACACCGACGATGCCGCCGATTTCCTGGGACCGCTGGCCCAAAGTGTTGATGACCGTAGCGGTGCTGTTCAGGGCGCCAGCAATTTGCTCCAGCGACGAGGACGCTTCATCCATCGACGTACGACCGATGCGGGTTTGCTGGGCATTATCCTGGGCCAGACGCTCGGTGTTGCCCATGTTATCGGCGATGTTCAACGAGGTAGCGCTGAATTCTTCCACTGCGCCGGCCATGCTGGTGATTTCGCCGGACTGCTGCTCCATCCCTTCATACGCCCCGCTGGACAATCCGGACAGGGCCTGCGCGCGGCTGTTGACCTCTTGAGAGGCCTTGCGGATATGCTCGACCATGGTCGACAGGGCCTGGCTCATCTGGTTGAAGGCACGGGCCAGTTGACCGATTTCGTCGTGGCTCGACACGTCCAGACGCACGCTCAGGTCGCCGGCGCCCAGCGCCTCGGCCTGGCGCACCAGATCGCCCAGCGGTGCCAACTTGCTACGCAGCAACCACACCGCCGAGCCAACGGCCAGCAACATCGCCAGCAAGCTGCCGATAGCCAGTTGCGTACCGACACTCCAGGTCACGGCGCGAATCTCGGCTTTCGGCATGCTCGCCACCACCGCCCACGGACCGTCCTCGAACGGCACGGCGACGCTGTAGAAGTCTTCGGCGGTATCGCTCCAGAACGCACCTTTGCCCGGCTTCTTGACCAGTTCCTTGATGGTCGCAGTCGCCTTCTCCAGCGCCTGCACACCCGCTGGCGGAACCAACCACTTGTTTTGCTCATCCAGCACGGCCAGCGAACCGGTCTGACCGATACGGAAGCGCTTGAGGTTCTCGAACTGGGCGTTCTGTGCGTCGGTGTAATCAAATCCCACATACAACACGGCAATGATCTTACCGCTGCTATCGCGTACGGGTGTGTACTGCGACATGTAGAAGCGCCCGAAAAGCAGGGCCCGACCAATGTAGCTCTGCCCACTCATCACCGGGGCATAAGCCGGGCCGGCACGGTCGAGCAAGGTACCGATCGCCCGCGTACCGTCCTGCTTGGTTAATGAAGTGCTCACGCGAATGAAATCATCGCCGCTGCGCACAAACACCGTCGCCACCCCGGCGGTCGTCTGCTTGAAGTCATCAACTTCCTTGAAGTTGTTGTTCAGCACTTCGCTGCCCAGTCTCAGGCTTGGAGCCTGCACGCCTGCTACCGCGACCGGCTGGTCCGGGTGCACGCTCAGGCCCACGCTGAAGCGCTTATCGAATAGCCCGCTCAATCGCTGCGTGCTTTCACGCAAGGTGCCATGGAAGGTATTGAGCTGGTCGGCCATCAGGCGCGCTTCGCTTGCCAGGTGTTCTTCACGGGTCGCGAGGTTGGCGGAGTCCAGCGAGCGCAAGGCAAAGACGGTGCTGCCGGAGATCACAATCGCCAGTATCACGGCAAGGGCGAGGCCCAGCTGTGAGGCGATTCGGGCACGAGGTTGAGACATGACGGCTCCTGGCCAAGTGACCGGATCATCCTGATCACGTCGCACACTCGGCAATTTTATTCGGGTGATGTGTAGGCAGTCCCTTTCTAATACGAAAGTACTACCTCCACACATTCGGCGGCGAAACCGAATACTTGAGCGGTTTGGAAGGAATAATGCCGAGTGGCTAGCACGGGCGCTTCAACGATTCAGCCAAGACGTTTTACGTCGGGCAATTGCATGGCCTTGACTTCACCCTGGAGAAAATCGCTCAAACGGCGCAAACGTTCGCCCCCTGGCCGGGTTTTCGGCCAGACGAGGTAATAGTGCTCGCCGCTGGCGACGGCGGTAGGCCATGGCAGGCTCAAGCGCCCCTGGGCCACGTCCTCGGCCACCATCAACAGATCTCCCATGGACACGCCGTAGCCGCGCGCTGCCGCGATCATGCCCAGCTCCAGCGTATCGAACACCTGCCCGCCCTTGAGCGAGACCTGATCGGACAAGCCCATGCGCAAAAGCCAGTTGCGCCAGTCACGACGGTCCGGCGTGGGATGCAGCAGTTCTGCGCTGGCCAACCGCGCCACATCCCAGGGCTGGTCGTTCAGCAGGTTCGGCGCGCCTACCGGGATCAGTTCCTCGGGAAACAGCAAACTGGCCTCCCAGTCGGTAGGAAAATGTCCGTTTCCCAGTAATACCGCGCAATCGAAAGGTTCGGTGTTGAAGTCCACCGAGTCGACATCCATCCAGGCACTGGTCAGTTGCACCTCATTGCCGGGTTGCAGATGCCGGAAGCGACTCAGGCGCGCCAACAGCCAACGCATGGTCAGTGTGGACGGCGCCTTCATGCGCAGGATGCCATCTTCGCCATGCAAGGTATGACAAGCCCGTTCCAGCGCCATGAACCCCTCACGCACGCCCGGCAGCAGCAACCGCGCCGCTTCGGTCAGTTGCAAGTTGCGGCCACTGCGCTGGAACAGCCGACAGGCAAAGTGCTCTTCGAGTGTACGAATATGCCGGCTGACGGCACTTTGAGTAATCGACAGTTCTTCGGCCGCCCGGGTGAACGAGCTGTATCGCGCCGCCGCTTCGAATGCCCGCAACGCATAAAGAGGAGGGAGACGACGAGACATCGGGAAAGCTCCTATGGCGATATTCACGCACCCTATCAGAAAGCTCTCAGCATGAGTTTTAATCATGCCAGTGATCGCTTTTATCCTTTTGTGCAAACCGCTGAGAGCGCCGAGAATCGCCGTTTTACAGCCTTGTTTGAACATGGAGTGTGATGATCATGCAGCATCCGGTGCGAATCGAACTGTGGGCTATCCTGCGGCTGGCAGGGCCGTTGATTGCCTCGCAGTTGGCGCACATGCTGATGGTCCTGACCGACACCCTGATGATGGCGCGCCTGAGCCCCGAAGCATTGGCCGGCGGCGGGCTCGGCGCAGCGACCTATTCGTTCGTCTCGATTTTCTGCATCGGTGTGATCGCCGCGGTGGGCACGCTGGTGGCGATTCGTCAGGGCGCCGGTGATGTCGAAGGCGCCACCCGACTGACTCAGGCCGGGTTGTGGCTGGCCTGGTTGATGGCGTTGGTGGCCGGGCTTCTGTTGTGGAACCTCAAGCCGGTCCTGTTGCTGTTCGGCCAGACCGAAACCAACGTCCTCGCTGCCGGCCAGTTCCTGCTGGTGCTGCCATTCGCACTGCCCGGCTATCTGAGTTTCATGGCCCTGCGCGGCTTCACCAGCGCCATCGGCCGGGCCACGCCAGTGATGGTGATCAGTCTCGGCGGCACGGTGGCCAACTTCCTGCTCAATTACGCACTGATCACTGGCATGTTCGGTCTGCCAAAACTGGGCCTGATGGGAATCGGCCTGGTCACGGCCATCGTCGCCAACTGCATGGCCCTGGCGCTGGCCTGGCATATTCACCGGCATCAAGCCTACCGCGCGTATCCGTTGCTCAAGGGTCTGTCGCGGCCCAATCGTCAGTACCTCAAGGAACTGTGGCGCCTGGGTTTGCCAATTGGCGGCACTTACGCGGTGGAAGTCGGTCTGTTCGCGTTCGCCGCGCTGTGCATCGGCACCATGGGCAGCACGCCATTGGCGGCGCATCAGATCGCGCTGCAGATTGTCTCGGTGGCATTCATGGTCCCGGCGGGGATGTCGTATGCGATCACCATGCGCATCGGCCAGCACTACGGCGCCGGACAACTGCTGATGGCGCGGTTGGCCGGTCGGGTCGGAATTGGCTTCGGCGCTGCGGTAATGCTGGCGTTCGCCATGGTGTTCTGGCTGTTGCCAAACCCATTGATTGGCTTGTTCCTGGACCACGACGACCCGGCGTTTCGCGGGGTGATCGAGCTGGCGGTGAGCCTGTTGGCGGTAGCGGCGTGGTTCGAACTGTTCGACGGCGCGCAAACCATTGCCATGGGCTGCATACGCGGGCTCAAGGACGCCAAGACCACCTTCCTGGTGGGCCTGGGTTGTTATTGGCTGATTGGCGCACCAGCGGCATGGTGGATGGCCTTTCACCTGAATTGGGGGCCGACCGGCGTCTGGTGGGGCCTGGCCCTGGGGCTGGCCTGCGCGGCGGTGAGCCTGACGCTGGCATTTGAGTGGAAGATGAAGCGGATGATCCGCAGTGAACCTGGGCTCCGGCGTTTCGAAAGCATCCAGGCTGAATGAGATTCCCTATGTGGGAGCGGGCTTGCTCGCTCCCACAAGGGGTTGTGTTAGACCACGAGGACCCGCGTCGACTGGCTGCCGTCAAACGTCAGGTATTCAACCAACTCAGGCAACGGCAACGGCTTGCTGATCAAAAAACCCTGCACCTGATCGCAACCGTAACTTCGCAGCAAATCCAGTTGCTCCCGGGTTTCCACACCTTCGGCGACTACTTCCAGGTTGAGGTTGTGGGCCAGGTTGATCATCGCGTGGACCAACTTGCGATTCTCTTCGCGCTGTTCCATGCCACCGACAAAGCTCTTGTCGATCTTGAGCAAGGCGATGGGCAGGCTGTTGAGGTGCACGAACGAGGAGAAGCCGGTGCCGAAGTCATCCAGGGAAAAGCGCACGCCCAGGCGACCCAGGGCATCCATGGTCTGTTTGACCAGTTCGCTGCGGCGCATGACGGCGGTTTCGGTCAGTTCGAATTCCAGCCATTGAGCCTCGACACCCCGCTCGGCGATCAAACGGCTCAGGGTCGGCAACAACTGGCTGTCCTGAAACTGCCGGAACGACAGGTTGACCGCCATGTGCAACGGCGCCAATCCCCGCTCGCGCAGCGATTGCATGTCCCGTAGCGCCCGGGAAATCACCCAATAGCCCAGCGGCACGATCAGGCCGCTTTGTTCGGCCAGCGGCACGAACTCGCTGGGGGGTAACAGCCCGCGTTCGCTATGACGCCAGCGCACCAGGGCTTCGAGGCCGACGATGGTGCCGCCATCCAGGCTCAGCCGGGGTTGGTAATGCAACTCCAGTTCGTCGCGACGCAGCGCCCGGCGCAACTCGCTCTCCAGGTCAGCGAGGCTGCGGGCATTGCGATTGATGCGTTCGTTGAAGATGTGAAAGGTGCAGCCCTGCGTGCTCTTGGCCTGCTGCATGGCGATATGGGCGTGCCACATCAGCGGGTCCGCGCCGGCCTGGGCACGAGCATGGGCGATCCCCAGGCTGCAACCGATCAGCAGGCTTTCACCGTCTACCCAATAGGGTTCGGCCATGGCTTCGGTGATGCGCTCGGCCATCCATTCAGCCCGCTGAGGCGCCCGGCGGGTGTCGATCAGCAGCGCGAATTCGTCGCTGCCCAAGCGCGCCAGTTGATCGCCGGCCTCAAGCGAACCTTTGAGCCTCGACACTACTTGCAGGATCAAACGGTCACCGGCCTGGTGGCCAAGGGAGTCGTTGGCGTGGCGGAAGTTATCCAGATCCAGATGACCGAGCACCAGGCCACGGCCTTCGTTTTCAGCCAGGCGCGCCGTCAGCAGCGTCTGGAAACCCTGGCGATTGGCGATGCCGGTCAGTGGATCCTGTTCGGCGAGACGCTGCAGCGTGTTTTCCAGCACGCCACGCTCGCGCACATGGCGCAGGCAACGGCGCAGAGTGGCACCATCGAGTACATCACGTACCAGCCAATCGCTGACGCCATCAGGCGGGATCGTAGGCTCGTGCTCGAGCAACAGGACAGTCGGCAAACGGCAACGACCGGGTGCCGGTTGCAGCGCCGCAACAGTCAGCAGTACCGCGTTGTGGGTGTCTTCGAACAGGCTGCTGACCGACTCCCAGCTCGGGGCACTGATCAACACGACCGACGGCCCCATGGGGGTCAGGCACTCGCGCAAAATCGCTGACCATACCGGCTCTTCGGCCAATAGCAGCAAACGCAAGGGTTCGACAGACGTTGACAAGCTGACTCCCTAGACTCTGCAAGGTAATAGGCGCGGGGCATTATGACCTGCTGACCGCCAATGACCAATGCCAATGGTTCTCAAACACTTGCTTTAGACGGCTTTTTTTACGCTCAAAGTCGAACGTTAGACGCAAATTCGCCCCACATCCTGCGTGAAAGTAGCAAAAGCGGCAAATGACAATACTGTGTTACGTCACAAGTCGGACAGAGCAGCACAATTCTCTGAGCCTGTTAAAATGCCGGCCCATTTCGCAAACGACTCCCTGACCCTGTCATGTCCCGACTCAATCCCCGGCAGCAAGAAGCCGTGAACTATGTCGGCGGCCCTCTTTTGGTGCTCGCCGGTGCAGGCTCCGGCAAGACCAGTGTGATCACCCGCAAGATCGCGCACCTGATCCAGAACTGCGGTATCCGCGCCCAGTACATCGTCGCCATGACCTTCACCAACAAGGCCGCCCGGGAAATGAAGGAACGGGTCGGCGGCCTGCTGCGCGCCGGTGAAGGTCGTGGCCTGACGGTCTGCACCTTCCACAACCTGGGCCTGAACATCATCCGCAAGGAACATGCACGGCTGGGCTACAAGCCGGGTTTCTCGATTTTCGACGAGACCGATGTCAAGGCGCTGATGACCGACATCATGCAAAAGGAATACTCGGGCGACGACAGCGTCGACGAGATCAAGAACATGATCGGCGCCTGGAAAAACGATCTGATCCTGCCGCCCCAAGCCCTGGAAAACGCCCGCAATCCCAAGGAACAGACCGCCGCCATCGTCTACGCCCATTACCAGCGCACGCTCAAGGCGTTCAACGCGGTGGACTTCGACGACCTGATCCTGCTGCCGGTCAAGCTGTTCCAGGACCACGCCGACATCCTCGAAAAATGGCAGAACAAGGTCCGCTACCTGCTGGTGGATGAATACCAGGACACCAACGCCAGCCAGTATTTGCTGGTGAAGCTGCTGATCGGCATCCGTAACCAGTTCACCGTGGTGGGCGACGACGACCAGTCGATCTACGCCTGGCGCGGCGCGCGGCCGGAAAACCTGATGCTGCTCAAGGAAGATTACCCGTCGCTCAAAGTGGTAATGCTGGAGCAGAACTACCGCTCCACCAGCCGCATCCTGCGTTGCGCCAACGTGCTGATCTCCAACAACCCCCACGAGTTCGAAAAGCAACTGTGGAGCGAGATGGGTCACGGCGACGAGATCCGTGTGATCCGCTGTCGCAACGAAGACGCCGAAGCCGAGCGCGTGGCCATGGAAATCCTCAGCCTGCACCTGCGCACCGACCGGCCGTACAGTGATTTTGCCATCCTGTATCGCGGTAACTACCAGGCCAAGCTGATCGAGCTGAAGTTGCAGCATCACCAGATCCCGTATCGCCTGTCGGGGGGCAACAGCTTCTTCGGGCGCCAGGAAGTGAAGGACCTGATGGCTTACTTCCGCCTGATCGTGAACCCGGACGACGACAACGCCTTCTTGCGGGTGATCAACGTCCCGCGCCGGGAGATCGGCTCGACCACCCTGGAAAAACTCGGCAACTACGCCACCGAGCGCAAAATTTCGATGTACGCCGCCACCGATGAAATCGGCCTGGGCGAGCATCTGGACAGCCGCTTCACCGACCGTTTGGCGCGCTTCAAGCGCTTTATGGACAAGGTGCGCGAACAGTGCGCCGGCGAAGACCCGATCTCGGCGCTGCGCAGCATGGTCATGGACATCGACTACGAGAACTGGCTGCGTACCAACAGCTCCAGCGACAAGGCAGCGGACTACCGCATGGGCAACGTCTGGTTCTTGATCGAGGCGTTGAAAAACACCCTGGAAAAGGACGAAGACGGCGACATGACCGTCGAGGACGCCATTGGCAAACTCGTGCTGCGGGACATGCTTGAACGCCAGCAGGAAGAGGAAGACGGCGCCGAAGGCGTGCAGATGATGACTCTTCACGCCTCCAAGGGTCTGGAATTCCCCTACGTGTTCATCATGGGCATGGAAGAAGAAATCCTGCCCCACCGCTCCAGCATCGAAGCCGACACCATCGAAGAAGAGCGACGCCTGGCCTACGTCGGTATTACCCGCGCACGTCAGACGCTGGCCTTTACCTTCGCCGCCAAGCGCAAGCAATACGGCGAGGTGATCGACTGCGCCCCGAGCCGCTTCCTCGATGAGCTGCCGCCGGACGACCTGGCCTGGGAAGGCAATGACGACACACCGACCGAGGTCAAGGCCGTTCGCGGCAACAGCGCCCTGGCCGATATACGAGCGATGCTCAAGCGCTAGAATCGACTACTTTTTACCGAACTTTTTTCCAAATCCAGGGGCGCCGAAGGCGTCATTAAAGGAGGCTTGATGGAAGCCCTGCACCAGAAAATTCGTGAACACGGCATCGTACTTTCCGACCAGGTTCTGAAAGTCGATGCTTTTCTGAACCACCAGATCGACCCGCAATTGATGAAGCTGATCGGCGACGAATTTGCCGCGCTGTTCAAGGATTCGGGCATCACCAAGATCGTCACCATCGAAGCCTCGGGCATTGCCCCAGCGATCATGACCGGCCTGAACCTGGGCGTTCCGGTGATTTTCGCCCGCAAGCAACACTCCCTGACCCTCACGGAAAACCTGTTGTCCGCGACCGTGTATTCGTTCACCAAAAAGACCGAAAGCACCGTGGCCATCAGCCCCCGTCACCTGACCAGCAGTGACCGGGTGCTGATCATTGATGACTTCCTGGCCAACGGCAAAGCGTCCCAGGCGCTGATCTCCATCATCAAGCAGGCCGGCGCCACCGTGGCCGGCTTGGGAATCGTGATCGAAAAGTCGTTCCAGGGTGGACGCGCGGAGCTGGATGCCCAGGGGTATCGGGTTGAATCCCTGGCCCGCGTGCAATCGCTGGCCGGGGGGGTCGTGACGTTTATCGACTGACCACCCTGCATCCGGCCTGTGGGAGCAAAGCTCGCTCGCGAGGCGGCCTGACAGCCGGCCTGGTTCTTTCGGCTGTATACCCATCGGACCAGTTTGAGCAGAACCTGCATCCCTGTGGGAGCGAGCCTGCTCGCGATAGCGGTGGATCTTTGTTACATCGATGTGCCGACAGATCGCTATCGCGAGCAGGCTCGCTCCCACAGGGGGTTTTGCAACCTGTTAAGGCGCGGTGATCTTAAGACCAGCGAGCAACAAGCGCTGGCCCAGCTCTTCTTTCAGCCCTTCGGGGCTCGCCAGCTGCATCCGCTCCAAATGCTCGGGAAACTCCGACGGCGGCGGCGCATCCAGCGCCGCCTTGCCCAGCTCCAGCATTTCGGTGAGTTTGAACTTGCTCTTGAGCCAGTTCAGCGCTCGCAGCAGGTCCCGTTCTACACCGTCAAAATCACAACCCAGCGGGTATTCCGGAAACAGATTCGGATGCCGCGCCTCGATGGCGTGCAAGCGCACCGAGGTGTTATCAGTGAACCGTGGATCAAGGCGGAAATCCTTCGGCAACTTGCCGGCATTTTGCGCCTGCTCGATCAGCTCCGGCTGGAAGCGTGAGTCGCTGATGTTCAGCAGCGCCTCGATCACTGCGGCATCAGTCTTGCCCCGCAGGTCAGCGATACCGTATTCAGTCACCACGATGTCTCGCAGGTGCCGGGGAATGGTGCAATGGCCGTATTCCCAGACGATGTTCGAACTGATCTCTCCCCCCGCCTCGCGCCAACTGCGCAGGAGCAAAATGGAACGCCCGCCCTCCAGCGCATGGCCTTGGGCAACGAAGTTGTACTGCCCGCCCACGCCGCTGAGTACGCGACCATCTTCCAGCTGATCCGCCACCCCGGCGCCCAGCAAGGTCATGGTGAAAACCGTGTTGATGAAGCGTGCGTCGAGTCGCTGCAGACGCTTGAGTCGTTCCTGGCCGTACAATTCGTTGATGTAACTGATGCGGGTCATGTTGAATTCGAGGCGCCGACTCTGTGGCAGCTCGCGCAAGCGCTCGTAAAAGCTGAGCGGACCGAGGAAAAATCCGCCATGGATGCAAATGCCGTCGGGTTGCGCCGCCTCGTCGAGGGTGCCGGCGTTGGCCTGTTCCTGGGTCGGCTCGTCGGGATAGACCTTGCGCCGGATGATCCCGGCCTCCGCCAGCACCAGCAAGCCGTTGACGAACATTTCGCTGCAGCCGTACAACCCTTTGGCAAACGGTTCGACCCCGCCCTCGCGCTCGATCAACTGCGCCCACTGGCTGAGATTCAGCTCCGCCAGCAACGCCTGGTAACCGGCATTATCGGCCTGACGCGCCAGCAACGCCGCCGTCAACGCATCGCCCATGGAGCCGATGCCGATCTGCAACGTACCGCCGTCTCGCACCAGAGTACTGGCGTGCAGGCCGATCATATGATCCTGAAACCCCACCGGCATGTTCGGCGTGGAAAAAAGCGCGTGGCTGTCCTTTTCATCGATCAGCAGGTCGAACGTGTCGATGCCAACTTCCGCATCACCGGGCATGTAGGGCAAATCGCTGTGAACCTGGCCCACCATGAGGATGGTCTCCCCCGCCGCGCGCCGCTTGGCGATCATCGGCAACAGGTCGAGAGTGATGTCCGGGTTGCAACTCAGGCTCAGGCGGTCAGGATGCTGCGCATCACTGGCCACCAGTTGCGCGATCAGGTTCAAGCCGGCAGCGTTGATGTCCCGCGCGGCGTGGCTGTAGTTGCTGCTGACGTAATCCTGCTGGGCCGACGCGCTGTGTAACAGGCTGCCCGGTTGCAGGAAGAATTGCTGGACGTGGATGTTGGCCGGCAGGCTGTCGCGGTGCAGATCGGCGAGGTAATCCAGTTCCGGATAATCGCCAAAGACCCGTTCGATAAAGGGTTCGAGAAAACGCTTCTGCAACCCATCACCCAGGTTTGGTCGGCCCAGGCTCAGAGCGGTGTAGATGGTCAGGTGTCGCTCGGGCAATTGCGCGATACGCCGGTACAGGGCGTTGGCGAACAGATTGGGTTTGCCCAACCCCAGAGGCATCCCCAGATGAATGTGCGCCGGCAGGCGCGCGAGTACGTCATCCACCGCCTGTTCGATTGAACACAACTGCACCATCCGACCCTCCGGGACATTCCATGAATGTGGGTTGGACCGAGCTTGCCGGGTCTTGGTTGCGATGAACAGTCTTTGTAAAACCACCGGGCACAAAAAAGCCGCTCGCAAGCGGCTTTCTTGCGGAAGATGCTGGTTATTACAGACCCGACATCTCTTTGATGGCGCCCTTGAGTTCGTCATCCGAGCAATCGGCGCAAGTACCTTTAGGCGGCATGGCATTGATGCCAGAGATAGCTTTGGCAAGCAGCCCATCAAGGCCGCCTTCTTTCTTGGCACGTTCACCCCATGCCGCTGCATCGCCGATCTTCGGAGCATCCAGCAGGCCGGTGCCGTGGCAAGCGTTGCAGTGTTTTGCAATAACATCCTTCGGCGTCTTGGCTCCACCTCCGCCAGCCGAAGCCACGACTTCCATGCCCTTGCATTCCTGCCCCTGAACGCAGACCTGGCCGACCGGTTCAAGGCGCTTGGCGATTTCGTCGTTGGGCGCCGCTTGGGCGCTGGCTGCCCATAGGGCCAATACGGTTGCTGGTACAGCCAGCATTTTCATAATTAGATTCACGCGTACACCCTCAATGGTGGCTAGTCACGCCTGCGGCCACGGTTTGCAGGCGGGCGCAAGTATAGCGGTAAGGCCGTCACACTGAAACAACCCCAAAGTCGCAAGGGTCTTGTTTGTCATGACAGCTTATCTTTCGGGCGCCTTTGCCGTGCAGGCCCGGCGCCTCTTTTCCTAGAAATTGGCCGGTGTGGCTGCGCTGATCAGTCGCGCCGGCGCATCGAACGGATTACGGAAACGATGTGGTTTGGTGCTCTCGAAATAGTAGCTGTCGCCCGCTTCGAGTACGAATGTTTCGACGCCGACCACCAATTCCAGCCGCCCTTCCACCAGGATCCCGGTTTCCTCACCCTCATGGGTAAGCATCTCGTCACCGGTATCGGCGCCAGGCGGGTAGATTTCGTTCAGAAAGGCAATCGCCCGGCTCGGATGCGCCCTGCCCACCAGCTTCATGGTGACGGCACCGTCGGAAATGTCGATCAATTCGTTGGCTTTGTAGACGATCTGAGTCGGTTTCTCCTGAAGGATTTCCTCGGAGAAAAACTCGACCATGGACATGGGAATCCCGCCAAGAACCTTACGCAGCGAGCTGATCGAGGGGCTGACACTGTTTTTCTCGATCATCGAAATGGTGCTGTTGGTGACGCCCGCGCGCTTGGCGAGTTCACGCTGGGAAAGGCCTTTGAGTTTACGAATGGATTGCAGTCGTTCACCGACGTCCAATGCTGGAGCCTCCAGGGAATCAGGTTGTGTGGAAAGTGAGCGTTATCATGGCGACAGCGTTCAGTATTTACAACACTTTGACCCCAATCCCGTGCGGTGAAGCGACTTTCGGTAGGTTGCGCTTTTGCGTCAGCCCCCGGAATAGAGCCGTGGCACCCGTCGCAGGTTGCAGAAAATCTGATAAGGAATCGTGCTGGCCGCTTTTGCGACATCGCTGGCCAGGATCGTCTTGCCCCACAGTTCCACGGTCGAACCGAGCCCGGCCTGGGGGATATTCGTCAAGTCGACACACAGCATGTCCATGGAGACCCGTCCAACCAGCTGACTGCGCTGCCCGTGCACCAGCACCGGCGTACCGTTCGGCGCCTGGCGCGGGTAACCGTCGGCGTACCCCATGGCAACCACGCCGACCCGCGTCGGTTGCGCGGTGACAAAACGGGCGCCATATCCCACCGGCTCGCCGGCGGGCAATTCACGCACGCTGATGATCTTCGACTCCAGTGTCATGACCGGCTGCAGCCGCGCGGCAACGGCGTTGGCTTCCTCGAAGGGTGTCGCGCCGTACAGCATGATGCCTGGCCGCACCCAGTCGCTGGGCATTTGCGGCCAGCCCAGCACTGCTGGGGAGTTGCGCAAACTGATCTGCGCTGCCAGCCCCTGGCGGGCCGCCTCGAACACCGCCAGTTGCTCGGTGCTGCTGGGATCGTGCAGCTCGTCGGCGCGGGCGAAGTGACTCATCAACACGATCTTCGCCACCTTGCCGCTGGCCAGCAGTCGACGATAGGCCGCCTGATAATCCGCCGGATGCAGCCCCACCCGATGCATCCCCGAGTCGAGCTTGAGCCAGACCGTAATCGGCTTGTTCAGGGTCGCGTTTTCAATCGCTTCGAGCTGCCACAACGAATGCACCACACACCAGAAATCGTGTTCGACGATCAGCGACAGTTCATCGGCCTCGAAGAATCCTTCCAGCAGCAAGACCGGCCCACGAATCCCGCCGGCCCGCAGTTCCAGCGCTTCTTCGATGCACGCCACGGCGAAACCGTCGGCCGTGTCCTGCAAAGCCTCGGCGCAGCGCACCGCGCCATGCCCATAGGCATCGGCCTTGATCACCGCAAGGGCTTTGGCCCCCGTGACTTCGCGGGCCAATTGGTAGTTGTGACGCAAAGCTTGAAGGTCGATCAGGGCACGGGCTGGACGCATGGCGGCAGGCTTCTAGGCGGACTCGGTAAAAAAACGGTGCTGGCTGACGGCGTGAACCACCAACAGCACCGCAAGAGGGATCGTTTTCCGGGTTTAAGGCAGCGCCGCCACGACGGACAGTTCCACCAGGATTTCCGGTTCGCACAGCTTGGCTTGCACAGTGGCCCGGGCCGGCGCGACGCCGCGGGGCAACCATTTGTCCCAGATCGCGTTCATGCCTTCGAAATGGGCGTCAATGTCCTTCAGGTAGATCGTCACCGACAACAGATGATTTTTGTCGGTCCCGGCCAGGTCCAGCAAACGCTCGATATTGGCCAGGGTTTCGCGGGTCTGCTGCTCGATACCGGCACTCATGTCCTCGCCAACCTGCCCGGCCAGGTAAACGGTGCCGTTGTGCAGGACGGCCTGACTCATGCGGTCATTGGTGAGCTGGCGCTGGATTGACATGTTTTGCAGACTCCTGGTGTTTACTGCCATAACGGGAAATATCGAGGCCTTCGGCGCTGATCTGTGGTTTTTTCTTCGCCATCAAATCCGCCAGCAAGCGACCGGAACCACAGGCCATGGTCCAACCGAGGGTGCCATGGCCGGTGTTCAGGAACAGGTTCTTGAACGGAGTGGCCCCCACGATCGGCGTGCCATCCGGGGTGGTCGGACGCAGGCCGGTCCAGAAACTGGCCTGGGCCAGATCGCCGCCCTGAGGATAAAGGTCGTTGACGATCATCTCCAGGGTTTCACGCCGCCGCGGGTTGAGGGACAGGTCAAAACCGGCGATTTCCGCCATGCCGCCGACGCGGATGCGGTTGTCGAACCGGGTAATCGCGACCTTGTAGGTTTCGTCGAGAATGGTCGAGGTCGGTGCCATCGCCGGGTTGGTGATCGGCACGGTCAGGGAATAGCCCTTGAGCGGATACACCGGCGCACGAATGCCCAGCGGCTTGAGCAATTGCGGCGAATAGCTGCCCAAGGCCAGGACGTAGCGGTCGGCGGTTTCCAGCTTGCCGTCGATCCAGACGCCGTTGATGCGATCACCGGCGTAGTCCAGGCGCTGGATATCCTGGCCAAAGCGGAATTGCACACCGAGTTTCACAGCCATTTGCGCCAGACGCGTGGTAAACATCTGACAGTCGCCAGTCTGGTCATTGGGCAGCCGCAAGGCGCCGGCCAGGATATCGGTGACATTGGCCAATGCCGGCTCGACGCGGGCAATGCCTTCACGGTCCAGTACTTCAAAGGGCACACCGGACTCTTTCAGCACGGCGATGTCTTTGGCCGCGCCATCAACCTGAGCCTGGGTACGGAACAATTGAGTAGTCCCCAGACTGCGGCCTTCGTAGGCAATCCCGGTTTCGGCGCGCAGTTCGTCGAGGCAGTCGCGGCTGTACTCGGACAGGCGCACCATGCGTTCCTTGTTGACGGCATAACGATTGGCGGTGCAGTTGCGCAGCATCTGCGCCATCCACAGGTACTGGTCGATGTCGGCGGTGGCCTTGATCGCCAGCGGTGCATGGCGCTGCAGCAGCCACTTGATGGCCTTGAGTGGCACACCTGGCGCGGCCCACGGCGAGGCATAACCCGGCGATACCTGGCCGGCGTTGGCAAAACTGGTTTCCATGGCTGGCGCCGGCTGACGATCAACCACCACGACTTCAAACCCGGCACGGGCCAGGTAGTAAGCACTGACGGTACCGATGACGCCGCTACCTAAAACCAGAACGCGCATGTTGATGCCCTCATCGCGGATAACCGCTGACGTTTTGTTGTACAGCCCCTAATGTGCGCAGTTTAGAAAAGATCAGGCAGTGCTTTTCACTATATAAATGCCTATATTTGGCGAGAATTCTCGGCAAAAACCCTTTTCATGGAGGCGCATCACCTGTGCGGACCAACACTCAGACCAAACGTGAGCTGGACAAGATCGATCGCAACATCCTGCGCATCCTCCAGGCAGATGGACGAATTTCCTTTACGGAGCTTGGGGAAAAGGTCGGCCTCTCCACCACGCCCTGCACCGAGCGGGTTCGTCGCCTGGAGCGCGAGGGCATCATCATGGGCTACAACGCCCGGCTCAATCCGCAGCATTTGAAGGGTAGTCTGCTGGTGTTTGTCGAAATCAGCCTCGACTACAAGTCCGGCGACACCTTTGAAGAGTTCCGGCGCGCGGTGCTGAAATTGCCTCACGTGCTCGAATGCCATCTGGTTTCAGGCGACTTTGACTATCTGGTGAAAGCGCGGATTTCCGAGATGGCTTCGTACCGCAAGCTGTTGGGCGACATCCTGCTCAAACTGCCCCACGTGCGCGAATCCAAGAGTTACATCGTGATGGAGGAAGTGAAGGAGAGCTTGAACCTGCCGATTCCGGATTGAGGGCAGCCTTCTGGCAACGGTCGTCTGGATGGCTGCTTCGCGAGCGGGCTCGCTCCCACATCAGGCGGTGGGCAACGGAGATCCATTGTGGGAGCGAGCCTGCTCGCGAAAGCCCCGACTCGGTATCCCTGCCTGCTAAACCAACACCTGCCGGGTGCTGGCCATGTACTCATGAATTTGCTTCTCGACCCGGGGATGGATCAACTCCACCGGCCGTCGTCCGTTGGGACACGGCAAGGTGGCGGTGGTGCCGAACAACCGGCAGATCAGCGGCCGCTCGTCATAGACCGTGCAGCCATTGGGCCCCAGGTGCACGCAGTCGAGCGCTTCCATGGCCGCGTCCTGTTCGGCGCGGGTCTTGCGTGGCAAGCGGGCCATTTCCTCGGGCGAGGTGGTCACTGGCCCACAGCAGTCATGACAGCCCGGTACGCACTCGAACGAGGGAATCTGTTGGCGCAGCGTGCGGATCTTTTGACTGTTACAGCTCATCGAGGCGGCTACCAAGGCGGGACAATCCAGGATTCTGCACGAAAAGCCTTATCCCAGACAGCGCCAACCGACCGGTGTTGCCCGTGGATGAATCCCCGGCTTATGCTCCGTAAAATTTCTCAAACACGATAATCAGGATTACGCACATGAACGCCCGTGTTCAGCAACCTGTCCCGAGCCATTCGCACGCCGCCTCTTACTACGCCGCCAGTAGCCTGCCGCAACCGGACCATCCGCTGCTGCAAGGCGAACTGGTGGCGGATGTCTGCGTGGTAGGCGGCGGGTTCTCGGGGTTGAACACGGCGATCGAACTGGCCGAGCGCGGCATGAGCGTAGTGCTGCTGGAAGCGCACAAGATCGGCTGGGGTGCCAGCGGGCGCAACGGCGGCCAGTTGATTCGCGGCGTCGGTCACGGCCTCGATCAATTCGCCCCGGTCATCGGTGCCGACGGCGTACGCCAGATGAAACTCATGGGCCTTGAGGCGGTGGAAATCGTCCGACAACGGGTCGAGCGTTTTCAGATCCACTGCGACCTCACCTGGGGTTATTGCGACCTCGCCAACAAAGCGGGCGATCTGGATGGTTTCGCTGAGGACGCCGAGGAGCTGCGCAGTCTGGGTTATCGCCATCAGACCCGGCTGCTGCAAGCCCACGAAATGCACAGTGTGGTGGGTTCGGATCGCTACATCGGCGGCCTGATCGACATGGGCTCGGGCCATCTGCATCCGCTGAACCTGGCCCTTGGCGAAGCCAGCGCCGCGCAGCAACTGGGGGTCAGGCTGTTTGAACAATCAGCGGTCACACGCATTGATTACGGTCCTGAAGTGAAGGTGCATACCCAACAGGGCGCGGTCCGGGCCAAGACCCTGGTGCTGGGCTGCAACGCTTACCTCAATGGACTGAACAACGACCTCAGCGGCAAAGTACTGCCCGCCGGCAGCTACATCATCGCCACTGAACCTTTGAGCGAGGCTCAGGCCCAGGCATTATTGCCGCAAAACATGGCGGTCTGTGATCAACGGGTGGCGCTGGATTACTACCGGCTTTCAGCGGATCGACGCTTGCTGTTCGGCGGGGCCTGCCATTACTCGGGGCGCGATCCGCAAGACATCGGCGCGTACATGCGTCCGAAAATGCTCAAGGTGTTCCCGCAACTGGCGCAGGTGAAAATCGACTATCAATGGGGCGGGATGATCGGCATCGGCGCCAACCGCTTGCCGCAGATCGGCCGACTCAAGGATCAGCCCAACGTGTACTACGCCCAGGCCTATTCCGGTCATGGGGTGAATGCCACGCACCTGGCCGGCAAGCTATTGGCCGAGGCCATCAGCGGACAGCAAGGCGGTGGCTTCGATCTGTTCGCCCAGGTGCCGCACATGACCTTCCCGGGCGGGAAGCATCTGCGCTCGCCACTGTTGGCGTTGGGGATGCTGTGGCATCGGTTGAAAGAGTTGGTCTAAAGAACTTCAGCACTACGGATGACGCTATCGCGGGCAAGCCTTGCTCCCACAGGTCAATTTCAAATCTGTGGGAGCAAGCAAATCGGTGGGAGCAAGGCTTGCCCGCGATAGCAATCTCAGGACCCACACCGCTTTAAAGCCGCCAGAACGGCTTCAACCCCTCCTCCCGCGCCTGCTCCCGACTGAGTCCGATATCACGCAACTGTTCGGGTGTTAGTTCCAACAAGGCCTTGCGTGTATGCAGGCGACACCAGAACAGGGCCCAGCGGCTCAGGCCGGACGGGGCACTGCGCAACACCGCATTGCGTAGCTCCTTTTCCTGCCCCGCCGCCAGCTCCTGGCTGTGTAACGTCAGCCGCACATCGCTCAAGCCGTTCATTTTGATCGCTCCTGTTTACTTGGGTAGCCAGAGCTTTCATGATGCGCGGACGGCCAGAACCAATACAGATTCAAACAGTGTGTTTTATATACATACAGATTGCGACTTTTTGACGCTGAATTGTCTTTTTCCACCCCAACTGTATTGGTTCCCGTTGTCCACTTCATCGAGAGCGCGCCATGACCCTTTATGTGAACCTCGCCGAATTGCTCGGCACCCGCATCGAACAGGGCTTCTACCGTCCCGGTGACCGGCTGCCGTCAGTACGCGCGCTGAGCATGGAGCACGGCGTCAGCCTGAGTACGGTGCAGCAGGCCTACCGCGTGCTGGAGGACAGTGGGCTGGCGATGCCAAAACCCAAATCAGGGTATTTCGTCCCGGCCAGCCGCGAACTGCCGGACCTGCCGGTAGTGGGTCGCCCAGCCCAACGGCCGGTGGACATTTCCCAATGGGACCAAGTGCTGGAACTGATACGCGCGGTGCCGCACAAGGATGTGGTGCAACTAGGCCGCGGCATGCCGGATATCAACTCGCCGACCATGAAACCGCTGCTGCGCAGCCTGGCGCAGATCAGCCGCCGGCAAGACATGCCGGGCCTGTATTACGACAACATCTACGGCAACCTCGCGTTGCGCGAACAGATTGCTCGCCTGTCGCTGGACTCCGGTTGCAAACTGGGCGCCGGCGACCTGATCGTCACCACGGGCTGTCACGAAGCGCTGTCGGTCAGCATCCGCGCCACCTGTGAACAGGGCGATATCGTCGCGGTGGACTCACCCAGCTTTCACGGCGCCATGCAAACCCTCAAAGGCCTGGGCATGAAGGCCCTGGAAATCCCCACCGACCCGCTCACCGGTATCAGCCTGGAAGCCCTTGAGCTGGCGCTGGAGCAATGGCCCATCAAGGCCATACAGTTGACGCCAAGTTGCAACAACCCGTTGGGCTACATCATGCCCGAGGCCAACAAGCGCGCCTTGCTGACCTTGGCGCAGCGCTTCGATGTGGCGATTATCGAGGACGATGTGTACGGGGAACTGGCCTACACCTACCCGCGGCCCCGCACGATCAAATCCTTCGACGACGATGGTCGCGTCCTGCTCTGCAGTTCTTTTTCCAAGACATTGGCTCCGGGCTTGCGAGTTGGCTGGGTCGCACCGGGCCGCTATCTGGAACGGGTACTGCACATGAAATACATCAGCACCGGCTCCACCGCACCACAACCGCAGATTGCCATTGCGGAGTTCCTCAAGGGCGGACATTTCGAACCGCATTTGCGTCGGATGCGCAGCCAATACCAACGCAATCGCGACATCATGATCGACTGGGTCAGCCGTTATTTTCCGCCCGGCACCCGCGCCAGCCGCCCGCGGGGCAGCTTTATGCTCTGGGTCGAGTTACCCGAAGGCTTCGACACACTCAAGCTCAATCGGGTCCTGCATGACCAAGGCGTGCAGGTAGCGGTCGGCAGCATATTTTCAGCCTCGGGCAAGTACCGCAATTGCCTGCGCATGAACTACGCTGCCAAACCAACGGCACAGATCGAGGACGCCGTACGCAAGGTCGGCGCCGCGGCCATTGCGTTGTTGAACGAAACCCGACTCGACGCCGTCTGAGCTTTACTCAGGGAAGCAGCACCCACAAGCCGATCAACGCAAACAAGCGGAACGAGCCTACGTGAGACCCAGACCCATCCTGCCTGTGCTCCTGCTAGTTACCTCGTTACTGGGCGGCTGCGCCAGTTTTGACATCACCCGCGAACCCTCCCAAGCGCTACCGGCAACCGAATCTTCGTTTGGCCGCTCGGTACAGGCCCAGGCCGCTCCACACGAGGGACGCTCGGGCTTTCGCCTGCTATCTGACAGTACCGACGCCTTCTCCGCCCGGGCCGAACTGATCCGCAACGCCCAAAGCAGCCTGGATTTGCAGTACTACATCGTTCATGACGGCATCAGCACGCGAATGCTGGTGGATGAATTGCTCAAGGCCGCTGACCGGGGCGTGCGCGTGCGCATCCTGCTGGATGACACCACCAGCGATGGCCAGGATCAGACCATCGCAACCCTCGCCGCTCATCCGCAGATCCAGATCCGCCTGTTCAACCCACTCCATCTGGGGCGTGCCACCGGGGTAACCCGCAGCCTGGGGCGGCTGCTCAACCTGTCACTGCAACACCGGCGCATGCACAACAAACTCTGGCTGGCGGACAACAGCATGGCCATCGTAGGCGGGCGCAACCTGGGGGATGAATATTTCGACGCTGAACCCAATCTGAACTTTACCGACATCGACCTGCTTGGCGTTGGGCCGGTGGCCGAACAATTGGGGCACAGCTTCGACCAATACTGGAACAGCGCCCTGAGCAAACCCATCGAACAATTCCTGTCCCGTCGGCCAACCGCCCAGGATCTGGCCAACAGCCGCCTGCGCCTGCAAGAGTCACTGGAGCAGACGCACAAGGAAAATCACGCGCTTTACCAGCAGTTGACTTCCTACCGGACCCAACCGCGCCTGGACACCTGGCGCAGTCAGTTGATCTGGGCCTGGAACCAGGCGTTGTGGGATGCACCCAGCAAAGTACTGGCCGATGATGAGCCAGACCCGCAGTTGTTGCTGACCACACAATTGGGCCCGGAGCTGACGGGGGTCAAGGAAGAACTGATCATGATTTCGGCCTACTTCGTGCCCGGCCAGCCTGGGCTGGTGTACCTGACCAGCCGCTCCGATGCCGGGGTGGCGGTGAGTCTTTTGACCAACTCCCTGGAAGCCACCGACGTACCGGCGGTGCACGGCGGGTACGCGCCGTATCGCAAGGCTTTGCTGCAACATGGCGTACGGCTGTACGAACTGCGCCGCCAGCCCGGGGAGACGGGTGGCAGCAGCCCACACTTGTTCTACAGCAAGTCCTACGGCGAATCGGACTCCAGCCTGCATAGCAAGGCGATCATCTTCGACCGGCAGAAATCCTTCATCGGCTCGTTCAATTTCGACCCGCGTTCAGTGCTGTGGAACACTGAAGTCGGTGTGCTGGTCGACAGCCCGGAACTCGCCGGCCAGGTACGCGAACTGGCCTTGCAGGGCATGGCGCCGGCCCTGAGTTACCAGGCCCGCCTGAAGGACGGGAAGCTGGTATGGACCACCGAAGACAACGGCCAACTGCATGACCTGGAACGCGAACCCGGCAGTTGGTGGCGCCGCTTCAACGCCTGGTTCGCCACCACCGTTGGGTTGGAGCGAATGCTGTAGGAACCACAGGTTCACTACGTCCCCAAGGCTGCACTTGGTTCAGGCAGGTTGCGTGGCGCCAAACGCTCCTTGGCGCAACAACAGAATCACCAACCCGAACGCCCCCGCCGCCATGAACAAGGGCAGCGCATGCCCACTGACCCACTGACTGCCCGCCCCCGCCGCCAGCGGACCAATCAGGCAACCGATCCCCCACAACTGCGCAATATGGGCGTTGGCCCGCACCAGTGCATCGTCGCGATAACGCTCGCCGATCAGAATCAGTGACAAGGTGAACAACCCGCCCGCGCTGGCGCCAAACAGCACCCACAGTGGCCAGATCAGCAAGGTATCGATCAGCAGTGGAACCGCCAGGCTCGACAACATCAGCGCCACTGCGCAGCCCGTGAACAGCGACCGGCGTGACAGGCGGTCAGCAAGGGCGCCAATGGGCAACTGCAACAACGCATCACCGACCACTACAGTACTGACCATCGCCAGCGCGATGTCGGCGCTGAAGCCCTGACGCAAACAGTAAACCGGCAGCAAGGTCAGGATCATTGCCTCGAACGCCGCGAACAAGGACACCGCCCAGGCGATTGCCGGCAACCCCCGACAAAACGCCCATAGATCCTTGAAAGTGACGCCGCAGGCTTCACTGGTGGGTGCGCCGCTACGTCCCAGCAACAGCAATGGCGAGACCAGCAGCAGACCGACACCCACCCAGAAGCCGTAATCGTGATCAGTCCCCAGCGCGCCCAGCAGCAAAGGGCCAGACAACTGACTCAGGGCGTAGCTGCTGCCGTACAGCGCCACCAACCGTCCGCGCCATTGTTCGATCACCAGTTGGTTGATCCAGCTTTCGCCAAGAATGAACACCAGGGTCAGGACTACGCCAATCATCAGCCGCAGCGCCAACCAGACCGGATAGCTGGGCAACAGCGCCAGCAACCCGATGGATAGCGCCCCACCCCATAGGCACAAGCGCATCAACGCCGCCGTGCCAAAACACGCCGCGAGCCGGCTCGACACCTTGGCCCCGACCAGCACCCCAACGGCCGGCATGGCGGCCATCACTCCGATGGCAAACGAACCATAACCCCAGCCTTCCAGACGCAGCGACACCAGCGGCATGCTCACGCCCAGGGCAAGGCCGACACTCAGGACAGACGCCAACACGGCGAAATAGGTCGCCCAACGCATTTCCACGCTCCTGTGGATGGTTATCGATTTTCAGGCATCACCACAAAACACTGTGGGAGCGAGCCTGCTCGCGATAGCGGAGCAACATTCAACAGAGTCGTCGACTGTCACACCGCTATCGCGAGCAGGCTCGCTCCCACAGGGGACCAGCGCTGCATGCAGCCCCGAACAGGATCCGGGGCCGTCCCTGTCAGAGCTTGATCCAGGTCGCCTTCAGTTCGGTGTACTTGTCGAACGCATGCAGCGACTTGTCGCGGCCGTTACCCGACTGCTTGAAGCCGCCGAACGGTGCGGTCATGTCGCCGCCGTCATACTGGTTGACCCATACACTGCCAGCACGCAACGCCTTGGCAGTCAGGTGAGCCTTGGAAATGTCCTTGGTCCATACCGCCGCGGCCAGGCCGTACGGCGTGTCGTTGGCGATCTGGATGGCCTCTTCGGCGGTGTCGAAAGCGATGACCGACAACACCGGACCGAAAATCTCTTCCTGGGCGATTTTCATGGCGTTGCTCACACCGTCGAAAATCGTCGGTTCGACATAGGTACCGCCGGTTTCTTCGAGGATCCGCTTGCCGCCGGCCACCAGCTTGGCGCCGTCGCTGTGACCGGCCTCGATGTAGGACAGCACGGTGTTCATCTGCTGGGTATCCACCAGAGCGCCGACATTGGTGGCCGGATCCAGGGGGTTGCCAGGTTTCCAGCCCTTGAGGGCCTCAATCACCAGTGGCAGGAAGGTGTCCTTGATGGAACGCTCCACCAACAGCCGCGAGCCGGCGGTGCAGACTTCGCCCTGGTTGAAGGCGATAGCGCTGGCGGCGGATTCGGCGGCGGCTTGCAGGTCCGGGGCATCGGCAAAGACGATGTTCGGGCTCTTGCCGCCAGCTTCCAGCCAGACACGCTTCATGTTGGATTCGCCAGAGTAAACCATCAATTGCTTGGCGATTTTGGTGGAGCCGGTGAACACCAGGGTATCAACGTCCATGTGCAAGGCCAGGGCCTTGCCGACGGTATGACCGTAGCCAGGCAGGACGTTGAGCACGCCTTTGGGAATACCGGCCTCGACAGCCAGCGCAGCAATGCGGATGGCCGTCAGCGGGGATTTTTCCGACGGTTTGAGCACCACCGAGTTACCGGTGGACAGCGCCGGGCCGAGTTTCCAGCAGGCCATCATCAGCGGGAAGTTCCACGGCACGATAGCGCCGACGACGCCCACCGGTTCACGGGTCACCAGGCCCAACTGATCGTGCGGGGTCGCGGCCACCTCGTCGTAGATCTTGTCGATGGCTTCACCGCTCCAACTGAGCGCTTGAGCTGCACCGGGGACGTCGATGTTCAGGGAGTCGCTGATCGGCTTGCCCATGTCCAGGGTTTCGAGCAGGGCCAGCTCTTCGGCGTTCTGCTTGAGCAGACCGGCGAAACGAATCATCGTCGCTTTGCGCTTGCTCGGCGCCAGGCGCGACCAGACGCCGGAATTGAAGGTCGCGCGGGCGTTTTCGACGGCGCGCTGGGCGTCGGCGACATCGCAACTGGCGATCTTGCCCAGCACACGGCCGTCCACCGGGCTGAGGCATTCAAAGGTTTCGCCAGACACCGCATCGGTGTATTCGCCGTTGATGAAGGCACGGCCTTCGATGGTCAGGTCGCGGGCGCGTTGTTCCCAGTCGGCACGAGTCAGGGTGGTCATGCGAGTGTCCTCCTCTTATTGAGTACGAACGCCACGCTAGGCGTAGCGCTCCAAGAATTCTGCCCTGCCAGCCTGTTTTCGGCGCTGTTTTCGGCGCGGGGCACCCGCCACCCTAAACCAGCGGCTGGTAATGTTTCAATATATTTGACACAACGCTGGCAAACGGCCTTGCGATGTTCGTTTTAATAAACATAGACTTTGGCTCTTCCAGCCATTCGCGCCGTCATTACCGGGGGAATTACCGTATGAGCATCCAGGACATCGTCGATTTCAGCCAGGCCAATACCACCGCCGAACGCTATCGCCCGGACCCGGCCAAAGTGCTCAAGGGCGACCCCGAGCAAGCGGTGTTCAATCACTACAACAGCCCTTGCGGGCAAATGAATGCAGGTGTGTGGGAAGGTGCAGTCGGCCAGTGGACTGTGAACTACACCGAACATGAGTACTGCGAAATCGTCCAGGGCGTTTCCGTGCTGCGCGACAGCGAGGGCAATGCCAAGACCCTGCGGGCCGGCGACCGTTTCGTGATCCCGGCGGGGTTCAAGGGCACTTGGGAAGTGTTGGAGCCGTGTCGCAAGATTTATGTGGTGTTTGAACAGAAGGCTTGAGGATTTGCATCGTTAGATCTGGCCTCATCGCGAGCAGGCTCGCTCCCACAGGGAGTTGTGTTTGCCTAAAACTCAGGCATTACACAGCTGCAATGTGGGAGCGAGCCTGCTCGCGATGAGGCCCCGACCGGCAACAAAATCCGGCAACAAAAAAGGCCCGTATCTCGCGATACGGGCCTTTTTCGTAAGTAGGGAAAAATCAATTACTTGATTTTGCCTTCCTTGTAGATCACGTGCTTGCGAACAACCGGATCATATTTCTTGATCTCGATTTTGTCCGGGGTAGTACGCTTGTTCTTGTCGGTAGTGTAGAAGTGACCAGTACCGGCGCTCGAGATCAAACGAATCAATTCACGCATGATTAGCTCCCTTAAATCTTGCCATCGCGGCGAAGTTCGGCGAGCACGACACTGATGCCACGCTTGTCGATGATACGCATGCCTTTGGCAGATACGCGCAGACGCACAAAACGTTTCTCTTCTTCAACCCAGAAGCGGTGATGCTGCAGGTTCGGCAGGAAACGACGACGGGTTTTGTTGTTTGCGTGGGAAATATTATTCCCAGTCACCGGACCCTTACCGGTAACTTGACAGACTCTCGACATGCCTCAGCCCTCTAAAACCACATGCCCAACCCGGCATGGGTTGGCCGCTTAATCTCTCAGTCATTTGGCGCCAGGCGCCGCGTTTCTTTAAGGGTCTTACCGGCTACACCTACAGTGAAGGAACCGGGCCCCTAGAAAAGAGCGCTGCTTTATACCAGAAAGACCACAGCGCAACAACAGCCGGTGTGATTTGTCTTCGTTGGAAAGCGCCGAGCAACGCCCCCGAACGGCTGGGGCACAGGCTGGCGCCGCCTTTGACCGCTCGTCGCTGCCGGCCGGTTTTTTTAACCGATGCCGAGCTTGAGCCGCTAATACTGCGGCGCAGGGTGCCGGAAAATGCAAAAAGGGGATAGTCATTTTCCAACGAGGCCACTAGGGTAGGTCTTTTCCAGACTGCACATGCAGATGGGCCTTCGACTTGCACAGGAAACCGACCATGCGCCTCGCTGCCCTCCCACTGTTGCTCGCCCCTCTGCTGATCAGCCCGCTGGCTCAGGCAGCCGCCCTGAGCGTTTGTACCGAGGCCAGCCCGGAAGGGTTCGATGTCGTTCAATACAACTCGCTGACCACCACCAATGCGTCCGCCGACGTGCTGATGAATCGCCTGGTGGATTTCGACACCGCCAGCGGCAAGGTCATCCCCAGTCTCGCCGAGAGCTGGGAAGTCTCGTCCGATGGACTGACCTATGTGTTCAAGCTGCGCCCCCAGGTCAAATTCCACCGTACCGAGTACTTCACACCGCGCCGCGATCTGACCGCCGAGGACGTGAAGTTCAGCTTCGAGCGCATGCTTGACCCGGCGAATCCCTGGCACAAGGTCGCGCAGAGCGGTTTCCCCCACGCCCAGTCCATGCAGCTACCGACGCTGATCAAGAAAATCGACGCGCTGGATCCGCTGACTGTGCGCTTCATCCTCGATCACGCGGACTCGACCTTCCTGGCCACCTTGAGCATGGGCTTTGCCTCCATCTATTCGGCTGAATACGCCGACCAATTGATGAAAGCCGGCACACCAGAAGTGCTCAACAACCAGCCCATCGGCACCGGCCCGTTCATTTTCAGTCGGTTCCAGAAAGACGCTTCGATTCGCTACAAAGCCAACCGCGACTATTTCGACGGCAAGCCTCAAGTGGATCCACTGATCTTCGCCATCACGCCAGACGCGAATGTGCGCCTGCAAAAACTGCGGCGCAACGAATGCCAGATCGCTCTGTCACCCAAGCCGCAGGACGTACAGGCCGCCAAGCAGGAGCCTACGTTGAAAGTGGCGCAGACCGACGCTTTCATGACCGCATTCGTGGCGATCAACAGCCAGCATCCGCCCTTCGACAAGCCCGAGGTTCGACAAGCCGTCAACCTGGCCTTCGACAAGGCCAGCTACCTCAAGGCGGTCTTCGAAGGTACCGCCGAAGCGGCCAAGGGCCCCTACCCACCGAACACCTGGAGCTATGCCAAAAACTTGCCCGGCTACGCCTATGACCCTGCCAAGGCCCGTGACCTTCTGGCCAGGGCAGGTTTGAAGGAAGGCTTTCAGACCACCATCTGGACCCGCCCTTCCGGCAGCCTGCTGAACCCCAACCCCAGCCTGGGCGCGCAACTGTTGCAGGCCGACCTGGCGCAAATCGGCATTCAGGCCGAGATCCGGGTGATCGAATGGGGCGAACTGATCCGTCGCGCCAAAGCCGGCGAACATGATTTGCTGTTCATGGGCTGGGCCGGCGACAACGGTGACCCGGACAACTTCCTCACGCCGCAGTTTTCCTGCGCGGCGGTCAAGTCCGGCACCAACTTCGCCCGTTACTGCAACCCGGACCTGGATAAAGTGATCAGCGCCGGCAAGACCACGAGCGAACAAGGCGTGCGCACCAAGCTCTACGAACAGGCCCAGGCACAAATCCAGCAACAGGCCCTGTGGCTACCCCTGGCGCACCCGACCGCGTTCGCGCTCACCCGCAAGGATGTGCAGGGTTATGCGGTGAGTCCGTTTGGGCGCCAGGATTATTCGAAGATAAGCTTCAAGCCGTAAGCTTCAAGCTTCAAGCGCAAGTCAAGAGCAAACCGCTCTAGCTTGAAGCTTGAAGCTTGAAGCTTGAAGCTTGAAGCTGATAGCTTCCCGCTACTTCACATCCACCCACACTCCGCCATCGACAACGGCTCCCCGTCGCCGACGATGAAATGGTCGAGCACCCGCACGTCGATCAGCTCCAGGGCCTCCTGAAGCCGCTCAGTGAGCACCCGGTCGGCCTGGCTGGGCTCGGTGTTGCCGGAAGGGTGGTTGTGGCACAGGATCAGCGCAGCGGCGTTGTGGGCCAGGGCCCTCTTGACCACCTGCCGGGGATGGACACTGGCGCTGTCGATAGAACCGCGAAACAGCGCCTCGAAGGTCAGTACCTGATGCTTGGAATTAAGAAACAGGCAACCGAACACCTCGTGGGGTTCGTGGCGCAGCATGGACTTCAAATACTCACGAACCGCGAATGGGCTTTCCAGCGATGTCTTTTCCCGCACCTGTTCAGCCAAATGCCGCCGACTCATTTCCTGAGCCGCCTGCAGTTGGGCAAACTTCGCCGGCCCGAGCCCCATGTGATTGCTGAACGTGATCTGATCCGCTTCAAGCAGCGCGCGCAGGCTGCCAAATTGAATCAACAGTTGTCGCGCCAGATCTACCGCGCTTTTGCCGGACACCCCGGTCCGTAAAAAAATCGCCAGCAATTCGGCGTCCGAAAGACTTCCCGCCCCTAACGCCAGCAACCTCTCCCTTGGCCGCTCGGCCACCGGCCAATCGCGAATACTCATAGCATCTCCCTGATTGTGGGCGCCGCTGTTCCGTAGCGGTCGCTGTGATATCGTAGCCCATCTTTTTTGCAGGCGATTTGCACCCAGGCAGGCTGCTGCCCCGGGGTTCGCCCTGCACTGACCACTGAAATCGAAAGGCAGGCCTATGCAGCGGCTGTATCGGAAACGCATCGTTCTGGGCGTCGGCGGCGGCATTGCCGCCTACAAGAGCGCCGAGCTGGTCCGCAGGCTTATCGACCAGGGCGCGGAAGTGCGGGTCGTCATGACCCGTGGCGGCAGTGAATTCATCACCCCGCTGACCATGCAGGCCCTGTCCGGGCACCCGGTCCACCTGGATCTGCTCGACCCGGCGGCTGAAGCCGCCATGGGTCATATCGAACTGGCCAAGTGGGCCGACCTGGTGCTGATCGCCCCGGCCACGGCCGACCTGATCGCCCGCTTGGCCCAAGGCATCGCCGATGATTTGCTGACCACCCTGGTGCTCGCCACCGACGCCGTGGTTGCCATCGCGCCGGCCATGAACCAGGCCATGTGGCGCGATCCGGCCACCCAGGCCAACCTGCAACTGCTCCAAAGTCGCGACCTGAAAATCTTTGGCCCGGCTTCCGGCAGCCAGGCCTGCGGCGATGTCGGCATGGGTCGCATGCTCGAAGCCAATGACCTGGCCCAGTGCGCCGCCGACTGTTTCCAACGCCAGGCCCTGACCGGCAAGCATGTGCTGATCACCGCCGGACCGACCCAGGAAAACATCGACCCGGTGCGCTACATCACCAACCACAGCTCCGGGAAAATGGGCTTCGCCCTGGCCGAAGCCGCCGTGGAAGCCGGTGCCCGGGTCACGCTGATCACCGGCCCCGTGCATTTGCCAACCCCTGATCGGGTGACCCGCATCGACGTGGTCAGCGCCCGGGACATGCTGGCGGCCTGCGAAGCGGCCATCCCGTGCGACCTGTTCATCGCCTCGGCGGCGGTGGCGGACTACCGCCCCGAAGTCGTCGCCCCGCAAAAATTGAAGAAAGACCCTACAAGCGGCGACGGTCTGCTACTACAAATGGTGCGTAACCCGGACATCCTCGCTACCATTGCTACCCGTCCCGACCGCCCGTTCAGTGTCGGCTTCGCCGCCGAAACCGAGCACCTGCTCGATTACGCCGCGCGTAAGCTCAAGGACAAGAACCTGGACCTGATAGTCGCCAACGACGTCGCCAACCCGAGCATCGGTTTCAACAGCGAAGAAAACGCCTGCAGCGTGATCGACCGCCAGTTGCACGCCACACTTTTCGCCCAGACCAGCAAGAGCAAGATTGCCCGCCAGCTGATCACTTTTATCGCCGAACGGCTGAACCAGGTTTAATTGACATGCACGCTCTACAAGCCAAGATCCTCGACCCTCGCATCGGCACCGAATTCCCGCTGCCGCACTACGCCACACCGGGCTCCGCCGGCCTCGACCTGCGGGCGATGCTCAAGCAGGACACGCTCCTGGAGCCGGGCCAGACCTTGCTGATCCCAACCGGCCTGTCGGTGTATATCGGCGACCCGGGCCTGGCCGCCCTGATTCTGCCGCGCTCGGGCCTGGGCCATAAGCATGGCATCGTGCTGGGCAACCTGGTGGGCCTGATCGATTCCGATTACCAGGGCGAACTGATGGTGTCGTGCTGGAACCGCGGTCATACGACATTCAATATCGCCGTGGGCGAGCGCATCGCCCAACTGATGCTGGTACCGGTGGTCCAGGCCCACTTCGAACTGGTAGAAGAGTTCGACGAGAGCCAGCGCGGCGCTGGCGGCTTCGGACATTCCGGCAGTCACTGATCTGCTGCTTCAGGCCGGGCGCCCTTCCCGGCCCGTTTATTAAGCTTCTGTTTCAGGACGAAAAATGCGCCCAGGCTCGCTGCAAGGTTTCCCGCCCGGAATCAACGTATTAGGCGATGGAGGTCGAGGTAACGCTGTCTCATGGCACTTTCCCACCACGAACTCTCTGTCAAAAACGCCGTCATACCCTTCAGTTTGAGCCTGCCGACGCGAACCGTCGGCCTCTCCAGTCATTTTCCTGATAGAGCGCCCCGCCCATGAACACCCCAGCCGCAATCGCCCCGATCTTTCCTGACAGCATCTTCCGCGCCTACGACATCCGTGGCGTGGTACCGGAAACCCTCACCGCCGAAACCGCCTATTGGATCGGCCGCGCCATCGGCTCCCAGAGCCTGGCCCAAGGTGAACCGAACGTGTGCGTCGGTCGCGATGGCCGCTTGTCCGGCCCCGAGCTGGTTGAACAATTGATCAAAGGGGTTGCCGACAGCGGGTGCCATGTCAGCGACGTGGGCCTGGTGCCGACGCCAGCGCTGTACTACGCCGCCAACGTTCTGGCCGGTAAATCCGGTGTGATGCTCACCGGCAGTCACAACCCGTCGAACTACAACGGCTTCAAGATCGTCATCGCCGGCGACACCCTCGCCAACGAGCAGATCCAGGCCCTGCACACCCGCCTCAAGACCAATGACCTGAGCAGCGGCCAAGGCAGCGTCACCAAGGTGGATATCCTCGAGCGCTACAACGATGAAATCGTCAAGGACGTGAAGCTTGCCCGTCGGCTGAAAGTGGTGGTTGATTGCGGCAACGGCGCGGCCGGCGTGATCGCCCCACAACTGATTGAAGCCCTGAACTGCGAAGTCATCCCGCTGTTCTGCGAAGTGGACGGCAACTTCCCCAACCATCACCCGGACCCGGGCAAGCTGGAAAACCTGCAAGACCTGATCGCCAAGGTCGAGGAAACCAACGCCGACCTGGGCCTGGCCTTCGACGGCGATGGCGACCGCGTGGGCGTAGTCACCAACACCGGCAGCGTCGTGTTCCCGGACCGCCTGCTGATGCTGTTCGCTCGCGACGTGGTGGCGCGCAACCCGAACGCGGAGATCATTTTCGACGTTAAATGCACCCGCCGCCTGGTGCCGCTGATCAAGGAATACGGCGGTCGCCCACTCATGTGGAAAACCGGCCATTCGTTGATCAAGAAGAAAATGAAGCAAAGCGGCGCCCTGCTGGCCGGCGAGATGAGCGGTCACATCTTCTTCAAGGAGCGCTGGTTCGGTTTCGACGACGGCATCTACAGCGCCGCGCGCCTGCTGGAGATCCTCAGCAAAGAGAAATCCACGGCCGAAGAGCTCTTCGCGACCTTCCCGAACGATATTTCTACGCCGGAAATCAATATCCATGTGACCGAAGAGAGCAAATTCAGCATCATTGATGCACTGCACGACGCTCAATGGGGCGAAGGGGCCGAACTGACCACCATCGACGGTGTGCGGGTCGACTATCCCCAAGGCTGGGGCCTGGTTCGCGCGTCCAACACCACGCCGGTGCTGGTGCTGCGTTTCGAAGCCGACAACGAAGCCGAACTGCAGCGCATCAAGGATGTGTTCCACACCCAACTCAAACGTGTTGCACCCGATCTTCAACTACCGTTCTGATTTTTGAAGCACCACCGGAGCCCTGAATGACCCTCGAACGCGAAGCCGCCGCCAATACCGCCAAGGTCCTGTCCGAAGCGTTGCCTTATATCCGACGCTATGTCGGCAAGACCCTGGTGATCAAATACGGCGGCAACGCGATGGAGAGCGAGGAGCTGAAAACCGGCTTCGCCCGCGACATCGTGCTGATGAAGGCCGTGGGCATCAACCCGGTGGTCGTTCACGGTGGCGGCCCACAGATCGGTGACCTGCTCAAGCGCCTGTCGATCGAGAGCCACTTCATCGACGGCATGCGCGTCACCGACTCGCAGACCATGGATGTGGTGGAAATGGTCCTCGGCGGCCAGGTCAACAAGGACATCGTCAACCTGATCAACCGTCATGGCGGCAGCGCCATCGGCCTGACAGGTAAAGACGCCGAGCTGATCCGGGCGAAAAAACTCACCGTCACCCGCCAGACGCCGGAGATGACCCAGCCGGAAATCATCGACATCGGCCATGTGGGCGAAGTGGTCGGGATCAACACCGACTTGCTGAACCTGCTGGTCAAGGGCGACTTCATCCCGGTAATCGCGCCCATCGGCGTCGGTGCCAACGGTGAGTCGTACAACATCAACGCCGACCTGGTGGCGGGCAAGGTTGCCGAAGCACTGAAAGCCGAAAAGCTGATGCTGCTGACCAACATCGCCGGCCTGATGGACAAGACCGGCAAGGTCCTGACCGGATTGTCGACTCAACAGGTCGATGAACTGATCGCCGACGGCACCATCTACGGCGGCATGCTGCCGAAGATCCGCTGCGCACTGGAAGCGGTCCAGGGCGGCGTTGGCAGCTCCTTGATCATCGACGGCCGCGTACCGAATGCGATTTTGCTGGAAATCTTCACCGATACCGGCGTGGGTACGTTGATCAGCAATCGCAAGCGTCCGTAAGCGACACCCATAAAAAAGACCCCGCTCAGCCAGACTGAGCGGGGTCTTTTTTTACACCACTTTTCAGATGATGTTTTTGTGGCGAGGGAGCTTGCTCCCGCTCGATTGCGCAGCGATCGCCAACATGTTGGGGCCGCTGCGCGGCCCAGCGGGAGCAAGCTCCCTCGCCACAAGATCAAAATCAGGAGCCATTTCAGACGCCGAACTGCGCCCGATAAGCCTCAACCGCCGGCAAATGCTGCTTGAGCTGCGGGTCGTCGGCCAAAAACTCCAGCACCTGGTTCAGCGACACAATGCTGATCACCGGGATGCCGAAATCGCGCTCCACTTCCTGGATCGCCGACAACTCACCGTTGCCGCGCTCCTGACGGTTCAGGGCGATCAGCACACCGGCGGCCTTGGCGCCTTCCTGGGAACTGATGATCTGCATCACTTCACGAATGGCGGTGCCGGCGGTGATCACATCGTCGATGATCAGCACTTCACCGGTCAGCGGCGCGCCCACCAGGCTGCCCCCTTCGCCATGGGCCTTGGCTTCCTTGCGGTTGAAGCACCAGGGCAGGTCGCGGCCGTGGTGTTCGGCCAGGGCGACGGCGGTGGTGGCGGCCAGAGGGATGCCTTTGTAGGCCGGGCCAAACAGCACGTCGAACGGAATGCCGCTCTCGACGATGGCCGCCGCGTAGAAACGGCCCAATTGCGCCAGGGCGATACCGGTGTTGAACAGGCCGGCATTGAAGAAATACGGACTCGTGCGCCCGGACTTGAGGGTGAACTCACCGAAGCGCAAAACGCCGCGATCGATGGCAAAACGAATGAAATCGCGCTGATACGCCTGCATGAAAAAAGCCCCAAATACCGCGGATTTAGCTAAATAGGTACACGCCGTGTATCATACACGCACGTGATTTTTGGGGCCATTTATGCGGATCATCAGTGTGAACGTCAATGGTATTCAGGCTGCAGTGGAGCGTGGGTTGCTCAGTTGGCTGCAAGCACAGAATGCCGACGTCATCTGCCTGCAGGACACCCGCGCCTCCGCCTTTGAACTGGACGATGCAGCCTTCCAACTGGATGGTTACTTCCTTTATGCCTGCGATGCCGAAGTCCCCGCCCAGGGTGGCGTGGCTTTGTACTCGCGGCTGCAACCGAAGGCTGTCATCAACGGTCTCGGTTTCGAGACGGCGGACCGCTACGGGCGCTACCTGCAAGCCGATTTCGACAAGGTCAGCATCGCGACCTTACTGCTCCCTTCGGGGCAGAACGGCGATGAAGATTTGAATCAGAAATTCAAGTTGATGGACGATTTCGCCCGTTATCTGGATAAACAGCGGCGCAAACGTCGCGAGTACATTTATTGTGGCTCGCTGTACGTGGCGCAACAGAAGCTGGATATCAAGAACTGGCGCGACAGCCAGCAATCCCCGGGCTTCCTGGCGCCGGAACGGGCCTGGATGGACGAGATTGTCGGCAACATGGGCTATGTTGACGCCCTGCGGGAAGTCAGTCGTGAAGGCGACCAATACAGCTGGTGGCCGGATAACGAACAGGCCGAGATGCTCAACCTCGGCTGGCGTTTCGACTACCAGTTGCTGACGCCTGGCCTGCGCCGTTTTGTACGTAGCGCCCGCCTGCCACGCCAGCCGCGGTTCTCGCAGCACGCGCCGCTGATCGTGGATTACGACTGGACGCTGACAATCTGAGTGTCGTTTCGCAGCCACAAAAAAACCGACAGCGATGTCGGTTTTTTTGTGGACAACTCTTTCTACTGTGGGAGCGAGCCTGCTCGCGATGGCGCAGTTGCATTCAACATTGATGTTGACTGACACACAGCTATCGCGAGCAGGCTCGCTCCCACAGCGGAATACTCATCGATCATTATTTGACCAGCCGCCAGGTAAACGGATAGCGATACGGCTGCCCTTCATTGGCCTTCACGCCACCGATGATGGTCAGCACCAGCGCACCGATAGCCACCAGCCCGAACAGGAAGAAGCCGATCACCACAATCATCAATAGCAGGCTGATCGCAGAGGCAATTGCCACAGTGATCTGGAAGTTGAGCGCTTCCTTGCCTTGGGCATCGATGAACGGGTCAGTCTCGCGCTTGAGTTGCCAGAGCACCAGCGGGCCGATCAGCGTACCGAACGGAATCCAGATGCCCAACAAGGCAGACAAGTGACAGAACATCGCCCATTGACGCGCCTCCTTGCTGGGCTGGGGCAGTAGGACTTGCTCATCACTCATGACGTTCTCCTTGCCTGAAGCGCGAAACGGTCAGTCAGCCAGTGCGGCTTTTTGCAGTTCGAAAATCTCGTTCATGCCTTTCTTCGCCAGCTCCAGCATAGCGCTCAATTCTTCCGGCTGGAACGGCGCGCCTTCGGCGGTGCCCTGGATTTCGATGAAGCCGCCTGCGCTGGTCATGACCACGTTCAGGTCGGTCTCGGCGGCGGAGTCTTCCAGGTAGTCCAGGTCCAGCACCGGCTCGCCCTGATACATACCCACGGAGACCGCGGCGATCATCTGCTTGAGCGGATCGCCGCCCTTGAGGCCGCCACGCTTCTTGATCACTTTCAAGGCATCGGCCAGCGCGACCATGGCGCCGGTGATGGACGCGGTGCGAGTGCCGCCGTCGGCCTGGATCACGTCGCAATCGACATACAGCGTCACGTCACCGAGCTTGGACATGTCCAGCGCGGCACGCAGCGAACGGCCAATCAGGCGCTGGATTTCCAGGGTACGCCCGCCCTGCTTGCCACGGCTGGCCTCGCGCTGGTTGCGCTCACCGGTGGAGCGCGGCAGCATGCCGTATTCGGCGGTCAGCCAGCCTTGCCCCTGGCCCTTGAGGAACCGTGGCACACCGTTTTCGACGCTGACGGTGCAGATGACTTTGGTATCACCGAACTCGACCAGTACAGATCCCTCGGCGTGTTTGGTGTAGTTGCGGGTAATGCGGATCGAGCGAAGCTGATCGGCAGCGCGACCACTTGGACGTTTCATAGGGAACACCTGTACAAAGGACGGAAAACTGCCGAGCATTATAGAGCCGTGGGCCGCCATAGGGCAGTTTAAACGTCGCGCAGTTCCAAAAAACCGTTGCGGCAAGCCAAGCCCCTTTGACCCCCAGACCGACGAGCCGCAGCGCTTTGTCACATGCACGGTTTGGGGGCGTGCGTCTCACTGCGCTACAATCCCGCGCCTTTGCTGCCCTTCGGCTTTTATCCACAGATACCAGGCGCTACGACGACCCGTTGCGAGCGCCTGCATTGCGAGGAATCTCCATGGTGCACAGCATGACCGCCTTCGCCCGCGTCGAGAAAGCCGGCATCCAAGGCACGCTGAGCTGGGAACTGCGCTCGGTCAACAGCCGTTACCTGGAGCCGCACCTGCGCCTGCCCGAATCCTTCCGTGACCTTGAAGGCAGCGTCCGTGAAGCCCTGCGCCAAGGCCTGTCCCGGGGCAAACTGGAATGCACCCTGCGCTTCACCGAGGAAAGCACCGGCAAGGCCTTGCAGGTGGACCGCGAGCGCGCCACGCAACTGGTGGCTGCCGCCGAAACCGTCGCCAGTCTGATCAAGCACCCCGCCGCCCTAAACCCGCTGGAAGTCCTGGCCTGGCCCGGCGTGCTGGTAGGTGATGCAAGCGACCCGCAGGCCCTGAATGCCGAAGCGCTGGCGCTGTTCAACCAAGGCCTGAAAGAACTCAAGGCCGGCCGCGAGCGTGAAGGCGCGGAGCTGGCCCGGTTGATCAACGAGCGCCTGACCTCCATAGAGGAAGACGTCGTCACCCTGCGCGAACTGGTCCCGCAAATGCTCGCCACCCAACGCCAGAAAGTGCTCGACCGCTTCACCGATATGAAGGCCGAGCTGGACCCGCAGCGCCTGGAACAGGAAATGGTCATGCTCGCGCAAAAGAGCGACGTGGCCGAAGAACTGGATCGCCTGAGCACCCACATCATCGAAGTTCGCCGGGTGCTCAAATCCGGTGGTGCGGCCGGTCGCCGCCTGGACTTCCTGATGCAGGAACTCAACCGCGAAGCCAACACACTGGGCTCCAAAGCCTTCGACCCGCGCAGCACCCAGGCTGCGGTCAACCTCAAGGTGTTGATCGAGCAAATGCGCGAACAAGTGCAGAACATTGAGTAAGGCTAACCCGACATGACCCACAGCACCGGCACTCTCTACATCATTTCCGCGCCTTCGGGCGCCGGCAAGACCAGCCTGGTCAAGGCACTGATCGACGCCGAGCCGCAGATCCGTGTCTCGGTCTCGCACACCACCCGCGCCATGCGCCCGGGCGAGGTGGACGGGGTGAATTATCACTTCGTCGACCGCGAACAGTTCGTGAAAATGGCCGAACACGGGGACTTCCTGGAGCGCGCCGAAGTCTTCGGCAACCTCTACGGCACCTCGCAAAGCTATCTGCAGCAAACCCTGGATGAAGGCCATGACCTGATCCTGGAAATCGACTGGCAGGGTGCCGAGCAAGTCCGCAAGCTGATGCCCCAGGCCCGCTCGATCTTTATCCTGCCACCGAGCCAGCAGGCCTTGCGCCAGCGCCTGACCAATCGCGGCCAGGACAGCGACGACATCATCGAAGGCCGGATGCGCGAAGCGGTCAGCGAAATGAGCCACTACGTCGACTACGATTACCTGATCATCAACGACGATTTCGCCCATGCGCTGGACGATCTGAAGGCGATTTTCCGCGCCAGCCAGCTGCAGCAGAAACGCCAGCAGCAACGTTTCGGTAAATTATTGGCCGAACTGCTGGGCTGAACAGCCCTTCCCAAAACCGCTGCGACGGCTTTACATTGGAGCTTGCAGCGGGTCGAGGGGCTGGTTAAAAAATCAGCGCTTCCCTAAACGCTGGCGTTTTTTTAAACTGTCGAGTCCGCTCGCCCAACCGGGCAGCGCGCATATTGCATTCGCTCCGAGGAATACCATGGCCCGCGTAACCGTTGAAGACTGCCTAGAACACGTGGAAAACCGCTTTGAGCTGGTCATGCTCTCTACCAAGCGTGCCCGTCAACTGGCCACCGGTGGCAAAGAGCCGTTGGTCCAGTGGGAAAACGACAAGCCTACCGTGGTAGCGCTGCGTGAAATCGCCGAAGGCCTGATGAGCTACGAGTTCATCGCCAACGCTGAAATCGTTGAAGACGAACCGCTGTTCGCAGCGTTCGAGGACGAGTCCAACGAGGCGGTCTAAGCCTATGCCTGGTCGACGTAGCACGGCGCGGGGTCACAGCAAACGGCAGGAGTCATTATCATGCCGAGCATAGACGCCCTCGCCGATCGCTTATCGGCCTACCTCGGCACGGACCAGGTCAATCTGGTCCGCCGAGCCTATTTCTACGCCGAACAAGCCCACGACGGCCAGCGCCGCCGCAGCGGCGAGGCGTACGTCACGCACCCACTTGCGGTAGCGAACATTCTTGCCGACATGCACATGGACCATCAGAGCCTGATGGCCGCGATGCTGCATGACGTGATCGAAGACACCGGGATTGCCAAGGAAGCGCTGCAAGCGCAGTTCGGCGAAACCGTGGCCGAACTGGTCGACGGGGTCAGCAAACTGACCCAGATGAACTTCGAGACCAAGGCCGAGGCCCAGGCCGAAAACTTCCAGAAAATGGCCATGGCCATGGCACGCGACATTCGCGTGATCCTGGTCAAGCTCGCCGACCGGCTGCACAACATGCGAACGCTGGAAGTGTTGTCCGGTGAGAAACGCCGGCGAATCGCCAAGGAAACCCTGGAAATCTATGCGCCCATCGCCAACCGCCTGGGCATGCACGCGATCCGTATCGAGTTCGAAGACCTCGGTTTCAAGGCCATGCACCCGATGCGCTCGGCGCGGATCAACCAGGCCGTCAAGCGCGCCCGGGGCAACCGCAAGGAAATCGTCAACAAGATCGAAGAATCCTTGAGCCACTGCCTGACCATCGACGGCATCGAAGGCGAGGTCAGTGGCCGACAGAAACACCTCTATGGCATCTACAAGAAGATGCGCGGCAAGCGTCGGGCCTTCAACGAGATCATGGACGTCTACGCGTTCCGGATCATCGTCGACAAGGTCGATACCTGCTACCGCGTATTGGGCGCTGTACATAATTTGTACAAACCATTGCCCGGGCGTTTCAAGGACTACATCGCGATCCCCAAGGCCAACGGCTACCAATCGCTGCACACCACGCTGTTCGGCATGCACGGCGTACCGATCGAAATCCAGATCCGCACCCGTGAAATGGAAGAGATGGCCAACAACGGCATCGCCGCGCACTGGCTGTACAAATCCAGCGGCGACGAACAACCCAAGAGCACCCATGCCCGAGCCCGTCAGTGGGTCAAGGGCGTGCTGGAAATGCAGCAGCGGGCCGGCAACTCCCTGGAATTCATCGAAAGCGTGAAGATCGACCTGTTCCCGGACGAGGTCTACGTTTTCACCCCCAAAGGCCGGATCATGGAGCTGCCTAAAGGCTCCACGGCGGTGGACTTTGCCTATGCGGTACACACCGATGTTGGCAACAGCTGCATCGCCTGCCGGATCAACCGTCGCCTGGCGCCGTTGTCCGAACCGCTGCAAAGCGGCTCCACAGTGGAAATCGTCAGCGCAGCCGGCGCGCGGCCAAACCCGGCATGGCTCAACTTCGTGGTCACCGGCAAGGCCCGCACGCACATCCGCCACGCCTTGAAGCTACAACGCCGCTCTGAATCCATCAGCCTGGGCGAGCGCCTGCTCAATAAAGTACTGAACGGCTTCGACAGCTCCCTGGACAAGATCCCGGCCGAACGCGTGCAGATCATGCTCAGCGAATACCGCCTGGAACTGATCGAAGACCTGCTGGAAGACATCGGCCTGGGCAATCGCATGGCCTACGTCGTCGCCCGCCGCCTGCTCGGCGAAGGCGAACAGTTGCCAAGCCCCGAAGGCCCCCTGGCCATTCGCGGCACCGAAGGCCTGGTGCTCAGTTATGCCAAGTGCTGCACGCCGATCCCTGGCGATCCGATTGTCGGCCATCTGTCCGCCGGCAAAGGCATGGTGGTGCACCTGGACAACTGCCGCAACATCAGCGAAATCCGCCACAATCCGGAAAAATGCATCCAGCTTTCCTGGGCCAAGGATGTCACCGGCGAATTCAATGTCGAGCTGCGGGTCGAACTGGAGCACCAACGTGGCCTGATCGCCCTGCTGGCCAGCAGCGTCAACGCCGCCGACGGCAATATCGAAAAAATCAGCATGGACGAACGAGATGGCCGCATCAGCGTCGTCCAACTGGTGGTCAGCGTGCACGACCGCGTACACCTGGCCCGCGTGATCAAGAAACTGCGCGCCCTGACTGGCGTCATCCGCATCACTCGCATGCGCGCATAGCTCTCCATCCATTACAAGGAGTCATAAATGACCAAGACCGTTATCACCAGCGACAAAGCCCCGGCCGCCATCGGTACGTATTCCCAGGCAATCAAGGCGGGCAACACCGTGTACATGTCGGGCCAGATCCCGCTGGACCCAAAAACCATGGAACTGGTAGTAGGCTTCGAAGCCCAGACCGTGCAGGTGTTCGAGAACCTCAAGGCCGTGGCCGAGGCTGCCGGCGGTTCGTTCAAGGACATCGTCAAGCTCAACATCTTCCTCACCGACCTGAGCCACTTCGCCAAGGTCAACGAGATCATGGGCAAGTACTTCGACCAGCCTTACCCTGCTCGCGCTGCCATCGGCGTGGCTGCCCTGCCAAAGGGTTCGCAGGTTGAGATGGACGCCATCCTGGTCATCGAGTAACAAGCCCGGCGCAGCCTCCCCCCGCTGCGCCGTTTTCGTTTAAGGATTCCACCATGCGCAAAGCGCTTGCTCTTTCGCTGGCTGCCCTGCTGTTGGGCGGCTGCGCCAGCGACCCTGCCGACCGTGATATCAGCGGCACCTGGATCAACCAGGCGGCGATCGACGCCGCCGCCAAGGGCGGCCCGCTGCGCGAGGCGTTGCAGGCCTATGGGCCGAACCTGGAATGGGACGTCAACACCCGGGCCGGCCAGGCGCGTTACACCAACGGCTTCGAGAATGTCGAAGGCAAGCTGCTGGGCGAAGAAGACGGTGCGTGGAAAGTCGATTTCTACGGCAGTTCCGCCAGCGAACTGCAACGCGACGGCGACCAGTTGAACCAGTCCGCCACCGAGAACGAGCCGCAGCAAGTGTTTGAGCGCGCCCAGGCCCAGGTGCCGGCAGGTGCGCCGCTGGGCGCCAGTTTCGAGCGGGCGCTGTATGCCGCCTACCTGGGTGGCACCTGGAACATCATCAACGGCCCAGGCCAAGGCGCCAACGTGCAGTTCCAACCCGACGGCCAGGTCACCGGCCTGCCGGGCGCCGACCGCTACGCCCTGTGCCTGGCCGGCGACTGCGCATCCATGAGCGGCGGCAACGACAACATCTGGTTGCAACAGAACGGTCAGGGCAACACCTGGATCTTCTCCCGCGACGGCAAGAGGCTGGAAATTTTCCAGACCGTGAATGCGGCACTGGCGGATGAAATGCCTTCGTTCACGCCGGGTGATCGGCAGTGGGTGTTGGAAAAGCAGTAACGCGAATCCCCTGTGAGAGCACGCCTGTGGGAGCCTGTGGGAGCAAAGCTTGCTCGCGATGACGTCGCCACATACAACACTTCTGTTGGCTGTAAAACCGCTATCGCGAGCAAGCTTTGCTCCCACAGGCTCCCACAGGCTTGCTCCCACAGTTTGTTTTGGGGGGCAGGCGAATCAGCAACGCCCCTCCAGAATCGCCGCATACCCCTCACGAAAACTCGGATACTGCGGTGTCCAGCCTAAGGCCTTCGCCCGTGCGTTGCTGCAGCGTTTGCTGCCGGCGCGGCGGACGCTGGCGTTTTCAGCCCATTGAGTGACGCCCATGTAATCACGCAGCCAACCCACCACCTCGGCCAGCGCGGCGGGAGCGTCGTCCACGCCGATGTAGCAATCGTCCAACGCCTTGCCCTGGCGGTCGGCTTCCAGCAGAAACGCCAACAGACCCGCCGCGTCGTCAGCATGAATGCGGTTGGCGTACAGGGGCGGGTCTTCCACCACGCTATAGCCCTGGCGCACCTGGCTCAGCAACCATTCGCGGCCCGGACCATAGATACCGGTCAGACGCACACGGCTGGCCGGGATGCCGCTGTCGAGCGCCACCTGTTCAGCTTCGAGCATCAGCCGGCCGGAATAGCCACCGGCCACGGTGGGCGAGGTTTCATCGACCCACTCGCCACCCTGCTGCCCGTAGACGCTGCTGCTGGACACAAAAAGCAGTCGTTTTGGCTGCTGTCCGTGCTGCTTCAACCAGCTCAACACATGCTGTAAGCCTTGGACATAAGCTGCGCGGTAACCCGCTTCGTCATGCTCGGTGGCGGCGACGCTGTACACCAGATAATCCAGCGCACCGGCGGGCCAATCAGCGGGACATTGCTCGCTGAACAGATCTCCCGCCACCCCGACCACCCCGGCCGGCAACTGCGAAACGGTACGGCGCAAGCCGTAGACCTGCCACTGCTGGGCCCGTAGCTGGCTCGCCAGGCGGCCGCCGATATCACCGCAGCCGGCGATCAAAACAGAAGGCGCGGACATCAAAATCTCCTTTCATAAAGCCGCAGACTAGCTGCCTGAGGGGACGAGCGGCTAGCAATGCAGGAAAAAAAGATACTGTATTACTTTTGTTAACAAGAATTACTTGCAATAATGCCTGCCACTTTTGTTCTCGGCCCCACGAGGCCTGGAAGAACATCAACCTTCTTTTTCTCTCAGGTCCGGCCAGCATGACACGCTATCTCTCCTCCGCTTCGCCAACCAACCGACCTCGCGCCTGGAGCGCTATGGCAGCCCTGCTGCTCAGCCTGCTGCTGGTCCCCGCCGCCGCGCTCGCCGATGCCCAAGCGCCAGCCACGACCCCGGCCACCGCACCCGCCGCCAGCCAGGCGCCGGTCGATGCCGCCGAACCTGTAGCAGTCCCTCAGGCGAGCGAGCCGGCCCAGGCCGTCGACGCCAGCGCCGAAGACACGCCTCAAATGCTCGAAGCCGATAACACCTTGGGCATGGCCCACGATCTGTCGCCATGGGGCATGTACCAGAACGCCGACATTATCGTGAAAATCGTCATGATCGGCCTGGCCATCGCCTCGATCATCACCTGGACCATCTGGATCGCCAAGGGCCTCGAGCTGATGGGCGCCAAGCGCCGCTTGCGCGGTGAAATCGCCCATCTGAAAAAAGCCACCACCCTCAAAGAGGCCAGCGCCTCTGCGGCCAAAGAAGGCACCCTGGCCAATCTGCTGGTTCACGACGCCCTCGAAGAGATGCGCCTGTCGGCCAACAGTCGCGAGAAGGAAGGCATCAAGGAACGCGTGAGCTTCCGTCTCGAGCGTCTGGTCGCGGCCTGCGGTCGCAACATGAGCAGCGGCACCGGCGTGCTCGCCACCATCGGTTCCACGGCGCCGTTCGTAGGCCTGTTCGGCACCGTGTGGGGCATCATGAACAGCTTCATCGGCATCGCCAAGACCCAGACCACCAACCTCGCTGTCGTGGCGCCCGGCATTGCCGAAGCCCTGCTCGCAACGGCTCTGGGTCTGGTCGCGGCGATCCCGGCGGTGGTCATCTACAACGTGTTCGCCCGCTCCATTGCCGGTTACAAGGCCCAGGTCTCCGACGCTTCGGCCGAAGTGCTGTTGCTGGTCAGCCGCGACCTCGACCACCTGCCACCCGAGCGTGGCTCGCAACCGCACATGGTGAAAGTGGGGTAATCGGCCATGGGCCTGCATTTGAAAGAAGGCGCAGACGACGATCTGGCCGAGAACCATGAAATCAACGTCACGCCGTTCATCGACGTGATGCTGGTGCTGTTGATTATCTTCATGGTGGCCGCTCCGCTCGCCACCGTGGACATCAAGGTCGACCTCCCGGCCTCGACGGCCAAGCCATCGCCACGGCCGGAGAAACCGGTATTCCTGAGCGTCAAGGCCGATCAGCGACTATTCCTGGGCGAAGACGAGGTCAAGGCCGATAGCCTCGGCGCGACTCTCGACGCCCGGACCCAGGGCAAAAAGGACACGACGATCTTCTTCCAGGCCGATAAAGGCGTGGATTACGGTGACCTGATGAACGTGATGGATGCCCTGCGCGCCGCCGGATACTTGAAGGTCGGCCTGGTCGGACTCGAGACGGCGCCCAAGAAATGATCACGACGCGCCAAAAGCTGACGCGTTACAGCGGTAGCCTGGCCGTGGTGCTGGGCGTGCATGCGCTCGCCATTGCCCTGGCGCTGAACTGGACGTCAAACCCGCCCATTGAATTGCCGCCCCAGGCGATGATGGTCGAGCTGGCGCCGGTTCCGGCCCCACCACCGCCTGCACCGCCAAAAGTCGTCACGCCACCGCAGCCGCCGGAACCGGTCGAAGAACTACCGCTGCCTAAAATCGCCGAAGCCGAGAAACCGGAAATTTCGGTGCCCAAACCGGTCAAGCCAAAGCCCAAGCCTAAACCGCCCAAGCCCAAGCCCAAACCCGTGGAGAAAAAACCGGAACCGCCCAAGGAAGAACCGTCGGAGCAAAAGCCCAGCGACACTCAACCGACCAAGGCACCCACCGAGAAATCCGCGCAACCAGCGCCTGGCCCTTCACCCGCGCAAATGGCGGCCAAGGCCAGTTGGCAAGGCACATTGCTCGCGCACTTGGGCAAGTACAAGAAATACCCCGCCAGCGCCCAGTCGCGCGGTAAGGAAGGATTGAACCGTTTACGGTTCGTGGTGGACGCCGAAGGCAACGTGTTGTCCTTCGAGCTGGTGAGCAAGTCCGGCAACGCCGCCCTGGACCGGGCGACCCTGGAAATGATTCGCCGCGCCCAACCGCTGCCCAAGCCACCGGCCGACATGCTGGTTAACGGCTCCATCGAAATCGTCGCGCCGTTTGTGTACTCCATCGACAAGCGTCGGCGTTAACCCATTGGCAAGCCCCTGTTACAGGGGCTTCTTGTTTGCTGAAGGAAATGTATCTGTAGAGCAAGGGGCTGTGGGAGCAAAGCTTGCTCGCGATACCGACGCCTCGGTTCCAGAGAAGACCGCGTTAGCTTCATCGCGGGCAAGTCTCGCTCCCACAAATAAATCCATATTCATCGATAAATCCCCTCGCCACACCCACATTAGATAGTGTCACACCGCGCCCCCAGTCTGATAACGTGCGTCTATCGATTGCAGCCGGTATGCTTGGCTCGCAACTTCACGGACGCTTGCCATGACCCTCACAGAATTACGCTACATCGTCACCCTCGCCCAGGAGCAGCATTTCGGCCATGCGGCCGAGCGTTGCCATGTCAGCCAGCCGACGCTTTCGGTGGGCGTGAAAAAGCTTGAAGACGAGCTCGGCGTGCTGATTTTCGAGCGCAGCAAAAGCGCCGTGCGCCTGACCCCGGTGGGCGAAGGTATCGTTGCCCAAGCGCAAAAAGTGCTGGAGCAGGCCCAGGGCATCCGTGAACTGGCCCAGGCCGGCAAAAACCAGCTGACCGCCCCGCTGAAAGTCGGCGCCATCTACACCGTCGGCCCGTACCTGTTCCCGCACCTGATTCCGCAACTGCACCGGGTCGCCCCGCAGATGCCGTTGTACATCGAAGAAAACTTCACCCATGTGCTGCGCGACAAACTGCGCAACGGCGAACTGGACGCGATCATCATCGCCCTGCCGTTCAACGAAGCCGATGTCCTGACCCTGCCGCTCTACGACGAGCCGTTCTACGTGTTGATGCCGGCCCAGCATCCGTGGACCCAGAAAAAAACCATCGACGCCGCCCTGCTCAACGACAAGAGCCTGCTGCTGCTCGGCGAAGGCCACTGCTTCCGCGATCAGGTGCTCGAAGCCTGTCCGACCCTGGCCAAAGGCAGCGAAGGCGCCAAGCACACCACGGTGGAATCCAGCTCCCTGGAAACCATTCGCCACATGGTCGCCTCGGGCCTGGGCATTTCGATTTTGCCGCTGTCGGCAGTGGACAGCCATCATTACGCCCCTGGCGTGATCGAGGTTCGCCCACTGACGCCGCCCGTGCCGTTCCGCACCGTTGCCATCGCCTGGCGCGCCAGCTTCCCGCGACCCAAGGCCATCGAGATCCTCGCTGACTCGATCCGCCTGTGTTCCGTGGCCAAGCCGCCCACTGCCAAGTAAGCCGCGGCCATGACTGAGCTGTCGAAAGTGCCGGTCACGGCACTCAAGGGTGTCGGTGAAGCCATGGCCGAGAAGCTGGCCAAGGTCGGCCTGGAGAACCTCCAGGATGTGCTGTTCCACCTGCCGCTGCGTTATCAGGACCGCACCCGCGTCGTGCCCATCGGGCATTTGCGCCCGGGGCAGGACGCCGTGATCGAAGGCACCGTCAGCGGCGCCGACGTGGTCATGGGCCGGCGCCGTAGCCTGGTGGTGCGCCTGCAGGACGGCACCGGCGGGCTGAGCCTGCGCTTCTATCACTTCAGCAATGCGCAAAAGGAAGGCCTCAAGCGTGGCACCCGCGTGCGCTGCTACGGTGAAGCACGGCCCGGGGCGTCCGGGCTGGAGATCTATCACCCGGAGTACCGCGCCATCACCGGCGATGAGCCGCCGCCGGTGGATGAAACCCTGACCCCGGTCTACCCGCTCACCGAAGGCCTGACCCAACAGCGCCTGCGCCAGCTCTGCCAACAAACCCTGACCCTGCTCGGCCCCAGTAGCCTGCCCGACTGGCTGCCCAACGAACTGGCCCGGGATTATCAACTGGCGCCGCTGGCTGATGCGATTCGCTACCTGCACCATCCGCCGGCCGATGCCGATGTCGACGAGCTCGCCCTCGGTCATCACTGGGCCCAGCACCGGCTGGCCTTTGAAGAGTTGCTGACCCATCAACTGTCCCAGCAACGTCTGCGCGAAAGCCTGCGCTCCCTGCGGGCCCCCGCGATGCCCAAGGCCAAGGACTTTCCGGCCCGCTACCTGGCCAACCTCGGTTTTAAACCCACGGGGGCCCAGCAGCGGGTCGGCAACGAAATCGCCTACGACCTGAGCCAGCCCGAACCGATGCTGCGGCTGATCCAGGGCGATGTCGGCGCCGGCAAGACCGTGGTTGCCGCGCTCGCCGCGCTCCAGGCCCTGGAGGCCGGTTATCAGGTGGCGTTGATGGCCCCCACCGAGATTCTTGCCGAGCAGCATTTCATCACCTTCCAGCGCTGGCTCGAACCGCTGGGAATCGAAGTCGCCTGGCTGGCCGGTAAGCTCAAGGGCAAGAATCGCGCAGCGGCCCTGGCGCAAATCGCGGCTGGCGCACCGATGGTGGTCGGCACCCATGCCTTGTTCCAGGACGAAGTGCAGTTCAAGAACCTGGCGCTGGTGATCATCGACGAACAACACCGTTTCGGCGTGCAGCAGCGCCTGGCCTTGCGGCAGAAGGGCGTGGGCGGGCGAATGTGCCCTCACCAATTGATCATGACCGCCACGCCGATTCCGCGGACCCTGGCCATGAGCGCGTACGCCGACCTCGACACCTCGGTCCTCGACGAATTGCCTCCCGGGCGCACGCCGGTCAATACCGTGCTGGTCACCGACACCCGGCGCGTCGAAGTGATCGAGCGCGTGCGCGGCGCCTGCGCCGAAGGGCGACAGGCCTATTGGGTGTGCACGCTGATCGAAGAATCGGAGGAGCTGACCTGCCAGGCCGCAGAAACCACTTACGAAGACCTCACCGCCGCCCTCGGTGAGTTGAAGGTCGGACTGATCCACGGGCGCATGAAACCCGCCGAGAAAGCCGCCGTGATGGCCGAATTCAAGGCCGGCGCCCTACAACTTCTGGTCGCTACCACGGTGATCGAAGTCGGCGTCGATGTACCCAATGCCAGCCTGATGATCATCGAGAACCCCGAGCGCCTGGGCCTGGCGCAGTTGCACCAGCTACGCGGCCGGGTCGGCCGGGGCAGTGCCGCCAGCCATTGCGTCTTGCTGTATCACCCGCCGCTGTCGCAGATTGGTCGCCAGCGCCTGGGCATCATGCGCGAAACCAACGACGGGTTCGTCATCGCCGAAAAAGACCTGGAACTGCGCGGGCCCGGTGAAATGCTCGGCACGCGCCAGACCGGCCTGCTTCAATTCAAGGTAGCCGACCTGATGCGCGACGCCGATCTGCTCCCCGCCGTACGCGACGCCGCCCAGGCGTTGCTGGAACGTTGGCCGGAGCATGTCAGCCCACTGCTGGATCGCTGGTTGCGTCATGGGCAGCAATACGGCCAAGTATGAGCACGTCCTCAGTTTCTGGACGCGCCTGCCCGGCAAGCTGGTTATACTGCTCAACTTGTAGGAAAACGGATACAGACCATGACAGAAGCTGCCCTCGTCCCCGAAACCCCGCACGCTCCGTCTGTTATTCGGCTGTTGCTCGAGAAACTGGGCATCGGCTTTGACGAAGTCATCGAACGACCAGGCCTGAACCCCGCCCGTAAAGTGCAGGCCGTTCTGTTACACGATGCCGTTGGCGCTCTCATGGTGCTGTTCCCGCAAAGCCAACTGCTGGACCTCAACCGCTTGGCCGAACTCACCGGTCGCAAACTCACGGCGGTGCCTACTGACCGTCTGGAGCGCATGCTCGGCAAGCACAACCTGAGCCTGCTGCCCGGTCTGCCGGCGCTGACCAGCTCCCCTTGCCTGTATGAAGAAAGCCTGCTGCGCGAGCCGAAGCTGCTGATCAACTCAGGCGAACCGGGGCTGCTGCTGGAAGTGACCAGCGAGGCCTTCAAGACCATGCTCACCAAGGCCAGCGCCGCGACGTTCGGCGAAGCCGTGAGCAACATCACCCCGAACCTGGACCGTCCGCACGACGACCGCGCGGAAATCACCCAGGCTGTGCAGGCGTTCACCGCCCGGCGTATCCAGCAACGGCTGGAAGAAACCATCGAAATTCCGCCACTCGCCGAAACGGCGCAAAAGATCATCAAGCTGCGGGTCGACCCTGACGCCACCATCGATGACATCACCGGCGTCGTGGAAACCGACCCGGCCCTGGCCGCGCAAGTGGTGAGCTGGGCCGCCTCGCCGTACTACGCCTCGCCCGGCAAGATCCGTTCGGTGGAAGACGCCATCGTCCGGGTACTGGGCTTCGACCTGGTGATCAACCTGGCACTGGGCCTGGCCTTGGGCAAGACCCTGAGCCTGCCCAAGGACCACCCGCAACACACCACACCGTACTGGCATCAGTCGATCTACACCGCCGCCGTCATCGAGGGCCTGACCCGCGCCATGCCGCGCGCCCAGCGTCCTGAAGGCGGCCTGACCTACCTGTCCGGCCTGCTGCACAACTTCGGTTACCTGTTGCTGGCCCATGTCTTCCCGCCGCACTTCTCGTTGATCTGCCGGCACTTGGAGGTCAACCCGCACCTGTGCCACAGCTACGTGGAACAGCACCTCTTGGGCATCAGTCGCGAGCAGATCGGTTCATGGCTGATGCGCTACTGGGACATGCCCGATGAACTGGCCACCGCCCTGCGCTTCCAGCACGACCCGCACTACGACGGCGAATATGCCGCCTACCCGAATCTGGTGTGCCTGGCCGTGCGCCTGCTGCGCGCCCGGGGCATTGGCTCAGGCCCCGACGAGGAAATTTCCGACGCACTGCTCGAACGCGTCGGCCTGAGTCGCGAAAAAGCCAATGAAGTGGTCAGCAAGGTGCTTGAGGCCGAAGTGCTGCTGCGCGAACTGGCTTCGCAGTTCAGCCATGGTTGAATCGACTCTTCCGGTCACTGCAGGTGAGTGAAGCTCTTGTGGCGAGGGAGCTTGCTCCCGCTCGACTGCACCCGTAGGAGCTGTCGAGTGCAACGAGGCTGCGATCTTTTCCCCGACAATTGAGTCACAAGCGAAAGATCAAAATCAAAAGATCGCAGGCTACGCCAGCTCCTACAAAGCCCAGCGGGAGCAAGCTCCCTCGCCACAGGGTGAATCACTTGGCTTTGGCCTTCTTCGGCTTCAAATACTTGGTCAACCCCTGAAACCAGATCACCAGCGCCGGGTTGCCCTTGATCTGGATCGACTTGTCCTGAATCCCGGTCATGAACGCCAATTGCTTGTTCTTCGCCTGCATCGTGGCAAAGCCATAAGCCGCGTCCTTGAAAGCGATGGCGAACGCAGGCGTCGGGTAGGTGCCGGACTGGCTGGTGATGCGCTGGTCTTTCACCGTGAAATGCCGGGCGACCTTGCCGTCCAGGGTTTGCAGTTGAAACACCAGTTCCTTATCGCCCAACTGCTGCTGGAACGCCGGATTAGTCCGGCTGGCCCTGCCCATCAACAACCCCAGCATCCACAGCAGAAAGCGAAATTTCATGGGCACGGCCTCGTAAGAAAGATAAATGGCGGGGGCAGTTTAGCGATTCCACGGTGGAACGCCATCATCGGATCGCTTTAGCGGAAGATAAGCTTGTTTTCACGCAAGATGACCGCCAAGTCACAAAACTAAAAATCAAAAGATCGCAGCCTTCGGCAGCTCCTACAGAGGTCGGTGTAGGAGCTGCCGAAGGCTGCGATCCTTTGATCTTTTCCCCCGCCAAACCCTCGGACATTTCCTTCAAAACGCAGCGTTGTTCATGAACTAGGCAGCGCTTCCGAGCGCCGCTAACCTCTATTCGTCATCAAAAACGGTGACACGGACGTGCAAGTCCGGGTAAAAGAACGCCCCAACAATGCCACCAGCCATTTAACGAGCATTCGTGCCTGTGTTTTATGGCGGCTGTGTGCGGGAGACTCTCAAGGTCTGCCGAGGTTTGGGCGAGTTACTCGGTCTTGCACACTCGCACACAGCTGCCACCCTTCATCGCGTGCAAGCGAGCCAGGGCGGCTCCAGATTGAATTGGAAGCCCAAGCCATGTTCAAAGTAACGCCTAATCCGCCGCAAAGCGGCCACAAATCCCGCGTCCAAGCGCAGGAAGAAAAAAAGCTCGAAGACGCCGCCACCCGCG
>NZ_JAKNQY010000059.1 GCF_024494355.1 Pseudomonas sp. Q11 | reverse complement strand
GCATGCTCACGTTGCTAAAACTTCTGAAGGATGGCCGCTTCCATTCCGGACAGGCTCTGGGTACTGCGTTGGGTGTCAGTCGTAGTGCCGTATGGAAGCAGTTGCAGCACCTGGAGGCGGAGTTAGGATTATCAGTTCATAAGGTTCGAGGCAAAGGGTATCGGTTGGCTAAGCCGCTGGTGCTTTTGGATGCAGCTGAGATTGGTGCGAAGGGACCTTGTGAGTGGCCTATTCACATATTTGATTCTATTGACTCCACCAACGCCGAAGCGCTGCGTGCCATAAGTGGTGGGGCGCAGGCACCATTCCTGGTTTTGGCCGAGCGGCAGACTGCGGGTCGTGGTCGTCGCGGCCGCAAGTGGGTCAGCCCATTTGCCGACAATCTTTATCACAGCTTGGTGTTGCGCATTGACGGTGGCATGCGCCAGATCGAAGGGCTCAGTCTGGTCGTCGGACTTGCTGTCATGCACGTCTTGCGTGACATGGGAATTGCCGGGGCGGGATTGAAGTGGCCCAACGATGTCTTGGTTGGTGAGAAAAAAATAGCCGGCATTTTGCTTGAACTGGTAGGGGATCCAGCGGACGTTTGTCACGTTGTCCTGGGTGTAGGAATCAACGTGAATATGCGCTCGACCGATGAGGTCGATCAGCAATGGACGTCCATGTGTCTTGAGGCGACCAGGGATTTTGATCGCAATGAGCTGGTTGGACGATTGGTGGGGAAGTTTCAGCATTATCTGAGGCTCCACCAAGTATCGGGTTTTTCCGCGATCCAAGAAGAGTGGGAGCGATACCATCTATGGCAAGGGCGGGCTGTTTCGCTGATTGCCGGTATCAACCAAATTGACGGCGTCGTGATGGGTATTGATCGTCAGGGGGCGCTGCGTTTAAGGGTAGATGGCGTGGAAAAAATCTTTAGCGGTGGTGAGCTCAGTTTGAGGTTGCGTGATGATTCTTGAGCTCGATTGCGGCAATAGCTTTATCAAGTGGCGTGTCCTTCATCCCGATGGCGTAACGCCGGTCGAGGGAGGGGTGGTCGGTTCCGACACTGACCTGCTGGCGAGCCTGAACAATGCCGATAAATTCCAGCTCAAGAAATGCCGTCTCGTTAGTGTGAGGACGCTGGAAGAGACTGACTCGTTAGTTGCCTCGTTGGTTGATGCATTTGGAGTGTCCGTGTCACGTGCCGTACCCGTTCGGGAGATGGCAGGTGTCAGGAACGGTTATGACGATTACGAGCGATTAGGGCTCGATCGATGGTTGGCCCTGCTTGGCGGTTTTCATCTTGCTTCGGGAGCCTGTCTGGTGCTCGATTTTGGTACGGCCGTTACGGCGGATTTCGTGGCTGCAGACGGCGAGCATCTCGGCGGATTTATTTGCCCGGGTATGCCTTTGATGCGTAATCAGTTGCGTACCCATACCCGAAGAATTCGTTATGACGATATGGCGGCTGAGCGAGCCCATGAAAGCCTCGCTCCTGGTCACACGACTGTCGAGGCGGTCGAGCGTGGATGCATGCTGATGCTCAGAGGGTTTGTTCTGACTCAGCTTGAGTTGGCGACGGAATATTGGGGAAGCGACTTCGTGGTGTTTCTGACGGGGGGGGATGCCAGCCTGGTTTCCGGTGTCGTCCCTGATGCCAGGGTCGTGCCTGATCTGGTTTTTGTTGGCTTGGCGATGGCCTGTCCTTTGTCTTGAGGTATCTATGCGGTGGCTGTTTCTCTTGTTGCTGGTTTTGAATGTCTTCTATTACATCTGGCATCAACAGGAGGCTCCGCTTCGCGCAAAAGATGTGACTCCGTTGAGTCTGTATCGTGGCTCGCAACAGGATATTCATCTCTTGAGCGAAACGGCGGATGCGCTTGTAAGGCAGGATTCGGGTAGATCCGGGGCTCAACGAACGTGTGTTTATCTGGGTGGTTTTGTGCGTTCGGAAACGACGCGGCAGTTGGAGCAGCGACTGGCTGCTTTGGGGGTCGTGGCCCGTTCCGTTGCGTTAAGCTCGCCGAATTTGCCTGAGGGTGGAGGATTTTGGGTTCTGGTTTTGCCAGATAGCGTGGGGAAGGTGAATGAAATGCTGCTTGAAAACCTTTCTAGAGAATTCAATGAGTTAAAACATAAAATAATGCCCTGTGAAGGGGTTGCACCCGCAGGGTAGTTTGCATAGAATGGCGCCCGCTTCGCAGCGAAGGTCTTCATCGGCTAACGCTACGAAGCGAGGTCAACGCAGCTAACCTCAGGTTTTTAATGAGAAAATGCTTGACAGAAGGCTGGCATGATATAGAATGCCGGCTCGCTTAGGAGGGGTTCCCGAGCGGCCAAAGGGATCAGACTGTAAATCTGACGTCTACGACTTCGAAGGTTCGAATCCTTCCCCCTCCACCAGTTTAGCGTGAGCTGCAAGCTCCGCGGGTATAGTTTAGTGGTAGAACCTCAGCCTTCCAAGCTGATGATGCGGGTTCGATTCCCGCTACCCGCTCCAAGTTTGCAGGTTGTGCAAAGTGTTTTGCTCTTGTAGCTCAGTTGGTAGAGCACACCCTTGGTAAGGGTGAGGTCAGCGGTTCAAATCCGCTCAAGAGCTCCATATAACAAGGCAGATATGAAAATATCTGCCTTTGTTTTAATGGTTTGTGTGACTTGCTCAATTCTTCTCCTAGGGGTGATTTCGATGGCTAAGGAAAAGTTCGAACGTAATAAGCCGCACGTCAACGTTGGTACCATCGGTCACGTCGACCACGGTAAAACCACGCTGA
>NZ_JAKNQY010000058.1 GCF_024494355.1 Pseudomonas sp. Q11 | reverse complement strand
CTGAGTTCGGGATGGGATCAGGTGGTTCCAATGCTCTATGGTCGTCAAGAAATTCGGTAGCCGGTGCGTGCCTTGCGGTCACGTGCCAGCGAATGGGTATGCGATAGGTTTGTGTGTTGTGCGAACTTTCGGTTCATAGCGTCTTCACACACCGCAATCTGGTCTCTTTCGCCTTTTGGCTTGGAGGATACAAATTGCTTGGGTGTTATATGGTCAAGCCTCACGGGCAATTAGTATGGGTTAGCTCAACGCCTCACAGCGCTTACACACCCCACCTATCAACGTCGTAGTCTTCGACGGCCCTTCAGGGGACTCAAGGTCCCAGTGAGATCTCATCTTGAGGCAAGTTTCCCGCTTAGATGCTTTCAGCGGTTATCTTTTCCGAACATAGCTACCCGGCAATGCCACTGGCGTGACAACCGGAACACCAGAGGTTCGTCCACTCCGGTCCTCTCGTACTAGGAGCAGCCCCTCTCAAATCTCAAACGTCCACGGCAGATAGGGACCGAACTGTCTCACGACGTTCTAAACCCAGCTCGCGTACCACTTTAAATGGCGAACAGCCATACCCTTGGGACCGGCTTCAGCCCCAGGATGTGATGAGCCGACATCGAGGTGCCAAACACCGCCGTCGATATGAACTCTTGGGCGGTATCAGCCTGTTATCCCCGGAGTACCTTTTATCCGTTGAGCGATGGCCCTTCCATACAGAACCACCGGATCACTAAGACCTACTTTCGTACCTGCTCGACGTGTCTGTCTCGCAGTCAAGCGCGCTTTTGCCTTTATACTCTACGACCGATTTCCGACCGGTCTGAGCGCACCTTCGTACTCCTCCGTTACTCTTTAGGAGGAGACCGCCCCAGTCAAACTACCCACCATACACTGTCCTCGATCCGGATAACGGACCTGAGTTAGAACCTCAAAGTTGCCAGGGTGGTATTTCAAGGTTGGCTCCACGCGAACTGGCGTCCACGCTTCAAAGCCTCCCACCTATCCTACACAAGCAAATTCAAAGTCCAGTGCAAAGCTATAGTAAAGGTTCACGGGGTCTTTCCGTCTAGCCGCGGATACACTGCATCTTCACAGCGATTTCAATTTCACTGAGTCTCGGGTGGAGACAGCGCCGCCATCGTTACGCCATTCGTGCAGGTCGGAACTTACCCGACAAGGAATTTCGCTACCTTAGGACCGTTATAGTTACGGCCGCCGTTTACCGGGGCTTCGATCAAGAGCTTCGCGTTAGCTAACCCCATCAATTAACCTTCCGGCACCGGGCAGGCGTCACACCCTATACGTCCACTTTCGTGTTTGCAGAGTGCTGTGTTTTTAATAAACAGTCGCAGCGGCCTGGTATCTTCGACCGGCGTGGGCTTACGCAGCAAGTGCTTCACCCTCACCGGCGCACCTTCTCCCGAAGTTACGGTGCCATTTTGCCTAGTTCCTTCACCCGAGTTCTCTCAAGCGCCTTGGTATTCTCTACCCAACCACCTGTGTCGGTTTGGGGTACGGTTCCTGGTTACCTGAAGCTTAGAAGCTTTTCTTGGAAGCATGGCATCAACCACTTCGTCACCCAAAGGGTAACTCGTCATCAGCTCTCGGCCTTAGAATCCCGGATTTACCTAAGATTCCAGCCTACCACCTTAAACTTGGACAACCAACGCCAAGCTGGCCTAGCCTTCTCCGTCCCTCCATCGCAATAACCAGAAGTACAGGAATATTAACCTGTTTTCCATCGACTACGCTTTTCAGCCTCGCCTTAGGGACCGACTAACCCTGCGTCGATTAACGTTGCGCAGGAAACCTTGGTCTTTCGGCGTGGGTGTTTTTCACACCCATTGTCGTTACTCATGTCAGCATTCGCACTTCTGATACCTCCAGCAAGCTTCTCAACTCACCTTCACAGGCTTACAGAACGCTCCTCTACCGCATCACCTAAGTGATACCCGTAGCTTCGGTGTATGGTTTGAGCCCCGTTACATCTTCCGCGCAGGCCGACTCGACTAGTGAGCTATTACGCTTTCTTTAAAGGGTGGCTGCTTCTAAGCCAACCTCCTAGCTGTCTAAGCCTTCCCACATCGTTTCCCACTTAACCATAACTTTGGGACCTTAGCTGACGGTCTGGGTTGTTTCCCTTTTCACGACGGACGTTAGCACCCGCCGTGTGTCTCCCATGCTCGGCACTTGTAGGTATTCGGAGTTTGCATCGGTTTGGTAAGTCGGGATGACCCCCTAGCCGAAACAGTGCTCTACCCCCTACAGTGATACATGAGGCGCTACCTAAATAGCTTTCGAGGAGAACCAGCTATCTCCGAGCTTGATTAGCCTTTCACTCCGATCCACAGGTCATCCGCTAACTTTTCAACGGTAGTCGGTTCGGTCCTCCAGTTAGTGTTACCCAACCTTCAACCTGCCCATGGATAGATCGCCCGGTTTCGGGTCTATTCCCAGCGACTAGACGCCCTATTAAGACTCGCTTTCGCTACGCCTCCCCTATTCGGTTAAGCTCGCCACTGAAAATAAGTCGCTGACCCATTATACAAAAGGTACGCAGTCACCCAACAACGTGGGCTCCCACTGCTTGTACGCATACGGTTTCAGGATCTATTTCACTCCCCTCTCCGGGGTTCTTTTCGCCTTTCCCTCACGGTACTAGTTCACTATCGGTCAGTCAGTAGTATTTAGCCTTGGAGGATGGTCCCCCCATATTCAGACAAAGTTTCTCGTGCTCCGTCCTACTCGATTTCATGACTAAGAGATTTTCGCGTACAGGGCTATCACCCACTATGGCCGCCCTTTCCAGAGCGTTCCGCTAATCTCAAAGCCACTTAAGGGCTAGTCCCCGTTCGCTCGCCACTACTAAGGGAATCTCGGTTGATTTCTTTTCCTCAGGGTACTTAGATGTTTCAGTTCCCCTGGTTCGCCTCTTGCACCTATGTATTCAGTACAAGATAACCATCTTATGATGGCTGGGTTCCCCCATTCAGACATCTCCGGATCACAGTCTGTTTGCCGACTCCCCGAAGCTTTTCGCAGGCTACCACGTCTTTCATCGCCTCTGACTGCCAAGGCATCCACCGTATGCGCTTCTTCACTTGACCATATAACCCCAAGCAATCTGGTTATACTGTGAAGACGACATTCGCCGAAAATTCGCGATTAAACTCACAAATTTTACCTTAGCCTGATCCGTTACCAGTGAAAGTAACGTCCAGTCTATCTTTCTATCACATACCCAAATTTTTAAAGAACGAACTAGTCAAAGACTAGAAATCAACATTCACCATCGAACCGATGGAATGCTCATTTCTAAGCTTTATACAATCGAAGCAGTAGTGGTGGAGCCAAGCGGGATCGAACCGCTGACCTCCTGCGTGCAAGGCAGGCGCTCTCCCAGCTGAGCTATGGCCCC
>NZ_JAKNQY010000057.1 GCF_024494355.1 Pseudomonas sp. Q11 | reverse complement strand
TGACGGCTTCGTCGGGCCGCTCCGGGCCGTTATCGAATTCGAGGACTCGTCCATGTCGCGGGGTGACCTCAATCCAACTTGTGGGAGCGGGCTTGCTCGCCAAAGTGGTGGGTCAGCTTGCATCAATGCTGAATGTGCCGACGCCTTCGCGAGCAAGCTCGCTCCCACAGGTTCTTCATCGCATCTACGAAATTATTCAGTCGGCTTAACGTTCAGCGCTGAACCTTCGCTTCGTTATCCGGCAACTTCTCCAGCAACAACACATTGAGTCACCGCCACAACTTAACCCATTTGGAAATGCAGGTTCGCAAAGATCAATCCGGCGAAGCGTGCGGGCAAACCCGCTTCCACCGTGCGGGATCTGGGGGTATTACTGACCACTATCCCCGCTTCGATCAAGCGGCCCAGTTCTTCCGTTGCAAGCCGATCCTTCAAACCTGTGAACACCTTGAACTCCGCACGCGGCATCGCACCTTGGGTGAGAAGAGCTAACACAGCGGCTGCACTGGTGGGTCTGATACCGGCACGGCGAAGGTCAGGATCCGTTGAGAACACATGAACAACCTGCTCGCGCAGCCTGGCTGGGTTCAGTGAGGTCGTCATATATTCAATCTGGTCGTGGCAGACATCTAGCATGAACTCGATGAAGTTGAAGTAGTGACGCTGTGAGAGTTGACCGCGCCCGTCATAGTCACCTTCACGAGGGCGATCAGCCAAAGCGAGGAAGCGATAGTACTCATCCTGCCTGCGAGCCAGACCACGAGACAGTGACCAGAGGGAAGGTTTTAGCCCGAGATGAACAAGTTGCAGGTGGGTGAGCATCCGAATCACTCGGCCATTTCCATCAAGGAAGGGGTGGACAAGCGCCACTCGGTGATGACCTGCCAGGGCAGCGATCAATTGGCGCCGCGGATCCATTATTCGTCCGTAATGCAGCTGCAGATGCTCAAGCATGGGCAATACAGCTGCGGCAGCTGGAGCGACATGTGCGCCAACCTGGACCTGCTCATTCTCTTCGGCCCGCAGTCTGCCGGGCTCCATCATGCGACCATCGCCTAGGGTCAGTTCCTGCGCAGAAGCGTCCATGAACAGCCGACGATGGATGGTAGCGATCAACTTGGGATCGAACATAGCGCTGAAGCTATCTGTTGGGCGCATGCGAAGTACCCGCTCCATCACCTCCTGCTGCGTCATGTGTTGCACGGCAAGCTCTTTGAGCTCCTTTCTTTCCCGTTTCGGTATCGTGCGTGCAGCCTGGAGGTCAGCGATCTCAGTTCGATGCCCTTCGATCAGGTTCGAGTAGTAGGTATTGGTGATGCGCAACAGGCCCGCCAGTTGCTTCGATGTCTCATTGGCGAGCCGTCCGGCAAGAAATTCTGCCTTACGCGGTAACTGATCGGCGGCCTGAATGATCGAGTCGGGCAGGTTTTCTGGCAGCACTGGGTCAAGGTACGTTTTCGAGGTAATCATCTTTTTTGCTTCCAGAGAACACAACGGCTATTTTTTTTGGTAGTTTCTGCGGAAATTTATGCGGAAAATAAAACGGCCTATAGCGCCCGTGGTTGCTTGGTTTTGTGATGTCGTACGATAGATTAATTTCAGTATTTTTGCGGATTTTTATGCGGAAAACCTAAAATTGATTAATCAGCCCCTGCACATGTGCGCAAGCCGGCGAAACGGCGGAGAACCTGTAGGCCGGGACTGGCAGGCGAGACCACGATTGTGGCCCGGCATCGGTTTGATGCCCTATACGTTCCCCAAATGTGACATCCGAGCTGCCGAGTGCAACGAGGCTGCGATCTTTTTCCAGGCAATTGAGTCCTGAGCGAAAGAACCTCGGATCAAGATCAAAAGATCGTCCGAACGAAGCCCGAGCCTTCGGCAGCTCAGAGCGTCTTAGCGCTGAACCTTCGCTTCGTTATCCAGCAACTTCTCCAGCAACAACACCCCCATCTCGCCCATCTGGTGAATCGCCAGGGCCAGGTTGCGCGGGGCGCCTTCCAGGTCTTCGGATAAATCCAGGATCAGCGTGCTCACCGAGCAGAAGGTTTCGTAGGTGTGGGCGAGCATGCCTTCGGGGTCGGCGTCGGGGGCGACGATGAAGTAATCGAGTTGTTTGGCAGGCTTCTCGTCGGGTTGGCCGTGGTTGGGCTTGAGGTAGTAGTCCAGGGCTTTTTGGGCGGCTTGGTCGAGCTTTTCGGCGTCAAGGGTTTCTTGGGGGGATAGCGGGTCGGTGTGGGGCGGATTTGGAGTTGGTTTGATCATTTACTGCTCCTTTAGATAATGGAGCCGTCACTTTTCGCGACTAAACGAAGGGGTGGCGGCTGTACGCAGGTTAGTCGACCGGGAGGAGTAGCAAAACCGGCGCGCCCGAGAGCGCCCTGCGTACAGCCACCATCAAGTGCAGGGATAGGGGGCCTGACTGGATGACGCTTGTGCACACGCTACTACTGCCCGGGCGACTAAACCCGATCACTGAGTTGTCAGCGACGCGGATCAAATTACGGGGCAAGGCCAAGGTGCACAAGCCGGCGGATTCTGGCGGATGTGTAGTCCGTTGCGCAAGACGCTTTAGTTAGCCAGAAACTTTTTTACAGATACTGCCACTGGTCGGGACTGTCAGGTTTGACAGGTGTTCAGTCCAGCGCCTTGTCGTTTACTGCAATCGAGAGTCTCTTGATTGCGACGCTAATCGGAACACCCGCTGGGACGGTATTTAAGCTGAAGCTCGCGTGTTTACGGTCTCTGAATTTCTGTTGTCAGCACGAGCCAACTGAAAAAGTTAATCGGGAGCGCATCATGGACAATGACGACACTGATGATATTAAAAAGGGCGAAGCCGCCGGAATATCAGAAGGAAATAACGGCGTAAGTGTCGAAAAAGCCAATGATGTTTCTGCAGTGTCGAGTGTAGCCCCTACCAATGGGGTGCTTGCTGAGGTGATTCTGGATGCGACGTATGAATATGGAGTGATGGCAAGTGTTAAGCTTGAGTACGAAGTGGTGGACCAGAGGATAAATATTCAGGCAAAGGAATATAGATCCAAATCTAGCGGCTTCCCGCGTTGTGTTCTTTATATGATAGGCGATAACGGCGTCCAGCACCGAGTCAGTGCTGACCCTGCGATACAAGATGATCAATGGCATGTGTACCGACTATCATATAGTCAGGATGCTAGTGGATACGAAACAACCATTTCGTTAGTTGGCTTCTATTGGTTTCAGGGCGATATTTGGTTTGATTATTGGGGCCGTCACAGTGTACGGCTTAGGGTGCGTCCACCAGTCATTAATGCGCCTAAGTCAGGTGAGGATGTAGGAGGCTGGCCGGTGTTTTCTGGCGCAGGTGAAATCGGAGCACAGATTCAGATTTATCGGAGCCATTCGGGCGAACTAGTGCCTCATCATGTTTCTTATGTTATTTGGCCGGGCATCTGGAGTCTGTATTTGTTCAAACAGTTGACACCGGGTACACATCAATTCACCGCCAAAGAGACTCTCGATGGTATGACGTCAGATTGGGCTCCCAATATTTCTGTAAACGTGATTCTCCGCAATCCCCCAGAAATCACCGGCCCGGCAGCCGGTTCGGTTCAAGACAGGACCTTTACCGTGACCGGCAACAAGGGGCATTCGGGTGCCATCGTTCAGGTATTCAGAGATACGCAGGACGAAATGTTGGGCCAAACCAACACGTTGACGGGGGCTAGCTGGAGCTGTTCCGTTACGGCGCCCGTGGGCAATATATCGCTGGCTGCACTTCAGGTCGTGAGCGGGAAACCACCATCGGATCGAAGCACACCCCGAGCCTTCAGAATCCGCCCCCCCAAACTGACCGCCGTCACCGTCACCACCCCGACCGACACCTCGGTGAAGTTCGAAGGCAGCGGCCACACCGGCGCAACCGTCCAGATCACCGTCGTCAGCGGCCCCAACGTCACAGCGCCGGCTCCTGCGCCGGTGAACGGAGGCAGCTGGAACACAACCGCGACAAATTGGCCATTCGGTTCTTACAGCCTGCAGGCTATCCAGCGGTTTCCCGACGGTGACAATGGCTGGATTGACTCGCAGCTGTACATCTTCCCCGTCAACCTGATACTTCCAGACCCGACCGATATCACCTACACACCGGTCTACCTGCCCGTATTCTCGGGTAAAGGTTTCAACGGGGCGACGGTGAAGATTCTGAATCCCGACGACTCACCCGCGGCCTCAGAAAGGATTGTGTCCGGCGGTGTGTGGTCGAGCCCCGCCTCAACGGAGTGGGGGCCGACGTTCAAGCGCAAGGTTAAAGTCAGACAATTCAAGGATGGTCAGCAATCGCCGACCTGGCAGGAAATCGAGGTCACCATCCCCCCGCTGGCCCCGGTCATGAACGTGCCCGTGGAAAATGGCCTCTCGCCCGACCTCAATGGCACCTGCTGGCCGGATGCTGTGCTGACACTCACATTCAGTGACAGTGCCACCGAACACCCCGTCGAGAATAACAACGGCACCTGGCACTTCCGGCGCACCGA
>NZ_JAKNQY010000056.1 GCF_024494355.1 Pseudomonas sp. Q11 | reverse complement strand
AACCCCTGTTACCGCCGTGAAAGGGCGGTGTCCTAGGCCACTAGACGAAGGGGACGCAAACCCTTCTATACAACTGATCAACGCTGAGTGCTGATCGCCTCAAGGCCGGTGTGGCCAGGCCTTGAAGTGTAAATTGGTGGAGCTAGACGGGATCGAACCGTCGACCTCTTGCATGCCATGCAAGCGCTCTCCCAGCTGAGCTATAGCCCCTCATCGCTGAGGACGGGGCGAATCTTAAGGGCGTATCAGAGGGCTGTCAAATTTATTTTCAACAAATTTGAAAGTTTTTTGCCGGGATAACAATCACTTACCACCTTCCCCCAATAAAGCTGGGGCCTCGCCTGTTTCGTAGGCGCTGTAGAGCGAAGCGAGGCTGCGATCTTTCCCCAGCTAATTGAATCTCAAGCGAAAAATCAAAAGATCGCAGCCTCGCTTCGCTCGACAGCTCCTACAGGGCAATCAGGCAATCGCGCCCAGCAGTTTTTCCCACTCCTTGTTCTCCTTCTTCGACACACCACCGAGCAGGTCGATGGCCTGGCGCAGACGAAAACGGGTCAGGTCCGGGCCAAGGATCTCCATGGCGTCGAGCACCGATACGGAACTGGCCTGGCCAGTAATGGCGGCGAACATCAGCGGCATGGCATCACGCAGCTTCAGCTCCAGCGATTCGACCACAGCCTGGATGGTTGCGGTGATGCTGTCCTTTTCCCACTGACGCAGACTCTCGAGTTTCCACAGGATCAATTGCATCAACTGTCGCACCTGATCACCCGAAAGTTTCTTGGACTCGAACAGCTTCGCATCCGGGGTCACGCCGCCGGCGAAGAAGAAGCCGGCCAGTGGCGCGATCTGGCTGAACGTCTCCACCCTGCCCTGCACATGGGGAGCGATTTTCATCATGTACTCAGGATTCAATGCCCACTTCTGCACACGTGCGGCGAACTCTTCAACAGGCAGGTCCCGCAGCCACTGACCGTTGAGCCACGAGAGTTTCTCGACATCGAAGATCGGGCCACCCAAGGACACCCGCGACAGGTCGAAGTGCTCGACCATTTCCTGCAGCGAAAACTTCTCGCGCTCGTCCGGCATCGACCAGCCCATGCGCCCCAGGTAGTTGAGCATCGCCTCGGGCATAAAGCCCATGCGCTCGTAGAAGGTCACCGACGTCGGGTTCTTGCGCTTGGACAGCTTGCTCTTGTCCGGGTTACGCAGCAGCGGCATGTAGCACAACTGCGGTTGTTCCCAGCCAAAGTATTCGTAGAGCAGGATCAGTTTCGGCGCCGACGGCAGCCACTCTTCACCGCGCAGGACGTGGGTGATGCCCATCAGGTGATCATCGACCACGTTCGCCAGGAAATAGGTCGGCAGGCCGTCGGTCTTCATCAGCACTTGCATGTCCATGCGATCCCACGGGATCTCGACATCGCCACGCAGCATGTCCGGCACCACGCAAACGCCTTCGCTCGGCACTTTCATGCGGATCACATGGGGCTCGCCAGCGGCCAGGCGACGGGCGACTTCCTCCTTGGACAGCAGCAACGCGCGGCCGTCGTAGCGCGGGGTCTCGCCGCGGGCCATTTGCTCGGCGCGCATCTGGTCCAGCTCTTCGGCGGTGCAGAAGCACGGGAAGGCGTGACCCATGTCGACCAGTTGCTGACAATACTGCCGGTAGATGTCACCGCGCTCGCTCTGGCGGTAAGGACCGTGCGGGCCGCCGACGTCCGGCCCTTCGCTCCAGTCGATGCCCAGCCAGCGCAGGGCGTCGAAGATCTGCTGTTCGGACTCGCGAGTCGAACGCAACTGGTCGGTGTCCTCGATCCGCAGGATGAACTCACCGCCGTGCTGCTTGGCAAAGCAATAATTGAACAAAGCGATGTAAGCGGTGCCGACATGGGGATCGCCAGTGGGCGAAGGCGCGATGCGGGTGCGGACGGTGGTCATGGCATGTCTCGGAAAGAATATAAAAGCGAAGATGAAACAGGGGGCGAATGGTAACAGGCGATGGCGGGCGGGCTCCAGTGAGAGGGGGACTTGTGTGGTCAGTCGTTAGCCCGAGTTGCGCCCATCGCGAGCAGGCTCGCTCCCACATTGGACCGCATCCAGTCCAGACGACTCGGTTTCCTGTGGGAGCGAGCCTGCTCGCGATGAGGCCTTTGAACCCACCACAACACTCAAACGGTCAGCAACCGCTCGCGCAGCTTGCCAATCTCGTCACGCAACTGCGCCGCCGCTTCGAACTCCAGGTCCCGGGCCAGTTGGTACATTTTTTCTTCCAGCTGGCGGATGCGTTTGCTGATTTCGCTCGGCGAGCGCAGTTCGGCTTCGTAACGGGCGCTCTCTTCGGCGGCCTTGGCCATGCCCTTGCGCTTTTTGCTGCGCGAGCCGGGCACGGTGGCGCCTTCCATGATATCGGCGACGTCCTTGAACACCCCTTTTGGCGTGATGCCGTTGGCCAGGTTGAAGGCAATCTGTTTATCGCGACGACGCTCGGTCTCGCCAATAGCCCGCTCCATGGAGCCGGTGATGCGATCGGCATAGAGAATCGCCCGGCCGTTGAGGTTACGCGCCGCCCGACCGATGGTCTGGATCAACGAGCGCTCGGAGCGCAGGAAACCTTCCTTATCGGCGTCAAGGATCGCCACCAAGGACACCTCAGGCATGTCCAGGCCTTCGCGCAGGAGGTTGATCCCCACCAGGACATCGAACGTACCCAGGCGCAGGTCGCGGATGATCTCGACCCGCTCCACCGTGTCGATGTCCGAGTGCAGGTAGCGCACCCGCACGCCATGGTCGGCCAGATAATCGGTCAGGTCTTCGGCCATGCGCTTGGTCAGCGTGGTGACCAACACCCGTTCCTCCACTGCCACACGCTTGGAGATTTCCGAGAGCAGATCATCGACTTGAGTCAGCGCCGGGCGCACTTCAACCTGCGGATCGACCAGCCCGGTGGGCCGCACCACCTGCTCGACCACCCGGCCGGCATGCTCGGCCTCGTAGTTGCCTGGGGTGGCCGAGACGAAAATCGTCTGCGGGCTCACACTTTCCCATTCGTCAAAGCGCATCGGCCGGTTATCCAGGGCCGAGGGCAAGCGAAAACCGTATTCCACCAGGGTTTCCTTGCGGGACCGGTCGCCTTTGTACATAGCGCCGACCTGGGGCACGCTGACGTGAGATTCGTCGATCACCAGCAAGGCATCGGCCGGCAGATAGTCATACAACGTGGGCGGTGGCGCGCCCGACGGACGACCCGACAGGTAGCGCGAGTAGTTTTCGATGCCGTTGCAATAACCCAGTTCCAGAATCATCTCAAGGTCGAAACGGGTCCGCTGCTCCAGACGCTGGGCTTCCACCAGTTTATTGTTCGACCGCAGGTATTCCAGACGTTCTTGCAATTCAACCTTGATCCCTTCCATAGCGCCCAGCAGGGTTTCCCGTGGCGTCACGTAATGGCTCTTGGGGTAGAAGGTGAAGCGCGGCAGCTTGCGGATCACCTCGCCCGTCAACGGATCGAACGCCGAAAGACTCTCCACTTCGTCATCAAACAGCTCGATGCGGATCGCCTCCAGGTCCGATTCCGCCGGGTAGATGTCAATAACATCACCACGGACCCGGAACGTCGCCCGGGCGAAATCCATGTCGTTGCGGGTGTATTGCAGGTCCGCCAGGCGGCGCAACAACGCCCGCTGGTCGAGCTTGTCGCCGCGATCAACGTGCAAGACCATCTTCAGGTACGTTTCCGGGCTGCCCAGGCCATAGATGCACGACACCGTGGTGACGATGATCGCGTCCTTGCGCTCGAGCAATGCCTTGGTGGCCGAGAGCCGCATCTGTTCAATGTGGTCGTTGATCGAAGCATCCTTCTCGATGAAGGTGTCCGACGACGGTACGTAGGCCTCGGGTTGGTAGTAGTCGTAATAGGAAACGAAGTATTCCACCGCGTTATTGGGGAAAAACGCCTTGAACTCGCCATACAGCTGCGCCGCGAGGGTCTTGTTCGGTGCCAACACCAGGGTCGGGCGCTGCACCTGGGCAATCACGTTGGCGATGCTGAAAGTCTTGCCCGAGCCTGTCACACCGAGCAGCGTCTGGTGCGCCAGGCCAGCCTCAATGCCTTCGACCATCAGGCGAATGGCTTGCGGCTGGTCGCCGGCGGGCTGGAATCGGGTGACTAGCTGGAATTCAGACATAACATAACCTCTGGGTTCACCCCTGTCGGCCAGCCAACAGGAACGAGAAAGACCGAAACGACTGATGTCGCCCGAGGAAAAAACTGGGATGCATACAATGTGGAGGTGAATGCCTTCGCTTTCAAGACGAACGTCCTACACGCCTTGAAGTCTTTGACGCTGCCAGGGGACTAACGGTCGAAAAAAAACGAAAATACTTGCCTTAAAAACCGAATCGCCTGTCGCCGCGCCCGGTGATGGCCTCTATACTAGCTCCCCGTTTGTGCACCGCTCTAGTGCATTCGGCTGGAGCGCTACACGTCCCCTCACACTCCATTCAGAGCCGCGCAATAATGAGCCTGTTTTCCGCTGTCGAATTGGCACCACGCGACCCCATCCTGGGCCTCAACGAAGCATTCAACGCCGACACCCGTACCAATAAGGTCAACCTGGGCGTGGGTGTTTACTGCAACGAGGAGGGGCGCATTCCACTTCTGCGCGCCGTTGTCGAAGCCGAGACGATTCGCGTGGCCCAACACGTTTCCCGCGGTTACCTGCCGATCGACGGCATTGCCGCCTACGACCAGGCGGTCCAGACCCTGCTGTTTGGCAAGGACTCACCGCTGATCGCCTCCGGCCGCATCATCACTACCCAGGCCGTGGGCGGCACCGGCGCACTGAAGATCGGTGCCGACTTCCTTAAGCAACTGCTGCCCGACGCCGTCGTGGCCATCAGCGATCCAAGCTGGGAAAACCACCGAGCGTTGTTCGAAACCGCCGGTTTCCCGGTGCAGAACTACCGCTACTACGACGCCGCCACCCATGACGTGAACCGTGCCGGTCTGCTGGAAGACCTCAACGCCCTGCCCGACCGCTCGATCGTCGTGCTGCACGCCTGCTGCCACAACCCGACCGGCGTGGACCTGAGCCCGCAAGACTGGAAAAACGTGCTGGACGTGGTCAAGGCCAAGAATCATGTTCCATTCCTGGACATGGCCTACCAGGGCTTTGGCGACGGTATCGATGAAGATGCCGCAGCCGTGCGCCTGTTCGCCGAGTCGGGCCTGACCTTCTTTGCCTCCAGCTCGTTCTCCAAGTCGTTCTCCTTGTACGGCGAGCGCGTCGGCGCCCTGTCGATCGTCAGCGAATCGAAAGAAGAAAGTGCCCGGGTGCTGTCCCAGGTCAAGCGTGTGATCCGCACCAACTATTCCAACCCGCCGACCCACGGCGCCAGCATTGTCGCGGCCGTGCTCAACAGTCCGGAATTGCGGGCCCAGTGGGAAGCGGAGCTGGCCGAAATGCGCCTGCGGATTCGTGGCATGCGCAACCAGATGGTGGACATGCTGGCTAAAGCCGCTCCGCACCGTGATTTCAGCTTTGTCGCACGTCAGCGCGGGATGTTTTCCTACTCCGGCCTGACCGTTGAACAAGTGACGCGCCTGCGTAACGAGTTCGGCATCTATGCCCTGGACACCGGCCGCATCTGCGTGGCCGCGCTGAACCAGAACAACATCGATGCGGTGACCAAGGCGATTGTTCAGGTGATCTGAAGGTCACTGGGATGAAAAAGGGAAGCCGAGGCTTCCCTTTTTTTCGCGCTCACATTGCCTCGTGGCGAGGGAGCTTGCTCCCGCTGGGCTCTGTAGGAGCTGGCGAAGCCTGCGA
>NZ_JAKNQY010000055.1 GCF_024494355.1 Pseudomonas sp. Q11 | reverse complement strand
TCAGGCACAGAGCTTGGAGTAGATTTGTGGGGATCCCTCAGGGTCTGTCCCCGTTTTATGCAGGTGGCACAGAAGAATGGGCTGTTTTAATGGGGGATAAGTCTATGGCTTCGATGGTGCCGTCTGCGGCAAATGAGCTTCTTCGCAAGCTTACTGGTAAGCAGATTACCAAATTTGTTAGGTATAGCTGGTGGCCTGCATCGGAAGTTTCAACTCATTGTGATATTGAGGATAAAATGGCTTTCTCATTAACGGCTGGGCCGTTAGTCATCTACTTCGAGGGTGACATAATTCTTGGGTTTTCGAGTGATCCATCTCTGAATAGCATCATCGTTTGGGATGAGGGCGCAAGGGGCGCGAGCCAAAGTTCTATCTCCTTGGATCGCGACGAGGAACTGTTCGCTATTTCCGACTTTGGACGGTTTGCCACTGATTTTTGGAAGCAACTTATCGGGGCTTGGGTAAATGGTGTGACGATACTTAAGCGCGGACATATGAGTACGAAGGAACACCAGCGCCCCAGCGAAGTAGGCCTGCGCTTTGATATTTCAGGGGGTAAAAGCTTTGTCTTATCCCATGGGTTGCATGATGATTCTGATGATTTTTCAGTATTGGAAGAATCACAAGTGAATGCAGTTGGTTTGGAAGAGATACCATTAAGCTGATAGCATTGGAGTTCTCAGGGGATAGGCCGCAATTTTAAGAGGGGAGTTGTGTTTCTCGATTAAATTTGGTCGGTATCTTGAATGCTCAGGCTGTAATTTTTAAGATTTACTTGGAGTTACTCATGAAGAAAACATCACTACTAATATTGAGCCTGATCCTGACGTTGCCAGGCTGTAAATCCAACGTAAGAGACTCTTCCCCCACCTTGCTTGATGACGGTATCCAACTGCGCCAAAACAAAGTGACCGTCGATGCGCAGCACGCCAAAGTCATCATGAAAGCGTCGGGTGCCACCTATCCGGTGGAGTTTTCGATAAGGCGCGCAGCCGATCCTGACCAGCGCATGGACGTTCAGGGAACCGTAGTGGATACCGGCCGGGGCAAGGTGTTTGGCTGGATTGCCAAGGTTAACGAAACGGTCCACAGCGCATCCTTGAAACACTTCCCGCAGTTGGAAGTACAAGCTGACCCTGATCAGCCGTTTGAGGTGTCGGGCTACGCCAGCGGCGAGAGTATCGGGACTGGCTACCGCTGCGGCCCACTCAGAAGCACTTTTACACCGGAACGAAGCAAGGTTTATCTGGTGGAGTTTCAGTTTGTGGGTGAGCGTTGTGAACAGCATGTCTACGACGTCACCCAGCCACAGGAGCGTATTCCTGTCGCAAGTTTGCCTTAGCACCTGAATCGAATGGGCGATCCAAGATCGCTCATTTTCCATTTGTTCCGAAGCTTGCGCCCGCAACCGTCTCCCCATCACATCGCACCCGTCGCGCAGTGCTTCGGTGGTGGAGTGGTTGAGCGGGTTTCTCGTAGGAATCGACGGAACGAATATTCCCCATTGACTTGCAGGACATTTCCTAGAAAATTCCAGCCTCTTGCGCCTGCTGATTCCGGTGCCTAGTCTTTGCTCACCGCTGCCAATTCAGCGGTCGGGTTTAGTCGCTCGGTATTTCGTTAGGCGCAAGGTCTCCTTGAAGTCAGGCTACGGTTTTCTCGCTGATTTTATGGTGGCTGTGCGCAGGGCACTTTCGGGTGCGCCGGTTTCCTAACGTCCCGGTCGACTAACCTGTGCACAGCCGCCACCCCACTTCGTTTAGTCGCGAACAGTGGCGGATCCGACTGACGTTAGGAGGTCCATATGGACAAACTCATCCCAGACCCACCCGTTCCACCGTTGCACCTGGACATCGCAGCCGACGCCAACGCCGAACGCATCATCGATTCCTATCTGAACCCCAAACCCGCCCAGCCTGACAAGAAGCCACCTCCGGACCAGTTGTTCACCGTCGTGGAGGGCGTCGATGCTGAAAGCCTGTTGGCCAATCTCAGCGAAACCTTGGCCTCTGCCAATGCCATGGCCGGCGATTTGGCGTTCGATCTGGAGGATTCTCGGCGGCATGTTGCACTAGGGCTGCAGCAGTTGATCGAGCTGGGTCAGCTATTGGCAAACCGGGCGCTGGATGTCATCGACCCTAGATAGGCGTCCGTGACTGGCGTGGGGTAGACCACATTTTTCTAAGAGGCGTGGCAATGCTTCTTCGATAAACCGTGGTCTGTTCCCGTTTGTTTAACTCTACTGGAGCAGGCTTCTGAGCTGGGTGAGGCTCTGAGTATCTATCGCGATGGACTCGGCATGTAAGCCAGGCTCAACGTCAACCGAGTCCAGGGTTTGCCCGTCAGCACTGTGGCGGCCAACCCGCACAAATACCTGATCGAAACCAACCCGGCGCTCACCGACCTCAAGCAGTTCATGAGTTCGGACTACCTGCTTGCAGAACTCGACTACAACCCGGACATCAACGCCAAGCGCCTGGGCGACGGCCTCTACGAACAACGGCTGATCCAGCAAGCAGTAATCGCCCGCACCGGCCAGCGCTTCCTCGACGGCCAGACCTCCAACGAGGACATGTTCAAGTACCTGATGAACAACGCCGTCGCCAGCAAACAGGCGTTGAACCTGGCCGTGGGCGTCAGCCTCACGTCGCAACAGGTCGCGGCCCTGACCCACGACATCGTCTGGATGGAAAACGTCGAGGTCAACGGCGAACAAGTCCTGGTGCCGGTGCTGTACCTGGCCAACGCCAACAACCGCCTGGCCGCCAACGGCGCGCTGATCCAGGGCAAAGACGTGACCCTGATCGCCGGCAAGGACCTGAACAACGCCGGCACCCTGCGCGCTTCCAACAACCTGTCGGCCACCGCCGCCAACGACCTGACCAGCAGCGGTCTGGTAGAAGCCGGTAACCGCCTCGACCTGCTGGCGGGCAATAACCTCGTCAACAAGGCCGGCGGCATCATCGCCGGACGCGACGTGTCGCTCACCACCGTTCGGGGCGATGTAGTCAACGAACGCACCGTCACAAACTACGACGACAAAAACGGTGAATGGTCCTGGTCCATGGGCTTTGCCGACAGCGCCGCGCGGATCGAGGCGACCAACAACCTGAGCATCGACGCCGGACGCGACTTCAACACCATTGGCAGCGTGGTCAGCAGCGGCGGTGATCTGACCATTGAGGCCGGGCGTGACGTGAACATCGTTTCGGCACAGAAGGCCGATCGCATCACCGACCATGGCGATCACGATGATTCGGCGATCAAGCAACTGGCCTCCCAAGTGACGGCGGGCCGGGATCTGGATGTCACCGCAGGCCGTGATGTGACGGCGATAGCCAGTGAGCTCGAAGCCAAGCGCGATGTAGGTATGAGCGCTGGCGGCGACATGACCTTGGCGTCGGCGGCGGATGAGGTGCATTCGTACAACAAGGGCTCCAGCGTTACGCGCAAGGAAGACCACGTCAGCCAAGTGGCCACCACTGTGAAAGCCGGTGGGGATGTGGTGCTGGGTGCCGGCAACGACATGACCCTGATCGCCAGCCGCATCAGCGCGGGGGATGAGGCCTATCTGGTGGCCCAAAAAAACCTTCAACTGCTGGCCGCGCAGAACTCCAACTACACGCTCTATGACATGAAGAAAAAGGGCGGTTGGGGCAGCAAGAAGACTCAGCGTGATGAAGTGACCGATGTGAAGAACATTGGCAGCGAGATCTCCACTGGGGGTGATTTGACGTTGGTCAGTGGTGGGGATCAGCGGTATCAGGTGGCGAAGCTGGAGAGTGGTGGGGACATTACGCTGGACAGTGGCGGCAATATCGCGTTTGAAGGTGTGAAAGATCTTCATGATGAGAGCCACACCAAAAGCGATGGCGACCTTGCATGGTACGAAGCCAAAGGCTCGGGACGCACGGACGAAACCCTGCGCCAGAGCGAGTTGGTTGCTCAAGGGCGACTGATAATTAAAGCCGCTGGCCAGATCAGCATCGATATCAAGCAAGTCGATCAACAAGGTGTCAGTCAGACCATCGACGCCATGGTAGAGGCCGATCCAAATCTCGCCTGGTTGAAACAGGCAGAGGCTCGCGGCGATATTGATTGGCGTCAGGTGAAGGAGATCCACGAGAGTTTCAAATACGACAACTCAGGACTTGGCGCGGGCGCGAAGATTGCGATCGCCATTCTTATGTCGTTCGTCATGGGGCCGGCCGGCTTGGGGCTAGTGGGCGCTACTGCCGGGGGGGCGGTTGCGACAAGCTTGGCGACTACGGCAGTCACCAGCGCCATTGACAACAAGGGGGACCTGGGCGCCGCGTTCAAGGAAACGTTCAGTGCAGGCAGCCTGAAAAATGCCGCCATTGCCGGTGTAACGTTCGGTGTTACTCAAGGCGTAGTTAAGCCCATATTCGGCGGCAGCGCGGTACCGTTCAACAACATTACATATGGCTTTGATCTAAATACGCTCCAGGGGATTGGTGGTTTCGCTCTGTATTCGGGAGCCCAAGGCGTTGCGGGGGGAGTGATAAAGACAGCTATCGGTGGGGGTAGCTTAGGGCAGAACCTCAAGGATGGTTTGATTTCGCAGGCCGGAAACGTCGCTGCAGCGACAGCATTCAATTTTGTGGGTGGTTATGCCCAAGACCATTGGCAGGCAGCGAAGAATGTAGGTGATACCGCCGGCATGGCGATGTGGGCTGAGGGGGGGCTTGGTCGTATTGCCCTGCATGCATTGGTGGGTGGGGCGGTTACCAGAGCAACCGGCGGCGATTTCAAAACTGGTGCCATTGCGGCAGGTGCTAGCCAAGCTTTAGCCGGTGTACTCAGCTCAACCTTTGATGCGCAGCCTGAACTAAGGGAAGCGTTTTCCCAACTCGTCGGTTTAACGGCTGCCGGGCTTGCGGGTGGTGACGTAGAAAAAGCTTCCTGGGTTGCACTGATGGCTGACCAGTACAATCGTCAGCTTCACCTAAAAGAGACCGTCGCGCTCGAGAGGCTCCAGAAGGAGTCGCCAGAAAAGGCTTACGAACTCAAAGCAGCGGCGTGTGCTTTGGTGCATTGCGCCGCCTCAGTACCTCCAGATGATCCGGCTTATGATGCGGTTAAGGCGCTTGAGGCGGACGGCAAGGGATTCAATGACGCACAAAATGCATTGTTCGCAACTGGAGCCTTTGACGAATATTCAAAATGGGATCAGGCCAACGATGATCTGCTGGTTAATGACAAGGAACTCAGACAGTCAACTCAGGCAAGCCGCGCTGTACTGGGTGCGATAGGTGCCGCTGCGGGGTTCGGTGGTGCGATACTCTCCACGCCGGCTTGTATCACTGGGGCGGGCTGCGCTATACCTGCTTTTTCGGGAGCGGCAGGCGCGGCATCTTTCCTGGACGGGTGGCAAGCGACAGGACAGTTGTTTGCTCCATACCAGTTTACGCAAGGAAACAAGGTCCTCTCGTCCTTTAGCAGTGCCACCTATCCCGGCGATGTGAATCCGCTTCGCGATTACGGGACAGAGGCCGCTAAGGCTGCGTTGGAAATTGCGTTGCTGAAGGGGGCAGGGAAGTATCTGGATGGGGCTGGGGCGTCGGTGCTAGTCTCGGGGGGTGCAAAAGGTGGTAAGGCGATTCCAGATTTTTACACGAGAGCATCTGGAGAAACTATTCCTTCAACAGGATATAGGTATGTTTCGTCTGATGCTCCATACCTCCAAGAATTGCTCTCCTCGGGCACAATCCCCGCGAACGGCCGAGGCACTTATATTTCTTTTGATAACCTTGGCTCCGGTGCTGCTGGGAAATTGCAGGTTCCGCATGATGCTGCTATTAAAATTGAGTTTGATACAAAGCAAATACTGGATGACGTTAAAATTCCTCAAGGGCAATGGGGCAAAGCTGATCATCTTGAACCTATCACTACGGACTTTCCACAATTTGGACCTGGCGGAGCAACTCAGGCGGTTACCACAAAACCGATCCTCGTTAACAAGGTGATTGATACAAATACCGGGAAGGTGCTTTATGACCGTGGAAAATAGACATGATTGGGAGATTGCTTTCAGAGGGCTAGAGCGATTCTTTGATGAAGGCATGACTTTGTGGCCGAAAGATAAATTTTTCTTACTGTTTCCAAACGAGACTGTCGCAAATGGTAGTTATGTATTGGAGCAGTTGATTAATCTCGAAAAACAAGGAGCTATCTCTTTTGTAGGTACTGATGAGCTGTACATTAAGGTTCTGAATATTTAGATGGTGCAAAAGCAACAAGTAAGGTAGTTGCTCAGTATGGGCCTATGAGTCAAGGCCCCTTACCCAAAGGCATTGCGGACACATTCCGGAGCGCAGATAACGGGAGATAACGGGGAAAAATGGTGCCCATATTGTTCCAGATGCGAGGAGCTGAGATGCTATTCGCGACAAAATTGCCGGATTGGCTCGTGGCGTGCTTCCGCATTGCGCTACTTGGCGAGATATACCCTAATATTAGAGCCATCGCCGTCGGATATCATGATAGTGGTTTTGTGTTAGTTCGATACTATCTTGATCGTCAGCCAACAGACTTTGATTTGGAGAGCCTGGAGGTTGTAGCTACAAATTTAGATGCACTGGGAGGGAAAGAGCAGGCGATCAACAAAATTGATATCCAGTGTGTGCATGCGGCGGGTGCTAGGCGAGATTTAGATCCGATTAGTGGATTTGTATACTCTAGGCGAGAGCACGAATAAAATGGTGCAAAAGGAATAGGCGAAGCTTCAGGATACGCAAAAAGCTTCTCAATTGCCGATCGCGTCTTTGGTCAGCTCAATGATCCTCGAATGGGGCAACTTGCAGGAAAGCTTGATGCCGATGCCTTACAGAAGCTTGCTAATAATCCCGGTGCTACTCGGTTCATGGACGCAAGGACAGGGAAAGCGAGATAACGGGGAGATAACGGGGACAGACCCTGAGGGATCCCCACAAATCTACTCCAAGCTCTGTGCCTGA
>NZ_JAKNQY010000054.1 GCF_024494355.1 Pseudomonas sp. Q11 | reverse complement strand
AATACCGGCCTGTCACGCCGGGGGTCGCGGGTTCGAGTCCCGTCCGCTGCGCCATCTTCGGCAACCTGGAACACTGAACGCCAGGTCGCCATCCAAAAAGCCCGCTCAATGAGCGGGCTTTTTGCCGTCTGGCGTTTGCCGGTTATCTACTGTTCGGCATTACGACGATGACGGTAATCGCTGACCGCCTCGTACACGGCTTTGCGCAAACGGTTGATGCCGCCGATGGGGCGATGTGCCTCAATGCCGAACCACGGGTTGAAGGACTGGTTGTCACAGGCCAGGTTCAATTTGGGTGTATCGAAATCCTGGGCCGGGACTTTGATTCGCGCTACGGTCTCGAACGGAGCATCGCTTTCTCGCCATTCAATACTGGTGTCTTCGATCGGCATGTACTTGCTCGGGTCCTGGCGCTGGATCTGCAGGACAAAACACACCGGCATCCGGTCTGTGGATAACTGTTGCGTCAGTGCGCTTCGCAAGAAATTCGGCAGTGCCTGGTTTTGTGCGGGCAGGGTGTAGCTAGGGCAGCTATCCGGGTCGGGCGCTACGCGAAACTTCGCGTTAGCCTCGCCAAATTTATAGGGCGATACCGAAAAATACGTGGTCTGGGTCGGGCTGTCAGGGGCCGGGGAAAGTGTCTCCAGGGCGATGAACAGGTGGCGGATCTGCCAGCTCCGGGGATCCAGGCTCGGAAAGAACGCCATCGCCTTTTTTCCATCGGCCTGGGCGGCCACATTCTGACGATATTCGGCGACATCGCTGACGAAGAAGTTCGGATGGTTGAACATCACAAAATCCTGTTCACCTTGCGACTGGCGGTCCCCCAGCAGTTGTTTGCCTGGCACGTCCAGCAGTTTGATCGCCATCCCTCGCGCATCGCGCAGGCTGTCGAACTGCGGGTAGGCGTTGCCGTTGGACAAGCGAATCGTCGCTTGCCAGACCTTCCCCGACTCGGCAAATACACCCTGGCGCAACGGTGCTGGCAGATCGTCCGGCACCTGCACTTGAGCCATGACGCAGCCGTGGGCCTTGGCATGGGCATCGCGCAGGTAGCGCGTGCCTTCGCGGTGCTGATCGACGATGCGGATGGCGGTCTGGATGATGTCCTGGGTCATGGCCGCTTCGCCAGATGGAATCTGCTCTTTATCCGAGACCGGCCCGCTGTGTTGCCAGGCGAACCAGGCCGTGGACAGCGCCCAGCCGAGTAGCCCGATGCCCAACAGCCACAGGAGCGTCTTGCCCAAAAAGGCGCCGAGGCGCAGCCAGAGCGTAATTAGCATGGGTCAATCCTTTTGCCTGAGGGGTTCATCATCACAGTTGCGATTCCAGCGGCCCGCCCAGCACCTTGAGGTACTCCAGCAACGCCCAGCGTTCTTGTGGTTGCAGCAGGCGACCAATCACACCATTGCCCCGCTCACCTGCGCGAAACTCATGACCACTGTTGTGGTTGCCGGTGATCCGGGTGTCGAACAAAAAGCCATTCGTGAAGGCTTCTGTGCGATAGCCCAGGTGCCGTGGGTCGTATTCGAAGCTGCCCTTATAGAAGGTGATCGCCCGTTCGTCCTGAGGAGACAGCAACTGATAGATCGTCGGCACCGAACCGTTATGCAGGAAGGGTGGCGTGGCCCAGACGCCAGCCAGCGGCCGGGCTTTGTAGGCGCGCAGTTCGCGTACGCCGATAGGCAGGCCAAAACCATCCAGCGCCGGGCGCTCCAGCGGTGTGACGCCCGCGTCACGGTAAGCCCGCTCTTCCACGAACGCGGTAACGTAGGCCAAGCCTTTGGCGACCGACATCTGACTCAAATCCAGAGGGGTCGTCGGGGTCGGATGCAGTTGTACGTCCAGTTTGGCCAGTTCGGCCGGATCCCATTGCAGGCTGGTCAGATCGAAACGGTGGTCGGCAATGTTGTTAGCGGTGCCCGGATCGGTGCCGATCACCTTGACTGGCAACATGTTCAGGTGCTGGACGGGCCTGTCAGGGCCTTGAACCACTTTGGGGACATGGCAGCCTGCACAGTTTTCGGTGAACAGCGCCCGGCCCTGTGCGGCCAACGGCAAATCGATAGGCCCAAGCAGTTCCTGGGGCCACTCCGGGGCCTTGAGCAATTGCAGGGTTTCTTCAATCTTGTGCAGATCGCGAACGCGCACGCTGGAGGGGTATCGCGCATCACCTTGCAAGGGTTTGCCCTGGGCATCGAAGAAATTCAACGTAGCGCCGACACCCAACGCTTCGCCGACATTGCGGGCCATCGGTTGCTGGGCCGAACCGTTCCACTGCACCCAGTCGAATGTCCATATGTCCCACAACTGCGGGTAATCCACAGGCGCGTTGGCGACCCGGTAATTTTTGTCGGAGATGGCATCGCCGAAGCTGGCATTGGCAATCCGTCCAAAGGCATCTGTGCGGCCAGGTCCTTCTTCGGTGGGGTAGAGGCCACGGTGCGTGTCGTTCCAGGCCACATGCAGGAACGTATCCAGAGAGGATTTGAATGATTTGCGCAGTTGTTCATGGCCGGCGTCGTAGTCCTGCCCCAGGACCTGGCGGGCGAAGCGCTCGAATTTCCAAGGGTTGTAGTAGGTCGAGGCCAGACTGGCGACCAATGCCTGTCCAAAACTGCCACCGCGCAATGTGGGAACACTTGAGGGCAGGACGTGCTGGGCCGAACCACCATCGATCCGTATCGCCTGGCCCTTGAAGCGCAACTCGCCGGTGTGACAGGCGGCGCAGGTGATATCCAGGAATTGGTCGGCGCTGCCCGGATTCTGGTGGCGAGTGAAACCTACGGGCAGGTTGCCAGGATTGTCTGGCGAAGCTTTCTGCGCCGGGTCCACCAGAAAGCCGAATCGGGCCAGGTATTCAGGCGAAGCAAAGCGCTGTTGCGAGAACGGCAATTCGAGGGCGGTGAACCAGTCATAGCGCAAACCTTTGACCTGGGTACCCTGGGGGGTGAAATAGTACGTCTGGCGCTCGGCGGCGCTCCATTGATCCAGATAATGCACCTGCTCGACCGGTGTATAGGCCGGCAGGCGGGGATTGGCGACGTAATAAAGCACCACGGCCACGGCGATGATGAGCAGCGCGAGGAGCAACAAGAGAAGGCGAGAGAGCAGGCGCACAGTAACGTCCTTGTTTTTTTTGATATGCCCTTATGCCTCAGCGCCGCGTGGCCGGCAAGTGGCCATTACCTCTCGGGTTGTGGGAAGTGGCAATTTGTCCCTGTATGTAATAGATGACAGACGCTTCATCTGCCCAGGATTAAAAAGCGTTTGCGCACGTGAACTTATCATCGCTTTGCTGCTCACATGCCGGTAGCCATTGGTCGTGGCCGCCTGATAAGCTCGCGGCTTTACTCGATTGCCCTTTTGGCGCATGAACAAGGAAATAGCATGAAACAGCATCGGTTGGCGGCGGCGGTGGCCCTGGTTGGCCTGGTACTCGCGGGTTGCGACTCGCAGACCAGCGTAGAGCTGAAAACCCCGGCGCAGAAAGCTTCCTACGGTATTGGCCTGAACATGGGCAAAAGCCTGGCTCAGGAAGGTATGGATGACCTGGACTCCAAAGCAGTTGCCCAGGGCATCGAAGATGCCGTCGGCAAGAAAGAACAGAAGCTGAAAGACGAAGAGCTGGTCGAAGCCTTTGCCGCACTGCAAAAACGTGCGGAAGAGCGTATGGCCAAGATGAGCGAAGAGTCGGCAGCCGCCGGCAAGAAATTCCTCGAGGAAAACGGCAAGAAGGAAGGTGTTACCACCACCGCTTCCGGCCTGCAGTACGAAGTGGTCAAGAAAGCCGACGGCCCGCAGCCTAAGCCGACTGACGTCGTGACTGTTCACTACACCGGCAAGCTGACCGACGGCAAAGTGTTCGACAGCTCCGTGGAACGTGGCAGCCCGATCGATCTTCCGGTCAGCGGTGTGATCCCGGGTTGGGTCGAAGGCCTGCAACTGATGCATGTCGGCGAGAAGTACAAGTTGTACATCCCGAGCGAACTGGCCTACGGCGCCCAGAGCCCGAGCCCGGCGATCCCTGCCAACTCGGTCCTGGTGTTCGACCTGGAACTGCTGGCGATCAAGGATCCGGCAAAAGAAGCAGCAGCCCAGTAACTCAGGCTGTCTATAACAACAACGCCTCGCTTATGCGGGGCGTTGTTGTATCCGGGCGCTGGTAAACATCAAAAAACCGAACGCTCGGCGCGGACTACAGTCATAGGCAATACAGACGCTGTGCTAGACCCAGTCGGCCCGTCAAGTCAATGAAATGTTGGGTTTTTTTATGTGAGTAAAAAACGCCCGATCTGACCGGGGGCCTTATTTAACGGGGGCTTCAGCGCGGAAATGCAGCTCTGTTCACAAGGTTATCCACAATTTGTGTGGATAACATTTCAGTGGGAGAAAACATGAAGGCTCCGTGGAATTTTGCGCGTTTTCTGCCCTTGGCGGGACGACTGCTGGCCCGCGGTCGATTGCCGACGTTGCTGTTTGCCGTCGCCAGCAAAGGTGCCCGTGAGGGTGGTCGGTTAGGCAAGCTAAAGGAAGATTTGCGTTTGCTGCAGGCCCTGTGCCTGGCCTACTGGCGTGGCGAATATCGGGCCGTTAGCGCCAAGTCGTTGCTTTTTATCGTGGCCGGCCTGATGTACTTCCTCAGCCCTCTGGACGCGATTCCGGATTTCCTGCCCATGTTCGGCATGTTTGACGATATCGCCGTACTGGCATGGATCATGAAAACCCTCGACGTTGAACTCGAAGCCTTCCGCGCCTGGCGTTATCGGCAATCCCCCGACAAGCTCGCTCAAGTCGAGCGGCTTCCCGACACCTCGGAACAGCTCCAGCTTCAAGGGCAGAAAAAGCACTGATCCGGCTTCTGTTTCCCTTCTGAGATTGATCGCCCCGCGACCTTAGCCGCTATTAGGATTACACTTCCAAGGAAAAAGCTGACTCGCTAAGTGTTGTTGTCCTACGGGGTAGACATGGATATTCAAATAATTACACGCGACGGAGAGCCCGAATACGCGGTTTTACCGTGGGATCAGTACCAGTCGCTATTGAAGGCAGCCGGCATCAATCAAGCACCGCCGCACGAAGCCACAGTCCGTCATGCGGCGGCACCCGACCAGATTCTTCCTGGTCTGGATCAATTACGCAGTTTGCGCGAAGGGAAGGGCATCGCCATTGAAGCGTTGGCCCGCACAGTAGGTATTAGCCCGTCTTATCTGGCCATGATCGAAAGCGGCGAGCGTCAGCCCGATGCCGCGATTCGGCGCAGTCTGGCCTGGGAGTTGACGGTGCCGGGTTGGAGGGATCAATTGTGAGTGTTCGCATCAGTCGGCAGCATTGGGACGGGTTGTTGGGTGAACTGGATCAGGCGCGCCGCCAGCGCCATTTATTGACGTACCGGGCCTTGCTGGAGCGCTTGCAGCTTCCCAGCCCGGCCATGCAGACCTTGACCGCAGCGCTTGAACACTTGGCAGCGCTGGATGCCCGGGCTGAACAGCCACTGCGAAGTTCGCTGGTCATCAGTCAAGGGGCAAGCCGGTTGCCGCGTACCGGCTTCTTCGAGTGCGTTGAACGTCTCGGGCGCTTTTCCGGACCTTCCGATGGCGTGGCCGCTGCTTCCTGGCACGCCTCGGAAGTGGTCCGGGTATTCGAATACGAGTACCCCGAATCTGCGGAGGCTTGAGTGCTCTGGCGTATCAAGGCACGGGCCGGTTATTGGCTGGCGCGTCGATTGTTTCATTGGGCCTGGTTCGTTCGCCAGCCCCGTGGCTGGTCCTGGCTGGAAGGCCAATTTGCCCGCATGGCGAACCTGGGGGATGTCGGTGCTCAAAGTTTCTACGGGCATATCCTGACGTTCCGCGGCCAGGGGCTGGGTGCCCGGGAAGAAGGCGTTCGCCTGCTGCGCCTGGCGGCACTGGCGGGTGATGGCAAGGCTGCCTATCAAGTCGGTGTGATCAGCCTGGCCGGTACCGCCAGCAAGGCGCCGGATCCGATAGAGGCGGCACGCTGGTGGGGGTTGGCGGCGAAAGCCGGGCATCCGTTGGCTGAGATCAAGCTCAAGGCGCTCGAAGGTCACGAACTCTAGCGTTATCCACAGGCTATTCTTTACGCAGTCGGGCGAAATTAGCGAATCGCCCTACATTCACCGCCTCTTTCCCTGACTTATTTCCCCAGCCATCCCCGGCAAAGTCTCGCGCTCCCTGAGTGCTGCGAGACGTCTGCCCATGTTCGATCGTTTTTCCCTGCCGGCCCTTGATCGATCCGTGTCCTGATGGATCAGGTGCACCGTATCGAGCAGGAACTCGACAGCTTCAAAGACACCCTGACGCTCTACCGCGAGCAGCTCGAGCGCTGGTACAGCCAGACGGCGGACCGCGCCAGCCATGCGGCCGACCTGCCCTCGCTGATGGGCATGGAGCGGCTGATTCGCTTCGGTGACAGCACCACCGCTGTCAGCATCGGCGACGATGATTTCCTCTCCACCGTTGTCCAGTGCCCTCAGGGCGGGGTGATGACCATCGAGAGTAAGTTCGAGTCGGTGTACGACGTTCCGCTGGGCGACATCGTGGTGGATGTGGTGGACGTGGACAGCGGCGAGGTCAAGCCGGTCACCCTGGATGCCCAGGGCCTGGGGACCTTCAAGGGGACGCCGGGTAAGTCCTATCGGGTTCATGTCCAGGGCGAAGTGTCCCCCAAGCAAATCGCCGATCTGTTTTCTTCCTACGATGGCTTGAGCAAGGATCTGACGGACTGGTTGCGCGGCGAGTGGCAGGGGTTCAAGCCGCAATGGACGCAGCAGTCCTTGGCGACCTCGGCGGCTGCGGTGGGCAACGGTTTGCTCGCTGGCAGTTGGAAGGCGATCGAGGGAGTGTGGGACAGCATCAGTCTGCTGTCGGACATTCTCAAGGATCCCGGCGAGTTTGCTGATCGGTTGGGCGAGAGCGCTGATCAGCTAAAAAAACTGGCGAATGACACGCCGCTGCTCATGGCCAAGCTGCAGCTGCTGGCCAGCGACGAAGCAGCCCTGTGGCTGTTGCTGCGCACCGCCAGTCTCTGGCTGGAGATGCTGCCGCCCAGCGAAGTCGCCGGCAAAACCGCTGAAGCTTTAGCGACGGTGGTGGTGCAACTGGTGATCGACCTGCTGATCGGCGTGGTTCTGACCTTCGCCGGGGCGGGGGCCGGTATTGCTTATCTGACGATGCGCCTGGGCAAGCTTGGCGCGGGTTTGCTAACCGCTGCGCAGCGGTTCATCAACGCAATCTTCGCGGTGGTCAACAGCTTCATGTCCTACGTGGACCGCTACAAAACCGTGGCGGCGCGGGGTGTGGCGGCGGGAATAAAGAAGGGCCGGATGCAACTGCGCTGGGACGCGCAGCGCAATACCACACTGAAAAAAGACGAACCCCACGACGACGCCGCAAGCCAATCGAAAAACCCCAACGGCGACAGTACCGACACGGCGGCCCTGACCCAAACCAGCGGCTGCCCGGTGTCGATGGTCACCGGCGAGGAACTGCTGACCCTGGACG
>NZ_JAKNQY010000053.1 GCF_024494355.1 Pseudomonas sp. Q11 | reverse complement strand
CACCAGCTTCATGGCGGGCGCGAACGCCAGCGCCGCCAAGGCCTGCTGCTCAGCCGGTATGACTATGACGAACAGGGCCGGCTCAAGGCCCAGACGGTGTGGCAGAACCAGCAGCAACTGTTCTGGCGCGATTATGCCTACAGCGCCAATGGCAACCTGCAGTCCATTGCCGACAACCGCAACCGCCGCCATTACCAGTACGACCCGCTGGATCGCCTGATCGGCATCGATTATTCCCACAGCGAGCCGCCAGAACACTTCGCCCACGACCCGGCCGGCAATCTGCTGATGCAGGACCGCCCCGGCCCGACCCGCCTCAAGGGCAACCGCCTGCTGATGGAGGGCGACCGCCACTACGACTACGACGCCTTCGGCAACCTGATCCGCGAACGGCGCGGCAAGACCCAGTGCCTCGTCAGCGAATACCGCTACGACAGCCAGCACCGCCTGATCGGTGTCACCACGGCGGACGGACGCGAAACGTCCTACCGCTACGACGCCTTCGGCCGACGCATCAGCAAGACCGCGGACGGCCTGACCACGGAGTTTTTCTGGCAGGGCGATCAGGTCGTCGCCGAAAGCAGCCCGCGCCACCACCGCAGCTACGTCTACGAACCGGGGACCTTCCGCCCACTGGCCCTGCTCGACGGCAAAGGCCGGAACGCCTGCCCGTTCTACTATCACCTTGATCACCTGGGCACGCCCCAGGAGCTGACCAACTACGGCGGCACAATCGTCTGGTCAGCGCGCTACAACGGCTACGGTAAAACCACCGAACGGGTCCACGGCGGCGGCGAACAACTTGAACAACCGCTGCGCTTCCAGGGCCAGTACTTCGACCCCGAAAGCGGCCTGCACTACAACCGGCACCGCTACTACAATCCTGAAACCGGCCGCTATTTGACGCCGGACCCGAGCAAACTGGCGGGTGGCCTCAACGGATATCGCTACACCCTGAACCCGACGGGGTGGGTGGATCCGTTGGGGTTGGTGGATTGTCCGGGGAAGGGCGGGTGCAGATCGGCGGTTGGGAGTCAGGAACCGGCGGCTAAGGTTGGGGTGGATGAGGGTGAGCCGGCGCTGCCGATGACGGCGGAGCGGCGGCGGGCGCGGATTGATGAGTTGGGGGAGGCAAATGCTAAGAGACGGGTGGTTGCTATGGAAGAAAAATACCGCATGCACACTGTTGAAAAACACAGTTCGGAAATATCAGACGTAGCGCTAAAGCAGCGTGCCATTAACGGTGCGAACCCGCACACGGGTGAAGTTCCCAAGGGAGCTAATGGAAGCCTAAGCTCCCAATTCAGCAACTGGCGAATTCATTTGAATGCGCTAAATAAAGCTATGACAAGAGAAAAGCTTGGACTGGATCCGTTTACTGGCGTGGACCACAAAAACGATAGAGTTGTCAGGCAGGAGTTACCGGGAGCAGGGCGTGGCTACAAACCAAATAAAAAAGATAAGCAAAATCCTAAGTTGAACGAGAATTTAAATTGGTTTGAAGTGAAGTTTAGTAAAGATGGCGAACCTTACACTGGATTTCCTACGGAGAAAAAATGATGCTGATGCACCCTTTTATAAATGAGGAGTTTGTTCCTGATCTGACGTGGTTTATTGGCCGATTTGATGTGTATGACCGTGAAGAAACACTCGGGGCAATACTAGAAGTCTACAATCCTGAGAATAAGCGTGACAGATCAGAGTTGATTGTTAAATATGGCCTGGATATAGAGTGCCTGTCCTATAGACATAAATATGTATTGGTGAGGTTTTTGGGTGACAAACTTAATGATCCGGATTTTGACTTTGAAAGTTTGTTTGAGATAGACGAAGATTGCGCGGGTAGCTGGCCTCGAGGGGAATGGTATAACTTAAAAAGTCCTAAAGAATTTCTTCAGGATGTTTATGTGTTGGCAAAAGAAACTTGGAAAGAAGATCTCAGAAAAGCCGCCCTTGAAGATCCATCTACGTGGTAGGCCAGAGGCCAGGGCCTGTAGGAGCTGTCGAGCGAAGCGAGGCTGCGATCTTTCCCCAGGCAGTTGAATCTCAAGTGAAAGATCAAAAGATCAAAAGATCGCAGGCTTCGCCTCCTACAAAATCCCGCGGGGGGAGCTCATCTTCACACCGACAACCCCAACCCAACCACAGCCTCTCGCCCGGCCAAACCATCAACCAAGTACACGCTCCCTCCCAAAATCTCCTTGGCATGATGCTTGGCCTGCGAAGCCAGCTCAGCCAACTGGCTCGCATCCAATTCCCCACAAGCCTCGGACCGCAGATGCACCACCCCAATCGACAGCGAGAGCAAGGCAAATTCCTGTCGAACGCCCTGCCGATTCAGCGCGGTGAAACAGCCGGCCTCCAGATGTTCAGGACGGTAGAAGCGCCGGCAATGGGTCTGGAAGTCGCTCAGTAGCTGATTCAGGCGTTTGCGCCAGTCTTCCGGGCCGAGGACCAGCAGGAAGTCGTCGCCGCCGATGTGACCGACGAAGTCGCGGCTGGGGTCGATGCGTTCGTTCAGGCATTGGGCCAGGCATAGGAGGACTTCGTCGCCGCGGCCGTAGCCGTAGATGTCGTTGAAGGGTTTGAAACTGTCGATGTCCACGTAGCAGATCACTGACTCCTGTCGTTGTTGCAGCAGGCGCGTCAGGCATTGCTGGATCGGCACGTTGCCCGGCAGCAGGGTCAGCGGGTTGGCGTAGCGGGCCTGTTGGATTTTCAGTTCGGTGATGAGCTTGAGCACGTCGATCACCCGGCCCAGGCCCAGGTAACTGCCGTTGAGGGTGATGATGAAGTCTTCTTCGATGCGTTGTCGGGCGCGGCTGGTGATGAGGCGGCTGACTTGTTGCAGCGACTGGTTCAGTTCCACCGCCAGGAAATCATCGCTCATCAGGCGGCTGATGGGTTTGCGGGCGAAGAGGTCGGTGGCGAAGGGTTTGAGCAAGGCATCCGAAAGGGAATGACGATGGACGATGCCGCAGGGCTGGTCCTGATCGTCCAGTACCGCCAGGGAGTTGAGGTTGGCCTGGCGCCGAAACGCCTCCAGCACGGTGGCCGTCGGCGTGTCGTGGGCCACTGCCGGTTGTTCGTTGAGCAGCGCCCCGAGGTCGTTGACTTCGTCGGTCAATGCCACCGCGCCGGCGTCCTGCCGGGGCATCAGCGCCCTGGCGTCACGGGAGGGCAGCTCCTGCGGCCGGGCGAGCAGATAGCCCTGAACCAGATCGACGCCCATCTCTATCAATACCGCCAGTTCTTCCGGCAGTTCGATTCCCTCGGCAATCACTTGGGCACGGGAAGCTCGGGCGATTTTCAGGATCGAGCCGACGAATTCGCGCTTGAGGGCGTCCTGATGGATGCCATCGATGAAGTGCCGGTCGATCTTCACATAATCGGGGCGCAATTCGGACCACAGCCGCAGGCTCGAATACCCGGCACCGAGATCGTCCAGGGCAATGGAGAAGCCCATGGCCCGGTAATGATGCAGGGCGGTTTGCAGGAGTTGGAAGTCGTCGATCGGCGTTTGTTCGGTCAGTTCGATCACCACCTGGCTGGGCGCAATGCCGAAGTCCTGCAGCAATTGCAGCGTGCGCCCCGTCTGGTGCGAGGATTCCAGCAGGGACTCGGGCGAGACGTTGAGAAACAGCTTGCCCGGCAGTTTCTGCTCATTGAAACGTTGGCAGGCGCTGCGTCGGCAGGCCAGTTCCAGCTCACTGAGACGCCCGGCCTGGCGGGCCACGGAGAGCAGGGCAATGGGCGAGTGCAGCGGGCTGTTGGACGGGCCTCGGGTCAGGGCTTCATAACCGACGATGCGCCGTTCGGAAAGGCAAATGATGGGTTGGAACAGGCTGTGTAAACCGCTTTGAGCCAGGATTGAACTCAAGGCACTCAGCTGTTCTGTCGTGGTCATGGCGTTCTCTGGCGATAAAAAAAGGACTGGGCGCCATCCGTTCAAAGAGGCGCCCGGTCCTGTATTTCACGACAGAATGATGTCAGTTTGATGACGCTCCGGGGAGCGTCAGCATTAAATGGCCATCATCTCAGTGCTTGGCAATCGCCGTGTTGAGTTTCAGGTAATCGAGGAGGATACGACCCGTCTCGCTCAGGTAGGCATCGTCTTCCGGTTTGGTTTTTTCCGGTTCGGCGATCAGGTCTTCATCCTCTTTCTTCAGTTCCTTGAGCGGCTCTTCACCCTTGGCTTTGCGCCGCAGGTTTTCCATGGTCAGTTGCTTGGCTTCGATGTCGGCATGCTGTGCGCGACGCTCGGCTTCGTTGAGGGTGACGGTTTTCTCCAGCATCAACTTCTGCGCCAAAGCCAACTTGTCGCGGATGAAGACAAACTCCGCGTCCTGGGATGTGCGAGCATCGTGATCGGACTTGAGTTGCGCCAGGAATGGCTTGAACGGATCCACGGCCGGCTTGATCGCAGGCCGGATGGTGTCCCACGGCATGGCCTCGGGCAGGGCGCTTTCACCGATTTCCTTGGTGTCGATGATCGACGGGTAGTCGATGTCCGGCAGCACGCCCTGATGCTGGGTGCTCTGGCCGGAAACCCGGTAGAACTTGGCCAGGGTCAGCTTCAGTTCGCCATGGTTGAGCGGCTGGATGGTCTGCACGGTGCCTTTGCCGAAGGTCTGGCCGCCGATGATCAGTGCCCGGTGATAGTCCTGCATGGCGCCGGCGAAAATTTCCGAGGCCGAGGCTGACAGGCGATTGACCAACAAGGCCATCGGGCCCTTGTAGAACGCACCCGGGTTTTCGTCCTCAAGCACATCCACGCGGCCATCGGCGTTACGCACGAGCACGGTCGGGCCCTTGTCGATGAACAGGCTGGTCAGTTCCGTGGCTTCCTGGAGGGAGCCGCCGCCGTTGTTGCGCAAGTCGATGACGACACCGTCGACTTTTTCCTTCTGCAACTCGGTCAGCAGTTTCTTCACGTCGCGCGTGGTGCTCTTGTAGTTCGGATCGCCGGCGCGGAAGGCCTTGAAGTCCAGGTAGAAGGCCGGGATCTCGATCACACCGAGCTTGTAGTCCTTGCCGTCCTGTTTCAGTTTGAGGACGGATTTTTTTGCAGCCTGCTCTTCCAGCTTCACCGCTTCACGGGTGATGGCCACGACTTTGCTGGTCTGGTCGTTCGGCGCATTGCTGGCCGGGATGACTTCCAGGCGCACCACCGAGCCTTTCGGGCCGCGGATCAGCTTGACCACTTCGTCCAGGCGCCAGCCGACCACGTCGACCATTTCCTTGTTGCCTTGGGCGACACCAATGATCTTGTCCGCCGGGCCAACCTGTTTAGTCTTGTCGGCAGGCCCTGCCGGCACCAGGCGCACGATCTTCACTTGATCGTTGTCGCTCTGCAGCACCGCGCCGATGCCTTCCAGGGACAGGCTCATGTTGATGTCGAAGTTTTCCGCATTATCTGGCGACAGATAGTTGGTGTGCGGGTCGTAGGACATGGCGAAGGTATTGATGTACGCCTGGAAGATATCCTCGGCGCGAGTCTGGTCCAGACGGGCCAATTGGTTCTTGTAGCGCTTGGTCAGGGTTTCCTGGATCTGCTTGGAGTCCTTGCCGGCGATCTTCATGCGCAGCACTTCGTCCTTGACGCGTTTGCGCCACAGGTCGTCAAGTTCAGCGGTACTTCTGAGCCAGGCGGCGTCCTTGCGATCAACCTGCAAGGTTTCCTTGGTATTGAAGTCGATCTTGTCGACGCCTTTGTTCAACTCGGCAAGGGCGTAATCCAGACGCGCCTTCACGCGGTCCAGGTAGCGCTTGTAGATGGTGAACCCGGCGTTCAGGTCGCCGCTCTTGAGGAAGTCGTCGAACTGGGTTTTCCACTTGTCGAATTCAGCCACGTCGCTGGCCAGGAAATAGCTGCGCGAGGGATCAAGCAGCTTCAGGTAACTGTCATAGATGATGATCGAACGCGCGTCATCGAGTGGCGGCTTGCTGTAGTGATGGCGCTTGAGCAATTCAACGACGTTCAGGCTGGCAATCACCTCGTCGCGATCGGGCTGAAGCTTGTCCCAGCTATTGGCTGCGAACGTATCGTTCGACAGCGGCAACAGACCGAGGCCAATGACAAGCGCGAGGGCGGTGCTGGGGAACAGGTGCTTCATGCTGATTCGACGCAGGGACAATTGATAACGCATATTAGGCCGTCTTTGAAGTCGCCGGTTCCATGTGGCCCGGGCGCATAATGCAAGAAAGCCCGGCGTTACAGCAGCGGGCCCAGTCGAGACTCACTATGGAGGCACCGTGAAAGCATTGCAAGGCGTTGAAGGCCAAGTGGTATGGGCAGATGAGCCAAGTCCGACGTGTGATGTAGGGCAAGTTCGCATCCGCGTGGCGGCCGCCGGTCTGAATCGAGCCGATTTGTTACAAAAGGCCGGGCATTATCCGCCGCCGCCCGGTGCCAGCCAGGTACTGGGCCTGGAGTGTTCCGGGGTGATCAGCGAAGTCGGAGCAGGCTCCTCGTGGCAGGTGGGTGATCGCGTTTGCGCCTTGTTGGCCGGCGGCGGGATGGCCGAAGAGGTGGTGGTCGATGGCCGGCATGTCCTGCCGGTGCCTGAAGGTTTATCCCTGGCTGAGGCCGCCGCGCTGCCTGAGGTTTACAGCACCGCGTGGCTCAACCTGTTTCAGCTGGCTGCACTCAAACCGGGGGAGAAAGTGCTGCTGCACGCCGGGGCCAGTGGCGTCGGTTCGGCCGCGATCCAGTTGTGCAAGGCCTTCGGCAACCCGTGTTGGGTCAGTGTCGGTTCGGCTGATCGTCTGAGTTATTGCGAGGCGCTGGGAGCCCAGGGCGGCGTGGTACGCACCGATGGTCTCGAGGGCTTGAACGACTTCGCCCCCTTCGATGTGATCCTTGATCCGGTGGGCGCGAACTACGCCAAACTCAACGTGAAACTTTTGTCAGTTGACGGGCGCTGGGTGTTGATCGGCCTGATGGGCGGGCGCTCGACCGAACTCGATCTGGCGCAGGTGCTGGGCAAGCGTATCCAATTGCTCGGCTCGACCTTGCGCAGTCGTGACGATCAGTTCAAGGCCGACCTGATCAGTGAGCTGGGGCAGCAGGTGTGGCCGCTGTTCACCGACAAACGCCTGAGTCCGCAACTGGCCAGGACCTTTGCGATCAAGGATGCCGAAGCGGCGTTTGCGGAATTGGCGACCAATAAGGTGTCTGGGAAGTTGGTGTTGGTGATTGATGAGAACCTGAGCTGACTCCCGGAGCTGGGCGCGGACCTGTGGAAGCTGAGCTTGCTCGCGATAGCGGTGGGTCAGTTTGCATTGATGCTGAAAGTGCGGCTGCCATCGCGGGCAAGCCTTGCTCCCACATGGGTCGCGAGGGCTCAGGTATTCGATGTTTCACCACACATCCCCCTGTGGAAGCTGAGCTTGCTCGCGATAGCGGTGGGTCAGTTTGCATTGATGCTGAAAGTGCGGCTGCCATCGCGGGCAAGCCTTGCTCCCACATGGGTCGCGAGGGCTCAGGTATTCGGTGTTTCACCACAAATCCGCTGTGGGAGCAAAGCTTGCTCGCGATAGCGGTGGGTCAGT